>NZ_JACHEN010000015.1 GCF_014205875.1 Anaerosolibacter carboniphilus
AAGACCCCAAGTAGACTACTTGGTTGATAGGTCGGAGGTGTAAGGGCAGTAATGTCTTTAGCTGACCGATACTAATAGGTCGAGGACTTGACCAATATTGTATAGATTCTCTAAATCATTGTTCAGTTTTGAAGGTATATGCCTTTAGTTGACGGTTGACCGTTGACTGTTTACAGTTGTTAGGGTAGTTCTTTGGAGTTAAAAAGGCCAAAGAGAATGACGTAAATAACTGATAACAGACAACCGATAACCGACAACGGTGGCGAAGCCACACAAATCCAGTGACTACAGCGAAGGGGTCACACCTGTTCCCATACCGAACACAGAAGTTAAGCCCTTCAGCGCTGATGGTACTTAGGGGGTAGCCCCTTGGGAGAGTAGGTCGTCGCTGGTTTGATAAAGAAACTCAGAAGCAATTGCTTCTGAGTTTCTTTATTTATACATAATTAATGCTGTAAATTTTTGATTACAATCTACGAGTTCATGGTTGTATAGACATTTATTGTAAATTATTGTATCATCTATTTATAATATCTGTAAAACGGGTAATATCAATTGGATAAATCGAAAGTATCGATACTAAGGATGGCGAAATAAATTTGGAAATCCGATCAACTTATCTGAGGAGTTAGTGGCAGATAGTAAACTGGCATTAATTAATACTGTCATTTCATCATTTGCTGCTGTCACGCAGAATCGTATTATAAATAACGTCAGCCTTATAGCATAAGTTAAGTTCTAGATTTTATTTAAGTATAAAAATGAAAAATAAGTTTAAGGAGATTGCACTATGAATAATAAGCAAGTTCTTCCCAAAATAATTAAGCCCAAATTTATAAAGGATATTGAACAAACGTGTACGAAAATTATTGATATTGAAGATGAAGGTAGTATTAAGAATATCTATATATCAGATTGCAGAATCAAAAGACAAGCAGCTAGTCAAGTAAGCTTTGAAGGTGTGATCTTTAATAAAGTAGATTTCAAAGGTATCACATTGAATTCATTAGAACTTACTGATGTAAGATTTGAAAACTGTGATTTGTCAAACGCAAATTTTAGTGGGGCAATTATTCATAGAACGGAGTTTATAGACTGTAAGCTGATGGGGCTAAATCTCAATGAGGCTACATTCCAGAACATTTGTATGAATAACTGCAATGGTCAATTTGTTTTAATGAATTATACTCAAATGAAAAATGTGATCTTATCAGATTGTATATTTGAAAATAGTAACTTTCAACACAGTGATTTTAATAAGGTTGAGTTTAGAAAATGCAATTTTAAACTAAGTCAGATGTCCGGAACAAGCTTATCAGGAATAGACTTGAGTAATTCCGATTTTGAAGGAGTAGGTATACGACCCGAAGATATTAGGGGTGCAATCGTTTCTCCTATGCAAGCAGTAGACTTTTCAAAATTATTTGGACTTGTTATAAAAGCGTAAATATAGAGCCAAAAGTAACAACCTCTACCAATTGTACTTCAAGGAAGTGTGTGTGAGTTAATGTCTGTTTGGAATATGAACCGTTATATGTAATACCATGCATAGGGAGTACTGTGTGTTGCTAGAAAAGTTGAAAAATAAATAGACAGGATAGATTTTTAATGTGTATAATGTAAATATAATTAAAACCGATGAGTAAGAGTAGTAGACATAAGGCTTTGAATTTACAGAGAGCTATTGATGGTGAAAATATAGCATTTCAATCTATGTTGAATGGACTTATGAGGGCAACTCGAAAGCTTTGCTAGTAGATGTTGACGGAAATCCTAACCGTTATAATGGAAGCGTATGTTGGTACGTGAAATTTGTTATTTTGGGTGGCTAAACAGAACAATGAACTTCTGTCCCTTTTGGGATGGGAGTTTTTTATTTTAAGGAGGCGATTTCATGGAAGATGGTTGGTGGTGTCTATTTTAAAATAATATTCTAAAGGAGGCATTTAAAATGAAACGAATTTTAACAGGTGATAGAACAACTGGAAAGTTACACTTGGGGCATTATGTAGGTAGTCTCCAAAATAGAGTAAAA
Organism: Anaerosolibacter carboniphilus; assembly: GCF_014205875.1. Taxonomy (GTDB): domain Bacteria; phylum Bacillota; class Clostridia; order Peptostreptococcales; family Thermotaleaceae; genus Anaerosolibacter; species Anaerosolibacter carboniphilus. Next base: position 2,036 of record NZ_JACHEN010000015.1, read on the forward strand.
TTGCAAGACGAATATGATACCTTCATTATATTAGCAGATATACAAGCGTTGACAACACATTTTGAACGACCAGAGTTATTAAATAAAAGCATTTATGATGTTGCGATTGACAATTTATCAGTAGGGTTAGACCCGAATAAGATAACTATGTTTTTACAATCTAAAGTTAGCGCGATTGCAGAATTGACAGTATTTTATTCAATGCTTGTTTCAGTTAATTCATTACGACATAATCCAACTATAAAAACAGAGGCAAAACAATATGGATATGATGATTTAAGTTATGGATTTTTAGGATATCCTGTTAGCCAAACAGCGGATATAACCTTTTGTGATGCGGATTTAGTTCCAGTTGGAGATGATCAAATTCCTCACATAGAGCAAGCAAGAAAAATTGCAAGAAGATTTAATGATTTATATGGGAAAGGAAAGGTTATTATTAAAGAGCCAAAACCATTGCTTAGCAATACTCCAAGACTTATTGGATTAGATGGAAATTCAAAAATGGGTAAAAGTCTTGGTAATGCAATCTATTTATCAGACGCCGTTGAAGATGTTAATGCAAAAATAAAATCAGCTGCAACCGATAGAAATAGAATAAAGATAAAAGATGCAGGTAATCCGGATATATGTACGATAAGCAAATATCATGAGGTATTTAACCCTAGCGAATATAAAAATATTTACGAAATGTGCAGAAATGCAGATGTTGGTTGCGTAGCTTGTAAAAAACTTTTAGCAGAAAAGATCAATTGTCTTGTTGCTCCATTTAGAGAAACACGAGCTTACTATGAGGAGCATAAAAGTGAAGTACGTGATATTATACTGGCAGGTAGTGAGAAGGCAAATATGGTTGGCAACAAGATTGTTGAAGACATTAAAAGAGCTATGAATATTCACATAGAATAGAAACTAAATAACTTGAGTTGTGCAAAAATTATATTGCTAGTTTTAGAATCTTGTACAACTCAGCAATATCCATTAAAGTAAAAGTAAATAATTAAATAATTTTTATAGCTTTTTTGAAAAATGATAAATATGCCTAGCTTATAGAGTGTGAAATAATTTATAGGCGAGTGAAATAGAACTCCTTTCTGTCATAGAAATCATCACTGATAGATAGGAGTTTTTTTATGTAGCTTTACTATATTTGCTGCCAATAATAGTAATTTCATATTTGATAGCAACGAAAACAAAGTTTAGAGTTTTCGCTATAGCTCTTTGTATTAGTAGTATTTTTATTTCGTTTAGAGTTTTTGTTTTAACTAGTTTATTAATATGGTTTTAGCTACTATATCTCTTCCAAAGCAATGCAAGAAATAGTAATTGAGCAATATTTAAAAGCTTCTGGTCATCCAAGAACTGTTATTATATGGTAGAATAAGTAATATACGGTTGTAGAAAATTACAAGGTACAGATTATTTATTCAAACAGGAGGTAAATTATATGAAGCCAAAAGAGATACTTTGTCAATGGGTTGACGCATTTAATGATGCAGATGCAGAAATTATTTCAGAATTATATGATAACAGTGCAATAAACCATCAGGTTGCCAATGAGCCAGTTATTGGGAAAGAGGCTATAAAGAAAATGTTTGAACAAGAATTTGCTCAAGCAAAAATGGTTTGTATCGTTGAAAATATTTTTGAAGATGGACAATGGGCAATTTTGGAATGGCGCGATCCATTGGGTTTAAGAGGTTGCGGTTTTTTTCAAATAGTGAATGATAAGATTTTATTTCAAAGAGGTTACTGGGATAAACTATCTTTCTTAAAACAGCATAATTTGCCTATTGAATAAAACGAGTATAATCCTTATTCGGAGTAATATACATTATTTCTATAATACAAAGCAAAGTTATGAATCGAATGCAATGCAATTGAAATTGAGTTGAACTCGAAAACTTCTGGTTATCTAAAAGCTTTTAAATTATTTATATAACAGGAGGATTTAGAATATGAGTATGGCTGACTTGCTAAAACAGGAGGCATTGATACATGGTGACAAACTACAAATGCTATCTATAAAGTGTTTGCAAAATCTTAAAAACGAGATTGAACTCTTCGAAAAGGACGAGGGTTTAAATGGTTTTCAAAGATGGATTGTGAATAACTTGTATAAGTTGGATGTACCGACTGTTGAATCTGTAATAAAATCTATCATCATTATCGCTGTTCCACATCCGTCCTATGCAAAAGTGGAGTTTGTGAGACAGGGCAAAAAATATAATTTTGTAAGTCTTGTAAAGTCTGACTTTGATAATACTGAAAAATATCTGAATAATTTTCTCACACCAAAACATTATCATATAAAAGCTGCACCCAATCTGCCGCTGAAACGATTAGCTTCCCAAAGTGGTTTAGCAGTCTATGGCAGGAATAATATCTGTTATATAGAGGGAATGGGTAGTTTTTTTTCCTTTATTGCTTATTTCTCAGACATACCCTGTGAGAATGATGATTGGGGGGAAATGCGACAGGCTAATAGATGTATTAATTGCAATATTTGCTTCAACAATTGCCCTACAGAAGCTATTAGAGAAGAACGTTTTTTAATAGATAATGAAAGATGTTTGTCATATTTTAATGAAAACTCAGATGAATTTCCAGAATGGATACCGTTATCGATACATCATTGTTTATATGACTGTTTGAAATGTCAAATTAATTGTCCAATGAATAAAGAATATGTGAATAATGTTGTAGAATCAATCAAATTTAGTGAAGAAGAAACTGATATGTTATTATCAGGAAACTATTTTGATTCATTTTCCCTCGCTCTAAAACAGAAATCAAAAGTATTAGGTTTAAATGATTGGCTTGATGCTATTCCAAGAAATTTAAAGATATTATTTGAGCTAAGCGACACACATAATGAGACTACTCTTTAGTACATTTATTATGCAATTTTCTTATATTGCGAAGTAAGGGTTATTTACATAATACAGGATGGAGGGAACGAAAATGAGAATTTGTCGGCAGTGTCAATGTGAGATGGTTGAGGGATTTGATGTGAAGGTTGAAGGTGCAGGATATGGTATTAAAATAGCTGAAGGTATCGGCATCTTTGCCAACAGAATAGAAAAGCCTAAAGTTGCAATTTGTCCTGAATGTGGAGAGATCTCTTTGTATATTGAGAATACAGATAAAATTTCAAAAAGTAAATAATAACTATGGATATTTCTTATGCGGTGAAATACACATTTCATAAAATAAAACAAAGAGTAGCTGGATATTAAATCGACTACTCTTTGTTATTCTGTATTAATAGAGACTGTTAAAAGTTTTATTGCGAGTGAAATAAAACTCCTTTCTGGCATAAAAATAACTGCAATCATAGAAAACATTTTTTAACGCATGGATCGCAGCCGTAATCATGATTATGGGGATTTAATTTACAGTTAAGATCTTTACACGAACAAAAGTGCTTTTTATTCATAGGAATTGACCTCCTTCGACTTGATAGCATGAATTAGTATTTGATAAAAAAATAAACCCAGAAAAATATCATCTAAGATATTTTCCCGGGCTTTTCTCCCTCCGTGTACACAGATAACTGTATGTTTTCTCTTGGACCAGACCAGCCATAAGCTGCGGAACCCTAGAAAACTTTATATTTATTATGTAGTATTCTAGATTAATTGTCAACTCAAATGGAACATTTAATTGCACTAAAATAAGATTGCATATCGATTGATAATCTTCCATGTTAGACGATGAAAAGATTAGAAATAACGCAATAATTGTTATGAATAAACTTATGTTCAAAGGATGTCTCCTCAAGATTATAGTCATGTTTCTATTTTATGAATGTAGCATTACTCATTAAAACAAAAGCTATCCTAATTATTACTACAAAAAATCTACAATCAATAAAAATATTTAGTGAAATCTGTATGACAGAGTAAAAAAGCGCCTTGTTAAAGGCGCCCTAGTTATAAAAGAATAAGGTTTATTAAATTAATCTTGAAACACTAGCAACGTTGTTTCATAAAGCGTTTTAAATGATCCATTGACCTTCATTTGAATCTGTACTTTATGATTACCTACTTTTGTAAAGTTAATATTGGTAAACTGGGTAAGATCAATTAACTGAGGAATGTCATCTGTTATTTGAACACTAAATTCTTCACTACTGGAAACTATTTCTTTATCCGGATCTAAAAGAACCATTCTATAGTGATATTCACCGGGATTAAGATTAGACACGGCTGTATATACATAGAAATCCTTAACATGAACACATGCTTTATTTGAAAAATTACCTAAAGTGTATATACCATCTTCATAGTCTGCATTTTTGGCAAATATCATGGTCACTTCAGGTTTAATAATATTTATTGTTTTTGTTTCGCTATTCCACTCTATGGCACCATTTATAGAATCTGCTATAGCGTTTAAGGGTAGCAGTATTTCATCATTGAAGTTAAGCACAGGGAAATTATTCTGTACAAATTCTCCGTTAATAGATACATTTATCTCTGAAAAATTAGTATTGGTTGTATTAGATTCCATTGATACTGCAACTACAGGAGTAGATGTAAAGATGAAGAGTGCAAACAATAAGATGAGTTTTCTTTGGATTGTCATTAGTAATCCTCCTAGCCATAGAATAATTTTTAAAAAATAATACTAAATATATGTTTCATTGAAAGAATGTTTTTTTATCTAAACACACTCCTCTCAATATAGCTTCAAGTTGTTATATTATAGCATGTCATGTAAAATTATGTAAGCGTTTGAAGTGCCATATTGCTAAAATAGGACATTGGAACCATACTGAAATATACTATGTTTATGTAATTAAAAAAGATATTAGAGTAATTTGAGATTTTGTAAGAGTTAGTATTGCATTATTTATAAACAAAGGGAGGCATATACAATTGAGAGAAGTAAAGTACGGAAAATTCGGTAGGCCCCTTTATGAATTAGAAGGATAGTTTGGATCATAACTAGGTTTTATTGCTAGTACAACAGATGCAAATTTGAGCGCAGCAAAAGCCTTCTGAGGGTCTAGTTTAGAGATAATCTTGTAAATAATAAAGCTGAATGAGAGAAGATAGACAATAAGCAGCACACTGGCAGCTACCTCCTTGATAAGTAAAAAGAAAAGAATTAAAAAGCGGGCAGATCGTATGGAAGTATCTACCCGCAGGACTATATATTAGTTTATTGAATTACGCAGTGATTGGTCCAAATGCTGCGATATCCCGTGCATCAATGGACATTAGCGTTCCTACTGGGATTGATCCAAAACTTTCAGTCAATATAATTCTAATGAATGGTATTGGTTCTTGAGATTCGCAAGATACTACTCTCCCAATTAAAGTGTTAGGGCTACCACCTTCAAGCACAAATGCTCCTATGGCACCAACAATTACACCACCTTGAGTTAAGATTTGACATGTGTCAGGCAAAACCTGCTCAATAGAAATTTCATTTGACATAGATTTTCCTCCAATCATAATATTTTGAGGCAATGCATAATGCAAACAACTAAGCATAGTGCCCTGTCCCAATTCATGGTATGCATATCACTGATTAGGTGTCACAAAATATTTAAAATGGGTTTTCATAGAAAGATATGATAAAAGATCAGCTTGATGGCTGATCTTTTACGTTGGTTCCTCTTGAGAGGCGAAATTTGCTTCACTAATTGTTTTATAACTAATGAAATATTTTAGTGATAAAATAAGCAGAAAACTGCCTATTATTAAAGCCACTAGATTAAAATTGCCATCAAAATAAAGAAGTTCACTTACAGCAATGAAATTATTGAAAATATGCATTACAATGCTTGGAATCAAAGAGTCAGTCTTTAGATAAATAAATCCAAAAATTAAGCCTATTATAAATGCATTGAGACCTTGGTGAATGTTTAAATGTATTAAACCGAATATTATTGAGGAAGTGACTACCGCCACCCAAGGCTTATTTCTCAGTAATAAACCTTTCATAATAATGCCTCGATAAAGAATTTCTTCATATATAGGACCTGTAATAACCACCAATAGAATTAGTACAATTGGACTTACGGATAATTCTTCAAAATAATCTATAAGATACTCATCTGGAGGGATATCTTTCAGAAGCTGCATAAGTGTATTATCAATGAACAAATTATAACCTACCATGAGCAATAGGATATACAAGCAAGTTTTTAAAGAGGGTTTACCTCCTAAAGTAATGCCTTGAGAAAATCTTTTTTTAGCGTATCGATTTAGATAAAGAAGAACTATTAAAAAAACAAATAATTCTTCAGCAAGTTGTAAAAAAGTCATTGAATTAGGATTTGAGTTGAAGAAGGGAAAGAATGCTGCTATTTCAAAAGGGATATACAATCCAGATTGAATCGCTAAGACTAAAAGTGCGAATAAAAAAGAACCTATAACGGTAAAGCCAGGTATTTTTCCTTTTGATTCTTCCATGATGGGCCTCCTAACACTTGATGAAGTAATTATAAAGATAAAATTTAGAAAAAGCAAATGCAATATATAGAAGAAGTACCACAACTATCTGCTATGAATGAATTAACTAAGGTATAATTGAAACTGAAATGTCGTCGGATACAAAGACTACTCTGGATAATTTGAAGTGTAGCAAAATGAATAAAAAGTTTTTTAAAAGCATCTATATGATATTACTGCTAATAATATCTGCGCTTATATTTTCTACTGGTTGTTCTGCGGAGCCAGCGCCCTTATAAGATAATGTAGAACCAGGGAATATCCCTGTCGAACAAACTTCAGATGTAAATCAGTCCAGCGGATCGACACAAGTGGGGAGCTTAGAAGGTTCCTTTATCGATGTTGGCTAAGCTGATTTATTGGAAATAAGTCACCATGGAAGTCATAATCTTTTAACAGATAGAATAATAGGAATAAAATGACGTATCAGGAGAATGTCTTTCTATTCCTATTGAGAGAATTATATTTACTATTTTAGATAATAAGTGCTAGAGGTATATCCTAGGTCATAAACAATCCTATAATCATATGGGAGAATAGGAAAATTTGGTTCTGGAAAATAAAAGAGATGGCAAATGCTGCCGAGAGACCAAAAAGAATAATGATAGTAAATTTTTTTCAAAAGTTCACCCCCTCTCCAGCGGTATAACTTATGCAATGGAGAAAAAAGTGTGACAAGCTGTAAAGTAATGAAGCAATAGTTTTGAGTATCGTTAAATATAAGTTTAGACAAAGTAAAAAATAGAGCCCTATCACAAGGATAGAAGCTCATAGGTTAAAGGAGGATTTCATTGTTTCTATTCATAAATATATCCGACTTGAGAATGTCCAAATCAAAAGATTATTGTTTAAGATAAAGTTTCTGAGGATACGAACATACTATATAAATTAACAGCTCCTGCTCTGAACTGGCAGGGTGGAAAACTAAGTTGGAATGTTTATGACAAAAGCAAAGTAAGAATTCTTTGTGAATTAGAAGGGAAAGAGAAGATAGAATTAAAGTAGTTGTTATGATTGAAGATTACTAGTTGACATACCTGCAATAGTTGGCCCAATACTTCTTACGTGAGTTATAGCACATATATCTGGGCTTGATTCAAGAATAGTACTTCTAAGAATTTGAGCGAATCTTGTACATAAACTTCCTCGGTTAGGCTTTGTAAGCATGTCCTATACAGTGAACATGATAATCCTGTAAGGTTTTTATAAGGTATATTCAAAATGCAACATCGAATAAAAAGCCAGAAGAAATATCCTCTGGTAGCGGGAATTAGATAAATGTAATTTCGTTGAATCCTAGCCTTGGCATAAAGCCTACCTGACCAGTGTTAACTACCATAACTTGATCATATATTTGTATGCCTCCACGAGGACCTTCTTCACTGGTGGGACTAGGGATATTCCAACGTAATACGATTATTCTGATTCCTTGGGAAATTGTAGTACTTGGTGAAGCTAAATCAGGTTGAGTTAGTAAACGATTTGGATTGGTCATAACATGGAGTCTATTACCTTGTACTTCTACCAAGTTGATACGTCTAAGCGCTAAGGCAGCTATTTCAGCAACAGCACTACTTGGATCATTTCTTGCGACATATCTAAGTTCTTCTTTAGCCCTCAATCCATATGCAAGTCTACCCAGACTGATTGCGGCATAGAAACGGACTGTTTCACATGGATGACTTAATAGGTCAATTGGGTATGGAACATACTTTTGACCTAGCGCTTGCCACTGAAATGAGCCTAAGTAGAAGATACCGTATTCTTCTAATGGGGTAATTAGATCGCAGTTTATATCTCCAATCCGTTTCCAACTTTGATAGAATTCTTCTGGGTCAGCGATATCTTGAACAATTAATAATTCATCACCAGAATAAATAAGATTGGTATCATGGATTTGATTGGCTGCAACGAGTGTTTGTAATGATACATTGAATTGTCTTGAAAGACAGTTCAATGTATCTCCTGGAAGTAAAATGTAATATGGAAGACCGCCCGCTTTGGGCAAGTTAGTATTAGGGTCTGGAATTATCAGAGGCTGGCCAACGAAAATGAAATCCGGATTACAGACAACATTTGCTTGGAGAATCGTATTGCTTGTAGTGTTGAATTTTTTTGCAATGCTACTTAAGCTATCGCCTCGCTGAACATGGTAGAGCATAAGAATCACCCCTTCTTATTAGAATATTAAATATTTACCTTTGGGGTGCAGATAATTGCGTTTTGATTCATTTAAAAAGAGAGGGTTAATTACAACACTCTCCAGATAATGTAGTTTATTTAATTAGTTTTTTAGCTTTTTGTGTATCATTAGGCTTGAGAGTCGGAGGGATTTTATCACGACCTAATTGTTTTCCTACAATGTAGCGAGCACACTTAGTTTCATTACCATTACAGTAATGATTTTCAATCAGCTTGACAAAGTGCTCAGGGAAATTTTTAAAACTATCTTTATGGGCATCACAGGTTTTCTTGAATCTACATCCAGACATTGACATTGTACCAACTCCTAAATGTTAAGATTATGATAGTACAATATATTCCGTAAGCAGAACTGTTTATGATACAAAGTAGAATCTTGATGACGTTGATAAAAGGAAAATATTTACACAATCTTCACAGTGGTTCCGATTGGGACTAGATTATAAAGTTCAATAACATCCTTATTATGCATTCTTATACAACCATTAGATATGAATTTTCCGATAGAAGAAGGATTATTTGTGCCATGAATTCCAATATGAGGTTTGCTTAATCCCATCCACCTCACACCAAAAGGACCACCTGGGTTTATAGATTTGTTTACAATTTTAAATGTGCCTTTAGGCGTAGGAGTAGCTGATTTTCCAACAGCAACAGGATAAGACTTAAACCATTGTCCGTTACGGTATAAGGTGAGTGTACGAGCCGTTGTATGAATAGCAATGCTGTAAGTTGATGTACTACGCCAATAATAATACACTTTGATCCCTCCCTGATTTAGCGTAAAGATAATACATATTATGCAGAGCGGCTACAAATATGAGGAAAATAAAAAATTAAATCAGAAGAGATATTAATGTTACGAAATAATAAGTATACAAATAACATCGCACATAATTCCAAAAATGTTTGTAAAACTATGGCCTAATGAATCGAACTACCCGAGGGGGATCGGGTAGTTTGTGAGGAGTATTATAATGAATCTATGAGTCAATCAAGAACTCTTTTTCTAATCTATAGTATTCAAATCTGAGGGACAAGGTTACAAAATTATAGTTTAGTGAAGGGGAGGGAGTCAACAATATCTACAAATAAAAATCCAAGTAATATCAACTTGGATAAAGAGGCTGTCTTATTTTGTTTTTAGGACTAATAAATTTCTAAGTTCACGATATTCATCAGGTTCGAGCTCTAAACTTTATATAAAACAATACCATGTTTCATTTTTACCTGATTTTTGAAAGGAAATCAATATTATATTTTATATAAATAACCATAACAGTAACATAATCATTTCCCTTTCACTCCACCCATTTAGCTAATAAAGGTTATCATTGGTTTTTATTGCTAATCTCAAGTACTTTGAAAAATATCTTCAGTACTTCGACGATTTTATCTTAAGTAAATGGATAGTAGAGCATCTATGATATTAAGCACACTGGCTATAATTATCAAACTTTGCGTATCAAACTCAAGACAAATGTTCAATTTCATATCCATTCACCGCCCTTATTAGCTTTTTAAACTATTATTGACAGCCAACTGGGTGGAGTTTAGGGGTTGACTTGATTATTAACAAAACTAATTATGTTTATACATCGAATTAGCATTAAATATAAGTTTAGAAACTGAAAAAACATAAAGAATTTCCAAACAGCAATGGAAATCCTTTATAGGAGGGGTGTTCTTGTTTAAAAGCTACCAGCAATTTTATTCTATATAAAGAAAAATCAAAATTCATGTGATGATTAGAGTTTCCGAGGAACCTAGTATACTGCATAAATCTACGACTTCTGTCCTAAACACGGCAGTTTGGGATACGAAATGGGAATTTTCGTTAGATCTATTGAAAATTTACAATATGAAATGACAGTTGAAGAGTTTAAAGAAAATCTTCCATCGATGATTAAGCGTGAGAAATTAACTGCTTCACAACATAAAATCAATTATGATGCTATGTATTTTGAGTCATCCAATTATGCACTTTTATTTTACAATAAAGGAGACAATGAAGAATTTATCGAAAATTTAGAAAAAAAGAAGGATAATGGAAAAAGGGATTGAACTATAGAATATGAAAAGATTTCCAATTGTATTGAGGTGGAAGAAAAAATGCTATCAAAAATATTTAGCTGTACACTGAATGGACTTGATGGAAGTACCATAGAGGTTGAGGTAGACATATCAAATGGTCTTCCAGCACTAAATATTGTGGGCCTACCTGACACCGCTGTAAAAGAATCGAAGGAAAGAATTCGAGCAGCCATCAAGAATTCAGGTTTTGAATTTCCCATGAAAAGGATAACGATTAACCTAGCACCAGCCAACACGAAAAAAGAAGGGACTCATTTAGATTTACCGATGGCTTTAGGCGTGTTAGATGCTGCAGGGATTATTAAAAATGATAAAATGAAGGAATATGCATTCATTGGTGAGTTATCTCTTAATGGAAAGATCAATAGAGTCACAGGTGTGTTGCCATTGGTCATTGCGTTGAGAAATAATGGATTCAATAAGATTATACTACCAGAGGAAAATGCAGAGGAAGGAGCAATCATAAAGGATATTGAAATATATTCTTTTTCAAACTTATATGAAATTGTCCAATTCTTTAATGAGGAAATAACTGCTGTTCCAGCACAGAGAAAACCAGTCGTAGAAAGGCAGGATGCATCGGAGGGAATAGATGATTTTAGTGATGTTGTAGGACAGGAGGGCATAAAGCGGGCTTTTCAGATTGCAGCAGCTGGTGGACATAACATATTGATGATAGGTCCACCGGGATCAGGGAAAACAATGCTTGCAAGAAGATTTCCAAGTATTCTTCCAGATATGACCTATGAGGAAGCTATTGAAGTTACAAAAATACATAGTATTGCTGGGCTGCTAACAAACTATTCTTCTCTGATAACAAAAAGACCTTTCAGATCCCCCCATCATACTATTTCTAGCATTGCCTTGATTGGCGGAGGAAGAATGCCTAAGCCCGGGGAAGTTTCCCTTGCTCATTATGGAGTCCTTTTTTTAGATGAACTTCCTGAATTTCAAAGGAATGTATTGGAAGTGCTGCGGCAGCCTATTGAGGATGAAATTGTAACTATATCTAGGGTAAATGGAACACTTACGTATCCCTCTAAATTCATTCTAGTAGCCAGCATGAATCCTTGCCCTTGCGGCTATTACGGCGATAGCGTCCATCCGTGTAGCTGCACGCCACCTCAAATTAAAAAATATTTATCTAAAATTTCTGGTCCTCTTTTAGATCGTATTGACATGCATATAGAGGTATTTCCAGTGAAATACAGTGAATTGCAGATTCAACAGGGAACGAGGAGCAGCTTAGAACTGAAACAAAGCGTAAATGAAGCCCGTAAAATTCAGCTTGAGCGATATGAAAAAGATGGTATACTTTTTAATTCCCAGCTGAAGCCCAAGCTAATAAAGAAGTATTGTAAAATGGGAAGCGCTGAGAAGGAGCTTTTAGAGACAGCATTTAATAAGCTTGGACTTAGTGCAAGGGCCTACAATAGAATCGTTAAATTAAGTAGGACAATTGCAGATTTAAGTGGTAGTGAGAAAATCCAAGTGACACATATAGCTGAGGCCATTCAATATAGAAATCTAGACAGAAAATATTGGAATCCATGATGGTAAGGGTGATAAATAATGGAGGAAAAATACTATCTTGCTTGGTTAAATTATGTAAATGGTGTAGGTTTAAAAACGATTGAAGCACTCATTCGCCGATTTGGGAGCGCACGAAATGTTTTTTTTGCATCTGCCAGCGAATTGTTGAGAAGTGATGGAATAAATGAAAACATAATTCATAACATATTACAAAATAGAGATGAAGAAAGAATTGAAGCGCAGAGAATAATTATAGAAAAACTAGGTATAGATATATTATCAAGAAACGATATGGAATTTCCATGCAATCTCAGAAATATTTATGATCCACCATACTTGCTTTATAAAATTGGAAGTATCCATACAGATGATGAAACTGCTGTAGCTATTGTTGGTGCTAGGAAGGCAACACCTTATGGGAAGTGGGCGGCATATAAATTGGCTGGAGATTTGGCGAAAAGAGGTATTACAGTTGTAAGTGGCATGGCATATGGTATTGATACAGCTGCCCATAGGGGAGCCTTAGATAATGGTGGCAGAACCATTGCTGTATTAGGATGTGGTGTAGATATTTGCTATCCAAAATCAAATTATTCACTCATGAAGGAAATACAAAAAAATGGTGCTGTAGTCTCTGAATATGCCATAGGCACTCCACCTTTACCCAATCATTTTCCGCCACGTAATCGTATTATTAGTGGAATGGCAAAAGGTATTGTTGTTATTGAAGCAAACGAAAAGAGCGGGTCTTTGATTACTGCAGAATTTGCTTTGGAACAAGGGCGAGAGGTTTTTGCTGTACCTGGAAATATCAATAGTAGCCTAAGTAGGGGTACAAATCAGCTTATTAAAGATGGAGCCAAGATTGTAACTTGCGTAGAAGATATCCTTGAAGAATTAGGAATGGAGGAAGTGAAGGCTATAGATCAGCAAATGATAGAGCTAAGTACTCATGAAATGGAGATATACCACACAGTTAAGGAATGCCAACCTGTCCATATGGAAATTTTATCCTTGAAAACGAAGCAAAGTATTGATAATATAAACAGTATTGTTACTATTTTGCAATTAAAAGGTTTAGTAGAACTTTTACCGGGAAAAATATTGATAGCAAGATAAACAAGACGAAGTGTTTTGAAATAACAATAGGTTTTTGATATAATAACTATTGTTTTATTATATGGAGGTGAAAAAGTGGCAAAATCCCTAGTAATCGTAGAGTCTCCTGCGAAAGCAAAAACAATAGGAAAATTCTTAGGCAAAAATTATAAAATAACAGCCTCCGTTGGACATGTGAGAGATCTTCCTAAAAGTAAAATGGGTATTGATGTTGAACATGAATATGAGCCTAATTATATTACAATAAGAGGAAAAGGGCCCGTTATACAGGAATTGAAGAAAGAGGCTAAAAAAGCAAAGAAAATACTATTGGCAACCGACCCTGATAGAGAAGGGGAAGCGATATCATGGCATCTGGCACATATTTTATCCATTGAAGAGAATGACAAATGCAGAATTGAGTTCAATGAGATAACCGAAACAGCGATCAAGAACGCTGTGAAAAAGCCGAGAAAGATCAATAAGAGTCTTGTAGATGCGCAGCAAGCCAGAAGAGTACTAGACCGTCTAGTAGGCTATAGTATAAGCCCTCTCTTATGGAGAAAGGTACGTAAAGGGCTGAGTGCTGGCCGAGTGCAATCTGTTGCGACAAAGCTCATATGTGATAGAGAAAAAGAAATCAGTGAATTTATACCACAAGAGTATTGGAGTATAGCTGCATATCTTAGAAAAAAGAATTCAAAAGAAGTAATAGAGGCCAAATTTTACGGATCGGATCAAGAGAAGATTGAGATTCATTCGAAAGATGAAGTAGAGGGAATTTTGGCAAGGCTGAATAAAAGCGAATATGTTGTTTCCGATGTTAAGAGAAGAGAGAAGAAAAGAAATCCTTATCCACCCTTTACTACCAGCAGTTTGCAACAAGAAGCGGCCAATCGATTGGGATTTACGACGAAAAAGACAATGATCGTAGCCCAGCAGCTTTATGAGGGGATTGAGTTGAAAGCTGAGGGATCCGTAGGGCTTGTTACCTACATAAGAACAGATTCTACCAGAATATCTGATGAGGCAAAAGAAAAAGGTCGTCAATATATCGTTAATACTTTTTCTGAAAAATATCTCCCAGAAGAAGAGAAACAATATAAAACCAAAAAGGAAGCACAAGATGCCCATGAAGCGATCAGGCCAACGGATATTGAGAGAACTCCTGATCATATAAAAGAATCCCTTACGAACGATCAGTATAAGCTGTATAAGTTAATTTGGGAGCGATTTGTGGCGAGTCAAATGAAAAATGCTCTTTATGATACATATGCGGTGGATATAGCGAATAATGGATATATCTTCAAGGCTTCAGGGTCTAAATTAGTTTTTGATGGTTTTCTGAGGGTATATACCTATGCTACGGTTTCCGATACAGAAATTCCAGAAGTTGAGTTAAATGATAAGCTAGTACATGATAGCCTCGATCCTAAACAGCATTTTACACAACCACCACCTAGGTTTACAGAAGCTACTTTGGTAAAAGAATTGGAAGAGAAAGGTATTGGAAGACCTAGTACCTATGCACCAATTATTACAACCATCCTAAGTCGTGGATATGTTGAAAAGGAGAACAAAGCGTTAAAACCTACAGAACTTGGACTTATTGTTACTGAATTGCTGGAAGAGTATTTTAGCGATGTCGTTGATCAAGACTTCACAGCTGAACTAGAAATAAAACTTGACGAAGTTGAAGCAGGAAGATTAGACTGGATTAGGGTAATTGACGATTTTTATAAGCCTTTCAGTGTTGTGCTTAAACACGCAGAGGAAGAAATTGAAAAAATTGAGTTGGTTGAGGAAGCCACCGATGAAATTTGTGAAGAATGTGGAAAGCACATGGTTGTGAAATATGGTAAATTTGGAAAATTCCTCGCTTGTTCAGGATATCCTGAATGTGAACATACAAGACCTTTTGTGCATAAAATTGGTGTTCCTTGTCCTCACTGCCAAGGGGAAATTGTCGAAAGAAGATCAAAAAAAGGTCGATTGTTTTATGGGTGTATAAACTTTCCTAAATGTAATTTTGTTACATGGAGTAAACCGATCGATGAAAAGTGTCCAGAGTGTGGAACGCTTCTTGTTGAAAAGAAAACAAAAAAAGGAACTATAATTCAGTGTTCAAGCAAGGAGTGTAAATATAAGCGTCAAGGCGAAGAGGAATAGTGTTTGTCAATCTATTATGAAAATTTTAACTTTTTTATCTTGCAAATTATGACAAAATGTGCTAACATTCTCTTAGTTTCTCGAAATATGTCTTTCATCTTAAAACAATATGTATATCATTATGTTTGTTATAAAGCGAAGGATCAGATGAATAATGCTTATGAGGAACCTTTCTAAATATAGTTAATTGGATTTAAAAAAGCTCTGATATTATATGTAAGACCTGCTAAAAGAATCTGAAGGAATAAAAATCCAGCCTACTGAAAAAGATATGAATATGATGAAAGACTGTGATATTTCGCTATTAATTCAAAACCATTCTTACAGTAGTTGATCTATTGATTGCTGATGTTTGTTTTGAATTGGCAAGCGTCATCACGGGATTAGATTTTGATAAAACTGTCAGAGCGAGTGTTAGGTGGAGGTTATTTCTCTATTCATGATTCGAATAGATCTATATCATGGTTAATAAAGCGAAGGAGGAGAAAAATGGCTAGTACATTATTAGAAAAAACAAGACGACTGAATAAAATCCTACAGCAAACAGGCAAGGCGCCAGTATCATTTTCCGAGATGTGTAAAACACTGAGTGAGATACTTGATGCCAATGTTTATGTTGCAAGCAAGAAAGGAAAAGTACTTGGTGTAAGTCTTGCAGATGCTTCAGATTGTCCAATCATTACAGATCCTGAAACTGGAGAAGACAAATTTCCTGATGAATACAATGAAGAACTACTTAAGATTGTAGAGACGCAATATAATATTACGGGAGACTCATTGCTTGAGATTTTCAAGTATGATGTAGAAAGCTATAATAAGCTTGTTACGATTGTGCCTGTCAACGGGAGCGGTCAAAGATTAGGAACTGTAATATTAGCACGACATGAGAAAAGCTTTAATGATGAAGATTTAGTATTGGCTGAGTATAGCGCTACAGTGGTAGGCATGGAAATTCTTCGTGCGAAAAGTGAGGAAATAGAGGAAGAAGCAAGAAGAAAGGCTGTTGTACAAATGGCGATTGGAACCCTCTCATACTCCGAGTTAGAAGCTGTAGAGCATATATTTGATGAGCTTGAAGGGAATGAGGGACTATTAGTAGCTAGTAAAATTGCTGATAGAGTGGGAATTACGAGATCTGTAATTGTAAATGCATTAAGAAAGTTTGAAAGTGCTGGAGTAATTGAATCCAGATCTTTAGGAATGAAGGGTACACACATCAAGATTTTAAACGATAAGTTAACGGATGAATTGAAAAAGCTAAAAAGATAAATATGAATAATAATATCCTGCGAAAAGCAACCAAATCAATAGGTTGCTTTTTTTTATAAAAATTCAATATTTTAAAATTACAGTTGTGTTAAATTGCCTCAAAATCTAATGAGGTAATATCTTTTTACACAGCAATATAGTATAATATAAAATAATTATGTAAACTTGCAAGGCCTTAGGCACTATTTGACGAAAAAACGCATAATTTTGCAGCTTTTTAGTGAGATTTGTTGTATTATTATATTGGGAAAAAGAAGGAAAATGAAAAATCTTGTTGAATTATAGTACATAAATAATGTCGAAATTTCGTATATTATAGATTTTATTATAGGAGGCGTTCACATTAATGCTAAATAAATCCTTTGGAAATATAAAGACCCTTGAAAAGTCTTTAAATGCATCATGGTTAAGAAATGAGACGATATCTAACAATATTGCAAATGTCAACACGCCAGGCTATAAGCGCGAAAGTGTAGAGTTTGAGTCCATACTAAAGGATAGCCTTCTGAACATAGGGATTGAAGGGAAAATGACTCATGAAAAGCATATGCCGATTGGCGCTGTTGATATTGATCATATTGAGCCCAGTATAAGCAAAGATTTTAATAGTAAGTACAGGCGGGATGGCAATAACGTAAACATTGATGTTGAAATGGCCAGTCTAGCAAAAAACACTATTCGGTATAATATGATGACCCAAAGGGTTACTGGAAAACTCAACAAACTAAAGAGTATCGTTAAGGATGGGAGGTAGTAGGTAATGAGTATGTTTAAAGCAATTGATGTCAGTGCTACAGGTCTTACGGCTGAAAGATTGAGGATGGATATCATATCCAAAAATATCGCCAACGCCAACACCACTCGTACAAGTAGTGGTACTCCCTATAGAAGACAAGTTCCTATTTTTAAAGAAGCATCAACGAATTTGACATTTCAGCAACACTTAGACGCAGCAAAAAACGGGATTGTTGGGGGAAATGGGGTTGAAGTTACAGCTGTAAAGGAAGATAAGTCACCATTCAAGAGAGTTTATGATCCAGGTCATCCCGATGCGGACAAGGATGGTTATGTACAAATGCCCAATGTAGAGATTGTAGCTGAAATGATCAATATGATTTCATCCACAAGGGCCTATGAGGCAAATGTCACCTGCATTAATTCTGCAAAGAGCATGGCCATGAAGGCACTAGAGATTGGTCGCTAAAGTCAAGGAGGGTTTTAAATGAAAATAAATAATGTTTTGAGTATAGGAAATAACGATCTTCAAGTAAAAGAGAATAAACCACAAATTGACTTTGGGGGGTTTTTAAAGGATGAGATCGGAAAGGTAAATGAATTGGAACTCCAGTCTCAGCAAGCTGACGAAATGCTTGCAATTGGTGAAACGGAGAATATTCATGAAGTGATGATTGCTGCACAAAAGGCTGAAATTGCCCTACAGTTCACGATGGAAGTTAAGAACAAAATCATGGAAGCTTATAAAGAGATAATGAGGCTTCCGCTATAACAGAATTTGTATGATGATGAAATGAGGTGGATTAATGGGGGACACAATACAGCAAATGAAGCAGCAATTAAATGAATTTTATCAATCTTTGAATAAATCCCAAAAAATTAAAATTGGTGTTAGCGGATTACTAGTGATTACTGCAATCTCATTGATGGTCTTTTTTACATCAAGACCTGAATACACTCCTTTGTATAACAATCTGACGACCTCAGATGCCGGGGAGATGACCAAGAAACTTGATGAACTGAAAATACCTTGGAAGAATGCAGATGGAAGTGAAAATGGTAAAACAACCCTTTTGGTACCGAAGGAATACTACGATAAGGCAAAAATGAGTTTGGCCATTGAAGGGTTTCCAAAAGAAGGTTTTTCATATGAAGATATGATGAGCACTAGCAGTTTAACGATGACAAATGACGAACGAACAAAGCGTTTTATTATAGCACAACAGAATTCTTTAGCACAAACAATCGAAGAAATCGATGGCGTGAAAAATGCAATTGTAAATTTATCCGTACCAGATGATACAAAATTTTTAATTGATCCCCAGCAGTCTAAAGCGTCAGTATTTGTCAATTTGGACAAAGGTAAAGAACTTTCAAAAGAACAAATTGATGGGGTAGTTATGTTGGTATCAAATGCAGTAAAAGGATTGGCACCAGATAATATTTCAGTAGTTGATAATCTAGGTAGGTTGTTGAATAAAAAGGATAGCGAGAACTTCGATGCAACAACGCAGATGGGATTACAACAACAAGTGCAAAATGACTTGAAAAATAGTATCGAAGAGTTTTTATCTACAGTCTATGGTCCGGGAAATGTAGCTGTAATGGTGAATGTCAAGCTGGACTTTGATAGTGAAGTAACGGATATTAAAGAATTTTCACCACCTATTGAAGGGGAAACCAATGGTATTATTCGTAGCATGAATGAGTTGAAAGAGCAGGTTATAAATGGACAAGCTGGTGGGGCACCAGGAACTGATACGAACTCAGAAGATATTACTCAGTATGTTGAAGGCAGCAATGAAGCGTCTAAATATGATAAAGCCAATCAGACTATAAATTATGAAATAAATGAATTAAACAAGAAGATTGTTAAAGCTCAGGGACAAATCAAAGACATTACAGTAGCTGTTTTAGTAAACCAAGGAGCTTTAGTGAATCAGGAGTTGACAGAAGAAGATAAACAAGAGATTATCAATTTAGTCTCTGCTTCAGCCGGCTTAGATACAAAAGTGGTTGAAGTAATGGCGAGAGATTTTGATAATACCCTTAGCAAGCAGTTTGAAAACGCTAATGCGCAAAAAGGAAATACTGGACTATTTGGCAATATCCCACTTTGGGCTATTGGAATATTATTGGCATTCCTCGTGGGTGGCGCTGGATATGCAGTATATCGCGTGAGACAAAGAAAGAATGAAGTAAATGACTTGTTGCAAAATCAACCATTGACAGTGGAAGAAGTAATCGACGAAATTGATTTAGAAGGCAGCGAAAAATCTGGATATAAGAAAGAAATTGAGAAATTTGTAGACAAGAAGCCTGACGCTGTAGCACAGCTGTTAAAAACATGGCTAAATGAAGAGTAGGAGTGTAATTTATGGCTCGTAAAGCAGGAATCACTGGAAAAGAAAAGGCGGCAATATTGTTAATTGCTTTAGGACCTGATAAATCAGCGAAAATATTCAAACATCTTCAAGAAGAAGAAATTGAAGAATTGACGCTGGAGATTGCAAATATGCGAAAGATTTCTCCAGAAGAAAAAGAAAGGGTGCTAGAGGAGTTTTATCAGATATGCTTAGCTCAGGATTACATTTCTGAGGGTGGTATTAATTATGCTAAGGAGATTCTAGAAAAGGCGCTAGGTTCTCAAAAAGCATTTGACATCGTTAATAAGTTAACTGCTTCTTTACAAGTAAGGCCATTTGATTTTGTGAGAAAAGCTGATGCAGGACAATTATTAAACTTTATCCAGAATGAACATGCTCAAACAATATCTTTAATTCTGGCATATTTAAATCCATTACAGGCAGGACAAATTTTATCTGCTCTTCCTCAGGCAAAACAAGCTGAAGTAGCTCAGCGGATCGCAACCATGGATAGAACATCGCCAGAGATCATAAAAGAAATTGAATCAGTTTTAGAAAGAAAACTATCAGCTATGGTGACTCAAGATTATACAACTGCTGGTGGTATTCAATCTATCGTAGATATTTTAAATGCTGTTGATCGAGGTACTGAGAAATTTATTATGGAAACCCTTGAAATTCAAGATGTTGAGCTAGCTGAAGAAATCAAGAAACGTATGTTTGTATTTGAAGATATTGTTACCCTTGATAACACTTCCATTCAAAGATTTATACGGGAAGTTGAGAATAATGAGCTGGCAGTTGCATTGAAGGGTGCCACAGAAGAAGTAAAAGAAATCATATTCAGCAATATGTCTAAGCGAATGGCGGAAATGATCAAAGAGGATATGGACTTTATGGGTCCTGTCCGTCTGCGAGATGTGGAGGAAGCACAGCAGAAAATTGTTAATATTATCCGTAAGCTAGAAGAAGCAGGTGAAATTATCATTTCACGCGGTGGGGGAGATGAAATAATTGTCTAGGATTTTCAAATCATCCTACGTGAACATTGGAGAAATAAAAGAGATTCATGTATGTACAGTAATTCCGTCTACTGATATAGAAATGGAAGAAACAAAAGAGGAAGAAACAAAAGACGAACAAGTAATTGATGTGGAAGCCTTGTATGAAGAAAAGCTAAAGGAAGCAGAGCTTCAGATCAATGATCAACTAGCAGAGGCAAAAAGAGAAGCTGACGAAATTGTTCAGAGAGCCCAACAAGAGGCAATGAGTGTATTGGAAAAAGCAAGACAGGAAGGTTATGTTGAAGGAAAAGAAGTTGGATATGATGAAGGCAAGCGCTCAGCTGATGCGATTATTCAAGAGGCACTACAGATCAAAGAGCATATTCAATCACAGAAAGTGTCCATGACGAAGGAAATTGAAAAAGATGTAAATGCTTTAATTATCCAGATTGTTGAAAATATATTAAACATGAAAGTACAAGATTGTGAAGACGTCATCATGGGGCTAGTGAAGCTAGGATTGGATAAATGCACATATACGGATCACCTCGTTATTCGCGTTAGCCCAGAGGATTATGGTTTTGCTATGGCATCTAAAGACAAGATACTATGCCTTGCAGAGAATATAAGCGACTTGGAAATTAAGCAGGATGCATCGTTGAACAAAGGGAGTTGTGTTATCGATACAATCTCTGGAAGTGTGGATTCAAGCGTAGAAACTCAGCTGCAATACATCAAGGATATTTTTCTAGAACTGCTGGAAAGTGAGTGATAGCTTGGAAGCATTAAACTTAAATAAATATCGATCAGCTATTGAAAATGCGAATCTTATTAAGTATATAGGAAGAGTGTCTCAGGTGATTGGGCTGACAATAGAGTCCAATGGACCCGCAGTTAAGTTAGGAGAACTATGCTTTATATATCCCTTAAAAGGGAATCAGTGCATTAAAGCTGAGGTTGTGGGATTCAAAGATAGTAAAGTGCTTTTAATGCCCCTGGGAGAGATGGATGGAATTGGACCGGGAAGTAGGGTTGTAGCCACTGGCGATGCATTGTACGTCAATGTTGGAGACGAACTTCTGGGAAGGGTATTAGATGGCCTGGGAAATCCCATGGATGGAAAAAACAATATTGCATTAAATAGAAAGTATCCCATTAACAATCAGCCACCCGATCCGTTAAGACGTAAAAAGATCAATGATGTCTTGTCTTTGGGAGTAAAAGCGATTGATGGATTGCTAACTTGTGGAATAGGGCAAAGGATAGGAATTTTCGCAGGTAGTGGTGTTGGGAAAAGTACTTTACTTGGAATGATCGCAAGAAATACCATGGCAGATGTGAACGTCATTGCGTTAATAGGAGAACGAGGTAGGGAGGTCCGGGAATTTATTGAAAACGATCTTCAAGAAGAAGGACTTCGCCGATCTGTTTTGGTCGTAGCGACATCAGACCAGCCTGCGTTGGTTAGAATGAAAGGTGCTTTGCTGGCAACAGCCATTGCAGAGTATTTTCGAGACAAGGGGAAAAATGTAATGCTTCTAATGGACTCGTTGACAAGATTCTCAATGGCCCAGAGAGAAGTTGGACTGGCTGTTGGAGAACCACCTGTCACTAGAGGATACACACCATCTGTTTTTGCAGCCCTTCCTAAATTGCTTGAGCGTTCAGGAAATTCAGATAAGGGTTCAATCACTGGACTGTATACAGTGCTCGTGGATGGTGATGACTTGAATGAGCCAATCACGGATGCAGTAAGGGGTATACTGGATGGACACATTGTATTGTCGAGAAAACTAGCAAACAAGAACCATTATCCCGCCATAGATATCTTGGCTAGTGTAAGCAGGGTAATGCCTAACATTGTAGGAGATCAGCACAAGGCTATGGCGAATCAATTTAAAAATCTATTGGCTGTCTATAAGGAAGCTGAAGATTTAATCAACATTGGTGCCTATGTAAAAGGAAGCAACAAAGAAATCGATCATGCTGTTGCGATGATCGATAAACTAAACAACTATCTGAAACAGAATACCCACGATAAGTTTGATTATGAAGATGCTCAGCAGCTGTTGGCAGAACTAATGGTTTAGGGGTGTAGCCGATGAATAAATTCAATTTTAAATACCAAAATCTTTTGGGCGTAAAGGAAAAATATGAGGAACTGATTCAAGGCAAATTAACTACGGCTCTCAAAAGATTAGAGGATGAGAAACAAAGGCTTGTAGCATACGAAAAGACCAAAGAAACTTACAATGGTATGATTCATACAAAAATGATAGAAGGAACGGATCTATCGGTGATTCGCATATGGGATATTTACGTTAGAAGTTTAGATAAGAAAATATCCTACCAGACGCAAGTGATAGAAAGGTGTCATCGGGATGTGGATGAAATTCGAACAAGCTTGGTAAAGGCTTCTCAGGAACGAAAAACATTTGAAAAATTAAAAGAAATTGGTTTTGACGATTTTACTTATAATGAAAAAAAAGAAGAAGAAAAATTCGTAGACCAATTGGTTACCTTTAAAAATTTTAAAAGTATTTAGGGGGAAAAAATGGCAAAATCGAAACCACTTGAAAACGAGAACCAAGGCCTAAGCATAGGAAAAATCGTCATCATCGTCATCCTTGTTTTTACATTTGTTCCCATTAGCGTATTGAGTATCCTGTATTTTACAAATGAGAATTTTAAGTATATCGCTAACGGACATTTGGGCAATGCGCCTGGTGCTATAGGAAAGTACTTTCAGAGTTTTCCTACTAGAGATGAAAGGGAGGCCCAAAAGAGAAATGTAGCCAATTATCTATTAGATCTGGATACTTCAAGGGCCGCAGATAAATTGATCTTGATAAAAAAAGAAGACAATGCCTTATTCTCAGATCTGATTAAGATCATGTCTGAAAAAAATGCAAAGAAAACGGAACCAATCTTAGAGTTGATACGAGATAATTCCATTAAAAAGGATATTCTTACATCAACCATTGAACAGATTAATAGCGAGAAAAAACTTAGCCTGTCAGAACAAGCGAAGTATTATGAAACACTTTCTGCTGCCAGTTTGGTACAAGAGATCAACAGAGTACTTATGGATGGAGCGGTTTCTTTTCGGGATATGGGCTTGATAATTGAACAGATGAATGAAAAGATTGCGGTCAGTGTGTTAAATAACTTAGATGAGGAGATGGCCCTCAAAATCCTTTCTAACTTTGATTCCTTAGAAAAAGGAAAAAAGTTGCAAGAGATCGTAGCGCAGATGAAGGATAAGGAAAGAAGCCTTGTAAGTAGTGCCCAGATCTATAATACAGAATTACCTGAAAAGCTAATCAATGATTTGGGACAAGTAAAAAAATATAAACTGGAAGAGCTTTCCGTACTTTATAGAAATATGAGCATATTGCAAGGCGCTCAAATTCTTTCTCGGGTAGAAGATAAAGATTTTAAATTAAATCTATTGAACAAGATCAAAGAGGATGAAATTGTTCGAGAAGGAAATGATTTGGTTACTTCAGATCTCATAAAGGCAACAAAAATGTTCGAAGAGTATAATCGTAAAATTTCTGATCTTGTGAATGTTTATAAAAAAATGGAGCCGCAGCAAATTGCGGATTTGATTTCAAAGCTGTATAAAAATAACAACGGAGTCAGCAAGTATTCCTTTGAAAATGGCGAAAGTTTCAACATTACAGATAAGGATCTTGCCATAGAGGTGCTAAGAAAATTATCTGAAAAGGTGACGGCTCAAGTATTAGCCGGCCTTGATGCCGATTTAGCATCCGAAATCTCAAAATCATTGGCATTACCGAAAGAAAAAATATAAATATACTACATGAAAGGAGGTGAAAAAAGTGGCGCAGATAAATTTGAATGCACTATCAGCAATGATGCAAGGCACTCGCAGCATTAAAAAAGTTCAGAGTGACAGCAATACCCATCAAGGTGAGTTTGATAAGGTTTTTGAGAGCAAGCTTCAAGGAACAAAGTCAGAGCAGGCTGCCAAATATCAAAAGCAAAACGCTGTTCAGGACAAAAACTTGAACAAAACAGCAGCTAGTTCATCCGAAAACAGTAAAATTCAGACTCCAGTTGAGGATGAATCCAGTGTCGACGAGCAACAAGCTAATGATCAGGATATGAATCCGGACCTACTTGCTATGATTCAGTCGATGGAAAAAATGATGGAGCAGATTAACATGCTTCTTGAAGGTACAGGCGATCTAGATAACGATAGTATGAACGCCATGATGAAGGACATTCGTGTTCAGCTTGGTGACTTACTAGCACAAATAGAAAAGTTCAGTCAAGGAAATCTGACTCAAGTTGAACAGACTGTTGATCTAAATCAACTTACTGACGCTGTATCTAGTTCCCTCACTGCATTGGATGATCTCTTAAATGGAAGTGAAGGGAATGAAAAATCCATTGAAATGGGTTCCGTTTTGGAGAAGCTGGACGGCGTATTACAACAGCACATTGATCAATTGAATACTGCAGCAAAGGGAATCGTTGCAAATTCTCGGAATGACCTTGTGGATGCTAGTCAAACAGATGATTCATTAGATCAACATGTCAGTGAATTGAAACAAGAAGAACCTGCAGTGCATCTGACGAAGGTAAATTCAACGGAAGAAAAATCGTCAAACAGTGATGGTGAAGAATTGAATCATGACAGCCTGGGAAAACAGGAAAGTCTCCACAGTGCAAAAGTTCTTGTAAATGTGCAGCATACTGATGCGCAGCCTGTTCAAGTGCAGCAGGATAGCCCTGTGGAAACAGTGAAAGTTGATTTGCCTATCATGCAGCAAGTGAAGGCCAACAATATCATTGAACAAGTAGCCAATAAGATTCAAATCAATGTAGGAGACGAAGGCTCCGAAATGACATTGCAGTTGAAACCTGAAAACCTAGGGAAACTGGATATGAAGATCTCCATCGAAAGGGGCATTGTGGTAGCTCGATTCGTAGCTGAAAGTCAAATGGTGAAAGAAGTTATCGAATCAAACTTCAATACGTTGAAGGATGCCTTACAGGAGAAAGGTCTTGCAGTTCAAGAGTTGAGCGTTTTTGTTGGCAATGATCCAAATTATCAAAATCAACAAAACTTCATGACGTTTAAACGAAAGGCAAGTAAGGGCAACAATGGTTATGATGAAGGCATCTTTGGCGGATCTGTAGAGGAAGTGGCAGCGAATCATTCAAGATCTTTAAGCACATCAAAAATTGACTTTTTTGCATAAGGAGGTATAAAAATGGCAGATGAGATAATCGGTAAGATTGGCCAGAATACGTCAACTTATAACACGACAAGCACCACTGGTTCATCCATGGATAAGGATGCTTTTTTAAAGCTTTTGGTGACCCAGTTAAGTCATCAGGATCCATTGAATCCAGTAGAGGACAAGGAATTTATTGCCCAGATGGCCCAGTTCAGTACTTTGGAAGCAGTACAAAATTTAGACAGTACGATGGAAGAATCTATGGATTTGATGTATGACCTTACTACCGTTCAGGTACAGCAGGCAAAAGAGCATAATGAAAAGATTCTTGAGAGCAATCAGAAGATCATTGATGAGTTGGTAAAACTCAGTAAGGCCATTGAGGCATATGGAATAAAAACAGAATAATACATAGTAAGGCGAAGGAGGAATGGGAATGAATAAGATTTGGATTCAGAATACAAGGCCCATTAATCCTAGCGTAGGCAATACCAAGCCGCCTTCCTACGAAGCTGTTGAGAAAAAGCCCTTTGCTCAAGTATTAGATACAATCATCAACCATCAGGACGTAAAATTTTCAAAACATGCATTGCAGAGGCTTGAGGCTAGGAATATACATTTGGACAACCATGAAATCGATCGAATTCATGATGGTCTAAAGAAGGCGAGTCAAAAAGGAATCCGAGAAACACTGATTTTAATGGACAACAAGGCTTTTGTGGCAAGTGTCCATAACAAAACTATTATCACGGCTGCTCTGGACGAGCAGTTAAAGGAAAGTGTATTTACCAATATTGACGGTGCTGTCATCGTATAGCTGGACCTTATAAAGGAAGCTAGGATGATTCCTAAATGACAGAGGGAATCATAGGCACCAAATTGAAGGAGGTCATGTAAAAATGATGCGATCAATGTATTCTGCTGTGTCGGGTTTAAGTGCACATCAGACGAAAATGGATGTAATCGGTAACAATATTGCCAATGTAAATACCGTAGGATTTAAATCTGGAAGAGTAACCTTCCAGGAGGTTTTTAGCCAAACCATCAGAGGAGCATCCGCTCCCCAGGATGATAGAGGGGGTTCAAATCCCCAGCAAATCGGACTGGGTGCCAATGTAGCATCCATTGATACCATCTTCACGAGGGGTGCTGCTGAGGCCACAGGTGTAGCAGCAGACTTAATGATCAATGGAGATAATGGATTTTTTATTGTATCAAACGATTCAAATTTTGCAAACAGAAGCTATACAAGAGCCGGGAACTTCAAAATTGATGCTGCAGGAAATTTAGTTACAACCGAAGGCTATAGGGTACTGGGATATCCGGTTGAGGAAAGCTCTTATGGAGGCAAACCTGTTTACAAGACGAGTCTAGAAGGATTGAAAATCAATCAAGCAGCCACAGTCCCAGCCCAGATCACGACAAAAGCGACAGCTTCAGGAAATCTAGATAGTGAAACGAAGTTACTTGACCCAGCTCCTGCAAATCTTATATCGGAGGATCCAACTGATAGAGATGCAGTTTATATTAAAACTGCCGATGGGAAATATGAAACCAATCCCGATTATGCAGATTGCATAGCCAGGGAATATACTTTTGAAGTAAATGATAAGCTAGGCGGAACCCATACTATCAGACAAGCATTTATCAAAACAAACGAAAATGAATTCACAGTAGTCTCTTTTTATGAGGGAAAAGATGGAACAATGACAAGTTTTAAGGATGGGGCAACAACTAATCCTGCTACTGAGGTCATAAGTTTTGAAGACGGCATATGGGAGTCAGGCGGTCCATTAGAATTAACAATAGATGGAGCAGTTACAAATGGTGCGGGAGCTGTTATATTTAACGTAAATTATAATGATTTAACCTCCTATGCTTCGGATTCCAATGCATCTGCTGAGAAAGATGATGGCTATAAAGCTGGTACCTTGGATGGATACACCATAGGTGCCGATGGAACGATTTCTGGTATATTCAGTAATGGAGTGAAAACACCATTGGGGAGAATCGCCATTGCAAACTTTAAGAACCCAGCTGGTTTGCAGAAGACAGATTCAAATATGTTTATCAATACAGCCAACTCAGGAGACCCTATCATTGGTAAGCCAGGAGAGGCTGGGTTTGCTTCGTTAAATCCTGGGACTCTTGAAATGTCCAATGTGGACTTATCCAGGGAATTTACCTATATGATTACAACTCAAAGAGGTTTCCAGGCCAATTCCAGGGTCATCACTACAACAGACCAGATGTTAGAAGAGTTAGTAAACTTGAAGAGATAATCAATAAATTAGGAATTATAATCCCAATTTTGGGATTATAATTCCCTACTAAAAAGGTGATAAGATGATCAAAGTATCTCGATTAAGCGGAGAAAGCTATATCGTCAACAGTGAACTGATTGAGTTCATTGAGGCCACGCCTGATACGGTAATTACCCTCACTACAGGGAAGAAAGTTGTTGTGAAGGAAAACGTAGAAGAAATTGTACAACGTGCAATTGAATATAAACAAAAAATTTTCACCAAAGAAGTAATCATAAAAAGCATTTCAGGAAATGAGGTGTAGCTATTGGATTTAGCAACATTAATTGGAATATTACTAGGTTTTGGTTTTATGCTAATGGGAATTATGCTGGGTGGACCGATTTCATCCTTCTGGGATGGGCCTTCTGTGGTTATTGTTCTTGGAGGTACAGTGGCAGGTACGCTGGTAGCATTTCCACTCAGTAAGATGAAGCTGGCTATTCCAGTGTTGAAAAAAGCATTCTCTTCCAAGGAATTGGAGCCTGGGGATACGATTAACAAAATAATCGATCTGGCCAATACAGCAAGAAGAGAAGGATTGCTAGCGCTGGAAGAGGCATCAGAAAACTTGGATGATGATTTTCTTCAAAAAGGTGTCATGTTGATCGTAGATGGTACAGATCCTGAATTGGTTAGAAACATTCTGGAGACAGAGTTGGCCTTTCTTGAGTCAAGGCATGGTTCAGGAAGGGGATTGTTTGAAATGATGGGGAGTCTTGCGCCAGCCTTTGGTATGATTGGTACGCTTATAGGATTGGTACAGATGCTGCAAAAGCTGGATGATCCGAAGTCCATTGGACCGAGTATGGCTGTAGCCTTAATCACAACCTTCTATGGGTCAGTATTGGCAAACCTAATCTTTATCCCAATAGCTGCCAAATTAAAGGTTCGCAGTGGTGAGGAAATATTGATCAAAGAGATCATGGTTGAAGGTCTTTTGTCCATACAGGCTGGAGAAAATCCAAGAATTATTGAGGAGAAATTAAAGGCATTCTTGCCACCAACAACCAGAAAAAGCCTTCAAAATGGAAAAGGGGAAGGTGCTGAGACATAATGGCTAGAAAAAAAGGTCAGGAAGAATCCCAGAATGGTTCTCCAGCGTGGATGACTACATATGGTGATTTAGTTACCTTATTACTATGTTTTTTCGTACTATTGTTTGCCTTTTCAACAATCGATGCCAAAAAGTTTGAAGCAATCATGCAGTCTGTCCAAGGTTCTCTCGGTGTTTTAAAAGGCGGACAAACGATAAATGAAACACCTTTCGTAAATGAGGCATTAAATGAGGAACAAACAACGAAGGAATTGCAGGAGTTAGAGGACTTCAAAAAGTTACAGGAAATTATTGAAAAGTACCTAGAACAAAATGGCTTCCAAAATGAGATTTTGGTGGATTTGGAACCAAGGGGATTACTTTTAAGATTTAAGGACAATGTACTGTTCGATTCAGGAAAAGCGGATCTAAAAGGGAACGCCAATGAAACGTTGGTCTTCTTATCTGATCTACTGAAGCAAGAGGAGTTTAAAG
The DNA here is from genome assembly GCF_014205875.1 of Anaerosolibacter carboniphilus. Taxonomy (GTDB): domain Bacteria; phylum Bacillota; class Clostridia; order Peptostreptococcales; family Thermotaleaceae; genus Anaerosolibacter; species Anaerosolibacter carboniphilus. The sequence continues at coordinate 32,020 of NZ_JACHEN010000015.1, forward strand.
AGAAATATATAAGAATAGAAGGTCATACTGATTCTGACCCGATCATCAACATAAGAAAATATCCTACCAACTGGGAATTATCAGTGGCGAGGGCATCCAACGTTGTAAGGTTTCTAATTGAACAAGCTGGTTTACAGCCGGACCGGTTATCGGCATCAGGATATAGTCAGTACCATCCTATTGCACCCAATGATACCGACGGAAATAAAGGGAAAAATCGTAGAGTAGACATTGTGATTCTACGGTCGGACTTTGTGAAATCAGAACCATATTATTAGAATTTCAAAAGGGGCGTAGCGATATGACTGTAAAAAAAGTAATGTTATTTAGTATCGTAGGTTTTCTAGTAACAGCAATTATTTTCGGTGGTGTTTTCTATTTTGCAGTTTATAAAACACCTGAAAAAACAGTAAAGGAAGTAAAGACATTTAGTTATCCGATAGGAGAGCTTTACTCCAATGTAAAAGATAGCAGAAAAATATTAAAAGCCAATGTAGTGATTGAAACGCTGGACGAAAAGATTCAGGGAAAACTGGAACCCAATAAGTCTAAGATCACAAACAGCATCCTTGAAGTTTTAAGAAGTAAGGACGAAAGCAGCCTGGCTGGTGAAAAAGGACAACAGGCATTGAGAACAGAGGTTTTAAAAGCGGTGAAACAAATTGTAGACTCTGACAAGATTACAAATGTTTACTTTGTCGAGTTTATTGTCCAATAAGAGGGGGTGACGTAATTGTCCGATGTATTGTCACAGAGTGAAATAGACGCCCTGCTCCAGGCATTGAGTACAGGAGAGGTAGACGTTCAGGAGATCCAAGAGGATACGAAAGAAAAGAAAATTAAAAAATATGATTTTCGACGACCTGATAAATTTGCGAAGGATCAATTACGTACGCTTCAGGTTATTCACGAGAATTTCTCAAGATTATTAAATACCTATTTGTCAGGGTCATTAAGATGTTTGGTAAATGTAGATGTCTTTACGGTAGAGCAATTGACCTACCATGAATTCAGTAATTCTATTTCAAATCCTGCAGTTTTAGGCATCGTAGATTTTTCGCCTTTGTCTGGCCAAATTATTTTCGATATTACGCCGGATATTGCGTTTACGCTTATTGATCGCATCTTGGGTGGAAGCGGCAAGCCGATGGATGAGAATAGGAATTTTACTGAGATTGAGATTACGCTATTAAAATCAGTAATAAAGCAGATGATTCGTTTACTAAATGAACCATGGGAAAATGTTTTGGATCTAGAACCAAGGCTTGAAAAAGTAGAGACCAATTCGCAATTTGCACAACTGATTTCTCCTAACGAAACCATTGCACTCATAACATTGAATATTAAGATAGGAGAAGTAGAAGGAATGCTTAATATTTGTATTCCACATCTTGTGATTGAGCCAATATTGTCTCAGTTAAGTACAAAATACTGGTTTAATAGCACCACGAAAGAATCAACACCCGATGATCAGAAAATAATAGAAAGCCGTATCAACAAAGCATACATTCCTGTGCGTGCTGTGATTGGAAAAACCTATATTACGGTGAATGAATTTTTAGACCTTCAAGTAGGAGATGTAATCCAGCTTGATACGACGATCAATGAGGATATGAAAATTTTTGTTGGAGACGAACTGAAGTACAGAGGAAAACCAGGAACAAAAAAGAAAAAAATGGCAATACAAATTGTAAGTGTTGAACGAAAGGAGGAAATCTAAAATGGGTGATATGCTATCTCAAGAAGAAATAGATGCTTTGTTAAATGGTACATCGAATACTATCAAAAGCGACGAGAAGACATTAGATGAAAATGAAAAGGATGCCCTTGGAGAAATAGGAAATATCAGCATGGGGACTTCCGCGACAACATTATTTACACTATTAGGGCAAAAAGTTACAATCACTACACCGAAAGTATCCATATTGTCGGTTAGGGAGCTGCAGGAAAACTATCCAATTCCAATTGTTGTTGTGGAGGTAAAATATCGAGAAGGTCTCGAAGGTACGAACTTGCTGGCACTAAGGGAAGATGATGTTAAGATCATTACAGATCTTATGATGGGTGGAGATGGAACGAACTTTACAGGTGATCTGACTGAGCTTCATCTCAGCGCTATCAGTGAAGCTATGAATCAAATGATTGGTTCCGCGTCTACGTCTTTAGCAGAAATATTCCATAAGAAAATTGATATTTCGCCACCAAAGGCTTTTGCGGTGAATTTTTCTAGCAATTCTTTAGGCTTGGAATTATTTCAACCGGATGATAAAATTGTAAAGGTAGCCTTTAGAATGGTGATTGGTAGTCTCATAGATAGTGAGATTATGCAGATTATTCCTATTGATTTTGCGAAAACTCTGGTGAACAATCTATTTGAGGGTAACGCAGAAGCAACTGCTGAAAATCATAATATGGCTCCAATTCATACAGCGCCAGGAAAACCTGCAAAAGCACCAGAGTACCATGTTGACCAGATGGATTATGCATCACAAAATAGTCAGCCACACTATATGGAGGATTATAGTACTATGCCAAGTTCAGCTACTATACCAAATAGACAAATGCCTGTGAATGTGCAGCCTATTCAATTCCAATCCTTTGACGAACCAAGAACGAGAAATGACAGGGAGCATATCGCTTTACTTAGGGATGTGCCGCTGGAAATAACCGTAGAACTGGGTAGAACGTCAAGAAGAATTAGTGAAATTTTAGATTTAACACCTGGTTCTGTTATTGAACTGGATCGACTAGTGGGTGAACCTTTGGATATTCTAGTAAATGGACAACACATTGCAAAAGGAGAAGTTGTTGTTATTGATGAGAATTATGGCATCAGAGTGACTGACATTTTAAATCAAGATAAAAAATTGAACAAGATTAAATAACAAGGAGGAACACAAATGTCTAAAGGAATTTTAATAGTTGATGATGCAGCGTTTATGAGAATGATGATCAAGGATGTTCTTACGAAAAATGGATTACAAGTGGTAGGTGAAGCTGAGAATGGTGCAAAAGCTATAGAAAAGTACAAAGAACTTCAGCCGAACCTTGTGATTATGGATATTACAATGCCTGAAGTAGATGGAATCCAGGCAGTAAAGGAAATTAAAAAAATCGATGCCAATGCAAAGGTAATCATGTGTTCTGCAATGGGACAACAGGCAATGGTTATAGAAGCAATTCAAGCTGGCGCAAGAGACTTTATCGTAAAACCTTTTCAAGCTGACCGTGTCATTGAAGCTGTAAGAAAGGTTCTGGGTTAACTAGAAAGGGGATATATTCAGTATGTTTCATATGCTGCAAATTCCTGTTTATGCTGTGATAGAAGCGAAAGATCCCAGTGGTTTGCGTATGATTGGACAGTTGTTTTCGTTGATTTTTATGTTTATCCTAATCATAGCTGCAGCATACCTTACTTCTAAATACGTTGCCAAGAAGGGCGCTGTTATAGCTGGGAATAGAAATTTAAAAGTTGTTGAAAGATTGAATTTTGGTATTGATAAAGCAATGTATATAGTCAACGTGGGCGATTGCTATTATCTAGTAGCAGCAAGCAAAAATACATTTCAACTAATTGATAAACTTGAAAGAGAACAAATAAAAATCTTTCAGCATGAAACCGGAACTGGAATTTCTAATAAGGTATTTGATACCTACCTGGAAAAATTCATGAAAAAGAATAAAAACAATGAAGAGGATTCTTTAACTCAATTTGAAGATATGAATCCATTTGGTTTTGTAAACAATAAAGATCATTTGCTAAATAAGCTGAATCGGGTGAAAAGCCGAAGTGAAGAGCTTAATAAGCATAGAGATAAGGATGAAAATGATGAAATCTAACAAAACTAAAAGAATATCTATCATTACGCTGTTGATACTACTCGTTTTTGTCTTTTCTTTTTCTATTGTTTCTGCTGAACCAAATCTACCAATCCCCAAAATTGGTTTGAGCTTAGATGAGGCAAATTCTCCCCGAGAAGTAGCTAATAGTATTGAAATACTCTTCATGCTTACTGTGTTAGCGCTGGCACCATCTATTTTAATGATGATGACATGCTTTACTCGAATTATTATTGTTTTATCCTTTGTGAGAAAAGCAATATCTACTCAGACTACACCGCCAAATCAGGTGCTTATTGGTTTGGCCCTATTTCTTACCTTTTTTATCATGGCACCTATAGGGGCTAAGATAAATAGTGACGCAATTCAGCCATATCTTGCAGAGGAAATTTCTCAAGAAGAAGCCTTAAGCAAGGCCATGGAACCTGTAAGGGAGTTCATGTTCAAGCAAACCAGAGAAAAGGATCTAGCCTTATTTGTTAATATTTCAGGAAGTGCAAAGCCCAACAAATTAGAAGATGTACCTACAAAGGCTTTGATACCTGCTTTTATTATCAGTGAATTAAAAACGGGCTTTCAAATTGGATTTGTTTTGTTTATCCCCTTTATTGTTATAGATATGGTTGTTGCAAGTACGCTAATGTCTATGGGGATGATGATGCTTCCGCCTGTAATGATTTCACTTCCCTTTAAAATACTATTGTTTATTATGGTAGATGGTTGGAATCTAGTTATTAAGTCCCTGATCATGGGGTTTAAATAGGAGTGCATAGATCATGAGTGAAGGTTTAATTATTGAGTTGTTTCAACAGGCCATGTTTAATGTTATCATTTTGTCAGCGCCCATGTTAATACTTGGACTTGTGGTAGGTCTTGCTGTAAGTATTTTTCAAGCAACTACACAAATTCAAGAGGCTACCCTTGCTTTCGTGCCTAAAATTCTGGCTGTACTGCTGGCAGTTATTGTATTTGGGCCTTGGTTATTGGCTACTGCAGTAGACTATACCCAGGAGCTTTTTTTAAACTTGAATAAGTTTGTACAGTAGATAGGATGAGATAATTTGGAAATTATCGAAATGTTATTAGATCAAATGGGTATATTGATTTTAATTTTCGCAAGGATTGTGGGCATGCTCCTAACAGCCCCCATATTCAGTCAGAATAATATACCCACCAATGTAAAATTAGGCTTTTCTTTAATACTTGCTTTCATTCTATTGCCTATTATGAAAGTACCAGCAAATCTACAACTTGACAATTTTTTTGAGTTGATGCTTCTTGGGTCTAAAGAGCTGCTGTTGGGGATGATGATCGGATTTATTTGTTATCTTTTCTTCAGCGTTGTGTATATTGCAGGTCATATGATTGATATGGAAGTCGGGTTTTCTATGGCGAGCGTATTGAATCCTATGGATGAAAATGATGAAATTACCCTTAATGCAAATCTTATTTTTACCATGGCTGTACTTGTTTTTTTATCCGTCAATGGCCACCATACATTAATACAAGCTCTTAAACAAAGCTTCGATATCGTGCCTCTAGGAAAATTAAATATCAATGGAATGATGATTGAAAAGCTCATTTCCATATTTATCTCCATATTCATCATTGCGTTCAAGTTTTCGGCACCGATTGTTGTAGCAATATTTTTAACGAATGTCCTGCTGGGAATTCTGGCGAGAACGATGCCTCAAATGAATGTGTTTGTCGTAGGGGCGCCGATAAAGATTTTGCTGGGTATTATTGTCCTGTTTGTTGTTTTTCCGCTGTATATCGGGTTTTTCGAATATATATTTGATACGATGTTCGAACACCTATGGGATTTTCTCCATGCCATAGTAAAAGGATGATAAAATGTATCTTTTTGATATAAATTTACAGCTCTTCACTGGTGAAAAAACTGAAGAAGCCACACCCAAAAGAAAAAAGGATGCAAGGGAAAAGGGCCAGGTTCTACAGAGCAAAGAAATAAACTCAGCGCTGATATTGCTGTTTACTTTTCTTGCACTTCAATTGGCAGGAAAATATATCTATAGTAGCCTGGCACTATATATGAAGAATATATATACATTCACAATAAACGATGAAACAATTTTTACTGTAAATGGAATTCACAAGGTTTTTATGGTCATGATCTGGGAAACTGTCAAGGTTGTCGTACCTATTTTAGGATGTGCCTTCGTGGTGGGATTATTGAGCAGCTATATGCAAGTTGGATTCTTATTTACTACGAAGCCCCTGGGTTTTAAATTGGATCGGCTTAACCCAATCAATGGTTTTAAGAAGATATTTTCGAAGAAATCAATTGTAGAATTCTTGAAATCCATTATGAAAATAGCAGTTGTTGGTTATGTCACGTTTAGTTATGTATTAAAGCAGTCAAAAAATGTAGTAAATATTTTGGATATGGAAATAAGCGGTATTATTGCTTTTTTAGGGAAGGCCACAATAAATGTTGCATTTAGAGCGGCTCTCGTTCTTATTATTTTAGCAGTACTAGATTATTTTTATCAGAAATGGGAGTTCAACAATGAATTAAAAATGTCTAAGCAAGAAATTAAGGAAGAATACAAACAAACCGAAGGAGATCCTCAAATCAAATCAAAAATAAAAGAAAGACAAAGACAGATGGCCATGAGGCGAATGATGCAGGATGTACCAAAGGCCGATGTAATTATTACCAACCCTACCCACTACGCAGTAGCGGTTCGCTATGATCAAGAACAGGATAACGCACCTATTGTATTGGCGAAGGGACAAGATTTAATTGCATTAAACATTAGAGAGCTGGCGGGAAAGCATGATGTACCCATTATTGAAAATAAGCCTTTGGCAAGGGCATTATATAGTTCTGTGGAAATTGGAGAGTACATTCCTCCAGACTTATATCAAGCTGTAGCTGAAGTATTAGCTTACGTTTACAAATTGAAAAATATGATTTAGGAGGAAGGCAAATGAAGTTTGGTGATATCGTTGTATCTCTAGGGATTATTTCGATTGTGCTTATCATCATCATTCCTATACCATTGTTTTTACTGGATGTATTATTAAGTTTAAATATATCCTTGTCCTTATTGATTCTCTTGATATCTGTGTATAACAAAGAACCATTGCAATTTGCTGTTTTCCCATCCATGCTATTGATTACAACTCTGTTTAGGCTCTCATTGAATATTTCTACTACGAGAAATATTCTGTCTAACGGCTATGGCGGCGAAGTAATTGAAGCCTTTGGGGAATTTGTAATTGGGAGTAATGCCATAGTTGGATTCATCATTTTCTTAATTATAACGATTATTCAATTCCTCGTTATTACGAAGGGATCCGAGAGGGTATCAGAGGTAGCTGCACGATTTACATTGGATGCTATGCCAGGTAAACAGATGGCAATAGATGCTGACCTCAATTCAGGACTGATCAGTGAGAGTGAAGCGAGAGATAGACGTAAGAGAATACAGAAGGAAGCAGATTTTTATGGTGCGATGGATGGAGCCAGTAAATTCGTTAAAGGTGATGCCATTGCAGGAATTATTATAACAATTATTAACATTACAGCAGGGTTTGCTCTTGGTATGGTTGGCGGTGGCTTAACACTGACAGAAGCGATATCAAAGTATACACTTTTAACTGTTGGGGATGGTTTGGTGGGACAGATTCCTGCTCTATTAATATCAACAGGAACGGGTATTGTTGTAACGAGGGCAGCGTCAGATTCAGACTTAGGGAACGATGTTCTATCCCAATTATTTAATCAACCCAAAATCATGTTCATCATCTCTGGTGTACTCCTGTTATTGGGATTAACACCTTTACCTAAAGTACCCTTTTTTACACTGAGTGCTGTATTTTTATATTTGGGATTTAACTTAAGAAAGTCTATAAAAGAAAGTGAAATAGAGGAGCAGGAAATTGCTCAAGGCAGTGAAGTGGAGGAAATTAGAAAACCTGAAAATGTAATCCCGTTGTTGCAGGTGGACCCTATCGAATTAGAGTTTGGATATGGAATCATTCCATTAGCTGATCCAAATCAAGGGGGGGATCTTTTTGATCGTCTGGTAATGATTAGAAGGCAATGTGCCCTTGAATTAGGAATTATTGTTCCAATGATACGGTTAAGGGACAATATTCAGCTAGAGCCTAATCAATATGTGATAAAAATAAAGGGCGTGGAAGTTTCTGATGGGAATATTGTCTTTGATCATTACTTAGCGATGAATCCAGGATCTGCCGAAGGTGATATTATGGGAATTGATGCGATTGAACCTGCATTTGGATTACCTGCAAAATGGATTTCGAATGACGAAAGAGAAAAAGCTGAAATTTTCGGTTATACAGTTGTAGACCCATCTTCTGTTATTTCTACTCACTTAACTGAAATCATTAAAAGGCATTCAAGCGAACTGCTAGGTAGACAAGAAGTGAAAACGCTATTGGATAATGTGAAGGAGCACCATGGAACCCTTGTAGATGAATTGGTACCTAAGATATTATCCATTGGTGAAATCCAAAAAGTGTTGTCAAATCTGTTGAGAGAAGGAATTTCTATTCGAGATATGGTTACAATCCTTGAAACCCTTGCAGATTATGGTCCTATAACGCGGGATAGCGATATGCTAACGGAATATGTGAGACAGTCTTTAGCGAGAGCGATAACAAAACAGTTTATCGAAGGTAAGAGAGCGAAAGTAATTACCTTAGAGCCAGCTTTAGAGCAAATCATTATGGAATCTATTCAGCAATCAGAGCATGGTTCATATTTAAATTTAGATCCTATGATATCTCAAAACATATTGACCAACCTATCTCAACAAGTCCAAAAGTTAATGGCCATTGGAGAACAACCGATTATTCTTACTTCTCCGATTGTTAGATTTTACTTTAAGAGATTATCTGAACAATTGGCACCGGAATTGATAGTTCTTTCCTATAATGAGGTTGATACTAGAATAGAAGTTCAGTCGGTAGGGGTGGTGAGTGCATAAGATGAAGGTGAAAAGATATATAGCAGGTGATGCCCAAGAGGCAATGCTAAAGGTCAAATCGGAATTAGGAAACAATGCCGTGATTTTGCATTCTCGAAAAATAAGACGCCCAGGGATATTTGGTGTATTCAAAAAACCTCTTGTAGAGATGGTTGCTGCGATCGAAGAAAATAGTGAAAAAAAGACAATACATCCTATCGAACAGAATAATAAAATAGGAAAAGTGTTTCAGTCAGACCCTAATAAGATTGATGAACTACACAACCAGGTTGGAAGCATTCATGCCTTACTAAATGATGTGTTAAATAGGATGGACTCAATGGAACCCTCCAAAGATGGACAGGGCCTGAAAAAAGATGAGATTTATGAAAAGTATTTAACCTTGCTGATACAAAATGATGTAGATCATAATCTCTCAGAAAAGATATTATCCATTGTAAAAAAACAAATGAGTTTTTCGAAAGAAAATGAAGAAGCCATCAAAAATGCAATTCGAATTAAGATTCGAGAATACTTAGGACAACCTTCTCCTGTAGAGGAGGCAAAAGACCAGCAAAAAATAATCGTTTTAATTGGACCTACTGGAGTAGGAAAAACAACTACATTAGCTAAGCTAGCTGCAAAGCTGTCCATAAATGGGAGAAAGTCAGTTGGTGTTATTACTGCTGATACCTATAGGATTGCAGCTGTCGATCAACTGAGGACTTATAGCGAAATATTAGGAATTCCATTGAAAGTTGTATACGAAGCGCAGGAAATGAAGAATGCTTTGTCGAATTTTAAGGATAAGGATATTATTTTAATTGATACAGCAGGAAGGAATCATAAAAACAGCGAGCAGATAGAAGAGGTAAAACAGTTGATAGGACCCATTGAAAATCCTGAAATATTCCTGGTGATCAGTGCTACAACTGGGTATAAAGACATAAAAAACATTGTTAGTTCTTATGATTTTATCAAGGATTACAAGTTACTTTTCACTAAAATAGACGAATCCAGTACAAAGGGAAATATATTGAATACAAGAATACTAACAGGTAAAAATCTATCCTATCTAACAATAGGACAAAGCGTTCCAGATGATATAGAACTTGCCAACCCTGATAGAATTGCAAATAGTATTGTAGGTGAAAAAAATGAATGATCAAGCGCAGAGATTAAGGGAAATTATCAATAACTTAAAACAAAACAATTCTGAAACAATTATGGATCAGGGCAAGATAAATACCATGAATGAGAAAGATGCAAGGGTAATTACGATTACCAGCGGAAAAGGTGGGGTTGGTAAATCCAATTTCACGATTAATCTTGGACTAGCCTTAAGAAAGTTAGGCTTTAGTGTTGCCATTTTGGACGCAGACCTAGGATTAGCAAATATAGACGTAATTATTGGACTGATTCCCAAATACTCTTTAGCTCATGTCATTAGAAAAGAAAAAACCATCAAAGAGGTTATGACAGAAGGCCCCCAAGGAATCAAAATTATTTCCGGGGGCTCTGGCCTAAGGGAGCTGGTGAACCTTACAGAGGAGCAACTGAATCATTTGATCGAGAATCTTAAAGTCATTGGAAAAGAAACAGATTTTATTTTAATTGACACTGGAGCAGGGATCAGTCATTCGGTGCTCTCCTTTGTAAATGCTACGGACGAAGTAATATTAGTTACTACACCAGAACCAACGGCCATCACCGATGCATATGCCATGATTAAAAATATCGTAACTGAGGATGCAGAAAAAAGAATTCGTCTTTTGATTAATCGAGTAGAAAATAACCAAGAAGGCCTGGATATTTATAATAAACTGAATACTGCAGCCCAAAGATTTTTAAACATTACGCTAGAACAACTGGGATATCTTTATGATGATACGGTTGTATCTAAATCTGTAAAGTCTCAGAAACCCTTTATATTGAATTATCCCAACAGTTTGGTAAGTCAAGGGATTAATTCAATTGCTTCAAGAATTATCAACGAACAAATCACTGAAGTGTTTGAAGTAAGCGGATTTAAAAGATTTATAAATAAGTTTTTTCATGGACAGAGAAAATCGATATAGTCCATTGGATTTATGAAATGATAATCTAATGCAGAAGGGGGAAGAGTCTAAGGAATATGAGTGGTTATGATTTACCATCTATTGGAGATAGAATCGAAATTGAGAATAGTACGATCATGAAAAATGATGTAAAGTTAATAAGCCAAGTATTAGATATAATAGACGAAAAGCACATGTCTATAGCTATGCCAATTGTAAATAGTGTGGTGGTGCCCATACCCACTGGTGAAATTGTACAAATTAAATATGCCAAAAAAAGCATAGGGGTATTTGCCTTCAGTGCCCGTGTGTTGGCAAGAAAACATTCAGAACATCTGTCTTATATGAAAATGGAGAGATTAAGCGATGTAAAAAAAGTACAACGAAGGGATTATTTTCGTTTAGACATTGTATTAGATGTAAAAATGAAATTAGTAGAAACAAATGGTGTAGGAGACAACAATAGCTTCAGTGCATTAACGAAGGATATTAGTGGTGGTGGTTTGAGACTAATTTCAAAAACAAAGTTGTCTGCCAATGATCTCGTAGATATTTCACTAAAAACCGATGATGGAACAATTCAAGCGAGGGGCCGTATTATACGTTGTGTGCCATATGAGAGTTCAGGAAGTGATTATGAAATCGCTATTATCTTTGATGCGATTGATGAACAAGCAAGAACGCAAATCATATCCTTTATATTTAAATACCAAAGAAAAATGAAGAAAAAGGGATTGGTATAGATGAAAAAGCTCAACGTTTTAGTTGTCGATGATTCAGCCTTCATGCGAAAAGTAATTACGGATATAATTGAGGATGATCCAGCGTTTAAGGTTATAGGAACAGCAAAAAATGGACAGGAAGCTATCGAAAGAATTAAAGAATTATCGCCAGCGATGATCACAATGGATGTTGAGATGCCTATTATGGATGGAATAACGGCCCTGAAGATGATTATGAAAGAAATGCCACTACCCGTGCTAATGCTAAGCAGCTTAACGAAAGAAGGGGCAGATGCTACTGTTAGTGCTTTAGAACTCGGAGCCGTTGACTTTATTGCTAAACCTTCCAGCATATTTAAAATGAATACGGAAGATATGAAGCAGCAGCTGCATGAGAAATTGAAAATAGCCTCGAAAGTGAATATGAAGTCAAAACATATCTCTAAACCTGAAATGACAACTTCGGACAGGAACGTTTTTAATTTTAAAGAGGATATAAATCTTAAAAATATAGTAGCTATAGGAACTTCTACGGGAGGGCCAAGGGCGCTACAAAGCGTTATTCCATTTCTACCTAAAAATATTCCAGCTAGCATTTTAATTGTTCAACATATGCCACCAGGGTTTACGAAATCCTTGGCTGAAAGATTGAATAACCTATCAGAAATTACAGTGAAAGAGGCAGAAGAAGATGACATCCTTTTGTCAGGTCATGCTTATTTGGCGCCAGGAGACAGACATATGAAGGTTGTAAAAGTTGGTAATTCATTTAGAATTAAGCTAACAAAAGATCAGCCTATGTCTGGGCATCGTCCATCTGTAGACTATATGATGAATTCTCTTGCCCAGCTTCAGATGAAAAATATGATAGGTGTAATCATGACAGGGATGGGGTCCGACGGAGCGGAAGGGATGAAGAACATTAAACTAGGTGGTGGTATTACAATTGGGCAAAATGAAGAATCCTGTGTGGTATATGGCATGCCTAAGTCAGCTGTAAACCTAGGTTGTGTGGATGTATTAGTTTCTCTAGAAAGCATTGCGGAATCAATAATAAAAGCTGTGGGGGTGTAAAGCTATGGATATGAGTCAATATTTAGAAATATTTATTGAGGAGTCAAAAGAGCATTTACAAAACATGAATCAGAGCTTATTAGAATTAGAAAATGATAATAATGAGCTAGGTCTTTTGAATGAAATTTTTAGGGTTGCACATACCTTAAAAGGTATGTCTGGTACCATGGGATTTAGCAAGGTGGCAAGTCTTACCCATGAGATGGAAAATGTACTACAGTCCCTTAGAAGTAATGAGTTAAAAATTAGCGGAGGTATTATCGATGTCCTTTTTGAGTGCTTAGACACTTTGGAAGGATACATTAGCGAAATTGAAAAAACTGGAGATGAAGGAACCAATGATTCTCAAGCTTTGATTCAAAAACTAAATGGAATTATGTCAAATGATTCGAATTTAGAAGGTCAAAATTTACAAAGCAAAGAATCTACATCTAGTTTGCAGCAGAATAACATTAATATCGAAATTGAGGATTTTTCAAAAAATGCTATTGAAAAGGCATCTCTTGAGGGCCATAAATGTTTTAAATTAAAAATTGTTTTGAGTCCAAACTGCATGCTGAAATCTGCTAGAGCGTTTATCATTTTTAACACATTGGAAAGGGACTGCGAAATTATTAAATCAAGTCCTTCTGTTGAAGATATCGAAGATGAAAATTTTGATCTTGCTTTTGATTTAGTTATTATCACAAAGCTGCAGTTAGAGGAGATCAAAAAGGAAATAGAATCTATTTCAGAGATTGATGAAGTACATATTCAGCCTGTTACGATCGGTGCGGCTAGTCCTAGAAAAGAAGTTATTCAATTGGAAAAGAGTATCGTAAACGAGGATGACCAAGAGAAGCAGGTGGATGAAAAGAAAGCATCCAAGGCAAAGAAACCAACTGTTGGAAAAACAGTTAGGGTAGATATTGATAGATTAGATAATTTAATGAATTTGGTCAGTGAACTAATTATCATTAAAACAAGATTAGAAGATATTGATGATTCAGGCAAAAAACACAATATGAATGAGGCTATTGAGTATTTAGAGCGAATCACTACAAGTCTCCATGATGCTGTTATGAAGGTCCGAATGGTTCCTATCGAAAGAGTGTTCAATAGATTTCCTCGTATGGTTAGAGATTTATCAAAGGAGTTGGGTAAGGAAATTGAGCTTTTCATGTCTGGAGAGGAAACAGAAGTGGATAGGACTGTTATTGACGAAATAGGGGATCCTCTTATCCACTGCATTAGAAACTCCATTGACCATGGCATTGAAGATCCTGAAACAAGAAAAGCTCTTGGCAAACGTGAATATGGAACAGTCAAACTGGTAGCATATCCAGATGGAAATAGTGTAGTTATTGAGGTTGAAGATGATGGCCAAGGCATCAATATAGAAAAAGTCAAAAGTAAAGCAATCCAGAAAGGCTTACTAAAGAAGGAAGAAGCTGAAACCCTCGATGATAAGGAAGCGGTGAATTTATTATTTCATCCAGGTTTTAGCACCGCAGATAAAATCTCTGATATATCAGGAAGAGGCGTAGGGTTAGATGTGGTAAAGACAAAGATCGAATCCCTTGGAGGCGTGGTAGAAGTTCAAACTGCTAAATCGAAAGGAAGTAAATTTATCATTCGCTTACCACTTACTCTAGCAATCATCCAGGCATTATTGGTCAATGTGGGCTCTGAGAAATATGCAATACCTTTGAGTTCAATTAAAGAGATTGTTACGATAAATGCAACAACGATTAGAAAGGTGCAGAATCAAGAGGTCGTATTATATAGAAATACAACATTGCCAATATTGAGGATGAATCAAATATTACAAGTTGCAGAGTCTGGTCAAGGAAAAGAAGACTTGACTGTCGTTGTGGTTCGAAAAGGGGAGAAGACTGCAGGCTTCATTGTAGATAACCTCATTGGGCAGCAAGAAATTGTAATCAAATCATTAGGCAAATTCCTTTCTGGCATTAAGGTTATAGCAGGCGCAACAATTTTAGGAAACGGTCAGGTTGCATTGATTGTAGATACGAATTCCTTGTTGTAAAAATCAATCCTACAAAAAGGGGAGAAATATATGGATAACAAAGTGGTTGGCACCGAGAATCAATATGTATTGTTTAAATTAGATGATGAGTTTTATGGAATTGATATACTCCAAGTTGAAACAATAGAAAGGGTAATGGATATAACCAGAGTACCCCACGCTCTGGATTATGTTCAAGGTGTTATTAATCTCAGAGGAGAAGTAGTTCCGGTTGTAAATCTTAGAAAAAGGTTTTGCTTACCAGAGATGCCATTTAATGACGAATCGAGAATTATCATTGTTTCCGTGGAAGAAATTGTTGTTGGAATACTGGTTGACTCATCTTCGGAGGTTTTACAGTTAAATAGCGACGAGATTGACGATGCAGCAAATATCACAAATAACACAGGCAATGAGTTTATCAAAGGTATTGGTAAACATGAAGAACGAATTATTATTTTACTTGATTTAAAAAAGGTTTTGGACATCAGAGAAGCTACGGATGATGCAGAGTAGGGAGGTGGAACGATATGGGGATATCCATAGAGGAACTCGATAGTCAACAAATTGACGTACTAAAGGAAATAGGAAATATCGGGGCAGGGAATGCCGCTACTGCTTTGGCGAAAATGATAGATCGCAAGATTGATATGAACGTTCCAAAGGTTGAGATATTGGAGTTTAAGGAAGTCGCTGAGCTGCTAGGAGGACCAGAAGTACCTGTTTGTGGCATATATTTTCGTGTAGATGGAGATATAAGTGGAAGCATTATGTTTTTGCTTACATTAAAATCATCGACAACGTTAACCAATATGATTATGCCCACCAGCGGAGATATGGAGATACCAGACGAAATTGGACAGTCAGCCCTTCAAGAAATTGGAAATATCTTATCAGGCTCTTATATTTCTTCTTTATCTGCGCTAACTGGACTCAGTATCAAAATTTCAGTTCCATCATTGGCTATCGATATGGCAGGTGCCATATTAAGTGTACCTATCATTCAGTTTGGACAAGTTGGGGATCATGTGTTGTTAATTGAAACTGAGTTTAATGAGGGAAATAATGAAGTGAAAGGTTTCTTTTTCCTTATACCAGATGTGGATTCGTTCGAAATTTTATTGAAAAGTTTAGGTGTTTTACAATGACAGGAGAAATTATCAAAGTAGGAATGGCAGATCTAAATGTAATAAAACATCCAGGCACATTGACAACATTGGGGTTGGGGTCTTGTGTTGGAATTACCTTGTATGATCCCGTGACCAAAGTATCTGGTCTTGCCCATATTATGTTGCCATCTAGCAAAGCAATTCGTAATAACAGCAATACCGCTAAATTTGCAGACACTGGTATCGTCCAGCTTTTGGAGGATGTTATAAAAATTGGAGCCAGTAAATCCAGACTTGTCAGTAAAATTGCTGGTGGTGCACAAATGTTCTCATTTTCTAATAAGAATGACATTATGAAAATCGGAGAGAGAAATGTGGCAGCTACCAAAGAGATTCTGGACGGACTTCGGATACCAATTATTGCAGAAGATACTGGGGGCAATTTTGGTAGGACAATAGAGCTTTATTCTGATACCGGAATACTTCTCATAAAAACCATCGGACATGGGACGAAACAAATATGAATGGAGTTTTTATATGGAAAAGCTGAAAAAACTACCATATGTATTACTTTTAACATCTATTTTGATTGGGACAATCATTGGGATGCTTTCAAATATTAGCTTTATATCTTATTTAAAGAGAACCTTGTTTTTCTATGCTATCATATTTCTAGGATCCTATCAGTTTGTTTCATTTATTTTAAAAGCAAATACAGGACAAAAGAAAGTGGATTCTAACAGTGTTGACATTGTTATTCCTCCAGGAGAGCCAGAATTTTATGATAGTTCTGAGAAGGAAAATCAGAACTTTGTGCCGCTAGATTTTAAGAGCTATGATGAAAAAAATCAATCTAAAATCTTAGGGCAAATGAATGAGTCTTAGGGGGAGGTATAGCTATGCAAAACAGTGCTTTGTGGGACAAGTACGTAAAGACTAGGGACAAGCAGGTAAAGGATCAGCTTATTATCGCGTATATAGACCTGGTAAAAATTATTGCGGGTAGACTATATAATAATTATGGAAACCACATTGAGTTCGATGATCTGGTTAGCTATGGAATATTTGGTTTGCTCGATGCCATTGATAAGTTTGATCCAACAAAGAATGTTAAATTCGAAACCTATGCATATATCCGTGTAAGAGGTGCCATTATTGATCAATTAAGAAATTTAGATTGGATTCCGCGTTCTGTCAGACAAAAGTATAAGAAGTTAGAGGAAGCATATAAGACCATTGAAAATAAAAGTGGTAGAAGTGCAAATGATGAGGAAGTGGCGTTGACGCTGGGGATTTCTGTTGATGAATTAAATGACATGCTGTCAGATGTCCATTCTTTTACAGTGGTTTCTTTAGAAGAAAAAATTCTAAATAATGCAAACTTCGCCATCATAGATGACGATATAAATAGTGAGCCCCAACAATATTTTGAGCAAGAAGAAATGAAAGGGATTCTCGTTGATTCTATAAGTAATCTTCCAGAGAGAGAGAAGAAAATTATTAGCCTATATTACTATTCTGAACTTACTTACAAGGAAATATCTAGTATTATGGGCATATCAGAATCAAGAATATCCCAGTTGCATACTAAGGCGATTATGAGGTTAAAAACTCGATTAGAAAAAATTAGTTAATCTATAAAAGGTGGTGATTGCAATTGACAAAGGATTATGTTGTTGCTGAGGGAAAAACTTATGAAGAAGCTTTAGGAAATGCTTTAAAAGAGTTGGATACCACTGCTGAAAATGTTGAAGTTGAAATCATTGAAGAAGGCAAGTCGATTTTTAATTTATCAGTAAGAAACTGCAAGGTAAGGGTGACTCGGAAAAATGTCATGGTCGAAAAGAACATTCTTTATAACAATGATAACGAAAACGGTCACTATGAACTGAAGTTTGATGAAAATCGCAAAACTTTATTGATCTATCCTCCAAAAGGTACGGGAAAAGCTGTCAGCTATGAGGAAATTATTTCTGTCTTAAAAACACAAGGAATCATAAACTATGACACGCAAAAAATAAAAGATGCATTAGGATCAAGAGAAATATGTTCCGTTGAAATTGAAGAATCTAGTGAAAGTGATTTGAAAGATGCAGAGGTTCTTGTAGAGATTAGTAAGGATGAGATGCGGGCATTCATTACCATCATACCTCCAAAGGGCGGCAGGATGGTTACCAAGGAGAATGTAATAGAAACGTTAACTACGGCAGGTGTTGTTTATGGCATCGATTCAATAGCTATCGAAAACCTCATGATCGAAAGTAATTTTAATAAGAAAGTCGAAGTTGCCCGTGGAAAAGATGCGATACATGGTATCGATGGCACGATGCAATACATGTTTGATATTCACACAAAGATAAGACCTGAGGTATTAGAAGATGGTTCAGTGAATTTGAAAGAACTACATCTCATTCATAATGTAAAAAAAGGGGATATCTTGGCGATTAGAACTCTACCTACTGAGGGGGTTGAGGGTACGACCGTAAGAGGAAGAGCGCTTTCTCCAAAAACAGGAAAACAAGTGCAATTTAAAAAGGGAAAGAATGTAACAGAGAGTACCGATGAATTGCAGCTAATTGCTGATATCAATGGACAAGCTAAACTGATCGATGATAAAGTAACTGTATTACAGGTGTATGAAATTAACGGGAATGTGGATAATGCCACAGGGAATATTAACTTTAATGGGAAGGTTGTTGTAAAAGGGAACGTAACAACGGGATTTGAAATCCGTTGTGAAGGTGATGTAGAAGTACATGGTGTTGTGGAAGGGGCTATTATTGAAGCAGAAGGCAATATCATACTACATAAAGGCATTCAGGGAAATAATAGTGGTAAGCTAGTAAGCAAACAGGATATTATTGCCCGATATATGGAGAATTGTTATGCAAAAGCCTATGGAAATATACAAGCGGAAGTTGTAATGCATTGTAAATTAGAGTCTAAGGGGCAGATTACTGTCAGTGGTAAGAAGGGGCTAATTGTTGGTGGAGAGATAAGAGCAAACAATGATATCTATGCTAGAATCATTGGTTCCCATATGGCTACTGCTACCAAGTTAGAGGTAGGTATTGATCCTGAAATAAAGGAACGTTATGATGGATTAAAAGAAGAGTTGGACAACTTGATGAAAAATATAGACAGTGTGAATAAAGCGATTGATTTATTGTCGAAAATGTCTAAGGTTACTACTTTACCACCAGATAAGCAGGAGATACTTACAAAATCTATAAATACAAAACAATACTTAGATACCAAAATAGAAAGTGTCAATGGTGAATTAATGAATCTAAAACAATTGTTACAATCTTTGTCTAATGGACGCATACACGCAGAAAATATCATATATCCAGGGGTAAAGATTTCCATTGGCAATTCGTTTTACTTCGTAAGAGATCAGATTCAGCGTTCAACAATCGTTCGCGAAAGCGGAGAGATTAAAATTATTCCTTATATGGGATAACAAAAGGGTGATGGAAGTGTCTATACGGCCAATTGATTTTCAATCAATGATTCCTAAAAATATCAAACTATCACAAGAAAATCAAACATTAAACAATAAAGAAAGATTTGAGCATCAGACCCTTGTGATACAAGATCAGAAGAACACTGAAAAACAGTTAAATCGCGTAAACACCTTTGATCGGAAAACGTATCCCAAAATTGCTAATCAAAATCATCATAAAAGCAGGCAGGAAAGAGATCATAATTCTCAAGAGGATAAAAAAGAAGAACAAGAAAATGATGAATTCAAAAGTAATGAAAAACTTGCAACAGGTAAGGGTTTTAAAATTGATATTATGATTTAATTTGGGGGCTAAAATGACGACCAATATAATATATTATTTAGTTTTTTTTATAGGTGCGGGATTGGTGCTCTTGTCTTACTTTGTCCTTCGTAGGCAGCAGAGCACTTTTTTTTCACCTGAGGATCATAAATTGAGAGAGCAGGAAAAAAAATTAGCAGAATACATCGAGCTTGCTGAGGAAATTATTGAGGAATTGAATACAGTAAGCGAGCAAATCATCCAAAGCATTGATGCTCGAACCGTAGAAATGTGTCATATGATGGATGATATCGATAAAAGGCTAAAAAGTTGCAAAGAGGTCATGGATAAGTATCCCTCTGAAATGTCCAAAGATAGTCATGTAATAATGGATGATTTCGCTGATGAGAAAGAATTATTAAGGATTCCTTCTGTTAAGGCAAAAGCAGAAGACGCAAATCATTTAGCAACCAACGAAATATTAAGATTATTTGATGAAGGAAATAGTCCATCGCAGATTGCAAAGCTTCTAAATAAAGGGATCGGTGAAGTACAGCTTATTCTTAATCTTCGGAAAAAGTGAAAGCATGGGGAATAAAAACCTTTGACATCTTTGTTAGGGGTTTTCTTTATGAAAAGCAGTTGCTATTTTTATTGAATTTTATGGTAGTTATGGTATATTTGTATAATCAGAAGGAAAGACTGATAGTAAATTAAATATGTAAATTGTTATTGCCAAATCCATTTGGGTTATGTTATACTACTTAAGGTGATTTAAATACACACTCTCTGGAATCTTCAAATGGTTGCCGCAAGGTCACTTGAAGAGATGAACAGAGTGGAGGAAAAAACCAAGGAGGTGAAGAAAATGTCAGTAATTTCAATGAAACAGTTATTAGAAGCAGGCGTTCATTTTGGACATCAAACAAGAAGATGGAATCCTAAAATGGCAGAGTACATTTTCACAGAAAGAAATGGTATCTACATTATTGACTTACAGAAGACTGTAAAAAAAGTGGAAGAAGCGTACGCTTTCGTGAAAGAAGTTGCAGCGAGCAACAAAACAATGCTATTTGTAGGTACGAAGAAACAAGCCCAAGAATCTATTGAACAAGAAGCTAAAAGATGTGGAATGTACTTCGTAAACCAAAGATGGCTAGGCGGAATGTTAACAAACTATAAGACAATCCGTAGAAGAATTGAGCGTCTAAATGAGTTAGTAAAAATGGAAGAAAACGGATTATTCGATGTTCTACCTAAGAAAGAAGTAATCAAGTTAAAAGCTGAACAAGAAAAACTTGAAAAATTCTTAGGTGGTATCAAAGAAATGAATGATCTTCCAGGTGCTTTATTTGTTGTAGATCCTCGTAAAGAGAGAATTGCAGTACAAGAAGCCCAAAAACTAGGAATACCTGTAGTAGGTATCGTTGATACGAACTGCGACCCTGATGAAGTTGATTATGTAATTCCTGCCAATGATGATGCTATCAGAGCAGTAAAGCTTATCACAGCGAAGATTGCCGATGCGATGATCGAAGGTAGACAAGGCGAGCAAATGGAAGAGTAATGGATGATGGTAAGGGTTAAGAGGGGATTCCATCCCTTACTTCTCTTACCATTTATATTATATACAGAAACATGTGAGGAGGCGTTCTAATGGCTGTTACAGCTGGAATGGTTAAAGAGTTAAGAGAGAGCACTGGAGCCGGTATGATGGATTGCAAGAAGGCTTTAGAAGAAACAAACGGAGATATGGAGAAAGCAGTTGAAGTCCTTAGAGAAAAAGGATTAGCAAAAGCTGCTAAAAAAGCGGGTAGAATTGCTGCTGAGGGTCTTGTGGAGTCATATATTCACGGTGGAAGAATCGGTGTATTGGTAGAAGTCAATAGTGAAACTGACTTCGTTGCTAAAAATGATGAATTCAAACAATTTGTTAAGGATGTTGCAATGCAAATTGCAGCGTCAAATCCACTTTACATAAGAAGAGAAGAAGTTTCTGAAGAAGTTATTCAGAAAGAAAGAGAAATCTTGAGAGCGCAAGCTTTAAATGAAGGAAAACCTGAAAAGATCGTTGATAAAATGGTCGAAGGAAGAATAGATAAGTTCTTCAAAGAGGTGTGTCTATTAGAGCAACCTTTTATAAGAGATCCTGAAATTACAATTCAAGATTTATTAAACCAAAAAATCGCTAAAATTGGAGAGAATTTATCCATTAGAAGGTTTGTTAGATTTGAAGTTGGAGAAGGTATCGAAAAGAAAGAAGAAAACTTTGCGGAAGAAGTAGCGAAACAAATTAATAGCTAATTAGACAACTAAACATAGAGAACACACCCAGTGTTCTCTTTTTTAAAATATTACATAAGAAATGGAAAAGGTTTTTTTAGATGTATGTAGAATAATTAGAACGGAGGCTGTAATTGTGAGGCCAAAATATAAAAGAGTCATATTGAAGCTTAGTGGAGAAGCATTAGCTGGTGATCAGGGATTTGGTTTAAATGAAAAAACAATTGATTCAATTGCCGATCAAGTGAAAGAGATATTCGACTTAGGCGTCGAGGTATCAATCGTAGTAGGTGGAGGTAATTTCTGGAGAGGTAGAAGTGGTAAAGGCATGGATCGGACAACAGCAGATTACATGGGAATGCTGGCAACTGTTATTAATGCTTTGGCCTTACAAGATGCATTAGAAAGTATTGATGTTTTGACGAGAGTGCAGACTGCAATTGAGATGAGGCAAATTGCAGAACCATATATAAGACGAAAAGCTGTTCGTCATTTGGAAAAGGGTCGAGTAGTTATTTTTGCAGCGGGAACTGGCAATCCATACTTTTCAACAGATACAACAGCAGCTTTGAGAGCAGCTGAAATTGAGGCAGAGGTAATTTTGTTGGCGAAAAAGGTAGATGGTGTTTATGACTCTGATCCCAAAACAAATCCAAATGCTCAAAAATTTGATGAACTAACATATATTGATGTTTTAAATAAAGGATTAGGTGTCATGGATTCTACAGCTACTTCCTTGTGTATGGATAATAAAATACCGATTGTTGTGTTTGGCCTTGATGAGCCGCAAAATATTAAAAAGGTAATATTAGGTGAAAAAATAGGAACAATCGTAAGGGAGGAATATTAGATGAGTTTAAGTGTACATAAAGAGTTAGACGAAAAAATGCAAAAAACGATAGGTGTTCTAAAAGAAGATTTGCACAGCATTAGAGCAGGAAGAGCAAATCCTGCTTTGCTGGATCGAATAGTGGTAGAGTACTATGGATCACCTACACCATTGAAGCAAATTGCTACAGTGTCTGCTCCAGAGCCAAGATTATTGCTCATTCAGCCTTTTGATAAATCCTCAGTACAGGCTATTGAGAAAGCCATTACACAGTCTGATCTGGGTATTAACCCATCCAATGATGGAAAAATCATTAGACTAGCTATCCCTCAATTGACAGAGGAACGGAGAAAAGACTTGACAAAGCTTGCCAAAAAAGTTGGAGAAGATGCTAAAATAGCTATCCGAAATGAAAGAAGAGACGCTAACGACAAATTGAAGAAGATGCAAAAAAACGCTGAAATTACTGAAGATGATTTGAAAAAATCAGAAGATGAAGTTCAGAAAATGACCAATAAGTATATTGAGATCATAGACGAGTTAATCGAGAAAAAAGAAAAAGAGATTATGGAGGTATAGGTCTTGTGAATACTCCTGACGTGGTTGGATTTACTTTGGAGAGTGCTAAGACTGAATTATCGAAATTTAACCGAGATGTAAGGGTATTTGAGACCTTTGCACCAAAAGAGAAAACTACTATCGGTGAGTGTAGGGTAGTGAAGCAGGTTATACATGAAAATTGGATCGAATTGATAGTGAGTTATTTTTAAGCCCCCGTTAAAGGGGGTTTAAAATATTTATTTCTCAATGATTATTGGAGGCACTTTTGTATGAATTTTATCAAAAATATGTTTACAAAACAGTATGCTACATACGATTATGAGAACATTGATCTAACAAGAATACCTAAACATGTGGCAATCATCATGGATGGAAATGGGAGATGGGCAAAAAAAAGAGGGTTGCCTAGAACAGCAGGGCACAAGGCAGGTGTTGAGGTACTAAGAGATGTTATTCGCACAAGCTCCCAGTTGGGAATTAAATATTTATCCTTATATGCCTTTTCCACAGAGAATTGGAAAAGGCCTCAGGATGAGGTAAATGCACTTATGCAGCTATTGGTGATCTATTTACGGAAAGAAGTGCAAGAGTTGCACGAGAACAACGTTAAGATTCATATTATTGGGGATATAGATAGATTACCGGAAAACGCCCGAATGGAGATTCGTAGCGCGTTTGAGTTAACACAAAACAATGATGGTTTGATCGTAAACATTGCTCTCAACTACGGTGGACGGTCTGAAATCATTCAAGCTATAAAAGAGATATCAAGACAAGTTAAAAATAATGAATTAGAAATTGAATCAATCGATGAGCAAATGTTCTCTAGGTTCCTATATACAGCAGGAATGCCTGATCCAGACTTACTCATAAGGCCTAGTGGAGAATTGCGGATTAGTAATTTCTTACTTTGGCAGATTGCATATAGTGAATTTTGGTTTTCTGATATATTCTGGCCAGATTTTTCTGGGAAGCATTTAATAGAGGCCATTATAGATTATCAGAAAAGAGATCGAAGATACGGGGGCGTCAAATAGGAGGAATTTTATGTTAGTTAGAATTATATCAGCGCTATTGGGGATTCCCCTATTACTGTTTGTGGTTATAAAAGGTGGTATCATATTAAAAATTTCGATGTTAATTTTAGCTATTTTAGGTATAGATGAATTCTTTAATGCGTTCTATAATATTCATATGAAACCTTCAAAGATTATTGGTATATCTAGTGCCTTTCTACTGGCGTTTTTCACATATGAAGGGATGAAGATAGACCTGATCATGTTGTGGTTTTTTCTGAATACTTTTATGATATTGATATATACATTATTAGGTAAAAAAGTTGATGTTTTATCCTCTGGAATTACTGCCCTTGGTATATACTATATTGTTTTTTTTATGTTTCACATTAACTTCATCATGTCTAGCAATTATCCTATGCTCTTGTGGTTGGTATTTATTACTGCTTTTGCCACTGATACATTTGCATACTTTACGGGTGTGTTTATTGGCAAAACAAAGTTGTGTCCTGATATAAGTCCCAAAAAGACGATTGAAGGATCTGTGGGTGGCGTTTTAGGATGTATGGTTATCAGTGGAATTTTTGCGAGCATCGTAGTGCCACAAATGCTAATCCATTGTTTGATTTTAGGATTCTTTGGCAGTATTGTAGCTCAGCTGGGTGATCTTACAGCTTCGATGTTTAAAAGATATGTAGGAATCAAAGATTATGGAAAAATAATGCCTGGACACGGAGGCGTTTTAGATAGATTTGATAGTATACTTTTTACAGCACCATTCGTATACTATTACATTATTTTGGTGATCAAATAATTTTAAATGTGTAAAAGGCAAAGTATGCCTTTTTGCTTTTTAAAATGACTTAAACAGTGTCGAAAGGATGATTGTATGAAGAAAATTAGTATCTTAGGGTCAACTGGATCTATTGGAAAACAGACAATTGATGTGGTTAGAAACAACAAGAACGAATTTCATATATTTGGACTAAGTGGTAACAATAATATTGATGAATTGGAGCAGCAAATTCGAGAATTTAATCCCATGGTAGCTGCCGTTATGGAAGATACGAAAGCATTAGAGTTATCTAGAAGGCTGGGAAAATGTAAAACTGAAATATTAACGGGCATGGAAGGACTTATTGCCGTAGCAACCTTGCCAAATATTGATACCGTATTAACTGCTGTGGTTGGAATGATTGGATTACTTCCTACAATGAAGGCAATTGAAGCGAAAAAGAATATTGCCTTAGCCAATAAAGAAACTTTGGTTACAGCAGGGGAAATTGTTATGAAACAAGCTCAGATTCAGGGCGTAAAAATTATCCCTGTAGATAGTGAACATAGTGCAATCTTTCAATGTATACAGGGCTACAAAACGGAAGATATTAGAAGGATCATTTTAACAGCTTCTGGAGGACCGTTTAGGGAGCATTCACTAGAACAACTGCAACAAGTTACTGTTGAGGAAGCCCTAAGGCATCCTAAATGGAATATGGGAAAGAAAATTACTATAGACTCAGCTACTCTCATGAATAAAGGTCTTGAGGTAATAGAAGCAAGATGGTTATTTGACATACCTATAGATCAAATCGAGGTAGTAGTTCATCCTCAAAGTATTATCCATTCTCTTGTAGAATATAAGGATAGCTCTATTCTTGCCCAGCTTGGTTGTCCTGATATGCGTGTACCGATTCAATATGCGTTAACATATCCTAAGCGTATTGAGAATAATTATGAGAAGATGGATTTTTATCGATTGGGTAATTTAAGCTTTGAAAAACCAAACTTAGAAAAGTTTCCGTCCCTTAGATTAGCTTATGACTCGCTAAAGGCTGGAGGAAGTATGCCTACAGTTTTAAATGGAGCCAACGAAGCGTTGGTAGAATTATTTTTACAGGGGAAAATTAATTTTTGCGATATACCAGCTATACTGGAAAAAATTCTTGAGAAACATACTATAGAGTATTCTCTAGACATAAATAAAATTATTGAGATTGATCTTTGGGCAAGATCATATGTTAAAAACATGATTAAATAGGTGGTGTGAATATGGGAACAATCATTGCAGCAGTATTGGTTTTTGGCCTGCTGGTTATATTTCATGAGTTGGGCCACTTTGCAGTAGCAAAGGCAGTAGGTATCAAAGTACATGAGTTTGCCGTAGGTATGGGACCCAAGCTATTAAGCGTGAAAGGAAAGGAAACTTCTTATTCTGTTAGGGCCCTTCCCATTGGAGGATATGTTAAAATGGAGGGGGAAGATGAAGCATCTTCTGATATAAGAAGCTTCAATAATAAGCCATTATGGGCAAGAATGTCAGTAATTTTGGCAGGTCCATTGATGAATTTTATCTTGGCCATATTACTGTTTATGATTATTTTCTATTCAATCGGGTTTCCAACTACCCAAATCGGTCAAGTTACGCCAGGGCTTCCAGCTGAATCAGCAGGAATAATTGCTGGAGATCGTATTGTTCGTATTGAAGATGAAAAAATTGATAGTTGGGATGAAATTGTTCAAATTATCAATGGAAGTAAAGATAAATCATTGAATATTGAATTGATCGATAAAGATGGAAAGCAAAAAAATATCATCGTGAAGCCGGTTATGAATCTTGAAACAAAGCAAGCAGTAATCGGGATAACGCCTATGCTGAAAAAATCCTTCGGTCAAGCAGCCAAAGCGAGTATAGATAGAACTTCCTTTGTATTAACAGGCATGTTAGACTATATTGGAAATCTCTTTAGAGGAAAAGCATCAACGGAGGATGTGGTTGGTCCTGTGGGGATTATTCATATTGTAGGGGAAGCTGCAAAGATAGGTATATTTAATGTATTACATATCGCTGCAGTCATTAGCATTAATTTGGGTATCGTTAATTTACTTCCGATACCAGCCCTTGATGGCGGACGTTTGATTTTCTTATCTTTTGAAGGCTTGAGTGGCAAACCCTTGGATCCAGAGAAAGAAGGCTTTATACATCTGGTAGGATTCATTCTCTTGATGGCTTTAATGGTTTTCATAGTATATAAGGATATCATTCGTTTTGATATTTTTTAGATAGGTGGTCGTTTTGATGTACGATAAAAGAAAAAAGACAAAAACTATACAATGTGGTAATGTTAAGATTGGTGGAGATGCACCCATAAGCATTCAATCTATGACAAATACAGATACTCGTAATGTTCAAGCAACAGTAAAACAAATTTTAGAGCTAGAAGAGGCTGGGTGTGAAATTGTAAGAGTGGCTATTCCGGATGAAGAAGCGGCGAATGCCATAAAGCAAATAAAATCACTAATACATATTCCTCTCGTTGCAGATATACATTTTGATTATCGCTTGGCCCTGTTAGCTATTGAAAATGGCATCGATAAGCTTCGATTGAATCCTGGAAATATCGGTGATATTGATCGGGTGCGTAAGGTTGTTGAACAAGGGAAGGAAAGGAATATCCCCATTAGAATTGGAGTAAACGCTGGATCTATTGACAAAAGAATCTTTGAAAAATATGGGGAAGTAAATGCTGAGGCCCTTGTTGAAAGTGCCATGGAGCATATTCAAATCTTAGAGCATTTAAATTTTGAAGATATGGTGATCTCTTTAAAGGCATCAGATATTAGACTCACTGTCGAAGCTTATAGATTGCTGTCGCAAAAGGTGAATTATCCCTTGCATATTGGTATTACAGAGGCGGGTACACTATGGGGTGGAACGGTCAAATCTTCTATCGGTATTGGCTCCCTTTTATTGGACGGGCTTGGAGATACCATAAGGGTATCCTTAACTGGAGATCCAGTGGAAGAAATAAAAGTCGCAAAGGAAATATTAAAATCGTTAAGACTAAGAAGTTTTGGTGTGAATTTAATTTCTTGTCCTACTTGTGGGAGATGCCAAATCGATCTGATTCAACTGGCCAATCGCATTGAGAAAAAGCTTATGCAAGTGGACAAGCCGATTACTGTAGCCATCATGGGTTGTGCAGTGAATGGGCCAGGAGAAGCTAGAGAGGCCGATATCGGTATCGCAGGAGGGAAATCATCAGCATTGCTCTTTAAAAAGGGAGAGATTATAAGAAAGTTGTCAGAAGATGAGATCGAGCAGGTTTTACTTGAGGAGATCGATAAATTATAATCAATAGATTTTAAAACGAATTCGAGTTTTGAGGGTGGTTTGGATGGAAAATATGCCGAATAGTGTTTTTAGTAATTTATCAGAAGATATTCAAGCAGCCGTTGATGGAAACATTGAAAAAATTAGATATAATCAAGAGAAAAAAAGGCTAGATATTGTTGTAACACCAAAGCAAATCGTCCATAAACAGAGTTTGGATAAGCTGAAAGAAAAAATTCATAGGAGTTTATCCTTTCTTGAAGAGATAAACTTCTTTACAGTATATAGGAATATAGGTATGGATCAAGAGAGTATTATCAGAGAGTATAAGGATAATATTCTTTTTGAATTGAATCAAAAACTACCATCCACTTTAGCATGGATGGAAAATGCTGAATTTCAACTAGATAATGATCTTTTATACATACGTATCGAGAGCGAATTAGGGGCCGAGAGTCTAAAAGAAAAAAAAGTGGATCAATTCATTGAGAGAATTTTTTCATACGAATTTGGTATTTCTATCAAGGCGATGCTTATCTACAAACCAGAGGAGACAATGGGAAGTAATGATGAGTATTTGAAACAAAAAGAGGAAGAAACCCAGAACTTGTTAAAAGGACTAATTCATCAGCAGGTAGAAAGAACAACTGCTCCTAAAAATACCAAAGAAAAAGGACAAAATACGGAAGGTACAATATTAGGAAAAAGAATAACTGACGGTAAAACGCCTATCTCAGAAATAACAGAAGAATCGGAGATCGCTTGTATAGAGGGGAAAATATTTAGTTTAGAAACAAGAGAACTAAAAAATAATAAGACACTGTTTACCTTATGTATTACAGATTATACAGGATCAATTGCTGCAAAAATATTTGCCAAGAAAGAACAGACCGAGGTTTTAAATGAAACGCTATCTGTAGGAAAATACATAAAGATTAAAGGGGAGGCAAGATATGACACCTTCTCAAGAGAATTGATTGTGATGGTAAATGATATCAACGAGGCATCTCCTTTAGTTAGAATGGATATGAGTGAGCATAAACGAATTGAATTACATGCCCATACCCAAATGAGTTCTATGGATGGTGTTTCATCAGCCTCTAGCCTAGTAAAAAGGGCTGCAAAATGGGGACATCCTGCCATTGCCATTACAGATCATGGCGTGGTTCAAGCTTTCCCAGAAGCCATGGAAGCTGGAAAAAAACATGGCGTTAAGGTGATCTATGGAGTAGAAGGATATTTGGTAAATGATGGAGCACCTATTGTATTGAACTGCAATGATAAATCCCTAGATCAATGTTATGTTGTCTTTGATATAGAAACAACAGGTCTATCAAGCAAACACGATAAAATAACAGAAATTGGTGCTGTAAAAGTTTTCGAGGGAAAGATTGTAGATCACTTTAATATGCTAGTAAATCCAGCTAGACCAATTCCACCAAACATTGTAGAACTTACAGGAATTACTGATGAAATGGTGAAAGATCAGCCTAAAATTGAAGAAGTACTTCCTGAGTTTTTAGAATTCGTAGGGGATAATCCTGTTGTAGCTCATAACGCAGGCTTTGATACTTCCTTTATCAAAGAAAACTGCCATGGATTAGGCATAAGTTTTGATAATCCTGTAGTGGATACATTATCCCTGGCTAAGATACTGATGCCAAAGCTTAAGAAATATAAATTAAATGTTATCGCTGCCGAGTTAGGCGTTGAACTAAAGAACCATCATCGTGCTGTAGATGACGCTGGTGCAACTGCCGAAATTTTTATTCGATTTTTGGAACTTTTGAAACAAAAGAGCATTACGATGCTCAAAGAAATAAATGAGCTATTTGCTAAGACTGCAGATATAAAAAAAATGGATACCTATCATATCATTATTCTTGTAAAGAACTACACTGGACTAAAGAATTTGTACAAAATAATATCTGCATCCCATATGGACTATTTTTATAAGCGACCACGGATTCCTAAGTCATTGTTGACACAGATGCGAGATGGTTTAATTATTGGGACAGCATGTGAAGCCGGAGAATTATATCGTGCCTTAACGAGTAATAAATCTAAGCGAGAGATAGACGAAATCGTTAAGTATTATGACTATTTGGAAATACAGCCCATTCGAAATAATACATTTCTAATCGATAAAGGCATTGTTAAAGATCAAGAAGAGTTAAAAGAAATCAATAGAAAAATTGTAGATCTAGGAACCGCGTTCCGCAAACCTGTGGTTGCCACTGGTGATGTTCATTTTCTTGATCCCCATGATGAAGCCTATCGAAGAATTCTAATGGCAGGACAAGGCTTTGATGATGCAGATGAGCAGACACCTTTGTATTTTAAGACAACCGACGAAATGCTAAAAGAATTTGAGTACTTGGGAAAGAATACAGCATTGGATGTAGTTATTAACTGTCCAAATGATATAGCGAATCAAGTCGATAGCATCATACCTATACCCGATGATACGTTTCCACCTATTATAGAAGGATCAGATGAGGACCTCAGAAGAATGTGCTATGAAAAGGCCACACGCATTTATGGTGATCCGCTTCCAGAATTGGTACAAAAAAGGTTGGATCGAGAATTAAACTCCATCATAAGTAATGGTTATGCTGTTATGTATATCATCGCACAGAAATTAGTTGCGAAGTCTCTACAAGACGGATATCTTGTAGGTTCAAGAGGTTCTGTTGGATCCTCCTTTGTGGCAACAATGAGTGATATTACAGAGGTAAACCCATTACCACCTCATTATGTCTGCCAGAACTGCAAGCATTCGGAATTTATAACCGATGGTTCCATTGGAAGTGGAGCGGATTTACCAGATAAAATTTGTCCAAATTGTCACAATCCTTATCTAAAAGACGGACATGATATACCTTTTGAAGTGTTCCTAGG
This sequence comes from Anaerosolibacter carboniphilus, assembly GCF_014205875.1. Taxonomy (GTDB): domain Bacteria; phylum Bacillota; class Clostridia; order Peptostreptococcales; family Thermotaleaceae; genus Anaerosolibacter; species Anaerosolibacter carboniphilus. The sequence goes on from NZ_JACHEN010000015.1 coordinate 63,259, forward strand.
ATTCGAGGGTGATAAGGAGCCTGATATCGACTTAAACTTTGCTGGGGAATATCAGCCTACAGCCCACAAGTATACAGAAGAGCTCTTTGGAGAAGGCTACGTGTTCAGAGCTGGGACAATAGGTACCATTGCAGATAAGACAGCTTATGGATTTGTAAAAAAATATCATGAAGAAAAACAAATTTCACTGAATAATCGTGAAATCGAAAGATTAGCGAAGGGATGCACTGGGGTGAAAAGGACAACTGGACAACATCCGGGTGGTGTAATGGTTGTGCCAAATTATAAAGAAATCTATGATTTTTGTCCAATCCAATACCCTGCCAATGATGGATCATCTGGCATCATTACTACCCACTTTGATTATCATTCAATCAGTGGTAGGCTGCTAAAATTAGATATTTTAGGTCATGACGTACCTACAATTATTAGAATGCTTCAAGATATTACTGGGGTAGATCCTACCCAAATTCCTCTGGATGATAAGGATACAGTAAAGATATTTACAAGTCTTGAACCATTAAAAATTGTAGACGAGGAATTTGTATGTGAAGTAGGTAGTCTGGGTATTCCTGAATTTGGAACAAAATTCGTTCGACAAATGCTAGTTGACACGCAGCCATCAACCTTTGCTGAGTTGGTTCGAATAAGTGGTCTCTCTCATGGAACCGATGTGTGGTTGAACAATGCTCAAGACCTTGTCCGACAAGGCATTGCTGAGCTGAAAGATGTTATTTCAACAAGAGATGATATTATGAATTATCTCATATATAAAGGACTGCCACCCAAAACAGCTTTTAAAATTATGGAAAATGTAAGAAAAGGAAAAGGTCTTTCGCCAGAACACGAGGAAATTATGGCACAGAACAAAGTACCGAAGTGGTACATTGATTCATGTAATAAAATCAAGTATATGTTTCCTAAGGCCCATGCTGCTGCATATGTTATGATGTCCTTTAGAATTGCTTATTTTAAAGTACATCATCCATTGGCCTTTTATGCTACATATTTTACTACAAAAGCGGCAGATTTTGATGCAGATTTGATTGTAAGAGGAAAAGGAAAGATAAAAAATAAGATGAAGGAATTAGAGGCATTAGGGAACGCTATGTCACAAAAGGAAAAAGACTTGTTGACTGTACTTGAGGTGGCAAATGAGATGTATGCAAGGGATCTGCATTTTTTGCCTGTGGACATATACAAGTCCGATGCGGATCGATTTATGATTGTTGAGGATAAGCTTTTGCCTCCATTATGTGCACTGCAAGGGGTTGGAGAGAACGCTGCGAAAAGTATATGTGAAAGCCGAAGGGACGGGGAATTCATTTCTTTGGAGGACTTAAGAACGCGGGCAAAGGTAACAAAAACAGTTGTTGAAACTTTACAGAACCATGGATGCTTGAATGGACTACCGGATACTAATCAACTATCTTTATTTTAGCCTTGCATAACTTTTCTTTATATGCTATAATTTTACTGAAATAACAAGATGCGCGAAAAAGAGTGGGAGAAAACCCACTCTTTGCTATTATGCATGTACTTTTATTAGAGAATAAAGGATGTGGAATTACGGGAGAATAAAAATAATACATTTATTTATAAATAGTTCCAGTAGAGGAGGAAAATACAATGTCTAAAAAGCGAGTAGCTGATATTGTGGAAGAATTGGTGATGCCTGTAATTAAAGAAAAGAATTTAGAACTAGTTGATATAGAGTTTATTAAAGAAGGTAGAGATCGGTTTCTAAGGGTATATATTGACCATGCGGATGGAATTACTTTGGATGATTGTCAGGCAGTGAGTGAATATTTAAGTGAGCGTCTAGATGAAGTGGATCCCATCGAGGAAGCTTATTATTTAGAAGTATCATCAGCTGGTCTCGATAGAGAACTGAAGAAGGATTCAGATTTTGAAAAATTTAAAGGACGAATGGTTGAAGCCTATCTTTATCAAGCGGTGGACGGCAAAAAGGTAATTGAGGGCGAACTGCTTGGTTTGTTGGAAAATGCTGTAGCTATAAAAGTTAGTGAGCATGAAACACTTGAATTATCAAAGGATAAAATTGCGAAGGTAAAACTTGCTGTAATCATTTAATATAGGGAGGTAATAAAAAGTGAATGGAGAATTTATCGAAGCTCTTGACCAGATAGAGAAGGAGAAGGGCATATCCAAGGATATTCTTATTGATGCGATTGAAGCTGCGCTCATTTCTGGCTATAAGCGTAATTATGGTTCAGCGCAAAATGTAAAGGTGTATATCAATAGGGATACTGGGGAAGTCAGAGTGTTTTCATTAAAGGATGTCGTAGATGAAGTTGAAGATGAACTATTACATATTAGTCTCGAGGATGCAAAAAAAATAGATAGCAATTATGAGATTGGCGATGTAATAGAGAAGGAAGTAACCCCGAAAAACTTTGGTAGAATTGCTGCTCAGACTGCGAAACAGGTAGTAGTTCAAAGGATTAGAGAAGCTGAAAGAGGTATTATATTTGATGAATTTATTAACCGTGAAAGCGAAATTGTAACAGGTATCGTACAGAGAATTAGCAAAGGAAATGTCTTTGTAAATTTGGGAAAAACTGAAGCAATTTTAGCACCAGGAGAGCAAATTGAGGGTGAAACATATAAGCATAATGATCGAATTAAATCGTATATCGTTGAAGTAAAGAAAACGACAAAGGGCCCTCAAATTATGGTATCTAGAACTCATCCAGGCCTAGTGAAAAGATTATTTGAATTAGAAGTGCCTGAAATTCATGATGGTGTAGTAGAAATAAAAAGTGTAGCTAGGGAAGCCGGATCCAGATCAAAATTAGCTGTCCATTCTCATGATATGAATGTAGATCCAGTAGGAGCTTGTGTTGGACATAAGGGTGTTAGAGTACAAGCGATTGTTGATGAACTAAAAGGAGAAAAGATAGACATTATTAAATGGAGTGAAAATCCTGAGGAGTTTATTGCCAGTTCGTTAAGTCCATCAAAGGTGGTTAAGGTTGAAGTGAAAGATGACGAAAAATCTGCACTAGTTGTTGTACCTGATTTCCAATTATCACTTGCTATTGGCAAGGAAGGACAAAATGCTAGATTGGCAGCGAAGCTTACCGGTTGGAAAATTGACATAAAAAGTGAAACCCAGTATAAGGAATATATCCAACAGAAGAGTAGTAGTTAGAAAAAGGAGGTATTCCCCATGAAAGCAAGAAAAATACCCGTTAGACAGTGTATTGGTTGTATGGAGGGAAAACCCAAGAAAGAACTTATCCGCATTGTCAGAACGCCTGAAGGGGATATAAAAATTGATAAAACAGGTAAAGCAGCAGGAAGAGGGGCCTATATATGTGACAATGTAGAGTGTTTGAATAAGGTTCAGAAAAAGAAGGCATTAAATCGCGCCTTTCAACAGGACGTTGGAGATGAGATTTATAATAAGCTTCAAGAGGAGCTAAGACAAGATGGATAAAAAAATCTTATCTTTTTTCGGTTTGGCACAACGATCTGGGAACCTTATTACGGGAGAAGATACTTGCGAAATACACATCAAAAAGGGTCATGTTCGTTTGGTTATAGTTCCGCAGGATGCTTCCGAAAACACAAAAAAGAAGTTTAGAGATATGTGCGAGTTTAGAAAAATCCAGTATGTTGTTTTTGGGAGAAGAGAAGAACTTTCATCTGCTGTAGGAAAGTCAAATAGGGCAGTATATGCTATTAAAGATACTGCTTTTGCAAGTAAAATATACAGTCTAATTATGGAATCTATAGAAGATTTAAATTCTCTAGGGGGTGAATGAATATGTCAAAACTGAGAGTATATCAATTGGCCAAGGAATTGGGCATATCCAGCAAGGAAGTAATCGAAAAGTTAAGTGAATTTGGCGTGGAAGTAGCAAATCATATGAGTGCATTAGAGGAAGATGAGGCGAATATTATTATAGAACTTTATGGAGTAGACGACAAAAAAGCAAAAAAACCGAATAACAAGATGAATCATAAGCAAGATAATGAGCCGGTTGTAGAGAAGCAAAAGGAGACAATTCAAAAGGTTGAAGAGAAGAAGCATGTAGAGGATCATAAATTGATCCTAATTCCAGAAAAAGTGACAGTAAAAGATTTAGCAGAGAAGATTGGTAAGAACGTGTCTGAAGTAATGGGGAAACTTATCGCCTTGGGTGTATTTGCCACAATCAATCAAGAAATTGATTTTGACACTGCAGAACTAATCAGTACCGATTTTGGCATTGCCATTGAAAAAGAAGAAGTGAAAGAAGAAATTGAGATTGGTCTTGAGCAGGAAGAGGATAGACCAGAGGACTTAAAGGCGAGACCACCAGTTATTACAGTAATGGGACATGTTGACCATGGAAAAACATCATTATTGGATGCTATTCGAAATACAAACGTAACATCAAGAGAGGCTGGAGGTATAACACAGCACATAGGTGCTTCAGAGGTAGAAGTTCATGGAAATAAGATTGTTTTCCTTGATACCCCTGGACATGAGGCGTTTACGTCTATGAGAGCGCGGGGTGCCAGCATAACAGATATAGCAATTCTTGTGGTAGCCGCTGATGACGGGGTGATGCCTCAAACAAAGGAAGCCATCAACCATGCAAAAGCTGCAAACGTACCGATTATTGTTGCTATGAATAAGATAGATAAGCCAGGTATAAATTCAGACCGGGTGAAGCAGGAACTGTCTGACCATGGCATATTGATTGAAGAATGGGGCGGAGAAACAATTCTTGTGCCAGTTTCTGCTAAGACAGGAGAAGGCATCGAAACGCTATTGGAAATGATCTTATTAGCTGCAGAAATGCTTGAACTGAAAGCAAATCCCAAAAGGTACGCCACTGGAACGGTGATCGAAGCAAAGCTTGATAAGGGCAGAGGACCTGTGGCAACCATACTCATTCAAAATGGTACCTTAAAAGTTGGGGATTCTGTTGTGGCAGGATCATCCTACGGAAGAATAAGAGCGATGATTAATGACAAAGGAAAGCAAATAAAGAAGGCAGGTCCATCCACACCTGTAGAAATTCTAGGGCTTTCAGATGCACCTGAGGCTGGGGATTTATTCCATGCTGTAAAAGAAGATAAGATTGCAAGACAGATTGTAGAAAAGCGAAAAGCAAAAGATAGAGAAGAGAACTTAAATGCTACAGCAAAGGTGACTCTTGAAGATCTATTTAAGCATATCCAAGAGGGTAGTGTAAAAGAATTAAACATCATCGTGAAAGCAGATGTGCAAGGATCGGTTGAGGCTGTAAAACAATCATTGGTGAAGCTAAGCAATGAAGAGGTTAAAGTAAAGGTGATTCATGGTGGGGTTGGAACGATTACAGAGTCAGATATTAAGCTTGCATCTGCGTCCAATGCGATTATCATCGGTTTCAACGTACGACCTTCTACTGCTGTGGAAAACTTGGCAGAAAGGGAAAACATTGATTTAAGAACCTATAGAATTATTTATGAAGCTATTGCTGATGTTGAAGCCGCTATGAAGGGTATGCTTGATCCTGTGTATAAAGAAGTCGTATTAGGAAAAACTGAAATTAGAGCGACCTTCAAGGTACCTGGTATTGGAACCATTGGTGGGGCTTATGTGTTAGATGGGAAGATTACAAGAAATGCAAAAATCCGATTGATTAGGGATGGCATTGTTATTCATGAAGGTGAAATATCATCGTTAAAGCGATTTAAAGATGACGCCAAAGAAGTAGCAGCTGGTTACGAATGTGGTGTAGGAATCGCTAACTATAACGACCTTAAAGAAGGAGATATCGTAGAAGCCTTTATTATTGAAGAAGTGAAAAGAGTGTAATATGCTTTAGATAGGAAGGTGGCTCTGATATGGGTTATCCACGTACAAATAGAATCAGTGAAGAAATTAAGAAGTTGGTTAGTCATTTGATTATGAATGAATTAAAGGATCCAAGATTATCTCCATTGACAAGTGTTGTTGCTGTGGAGGTAACAAGAGACTTAAGGTATGCGAATATTTTCATAAGTGTATATGGGTCTCAGGAGGAGAAGGAAAATTCTTTGAAGGCTCTACAAAATGCTGGGGGATTTATTCGCAAAGAAATTGGGAAAAGTCTGAAACTTAGATACACACCGGAACCCCTATTCAAAATGGATCAATCTATTGAACAAGGAATGTATATCAACGATTTAATCAGTAAGGTAAATAAAAGGGATGCTGCAAATGACCGTGAACATGATGCGTGATAAAAAGTTTGTAGAAGCAATAGAAAAGGGAGAACATATACTCATTCTCCCTCATATTCTTCCCGATGGGGATACCATCGGATCTTCCTTGGCGCTTTTTTTGGCTTTTAAAAAAATGGGCAAAGATCCATGGATTTTATTAACAGATGATATTCCTTATAACTTAAGGTTTCTTCCTGTTCGGTATATTATAAGAGAAACAAGTAAAATACCAACACCAGATATCGTTATTAGTATTGATTGCAGTGATCTAGATCGATTAGGTACCAGAAGCCAGTATATACACAATGCAAACCGAAGTATAAATATTGATCATCATATTACCAATACATTATTTGCGGATCTCAATATTGTGGAACCTGAGGCGGCAGCCACTGGGGAAATCATTTATTCTCTTATTGAAGCAATGGGAATGGATATGGACTCCGAGATCGCTACCTGTCTGTATACTGCTATTTCTACAGATACAGGGAGCTTTAAATATAGTAATACAACATCAAGGACCCATGAGATTGCCGCAGATCTACTTAGGAATGGAATTGTTCTAAATGATATAACTACTGAGGTATATCAGAATAAGCCATCCTATCAGGTAAAGCTTCTCTCTGCCGTATTAAGCACCTTGGAATTTCATTATGAGGGACAGCTGGCAGTTTTACATGTTACTGAGGATATGCTAAACAACACAGGGGCTATCCCTGCTGATACAGATGGTCTCATTGAGTATGCACGGGACATAAAAGGGGTTGAAGTAGGCATCTTATTGAAGGAATTAAACCCTGGCGAAATCAAGGTAGGACTGCGGTCTAAATATCAAATAGATGTAAGTAAGATTGCAGGAGAGTTTGGTGGCGGTGGACATAGTAAAGCCTCCGGATGTACGATATATGGAAGTATTGAGGATGCAAAAAACAAACTAATACGTGCTTTAAACAATAAACTATAGGTGATTGAATGGACGGTATTATTAATATATTAAAACCACCCAAAATGACTTCACACGATGTTGTCTATGTTGTAAGAAAAACATTAAATATGAAAAAAGTAGGACACACAGGGACATTAGATCCTATGGCAGCTGGTGTCCTACCTGTATGCCTAGGAAAAGCCACAAGAGTTAGTCAATATTTGATGGATGATATGAAAAAATATCGTTGTGAGATGATTCTGGGACATAATACAGATACTTTAGATAGATGGGGAACTGTGATTAATTCTCGACCAGTGACCGTAGGAGAAGAGGATATTCGAAAAGCTTTTCAGCAGTTTAGGGGTGAGGTGTTACAAATTCCCCCTATGTACTCTGCCTTAAAGCAGAATGGAAAAAAACTCTATGAGCTGGCAAGAGAGGGAAAGACTGTGGATAGAGAGGCAAGGAAAATATTTATTGAGGAGATAGATATTTTACGGGTAGCTGGAGATACTATTCTGTTTGATGTAGTATGCTCTAAAGGGACATATGTAAGAACGTTGTGTGAGGATATTGGAAATTACTTAGAGTGTGGGGGATATATGTCTTTTCTGCTTCGCACAGGAAGTGGTCGTTTTAACCTTGCAAATGCGATGACATTGGAAACATTGCAAAAAGTAGAGACTGAAAAGATTAAAAGTGAGTATTTATTTGATGTTGACTATCCACTTACTCACATGTCTAGAATTGATGTAAGGACATCTTCGCTAAAATACCTTTTGAACGGAAATCATATTTATAGAAAAAACATGGTTGGTAATCCACAATTGATAGAGGATGCCATGGTAAGATTATATGTGGATAATCGGTTTATTGCCTTAGGAAGAGTAAAGCGTGATAGCGACCTTTATATTGATATTGATCGAGTTTTTAACTAAAGGGGAAAAAATATGGAAATTATCACTTCTCTAGAGAGAATAGATTTAAAATCTTATAAATGTGGTGTAGCGTTAGGAAGCTTTGATGGTATTCACATTGGACATCAGACACTACTCATGAACCTTGTGGATGTTTGTAGGAAGAACAAATTAAAGAGTGTTGTATATACCTTTACCAATCATCCCAGGAGCTTGACATCTAGTAATGGTGCTCCAAGTAGGATCTTGTCTGAGAAAAATAAATTTGATGTTTTTAGGGAATTTGATATTGATTATGTGATTTCCGTTGAATTTGACGACTTGCATAGAAATTTAGCTCCGGGAAAATTCATAGAAGATATTTTAATGAACAAGTTAAATATGGTATATGGGATTGTTGGATTTGATTATCGATTTGGATATAAAGCCCAGGGGGATATCAACCTATTGCTGGATTATCAGCGGCAATTCAAATATGAATTAAAGATCGTTGATGCTGTTAAGATTGAGGACGAGATCATCAGCAGTACAGCAATTAGAAAATTCATTAGTGATGGATTGATAAATAAAGCAAACCTTTTTTTAGGACGAAAATATAGTGTCCTTGGAAAGATCGTGAGAGGAAAGGGACTAGGACATCAATTGGGGTTTCCTACAGCAAATCTAAGTATTGATGAAGGCGTAGTTCTTCCAAAACCAGGTGTTTATTATACAAAGTGTATTATTGATCAAAAAATCTATTATAGTATTACCAGTGTAGGTTACAACCCTACGTTTGGAGAAAATCCCATAACGGTTGAGTCTCATATATTAGATTTTAATGATAATTTATATGGAAAAGAAATGGAGATTCAATTTTATCACTGTTGTAGGGGAGAAATGAAGTTTTCTGGTGTAGATGCTCTGGTGAAGCAAGTACAACATGATATCAAAACAGCCAAAATATACTTCAATATATAATTTTGTGTTTACATTTCTATTTGAATATGCTACCATTATATATTGTGAAGAACCATATGCTACGTAGTTCGAGACTCCGACGTATTACTTGGCTTATGGGGATAAAAAATAAGGAGGTGAAAATCATGGCTATGAATAAAGAAAACAAAATGGCGGTTATTAATTCTTATAAAGTCCATGAAAATGACACTGGTTCTCCAGAGGTTCAAATCGCATTATTGACTACAAGAATTAATGAGTTAAATGAACACTTGAAAATTCACAAGAAGGATCATCACTCACGTCGAGGTCTTTTAAAGATGGTTGGTAACAGAAGAAATCTTCTTAACTATCTAAAGGATAAGGATATCGCAAGATATAGAACAGTTATTGAAAAGTTAGGTTTAAGAAAGTAGTAATAATTGAGCGGGTTTATGTCCCGCTCTATTATTTTATAATACATAGTTTTATAATTTAAAAGGATTTTTCATATCAGTGTAGGAAATAATATTATTTGTGTAGAATATATTTCCTGTACTTATAAAATAAACATGTAAGGAGGTAAATAATGGAGAAGATTTTTAAAACAACAATTGGTAACAGACCCTTCGAAGTGACAATCGGTAAATATGCTGAGCAAGCCAGCGGGGCAGCCTTTGTTAGATATGGAGATACCGTTGTTTTAGTAACCGCGGTTGCTTCTTCTCAGCCCAAGGAAGGAATTGACTTTTTCCCTCTTAGTGTAGACTATGAAGAAAGATTATATTCTGTAGGCAAAATTCCAGGGGGATTTGTTAAAAGAGAAGGTAGACCTACAGAAAAGGCTATTTTAACATCGAGATTGATAGATCGACCGATTCGCCCACTTTTCCCAAAAGGGTACAGGAATGATGTACAGGTTGTGGCTACGGTTTTATCTGTTGATCAGGATTGTACGCCTGACGTTGTAGCAATGATTGGTTCTTCTATTGCCTTATCTATTTCTGACATACCTTTCAAAGGACCTACGGGCTCTGCAATCATTGGAATGGTCGATGGACAAATGGTGATTAATCCAACTGCTAAAGAAAGAGAAAAAAGCCAAATGCATTTGGTCGTTTCTGGTACTAAGGATGCTATTATGATGGTAGAAGCCGGAGCCAATGAGCTTTCAGAAGAGGTAATGCTAAATGCCATCATGTTTGCCCATGAAGAAATCAAAAAAGTCGTCAATTTTATCGAGGAGATTGTAGCAGAAGTAGGAAAGCCAAAGCAAGAACTTGTTCTTTTGGAAATAGATGCTGCAATTGAAGAAGAGGTAAGGTCTTTTGCTACGGAAAAAATGCTTCAGGCGATAAAAACAGTAGATAAAGTTGAACGAAATGAGAATATGGAAAATGTGAAGCAAGAAACTATGGAATATTTCCTGGAGAAGTACCCTGATAATGGAAAGGATATTTCTCAAACCTTATATCAAATTACAAAAGAACAAGTACGTAAAATGATTATAGAAGAAAAAATTAGACCTGATAATAGAAAGCCAGAGGAAATTCGTGAAATCACATGTGATGTTGGTATTCTACCAAGAACTCATGGAACAGGCTTATTTAAGAGAGGGCAAACACAAGTATTAACCGTTGCAACATTGGGTGCCATAGGAGATGCGCAAATTTTAGATGGTTTAGGCGAGGAAGAATCGAAGCGTTATATGCATCATTACAACTTCCCACCTTATAGTGTTGGGGAAGCAAGGTTCATGAGAGGACCAGGAAGAAGAGAAATAGGACATGGTGCTTTAGCAGAAAGAGCATTAGAACCTGTTATTCCTTCAGAATCAGATTTTCCTTATACAATTCGTTTAGTTTCTGAGGTTCTCAGTTCTAATGGAAGTACATCTCAAGGTTCGGTTTGCGGGAGTACACTGGCTTTACTAGATGCAGGGGTACCAATCAAATCTCCAGTTGCTGGGATTGCCATGGGTTTGATTAAAGATGATGATCAAATCTCAATTTTAAGTGATATTCAGGGGATGGAGGACTTCCTCGGAGATATGGACTTTAAAGTTGCTGGAACAGCGGAAGGAATTACTGCGATTCAGATGGATATTAAGATTGAAGGCATTAACAAGGAGATTTTAGAGAAAGCCTTAAAGCAGGCAAGAGATGGAAGATTCTACATTCTTGATAAGATGAATGCTACTATTTCTAAGCCAAGAGATGAAATCTCACCATATGCACCAAGAATTATCAAGACGATGATTCATCCAGATAAGATTCGAGAATTAATAGGTCCTGGTGGAAAAACAATCAATAAAATTATTGATGAAACTGGTGTTAAGATTGACATTGAAGATGATGGTAGAGTATTTATCACGGCTTCAAATGTTGAAGATGGAAATAAGGCATTAAAGATGGTAGAAGGTATTGTTAAGGAAGCTCAGGTTGGAGAGATTTATATGGGCAAAGTAATGCGCATTATGAATTTTGGAGCCTTTGTTGAAATCCTACCAGGAAAAGAAGGATTGGTACATATATCAAATATTGCAAAAGAGCGAACTGCAAAGGTAGAAGATGTATTAAATATTGGAGATGAAGTGCTTGTAAAGGTAATTGAAATTGACAAGCAGGGTAGAATTAACCTTTCTAGAAAAGATGCACTTCCTGATACTGAACAGCCTGAAACTCAAGACAAATAAAAAAACATAAACCAAATAGGTTTATGTTTTTTTTCTAGAAGTATGATTGATATGACTGCTAATTTGATAGAACAGTGTTTTTTCTTGATTATTTCGGAATACTAAATTATAATAATTAATATGTTTCTCAGAAAAGAACGCAGGAGGATAAGATGGTTGAAAGATATAGATTAAGTAATGGTGTAAGAGTCATTGTTGAACAAATTCCCCATGTTAAATCTGTTTCATTAGGGTTCTGGATTGGAGTAGGATCTATCCATGAAAATAGTAATAACAATGGTATTACGCATTTTATCGAGCATATGCTTTTCAAAGGTACGTCGAATAGAACAGCAAAACAAATTGCTGAGAGTATAGACAGCATCGGAGGCCAACTCAATGCTTTTACAAGCAAGGAGTGTACCTGTTATTATGCGAAGGTTTTGGATAGTCATCTGCCAATTGCTGTAGATGTATTGTCAGACATGTTATTCAATTCAACCTTCAGTGATGTAGAAATTGAAAAAGAGAAAAGTGTTGTATTAGAAGAAATCAATATGTATGAGGATTCACCAGAAGATCTTGTACATGATCTATTGGCAAAGGTGACATTTAATAACCATTCTTTAGGCTCCCCTATATTGGGAACGAGTCAAACTGTTAGCGAGTTTCAGCGTGAAATGCTTCTTGAATATATACAAAACAATTATACATCTGATAATATTGTTGTATCTGTGGCAGGAAACTTTGACCAAGAATTACTTTTCAGTTTATTGGAAGAAAAATTTATGAAGTATTCTAATCATATAAAAAAGCCTAATATACTTGAAGCACCTAGTTTTGGAAAGAATAGCGGACATCGATACAAGGATATTGAACAGTTACATTTTTGCATTGGATTCAAGGGCATACCCCAGGGGCATAGGGATTTATATCCATTATTAGTAATGAATAATGTTTTTGGCGGAAGTATGAGTTCAAGGCTATTTCAGAACATTAGAGAAGATAAGGGACTTGCATATTCTGTATTTTCATATCCGTCATCCTATAGTCAAATTGGTATGATGACAATTTATGCCGGTATAAACCCGAGTCAACTAATTGAGGTCACAAAGCTAATAAATGAAGAGATCTGCCATATAAAAGAAAAGGGATTGACTGAGGAAGAATTCTATAAATCAAAAGAACAACTTAAAGGAAATTATATTTTAGGATTGGAAAGCACCAGCAGTAGAATGACGTCCATAGGAAAATCAGAGCTACTTATGAACAGAGTTTATACGCAAAAAGAAGTCTTAGAGAAGATAGATGCTGTAACAATGGAAGATGTCTATCGTGTAACCCATGATATTTTTGATTCAGCATATGCTTCTGTTGCACTTGTTGGAAAAGTTGAGAGTGATAACGGCGTTTGTGAAATGCTTAAATTTTAAAGATATTAGCCTGTGCTAATGTCTTTTTCATATCTGTATAAACGATTTATATTGAATTTTAATATATGTTAGGGGGAGAACAAATGCATCAAATAAAAATTAAGATAAAGAGGGATGGAATAGCATTGCCGAAATATGAGACCAATAATGCATCAGGTATGGATCTACAAGCAGATTTATCAAGTGAAATAATCTTGAGACCAGGGGAACGAGCCCTTATACCCACAGGTATACATATAGAGCTTCCTGAGGGCCTTGAGGCCCAGGTTAGAGCAAGAAGCGGGTTGGCCATAAAGCACGGCATTGGTTTAATTAATGGGATCGGAACGATAGATAGTGACTATAGAGGGGAAATTAAGGTTCCAATAATCAATTGGGGAAATGAGGATTTTACGATTCAGAATGGTGATAGGATTGCCCAGCTGGTAATCTGTAAATATGAGAGGATTAATTGGATTCCAGTAGAGGACTTAAGTGAAACGAAAAGAGGCACAGGTGGCTTTGGTCATACAGGCAAATAAAAAGTGAATATTACCTCCAGCCATGCAATAAACATATAGTAAGGGCTTGTATTTAGAAAATTTTATTTTAAGCAGGCGAGTCGATATTTGAACGATTGTCGCATGGGAGATTAGAAGGAGGGAGAACCATGAAATTAAGCAAGCTTGGTGGAAAAGAAATCGTTAATTTAACAGATGGCGGTAGATTAGGAATTGTTGCTGAGTCTGATTTATTAATAGACGAGCGAAACGGGAAAATTAGATCTTTGCTAGTGCCAGATTTTAGGAATCAGTTATCGCTTTTTTCAGATCGAGGTTATATAGAAATTCCATGGAATTGTGTTAAGAAGATTGGCAATGATATGATTATCATCGAATTAGAAGAAGAAAAGCAAAATAGAAGAAAGTTTTCCCTATAATTAGATTTTCTTTCGGTCATACACCACCCCATTTTCCTCAACATAAAATATATATATAACAATATGTGCTCAAATTAAGTAGAAATTTTTATTAATATGTGCTAATATTAAGGTATATATTTGGTAAGGAGGAGGAAAATGAATATCATTATCCAAAAATTTGGTGGAACCTCTGTGGCAACAAAAGAACTAAGAGAAAAAGTAGCAAAAAAAGTAATTCTAAGCAAACAGGAAGGGAAAATACCCGTAGTAGTGGTCTCCGCCATAGGACGCAGTGGTGATCCTTATGCAACAGATACATTAATTGGATTAGCCAATCATGCGTTTAAAGAGCAGAGTAGTAGGGAACTTGATATGATTATGGCTTGTGGAGAAATAATTTCTGCTGTAATCATGGCAAATACGATAAAGGCTACAGGTTATGATGCCGTGGCGTTAACAGGCTTTCAAGCAGGTATTATTACAGATGAATACCATGGTGATGCAGAAGTAACCCGTGTGGATTGTGAGCCTATACTCAGTTTGTTAAAAGAGGGAAAGATTCCTGTGGTAACAGGGTTTCAAGGAGCAACTTTGACAGGAGACATTACAACGCTAGGCAGAGGAGGCAGTGATACAACGGCAGCACTTCTAGGAGAAGCTTTAGAAGCAGATGTTGTAGAAATCTACACAGATGTTGATGGTGTAATGACTGCAGATCCAAGACTTGTACCCGAGGCAAAAGTAATCGATACTATTTGCTATGACGAAATATATCAGATGGCTGAAGATGGGGCGAAAGTTGTACATCCGCGGGCTGTTGAAATAGCCCGAAGAGGTAATATAACTTTAAAAATCAAAAATACCTTCTCCGATGCACCAGGGACGATTATTAATGGAAAAATTGGATCCAAAGGGAACTCATACAGAAGTGGTAATGAAGGTGATTTGCTAACAGCTATAGCTCATAAAAATGGTATTACTCAGTTTACGGTTTTCTTTAATGGAGATTCAGTGGAAGAAAGTGAAAGATTTATGAATGAGTTGACTGATAATCATATCAGCATCGATTTGATTAACTTTTTCACAGATAGGAAAGTATTTACAGTTGAAGAGAAAAATGTAGAAAAGTTGGAGCAAATTCTAAATAAATTAGAATATAAATTCCAAGTAGCAAAGGATTGTAGTAAGATTACTGCCATAGGACATAAAATCCGTGGTGTGCCAGGTGTAATGGCTCGAATTGTCAAAGCCTTAGCTGGCCAAGGTGTTAAGATACTACAATCTTCAGACTCTCATACAACAATCTCATGTTTGGTCAGCCGGAAAGACATGGAAAAAGCAGTAAATGCACTGCATCAGGAATTTAATTTATCAAGATAAGGCAAAAAAACTACTATACGCAAAGTTTTCGTATAGTAGTTTTTTTTATGGTAAAAATATATATGAAAACAGTTAGCGTATCAATCTATCATTTATTATTATGTCCTCAACAGGCGTTCCAGATCATTTGTTTGTATACTTAATTATAGGAGTGTGAAATAATGTTTGAAAATGAAGAGAAAACACCAGCTGCACCTCCTGAAGTTTTGCCTGAGACTGAAGCTCCAATTACAGGACGTCCAAAGCTGAAGATAAAATCTACTTTAGAAAATGTCAAGAGTTTAGGAAACCATAATATACCTGAAATGCCTGGGAATATACATTATTTAACAATTATTGGGCATATTGAAGGCCATATGGTAGCACCGCCACAGAACAAATCTACAAAATATGAGCATATTATTCCACAATTAATCGCTGTGGAGGAGAATCCTAAGATACAAGGTCTTTTAACCATATTAAATACAGTAGGTGGAGATGTAGAAGCTGGACTTGCACTGGCTGAAATGATTTCTAGCTTAACGAAGCCTACTGTATCCATCGTATTAGGTGGAGGCCATAGCATTGGTGTTCCGCTAGCAACAGCGAGTAATTATTCTTTTATTGTCCCTACAGCTACAATGACGATTCACCCCATTCGAATGAATGGACTAGTCATTGGGGTGCCTCAAACCTTTAAATATTTTCAAAAAATGCAAGAAAGGATTATTCAATTTGTGACAAGAACCTCAAAGGTGTCCAGAGAAACATTCATTCAACTCATGAATGAGACAGATGAGATTGCAAATGACATTGGTACTATTTTAATTGGAAATGAAGCTGTTGATATAGGATTGATAGACGAAGTAGGGGGAATAAAAGAAGCCATGGCAAAGCTACAGGAATTAATTGAAGCAAGTAATGCGCAGAGAGTTGAATTAGCGGAAAGTCCTACGAATTTGCAATAGAATAATTCAATAGCATATGTTATAATATCAATGGTAAAGTGTTAATATCTAAGATTAGCACTTTATTTTTTTCGTTTCTGATCTAGATATTTGTAATTCTCTTGTCATGGATGTCTATTTTACGATTGAATCCTAGGGATCGTATTTCTGTACTTTTTCTAACAAATAACTGAGGTGAGTAAAGATGTCAAGAAAACAACGGAAAAAGGAACAAAACAAATCCCCTATTCCACATGAAATTTTTTCATTATTTATTATTTCTATTGGTATTTTAGTACTTATAAGTTTGCAAACGGAGTCTTCCGGAGAAATTGGCAAAATTATTAAATATACGCTGAAGGGGCTTCTGGCACAGCCTGCAAATTTATTGCCTTTTGTGATCATAGCTTTCGGATTATTTACGATGGCTGGAAAGTTGAAGTCTTTTGATCGGAAGCTGCGTTTTACAGTATTGGTTTTGTATTTATCTTATGTAATTCTTTACGGGGTGAATCATGTTGACCCTACGATTAAAGATCAATTAAGCTTTTCTAATCTTGGAAATGCATACGTTCAAGGAATTGAGGATCGGGGCAGCGGATTTATAGGAACCATATTAGGTTTGACTTTTCTTAAGCTGTTTGGTTTGAGCGGGAGCTATGTGATTGTCATTACCATTATGATGGCTTCTTTACTCATGTTGACAAACGTGTCTTTAGTAACAGTACTGGGGAATATAAAAAAGGGTGTGGTTGCTTTTTTCGTTACTTTAGGACAAGCAATTCTTGAATTTATACAGATTCATCCAGAAAAAGAAAAAAAGTCTAGTGGAAACAAAGAGAAAGCTATAATAGAAAAACAAAAGGAAGTTTTTATAAATGATCATGAAGAGCTTCCGATTGCAAAGAATGAGACGATGGATGCAAAAATAAAAATACTTGATTTTACAAGAAGGACAGAGCCAGAAGAGCGGGAAGTAGAAGGCCAGCAAATCCCCATGACTACGATAGAAAAAGTTGCGCAAAAACCTTCTGAAGAACTTAACGAGGAATCAATTGATCTACATATTCATCAGGCGGCAAAGGCGCCTATAGCTTATAAAATGCCTAGTCTGAATTTACTAGAAAATGGGAATTCAAGCAATAATAAAAATGATAAAAAAGAAATTCTAAATAAAGCGAAAGTATTAGAGGATACTTTACAAAATTTCGGGGTAGATGCAAAGGTAATGCAGGTGAGTAAAGGACCTACAATCACGAGATATGAAATCCAGCCTAGTCCTGGAGTGAAGGTAAGTAAGATTGTGAGTTTATCTGATGATATCGCCCTCAACCTAGCTGCTTCTCATATTCGAATCGAAGCCCCTATCCCAGGGAAAGCTGCGGTAGGGATAGAAATTCCTAATGATTCTGTTACTACCGTTACCGTAAAAGAGGTATTGGTGAGCGAACCTTTCTCAGAAAATGAATCGAAACTAACCTTTGTTCTGGGTAAGGACATTGCTGGAAACCCTATGGTATCTGATCTTGCCAAAATGCCCCACTTACTAATCGCTGGATCTACTGGTTCAGGGAAGAGTGTATGTGTAAATACGCTTATTACTAGCATATTATACAAAGCCTTACCAGATGAGGTGAAATTTTTGTTAATTGATCCGAAGGTTGTTGAACTGAATAATTATAATGGCATTCCCCACTTACTAATTCCTGTAGTGACAGATCCAAAGAAGGCGTCTACAGCACTTAATTGGGCAGTACAGGAAATGACCAATCGATATAAATCCTTTGCTCAAAATGGTGTTAGAGATATAACTGGTTATAATGAAAAAATGATGAAGGAAGGTAGAGAAAAGCTATCGAAGATTGTGATTATCATTGATGAGCTTGCAGATCTCATGATGGTGGCTCCTGGTCAAGTAGAAGATGCTATTTGTCGATTGGCACAGATGGCTAGAGCAGCCGGGATGCATCTCATTGTGGCGACTCAGAGGCCTTCTGTAGATGTTATCACAGGTGTGATTAAAGCGAATATACCTTCTAGAATTGCCTTTGCAGTATCCTCCCAAGCAGATTCAAGGACCATTCTTGACATGGGTGGTGCTGAAAAATTATTGGGTAAGGGCGACATGTTATTTTATCCTGTTGGGGCTTCTAAACCAAAACGTATTCAAGGAGCTTTTATATCAGACGCTGAAGTGGAAAGAGTTGTTTCGTTTGTTAAGGAACAAGCTGTAGAAGAAAACAATTATGAATTAGATATCATAGAAAAGATTGAAAATGATGATCCTGGTGAAGAAGATGTAGCAGATGAATTGCTAAAGGATGCCATAGAACTTGTTGTTCAAACGGAGCAGGCCTCCATATCCATGCTTCAGAGAAGATTTAGAATAGGATACAACAGAGCAGCCAGATTAATTGACGCTATGGAAGAGCGTGGAATTGTAGGACAGCATGAAGGAAGTAAGCCGAGACAGGTGCTTGTATCAAAAGAGGAGTTTGAAGATATTAAGAGTAGAAGCTAAGATTCTACTCTTAATATCTGTTCTATATTTTACCAAATTGGTACATAATACTTAAATGAAGAATGATAAGAAAATGAGGAATGTGTATGTTGAAACCAGTAACAGTAGAAAATGCATTGAATATGACCAATAGACTATTTATTGATGTAAGATCTCCTTCAGAATTTGCTGAGGCCACCATTCCAGGAGCAATAAATATCCCAATTTTAGACGATTATGAAAGAGCAAAAGTTGGCACAGTTTATCGGAAAGATAGTAAGGAAGATGCTACAACCGTTGGGCTCGATTTCGTAGCTTCAAAGCTCACAGGGATATATGAAAGGATAAAATATTATTCTGATATATATGATTCTATTATAATATTTTGTTGGCGAGGTGGAATGCGTAGCAAATCTGTGTGCAATTTTCTGAATATGATGAGTATTTCTAACACATATCAGTTGGCAGGCGGGTATAAAGCTTATCGTAAGCATGTGGTTGATTTTATCGATCATTCCATAGAAAAATATAAATTTATAATGATTCACGGGCTTACGGGTGTAGGGAAAACCCATATCCTAGAGCTACTACATCAATATGGACAGCCTGTATTGGATTTGGAAAGATTGGCGCAAAATAGTGGTTCTGTCTTTGGCGATATTGTTTTTGAAGGTTCTCCTCCCACACAGAAAAATTTTGAAGCTTTCATTTTTGATAATCTTTCTAAGCTTTGCAATAATTATGTTTTTGTGGAAAGTGAAAGCAAACGAATTGGAGGGGTTCATGTTCCAGAGTCTTTATACACTAGAATGTTGAGCGGTGCCCATGTGCTAATTGAAACATCTTTGCAAAATCGAGTAGACATTATATTAAGTGATTATGTGAATCAATTAGCCCATAAAAATGAAAAGATTATTGCAGCGATTCAGAATCTAAATAAAAGACTAGGAAATGATGTGGTAGCGGATTTGGTTCATAGGGTGAAAGCTAAGGAATACACATATGTAATTGAATATCTTATTGAATATTACTATGATCCTTTATATAAATACTCGATTGAAAAATATAGACCATATGATTTGACCATTGAATATGAAAATATTGAAGAAGTAGTACCGAAGCTAGAGCATTTTGTAACATATATTTAGTATTTAATATGAGAGGAGTTTTTATATGCCATTAAAAGTTTCCATAGAATCTTTAGGATGTGCTAAAAATTTAGTAGATTCAGAGATCATGATGGGTTTATTAAATAAGTACAACTATGAATTGACTGATAAAAAAGAAGTTGCTGAGATCATTATTGTAAATACCTGCGGATTTATTGAAGCAGCAAAGCAAGAATCTATTGATACAATCATAGCGTTAGGAAAATATAAAGAAGAAGGGAATTGTAAGATTCTTGTGGTGGCAGGCTGTTTAGGTGAGCGCTATGCAGACGAACTATTAGAAGAACTGCCAGAAGTAGATGCAATCATTGGAACAGGTAATTATCCAGAAATCATACAAATTATTGATGAAGCTTTAAGAGGAAATCGAGTTGCTAAATCTGGAAATATTAATGTTAAAATTTCAGAGGATTTGCCTAGGCTACTCGCAACCCCTAGATATTCTGCTTATCTTAAAATTGCAGATGGGTGCGATAATTGCTGTACCTATTGTATTATACCTAAATTGAGAGGCTCATACAGAAGCAGAGATATGGAAAGCATTATAAAAGAGGCTCAAGCGATGGTAGAGAGCGGGGTAAAAGAACTGATAATCATTGCTCAGGATACAACAAGATATGGTATTGATTTGTATGGTGAGTATAAGCTCACGGGGCTGCTCAGCCAGTTATGTACAATAGAGAATCTTAAATGGATTCGGATTTTATATTGCTATCCCGATGAAATCAGTGAAGAATTGATCGATATTATTGCAAGTGAAGAAAAAATCTGCAAATATCTCGACCTACCTATTCAACACTGCAGCAACGAAGTTCTTAAGCGAATGAATCGTAAAACAACGAAGGAACATATCATAACCGTTATTGAAAGGTTAAGAAAAAAAATTCCAGATATCGCATTAAGAACTTCTTTGATCGTAGGCTTCCCTGGAGAAACAGAAGAGCAATTTAGAGAGTTAGCATCCTTTGTTAGAGATATGGAATTTGATAAGCTTGGGGTATTTACTTATTCACAAGAGGAAGATACGCCAGCTGCAAAACTTAAAGATCAATTGGATGAAGCCATCAAGGAAACTAGACGAGATGAGATCATGCTTATTCAAAAAGATATATCATTGAAAAAAAATAGAGAGAAAATCGGTAAAATTTGTGATATACTTGTAGAAGAGAAACTTGAGGAAGAAAATGTTTATATCGGAAGAACTATTTATGATGCGCCAGAAATTGATGGAATTGTTTACTTTTCTTCAGCACTCCTCTTGAATCCTGGTGATTTTGTAAAGGTTAGAATCACGGATGCGCTTGAATACGATTTAACGGGAGAGATGATACTCAATGAATCTTGCAAATAAGCTTACAATTGCCAGAATTTTTTTAGTTCCAGTTTTTATGATTGTATTATTGAATAAGATTCCCTATGGGATGTATATTGCTGCAGCAATTTTCATGATTGCTGCTATTACAGATACTCTTGATGGCTATATAGCTAGAAGCAGGAATCAAATAACCAAGTTTGGAAAATTCATGGATCCATTAGCAGATAAGCTTTTAGTTACAGCGGCTTTGGTTTCTCTGGTGCAAATGGATAAACTGCCTGCATGGATTGTTGTTGTGATTATTTCAAGGGAATATATCATTAGTATATTTAGGGCAATTGCTGCTGCAGAGGGTATTGTTATTGCAGCCAGTTGGTGGGGAAAGCTGAAAACAATAAGCCAGATTGTTGCAATTATTGCGATACTTCTGGATAATTTTCCTTTTAGTCTTATCCACTTTCCATTTAGTAGCATAGCATTATGGGCAGCAGTACTGTTAACCATCATTTCAGGTGTAGACTATATTTATCTTAATCGTCAAGTATTAAAACAATAAATTAAAAAGCAGCATGGCTGCTTTTTTGCTATTTACAATAAACTTAAAGGAGACATGCATATGAATTGTTCAATTATTAGTATAGGCACAGAGCTTCTAATGGGACAAATCACGAATAGTAATTCTGTTTTCTTATCCCAAAAGCTTAATGAAATTGGGATAGATGTTTACTATCATTTTACTGTAGGCGATAATGCCAGCAGACTCAAGGAAACTTTAAAGTATGCTATGCAGTGGTCCGATATTATCATAACGACAGGGGGCCTTGGACCTACCCAGGACGACCTTACAAAAGAAACGATCGCCGAATTGTTTGACAAAAAAATGATATTACACAAACCAAGCTACGATAGACTATGTAGCTTCTTTACAAAAATTAATAGATATATGACTGAAAATAATCTAAAACAGGTATCTTTTCCTGAGGGTGCCGTTGTCTTACCAAATGATTTTGGTACAGCTCCTGGATTCATTGTTGAACATGAAGGAACTATTATCATATCTTTTCCAGGACCACCAAAAGAAATGACAAATATGTATGTTAATTATGCGGAAGCGCATTTACTTTCGAAAACAAAGGAAATTTTTTATTCAAAAATGTTAAGATTTTTTGGTATTGGCGAGTCCCAATTGGAGACAGAACTGATCGACTTGATTTCTAATCAAACAAATCCTACCATTGCGCCCTATGCAAAGGAGGGTGAAGTTGCTCTTAGGGTGACTGCGAAGGCTGGCGATAGACAACAAGCCATAGAACTGGTAGAAATGATGATTAAGCAGATTCGTGAGAAGGTGGGTAAATATATCTATAGCTATGATGATGAAGAAATGGTAGATGTAGTAGGTAAAGAATTAATGCGTAGAGATATTTCTATTTCGTTAGCAGAGTCATGCACTGGGGGGCTCATATGTTCTCAACTCACCGGTGTAGCTGGCATATCTCAGAGTTTTGACAGAGGAATTGTTACCTACAGCAATAAAGCGAAGGAAGAAGAATTAGGAGTTCAACTAGAGACCTTAAAAAAATATGGTGCAGTGAGCGAAGAAACGGCAAAGGAAATGGTTCTGGGATTACAGCGAATTACAGGTAGTGATATTTGCCTGGCTATTACAGGCATTGCAGGACCTGGCGGCGGAACAGAAGAAAAACCAGTAGGACTTGTTTACATTGCAGCTATGTATGGTGATCGCTTTATAACCCAGAAGTTAACGCTGGCTGGAGATCGAGACCGAATAAGAAAGTTGTCATTATTGCACGCCCTGGATATGATTAGAAAACTTATAAAATCCTAACATTCCTATTGACCCTAATATAGTTATCATGTATAATCGTATTAGAACATTTGTTCGTTAACATTTGAAAGGCAGGTGAAAACCAGATTTTGTATCTGGGATAGATATGCAAGAGAAATTAAAAGCATTGGAAATTGCAATGGGTCAGATAGAAAAACAGTTCGGTAAAGGTTCTATTATGAAGCTAGGTGAGGATACGTCAAGATTAAATGTAGAATCTATTTCTACTGGTTCACTAGATTTAGATATTGCTATTGGAATTGGTGGTATTCCAAGGGGAAGAATTATTGAGATTTATGGACCTGAGTCTTCTGGTAAAACGACAGTTGCACTTCATGTGATTGCTGAAGCACAGAAAAATGGTGGTGTTGCAGCTTTTATTGATGCAGAACATGCTTTAGATCCTGTATATGCCAAAAATCTAGGCGTGAATATAGATGATTTAATCGTGTCTCAGCCTGATACAGGAGAGCAGGCTTTGGAAATTTGTGAGGCATTAGTTCGAAGTGGTGCAATTGATGTCATTGTTATAGATTCTGTTGCCGCTTTGGTGCCTAAAGCAGAAATTGAAGGCGACATGGGAGATAGCCATGTGGGTTTACAGGCTAGATTAATGTCTCAGGCTCTTCGAAAGTTAGCAGGAGCAATCAATAAATCAAAAACTTCGGCTATATTCATCAATCAGCTAAGGGAAAAAGTAGGTGTAATGTTCGGAAATCCAGAAACAACCACAGGCGGAAAAGCGTTGAAATTCTATGCATCCGTTCGTTTAGATGTAAGAAGAATAGAATCTATCAAGCAGGGAGACGCTGTAACTGGTAGCAGAACAAGGGTGAAAGTAGTAAAAAATAAGGTTGCGCCGCCTTTTAGACAGGCAGAGTTCGATATTATGTATGGAACAGGGATCTCAAGAGAGGGAAGTGTTTTAGATTGTGCAGCGAATGCAGATATCGTAAAAAAATCAGGTGCATGGTACAGCTATGGAGAGCATCGATTAGGTCAGGGAAGAGAGAATGCAAAGCAGTTCCTTGTTGAAAATAAGGAGATTGCATTAGAAATTGAGAATCAAGTAAGAAAAGCTAACAATTTACCATTGTCAAAAATCTCTTCAGATAATACGGAAATTAGCGAATAATCCCCTTTCAGGGGATTATTTATTTTGAGAATGTACTGTATTAAAAGATATATAAATATTTTGAAAAACAATTTATAAAAGCTTATGAGATAGCAAAAAATGGTTATAATACTCTAGTGTACTGAATATCAACTTGACAGTGCAATAAAAAAGATATAAAATAAAAACAACTAATGGTGTATCATTGAATAATACAAGAAGCCCAGCAAGTTTTTTAAATTTTACTCTATAATATCATAGTGAAAGATTTAAAAACCGAGGCTTCTCGGTTTTATTAGTTTGTATTCTTTTATTAGGGGAGGTGTTTAAGTATTAATAGTTTAAACTTCATAGCTATCATTCTCGTTATAGCAGTAATTAGCTTTGTAGTAGGATATTTTCTGAGAAGGAATATTGCCGAAGGCAAATTAAATAGTGCAGAGCAAAGAGCAAAAGAAATTGTCAGCGAAGCGCAAAAAGATGCCGAAACAGCAAAAAAGGAAATTCTGCTAGAAGCAAAGGAAGAAGTTCACAGGTTAAGAAGTGACTTTGAGAAAGACAGTAGGGAAAGACGAAACGAAATTCAAAGATTAGAAAGAAGACTTGTTCAAAAAGAAGAAACTTTGGATAGAAAATCTGAAAATCTTGAGAAGAAAGAAGACATGTATAACAAGAAACTAAAGGAAGTTGCAGAAAAAGAAGAGGAAATAGAAGAGCTTTATCAAAAGGAACTTCTAGAACTTGAAAAAATTTCTGGTCTTACCTCAGAAGATGCAAAAGAGTTGCTTTTAAACGATATACAAAAAGAGATTAAGCATGAAGCTGCTATGATGATTAAAGAGATAGAACAAAAAGCAAAAGAAGAAGGCGAGAAAAAGGCAAAAGAAATTATTTCTTATGCAATACAAAAATGTGCAGCGGATCACGTAGCAGAAACAACAGTATCTGTTGTTGCTCTTCCTAACGATGAAATGAAGGGAAGAATAATTGGTAGAGAAGGTAGAAATATAAGGGCTTTAGAAACTCTGACAGGAATAGACTTAATTATTGACGATACACCAGAGGCAGTGATACTTTCAGGTTTCGATCCGATTCGGCGAGAGGTTGCAAGAATTGCCCTTGAAAAATTAATTGTAGACGGAAGAATTCATCCCGCTAGAATTGAAGAAATGGTAGAAAAAGCTAAAAAAGAAGTGAACAATATGATCAAAGAGGAAGGCGAACAGGCTACCTTTGAGACAGGGGTACATGGACTACATCCAGAATTGATTAAGTTGCTTGGAAGATTAAAATTTAGAACAAGCTATGGGCAAAATGTATTAAAGCATTCTATAGAAGTTTCTCATTTAGCAGGTTTAATGGCTACTGAGTTGGGAGCAGATGTGAAGCTTGCAAAAAGAGCAGGTTTGCTGCACGATATTGGAAAGGCTGTTGACCATGAAATTGAGGGAACCCACGTAGAAATTGGTATGGACTTGTTGAAGAAGTATAAAGAGTCTAATGAAGTAATCCATGCCATGTCAACCCATCATGGTGATTATGAGCCTCAGACGATTGAAGCCGTTTTAGTCACAGCAGCTGATGCGATTTCTGCTGCGAGACCAGGTGCAAGGAGAGAGACTTTAGAGACATATATTAAGCGTCTTGAGAAACTAGAAGAAATTGCAAGTGCATATGATGGCGTTGAAAAATCATTTGCAATTCAGGCTGGTCGTGAAATAAGAATTATGGTGAAGCCGGAAGAAATGGCAGATGCAGATATCATTTATTTAGCCCGAGATATAACGAAGAAAATTGAAAGCGAACTGGAATATCCAGGTCAAATTAAAGTAAATGTAATTCGAGAAACGCGAGCAATAGAATATGCAAAATAATAAAGCACACTAAGTGTGCTTCTATTATTTTTTGAGAAGATAGGATAAGGCGATTAAATATTAACAAGTCCAGACTAGGATAATCATCATGCTGAAAAGTAAAATCGTTGTGTTTGGATGATTTGTTTAAATTTTCTTATTTCTTTTTTAGAAAAAAAAGGATTTGCAGGATATATGTAGAATATAGTAATTTGATATAATATATCATTCTTTTAAATGAGTCAATTCAACTCTATTATTAAAGGGGGCTTTCATCATGGAAGTATTAAAAGTATCAGCAAAATCAAATCCAAACTCTGTTGCAGGAGCATTAGCTGGCGTTTTAAGAGAACGCGGTGGTGCAGAAATCCAAGCAATTGGTGCGGGTGCTCTGAATCAAGCAGTGAAAGCAGTAGCTATTGCGCGAGGATTCGTTGCTCCTAGTGGTGTTGACCTAATATGTATTCCTGCCTTCACAGATATTCAGATAGATGGCGAAGAAAGAACTGCCATTAAGCTTATTGTTGAACCAAGATAGTTTATTACTAGAAGAAGACCTGTTTTTACGGGTCTTTTGCTTTTTTACATATTTTAAAGAAATTTGTGCAAATATATATTTTAGTGTGAGAGTAATGATTCATTCAATTGTTCGCGCAAGGGGGTAGAGGCTTGAAAATAGATATGCATATTCATTCCACGGCATCGGATGGAATATTAAAGCCTTCAGAAATTATTGATTGGGCTGTTAAACTGGGATTAAAGGGTGTTGCCATCACAGATCATGACACTGTTGACGGTTTAGATGAGGCCGATCGATCTGCTAAAGCATATAAAGATTTTTTATTTATACCTGGTATAGAGTTTAGTACACAATTCATGGATCATGAAGTACACATATTAGGTTATTGGATTGATTATGGGGATCCTGGAATCATTAAATTAACTGAAAAAATTAAGGATGATAGAGCACAAAGGGGAAGGCGAATCATAGAGAAGCTGGTTGAATTAGGTTACCATATAACCTTTGAAGAAGTTTTATCATCGTCAAAGGGAGGTGCCATAGGTAGGCCCCATATCGGGAGATTACTCGTAGAGAAAGGTTATAGACGAACGATACAAGATACGTTTGAAACACTGCTTGGAAAAGGAAAACCTGCTTATATAGAGCGATTCAAACTGTCTCCTGAAGAAGCCATTGCTACTATCATTAATGCAAAAGGAGTTCCTGTATTGGCACATCCAGGACTGTTAAATAAGGAAATAGACATTATGGAAATCATTAGTAAAGGAATAAGGGGAATAGAAGTATACCATAGTAAGCACGAAAGAAAAGATTGGCAGCGATTCTTAGCGATAGCGAAGGAGCATGGACTTTTTGTTACAGGAGGATCTGATTACCATGATACTTTTCTAAACACAAGACCTACAATAGGAAGTGTAGGGATATCCTTTGATGAAATTTATGAATTTGTAGATAAGTAAAGTAATGATAGCAGATAAAAAAGATATGGACGAACTTCCATATCTTTTTTTATAAAAATAGACATATTAATATGAACATAAACTGATTAATTTATGATAATGTTTGTGATTTTTAACTTGTTATTGTATAATACTAATGTAAACAATTTAAAGGAGTGGAAGCAATGTCATCAACATATGAGAATCCTTTGATTACAAGATATGCCAGCCGAGAAATGACAGAACTATTCTCATCTGATACAAAGTTCAAAACATGGAGAAGTCTTTGGATAGCTTTGGCAGAAGCGGAAAAAGAACTAGGGTTGGACATCTCTGATGAGCAAATTGAAGAGATGAAGAGATACAAGAATGATATTAATTATGAAGTGGCAATGAAAAGAGAAAAAGAGACAAGACATGATGTAATGTCTCATGTATATGCCTTTGGTGTTCAGTGCCCAAAGGCTAAGCCGATTATCCACTTAGGCGCTACCAGTGCATATGTTGGAGATAATACAGATATCATTGTGATGGACCAGGCGTTAAAGCTTATTCAGAAAAAGTTGATTAATTTTATGGACAATATGGCTACCTTTGCGTTAAAGTATAAAGATTTACCAACCCTTGGCTTTACCCATTTTCAGCCTGCTCAGCTGACAACCGTAGGAAAGAGAGCAACCCTATGGCTAATGGATTTTTTAATGGACTATGAAGACTTAGAATATGTATTAAGCACTATCTCCCTTAGGGGTGTTAAAGGAACCACAGGAACTCAAGCCAGTTTCCTAAGCTTGTTTGATGGGGACCATCAAAAGGTCAAGGAATTGGATAAACTTGTGACAGAAAAGATGGGATACCAAAAAATATTTCCGGTAACAGGACAAACATACTCAAGAAAGCTTGACTATAGGATATTATCTGTCTTGAGCAGCATTGCACAAAGTGCTCATAAAATGACAAATGACCTTCGCTTATTGCAACATTTGAAGGAAGTAGAAGAACCTTTTGAAACAAATCAGATAGGATCTTCAGCTATGGCATACAAGAGAAACCCTATGCGAAGTGAAAGAGTCGCATCCCTAGCCAGATATGTGATTTCCAATATCATGAATCCTGCTATGACGGTGTCAACTCAATGGTTTGAGAGAACTTTAGATGATTCTGCAAATAGAAGAATATCCATTCCAGAAGCTTTTTTGGCTGTTGATGCAATACTTGAGATCTGTATTAATGTTTCTTCTGGGTTGGTTGTTTATGAAAAGGTAATCCAGCAGCATGTGATGAGTGAGTTGCCTTTTATGGCAACAGAAAACATAATGATGGAAGCTGTCAAGCAAGGCGGAGATAGGCAAGAACTACATGAAAAAATAAGAAGCCATTCCATGGAAGCTGCGAAACAAGTTAAGATGGAAGGAAAGCCAAATGATTTATTAATGAGGATTGCAGAGGATGAAACATTTAAGTTGACTAAAGATAATATTGATAGGCTTGTGAACCCCACACTCTACATTGGTCGTGGACCGCAACAGGTAGTAGAGTTCATTGAAGAACATATTCGACCTATCATAGAACGTAATAAGGAAATTCTAGGATTAGAGATTGATTTAAAAGTATAGAATGATAGAAAATGCAAGATTGAGTTCTTGCATTTTTCTTTTGTCCATATTTGCAGGAAAACAGATACTATATGTAGTATTAAAAGATTATGAAAGTTCAATTAATTTTTCAGCAGAAAGAATATATTCTTTTGGATATATAAAATATCTATATACTATTGAAAAGGGGGGAGAATTTTGCTTGAAAATAAAATGCAATATTATAGGGTCAATGAAATATTTTCCAAAGACTATATTAGTGTAGAACCCCATATGAAGCTTTCGGAAGTCATTTATTTTGTTCTAAGAGAAAATATGCAAGAAGCATTGATTATGGACGGAGACAAAAAACTTTTGGGAATGATTACTTTGGCAGATATTTCAGTCTTCTTAAAAGGGCGTTATGATCTTTCCCTGCCTGTTTCTCAATACATGAAGACTGATGTTCTTACAACCCAAGGAGATGAGCTTATCAGTAAAGCGCGAAAGATATTAATTGAAAAAAAAATAGGGCGTTTGCCTGTATGTGATGGTGGTCAGGTAATTGGTATTTTAAGAAGTGATAATATTCGTGACAGCTACTATATGAAGCTAGAGATGATCAATAAACAGTATAGGCATATTATTAATAATATGCATGAAGGTGTCACTGTTACAGATGCCACTGGTTACGTTATTTTTTGGAATAAAAGTGCGGAAAAGATTTATGGAATAAAAGCTACAGATATTCTTTATCAAAAACTTATAGATTTTTTTCCCAATGCTCTTACCCAATCGGTTATTGAAAGTCGTATACCCATAGAGAATGTATATCATTCTCCAAAGCCAAATTATTATGTAATTATCAGTGCGTTACCTATATTTATTGAGGATGAATTTATGGGTGTAGTGGCAACGGAAAGGGATGTAACGGAATATAGAAACCTATCTGTCAGTTTAGAAAAAGCAAATTCTCAAATTAACCTTCTGAAAGAAGAAGTAGAAAAAATTACGCAGGGTGGTTTTTCTTTAGGAAATATTATAGGTAAAAGTCCAGTTATCCAGGGTAAAATTCAACTAGCAAAGCACGTATCTCAGACAGATACCAGTGTTTTGATCACAGGGGAAAGTGGAACAGGAAAAGAGGTTTTTGCAAGAGCCATCCACCATCATAGTAAAAGACAAGGGCATTTTGTTCCAGTAAACTGCAGTGCAATTCCTCAAAGTCTTTTTGAGAGTGAGTTTTTTGGATATGTAGGAGGTGCTTTTACAGGCGCACTAAAGAGAGGGAAATTAGGATATTTTGAATTGGCAAACAATGGAACGATTTTTCTTGATGAAATAGGAGATTTGCCTATAGAGCTTCAAGCGAAATTGCTTCGGGTTCTTCAAGAGGGAAATGTCTTACGTATCGGATCAGAAAAATCGATATCCATCGATGTTCGTATTATCTCAGCTACCAATAGAAATCTTAAAGATATGGTAAAGAAAGGTTATTTTAGAGAAGATTTATACTATCGGTTAAACGTGGTGGAAATGGAATTGCCACCTCTAAGAGACCGAAAAGAGGATATCGTTTTGCTATTTGATTACTTTTTACAGGAAATATGTCGCAAAAACAATATAAAAATTCATCATATAGAGAAAGAAGTCTTTGATATTTTATATAAATATGAATGGAAGGGTAATATACGCGAGTTAAGAAATACCGTGGAATGTATGGTAGTACTGAGTTATGATCATCGCATTACAATGTCATCTATACCCCAGTATATCATTGAAGGAACCCTAGACAAGATAGATAAAAGGACCAAACCTTCAAGTCTTGAGGACATGGTGAAATCATCTGAGATCGATATGATTCGGAATGCATTAGCTGAAGCAAAGGGAAATAAAGCAAAGGCAGCGAAATTATTAAATATTCCAAGAAGTACCTTATATTATAAGTTAAGTCAATATGGAATGTAATGTCAGAAAACCGACACGCGTCAAAAAATTGACGGATCGTTGAAGTCTTTAATTATTAATGGTAAACGGGTATGCAATTAAAAACTACATTACAATATATGTCAATTAATTGACACCGCTAAAAGGTGCCAGGCCTATAAATGAATGATGACAGGCCTGGCATCTTTTATTTATATAGAATTTGCTTGTTGGCTTTAGTCATGAAATTATTTGAAAATTTTGGCATGTTAATTGCTTAATAAGTAGTAGGAATATAGTATTTTATCTTTCTTTGGATTCCGCGGCGCTTCATAGCTCCATCTAGAAGAATAAAGGTATTGAATATTATTCAGAAATGAAAGGAGGATAGAATTTTACAAATATTGATTAAAGGAGGGTTTGTATGAGTCAGCAAAAAGAACAATGGGCTAGTAGATGGGGATTCATTGCAGCATCGATAGGTATGGCAATAGGTACAGGAAATGTATGGAGATTTCCAAGGGTAGCGGCTGCAAACGGAGGAGGGCCTTTCATTATTGCATGGACGATTGCCTTGTTTGTTTGGTCTATACCGCTACTTATGGGTGAAATGGTCATGGGTAGAAGAACAGGACTTGGAACGATTGGTGCTTTCCGTGACTATGTAGGAAAGAAGTATACCTGGATGGGTACTTGGATTGCAGCAGTATGTTTATTGATTATGTTTTACTATTCCGTAATCATGGGCTGGTGTGTTAAATATTTTACCCTGGCAGTAACAGGCGCATTTAGTAAACCAGTGGGTACAGAAGTAACGGAAGCGATTTGGAAAACATTTACTACTACACCTTCACAGACGATTCTTTTTCATTTCATTTCTATGGCTGTAGCAGGTTTCATTATTTACAAAGGTGTAACAAACGGAATTGAAAAGGCATCAAAAATCATGATTCCCACATTGTTTGCTCTAATAATTTTTGCTGCTTTAAGATCCATAACACTCCCAGGTGCATCAAAAGGACTGGAATTTTTATTTAGTCCGAAGCTTCATATGCTTGCTACTCCCAAGATTTGGCTAGAGGCCTTTACCCAGGCAGCGTGGTCAACAGGGGCAGGATGGGGTTTTATTATTACATATGCAGTATATACAAAGAAAAAAGAGGATGTTGCAGGAAATTGTATGATTATGGGCTTTAGCGATAATGTAGGTGCTTTAATTTGCGGGATGGCGGTGCTACCAGCGATCTTTGCCCTCTCTCCAGCACCAGAAGCTGCAATTTCTGCAGGGAATACTGGGATTACTTTCATTTATTTGGCGCAATTATTTACAACCATGCCATTTGGTTCTGTCTTATCGGCACTCTTTTTCTTGGCGATGTCCATCGCTGCCTTAACTTCGCTACTACCCATGATTGAGGTGGGTGTTAGGAACTTTATGGATGCAGGCTTAGATAGACAAAAAGCAACTTTAATTGTTGTAATTGGAGGATTTTTAGCAGGTATTCCATCTGCCTATAGCTTAAATATCAATGATAATCAAGATTGGGTATGGGGCGTAGGATTACTTTTTAGTGGACTTTTTGTTGCTATTGCTCTTATGAAACGCGGACTTGAGAAGATCAGAAATAACGACATCAATACACCTTGGTCAGATTTCAAAGTTAATAAATGGTGGACAGTCAGTGTGGCATTGTTCCCTGCATTCGTGACAATCATTATAGGCTGGTGGTTATGGCAAGCGATTACTTGGTATCCAGATAATTGGTGGGATCCAACAGAAACCTTTAGTGTAGGTACGATCGCTCTTCAATTTGGTATCTTGCTTGCATTTGCAGGATTATCAAACAATTGGCTAGCAAATAGGATAGGGAGAGGCAGAGACATAATGGAATCAACAGAGGAGGCGAAGTAATATGTCATCAACTTCCATTATTATGATGGTTATAACTTTGGGATTCTATTTTTGTGGATTTTTGTATTTATTAAATAGAGCTTTTAAATCACAGAACAATAAGTAGGAATAATGATTGGATTCTTCCCCGAACAGGGGAAGAATCCAAATAAATCATGATGGAGGTGTCACCATGAGAATACAGGAGCATCCAATCGTAAGCTTTGAAAGAGGAAGAACTGTACAATTCACGTACAATGGACAAATACTAGAAGGATATGAAGGAGAGACCATTGCCGCTGCATTGCATGCAGCAGGAATAAAAGTATTAAGTCATAGTCATGAAAAGCAAAGACCTAGAGGTTTCTACTGCGCCATAGGAAATTGTTCCTCTTGTTTAATGGTTGTAAACGGGGAACCAAATGTAAGAATTTGTGTTGAAATGCTCCAAGAAGGAATGCATATAGATACACAAACAGGGAAAGGAGATATTCTGCGATGAAATATACAGATGTCCTCATTATCGGAGGTGGCCCCGCAGGTCTCTGTGCAGCCATTAGTGCTGCGGAAGCAGGATGTAAAGTTCTTCTAGTTGATAGAAATAAATCTTTAGGTGGTCAGTTGGTAAAGCAAACTCATATGTTTTTTGGTTCAGAAAAACAGTATGCATCGGTGCGAGGAATTGATATTTGTAGAATACTTCTTGATCAGATTCGTTCCAAGGAGAGCATTGAAATATTAAATGATACAACAATATTAGGAATATATGAGGATGGAGTAATTACTGCAGAAACATCGGGAAAATATATTAAAATTATAGCCAAATCTACAATCGTGGCAACAGGAGCCAGTGAGAAAACATTGGCATTCCCAAACAACGATCTGCCAGGAATCTACGGTGCAGGTGCTGTTCAAACTTTAATGAATGAATATGGCATTAAACCAGGAAATTGCGTTTTGATGGTTGGCGCAGGAAATATTGGGTTGATCGTTAGTTATCAATTATTGCAGGCAGGTGTTAAAGTGGCAGCAATAATTGATGCTGCACCTAAAATTGGAGGTTATTTGGTCCATGCGTCAAAGGTTCGCAGAGCTGGAGTTCCAATCTATACGAGCTATACTGTAAAGAAAGCTCATGGAAAAAATGAGCTTCAGGGGGCGACGATATGCAAGTTAGATGAAAATTGGAATCCGATAGAAGAAAGCGAGATGGATCTTGACATAGATGTAATGTGTATAGCTGTAGGATTATCACCTCTAGGGGAACTATTATGGCAAGCTGGATGTGAAATGAAATATGTGAACGAGTTAGGTGGTTATGTACCATTGCGGAATGAAAATATGGAGACCTCCGTTCCACGAATTTTTGTCGCTGGGGATGTAGGAGGCGTGGAAGAGGCAAGTAGTGCAATGGTAGAGGGATATTTAGCTGGCATGAATGCAGCACAAAGTATAGGTCATACTGTATACAATATGGAGGAGAAGAAGAAGGACTTGCATGATCAATTACATGCCTTAAGATCAGGTCCAGTAGGAATTAAAATTAGAGAAGGAATCGCACAGCTACAAACAATCTTAGAAGCTGCAGCAAGCAGCGATATATAAGCAAATATTGTTGGGAGGTGTAAAAATGTTATCAAGTACGGGAGTTCCCTTAAAAGAAGATTTAGAAAAGGTTTTTCCAAATAGTGTTCGATTGAGTCAGGGGGCCGTAGCTGTGATTGAATGCTTTCAAAACATACCATGCAATCCCTGCTATACAGCCTGTAATAGAAATGCTATAAAAGAATTTCAAGATATAAATGATTTGCCTATCATGGATCATGAGTTGTGCAATGGATGCGGGTTATGTATTAGCAAATGCCCAGGTTTAGCGATTATGGTTGTGGATATGACCTATTCAGACCATGAGGCGTTGCTAAAGATTCCTTATGAGTTTCTTCCTCTGCCATCGGAAGGTGATATCGTAAAGGGCTTGGATAGATCTGGTGAATATGTGTGTGATGTAAGGGTTATAAAGGCACTCCATACAAAGGCATTAGATAGAACGCCCATCATTTCAATTGCTATTCCTAAGGCGTATGTTCATACCATAAGAAATATAGGAATGGGGGATTAATATGGATGACAATACAATCGTTTGTCGCTGCTCGGATTTAACAGTAAAAGAAGTAAGGGCTTTAATCGCACAGGGCTTTACTACTTTCGATGAGTTGAAAAGAATTAGTAGAATAGGAATGGGTCCTTGCCAAGGAAGAACATGTACACAGCTCGTTCTTAGGGAATTGTTGATTGCAACAGGCAAACCTATAGCTGCGTTAAAGCCTGGAACCTACAGACCCCCAGTGAAAGGAATAAAGCTTGGAGCAATATGTGAATGCGCTGCAGGAGGTGGGGTACATGATTAAAACAGCAGATGTAGTAATCATCGGTGGGGGAATCTCAGGATGTGCCATTGCTTATAATTTGTTAAAAAAAGGTGTTAGAGATATTGTGGTTATAGAAAAAGCGTATTTAGCCAGTGGTGCGACAGGAAGATGCGGTGCAGGAATTCGACAGCAATGGGGAACAGAAATGAATTGTAGGATTTCTAAACTATCCTCTGATTTCTTTGAGCATGCAAATGAAGAGTTAGCTTATGAAGGGGACATAGAATTCAAGCAAGGCGGGTATTTGATTGTTTCCAGTACAGAGAAGGAACATGAACAATTTAAAAAGAACGTTGCGTTGCAAAATAGCTTAGGGATCCAATCAAAACTGTTAGACCTTGATGAAGCAAAGGAAATTGTACCATTCTTAAATACAGAAGGATTGATAAGTGCGACCTTTCATCAAAAAGACGGTCATCTCAACCCTTTTCATACTACTCAGGCCTTTGCGAATGCAGCCAAAAGACTAGGTGCTCATATTTATACCTACACGGAAGTAATAGATATCATCGTCGAAGAGGGAAAAATAAGAGGAGTCAAAACAAACAAGGGAGATATTTCTACCAATGTGGTTGTAAATGCGGCAGGAGGGTATTCTCAGCTTATTGGTAATATGGTGGGATTAGATTTACCAGTTTATTCAGAAAGACATCAGATACTGGTTACAGAACCTGTTGAACCTGTCTTAGGACCTATGGTTATGTCTTTTTCTTTAAACCTCTATTGTCAGCAAGTTCCCCATGGAAGTATCATTATGGGACGCGGTGACGAGGGTGAACCACGGGATCTACGAATTACTTCTGGATGGCATTTCTTGGAGGAAATGACAAAAACGATTACCAAGGTACTTCCACCACTGAAAGATGTACGCTTACTAAGACAATGGGCTGGTCTATATAATATGACACCGGATAGACAACCGATTTATGGACCTGTGGATGAGGTGGAGGGATTCTATTTAGCCATAGGATATAGCGGTCATGGATTCATGTTTGGTCCGGCTACTGGCTTGTTGATGGCTGAATCTATTTTAGGAGAAGAGACTACATTGCCAATAGATATGCTTCATCTAAACCGATTCAAAAAAGGTGAGCTAATCTTTGAACCATCTGTTGTTTAGAATGAATAGTGTCGTTTTTAATTCTTCACAAAATAAAAGATTTTGAATAAAATACTACAATATTTTGAATAAAATACTACAATATTAAGCAAATGTGGAGGTGAAAAATATTGAAGAGACTAGGCAAAAAAGAAGAATTATGTATTGGATGTAATAAGTGTGAGGAAATCTGTTCAAGTGTATATTTCAAGGAGTCACTGAAGGAGAAGTCTAGTATTTACATCAATATGAAATCACAGGGAGGATATGGCATCAATATATGTAATCAATGTGGGGAATGTATTGAAATATGCCAAGTGGAGGCTCTCTATAGAGATAAAAATCGAGTAGTTAGAATCAAAAAACAAGATTGTGTAGGATGCTTCATGTGCGTAGGATTCTGTCCAGAGGAAGCAATGAGACAACATGATGATTTCATTGAACCTTTTAAATGTGTAGCCTGTGGCTTATGTGCGAAAAATTGCCCGACGGGAGCAATCTTTATTGAGAATGTAGACGAATTAGAAATAGAAGCTATGGGGGAAACCGCAACTGCCGGAGAACAATAATCACATATTGTAAAGGGGGACGAAAGCACATGGATGTAAAAGAATTACGAAAAGAGCATAAACCACTGACTGAATTTCGATATGAGCTAGGTCAAGCTGAAAAAGGCTATACCAATAGATCATTATATATTAATTTATCTGATAATAGAATTGAGTCAAAGCCTGTGACAGATATGATGAAAGAAAAATTTACTGGGGGAAAGGGTTTTGGTTTATGGTATCTTTGGAATGCTGTAAAGCCAGAGACAAAATGGAACGATCCAGAAAATGAAATTGTTATCTCTAGTGGACCATTGGGGGGAATTACTCAATATCCTGGATCAGGAAAATCACTGGTTGTAACAATATCTCCATTAACTGGTCTTGTCATTGACAGTAATGTGGGAGGATACTTTGGACCATTGCTTAAGTTTTCAGGCTGGGATGCTTTGGAGGTTCAAGGAAAAGCTGATAAAGATGTTATTATCTTTATAGATGGAAATGAGGGAACGATTCGAATTGAAGAAACTCCCATTCCTGAAAAGGATGGACACATTCTAGGGGAAATGTTAACAGAAATGTATGCAGATTCTGAAGAAGATAAAAGAAATATCTCTGTTGTAACCGCTGGATCTGCCGGGGAACATACGTTAATTGGCTTATTGAACTTTACTTTCTATGATGTACGGAGAAAGGTCGTGCGATTAAAGCAAGCGGGAAGAGGAGGTATTGGCACTGTATTTAAGGATAAGCGTATTAAGGCTATTGTAGTCAGATTTAGAGGTGTGAAAGGAGATTTGAATCATCCTAGTGATATTTCGAGTATTAATAAAGCAGGAATTAGGTTGCACAAGGAAATCTGTAAATTTGACGCAGTGCAGAATAGAATGAGGCAAATTGGTACTGCAAATATTATAGAGGTTATGGATGAATATGATTTACTTCCAGTACACAACTATAAATTTGGAAGTCACTCCGATACATATAAGATTGCATCCAATGTTTTTATTGATAAATATATTACTCAGGGAAAACCTGATGGGTGCTGGTATGGTTGTTCATTATCTTGTGCCAAGGCAGCCGACAATTTTGAAATAAAAACGGGTCCATACAAAGGACATCTTGTAACAGTAGATGGGCCAGAGTATGAAAATGCAGCAGGCCTAGGTGCCAATTGCGGCATTTTCGATCCACAATATATATTGGAGAGTAATTTTTATTGTGATACCTATGGGATTGATACAATTTCCTTTGGTACAATTACAGCCTTTGCCATGGAGTGTTATGAAAATGGTATTATCAATAAAGAGATCACCGGCGGCCTAGAGTTGAACTTTGGGAATGCTGAAGCGGCAATAGAACTCCTACATCAGATGTCAAGAGGAGAAGGGTTTGGCTTGGTTGCTGGCCAAGGAGTTAGAAAGATGAAAAAACTCTTTGTAGAAAAATATGGTGCAGATCCTAAATTCCTTCAAGATATTGGCATGGAGCAAAAGGGCTTGGAGTATTCTGAATACCTTCCTAAGGAATCATTGGCGCAACAGGGCGGCTATGGTTTAACCAATAAGGGACCACAGCATGATGAAGCATGGCTTATCTTTATGGATATGGTAAACAATCAGATTCCAACATTTGAGGATAAAGCGGAAGCATTACATTATTTCCCTATGTTTAGAACATGGTTTGGACTCAATGGACTATGCAAGCTACCATGGAATGATATCATTCCAGAGAGTAATTCATCTGCATCAGAACCAGCAAAAATTCCTGAGCATGTGCAGAATTATGTGGATCTGTTCAACGGTGTAACAGGAAAGTCTATTGATAAGGAAGAGTTGATTCTTCAATCAGAGAGAGTATATAATTTCCAAAGAGTATTTAATATTAGAATGGGTTATGGCAAGCGTGAGAATGACAAAATCCCTTACCGTTCAGCTGGTCCTGTAACGGTGGAAGAATATGAATCCAGACAAGAGCGATATGATCAACAGTTAAGAGAACTGTTAGGCTATAATCCTGAGGGAAAAAAGACAGAAGAAAAATTGGATGTGTTAAGAAAGTATAGGGAGGATCAATATGAAAAATTAGTTGATGCCGTTTATGCGAGAAGAGGATGGAATAATAATGGAATTCCAAAGCTAGATACACTACAAAAGTTGGGGATAGATTTCCCAGAGATAGTAGGTGTCGTAAAACCATATTTATAAAATACTGTCTATAGGGAGGAGGTATATCTGATGATAAAGGTGAATGGCAGAGATTTTGAATGGGAAGATGGATTAACCGTAGAAAAACTGTTGGAAAAGAAACGATATACCTATCCAAAAATCATCGTAAGAATAAATGAAAAACTTATTCTAAAGGAGCAGTATAGGTCAACGTCTATCTATGATGGGGATGATGTAAAAGTTATACATTTGTTGGCTGGAGGATAAAGAATTATTCCCGTCTATATCGAAAGGGTAGGGCTAAATTAGCTCTATCCTTTTAATATTGTTTATTTCAGCAACGGATAAAAAGAAATTTAATAAGATAGATTCCTCAAAAAACATATTGACATAAAGAAAAAGCTTATGTATAATCAGGGATAAATATAAATACAAAAATACAGTGATGGAGAATAGTAAAAAAGTGATGTTTCACAGAGAGCATGGAAACGATGAGAACCTTGCAGACTAACTTTTAGAACCCACTCCGGAGTATAATGATGAACAAATCATTACGTTTAAATCACGTTACGATTGCTTAAGGGAGCCGTTTGGCTAACTAGGGTGGTACCGCGGGTTATATCTCGTCCCTTTTGGGACGGGATTTTTTTATTTTTTTTTACATTAGCGAAAGAAGAAAGTAGACATAATAATATTATGTTAATTTCAATCAAAGAATATTAGTATAGAGGAGTGAATGAAGATGACATATTTAGTGGATAAATGTAAAAGATTACATGAAGCGGCACAAGAATTAGCAATCATAAATACAAAGGCGAAAAATGAGGCGTTGAAGAAAGTCGCTGATAGCTTAACAGAACATAAAA
Organism: Anaerosolibacter carboniphilus; assembly: GCF_014205875.1. Taxonomy (GTDB): domain Bacteria; phylum Bacillota; class Clostridia; order Peptostreptococcales; family Thermotaleaceae; genus Anaerosolibacter; species Anaerosolibacter carboniphilus. The sequence goes on from NZ_JACHEN010000015.1 coordinate 103,308, forward strand.
ATTTTATATTGGAAGAAAATGCAAAAGATATTGTGAATGCAAAAGAAGAAAATATGAAAGAGAGCTTAATTGATCGATTAAAATTGGATTCAAAACGAATCGATGATATGGTAGACGGAATCCATACAATCATCGAGTTAAAGGACCCCATATGGAGAAGTAATGACGTGTGGACACTGGAGAATGGGTTGACGATTAGTAAAATGACAGTACCATTGGGTGTGATAGGAATTATTTATGAATCACGACCGAATGTTACGATTGATGCTTTTTCATTGGCACTAAAAAGTGGGAACAGTATACTATTACGAGGTAGCGCATCCTCGATTCATTCAAATAGAGCTTTGGTATATGCTGTAAAAGAAGGGTTGAAAAAAAGCTTGATATCCGAAAGCGTCATTGAATTCATTGATAATCCAGATCGTGCTATCGTAAAAGAGATGTTAACCTTAAATGAATATATCGACTTAATTATTCCTCGGGGTGGAAAGGACTTAATTGAATTCGTTGTTAAAAATGCCACTGTGCCTACCATCGAAACAGGGGTTGGTAATTGCCATATATTTGTTGATGAAACAGCTCAATTTTCAATGGCGCTAGATATTGTTGAAAATGCAAAAGTTCAACGGCCGGGTGTGTGCAACGCTTGTGAAACTGTGCTGGTTCACAAAAACATAGCAAAGGAGTTCTTACCAAAGTTGTATGATCGCCTAAGGAATCGGGTAGAAATTCGTGGATGTGATGAAACACAAAGCATTATACCAGCAAGCAATGCAACGGAGCAAGATTGGCAGGAGGAGTTTCTTGATTATATACTTGCAGTGAAAATTGTTGAGGATGTTCAGGAAGCAATTGCCCACATTCGAAAATATGGTACGAAACATTCCGAGTCTATCTTAACAGAGAATATGACAAATGCAAATCTGTTTAGTCGACAAGTAGATGCAGCAGCAGTATATGTAAATGCTTCAACCAGGTTTACAGATGGTGGCCAGTTTGGCTATGGAGGAGAAATGGGAATTAGCACACAAAAAATCCATGCAAGAGGTCCTATTGGACTAAGCGAGCTTGTAAGTTCAAAATATACGATTATAGGAAATGGACAAATTCGAGAATAGAGGGGTCATATGATTAGTGAAATTATGTCTAAAAGTAAGAAAATAGTTATTAAGATTGGAAGTAATACATTAGCAAACGAAAATGGAACAATAAATAAAGATTTCCTAAAGAAACTGTGTGCTCAAGTATGTCATCTGATTCGTGAAGGAAAGCAAATTGTGATTGTGTCATCTGGTGCTAGGATTGCAGGTGTTGCTACCATCGATAAATGGATGAGAAAAGAGGATATTCATTATAAACAGGCTCTTTGTGCCATTGGTCAAGTTGAGCTCATGGATGCCTATAGAAAAGCTTTTTGGGAGAATCACATTCATATCGCACAAATGCTTTTAACAAGGGACGATTTCTTTGATAGAAATAGAACACTGAATATTAGAAATACGTTATTTACCTTAGTTGATGAAGGCGTAATCCCTATTATTAATGAAAATGATACGGTCAGTGTAGAAGAGATCAAAATTGGTGACAATGATACATTGGCTGCATTGACTGCAAATCTTTGGAATGCAGATGTACTGATCCTGTTTAGCGACGTAGATGGTATCTATGATAAAAATCCTAAAATTTACCAGGGCGCTTCACTAATTGAGGAAGTAGCTGATATAGATGAATTACTGGAAAACATCACGATTGGAGAATCAAACTCTTTCGGAACGGGTGGAATCGCAACAAAAATCGAGGCTGCCAGAAAAGTAAATAACTATGGGATACCGATGATTTTAACAAATGGAAGCAAAGAAAATATTTTATTGAAATTATTGGATGGAACAGAGAAAGCGACCCTTTTTGAAGCACCATAGACAAGACAACAAAAAGAATCGATTTCTTTAGAATGAATAATAATATTGAGGTGGTAAAATGAACAGCAAAATTGGGTTTATAGGTGCAGGGAATATGACTTATGCAATCGTTAGCGGGCTAGTAAACAGTTATCCCGATGATAAACAGAATATATATGTAAGCAGTAGAACAGTTGAAAAAGCAGAAATTTTTTGTAAAGAATTTGATGTTTCTCTAGCAGTAAATAACCGTGATTTGGTTAAAAACTGTGAAATTATTGTTTTAGCCGTTAAACCTGTAAAATACGAGGAAGTATTGAATGAGATTAAAGATATAGTTACATCTAAGCATGTTATTGTCTCATTAGCTGCTGGGATCGAAATAAAATATATTGAGCAATTCTTTGATGAACCAACCAAGATTGTTAGAACGATGCCTAATACACCTGTGCTGGTGGGTGCAGGTATGACTGCAGTTACAAAAAATGATCACCTTAGTCAAGAGGATTTAGAAGCGGTTTTAAACTTGTTTGAGAGCATTGGAAGGGTAGATGTTATCGATGAAAGTTTAATGGATAGTATACCTGCCATCAGTGGAAGCAGTCCAGCCTATGTCTATATATTTATTGAAGCCCTGGCCGACGGTGGGGTACTCCAAGGTTTGTCCCGAGAAAAGGCTTACAAATATGCAGCTCAAGCTGTATTAGGGGCAGCTAAAATGGTACTGGAAAAAGAAAAGCATCCCGGAGAGTTGAAAGATATGGTGTGTTCGCCTGCCGGCGCAACCATTGAAGCCGTATATTCCTTAGAAAAAAGCAATTTCCGAGGAGCGGTCATTCGAGCTATGAATGCATGCACTGAGAAGGTAAAGCAAATGGGTAAAATGAAAGATTAAAAGGTAGGGTGGAATAAATGATTCGTGTAAATGGAAAAGAAATGCAATGTATGCCATTACATTCGATTTTAACGCAATTTAAAACATCCCTGCCAGTGATTGCCATAATGCTTAACGGCAACATGATCTTACAGGATGCATATAATGATACAACTATTCAAGACGGAGATGAAATAAAAATAATCTACCCTATTATTGGTGGATAAGAAGCTTATGTAAAGGGCCATGAAAACGCAATGATTTTCATGACCCTTTACTATTAAAAAATATTTTCATATTTCGAAAGAAGCGTCACTAATGAAATGAATGTTTTCAAAGTTCTTTAAATCAGCCATAAGCTGCAAAAGCGCTTTGTCTTTATTTTTGGCTTCGATCATAACATCAAAATCTTGGTTTGTTTTTTTCGCGATCCTGAGAAAGTTGTAAAAGAAATTTATATCTACATAGTCAGCGTGGGCTCGTACATTTTTCTCACATTTAGGACTTGATATATGAATCTTTGGCGGTAAATCCTGCCTATTCCAAGTACTGAAAATATCCTCAAGTAAACCGTCTATGTGCTCTCCATTATTATTACACCAGTGATGATGAATGTCTAATACCATGGGGGCTTCGATTTGTTTACATATATCTAACACTTCGCGGGCGGTATAGACCTTATCATCATTTTCTAAAATGATTCTATCCCGAATATGGAAGGGGAGATTCATAAAGTTTTCAGTAAATCGATCAATTGCCTTAAGCTTACTATCATAGACTCCGCCTATATGTAGCACCAATTTACCCATTTTGGTGGAAAGGCCCATGGCATCCATGATACGTCCATGATACTCCAGGTCTTTGATAGAGGAAGCAAGAATTTCTTTTTTAGGACTATTTAGAATTGTGAAATGGTCTGGGTGTGCGCTGATACGCATACCATTTTTTTTGATAAAATCTCCAATATCAAGAAATTCATCATGAAAATCAGCTATATAATCCCATTGCATCACATCGGGATGGGTTGCTAATGGGATTAGTTTGGAGGTTAATCGATAAATTTTTATATCATGGGCATTAGCATGAATTAGTATTCTTTTCGTGTTATTCAAATTTTTTCTCACCAAGGAATGTAAACGATACAACCTAATTTCAGGATCTGCCGGTAGGTTGGTGTAGCTTTTATAAGTAAGGGTTTTATTAGGTGAAGCATCATGGAGTAATAGAGAGAGTGCAACAAAGCCAAGACGAACCAACATATCCAATATTCCTTTCGTTGTAATATTATTAATATCAAAATGAAGATGACACAGAAAACGACAAGAAACAGCAAAACATCCGATGTATCAAATGAGATGTATTATCAAATAAGAGATAGAAAAATGTCGATCAATTTACGAAGATTTTCGTATAAGGATAAACATAAGAATTTTAGCATATCATTTTTTATCTGTTTAAGCGATGATTCTTTTACGATTTCTAAGATACGCGTCTATAGATATATTACTAGCATAGCATGTGCATATTTAGATAAATTATGAATATAGTATTTAAAATTACTCTAAAGTTCAGATGTAAACAACAAAAAAAGTTCAGGATATTACAGGATATTAAACGAATCATTTAAATAATTTAATGGGTTGTGCTAGTTGATTTTATTTGCTAGTTTTACAAGCCTAGAGTTTGTAAGCTTATTGCAAATTGAATCAAACTAGCACAACATGTTAGCTTAGCTTAATGATTTTTATTGAAGAATTTGTGCCTGTTATGTTGCCCACGGATGTAGTATATGCAGGCAACAGAACAGTATCGGGTCCTGTATTTCTGATCCTAATGGTTGCAGGTGCATTCGTGACTGTAAAAATTGTTTGAAGTGTTAAGATGCTATCTTCTGCTCTATGGGTGGCACCTGGGATTGAAAGATTCTCTAAATATACGGATACTGTCATGTTGTTATTGGTAGGAAAGGTTATGAATGTTAATTCATAGACACCAGGCTGTAGAATAACGATTTGATCTGTATCTGTAGTAGTTGAATGTTGATATACATCTGTAGATATAGGCCCATTTGTATTGAAAAGAATATAGGAACCACTGGCTACTTCTTGACTAGTAGTTTTGTATATATACGCGTATTTGTTTAATCCTGGAGGTCCTGCTGGTCCTTGAGGTCCTTGAGGTCCTGGAGGACCAGCGGGGCCTGGAGGGCATTTCTTGCAGCAGTTCTTGCGACAAGGGTCTTGTCTAGAGCCTTGACTTGAAAGAGACTGAAAATATTTTTCTTTGCTCATATTATGCACCCCGTTTCATTTCTTGATTTATAAGCTATTTCGGCAATAGATTGTACAATTCATGCAAATCGTATTTATGCAAACTGTTTTGGCTTACTTACACTATCATTTTCAGGACCTACTATAATATATTAAGCTTGGCAACAATTGGTTACTGCGCTCATATTAGAATAGAAAGATTATCTGACAGAACTCATTTCAATAGAACACGTAGTAGATTACATGCAATATGGAATTTAAGCTCTGGCTGTGACACCTTACAAGGAAACTGTCTGAATATTTACATTTTAATTCTATATTGATATTATATAATCAGAAATAATGCAAAAAGTGGAATACACTCTAAAGGGAGAGTTCCTATTAGGATTCATAAGCTTGAATAAAAATCAAGATGGAGGAATACTAAAAAAGGGTGAGGGAGATGTAATTATGCCAAGAAAAATATCTTTATTCTTTGGTGCGGGAGCAGAGCTTTCTTATGGATTGCCGTCTGGAGGTAAATTTGCACTAGATATTTTTAGAATGGATTCTAACCCAGATAAGCAAAACTTTAGAGAAATTAGAGACAATTTAAATAAAACTTCTTTTTATGCGACCACTTGGTTGCCTGAGAGCTTTTGGACGAAAAATATACAATCATTCGGAAAGCCACATTATGAAGCTTTAGTTAAGGGTAGCTTGGAGAATAAGGGGTATAAAATATTACAATACTTAGATAACTTCGATGAGAATGTTGGTAGAATAATTGAAAGAATGAGGAGTTCGGCAATAGATATTAATGAAAAATTTGCAGAGGTTACAGGCATTGAAGTAGGACAAGTTATCTATTCACACAATATTAGGTTATCTAATTTGATGGGGGATCACAATGGACTATTTGGTAGTCATTATTTTTCAGCTTTTATAAAGGTTCTGGAAACAGAAGGTATGGAGCATAGTTTTAAAATGAATATGCAAAAAATAGTTAAATCAATACTGGAATTGTTAATAGGTTCTTGTGGAGAAAATCTTATCAGATGCCTAAATGAAGGCATCTTTGAGAGAAATATCGATACTATTGATGTATTTGATGATATAGGTGGAATTTTTTCATTAGATTATAAAAGAGTAGGTATTAGTGGTTTGGAATATATTATTGATTCTGAAGAAGTTACTCTAGATCATACAACTAATTCCAAAACGGTTATTATTGAATTTGGTAAGATGATTTTGGAAGATATATTTTCCCAAGCATTAGATTATCAAGAATTGATAGATAATAACTGGCGATACGTGTATTCACCTAAAACAGATTGGGCCAAGTTCTGTAGGATAATAATCTTTTTAAATACAGCAAAACGATATATTCAAAGCATAGCAGATGAGCACAGAGAGAGATGTCTAAGTGGGCCCGGTTATTATCATGATGTAGCTGCCCTAATAGGAGTGTTTGACATAAAATCGGTTGGGACTACGAACTATAATACATTTATCCAAGATGTGATTGGAACTGAGGTACACTTTCTTAATGGCTGTATTAATGATATGTATGATCCATACTTAAACCAGATTGTAAGTAGTCAGGATAATACACATATTACTGTCCCATTTTTATTTACTCAAAGTGGAATAAAACCGCTTACTTCAATAACTATGTCAAAGAGATATGTAAACTTATACGATGAGTTTTCACAGTCGGACATAATTTGCGTAATTGGCTACGGTTTTAATTCTGATGATGGACATATTAATGGCATTTTCCGCTCCCTTATTGAAGAAGAAGGAAAAGAAATTGTTATACTGCATCATTCAAGACACCTTATACAAAATATTGAATCAGTAAAAAGAGAGTATCAAAAAAAGCTAAGATTAAACTCAATACAGGGTATAAATATTATGGTGGTAGACGATGACCGAAGAATACTAAGTGATCAGTACTGGTTTGAGAAACTAATAGAAACGTATGATTTATAACATTGGAGAGGAGTGGAGGACTGCTCCTTTAAATCTTGCTCAATTATAATATGATATTTGAAAAGAGAACATAGCTATTATAGATGGCAATATTTTAAGACTAGTAAAGGAAAATGATGGATATTACTAGCAATCCATTTATAAATAAGCACTGCCTATTATATAACTGTATCAAGCATAGCCTTGATTGGCGGAGGGAGAATGCCTAAGCCCGGAAAAGTGTTACTTATCCATTATGGGGTTCTTTTTTAGATGAACTTCCTGAATTAAAAAAGGAATATATTGGAAGTGTTGCGGCAACCCATTGAGGATGAAATTGTAACTATATCTAGGGTAAATGGAACATTTACGTATCCCTCTAAATTCATTCTAGCAGCCAGCATAAATCCTTGTGCATGCGGGACAAAACAGAGTCTTTCATCGTGCTTAATACTTTCATTGATCAAGATACAATGATAGTCTCCATCATCATAATAATACCCAAGGGTGGACTCTGGTAAGGGATAAAAGCTTTTAATTATATGACATTTTGTTATAATGTTCTCTAGTTTTTCTGTTGCAATCATAGTAGCATCTTCTAATAGAACATACGTTGTAATTATAACACATTTTTCCAAGTTTCAATATGGACTTATTTAACGTTTATTTAAAGAAAGAACTATCAGCTTATATCCAAAATGTAGGTCCATAGTCTCAAACTAGATAAATATGCCAAGATGTGTAGGAAAATAGAATTAACAATAGAATATAGATTGGTACTTAAATAAATTACAACTAAAGGAGGACAAAAGTTTGAAGAATTTAAAACAAAACTTAGCTTTAATGTTAACACTAGCTCTATTAATATCATTTGTGCCAGTGACTGATGTTAACGCTGCATCTGCGAAGCTACCATTAGGTGTGGAGGAAAAGTTGAAGGATGCGATAGTATTATTTCTTGGAAGCTCAAAAGCTATAGTAAACGGACAAGATGCAAATGTTGATTCTACAAATCCAGAAGTAAAACCGGTTATGATTAACAGTAGAACCTTGGTGCCAGTAAGATTCATTTCTGAAGCCTTAGGTGCGAAAGTAGATTGGGATGGAAGCACTTCTACCATTACAGTTAGCTCTGATGATAAAGTAATCAAACTAAAACTAGGAAATAAGTCTATAAATATTAATGGTAAAAATGAAGCGTTAGAAGTAGCAGCGCAGTCTATTAACAATAGGTCTTTTATTCCATTGAGAGCGCTAACAAATGCTTTAGGAAAGCAATTGTTCTATGATAGAGGATTAATTATTATTAGTAATGTAGATAAGATTTTAGATACTACGAAAGATAAAGCCGTTATTGATGAGATTATTGCATTATTTACTGGGCAAGTTAGTGAAAACAATAATTCTAATAGTTTAAAGAGCAACAATTCAGCAGCTGCTAATAATACAAATAAAATAACGAACGGCAGATTTGCTGTACAGCAAGGGGAATGGATATACTATGTAACCCGTGATAAATTTACATTTAAGCTATATAAAATGAAGGATGATGGATCAGATAAAACCAGCTTAAAGAATGAGCGAACTTCAGGCATCGTAGTCGCAGGAGACTGGATTTACTTTCCACATGGCGCGGATAGCAACTTATATAAGATTAAGACAGATGGTACTGATTTAACAAAGCTAAGTGATGATAAAGCTCAGTATATTAGCGTATATAACGGCTGGATATATTATTGTAATCGGAGCGATGAGTATAAGCTATATAAAATCAAAACTGATGGGACTCAAAGAACTAAGGTAAGTGATGATGATAGCAGCTATATTACAGTTGCAGGTGACTGGGTATATTACTCAACTGGTAGCAGTCATAATTCTAAAATTTATAGAATAAAGACTGATGGAACTAGCAAAGAAATCATCAATGAAAATGGTGTAAGGGAATTCAAGGTTGATGGAGAATGGATATACTATATAGACACCTCTAACAATAGATTTTATGGGGATATTGCCAAAATGAAATTAGATGGCTCACAAAAAACCATAATAACCAAGACTTATGCATTTGACATTAGGGTATCTGGAGATTGGGTGTATTATACACAGTACGATGAAAGCAAGAAATCGGATGATGGAGGTGCTATTTATAAGGTTAAGAAAGATGGGTCAGATAAAACTTTAGTAGTAGATGCGACATGTAGACTTGAGGATATAACAGATAATTGGATTTACTATATGATAATGCAGAGAATTGATGGTGCTAATATATACTCAGTGCTGCATCGTGTGAAGCTTGATGGTTCAAATGCACAAGAAATTGGATTTTAGTCAAACAGCTCCTAGACGTGTCTAGGAGCTGTTTCAATTCTCTAGTAATTTGTTATGATAAGCTCTTCAAATCCAAATCTATAGAATTATTTACACTCTCAAACAGTTGTAAAACAGGCTTCTTCTAATTATTATATTGCCTTTGAATTTCTTCATCTCCGTAGACATTAAGATTTTCTATTAAAAGCATTTCTTGTTTTGAATAGGCCAACTGGTCCTTTCTTAATTCCAAACTATAGCCTAATCCCCCTTTATCTTTACTATTATGTTCACGGTAATCAAATATATATTCATCTATAGTAAACCCCTTTTCTTTAAGGGTTTCCTTTGCAGTGTAGCAAAGCTCAACAAACTCATGTTTAAATATCTGTTCTCCTTCAAAATTTAGGATGACAGAATAGGGCTCATCTACTTGAGAAGAATATTCGGTATCTATTGGGTATTTATCTTTTTCAATATATATAACCACAGTAACTTCAGATAATTGTGGTATCTTTTCACTTAAGACCTCAGTTATGCTAGTTCTTAAACTATTAGCAAATCTTTCACTTAATTCATGATCTTTAGCATATTTGTCAATGTACTGATCAAAAAAAATCTTTCTACCTCCTTTTTTTATTCCTATTTGAAAGCCTATATCCTCATTGCCCTGTGAATAAATATTTGCTACATACAGTTTAGATTTAAATTCAAAATTTACACTATCAATTTCGAGATGTTTTCCAGGATACTGGTTACTAATATAATTATTGATTCTTGACGTTGCAAGATACTTAGTTATGGGATCACCATAAAATTCACTGCGAGTATAATATACTACTATAAATAGAAGAGTGATTATAAAAATAAGAAAAATTCTGGTTTTTATTTTCATTTTCAGTGCCTCCTACATTTAATGGTAAATATGAAGCATAACAATTATACCATTTTTTACTATATATGAAATTGCATAAAATCTATAAATATATCTAATAGTGAAGATAGCTATATGTTTCATCCTAATCCATCATGAGGGAAATGAGAATGAACACTGCGTTTTCCTAGATATGAAGATATAATTTATAAAATCTAGAGGGAAAAATGAGTTAGGCCTTGTGAGTGAGTGTATTTCTTAGACTTTAAAATAATTTTGTGGCAAGTTAAATAGAACTCCTATCTGCATAGAAACCACCGCAGATAGGAGTTTTCCATATAGCTTGAATTTAATGCTTAAGGTACTTTTTTTATTTTGATGACAGAATACGACAATGCTTCAGCCTCATACAAGCTAAAATAGAAATTGAATGAAGAATTCGTGGTACTAGAGGGCTTGGAAGAGTTGTGTGGCATTAACGATCATCATAGGGATATTAAGCTACAGCAGCTTAATGATCACTAAAGTTGTTTAACGATCACCCAGAATGAGATCAATGATGCCTATATAGAGCTGAATCATGAGGGGGAGAAGATAATGAGGATGATATCAAAATCTACATTGCAAACTATAAACAATATAGTAAGTTGGATAATTAGTATTTTATTAACAGGGTTAGGCATTTTTCATTTTTTTGTTCATAAAATTTCATTGGGCGGATCAAATTTTATTATTCTCTGGTCCCTTATAGGGTTGAGTAGATTATCTAATATTATTGATGCAAAATTCTTCAAAAATAACTTTTCGCTTAAAAGCAACTGGTATTCTGTTTTTGGAGTTGTAACGTCAATTATCTTTATAATTGCTGGATTTTTATTATAAGAACTATATACCAAATTCAATTCTAGAGAATAACTAACTCTTTTGCTGAGATTAAGAGTCGATTATAAGACTGCCGAAATTCGTAGACGAATAAAATAGAACTCCTATCTGCATAGCAACCACTGCAGATAGGAGTTTTCTCATATCAATTTCATAAAGTTGGAATTAATATTCAGTGCTTAAGGCACTTTAGCAGAGACGAATATAGACCAAGTAAAATAAAATCTGAATGGGTGGATATATTAACATTTATCCTAAAGTTCTCAAGACTAACTTGTACATTTTGAAACATTGACCATTAGTAACATCAAACAGGTTACTATAAAAAAGCCTAAATTTTTTATAAACCAGTTAAGAGAAAAAATTATAGAAGGTATTGAAAAATATAAATGAAACGCTGACAATCATATGGCAGAGTTTATGGATTATAATGGTTCTGGAGGTGTGCAAAATGAATATAGCGATTTATTTGTACGATGGGTATTATGAAACAGAACTATGTATTCCTGCTATGCTATTTGCTAAAGAGAATTTATTTACGATAGCTAGTAATCAAGAGATTGTTAATTGCATGGATGGAAGACGTATAATCATTGATTGTCAATTAAAAGATGTAAAGGCAGAAATGATTGATGTATTAATTATTCCTGGAGGTAAACCTATTCTTAAGGATGACATTTTCAAGCTAATTCGAGATTGTGAAAAAAGAGGTGTAATTATTGGAGGAATTTGCGGTGGTGTAGATTATCTTGCTTATGCAGGGATACTTGAAAACCGTAAATATACAAGTTATTATGAGAAGGGAGAAAAATATGATTTTCTACCTGCCTCTGGGGGGGATGACAGGAGAGATGTACGAAAGTGATAGAAACGTTGTTTCTGCTAAGCCGGAGGCTTATTTGGAGTTTGCACTTGAACTCTATAAGTTAAGTGGGAAGCTTTCACCAGACGATGTTTCAAATTATCTAGAATGGTTTAAAAGTCCAAATACATTCCAGTATTAAATAGAAATATGGTAATGACAAAAAGTATGTAAAAAATTTTCAACTTTAAAAAGATGATAATATCTATAGAATTGGTAGACATCATAGAATAAGAATGTCTACCAATTATTTTGGATGCAATATATAAAGGATAGAAATTATTGTAAAATATAAAACACAGAGGGACAAGGGGACAGGTGATGATTTGTCCTAGGGGCAATGGTATATCGAGATGATGATTTCGATGATATATGTTGAGAGGGTTCTAATAAAGTAATCTTATCCAAATTGAAAATCGCACTTACAGCAATACGATGAACGATATCATAAGTAAGTGTAGTTTATAGATACCATTTTACATATAGTGTTGGCGTTTACAATGTACTACTATAAATTAGTGAAAATAAGGGGATGAAAACTGGAGTATTATAAGTGAAAAATACTTGCTAAGAAGGGGGGGATTACATTTTGGTATGGTCAATTTTTAAGCATGAAAACAGTTTTATTACGACCACAAGGGAAGAAATCAATGGAGTTCCGTGTCTGAAACTTAAGCCTAATAATTCCAAAGGTTTGTTGCCAACTGTTATTAATTATCATGGTTGGCATTCAAATAAAGATTTTAAAAGGTTTGAATCATTGGTGATCGCTAGTCATGGATATCAAGTATTCGTGCCTGATGCATTGCATCATGGGGATAAAGATCCTATAGACCATGATGATCCAGAAAACTTAGGTAAATATTTGTGGAAGATAATACTTCAAAGTGTTAAGGAATCCAAAAAATTCATAGAACAGATAATAAACAATCATGAGGCTGACTCTACAAGGATTGGAATTATAGGTGATTCTATGGGTGCAATTACAGCTGGAGGTGTTTTTGTCTATAATCTTGATCTGAAATGCCTCGTTGGATATATTGGAACTTTTGCATGGCAAGAAGCAATTAAAGTAAACCATTTGCCACCAATTAATCAAGGTAATAGAGAATTGATAGAATACTATGATCCTATGAATAATGAAGACAAAATAAAAGACAGAGCTATTTTAATGTTAAATGGTACAGATGATACTTCATTGCCAATTAATAGCCAAAGGGGTTTCTTTAATAAGATGCTCCCTTTATATAAACAAAATACAAGTAAGTTTGAGCTTGTTGAGGTTGCTAATGTAAACCACCTTATAACTACAGGAATGCTAGAAAGGGCAGTAATGTGGTTTAAAGAACATCTTTAACTTTTGGTTTTAGGATGATCGTAAGGGCTACAGTGATATTAAAGATAAGACCATATTCTATCTATTGCGAGCGAAGTGTAGTTCTGTTGCTGCTCCAATCGGGTGTAAACGAATAGACTATGTGCTTACAAGTTACTAGAATAAATTTCTTAACTAGATGCTTTAGAGATATAGTGCTAAGAGAAATTGTTAAATATTTTGTGGGCGAGTAAAATAGAACTCCTATCTGCATAGAAACCACTGCAGATAGGAGCTTTTGTGTCCTGCTTTTTCAATTTAATGAATCTGTTCTGCCAGATTGGAGATCCTTCTATCCAAACCTATAGAATTATTTACACTCCCAACCATGGAACCTATTGCTTTCAAATAAATAGAGCTACTTTTATAATTATTTATGAACTCCTCTATGAGCTGTGTTCTAAAAGTAAGAAAAGCTACGTTTACTACCGTATAGTAATTCGTACTGTTGTAAAGCATAATTATCGGACATCCCAGAGATATAGTCACAAATAACCCGCAATAATAAATGCCTATAATCAGCTTTGCATTTTATTTTGTTTTAGAGCTATTTGATTTATCTCTCACACGTGGGGATCCGGAGACTTTAACTTTGGCCTCATCCCTCTTCAATGTCGCTTCAATGTGTTTTATATCTTCTATATGCTGTTTATATATGGATACATCCTCTAAAGTAACTCTGTATTTTGTGAATTCAACCTGTTCTTCGCTAAGGGGTATACGTATAACTTCTGTGGGTGCATCTTTGTGTTCCGGCCGATCTGAAGCAAGAGTTTTTTTCTCTATTATCAGCTCTTCGTGCATAACAGGTACAGTAAAGCTTTTTTCTTCAGTGAAATTCTCCTTATAAATCTTTACATCTCCTGTTTTTACCCACTTTTTTGCTATATCAAGTTGTTCTTCTTTAATTTGAAGAGTCACATTTTTACTATCGTCATTTATGCTTTGTTTCGTTGTTCTTGTTTCTGGTACATATTCAGCATTTATATTTTCTGTGGAATACAATATCCAAGCTCCTCCCATAAGACCCCCAAGTATGATGCCGAGTAAGGCCCCTGAAATAATTTCATTTACGGGAATTGCTGAAAATACAGTATTGAGCCCAGGGATAATCAAAATACTGGTACTATGAAGGAAACCAACCAATATTCCTACAAGTCCTCCGAGTATTACCCCTGAAATTATATCTTTTAAAGTATATGTTCTTTGATGAGCAACTGATGAGTTTTTTAGCATACTTTTGCCCTCCACATATTTTGAAAAACACCTCACGAATCATAAATAGGATTCGGAGGTGTTTCTTAATTTATTAATCTTGAGTAGTACTATTATCAACTACATCAGGGTTACCGATTTTATTTACGCGAGCTTCTTCTCGTCTAAGGGTTTCCTCTATATGCTCTGTATCTTCTATGACACGTTTGTGAGCCGAAATTTCACCTGTTATTACTGTATGTTTATCTACATTAATCTTCTCTTCGCTGACAGGAATTCGAATGGTTTCTTCGTCAGTGATAGGTGAATCACTTAATTCATTGTCTAGAGTTCTTCTTTCAATTACTACTTCTTCACGTGTTACAGGAACATCAACGATTTTTTGTTCTTCTACAATTTCCTTGCTAAGCTCTACTTCACCTTTTTGAATTCTGCTTTTGTCAATATCAAGCTCTTCTTTGCGGAGACGAAGCTTTGCGGAATCATTAGTAGTTTCATCGCCTTTTCCAAAAATTCCTCCAAATATGCCCATATATAAATACCTCCGTCAATATATTTTTTACCCATTGATATATTTCCCTTCAAATAAATATATTATCCTATTTGAAAATTGGAAGTAAAAGCAATTTTAAAGCTTCGATAATAGCAAATACTGTTATAGTCATTGCCTTAATATTTGCTCTCTATAAGATTGATATATGGATTAACTGGTTAAGTGTTGTAAAATAACAAATCTCAGATATGTAGGTTTCTCGATTCTTTTATTGTAACAAGGAGCTAAATGAAATAGCACATATAATTTGGTTTCTCTATATTAATTTAGCACTGCAAGAAATTTATAAATAGGTGAAATAGAACTCCTATTTGCATAGAACCAATGCCAGATAGGAGTTTTATATGTCAGCCTAAAAATTAGTGCTTAAGGCACTTTTTTATTTTTCATGACAAAATATGACGACGTTATTCTTGATGACAAGATAGAATATAATTAATAAATAATATCATGCCTTAGAGCATGATCCAGACCAGAACGCAGAACTGGCTCTTTATAGTCGAAAGATTCAGTGGATATTCAAGAATTCTAAATATACTCTAAATTGTTCTTTAGGGAATACTTGCTTAGGTGAAAATTTATATGTAAGATAATACCATTTAGATATATAATAATCTTGTATAGGTGGTGTTTGCGACACAGTGATGTCGGGAAGCCTGAAAGTTATATACAATTGCCTATTCATTTCAGAGCTGTTTTCTTGGATCTATATTATTTAGTTGGGAGCTAATTAAGTCTTGTATTCATTCGCAAATCGGAGTCACCTAAATTAGTAGGAATAATTACTGTTAGACATTTTACGTGTTTCAATACATAATTTCAAGTATAGAAACATTCAGGAGGAGTAAGCAAATGATATCCACTATAACGGCAAAAATTATAAATATTTTACCGGATAAATTTGTCACATACATATCTAAAAAAGTCGTTGATAAATACCTAAAAAAATATGCCAATATAAACATAGAGGGAAGTGAAAACTTAAAGGGAATAAAAACACCAACTATTTTTATATGTAATCATTTAAGCAATTCTGATGGATTAGTTTTAGACAAGGCTTTAAAAGAGATTGATCCAACTTTTGTAGCAGGTGTAAAGCTGTCAAATAATGCTGTTACAAGTATAGGGGTTAATGTGATAAAGACTACAAATATAAAACCTAAAACTGCTGATAAAGAGGGTCTTAAGAAAATTATTAAGCTTGTTAACCAAGGGGAAAGTTTATTGATTTTCCCAGAAGGAACTAGAAGTAGAGTTGGTAGTTTGATAGAAGCAAAGAAAGGAATCTTTCTTATAGCAAGAATGACAGGAGCTCCTATTGTACCTATTGGATTATATGGGACAGAACAACTGTTACCTATAAATAAAGAAGGAGATATGGGTGCAGAAACCTTTAATTATGCAGATGTTCATATCAAAATTGGAAAACAATTTGAATTTCCCAAGAGAGCAAAAGAGCAAGATAAAAAAGATTATGAAGACTTTGCCACAAAATATATAATGAAGAAAATAGCAGAATTATTACCTGAGAATTATAGAGGAGTATATAAATAAGTAGACTGAAAACAGTCTAACTGATTAGGTTTCTAACATCATTAGTAATCGGGGTCACCTAAATTAATATCAAAGAAGCAACATTTATTATATAATTATTTTAGCAATATTTGAATCATAGAAAAAAGTTGTTAGGGTAGGCCGTTGGAGTTGAATAGGCAACTATACATAACATTGCATCTTCGCAAGGGTTCGCAGGGTATTCCTATAGGGTCGGCTCACCATATTCCTTCACCGGTGCAAGCGCGCCAAGGAAAAAGGCGTTGAGGGTCCGGTTCAGGAACATCGCAGATGCGAAACCGTTAATGCAACACAAAAGTAATTAAGTAACATTAGCAAGCTCCTGGATATCCAGGAGTTTTTAGTTATGTCCTGTATTGTTACTAAAGGCGTAAAATATTTCAAAATAGATTTACTCTAGAATAAACAAATTTGGAACAAATTATCAATTTAATTGTCTTATTATTAAGAACCAATGAAAGGAGGAGTATTAATACTTAGGAAAGATATATTAAAAAGATGTATAAGGAGCCTTTTAGTAATCACTTCACTAACTACAACAGTTTATAATAAAATGACCTTTACCCAATTTGATGGACACACATCAAAGCTAGTATAATAAAAGTAAGATGGAGGTGTCCTTATGGGTAAGAAAAAAACTTATGATCA
>NZ_JACHEN010000016.1 GCF_014205875.1 Anaerosolibacter carboniphilus
CTGCACTTTTATTATACTGAAAGAGACGTGTAAGAGTAACATCCATAGGATTGAATTTAGTCTTACAAACTGGAATTTAGTCTTTCACTTTACCTACCGTATTTTTTATGCCTTTACACAGAACGTATGTTCTGGTGAGATAAAGAAAAATATTCGTTAAAAGGTGATCTAATGTGATTGACAAAGACAGAATTCATTTCTGTCTTAAGGGATTAAATGAATCTTCAACAAGCAAAGTATAGACCAATACTTGAATATTCTTTT
Source organism: Anaerosolibacter carboniphilus (assembly GCF_014205875.1). Lineage (GTDB taxonomy): Bacteria > Bacillota > Clostridia > Peptostreptococcales > Thermotaleaceae > Anaerosolibacter > Anaerosolibacter carboniphilus. The sequence continues at coordinate 265 of NZ_JACHEN010000016.1, forward strand.
AATGATATTGTTCTTCAATATGGATTCTTTACCTTTATATAGAGATTTATTATACTAGAACGATGTAATTTTGCGAGATTGCTTTGGCATATAATAATGTAGCTGAAGGAGGGGAGATTCTTGAAACGATGGATATCATGGATAATTATATACATTACCTGCATATCAGTACTATTAAGTCTAGGTTTTTCTTTCAATATTAAGAATAAGTTAGCCAATGGATGTAGTCCTATAAATGTTTTTAAAAATATTGAGTACATAAGCTGGGAAGAAAAAAAGATGAGAGAAAATCCAGATTATGATAATCTATCAATTTTCATTGACATAAATGCTAAAACCTTAGAACTAATCAATCTAGATGACAATAGCGTTCTAAAAAGATATCTAATAGCTAATGGAAAAGAATAAACGCCTTCTCCTATTGGAAACTGGACTATAATTGAGAAGTCCAAGTGGGGTAAGGGATTTGGAACAAGATGGATGGGATTAAACGTTCCATGGGGTAGGTATGGTATACATGGTACAAATAATCCAAGTTCAATAGGAAGATCAGCTTCCCATGGATGCATTCGAATGAGAAATAAAGATGTAGAGGATCTATATCGTTATATTAAAATTGATACTCCCGTAACGATCTGGGGTGGAATTTTTGGTCCGTTTGGAAATGGTTTTCGAATTTTGATACCTGGGGATCGGGGCGCTGATGTTTTTGAAGTTCAAAAACGGATGAAAAGAATGGGCTATTACCTAGGTTATATAGATGGCATATATGGAGAGGAAATGAAATACTATGTAATTAAATATCGTAAGGATAATAACTTGACATTGACGCATGATATTGACTTGGAATTTTATAAAGCATTGAACATACAATTATTTGAATAGATTTCTACATAATAAAACACTAAGAACCATCAACTAGCTCTCAGTGTTTTCAAGGTAGAGTGAATATTATTTTTACAAGGATTTATTCTGTAAAGTATTCTTTTAGTGTTCAAACTGCTTGTTTTCTAAAATTACAATTGTAGATGAATCTGTTTGTGCCTCGGCTTTAGTGGTTTCAACAAGTTTGACTATATCTTTATATGCTTCCTGGGAACCCCTAATAAGTAAAGGAACTCCAATAAAATCAATTTTGAGCCACCTAGAAAACAAGCCACCAAAAGTCATGGCAAGGGGAACTGTGGGAGACGTGTTTGAAAAGATAACTCTATCTCCAATTAGATCATTTTTATCGAGCATGGAAGCAAGATTAAATAGACCAGGAATCAATACTTTTGAACGTCCTCGTCCAATGACATAAACCCTGTTTCCATCCTCATCAAACCCATGGAAAAATAATTCTCCGCGATTTCCGTATACCAAAGTGTTAAAGTCTTTTAAATTTAAGATTTCTTCTTTTGTAGGCTCATGGGTCTCATCCAGAATTTTCAAGTGATATGCAGCTGCCAATACTGACGAATGAGTTCCACCGTAACAGTTATATATGTAAATCATACATGCATCCATCCAATCCCGTAGTTTCTAATTTGTTCATTATAGTAAGCTTGAACAAATTCTCCTACAATTTCTAAATCAGGAGCTTTTCCTAATTCTTGTAGTTCCCATACCTTTGCTCAATAGTGATACAATATTTGTTCTATCTCTACTGGAGTAGCCTCAAGTTCTCTCAACTTAAGTGTAAGTTTATTTTCAAGTGTAATGATCTCCATCATCAGCATCAATCGCCTTTCTCAGTCTTTTAAATATAGTTTATCCGAATTCCAGTTTTCTATAGGTAGTAAAATATTTCTATGCTTATTTTAGACTTGTCATTTCATGGGTGCGTAATGAGTTGAACAATAAAAAATCAGGCTGGAATAATCCTAGCCTGTCGTTATTTTTTCCTTGGTAGACTATCGAAACATTGATAGCATGATGGAAGAGATTAAGAGCAAGAATAATGTATGAGGTATATCTTCTAATTGATGCTATAATAAGTGCCCTATTTCAATAACAGAAAAGAACTGGGATAACCCAGTTCTTTTATTATGTTCTTGGTACAGTTCTTCTGAACATTTCCTCAATCTCATTAATAAACCCAGAAATCGGTCTTCCTCCTCTAATATCTTGTATATATCCTCTAAATCGCCCAACAACATCAATATCCGACGAGACATATACTGTTCTAACGGAAGTATCTACAGACTTAACTTTTGCAATTGCATCATCTTTGATAGTAATCGTTCTTGCAGACTCAATATTTGGGTCTAAGCCAAGACCAACATATGCAGTACTATCATTGGTTAGTACATAGGCATTTTGAACGCCATTGATTTTTTCTAACTCTGTGGCAATTCTTTCATCTCTTTCTGTTGTATTAGCTCTATTATCTACTCTATTAGGTGTTTCTGTTGTTCGCGGAGCTGGGGTTGTGATAGGGGTTCTCATGGTAGTATTTGGCTGGTTATTATTTTCTACTATTGGTCTTCTTGCTGGCGTACATCCTATAATTAGTACCGAGAATACCAGGAGTACGGTCAAAATAGTACTAAATAATTTGGAGTGCTTTAAATATTTCATAAATATTCTCCCTTCTTTATTGTATAAGTATTTTTTACTATGTATATCTTGTGTCATAGAAGAGTATTTAGCCTGTGTAAGATTTAGAAATAAAGTAAATTCTTACTAGATATAATACGATTTTTAAATATTGAAATTTATGAAAAGAACAAAGTTGAAAGCTATTAATCATATTGAAAATCCCTGTATTGTACAAGACCCTATTAGATTACTCTCATGTATGTCACTATAGGTAATGATCTACCTGTTTGAGATAGCCAATAAAAGCATTAAAAGCACATTATTAAGAATGTTTTATCTAACAATATTTAAATTCAGATTATAGGTACAAGATGCATACCCGTTGGATTTGAATATTATTATAGTGGAGTAAATGTTCAGTTTTTTTATAAAATAAGGGGGAAACTTGAATGAACAATAATATGCCATACATGGGTTGCATGCTACCTACTTCCTATAAAACGCTAACGGAAGCCTTGGCATTGGTAAAAGATGCTGCTCAAGGGGAGAGAGAAGATGAGCTATTCTATGATTATCTCATTTCCGTAGCTCCAACTAAGGAAGAGAAAGATATTATTGCAACAATCCGTGATGATGAAAGAAAACACAATAAAATGTTTAGACAGATCTATAGATACTTTACAGGTCAGGAAATTCCTCCTGCTAAAGATGAAGAATTTGAAAAGCCAAACTCTTATATTTATGGTGTTACAAAAGCACTATTTGGTGAACTAGCTGCAATGGAAAGATATCGAATTATCCGAGCCGGCATGCCCGATCGATACCATAGGGACATGGTCTTTGAAATCCTTACTGATGAAATGAAGCATGCAGATAAGTATAACTATATCTTAAATAAAAATGTTGGTAAGTCAACAATTGATAAGTCTATGAATAGAGATTCTAAATCAATACAGAAAACAAAGTTCACCAAAGAAGAAGCGGCACAGATCGCAATGCAGCTTGGTATAGATTTTAGTAAAGAAAGATTCGATCTTGAGCAGTTTTGGATGGGAGTAAATACAGAACTGGAACATGGATTAAAATATGGGCCGACAAATGTTACCGCGGACAATCCTATATTAACAGGAAAAATTGCCTATGCTCATTTGAGGGAGTTTCCAGATTACTATACAAGGCTCAAGAAGCTTGAAGAAGAAGCAAAAGCCTATTGGGAAAAGATGCCCGGGGAGCTATTTCGTAATGAAAAGATGGACTATTCGCCCGATGAATGGGTTACGTATATCGATCCATTGGTGAGAAGAGCACTAGCAGAATCAGAAGAAGGTATAAACATGACACATTTATTCCAGGAATTCATACTTTCAGGTGTCCTTGTAGGTAAGGGCATGACACCCCAAGAAGCCATTGAACAAGTTGAACATTGGGAGAAGTCAGGGGAATCTAAGCTTTTATAAGCTAGTAAAATGAAGAAATAAATATTAGATTGCTAAACCATTTTTATTATATTAATTGTTAATCACAATTCTAAAAGGCCTCTAGAGGAGCCTAGAGGACTTTTTACCCAAAACAAATCAAACGTCGGCTATAGGTTTATGAATTTGATTATTTCTTTGGTCAGGGTAATTTTTACTAAGGTTTATATAATCGACCGTGTAAGAATCAATGATGCGCTTAATGAATAAAACCTCTGGATCGCTTAAATTATAGTTAGTCTCTACAAGTACATCTTGCAATATATTTTGTAAGCTTTTGATATCTGAAAGAATATCATCTATTTTACACATAAAATGTCCCTCCCGGTATTATTCTATGAGTAAAACTCTGTAAGGTGCTAGATGAAGAAACTAAAGTAGGTCAAATGAGCATTTTATTGAGTTAACAAATTCCGGTATTTCCTATTAAATATATTTATGAAATGGAGAATACGAAATGAGAATTTCCAGTTATTTTTATACCTGCCCATTTTTGAATCATAGTTACTACACACCGTATTACTTGTCTATGAGAAGTTTACCACAGAATAACCCTATCTCTGTCACTACAAAGCGAATTGCATATCAAACACCAGCATTAATTACAGACTTACGTATACCTATATTACAAGGTATTAAAAATATCTCTGTACAGAATGCTATTAACAATTCTGTTAATGAAGATGCTTCAGAATTCAAACGAGAAATGGAAACAGCAGCCCAAGATTATGCTGATAAAGCTAGGCAGGAAGGAAAGCCAATTAAACCCTATGTTATTTCATCAATTTATGAGGTCCCATATAATAGAAATAACATAATAAGCATTGCCATGGTATACCACGAAAATATAGGAGGGAATAACAGTTATATTAAAGTACCCTATAACTTTAATCTTATAACAGGAAAAGCATTAGCTCTTGAAGATATTTTTCAACCAGGTATTAACTATAAAGCCCTCATAGATAGGGAGATAAGAAAACAAATATCTGCTCACCGAGAAAGCTATGCTCCAGGAACCCTAGAAAGATTTAAAGGAGTCGCAGCGGATCAACCGTTTTACCTAGAAAATGGTAACTTAGTTGTTTTCTTTGGATTTAATGAAATTGCGCCGACAGAACCACAAATCCCAGTATTCAAGATACCATTATCATCTTTTGGAAATGCTGTAAAACCAACAGTTCTGCGTTCAATATGAAATTTAAAAAATCTTGTATTTTTATGTTCACTATAAACCATTAAAATACGAGATTTTTATTTATTTATAACGTGTATGATAACTGGTTTGTGGTAATATGAGGCCATAAAAAAAGGCTATGCTAGATTCATTACTCAATTACCAAAACCGATATAAAAAGCAGGAGAATAATCCTCCTGCTTACAATTTCACATAAATTTGCAGATAGATAAATAATTTTCTCTTGTAGGACTCAATTGTTCTTTTTCCCAGCGTACAATCGTTTTTCTATGTACACCGATAATTGCTCCAAAGGCATGTTGAGTAAGCTTGTTTTTCTTTCTAATATTTTTAATTTTATTTCCAAAACTAGAAGAAATAAAAGCTAAATACTCATCATATATAAGATTTGGATCTATTCCTATGGTTTTAGCAATCTTATAGCAAAGCTCTAGGGAATGATTGAGCTGATTATTTTCATACCTTATAATAGTAGTACGATCAATTCCTGATTTATGAGATAGTTCTTCTTGGGAAAGTCCATTAAGCAATCGATAGTAGCGTATCCTGCCGCAAATAGTAGATAAGTCAGATGTATATTCTAACATAGAGGTGTTTTGAGTATGATAAAATGTTTCCGTAATGAGTGTATAGCAAATTCTATTATGACAAAAAGACAACCGCGAGGACTAAGTCAACATCAACTTAATATCCACCTTCTCTCCGTCCCATATAATCTTATCAACAATTGCTTTGATAAGGTTTCTTTTTTGTGAATAAGGAACATGATCAATCTCACCAATAAATCTAGCAACTGATTCATAAAATAAATCGATATTGAGAAGCTCCATTCTATCATCCGCAATGTCAAGTTTGGCTTCCAATTCATTGTTTTCTTTTTCAATTTTCTCCATCTCCGTAATCAGATATTTAGCAATCGTGCTGTTCTGATTTTGTGCAACCTGCTTTACCAGGTTCTCTATAGCTTGTTTGTTTGCATTCATTCGGCTTTGAATCTGCTTGTTTTTTTCCGACCTATCTAACAACTTAGTTTTATTTAGTTCAATCTTCTTAATGATGTCACCGCTCACTAGCATTTTGAGATTTTCAATTATCAAATGATCTGTTCTTTCTCCGTGAAGGTTAGGGCATTTGCACCGGGAACCACCAGATAAATCTTTTGCGCTGCATACATAATAAAAATGTCTTTCATTAGAATTCAATCTCTTCTGGCCATATTTAATTTTGATAAATGCACCGCATTGACCACATCTTATAAGCCCAGAAAGCATAGCAAATGTTGATGTACCTTGTCTTGGAGCCTTATCTTTATTATTCTTTAAAGTTTCTTGAACAAAGATCCAATCTTTCCCGGGGACAATGCCTTTATGCATACCAATAGCACATATCCATTCTGTCATATCCTTCGGCTTAACCGATCTGCCTTTTTTTACACTGTTTTTGTTGTAAACCATAATACCACTAGATCCATCAAATTCATCCTTCGTATTAGCTACCTGAACGCCATTCGCAACAAAATAATCATATATATACTCATCAGCTATAACGTATACGGGATTTGCTAGAATGAACCGAAGAGAAAACTTGTGAAAGTCACCATTCTTTTTTGTTTGGAGGTTATTTTTCAAACAATATTTTTCTAATTGAGATAAAGATTGAAATTCTATATATTTATCAAACAACTCTTTAACGAGTAATAATTCTTCTTCGATGGGAGAGAGTCTAAACATAGTTTTTTCTTTCAAATTATCATCAAAATATGTAATAGGCTCTGATTCAAAACCAGTAGGTGTATTACCGCCCAACCATCGCCCTGTACGGGCCAGCTGCATCATGTTGTCTCGAATACGCTCTGCAATGGTCTCTCGTTCCAATTGAGCAAATACAGAGGCTATATACATCATAGCACGCCCCATAGGAGTAGAGGTGTCAAATTGTTCACGCAGTGATATAAAAGCAATGTCATTTTCCTGGAGTAACTCAATGGTATCTGCAAAGTCTGCAATATTTCTACTAATACGATCCAACCGATAACACATCAATATATTGAACTTGCCTTTTCTAGCTTCCCTCATCATTTTTTGGTATTGTGGCCGATCAATGTTTCCACCGCTGAATCCCTCATCTTCAAAAACCATGAATTCTTCAACATTGAAATGTTTATTAGCATATTCTTTACATAACTCGATTTGATTCTGTGTTGATTCCCCAGAACCAGTAAATTTGGATTTTCTTGAATATATGGCAATTTTCATAATATCATCCTTATCTTTTCTGGTGTCATATTATTATATTTATGTTTATAGCAAAAAAGAAAAGATGTTGAAAAATACAAAAAATTTACAAAATAATACTTTTTTCTCATTTTTTAAGCGACATGTCGTGTTATAATGAAATTACTAAAGCAAATCTTCGGGCTAGAAGGTGGTGAAACATTGCAGAAATTAACACTCAGTGATGTAAAGCTAAAAACCCCCCAGCAGCAAGTAAAAGAAGCCATATTGGAGAAATACCAGACGACTGAAGAATTTGCGAACGCCATAGGGCTGTATCCTGAATCGGTTAAGGTTTATCTGCGAGATAAAAATATTGGATCAGACAAGTTTAAGATAAAACTCGTAAATGCCTTGGATAAGGGATACGACGAGATTGTCATAAGCTATAAGGAACAAATTTCTAGAATGGTTCAGACTATTTATAGGGATTGTAAAGAATATAAATCTGAAAATGATCTGCTAACAATGCGCAGGCTCAGAGAATTGTGTATTGAGTACAATCTGGATATCGAATCCATGAAAATGGATCGAGCGATGGCAATATATCATTTTTATAAAAGCGAATTTTTTAAATCAATCGAACTCCTTGAAATGGCCCTTGCAAAAGCAAGATCCTTAGAGGATAAAAGTTTCGAGGTAATGTTTTTATCTGATTTAGCCTCAATATATTACTCAAATCATAGATATAAGCGATCTTTAGAAATATTCAATCATGCGGAAAAGTTGATAGAGTTATCAGCTATAAAAGATGATGCTCTATTTAATTTCAATTACTTATTTGGTATTTTGCTGAACGATACGGGATACCATGAAAAAGCTCGAGAAAAGTTTCTTAAAGCGAGTAAATTGGCAAGCGGCAAAGTAGACAAGGGAAGGGCCATCATGAATATTGGGCTGTCCTATAAAAAACAAGGTGAGTACCAGACTGCGGTTGAGCATTATACAAAAGCCTTACAGTACACTAAGTCTAATGCGGAAAAACAGAGCGTCATCTACAATAATTTAGCAGAATTATATAAGGTCGTCGGCGATTATGATAGGGCGCTGAAATATATACAAAGATCGTTTGAGCTCCTCGATTATGACAATCAAAACTATTATTTTGTCACATTCCAAACCTATGCACAAATCAAAGCGTTGAGGGGCGAATTGAGGGATGTATTAGAACAATTATTTGAAATCATAATAGAGAGACAGAATGCATTTACGCACAAGTCATTCATGATCAAAGGCATAGAAACGGTAATTCAGTTGGCATATCAGGAGAGGAACACTGCAATTTTAAAAAAAATTGAATTGTTTTTGATTGAATCCTTTGATACAATCGGAACCAACAATGCTGAGTATGCTTCAGAGCTTGAACGTTGTCTCGGAAAAATTCTACGATGTTATAACAACAGGTTTGAAATATAAACGAATTATATAAAGGGGGTGAAAAAAGATGAAGAAAAAACTATTGGCTCTTATGTTAGTTTTAGTACTGTCATTATCATCAACAATGTTCGTATTTGCTACAGATAATCCAGATCTATCCATAGTTAGACCTACTACAGATAATCCAGATATGTAAACCTACTAAGGACAACCTGGATCCACATTAAAAGTAATACATATTATTAAGAAACTTGGCATATGCCAAGTTTCTTTTCATTTTAAGGATAAGAAAGTAAATAATATTTAAATAAATAATGGCTCAAATTTACAGCATTAACTGCATGAAATAATTAAAAATTACATACCAAAGATTAGCAGATTTTATCTGCTTATTTTTTAACACATATCTCGTTATATCGACGAGCTTTGACAATATGCACATAAGTTTTTTTCATAATCTTTAAATCAATCTAAATAATAGAAAAAAGCACAAGTAAACGTGTAAGGAAATTGTAAATAAATGTAAAATCATGAATTTGCTCTAATTTAAAATCCATATTAAAATATTTATAAATTGAATTCGACGGAAAATTGTGTAGAAGAAAACGATTAAATGTATATCTGATAAAACAATTGTCATTTCATTCTATATTACAGTCAGAAGGGAGAATTAGTGTGAGAAATGATTTTGATAAGCTGAACCAACATACTAACAAGAATAAGTTTATAGAGCATTCTGGAAAGTCGATGAGCAGCGATGATAATTGTTTAGATTATCATAAATTTATTGAAAAAATAAATATTATAAAATTAGAAATATCAAATTATAAAAAAGATATAAATGCACTGGACAGGGAAACTTTATTTAAGATTTCAAACATTTTAGATGAACTAATCTATACAATTTATAGTTAAAATATTAAACAGCTGTGTTAAATTTGATTATTGACATAAGAAACATCTGCATGTCTAAATGCCTTTTTAAGTTATTGATTACTTTTAAATCTGTCACAACGATCAAACGAATAGGTAGAGATAATGGGCATTGTTCATTTAAACAACACCTCCAATATTATTATGTTCATAGTACAATCTAGTTTTTTCATAGTATGTAGTGGGGGTGGTGATGTGAAAGAGATAAAAGTTGTAATTTCTGTAGGTGATGTAAATTTCTATGACTTACCAATAGCGCAGCAGGAAGAACATATAAAGAGAGTCTCAGATCAAATAGCTAAAGTTATAAGTAATCGCGTAAACGACATGATTGCCAAGGGCAAAAGCCAAGACGAAATATTAAGCTATGTTGCTGGGGTCAAAAAATTCTTAGATCTCAACTAGAAAGAGAATTATAAAATCATAAATGACATACTCTCTTTATGTATGGTCTACGCTATGCATGAAAATGACTACTCAGCAGCAACTGCATGAGTAGTCTGTAATAAAAAATACAAGTTATCCGTATTATATCAAATTTACTCTATTTTATTCAAGGGGAGATGTACTAAATGTAAATTAACCCACAAAAAATACTTTGGGCCCTCAAAACATATGAGAGCCCTATATGAAAAGGGGAAAATTTGCTGGAGGTATGCTAGCCCCTATAGACTTATTATAATAGTTAAATATTAAGAAAATATGAACAAAGTGTGAAGAATTATGAAAGTTTCCGAGGAAGCTACATACAACATAAATCTAAGTCTCTTTGCATGAACTCGGCAGGACAAAAGGCCAATGATATGTCTAACATCGTAGAAATTGCAAATGTGCCTAAAAAAAGGAAAGATGTGAGATAGCTCTGATTCAGGAGCTATCTTATTATTTTGCTGAAATCCATACTAAAGTAACAATACAGGAGGTATAGTATCCTCTCCTAGCAAACACATTTTTCGTAGTATATTTTTAAAGGCATAAAGGGAGTTGAGAGATAAGGAGGAATTTTCTGATTTTTTATACTGGATAATACTACTAATTAAAGAAAGGTATAATCTTGTGCAGAAATTACATTTAATGATTCTTCGAAAAATTAGGACTATAGTCATATCAAGTTTTTAGATATTATTAAAGCAAATTTTAATTTAAAATGGTATGATTATAAGGAATAAATTAACAGAAATAAAGTCACTATGACTTGACTGTGTAATCTGTTTACCATGAACATGGAAAAAATTAAGATGGAGGTACAACATGTTACTCGATAAAAAAACATATTTTGTGAAAGAACAAGTAGAACTAATGAAGCTTGCGGGAACCTATGATATTTATGATGCTGAAACAAATATTCAAGTAGGCATCGCAAAAGAAGAACCAGGTACGATGATTAAGTTCTTAAGGTTACTAGTGAATAAATCAATTTTGCCTAATCGAATCAATGTCTATGACAGTGAAAATCAAAGTTTAGTATTTTATATCCAGAAGCCGATGAGTTTTTTACGGTCAAAAGTATTCGTTTATAACAGTAATGGAGATCATATTGGATATTTTAAAGGAAAGATATTGACCATTGGGGGCGGTTTTTTTGTTTATGATTCCAATGAGCGAGAAGTAGCAGAGATTATTGGTGATTGGAAAGGGTGGAATTTTAGATTTGTAAACTCGCAAGAAAAGGAGATAGGGACTGTTACTAAAAAGTGGGCTGGGATTGGAAAAGAATTATTTACATCCGCTGACAACTACGTGATTTCCCTCAATGATGCTGCAGAATCCGAATCAGAACACAACAAGCTTTTATTAGCGGCTGGACTTGCTATAGATACTGTTTATAAAGAACATAAGTAAGATAGAATAGAAAAAATAGGTATACTAATTTTATAAATATTAGCTTAGCAATTATATGCAGCAGAAAATAGACATTTAATGATAAAAGAGTAGGCCGAGCCTACTCTTTTAAGACTTTCTGCATAGATACTATTCGTAAGATTAATATCTTGAAATTCGTATAATTGCATGCAGGAAATCTTTATTATTGAGCGAATTATTATTATGTTCAAGTTATTATTTTAACATTTGTAATATTAAAGGGGGATGGATGCATGAGTGATGAAATGTTAAAGGTTGAAGAGGATCTAAGATTACTCTGTATTCAAGCAATAGAGATACTTGATAAAGCGTGGGAACGGGGAATATTAAGTGAAGAAGAATATCTTGAGCATGTAAAGTTAAAAAGAGCTTTTTTAGAGAAAACACCTAGTGAGGTTCTGTGACGTATTGAATATACATTTTGCGATCCTGGATAGAATTAGATTCTATGCATTAAATGTTGAAGAAACGAAAAATGAATGAGTCGTCTTTTTGTAAGAATAGCAAATGAAATTTTGATGACCATTCGGTCTAGCAAGAAAACAAAAAGTGAAGTATCCCTTCAAGATCCGATTGGAGTTGACAAAGAAGGCAATGAATTGCCTTCTTTGAATTATCAACCTATTCCAATTCCTTAGGTAACTTTGGATAAAGAATCAATGTGAACTGATCGTCACGATGACGCTTATCTTTGTGATAAATACAATGGCTCAAAATAGATTTTAAAAATCTATTTTTTTTCTCTGGATTTTGGCATTGAAGGTATACATCGAGAAGCGTGCTAATTTCCATGGATGTAGAGGCTTCTACAGAATCCTTCAGTTTCTGAAATTCGATCCGCGCTGTAAAAAGTTTCTTTTCAAGCGCATGGATTCTTGCTGTAAGATAATCTACACGGCTAGTAAATGTTTCAACGTCATAGATTTGCTTTTCTAGCAGGTCATATATATTCTCTTTTTGGTTTCGTAAATCCCTTAAATTTCCTTCGATGGTTTTCATAATATTATTATGTAAATCTATTGTATTCTGTGAATGATCGCTCATCCCATTTATTCGATTCCACTGGAAAGGGTATTCGCTTAACCAAAGCCTTAAAGCCTCTATAAGGTGATGCTCTACGTATATAAATTTACTGCTTTTATTGTTGCAATGATTATAACACATCAACTGGGAATCTTTATTTTTATAGGTGCGCAGGATCATAGATGTACCGCATACACCACACCGAATTAAACCAGCCAGCGGATTCACAAGCTGATGATTGTCTGAAAATGGGGCATGTGTTCGACCTTTTAATATGCTCTGTGCCCTTTCAAACGTTTCTTTGGATACTAAAGGTGGATGCCGACCTTCTGCTATAAGCCAGTCATCCTTCAGTCTAAGCCTTGAATCTTTCTTTTTTCCTTGCTTTGTGGATTTCTTAATCTCCCTTTTCTTCCAAGTGATCTGACCAATGTAAATGGGATTTTTCAAGATGTTGAGAACAGCAGATGGAGACCAAGTCTTTCCTGTGCTGGTTTGATAACCAAATTCGGATAGTCTAGCAGCAATCTTATTGGCCCCGATCTGTAGATTGGTATACCAATCAAAGATGATTTTCACCACCAACGCCTGTTCCTCATTGGGCATAAGGCTTCTATATTTATCTCTATAGTGAATATCGTAGCCATAAGGGGGAACGGGAGATAAATAGTTGCCTTCCTCAATGGATCGTAATCTGCCACGCTGCAGACGTCTATTGATAATTTTTAACTCCTTTCGGGCCATAAAGGCCTCAAATTCGCTATATTCCTCGTCAAACTCATTCTGAAGATCGTAGACTTTTCGGGGAGTGATAATCTTCGTGGCCGATTTTTTGAAGGTGTCCAGAATCAGCCCCTGTTCCTGCATATTACCTCTGCCCAAACGATCCATGTCCATGCACAAAACTGCTTCATATTTTCCGGCTTCTACCTCTTGAAGTAATGCCAACATCTCTGGTCTATGGACAAGACTTTCACCAGATACGATCTCTTCCTTAATCTCTATGATATCTAGCTTTTTCTCTTGTGCAAACCTGATAAGGTATTGTCTGTGTTTTCTCAGTGTTTCACCTTCACCTCTAGTTTCAGCCTCAATATCAGCTCTAGATTTTCTTAAATATATGCATACTTTTTCCATAAATCCCTCCTCAAGCCCTGCACTAACTTATGCTTATTAAAAGGAAAAGCAAAATATGCATGATATTGTCTTACATATCCAAGTTTGGTACAATATTCAATATTGGTACAGAATTCATCAACACATTATGGGAGGAATCATTTTGCCTTTTGTACGAATGATCTTTTTTATTCTTGTTGCTTCTTCTTTGTACTTCGGATTGCATTATTATATCTATTGGAGTATTGTAAGAAGTATTGCGCTCTCCACTGCTGTGAAGACATTTATAAAAATTTGCATGATCCTTGGAGGACTAAGCTTTTTCTCAGGGGAATTCTTACGACGAAGAAGTGGCCTAGAATTTCTCATTTATGGAGGGTATATTTGGCTAGGGATGATTTCAATTAGCTTCACGATCTTTTTCTTTAAGGATATATTATCAATTTTTTTGCCAGAATACCGAAAAATACTAACCTATGCCAGTATGGTTGTCTCTATTGTTGCTATTAGTTTTGCCATTCTTCAGGTAAAGCAGCCTCCAATGCTAAAGGAAATCCAAATCCCTATGCCTAGGCTAGCCATTGAAAAGTCTGGCTTTAGAATCATTCATTTATCTGATATTCACATCAATCACTTTACATCAAAAGAGTGGATTGAGACTCTTGTTGAACACGTAAACCTTCAAAACCCTGATCTTATTTTGATCACAGGAGACGTGATTGACGATCATTTGGATAGAATTAAGGAATTTCCACCGTTGCTCCGCCAACTAAAAAGCAAGCATGGTGTTTATGTGGTATCAGGTAACCATGAATATTATGGTGGGATTCAGCATTTTGAAGAATTTTCTGCCCTTTCAAATTTCCACGTTTTAAATAATGAGGCCATCACCATTGATAATTGCCTGCATGTGGTAGGTATTCCCGATGATACGGCGTCTAGTTTTTCGTTGCCAGGTCCCGATCTGACAAAAGCCATGGCAAATATTCAAGATAATCAGCCTGTTATCCTGTTGTCCCATAAGCCAGTTGGCTTTCCTGAGGCAGTACAAAAAGGTGTTAGTCTCCAATTGTCTGGCCATACCCATAGAGGTCAGATTTTACCCTTAAATCTATTGGTGCCATTAACCTTTAAGTACTCCTATGGACTTTATGAACTAGATACATCCTATATTTATACCACATCAGGTACGGGTCTATGGGGTCCACCCATGCGCATTTTCACAAGCTCCGAGATCGTATCCATTGATTTAATTTCTAAATAATATAGAATAAGCCGCTCCAAGGAGCGGCTTATTCTATATTATTTTTACGGGTCTTCTTTTGCTGAGTGGTAGAAATAAATTTTGTAGAATCCCCCAGCTGTAACAGACGGATGGTATTATCGTAGGAAAGTCTTGCCCTATACTGAGATTCCTTTGATGACAAATGGAATTCTTCAAAGCTCTCCAAAGCTTCAGGCAGTGGAAGGATCTCAAAGACCCGTTTGCTTCCATCGATATATTTATGTACCCATGTAGGTTGATAGCTTACATTTGAAATATGAACGCTATTATTGACCATATCCTTCATGATTTTAACATGCACCAGCATGCCGTCTTCAGTGTAGCGATTCTTTAAAATCTCATATCTTTGATTGGAAAGAAAATTTCCAAGGGAATATACGACTAAGGTTTGATTGCCATATTTAGGGTGCTCCATCCATTCCATAGGCTGGAGTACATGGGGGTGGCTGCCAAGGATGATATCTACACCATAAGTATTTAAGACTTGGGCAATCAGCTTTTGATAATCATTGGGTTCACGCTGAAACTCTTCTCCCCAATGCAAATAAAAGACGATGATTTCAGCACCAGCTTCTCTCATGTCATCGATGGTAGATTTCATTTGAATCAAATCTTCCTCTAATCGATCGTATCGAAAGGAGTTGATCAAAGGCTCGAGGTTCGATGGCAGTATAAGGGAATTAATCGTTTTGTTCTTGCCATAGGCAGGTGTTTCATAAGTATAAGCTGTAATACCAATCTTTATTCCTTTTATGTTCTCAATCAAAAATCTGCTCTCCTTATGGGATTTCCTTGTACCTACGGTTTTTAACTTTTTTTCATGCAGTACATCCAAGGTTCGTAACACACCGTCCATACCTGTATCAATCGTGTGATTGTTGGCAGCCACAGCCACATCAAATCCTGCAGTCTGAAGGGCTTCTGCCAAAGAATCGGGACTATTGAAGCGCGGAAAACTAGAATACCCTTTGTCTTCACCAGCAAAGGTCGTCTCTAGATTGAAAAGAGCAAGGTCGGCATTTTCAACATAGGGCTTGATAAAATGGAAATTGTTATGGAAATCGAATTGGTCAGAAATCTTATTATACTGAGCCTTGAGCTGAGGTCCATGGACCATGATATCTCCGACAGCTGTAAGCTGAATCTCGATAGGAGCAGGAGGCTTCACGGGGCTAGTATCCTCTTTAATTGTATTTGGGGCGTCACTCATATTCATAGCAGGAGCCGCTTGTAAATGGGTAGAATTCGTACAGGAGGGCAAAAGAGCTACACATAAAAAAAGCATGGATATCCATTTTGTTCTCATCCAATCACCTTCATTCGTTCATCATAGATTACCATAATAAGGTAATCTATCTATGCACTTAGTCTAATAGATATTCCGAAATATTTCAATTGTTTATTTCAGGACATGGAATCACAAAAACAAAAATAAAATTTTGGAAAATTTACTCATTTTGTGAAACAAAAAGTAGGATATATACGTCTAAAATATAGGAAGAAGTTTTTTGGGGGTGCTAAGATGCAAATGAAGAGGAATAGGATAATTTTTTTGACTTGCTTTTTGATAACATATATTTTATCTGGTTTTGTATACACGGGATATACGACACCTTCAGAATGGGCCCAAGAAAGTATTACGATTCTATCGTTAAATAGCCTGCTGACGGAGAGCCTAATGGAAAATGAAAAATACCAGGATCCTATTACCAGGGAAGAATTTACCGAACTAGCATTAGGTATTTATATCAAGGCAAAGGGTACTTCTTTGGAAGAAATTGATGATACCCACCCATTTCTCGATACCTCTAATCCAAACATCGGTAGGGCCTATAATCTCGGTATCATCAGGGGAATCAGTAACCGAAGGTTTGCACCAAAAAAAGAAATCACTCGTCAGGAAATCGCCACAATTTTGTGGAGACAGATAAATATGATGGGTATTACCACAGAACCGCATAAGACTGCAGATTTTAGTGATATGTTTAGGGTATCAAAATGGGCAAAAGAGGCTATTTCATTTTGTTGGCAGGAAGGCCTCATGACGGGCATCGGAAACAACCGTATAGCCCCCAGTGAAAATACAACCAGAGAGCAAGCTATGGTGTTACTTGCAAACGCGGGAAAAAAGTACGGATGGTTAAATCCCTATAAAACCACCAAAGATTTTGAAACCTTAGAAAACGGATATCTCATTCCAAATAAAACAGATTTACTGATTCGTATGAATGAAGCTACAAAGCTCCATCTCCAGCTCATAACAGACCCGTATGGTCCAAAAGAGCACCTTCCTTCTGACATGGAGGAAATATTGGCCACCCTGAGAATAAATAAAATTTCAGAAAACGTGGTGTTGAAGCTAAAACAAAAGATTCAAGACAGCTGGCATGAAGCCTACAATGCGCCTGTTTTGGAGAATTCGTATATTATTGATTTAGATGATGGTAGGAGAGTGGAACTACGATGCGATAAAGGAATAGATATATCCATTTACACGCCTCTCTTTCATGACAATGCTTCTCGGGCCATCAATGCCGCAAAATTTGAACAGCTATCTAACGGGTACTATGTACCAAAGGAATCTACCCTTTTTGTACAATCTGATGATGAACGGGGCATACGATTAAACATTCTAACACATAGTAGTGCTACTGGCGTAGATATCCATAATCAAATTCATCAGATGCTTGATATTTTAAAAATGAATGAGATACCTCAGGAAACTATTATGGAGATAGAGAGAAAGGTATCTTCTAGCTGGAACCATATCGAAAACAAGCCTGGTAAGATAGAAATAACTTATCGGGAGTTACCTAGTGGTGATCGTCTTGTGTATTCCAGTGATTCCT
The DNA here is from genome assembly GCF_014205875.1 of Anaerosolibacter carboniphilus. GTDB lineage: Bacteria > Bacillota > Clostridia > Peptostreptococcales > Thermotaleaceae > Anaerosolibacter > Anaerosolibacter carboniphilus. Next base: position 18,177 of record NZ_JACHEN010000016.1, read on the forward strand.
ACATGCAAATAAAGATATTCCATATGGATCTATAAAATAAATCCTAGGTGCATCAGCGCATCTAGGATTTATTTTTGCCATGAATAGTACAAACCTGTCTCAACATAAGGATGATATTGGGAGGGGAAGAAGGAATGGAATATGATCAAACATATACAATTGGCAAGAGCATCATCCATATCTCAGGGCCAGAGAACCCGTCGAAAAACCAGATAGAAGCAATACTTGATGAATGTCATATCATTGCTAGAGAAATCATCCAGGAGATCGCTGAGAACACCAATGAAAAATGCGATGGACAAGAATAGAATATAAGGGACAGACATGCTTGTTCAGGAAAAGAAAGAAATACTCTATCAAAACATATTTCCAGCAAAAGGCAAAATAATAATAAACTGATAGAATTAGAAACACGGATTAGAATTTACAAGGAATTTGAAATGGTGTATGATTAAACCCTAAAGCAATTTAACCCCGTTCATTTAGGAGGACGTTCATGAAAAAATATCTAAAAATGGTTGGAAATATATTGCTATATACGCTAATCTATTTTTTTCTACAACTAGCTACAGGACTAATCATGGGAATTGGTTATACCATGAAGTATATCGGAACCCTTACAGAGATGGAGGTTCAAGACAAGCTTAGTCAGGATATTTATATTGGCATCGCCTTTGCAGCCATATGTGCCACAACTATCTATATACTGCTTCTAAGGAAAAAAGAGGAAACCTTTCTCCAAAAGTGTAGATTTCAAAAAGAAGGTCTTGAAAAATCATTATATGTCCTTTTAACATCGATTGGATTATCTGCCGTATCCAGCAGCTTTGTGCTTCTGAGCTATGAAAAGTTTGAAAGCTATGAGGAAGTATCACAAAATATAAACGATGGTTTAAGTACTTTTATTGGGATGATGTGTATCATCATTTTAATTCCTATCTTTGAAGAGATATTATTTAGAGGCTTAGTGATGAGCGAGCTTAAAAAACAAATACCCGTATCTTTGTCCATCATCATTCAGGCAGTTATTTTCGCCATCTATCATGGCAACCCATTGCAAGGGATCTATACCTTTGTTCTGGGAATCGCTTTAGGTGCTATTTATCAGTGGTCTAATAATCTTTGGCTGCCGATTTTACTCCATGTGACATACAATCTTCTAGGAACCCTCATATTTCCAGTGCTTTTATACTACACAGAACCCTATGCCTGGGCCTATATGATTGGAGGGCTCATCCTTTTGATTCTGTCCATGACTTTTTTATACAAAAAAAGAAAGCTTTCGCTACCCATTGAAGTTCCTATAGAATAAAAAATGTCTTTATAAGGCTGACTAAGGCGTAAAATGTTGAAATTTCACTATTTCCAAGGAAATATCCGTTGATAAACTGCTAAAGGTAATGAAATATCACTCATTGATATCCTAGGCACTGAAGCTGATGAAGTCTTGGATGAGGTGGAATTAAAGATTCAGGTGAAAAAGTTATATCAAAAAATGGCAAAAATCTTAAAGAATAGAGAACGAACAGTTTTAGAGTTGAGATATGGTTTAGCCAATGGTGGCAGCAAAACCCAGAGAGAAATCGCTAAGCTTTTGGGTATATCTCGCTCCTATGTATCCAGAATCGAGAAGAGAGCCATCAAAAAGCTTAGCAAAGCATTTAATGCCAATGTAAAGATCGATATTGATGACGAAGACGATGAAGAATAAATACAAAAATGATTATGGGGTAGTATGGTAAAAACTTTTTGATTGTCTCTACCACTTTTCGGATATATAATGCATAAATGAAAGTTCTTCTTTTTACAGATAATAATACAAATACCAAATATATTTCGGGAGTGGAAAACATGCTAGAGAGATTAAAACCTAAGCTATATGTGGATTCGATTTTCTATCTAGATCTAGAGCAGTTGAAAAAATTAAATGTCAAAGGCTTCATCATAGACATAGACAATACCCTAGTGGAATGGGAAGAAAAAACCGCCAGCGAGCGCGTAAAAACCTGGCTGAGAAATCTCGAAATAGAAGGATTTAAGGTCTGCTTGGTATCAAATAACACAGAGGACAGGGTGGTAAAGTTTAACGAGGAACTAAAACTGCCAGCCATCCATCGAGCTGTCAAACCTAGAGTCAGTGCTTTTAACAAAGCAATGGAGCTCATGGGTACCACACCAGAGACCACGGCTGTCATTGGAGATCAATTGTTCACAGATGTTTTAGGTGGCAATCGCCTGGACTTGTTTACCATTCTGGTCATCCCTTTGGGCAATCAGGAGCTTACATGGACAAAGTTTGTCAGAAAAATTGAAAAGGTTGTATTAAAAAGAGTACTACATTAAGACGTGCTAAATGCTAGCACGTCTTTCCTTATATAAGGCATAATACCTATATAAAATGTATGGGATCAATAAAATATCTGGTATTTATTCTTCGACAAAAAGCAGGACTTTTGGACTATTTTGTAGAATAGTTTATTCAAATATAATAAAAATTTATGGTTGTTTAGCATGACTATTATGGGGTCAGAAGATCAAAATTTAAATTTGTATCACACGAATTCATAGCTTTGGAAGAGGGATCGCAATGAGTGAAAAAATTAAGAGGTTGGGTGACTTATTAATAGATGCAGGACTTATATCCAAAGCCCAGTTGGATAAAGTTCTACAACTTCAGAAAATAACTGGAAAGAAATTAGGAGAGTTGTTAATTGATGAAGGTATTGTAGAAGAAAAGCAAATCATCGAGGTCCTTGAATTTCAGTTAGGAATTCCTCATTTAGATTTGTCAAAATATTTTATTGCTCCGGAAATACCGAGACTTATTAGCGAACGTCTTGCCCGAAGACATACGTTAATTCCTATTAAGAAGGATCGAGACAAACTGATTGTTGCCATGGCTGACCCTCTAAATATATTTGCCATCGATGATGTGAAAATTGCAACAGGGTTGATTGTTAGTCCTGCTATTTCTACAAAACAAAATATTCTATATGCCATTGAACGATATTATGGAAAAGAAACAGCTGAGAAAGCTGTAGAAGATTTTAGAAAAGAAAATGAAATTGAGACGATTGAAGAATTTGAAAATCAAACCCTAGATGATGTGAACAACGCGCCCATGGTTAGATTGGTAAACTCCCTCATTAAGCAAGCTGTGCAGTTGAAGGCCAGTGATATTCACATTGAACCTTCTGATAAGACGATGCGTATTCGGTTTCGAATAGATGGGGAGCTTCAAGAGATAATGAACATTGCAAAATCAGCTCATTTACCTACCGTGTCTAGAATAAAGATTATCGGAAAGATGGATATCGCCGAGAAGAGAATCCCTCAAGATGGTCGTGTAGAGATGGTTGTTGATGGCCGAGATATCGATATGCGTATATCTATATTACCTACAGTTTATGGTGAGAAGGTCGTAATTCGTTTGCTAGACCGAAGCAATTCTATCTTTTCGATGGGTGAGCTTGGTTTTTCTGAGAACAATCTTAAAATTTTCGAAAGAATTATTAAGAATCCTTATGGCATTATCCTTGTAACAGGACCTACTGGTAGTGGAAAGACCACCACTTTGTATGCAGCACTGCGGGAATTGAATCAGATCAGCCGAAATATCATTACCATTGAGGACCCAGTAGAATACCGTTTAGAAGGTATTAGCCAAGTACAAGTAAATAATAAAGCCGGCATGACTTTTGCCAGTGGATTGAGATCCATTCTAAGACAAGATCCGGATATTATTATGGTTGGAGAAATCCGTGATGCTGAAACGGCTCAGATTGCTGTTCGAGCAGCAATCACAGGACACTTGGTATTAAGTACCATGCATACAAACGATACGGCTTCCACGGTAACCCGTTTGGTCGATATGGGTATCGAGCCTTATCTGGTTTCTTCTGCCATCGTAGGCATCGTGGCCCAGCGCCTCATAAAACGAATTTGTCCAAGCTGTAAGACTTCCTATGATGCAGGTCCATTTGAGAAGAGCACCCTGGGCATAAATCAAGAACTGCGTTTATATAAGGGAAAAGGATGTAATGCATGTAACTATACAGGCTACAAAGGCAGACAAGCTGTCCATGAGGTGATGGGGGTAAATGAAAACATACGAATTCTGATTGATGAGAAATCTAGTCTTGATAAAATAAGGAAGGCAAGTTATGAGCAAGGAATGACATCATTGCGTGAGAGCTGCAAACAATTGGTTCTTGATGGTAAAACAACATTTGATGAGTTGATTCGCGTTGCTTATAGCTTGGATTAGGTGAGTTACAATGAATATAAATAGTTTATTATTAACTACCATTGAGCGAAAGGCTTCAGATTTGCACATCACTGTAGCAGTTCCTCCAATGATCAGAATAAATGGTAATCTTGAAGCAATAAACGAGGCACCTCTAACACCCAGTGATACGGAGGCACTCGTAAAGGAAATATTAACAGAAGCTCAATTCGATCAATTAAACAACCAAGGGGAATTAGATATGTCCTTTTCCCAACATGGATTGGGCCGATTCAGAGTAAATTTATTTAAACAAAGAGGAACCTACAGCATGGTCCTTCGTACCGTCCCATTAAAGGTACCTACCATCGATGAACTAAAGTTGCCTCCAGTCGTCAAAGAATTATCTCGAAAGCAAAGGGGGCTCATATTGGTAACAGGGCCCACAGGCAGTGGTAAGTCTACTACGTTGGCTGCCATGATTGATTCCATTAATCGAGAGCGACAATGTCATGTATTAACGCTAGAAGACCCTATAGAGTATTTGCATAAGCATCAGAAAAGTATTGTGAATCAAAGGGAAATTGGCAACGATTCATATAGCTTTGTCAATGCATTAAGAGCTGCATTACGCCAGGATCCTGATGTAATATTGGTGGGTGAAATGCGGGACTTGGAAACCATTAGTATTGCCATCACCGCTGCGGAAACTGGCCACTTGGTATTGTCAACACTACACACCTTGGGAGCTGTTAAAACTATTGATCGTATCATCGATGTTTTTCCACCCCATCAACAGCAGCAGGTGAGGGTACAATTATCTTCCATACTGGAGGGGGTAATCTCTCAACAGCTTCTGCCACGAGTGGATGGTAACGGCCGGGTTGGTGCCTTTGAAGTGATGACAGCCACTTCTGCAATAAAAAACTTGATCCGTGAAGGGAAAACCCATCAGATTCAGACTTCTATTCAGACAGGTATCAAATTCGGTATGCAGACCATGGATGGAGCGCTGATAGACCTGTACAGAAGTGGTATGATATCCCAAGAAATTCTATTAACACAGAGCTATGATCAAGAAGTAATAAAGCGTCAGTTGGGCTTCTAAGAAGAAGGAACGAATAAAGAGGTGAATCTATGCCTGTGTTTTATTATAAAGCGTTAACCATCCAAGGACAAAGCGTAGAAGGATCTTATACAGCCAGTTCTAAGGATGAAATTATCGCAATGCTTCATCAAAATATGTACTATCCGGTAAAGATCGTGGAGAAAGGGGAAGAGGTAAGAGAATTAAAGTTCTCCCTTTTCAATAGATTAAAACTATCAGACCTTTCCATATTTTGCCGGCAGTTTTATACCATGCTCAATGCAGGAGTACCCATCATCAGTTGCCTTGGGGTATTATGTGTCCAAACACGGAACAAGCATTTGAAAGAAGTACTTGAATCAGCGCATAGTGAAATACAGAGAGGATCTACTTTTTCAGATGCTCTAAGACATCACAAAAGAACAATTCCCGAGCTGCTGATCAATATGGTGGAAGCAGGAGAAATCAGTGGAAATCTAGATATAATTATGGAACGTATGGCGGTCCATTATGAAAAGGAAAACAAAATTACCACAAAAATTAGAAATGCTATGATATACCCATCTATCCTCATGGGGGTTTCCATCTTGGTGATCATCTTTTTATTAACCTTTGTTATGCCGACCTTCATTGGTATGTTTCAAGATTCAGGTGTTGAACTGCCAGGGCCGACGAAGATACTGCTTTCCATCAGTGGAAACCTAAGCCGTTATTGGTATATTCATATGACGTCACTCGTCGTTCTTTTTGCTGGAATCAGCCAAGCCATCCACGCTGAAAAAGGAAGGCTCTTTTTGGATCGATTAAAGCTTAAAATACCAGTCGTCAGCGGTATGATTCAAAAGGTAATTACCACACGCTTTTGTAGAACATTGTCAACCTTGTTGTCCAGTGGTATTCCTTTGATTCAAGCCCTAGAGAGCGTTGGGCGCGTCGTCGGAAATAAGGTAGTGGCAGATGGCATAAAAAGTTCTATTGATGAAATCATGAAGGGAGCTACCTTGGCAGCGACCATGAAACGAATCGAGTTTTTTCCGCCCATGGTCATCTCCATGATTCAAATAGGAGAAGAATCGGGTGCATTGGATGCAATTTTGGAGAAAACAGCTAACTTCTATGATGAAGAAACCGAGAGTGCCCTTCAAAAAATGATTGCTTTGTTGGAGCCATTGATGATTGTCATCATGGCTGTTGTGATTGGATTTATCGTCATTGCAATGATTTTACCTATGTTTGACATGCTAAACACAGTGGGCGTCTAATAGGTAAAATTGTTTATATATGAAATCTGAGTATTGTCGGGGGGATGCACAGAAATTTTTTAGACTTTTTAATGTAAACATATTTATGAACAAGGGGGAAATGAAAATGTTAAGTAAACTGAACAAAATGTTAAGAAACAAGAAAGGTTTTACACTCATTGAACTGATTGTAGTTATTGCAATTTTAGGTATTTTGGCTGCAATTGCGGTGCCAAAATTGGGAGGATTTACCAAGTCGGCTAGAAATAGAGCTGATGAAGTCACTGCGCATACAATTGAAAATGGTATTAAGATGCATATAGCAAATGGTGGATCTTTTTCCGATGCTTCAAACCATGATGGAAAATTTTCAAGCGTAACTGGACTAGAGGATATTTTAGGAGATGTAGGTAAACCTCAAACTGGTACAGGCTGGAATATAGATGTTGAGGGCGACGATATCACAGTTACAGTCAATAAAAGTTCTAATTAATTAGAGATATTCTTGCCCCATTGTGTTTAAGCTAATAATGACCGTTCGTAAAGTCAATAGGGACGTTTCTTTTTGACTCGCGATTCATAAGTAGATAGATATAACTTTTTATTTCAAAATATAAATGAAAATAAGAGTCAATCCATCGGACTGACTCTTATTTTTAAAACTTACTGAAAGGCGACGTGAGTATGATTCAAAAGATCAAAGATAAGAAGCTGAACACAGCAGGTTTTACCCTCATTGAGCTGATTATTGTGATCGCAATTTTGGGCATATTATCTGCTATTGCTATACCGAGATTCAGTGGTTTTAGCATCTCGGCTAAAAATAGAGTAGATGAAGCAAATGCAAAATTACTGACAAAAGTTGCCCAGGCAATTAATGCAAATGAAGGAAGTTTTCCTGCTACACTGGATGATTTAAATAAGGTAGGAGATTATTTAAATAAAGAAATAGAAGTACAAAATTCAGACAGTACGTTTACATACGATAACACAACGGGGATTGTTTCTGTTATCAATTCAAGCAGTGGTGGCATATCCTCAGATGCACTATTAGAAAGCCTTACACTGAGTACAGGTACATTATCACCAGCTTTTAGTTCTTCAGTAACAGCATATACGGTAACACTACCATATGGAACAACTACTGCACCAACAGTTAGTGCCACCGGAAAAGATGGTGCAACGGTAACGAGTATAACACAAGCAGATACTCCAAATGGAACGGCAACTGTGAATGTTAGGTCTGCTGATGGTTCTGAGACGAATTCTTATACAGTTACCTTTACTGTCCTGGCACCATCACAACCTAATCCACCTCAAATCGATGACAATGGTATTCACATAACTGTGAGTGGGGCAGAAACAGGGGCATTAATAAAACTATACAAAGATGGTAGCGTAATTAAACAACAACAATTAACAGGTAGTGACACATCCCATAAATTTGATCATATAACACAAGATAACCCTGGTACCTATTTTGCTACTCAGACAGTAAATGGTATAGAGAGTACTCCCTCAAATACAATCACGATTTCAGCATCTCCCTTGATAGCCGAATCAGTGTATGGCTCTACGAATCAATTTACATTGAGATTTAACAAACCCATTGAAAAGATTCTGACTGAGCCAAGTGGAACAAGTGATAGTACAATCATTGGTAAGGATGTCAGAATAACAGGTCATAGTAATTTCGCTGAAAATACAGTTTACAGCGTTACTGTTAGGGATAAAGACGGTCTAGTGATGACTGTCAATTTAAAAAGAACAGGCTCATCAAATTGGTTTATACAATAGAGCTATTCCATAGATTATGAGGGAGATAGAAATACAAAACATGTAGATAGGTATACACAATCATTTCACTTAATAACTTATTAGAGTCAAAGAGTCAATCTTGCAAAAGATTGGCTTTTTTTCATACTCTAAAATAGATGGAAATAGATAAAAGTTAAAGATAGGTTTTGAGTCATAGGCAGGTGTAATTGGCAGACTAGTTAAAAGTCAAAATGACTTACATAATAATTATAATTGGTATAATTACTACGACTTCTGTCTATACATGAAAATATAAAATACAAATTCATCGAGATAAATGGATCATTACTTCGCTTTATTTAGAAAGGGGCAAAGATATGGGAATGAGATCACGGAAAAGGAAAAGAAGAATAGACGGTTATACCTTCATTGAATTGATTCTTGTCGTTGCACTGTTGGGTGTATTCAGTGGGATCCTTATACCGAATTTTTTAGACTATAAAATATCTGCACAGGATCGAGTAGATGAAGTGAATGCAAAGCTACTTACAAATATAGCCCATAGAATTAATGCAGAAAATGGTTGTTTTCCTTCATGGCCTGAGGCCTTTACAAATCTTCAAGCAAATACATTCCCATATTTTGAAAAAGATGTAACCATACAAAATTCTAAAAATAGTTTTTACTATGACTCTTCTAAGGGAACTGTTACGGTAAAAACATCTAAAGGAGACATTACAAATCCAAACATAGATAAAATCGTTGAGAAGGATTCCTTTTAACATAAGCTTGATAAAGGACAAGAGCCGATTTCAGAAGCGAAGCACACGTAGTGTGCCTTTTTTATGAAGAAAAAGGCAGAATAATTGAAAAAAAACATATTTCCTGCTGTAGGTCGCCATACATCCATGGTATAATCTAGATAAGTCTGCTGTGAAATAAAATTTGATTTATTAGGGAGAAAGACTTTTATGAAGTTCAATAATGATAGAGGTTCTACACTTTCTTTTGTGATTGTTATCATTGCAGTTCTCACAGTTCTTGGTGGAGCACTGCTTTCTGCCGCTGTGGCAGAAGCAAAGCAGGTTGGTCATGAAGAGAAAAAAATAAAGGCCTACTATATCGCGCGATCTGGTGCCGACGCAACGGCCCAATACATTATTTCTAACCAATCTAACGAAGATAAGCTAGAAGGCATTATAGGTCATACTGGCACCGGGAATCTCGCCGGATACACATTTGATGTAGATGTTTCCGATAATCCAGCAGAGGAAACGATAACGATTAAGGCAACTGCATCTGTTGGAGAGATTAAAAATACCGCCCAATTGATCTTATTTTATGTAAAAAAAGTGGTAAATAATGAGGAAATTATCGAATACAGAAGGGGGCCATGGCAGTAATGGGTGAGTTAGATGAAATCAAAATGGGGCAGTAATGGATTTACTTTAGTGGAGATTATGATTACCTTGGCTATTTTAGGCATATTGGTTGTTTCCTTTACCAGTCTTTTTGCCAATGGAATGATTCATATATTTACTTTTGGTCAGAAAAGTCAGGCCATCCATGTTGCCCAGACGAAAATGGAAAATACCCTGGCTGGGGAACAAACCCTGACAGAGGGACAAACCGATTCAACTTCATTAACGATTCATTTCTCTAGCGGCAAAGAGATAACGGTTCAAGGAAAAAAAGTAACTGTGGATGCTCCATATAAGAACGGATCGGTCTCTCTTACATCTTTTATTCCTAATCGATAATTCATCATGTAATCTATTGTCTGTCTATTATATATTGAAGCAGATGGAGGGATCTAGACCATGTTGGTCCAACGGATAAAGATATTAAAAAGGCTCAGGCACAATGGCGGCTTTACCCTTGTGGAAGTACTGGTTGTATTGGCACTCATGGGTATGGTCATGTCTTTAGGCTATTCCCTTAATCTTTTTGGTGTCCGTGTATTTCATCAAGGCACGGCTCAAGCCAATGTACAGGCCAATGTACGGTTGGCATCAGACTTTATCACGAAAGAGACGAGAAATGCTACGGAAATGACCATCCTGAATGCTTCAGAATCAATTCCTGAAGCCAACGCAATTGGAGAGGATATATACTATATTCTATTAAATGGAAATTCTATCGAATACAGATATAAAGACCACTCGAAACTCCTTGCTGAGTCTATTACAGAATTGGAATTCAAAAAAAGTTCATCTAGAACTTTGAATTACATAATTACAGGAAATGATGGCAATCAAAATTATAGTGTAACATCGAATATATTTATTTCAAACTTAAATCTTACAGATTCCTTCATTGTTGAAGATACTTCGGGTGGACAAGCTGTAGCGCTACGATTTAAGAAAAATTCCATAGAGCTGCCTGATGATCCTGGGGGTGGTAACCCTGGCGGTGGAGAACCTGGTCCTAGTGATCCGAAACCGGAGGAGAGAGATAGTCCATGGGTTGATCATAATGACAATGGCATTTATGATGGCGGGGACGAAATCTTAAAAAAGAATGATCTTGATGGATACTACAAGACAACAGGGCGGCTCATCATTCCTTCCAAAACAAAGAAAATAAATGGTGGTGGACGTGAAGTAAAGTATGAAGCTGATAAGGGCATCTATATCAGTAAAGATGTGGAGATAGAAAATCATTCATATCAAAGCATTATTTTTGAAACAAAAAACGGAAATATTATTCTAGAGGCAGGCGTTAGTTTAACATCTTCAAAGGATATCCTATTAAATGCTCCAAAAGGAAATATACAAGCAAATGGTGCGTCTATGAAATCAAGCAGCAATGGAGATATTTCTATATCGGCAGGAGTTGATGTAAGCTTAAATACTGCTATTATCCAATCCTCATCGGACATATTGATTACTGGGGCCGGTAGTATCAGTGGCAAAAGTGCAACGCTAAAATCAGACAGCTACGGAGGAATCATAATATCTGGAAAAGGCACTGGTGACTTTCGACAAGCACAAATTACTTCCTCCAACAATATTAAGATATCTACGCAAGGAAACCTGGATGTAAGCAACGGTATATTAAAATCTGCATCCAATGGGCCCATTATTTTGGCGACAACAGGAACGTTCGATATGACATTGGAGAGTACAGTCATCCAGTCGTCTGGACGTGTTGAACTAACAAGTGGAAAATCCCTTTATGCTGCCAATAGTTCCATTGTATCCACATCCAATGGCGGGACTTATTTGAAAGCTCAAGGAGAGATTTATGCCTCTGACAGTCAGATGCCTGCATCGGGAGCATTAAATATCACCGCAATAACTGGAGATATTACTGTCAGATCTGCCGCGATGAAATCCACAGGGTATACTGACATTTGGGTCAAGTCAGGTGGTAATATTCATGTTGAATCGACAGATTTTGATGCTAGTAGAGATTTGATATTAGAAGCAGGCTCAAAAGACAACACCATATATATTTCAAATGCAAAAATCAAAGATAGCAACTCCACAGCTGAGGCAAGACCCGATGGTGTTCCCATTGATGGCAAGCCGTATTCGGGCAAAATCTGCAATGGAACTGTTACAATTACAGCACTGTAATATAATAATCCTATACCTGTATTTTTCTTAATCAAAAATACAGGTATTTTTATGAATTATATCAAAAAAAGAAGGAAAATTTCCCATTTTGTTGAAAAATACAATGAATTATTTATTTTCAAATGAGCAAGGACGTGATGTATTTATGCTTATAATTGTCGGTCTATTTGGTCTTATCATAGGGTCTTTTTTAAATGTTTGTATCTGGAGAATTCCAAGGGGCGAATCTATTGCATTTCCTTCATCCCACTGTCCCCAATGTAATACATTCCTAAAACCGGTTGACTTGATACCTGTCGCGAGCTTTATTCTCTTTCGAGGGAAATGTCGATATTGTGGAGAAAAAATATCATTACAGTATCCCATGATAGAGGCGTTAAACGGACTTATCTATGTCTTATTGTATACTCGCTTCGGCTATTCATTGGATTTTATTCAATATGCTGCGTTGTCAAGTCTTCTCCTTACTATAAGTCTTATTGACATTCAACATCAGATTATACCTGATCATTTGACTTTCATTGGATTGATGTTGGCTCTAGGATTTGGCATGAGCACCTTTATCGAGGTCGAGGGCACTTTGGGCGCCCATCTGCTTGGTCTTCTCATAGGAGGAGGTTTTCTTTTACTGGTTGCCTTCGTTACGAATGGTGCCATGGGTGGCGGCGATATCAAACTCATGGGGATGTTAGGTCTTTGGCTTGGGTGGAAATGGACATTGTTGACCATGTTGCTATCTTTTGTTATTGGAGCATGTGTTTCATTACTATTATTGGTTGCAAAGATCAAGACAAGGAAAGATGCTATTCCTTTTGGCCCATTTATTGCTATTGCAGCGTTAATGACAGTTTTATACGGAAATGATATAATAAACTATTATGTGACAAATTTCTTATAATTTTATAGATCAATGCTATGGTGAATAAGGAGTGCATGTGATGATGCTACAACAGCGATTAATGTCAATCGATATAGGAACTGATCGGATAAAGATAGTGGTTGGGAAATTTTCAAATAATAGGATATCCATTGACCATGCTGTTTCAGTACAGACACCTCCAAATGCTATTCAAGATGGGCAAGTAACGGATATTTCCAAGTTAAAGGATATCATTGGTAGCGTATTGCGTGAACACCATATCCAAACAAAAAAAGTAGTCGTTACTTTAGAGAGTACCTCTATTATTACCCGAGAGTTATATTTGCCTGCTGTCAAGCCTAAAGAAGTTTTAGCCATGTTAGGCTATGAAATACAGCAGTATTTTCCAACGACCTTGGACGAATACGTTATTCAGCACAAGGAATTGGAAATTGTTGAAGAAGGCAATTTAAAGAAAATACGAATTGCTGTGGCTGCCTTACCGAAGATGATCGTTCAAAATTATCTGGAGCTTATCAAATCCTTAGGATTAAAGCCGATTGCGCTAGATATTCACTCTAATGCAATTTCTAAGCTATTTGATGAAAATATCATGATAAACAGTAAAACGATTCAAGAGCATCAAACGATTGCACTCATAGATATAGGTTATGCAAACATCAATGTCAATATTATGGACAAGGGTATTCCTCAATTTAATAGACTTTTAACCATAGGTGGGAAAGACATTCCTGATATGTTTAACGCTGATTTGATGGATATGGTAGAGAAAAAGATGGGTTTATCTCATTTTTCCGATGAGCATGGGCCTTTATCCGACCTTGCGAAAGACTTAACCAAAGCTGCTATTGATGGGTGGCTTGAGGAAATTCAGCGTATTTTTAAATACTATACTAGTCGAAATCCAGGAAATAAAGTGGACAAGATATTATTATTTGGAGGATATTCTAACCTAGATGGGATTCGTGAGATTATGGAAAACTATTTTAATATTCCTGCTTCAAAGATCGAATCTATAGGGAAATTAAGAATCAACAACAGAATTACAAACTTTCAATTAGAAAATAACCTAAATGCAATAGGTGCTATTATTCGAAGAAAAGCGAGCGTATGATATGAGAGATTATAATTTTTTCGAGCCCTATATAACAAAAAAAAGATCGATAGGTCTAACGAAAGCAAGTGTTACAAAGCTCATCATAGGCATTGCATTTGTTTTAGTCATACTGCCCCTTGTCAATCTTTATCTTATTCATAGATTGGAGAACGAAGCAGCCCATGTAAATCAACTGGCTTATTCAACACCAGACTATCAACAGCGCAAGGAAATTGAAGCAAAAGAAAATACAACAAAACAAAAGCAAATATACTTAGAAAAATTAAAAGATTTGGATAGGAACATGACAAACATGGATATCATAAACGATTTACTGCTTTATGCTATGAATGACGCTGTTCCAGAGGGTTTGTTTTTTCAATCGATCTCCTTAGATATGGAAAAAGTTCAGATTCAAGGGATTGCTGAGAGTAGAGTTGCTATCGCAGAGTTTCAACATAATCTTAAAAAGACACCGAATTTCCAAGAGGTTTTTGTTTCCACTATTTCTTTTGATTCTGGCGTGTATTCTTTTGATATCAGTTTTTTAATTAAGGATGTGAGCAAACGTGAAACTAACTAAAAGAGAAAAAACATTGCTAGGTATTCTATTTGGGACTGTTTTTTTCTATGGTTATTTTTATTTTCTGCTTGGTCCACAAATAGAAAGGATTACATCTCTAAAGAATAATACTGCGACTTATCAATCAGAGATAGAGAAAACAGAATTACTGCAACAGGCTGTTGAGCAAATCGAAATGGAACATCAGCAGGTAAATAAGGACATTCATAATGTTGCGAAAGACTATTTTCCATCTATACACCAAGAAGATCTAATTCTTTTATTGAATCAGTTTATTAATAATTCTAAGGTTCATGTTGAAAAAATTGGGTTTTCACCCTTAGCGACTGAAACAATTGGAGACTACGAGCTAAATGTCTCAACGGTTACCTTACCTTTTCAAGGAGATTATCCTTCGATCGTAAATCTGTTGAAATCTTTGAGGGAATATGAAAAAAAAATCATTGTGAAAAATCTTAGCATTAGTGATTCGGACGATGGTTTATTAACTGGCAGTATCATTATTGATATCTACAGTATTCCAGATAATCCAATATCCTTTATTCCTCTACTCGAAGAAAAAGACCAAAATTATGATGTAGAAAATCCCTTTGATCCCTTTGCAGGATATATAAATTTGAAGCTTAATTCTTCAAAGAGTCAAGGCTTAAATTGGAACGAAGAGATAGCTCTGCCTTTGTTGACTGAAGTAGCAGAGAACGCAGTCCAAGAAAATTTAAATTTTCCTAATCCAGAAGAAATGATGGACTATGAAGTACAAAAAGGTGATACAATCTTTAGTATCTGTAAAAAATTATATGGAGATTATTCTAAAAGAAATTTGATCTTAGAATATAATAATATTACGAGCCCCAATGACATTAGAGTCGGACAAATCTTGATTGTGCCAAAACCATAGTTTGATCTCTTAACAGCCCTTTGTTATAACGCAAATGGGCTGTTTTTAAATGTTCTATTATTTTTTGCTGCAAAAACTATAAAAAGTTCTAAAAGCGAGAGGAAATATGAATTTTGTCGAGAAATACTGAAATAAATAGTAAAATTTTACATTTATTTCTAAGAAAAAGGTGAATATCGAATGGCCGATACCGATTTGATGGAAAATAGAAAAGGATTCACCCTTATGGAGGTGTTAATTGTCATATCTATCTTAGGCATCTTGTCTACCATGCTTTTGCCTACATATTCCAAACTATATGAAACATACATCTTACGAACCACAGCTATAAAGGTAAAGGGCTTGCTAAATCTAGGACAAGAACTTAGCATCGATGAGTCTAGAAGATATTGCATTGAAATTATTAATGATAAATTTCGCCTGCGAGAACAGGACATATTGGGAAAAACCATTGATACAATTATACTAGATAAAAGAATAAAAATTCTTCCTGGTTCTGATTACGAAGTTGTTTATAACAGGGATGGGACAAGCAGCTTTGCACGGTTCATTTTGGGAAATACCCATGGAGAAAGAACTGATATTGAGGTATCTATCGGAACAGGTAGGGTAAGGATTATTAATCGATATTAGAGAGGATTATGCATATGGAGACCGATAATAAAGGGTTTACCCTAATAGAAATTCTCATTACACTATGCATATTGTCTATTTTTATTATTGCAACTACTTCCGTCAATACCCATATTTTAAGATATATGAGCAGAAATAGCGTAGTGTTTTCCATGGCAAAAACTGCCCAAGGTCTTATGGAGGAGTTAAAGGCCTCCAACGAAATTCTGATCGGGAATAAGATATATACACTTAATGAATTAATGAATCAAACCAATACATTATATACTGAACATGAAACATTATATCTTAAACTTTATCCTGAAGCGCTAGAACATAGGCTTTATGTGGCCGAACTCTTGATTATAGACAAAGCGACTAATATTTCATATAGTCTATCGGCTCATGTAAATTATTTCAAGAATCATCATATGTATACTGATATCTATGAGGAACTTCCTATAAGGCAATAACAACAATCTAATGATTGATTTTAATGTAGTTTTTAAATTTCTAAAGTACTGAAAGAGGGTGTATTCTTTGGAAAACAAAACAAGACATTATAGTCAAAAAGGATTTACGTTAATTGAAACCATCCTATCATTAACATTATTATCAATTATTATATTGGCTTTAGGGATGTTTTTAAGCAATTCGATAAGGCAACATATAAAGCTGATTGAGATAGCAGAAGCCCAACGTAAATCACGCTTAGCTCTTAACTATATAGAAAAACGTATGATGGAATGTAACCAATTACAATTCACCTTTGATCCTAAGACGAATACCTTCACGAGCAAAGATTATCAAAATAATGAGGTTTGGATTGATTTGAGCGGCAACAAGAGGTTTACGAACAATACTCTAATCTATTTTTATAAAGTGCTAGGAGAGCTTCGGGTAAATAAAAAGGGTGAACATAATGTGTTAATCGATGGTATAAAGGATATTAAAATCATTGAGATTCTCCCAGGAAAACTTATTGAAATCGAAATTCATGCTGAAAATCTTAACCATTCTATAAAATCTAGAATGAATATTTGTTATAGGTAGCAGTATGGATAAGATATTGAGAAATACCCGAGGCTCTGTTATTTATCCAAGTTTCATGGTGGGGCTATTTTCTTTACTACTATTTATCTCTATCTTGGCACTAATTGCTAACGAATCCCTTGCCGTACAATCTTATACCAATAGTATAAAGGCCTATTATCTTGCAGAAACGGGCATGGAAACAACCCTTTATGGTCTTGAAAATGCAATGGATAAAATTATTTTTGAGTATTTATCCGATTTGAGAGAATACAAGCGTAACTACCTACTAGAATCTGCCGATAACTCCAATAAGTCGTTAAAGTTTTCCCCGCCCCAGCTTGATACCTATTTGAAAAGAAGTCTTCGTAGCGAGATGAGTCTATTTCCATTGGTCTACAAAAATCACGTTTCGACGTATAAACAGGAACATTCATGTAGAATAAGTATCGATTATAATTTTAAAACTTGTATTATCACCGTAGAAAGTATTGGAGAATATGATCGAGCAAGGAAGTTTTTAATTACTACATTACTATTACCAACAGAACAACCCGATGGATTAGATAGCTTTGATTTGCCGAGAATCAAGATACAACCTTTTCAAATTTTGTCATATTACCAGAGCCTTGGATTATAAACCAATCAATCTGTTTACCTGAACTATGTAGAAGGAGTTTGAAGAACTTTGTTGAATTCAAATAATAATACGATTAGGGAGGTTGATTTTGTGCTAAAGAACTATATGGAAATTGTTGTGGATCATGTATTGCCCTCTATGTTGAAAGTATTTCCAAACATATGTCAATGTCAACAATGCCTTGATGATATTAGAGCTATTGCCCTGAACCATTTGAAGCCCCACTATGTTGTGACAGAGAAAGGTGAACTCTACTCAAGGGTCAATGAAATGAATATTCAGTTTGAGACCGATGTGATGAAGGCTCTCATAGACGCCATTGTCATCGTATCAAAGAACCCAAGGCATAATTAATTGTGCAAATTGTAAAAAAGATGCAAATAATGGTTATAATATTGTAAGAATCATGAAAAATTCTATCCAAATATATAAAATTGTGTTATCATATTAAAGGATTGGGATTAGGTATGGTTTGGCATTTATGGAAACTTATAAACAGTAAATATATTAGTGGGGGGTATCTGCGATGATTGCACGGCTTACTCGTTTTAGGGAGCTATTGCGAGAAAAAAACATAGATGGAGCCATCATATATAAACTGGAAAACAGAAGATACCTAAGTGGTTTTACAGGAAGTTCCGGGTATGTGGTGATTACTTTGAATAGTGCTTATTTTATCACTGATTTTCGTTATGTGGAGCAGGCTTCTAGACAATGCGCAGGTTTTGAGGTTCTTGAGCATACAAATCAAAAACCGTTACATACTATTTTGACAGGCTTCAATATAAACACAATGGGCTTTGAGGATGATTTTGTAACCTATGCCCAGTATAAGGAGTTTTCTGACAAACTAGAGCACACGAAGATGGTGCCATTGGAAGGCGCACTAAATAATCTCAGAAAAATTAAGTATGAGGAAGAGATAGCCAAGATTGAAAGAGCTGCCCAAATTGCCGATAGTGCCTTTGATCATATCTTGAAATTTATCAAAATTGGCATGAAAGAAACTGAAGTTGCCTTAGAATTAGAAAACTTCATGAAAAAGCAAGGGGCTAGCGGTCTATCCTTCGATAGCATTGTTGCATCTGGCATCCGTTCATCCTTACCTCATGGAGTAGCATCTGATAAAATTATTGAAGAAGGCGACTTTGTGACCTTAGACTTTGGGTGTATCTATGAAGGTTATTGCTCTGATATGACAAGAACCATTGTGATCGGAAAAGCCAGTGAAAAACAGAAGGAGATATATTCTATAGTCCTAGACGCCCAATTAAAGGCCTTGGAAGCCATCAAACCAGGAGTGACTGGTGTTGAGGTAGATAAGATCGCAAGGGATATCATTACTGAAAAGGGCTATGGTGATTACTTTGGTCATGGCTTAGGTCATGGGGTTGGATTAGAGATCCATGAATCGCCAAGGCTATCACCCCTGGGGCATGATACATTGAAGCCAGGAATGATCGTCACCGATGAACCTGGTATATACTTGCCAGGATTTGGCGGAGTGCGAATCGAGGACCTTGTGGTGGTAACTGAAACAGGGTATAGAACGCTATCTAAATCGCCAAAGGGGCTTATTGAGTTATAGAATGTATACAACTACTGGCAATACACGAATACTACCAGTAGA
This sequence comes from Anaerosolibacter carboniphilus, assembly GCF_014205875.1. Lineage (GTDB taxonomy): Bacteria > Bacillota > Clostridia > Peptostreptococcales > Thermotaleaceae > Anaerosolibacter > Anaerosolibacter carboniphilus. The sequence continues at coordinate 37,440 of NZ_JACHEN010000016.1, forward strand.
TAAAATAAATGATTTTATATTTTTATAATTAATGGAGGGATACGAATGATTTCAGCATCAGATTTTAGAAAAGGTGTTACTTTTGAAATAAATGGTGAACCTTTTGTAGTAGTGGATTTCCAACACGTTAAGCCTGGTAAGGGAGCTGCTTTCGTTAGAACAAAATACAAGAGTGTTACCACTGGTTCTATCCGTGAAGAAGCTTTCAACCCAAATGACAAATTCCCAAAAGCTCATATCGAAACAAAGCAAATGCAATACTTATATAATGATGGCGACCTTTATTACTTTATGGATAATGAAACGTTTGAGCAATTGCCATTGTCTAAAGAGCAGGTTGAGGATGCCATCATTTATCTAAGAGAAAATGATTCAGCTACAGTTAAGTTCTTTAAGGGGAAAGCTTTCCAGGTGGATCCACCAAACTTCGTTGAGTTACTTGTCACTTATACTGAGCCAGGCGTGAAAGGTGATACTGCCACAAATGTGACAAAGCCTGCAACAGTAGAAACAGGTGCGATTATTCACGTACCTATTTTCATCAATGAAGGGGATAGAATTAAAATTGATACTCGAACTGGTGACTATTTATCAAGAGCTTAGGCAATAATACTAAGGTATATTAAATAAAAGGAGGGTTTCACCATGAATTATCTTTATGAAAGAGTGGCTTATTTGAGAGGGCTTGCTGAGGGTTCTGAGCTTACCGAGGAGACGAGAGAAGGTAAGATTCTTCTAAATATAATTGATATATTAGAAGATTTTGCTGATTCTATGGAAGAGCTGAAGCGCGAAGTTGAAGATTTAGATGAGTATGTAGAGGCACTGGATGAGGATTTAGCTGTTGTTGAGGATGATGTATATGGTGAAATGGATGACGACGATTTCGATGACGAAGATGAGGAAGATGAAGAAGCTATCGATTTCGTTGAATTAGAATGTCCCAACTGCCACGAAATGATATACCTTGATGAAGATATGGTATATGATGCCGATGATGATACAGAAGTTGTTTGTCCAAGCTGCCACGAAAAAATATATTTTGAAGATGCATGTGACGAAGAAGGCGGATGCTGCGGCCATCATCACCATCATGAATAATCATAAAGATAACCTGATACATTGTGTATCAGGTTTTTTTATTGTGTAAAGAAATTTTAATCATAATATTGTCCTTTACAAAATACATATTTATATAAAGGAGGGACAGGTTATGGATGAATCAGGGAATATCAATTTTTTAAAGAAAACCTCTGCAGAATATTTTCCCAGGAAGGAAATTCTAGATGCCCTTCCTGTACATCTTAGGCAACTCATTCAAGGGCTTCCTTCAGCACTATGGGATAGCATGGAGGAAATACGGCTACGAACCAACCAACCATTGCTGGTCCAAAGTTTAAATAGAGATATATTCATTTATGTCAATGGAGAGACAGGAACTGAGACTTCAAAAGCTTATGTGACTTCAAAGGCGGATTTAGAAAAGACCTTCCAGCTTGTCACAGATTATTCTGTATATGCTTTGGAGGAGGACATCAAGAAAGGATTTATTACTATCCGTGGTGGTCATCGGGTAGGTATCAGTGGTCATACCGTCATGAACGGGCCAGCGATTAAAACGATCAAGGATATCAGCGGTTTAAATATTCGAATTTCTAGACAGAAAATCGGTATTTCCGATGCTTATATGGAATACATCACAACAAGTCCCAACAACTTTAAAAATACATTGATCATTTCGCCACCCCAATGTGGGAAAACAACCCTTTTACGGGATATGATTCGAAATCTGAGCAATGGCATGATACGAAAGGGGTTTCAAGGATTTAAAGTAGGCGTCGTAGATGAACGCTCCGAAATTTGTGGATCCTATCAGGGGATACCTCAAAATGACGTGGGTATCAGAACCGATATATTGGATGCCTGTCCAAAGGCCGAAGGGATTATGATGTTGATACGTTCCATGTCCCCCCAGATTATTGCCACTGATGAGATCGGTAAAATAGAGGACGTCATAGCCATAGAGGAAGCTTTAAATGCAGGTGTAAAGGTTTTAACCACGGTTCATGGGCATAGTTTAGAAGAAGTATGTCGACGACCAAATCTAAAACCTTTGATGGAACAAAACATATTTGAGAGAATAATCATCCTATCCAATCATCCAAGGGTAGGCACGGTTCAATCGATCCTAGATGGTAGAACCAGGGTCTCTTTGTTACATCCAACAGGCATCAGCAGGAGGTGTGAATCCATTGGTTAAAGCAGTACTTTCTATTATCATCATTCTCAGTGCATCTTTTATCGGTTATATTCTTGCTTATAAATATGTGCAGAGGCCACGGCAAATTAAACATCTTCTGTTATCCTTACAGCTATTGGAAACAGAAATCCTATATCTATTAACACCATTGCCCCAGGCGCTGAAAAAGGTAGCTGGAAAGTCCTCTGGCGAGCTAAAAAGGCTCTTCGCTGAAGCCAGTGTACTGCTGGAAAAAAAGGACGGCTTCAGCATCGAAGATGCATGGCGTCAATCAGTGGAAAGCAATTACCAATTCACTTCCTTGACCGAGGAAGACAAAGAGGCACTCATCGATTTTGGTATGAGCTTGGGCACTGTGGACAGAGACCATCAATTAAAGAATTTTCATTTTATCTATGCGCAACTCAAAAAACAACAACAGTCTGCTGAAGAACTGCGATCAAAAAATGAGCGGATGTATAGAAGCTTGGGGATTCTATTGGGTGTAGCTATCGTAATTCTATTTCTATAAATGAAAGACAAAATAAGGGGGATTTTAAATGGGTATGAATGTAGATTTAATTTTTAAAATTGCAGGAATAGGAATTCTGTTAGCAGTATTGCATCAAGTGTTGACCCGGTCAGGAAGAGATGAAATGGCAACTATGACAACCTTAGCAGGCATTATCGTTGTACTATTCATGGTAATACAACTTGTCAATAATCTTTTTACAACAGTCAGAACCATGTTCCAACTGTACTAATATAAAAGGTGTGATTTCAATGGAGATATTTAAAATCGTAGGCTTAGGCTTAATTGCAGCCATTCTTTCGGTGGTCTTAAGAAGCCAAAAACCAGAGATTTCATTACAGATTAGCATTGTAACAGGGTTGATTATCTTTCTATTTATTGCAACAAGACTCAGCTATGTCATTGAGGTTCTGAATCTGGTTGCCCAAAAAATCGATATTGATCTAATTTATATTACCACCATCTTTAAAATCGTGGGTATTGCCTATATTTCTGAATTTGGTGCCCAGGTATGTCGAGACGCAGGAGAAGGAGCCATCGCATCTAAGATTGAGTTTGCAGGTAAGGTGTTGATTATGGTTCTTGCAGTACCTATATTGGTTGCCCTGTTAAATCTACTTGTAAAACTAATGCCATAGGATGTGAAATAGATGAAAAAAATCGTATGCCTGGTTATTTTCATAAGCATTTTCTTTCCTCAAACCTCTTTTGCTATGGAATCCAGCCCTGAGGATAGTTTAGTTACCGACGAACTCATCATGGAACAATTTGATAAGATGGATACCCATGATCTCAATCAAATCATTGAAAGTATCAATCGGGATCTGGATCAGTATTTGCCCACCCTACACCTAAAATCTCTGGTACAGTCCATCGTGAGGGGAGAAAGCGTATTTTCTATCAAAGATCTTCTCAATGGGCTTTTAAAATATCTATTTAAAGAAGTTATTGCAAATTCCATGCTCTTGGTAAAGCTCATCGTCATTGCAGTATTATGTGCTTTCCTCAATAACCTTTCCAACGCCTTTGAAAGTGATGCCGTAGGAAAATTGGCTTATAGCACCTGTTATATCGTCATTATTGCCATTGCCATACAGAGCTTTTCCATAGCAACTAAAATAGGGGTAGAGGCCATTGATGAAATGGTCATGTTTGTGCAAGCACTGCTGCCAATTTTATTAACACTTTTGATGACCATGGGAGGTATTACAGCTTCAGCACTATTCCAACCCGTTATTATTGCTTCGGTTGGGATCATCAGCACCCTCATGAAAACCATCGTCATCCCGCTGATCTTTTTTTCTGTAATTTTATCAATTGTCAATTATTTATCCTCTAAAATCCATGTTTCGAAGCTAGCATCACTGTTGAAACAGGTCTGCGTCATCCTTTTAGGCCTGATGCTAACGGTTTTCATCGGTATCATCACCATTCAAGGGGTGGCTGCTTCTGCAACAGACGGTGTCACCATACGGACGGCTAAGTTTGCCGTAGGATTAATCCCTGTAGTTGGCGGATTCATATCCGATGCTGCCGACGCAATCCTTGGTTGTTCTCTTATATTAAAAAATGCCATTGGTGGCGTTGGTCTCTTTATATTAGCTTTCATTGTTTTGATGCCACTATTGAAAATTTTGGCATTGATTCTGATCTATAAGTTAGCAAGCGCTTTGATTGAGCCCATTGTAGACAGTGACTTGCCGGATTGCTTGAATGATTTGAGCAATGCTTTGGTCATGTTATTTGGCACGGTGCTTTCTGTAGCGATTATGTTTTTTATGGCAGTGACGATGATTATTGGCGCAGGTAACATAAGCGCCATGATGCGATAAATGAGGTGAACGTATGATGGCCTTTTTAAGAACCTGGACCTTGAATATTGTAATGGTAGTCATTTTCATTTCTTTTGTGGAGCTTTTACTCCCCAGTAGCAGCATGAAAAAATACATAAAAATGGTAGTAGGGCTACTGGTCATTCTTGTGATTCTAAATCCAATCATTGAACTTCTATATGGGGATATCAATGTGCAGGATGAAATCTTTAAATCCACTGTTATGATTGAAAAAGAAGCTCTTTCCAAGGATGCCGTAGAGTTTCAAGGGGCACGCAATCAGCAAATGATCTCTATGTACAAAGAAAAAATTGCAGAACATCTCCGAGATAAAATTGGTTATGAATATGATGTTCGCCTGGAAAACGTACGTATTGAGATTGAGGAAGATATGAGCAACAAGGATTTTGGAAAAATCAAAGAGATTTCCCTTGTAATTGCCAAAGGTGAGAAAAAATCTGATAGTCAAATCACCATAGGGAGTGTTGACCAGATTTCAGTTGAAGTAAATAGTTCTCCTGAAAAAGTAATGTCCAACAGAGAAGAAGACTCATATTTCATTTCTGATATAAAAAATAACATTTCTAAGTTCTACGATATCGAAGAAGATAATATTAATATTAGTATGAATAAGACAAGTCATTAAGAATCAGGGGGGATAGGGACCATGAAGGGTTTTGAAAAATACAAAGAGATGATTAATAACACCAATTATAAAAAAATAATATATAATCTAGTAGCCATCATCATCGTTTGTGTCATCGCATTACTATCTTGGGATACTTTTTTTCCTAGCAATAAAAACAATTCAGAAACAAAACTTGTTGGAACTGTGAAGGAAAAAGATGATATCCAAGCATCAGATTATAAAGATAGCCTAGAACAACAGCTTAAACATATTCTAGGTCAGATCAAAGGAGTTGGGGCAGTCGAAGTAATGGTCACATATGAAAGTACTGCCGAAGTTGTACCCGCTCTTAACAAAACCCAGTCCAATCAAATCACAGAAGAAAAGGATGCTCAAGGAGGAACGCGAACGACGAAGCAAGATGATCAGAGCGAAAGCATCATTACTTCATCTAATGGAACAGGTCAACTGATTGTGCTAAAGGAAATTAAACCGCAGATCAGAGGCGTTGTAGTTGTAGCTGAGGGTGCTGGGGATATCCAAGTGAAAACAGAATTGATAGAAGCAGTAAAAACCATCTTTCAAGTACCAGCCCATAAAGTCATGGTTTATGAAAAAGAATAGGATAGGGAGGAAAAGCTATGTATAGATTTAAGCGAAGAAATTATTTGGTACTATCACTGGTGGCAGTCCTATGTTTTATCAGCTACTTGAATTATGCAATCAATAAGTACTCTCTGTTAGAAACATCCTCAGAGTTTGCTCGATATGAGGAAATCAAATTGACAGAAGTGGATTTGACAGATTCTGAATTGCCTCAGGCGGAAACCACCGACGAAAATCCTTCATTAGGAGACGCACAAAAACCAGAAAATGATATTTCTTTGGTAGATAGCACGGAAAATAAGGTTGAGGATATGGTATCTGAGGCAAGTACAACCATTGCCAGCTCAATTACAAATAGTAAAACTATAAAAAGATCAAACTATTTTATTGAATCTAGGCTCAATACCACCATTGAACGGGATAAAATCGTCGGACTGCTCAATGAAATGATAAACAACGAAATGACCGATGAAAATAATCGAAAAGCAGCCAATGATCAAAAGCTAAAGCTGATTGATATCATGAATAAAGAAAAAATAATAGAGAATTTGATCAAAGCCAAAGGTTTTGAAGAAGCACTTGTATTTATCACAGATAATTCTGTAAATGTTATCGTAGAAGCAGAGAAGCTAACAGACTCTGATATGGCTAAAATTTTAGATATTGTGATGAGAGAAACAAAGGTACCCTTTGATAATATAAAAATCTTAAATAAATTTTAGTTAGATTTGTAAATCCAGTATGCATTTGGTATAATATTCTTTAGAGATTTCCATCTATAGATGCTGGGGGTGTACCAATGGTCATTAATAATCTAGATAATTCTGATTATGGTCAAATAAAAATTGCCGACGAGGTCGTGGGAGTAATTGCAGGATTAGCTGCAACAGAAGTCCCTGGCGTTGCAGGTATGAGTGGTGGTATTGCAGGCGGAATTGCTGAAATGCTGGGACGAAAAAACCTGTCCAAAGGTGTAAAGGTAGAGGTAGGAGAAAAAGAGGCCGCTGTAGATATGTTCATTATCGTTGAATATGGTGTGAAAATTCCTGATGTTTCTTGGCAAATTCAAGAAAGTGTCAAAAAAGCCGTCGAAACGATGACTGGTCTTAAGGTTATTGAAGTCAACATTCATGTTCAAGGTGTCAATATCGATAAAGAGAATAAAGAAGAAGAAAACATCCAAAGAGTAAAATAAAACCTTTAACTAACCCTCTGACAACTCAGAGGGTTAGTTTACATGTCTTTAGGGAGGAGATTTTATGAATATTATTGATCGTGTTTTCTTAGCTTTATATAGCTTGTTTATTGGTTTATTTTCTTTAATTCTTCTATTTGTCCCCTTTTATGAGGAAGCCTATTGGTGGACAAGCCATGTTTTTGACATATATCGTTTCGACTGGCAGTATGTACTGATCCCTGGGTTCTTTTTCATCATAAGCATTCGATTTCTTATGACTGGGCTAAAAAGCCATGCTTCAAAAAATAGGAGCATTGTGAAACATACATCCTATGGTGAAATCAGTATTTCGCTAAATACTTTGGAAGGGATGGCACAAAAATCTGCCCGAGAAATCAATGGACTCCGTGAAATTAGGGCTACGGTGCACCCTTTGGCGGAAGGAATACTTATTCATATCAATGCCCTTACTGTACCAGATGCAAATATACCTGAAACAACCGTTAAGGTGCAACAAAGCATTAAAGAATATATTGAGCAATATTCAGGTATTGAGGTCAGAGAGGTTAAAGTAAGCATAGAAAATATTGCTTCCATCAGCAAAGGAAGGGTAGAGTAATATATGAGAAATATGTTTATTGATAAAGAAAAGCTTATGGAAATATTCAATCATCATAGAGGAAAAATCATAGGAATGTTTATTGGGTTATTTTTTAGTATTTTTGTCATTTTAATAGGCATCATTAAAACCCTGTTTATTGCCCTTTGTGTATACCTAGGCTTTTTTATCGGTAAGAAGATTGATGATAAAGAGGATTTGTTAATGCTCTTGGATAAAATATTACCCCCGGGAAAATTTTAATAGGCTTTACATACATATCCTATTTTGAGTTACAATATTGAAAAGAATAAAAATTAAATAGAAAGTTTGATATAACTAGGAGGAAATATATGAGTAGAAAATTTGCTAGGGAAATGGCCATGAAATTAATCTATCAAATGGATATGCATGGAGATTTTTCAGATACAATGATAGATCGTTTTGTTAATGAACTTCCCGAGGACAAAGAAGAAAATGACTATATCAAAAATATTGTGAGCATATACATAACACATAAAAGCGCAATTGATGAGATTATTGAAGAACATGCCATTGATTGGAAATTAGACCGAATGCCAAAGGTAGATGCAGCAATTCTCCGGCTTGCCATCGCAGAAATTCAATATCGCAAAGATATACCTGAAAGTGTATCTATCAATGAAGCCGTCGAACTGGCAAAACAATATAGCACAGACCATTCAGGTGGTTTTATCAATGGTATATTAGGAAGCTTTGTGGAAAAGAAGTGATGTAGTATGGCACAATATTACTTAGGAATAGATACCAGCAATTATACAACTTCTATGGCTGTGGTAGATGCAGCTGGCTTATTGATTTATGAAAAAAGAAAATTATTAGAAGTAAAAAAAGGAGAGAGGGGATTAAGACAATCGGATGCCCTCTTTCAGCATGTTTTGACGATGCCTGAATTGTTTGAAGATTTTACTCTGCATGTAGATTCAGGACAAATTAAAAAGGTTATTGTCAGCAGTAGACCCCGTCCTGTAGAGAACTCTTATATGCCAGTCTTTCGGGCAGGTCAATCCTACGGGAAAGTCTTGGCTTCCACCTTAAATTGCGGCTACCAAGAATTCAGTCATCAGGAAAATCATATTAAAGCAGCGGAATGGTCAGCTGGGGCAAACCTAGGCGATCAATTTATCGCAATTCATATTTCTGGTGGCACCACTGAAATCTTAAAGATTATAAAAAAACAGAATGCTGGCTATGACATTGTCCAAATCGGTGGTACGAAGGATATTAGCATTGGTCAATTGATAGATCGTATCGGTGTAAGCCTAGGTTTAGATTTTCCAGCTGGAAAAGCATTGGATCGTATGGCCGTTAACAGCGAATCCTTTGATTTTAAGCTTCCTGCCTCGGTAAAGGGTACCTTTATGAATTTATCTGGGCCTGAGACTAAGGCAATGAGAGCTATCGCCCAAGGCGGAGATTCCCATGGGATTGCATGGGCTACATTCCAATGCATATCCAAATCCTTAGAAGCCGCTATCTTAAATGCATGCCAGGATACAGCTTTGCACCAGGTGATAATTGTTGGAGGAGTAGCTTCCAGCTCTTATATCAGAGATTTTCTTAGCCATTCCCATAAATTAGAAGGAATTGATATTCATTATGGGGACGCAAAGTATTGTACAGATCACGCTGTAGGGACAGCTTTATTAGGTATAGACTAATTATTGTAAAGGAAGGATGATTCTATGACCGCAAAGGTGCTAGATGGAAAAAAGTTTGCAAAGGAAATCAAAGAAAATCTGGCAAAAGAAATCAAAGAGCTCTATGACAGTAAAGGAATCGTTCCAGGTCTAGCCGTGGTTCTTGCTGGAGATGACGACGCTTCCCAAGTATATGTGGACATGAAAGAAAAAGCATGTGCAAGCATCGGCATGTATTCCAAGTCCTTTAGGCTTCCTTCGACCGTAGCTCAGTCAGAGCTCCTAGACATCATTGATCAACTAAATCGTGATGATAAAATTCATGGTATATTGATTCAATTGCCACTACCAGAAGCTATTGATGAAAAAGTTGTAAGTAATAGGATCCATCCCGAAAAGGACATAGACGGCTTTCATCCCATCAATAACGGAAGACTTTTACTAGGTGAGGGCGACTTGGCGCCTTGTACTCCTTTGGGGATTATTGAATTGATTAAATCTACAGGAATAGAAATTTCAGGAAAGCATGCTGTAGTGATTGGCAGAAGCAATATTGTAGGAAAGCCAACTGGAATGCTGCTCTTGAAAGAAAATGCTACTGTTACCATCTGTCATTCAAAAACAAAAGATTTAGCTTTACAATTAAAGGAAGCAGATATTATTGTATCGGCTGTGGGTATTCCAAATCTTGTTAGGGGCTATATGGTAAAAGAAGGAGCCATTGTGATTGATGCAGGCACAAGGGTCGTTGACAATAAATTGGTAGGTGATGTAAACTACACTGAGGTGGAAAAGATCGCTTCATGGATTACACCTGTACCAGGTGGTGTTGGTCCCATGACCATCGCGATGCTTCTAAGGAATACATTTAAGGCGGCTCTTAAGCGATGAAGCTGCGAGCATTGAGTGTTTCTGAACTTAATAAATATATCAAAAGAATCATTGGCTCTGATCCTATTTTGAATAACATTCATCTAAAGGGTGAAGTATCTAATTTTAAGATTCATAGTAGTGGCCATGCTTATTTTTCTTTAAAGGATGATAAAAGTAAAATTAATTGTATTATGTTTAGAGATGATGTTAGCAAAGTGAAATATAGAATTACAGAAGGCTTGAATGTAATTGTTAAGGGATATGTTTCAACCTATGAACGGGATGGCCTATATCAGCTTTACGTTCATGAAATTGAGCCAGAAGGCCTCGGTTCCCTTTACCTAGCCCTGCAGCAGCTAAAAGAAAAGTTAGAAGAAGAAGGTCTGTTTGACAGAATGTACAAAAAAAACATTCCTTCTTTTCCGAAAAAAATAGCTGTGATCACATCCCTAACTGGGGCTGCGATTCGGGATATTTTATCGATTATTCAGCGTAGAAATCCCACAATTCATGTGGTTATCATCCCTGTAACAGTTCAGGGTGAAGCAGCAGGCGCAGAAATTTCTCATGCCATTGGAATGGTGAATCATCGTGATGATATCGATGTCATCATTTTAGGAAGGGGTGGGGGCTCCATCGAAGAGTTATGGGCTTTCAACGAAGAGGTCGTGGCACGAAGTATCTTTTCTTCTCAGATCCCTATTATATCAGCAGTAGGCCATGAAACAGATTATACGATCAGCGATCTTGTGGCAGATCTAAGAGCACCTACCCCTTCGGCTGCAGCTGAATTGGCGGTGCCTATGTATAGGGATATTAAGAATCATTTAGACATGTATATGCAGTATATGCATATTTCCCTAAATAAATTTTTAAAGGAAAAAAGAAGCTGTTTAGAGAAATGTGATGAGCTTCAATTGGAGCGTAGGCTTCGAAACAAGCTTCGTGAAGAAAAACAACACCTAGATATAACTTTTAGCAATTTACAGATTCAATCAAAACGAATGATCGATAAAAGCAGAAGCGCATTGACAGGCTATGGACATAAACTAGATGTGCTAAATCCCTTTGCCACTTTAAGGAGGGGTTATTCTATCACTTTGGATCATAGCAATCGTAAAGTCATAACATCTATAGAAAAGATCAAGGTAGGCGACGATATTAATATTATGTTGACCAATGGTGAGGTTTTATGTAAAGTAACCGATGTAGTTAGGGAGGAAATTAATTTTGAAAACACAGAAGCAAAACAATGACAAAACAGACTTATCCTTTGAGGAAGCGATGACGCGTTTGGACGAAATCGTAAAAATATTGGATGAAGGTAAGCTTTCTCTAGATGATACTTTGATTTTATATGAGGAAGGAATAAATCTTTATAGATGCTGCAGTAATTTGTTGGACAAAACTGAACAGAGAATTACGATATTAGGTAAAAACAATTCAAACGAATATGAGGAATTTGATTATAAAGAGCTTGGGGTGGACAAAAATGGATTTTAAGAATCTGATGGATAAACAGATACAGCTTATTGATCGGTCTTTAGATCAAGTACTCCCGAAGGAGAAAGATTATCAGGATATCATTTTTGAGTCCATGCGTTACAGCGTTTTTGCTGGTGGAAAACGCCTTCGCCCGATTCTCATGCTTGCCGCCTGCGAATTTGTAGGTGGTCACGAAAAGGATGTGCTTCCTTTTTGTTGCGCCATTGAAATGATTCACACCTACTCTTTAATCCATGATGATCTACCTGCCATGGATAACGATGACTTTCGCAGAGGAAAGCCTACAAATCATAAGGTTTATGGAGAAGGGATTGCAGTACTTGCTGGTGACGGCCTGCTAAACTATGCCTATGAAATTATGTTAAAATCCCTTCTTCAGGATGCAGGAGATCCTAAACGGAAAATCCAGGCCATGGAAGAGATCGCCAGAGCAGCTGGTATTTACGGGATGATTGGTGGTCAAGTAGTGGATTTAGCCTCTGAGAATAAACAGATTGATGGAGATGCTCTGGACTATATTCATAATCATAAAACGGCAGCTTTGATTGTTGCAGCCATAAGAGCGGGTGCTATCATTGGCGGTGCAGATGATCAGGCATTGAATCGCTTAACAGAGTATGGAAAGTGTATTGGTTTAGGCTTTCAGATCACGGATGACTTATTAGATATTCTCGGCGATGAGAAAAAACTTGGTAAAAAGGTTGGAAGTGATATCGAAAATCACAAATCTACCTATCCGTCCATCCATGGCATTGATCAGTCCATTGCTAAGGTTCAAGAACTATTTCATAAGAGTTTGGCTGCATTACAAGGATATGATAATAAGTCCGCATTTTTTGTAAACCTAGCTGACTATTTGGTAAAACGAGAGTATTAGGTAAAGGAGGGAGACAAGTGCACTTTTTTGAACAAATCGCGAAAAATGATGTTTTCATCGTTGGCCTCATCGCTTGGTTTATTGCCCAGGCTTTAAAGGTGATTCACAGCTTAATAACAGATAAGAAATTGAATCTTTATCGATTTGTTGGTTCTGGCGGTATGCCTAGTTCTCATTCTTCCCTGGTGATGGGTCTATCTACTGCAGTAGGCATTAAAAGTGGCTGGGACTCCGCTGATTATGCCATTGCGTTATCCTTTGCTCTCATCATTATGTATGATGCCTCAGGTGTAAGAAGGGCTGTGGGTAAACAAGCGATTATTTTGAATAAAATAATTGAGGATCGCCATCATCATAAGCCTATTGGAGAACAACGTTTAAAAGAATTAATTGGTCATACACCTGTTGAAGTCTTTGCTGGAGCCCTTCTAGGTATTATTGTTGCAAATCTACTCATTTGAATTGGTGCTTAAACTGTGCTATAATATTTTCTAGCTTTAAGTGGCGCAGTATTCTAGTCAGTACTACTATTTCTGAAGGCGGGGCTAAAAATCCGTTGAAGGGCACATCGATGAAGTTCCTGGTTTCGGCTGCTGACGCCCAGTCGGGGGTCGGTGCTGGGAGTAAGGTGATGGGGGCGATCCACAATGGCATGTGGGCGATGACCCTCTTACCGTGGAGACCAAAGAACTGACCATAGGTCAAGTCTTTGGATAAACCTGCATAGTGGTTCCAATGCATTTTGGTTGTGGGCTACATGCAGCGTAGCCTGCCTTGAGTGGGATTTGGCGGATAATAGGTAACAGGCATTATACTTATCGGCCAATAGGTATGATGTTATTGCTATTCGAAACCTTTTCTGCAAAAGAGGCTAAGAATTAGTTTGACTGTTGAGGAAAACTCCTAGACTGTTCCTTTGGAGGTATATTGGGGATTACAGTGCGGACTAAGTGGTAATCTAGTCTTACCTATGGTGACAAGGTAGAAATAGATTTGAAGGGGAACCGCTGATTTGGCGACAAACCAGTATCTATTTGGGAAAGCCTACTGGACCTAAGCCGCAAAATTTACTCATTATACTGCCACTTGATATTCTAAATGGACGGGCTGATAGCATTTGCTATCAGCCTTTATAAAGATTTATAAATCTAATGCGCGGGTGAATATAACTATGAAAGAACAGCCTGGGGAAGTACACCATCGAAAAAAAGAAATGGGTAAGTCTTGGATTCGTTTATATAACTCAAAATGGGTAATACTCATAACTGTATGGACTTTTTTTCTAGCGATGGGTATGAGTTTTATTTCTGATACCATACTGAGAAATGTAAATCTACTTGTTGCATTTATGATACTAGTTATTATCATATTTATAGGTATCTTTTTTGACCTTATTGGTATTGCTGTGGCCTCTGCTAGGGAAACGCCTTTTCATTCCATGGCTGCAAATAGGATTGCTGGTGCCAAATATGCTGTGAAGTTAGTAAGAAATGCTGGATCCGTAGCTAATTTTTGCAATGATGTCATTGGTGACATTTGCGGCATTGTTAGTGGTGCTGCTGGAGCTATTCTAATATTAAAATTGAATGCTATTAGTCAAATCAATATATCCTTTCTTTCCATACTTCTAAGTGGAGCTGTAGCAGCTATCACCGTTGGTGGAAAAGCCATCGCCAAGGAAATCGCTCTAAGGAAATCAAAGGAAATCGTGTTTTCGGCGGGAAAAGTGCTATATTTTATTCATTCAAAATTCAATATTAACATTTTGCCCGACAAAAGACGAAGTGCAAAACATGAGAGAAAGAGAGATGAGTAATTTGAATGACTTGATCTCAAAAATTGATTCACCTACAGATATAAAAAAAATGAGTAATTCTGAACTACAGGAGCTTGGGAAAGAGGTAAGAAACTTTCTTATTGAAAGTGTTGCCAAAACAGGTGGGCACCTGGCTTCAAACCTAGGCGTGGTGGAACTAACCATTGCCATTCATCGTGTCTTTAATAGCCCTAAGGATAAAATTATTTGGGATGTTGGGCATCAAGCCTATGTACATAAGCTTTTTACTGGAAGAAAGCATCTGTTTCATACATTGAGAAAGCATAAGGGTATGAGCGGATTTCCAAAACGTTGTGAGAGCGAGCACGATGTCTTTGAAACAGGTCATAGCAGCACCTCTATCTCTGCTGGCTTAGGAATGGCAAAGGCGAGGGATATTTTAGGAGAAAAGCATGCAGTTGTTTCAATAATTGGTGATGGTGCCCTAACTGGAGGCATGGCCTTTGAAGCATTAAACCACGCTGGCCATTCAAATACAGATTTTATTGTGATTCTTAATGATAATGCGATGTCTATTTCTCAAAACGTAGGTGGTCTTTCTAAGTATTTAAATCGTCTAAGATCTGACCCCACCTATTTTAAAGTTAAAAACGATGTAGAAAACTTATTAAATAAAATTCCTGCTGTGGGCAAAGCTATGTTTAAGACAGCAGAAAAAGCAAAAGATAGTCTTAAGTATTTCCTTGTACCTGGTGTTATTTTTGAAGAACTTGGTTTTACTTACCTAGGACCTGTTAACGGCCACGATTTAAAAGAATTGACCATTGTTCTAAATCGGGCCAAGAATATTAACGGGCCGGTTTTCATCCATGTTTTAACGAAAAAAGGTAAAGGATATGATTTTGCTGAGAAAAATCCTGATAAATTCCATGGTGTAAATCCTTTTAAGGTTGAAACAGGAAAAGCCGTATCTGTTCATTCTAGTGAAAGTTATTCCGCTGTTTTTGGACAAACTCTTTGCAAACTGGCACAAAAAAATCGGCAAATTGTGGGGATTACCGCAGCAATGCCTTCAGGAACTGGTTTGAGCGAATTTGCCAATAAATATCCAGAACGTTTTTTTGATGTGGGCATAGCAGAGCAGCATGCGGTTACCTTTGCGGCTGGTTTGGCTGCCAAGGGTCTTAGACCGGTATTCGCGGTTTATTCAACCTTCTTACAAAGAGCCTACGACCAAATTATCCATGATGTCTGTCTTCAGAATCTATCAGTCTTATTCTGCATTGACCGTGGAGGTCTGGTAGGGAATGATGGTGAAACCCATCATGGCGTTTTTGATTTATCCTTTTTGTCCCATATTCCTAATATGATGATCATGGCTCCAAAGGATGGCAAGGAGCTTAAAAGCATGATGGAATTTGCTTTTACCCATGAGGGTCCTATTGCTATCCGCTATCCTAGAGGAGAAAGTGATGATTTTTCTGGAGTATCCTCAGATTATAATGTAGCATCCTTGCAAGCTGAGATTTTAATGAAGGGTAATGATATCTGTATATTTGCCATAGGAAATATGGTTCGAACTGCCTATGAAGCCGCCCTGCGACTCAAGGCAGAAAATATAAATTGTACTGTGGTTAATGCAAGGTTTGCAAAGCCTCTGGATGAAGCCAGGATCTTATCTGAAGCTTCTGCTTGTCCCCATGTTATCACCCTAGAAGATAATCTGATCAAGGGGGGCTTTGGAAGTCAGGTATTAGATCTGTTGAATAAAAAGAATGTTTATAAAAATATCAAGTTGTTAGGTCTACCAGATCAATTCATCGAGCATGGAGACAATGATGACTTATTCAAGCTCTATGGTTTGGACGTGGATGGCGTTGTCAGTCATGCTTACGAGATGCTTGGAAAATAGGAGAGAAATATAATGGGCGAAAAAAATAGAATTGATGTTGTACTCGTTGAAAAAGGCATATTTGATTCCCGAGAAAAGGCAAGAACATCTATTATGGCGGGTCTTGTATTTGTTGATCACCAGCGGATAGATAAGTGTGGTACAAAAATTGATACTGATGCGGTAATTGAAGTGAAAGGAAAGGCAATCCCGTATGTGAGCAGAGGAGGATTGAAGCTGGAGAAAGCCATTCAACAGTTTAACATTGTTCTTATGGATAAGGTTGCTTTAGACATTGGCGCCTCTACAGGTGGTTTTACGGATTGTATGCTTCAAAATAGTGCAAAGAAGGTGTATGCTATCGATGTAGGCTATGGTCAACTTGCTTGGGAACTAAGACAAGATCCCCGAGTTGTTGTCATGGAGCGTACGAATATTCGTCATGTGAGTAAAGAGAGTTTTCTAGAGATCATTGACTTTGCATCCATTGATGTTTCTTTTATCTCTTTGCGGCTCGTCTTGCCCGTAGTTAAGGAACTTCTAAAATCTGAAGGAGAAGTTGTATGCTTAATCAAGCCTCAATTTGAAGCTGGAAGAGAAAAAGTTGGAAAGAAAGGTGTAGTAAAGGACATTAATGTTCATAAGGAAGTTATTTTCAAGGTATTAACCTTTGCAAAGGAAAATAACTTTTTTGTAAAGGGGTTATCCTACTCACCTATCAAGGGACCTGAAGGAAATATTGAATATCTTGCCTATTTAATTAATGAAAAGGCTGCATCAGAAACTTCCGATAATTTTGATCAACTTATTGAACAGGTTGTTATCCAATCACATAGTCAACTTTAATAAAGATAGCCATATCGGTTATCTTTTATTATCTGAAAGAAAGTAAATAATAATGAAATGTATAAAAAATTTTTTTGGTGAATAAAGGATAAAATAGAACCATGTAGAATAATGTTAATATGTGCTATTTATGTAGGATCTTATGAATTGTTTTATTTATATAATGAAAATTTAATACTTTAGGAGGTTTAGCATGAAATATTCTAGGCATGCGAAAATACTTGAAATCATCGAAAATAATGAAATCGAAACCCAAGAAGATCTGGCAGAGTTCTTAAAAAAGGGTGGTATCAATGTTACCCAGGCAACTGTTTCTAGAGACATCAAGGAATTGCGTCTAATCAAAGTTCTTGCTAAAAGTGGCCGCTATAAATATGCTTCTTTAAAGCAACAGGAAAGCGCTATCTCAGATCGCTTGGTGAAAATTTTTAAGGATTCCATATTATCCATTGATAGCGCTGCTAATTTTGTTGTGTTGAAGACCCTTTCTGGAGCAGCCAATGCCGCTGCTGCTGCTGTAGATGCATTGGATATCAAGGAGATTGTAGGAACAATTGCTGGAGATGACACAATTTTTATTCTGATTCGTGATCAAGAGTACTCGAGTATTGTCGTTGATAAATTTAAGAAGCTTATAAAGTAACCGGAGGTATTGGAATGCTCTTAGATTTATATATAGAAAATTTTGCTTTGATAGAAAAGATGCGCGTAAGTTTTACCAATGGACTAAATATTTTAACAGGTGAAACTGGAGCTGGTAAATCTATATTAATTGATGCAGTAAACATGGCGATAGGATTAAGAGCAGACAAGAACTTTATTCGAACTGGCAGTGAGAAATCAATCATTCAACTAATTTTTGAATGTAATCAAACATCGTTAAGTGATTTATTAAAGAATCATGGTATCGAATTAGAAAACGATCAAATACTAATACTAACTCGGGAATTATATAGCAATGGCAGGAGTGTTTCACGGATCAATGACAAGATAGTTACAGTTTCTTTGGTAAGAGAGATCAGCAAATATCTTATCGATATCCACGGACAACATGAACATCAATCCCTTTTGTATTCAGAGAATCATATAGATATCGTAGATTCTTTCGCTGAAAAGGACATTCATACGCTGAAGGTTGAAATAGAGAATAAATTTCAGCTCTTAAAGAGACAAGAACGGAAGCTTGCCAGTCTATATGGAAATGAAATCGAAAGAGAAAGAAAAATTGATTTATTGAAATTCCAAGTAAATGAAATCGATGAATGTAAGTTAATGAACAACGAAGAAGAGACTCTGTTGGCAGAGCGAAATTTACTGGCCAATAGCGAAAGAATTCATGATGTTGTATCACGATCTTATGAAGATTTGTTTCATGGAATGGATCATAATAAGTCGCTACTTGATACATTGGGACATATCGTCAATGATTTTAATCATATAAAAGAATACGATCCACTCTTAGCGAACATTAGTCAAGGGTTATATGAAGCTTTATACAAGCTTGAGGATATTACTAGAGATATTCGCTTATATAGAGATCGCATAGAATATGACCCCAATACACTAGATCAAATTGAAAAAAGGTTAGATACCATCAATAGCTTGAAGAGAAAGTATGGTAAGACCATCGATGATATTTTAAGTTATCGTAACCGCATTTTTTGCGAATTAGAAGAAATTCTAAATAGTGAAGAAATCATTAAAGATTTAAAAAAGAGCATAGATGAATTAAGTGGGGAACTTTTGTTACTCAGTCAAAACCTTAGTGATAAGCGAAAGGCAATTTCTCTTGAACTAGAGAACAAAGTAATGAAGGAATTATCAAGCTTGAACATGAAAAATGTTTCTTTTAAAGTTGATTTTTCTGTCCAGCTTGATAAAGATCATCGTCCTATGTTAACATCTAAAGGAATAGATCATATTGAATTTTTAATCTCTACAAATTCTGGTGAACCATTAAAGCCTTTAACAAAAATTGTTTCCGGTGGTGAAATGTCTAGAATTATGTTGGCATTTAAGACAATTCTAGCTGCCGTAGACAACATTCCAACTCTTATTTTTGATGAAATTGATACTGGTATTAGCGGTCGAACTGCAACGATTGTTGGTGAAAAGTTAGCATTGATTTCCTCAACCCACCAAATTCTCTGTATAACCCATTTGCCACAAATTGCGTTGATGGCGGATAACCATTTCCATATTATAAAAACTAGTATTGAAGGTCATACGAAAACAACTGTAGAAAGATTGAAAGATAATGAGCGCATTGATGAATTAGCACGTTTATTGGGTGGTGTTTCTTTAACTCAGTTAACCATAGAACATGCTAAGGAAATGCTTGAACAAGGAAAAATCTTTAAAAACAATTTGAAGAAAAAATAAAAAAATAGGTTGATTACCACCTATTTTTTTATTTTGGAAAGTTTTACTTTAATAGTGATACTTTAATATTTAAGCAAGATATTATTTTTCTTAAGAAATGTTCAATGAAACGAAAACTCGATTGAAGTCTGGTCCTAATAACATTTTTTATGAAGCATAATAGACTTCAAAACAGGCTAATCTAAATATAGAAGTAAAAAACTTTTAGTGGAGGTGAAGAAAAAATATAAGGGGAAAAGAGGAGTGTGATCTTTATTGGATAAGGGCAAAAAAAGGCGCCTCATTTCGCTTTTCGTAGTTGCAGTTTTCATGACTGCATTTTACGTTTTTGTCTTGAATGAAATCATTCAATTTCCAAATGAACTTAAAATATTTGAAGGCGAAAACCAGTCTTTAGATGTAAAGTTTCCTTTAAAGGCTGAGAACAAAAAAGACCCGAATAACATTATTCGTCTTGTTAATCAAGAAGTAGATAAAAACAATCGTTCAATCTCCTTAAATCCACTAAAGTTAGGTAAAACAGATATACAGCTTAAATTACTAGGCGTGTTGCCCATTAAAACATTATCTGTTGAAGTAATACCTAAAGTTAAGGTAATTCCTGGTGGTCAATCTATTGGCGTCAAGTTAAATACAAAAGGTGTATTAATTGTAGGCTTAGAGGAAATTGAAAGTATAGATGGAAGAAAATACAATCCTGGCTATACTGCAGGGTTAAATATTGGAGACAGCATTCTCCAAATTAACGATGAGAAGGTCAGGGATGCTGAACATGTGACTGATCTTATAAATGGCAATGGAAATAAAATGCTTCAGCTGCGAGTAAAAAGAGGAGAAAAACTGTTGGATATTAATATTCACCCCGTTAAATCTGCCGATGATGGAGAATATCGATTGGGTCTATGGGTAAGAGATAAGACTGCTGGTGTAGGAACTCTGACTTTTTATCATCCTGATTCCATGAAGTTTGGTGCATTAGGTCATGCTATCACTGATATCGACACAGGACTGTTACTTGCTGTAAATAGTGGAGAAGTCGTTAAATCGAAGGTAGCTTCTGTACAGCAAGGTAAGAAGGGGAAACCTGGAGAAATAAAAGGCATCTTCTATGAGACAACAAAACCCATTGGAAATCTTGAAAAAAATACCCATTATGGTATTTATGGTAAGGCTTATGAAGACATCAAAAACCCGTTATATAGTCAACCAATAGAGATTGGGTTTCAGAATCAGGTAAAGGAAGGCAAAGCGACTATCCTTACCACCATTGATAGTAATGAGGTACAAGCCTATGAAATATCTATTGAAAAGATAAATCATCAAAAAAATCCAAATGTTAAAAGCATGATCATTCGAGTAACAGATAAAAGATTACTTGAAAAGAGTGGGGGAATTGTTCAAGGGATGAGCGGTAGTCCAATCATTCAAGATGGAAAGCTCATCGGTGCAGTAACCCATGTATTCGTCCATGACCCTACAAAAGGATATGGACTTTTTATCGAATGGATGTTAAACGAATGTGGTGTTGATCTAAATAGCTACCGACAACTTGCAAATAGTGATGAATAGGAGGAGTGCCCTCGTGGCACTCTTTATTGTTAATACTTTTAAAGAATTTACATTAAAATCTATGTTATTCTTTTCCAATACAGAAGGAAATCTTATATCTTTGTCGAATAATTTATTTAAAAGAAATTATAATATATAGAAAGATTTTCAGGGGGGTAATTTAGTGAAAAACATTAATGTATTAATCGCAGATGACAACAAGGATTTCTGTGACATTTTAAGTGAGTATCTTGGAAAACAAGAAGATCTGGAGATTGTGGGAGTAGCAAAAGATGGTTTAGAAGCTATTGATTTGGTAACAAAAAAATCACCAGATGTTTTGGTTTTAGATATTATTATGCCTCATTTAGATGGGCTAGGTGTTCTTGAAAAATTGAATTTAATGAACTTAGAAAAATTTCCGAAAGTAATTGTACTTTCTGCTGTAGGTCAGGATAAAATCACACAAAGAGCAATTAGCCTTGGTGCGGATTATTATGTAGTGAAGCCATTTGATTTTGAAATTTTTATCACTCGAATTAGACAACTAATGGGGAATAACGCTTCTGCTTCTGTATCTGAAAGAAAGAAAAATTATAGTGATTTATTAGTAAATACTTCTATGCCTGGTTCTCATAAAAACAGAAGTCTTGAAGCAGAGATTACAAATATTATTCATGAGATTGGTGTGCCAGCCCATATCAAAGGTTATTTATATTTAAGAGAAGCCATTACCATGGTTGTTGAAAACATTGAAATGTTAAGTGCTGTAACAAAAGAATTGTATCCTTCTATTGCAAAAAAATTCAATACCACTCCTAGTAGAGTGGAAAGGGCCATTCGTCATGCCATTGAAGTAGCCTGGAGCAGAGGAAAAGTTGATACGATCAATAATCTATTTGGCTATACGGTACATAATGATAAAGGTAAGCCAACTAACAGTGAATTTATTGCCATGGTTGCAGACAAGCTAAGAATAGAGCAAAAAGCCGTTTAATCGTTAGGTATATTTAAAATTCTAAATCAGCTGAAGCGTATTACAAATCCAGTAAACGTCCTGGAGATGTTCGTTTGAAAACGAATATCTCCAGGACGTTTTTATATTTTGTTGTCTTTTATAAATATTTTTGAGGTGATAGTAAGAATTTGAGACAAAGTTTGTTTATGATTACACTTTTGAAAATCTTTCTATAAATTTGGCAGTTGATTATTAATAGATCACCAACTCATGAGTCATGCTGTCGGTAAGGGTCAGTTTCAAGTCTATAGCATAGTGCTTAATCATTGCTTTTTGAATAGGTATAGGAACATCTTCTTTCTTTAGCCTTTTAGAAAAATCTTTCAATAGTTCAAACTTTATACGAAACATAATAATACTCATACATAACCTCCTAGTTTATTCTAATAAAGAAATTCGTCATAGACTGCACTTTTAGGACATCTTAATAATTCCAATTTATGTATTATTATCCATATTATAGTATTAATCATAAATCTCTTTCCCTCTAGGATTGGCTGTGCTTGATCTTTTATTGCAATTTGATGGTCTGGCAATACTATGCAATATTTGAAAGATTTAAGACGAATATGAGGCGATATTCAATAGAGAAAATACAATGTAACATAATAGTTATTGTGTTACATTCTTGCAAACAAAGAACCTGTTGAATTTTCAACGTTATTTGCTATGTCCTATTTACTTAAGTAACATAATGTATTTGACATTAACATTCAATGTAATATATTATTGAATAGAGATCTAGGTAGTCCCATAAATGTTTATATAGCAGTATTGCTTCCAAATTGGGTAAAAGGAGTCGTCCCACTTTCTCTAGCAATTGAACGCAGTATGATAAGAACGAGGTAATCTATTTAATAATCAGCACTACATTTTAAAAAAGGGGACAATAAATGAAAACAGTACAGCCTATAAGAGACAAAGATAAAATTGAGACAATGAAAAATGAATTACTAAAGTTAGGATATAAGAATTATTTGCTATTTGTAGTAGGAATTAATACTGGTTTAAGAATCAGCGACATACTAAATTTGAGGGTGTATCACGTAAGAAATAGAACGCATATAACAATCAAAGAAAAAAAGACAGGAAAAGAGAAAAGATTTTTAATAAACCACCAGTTGAGAAAGGATTTTGAGAAATACATATTTAATATGCAAGATATAGAGTATATCTTTCAAAGTAGAAAAGGTCAAAATAGGCCTATATCGAGGGTGCAAGCGTATAGGATTCTCAATAAGGCATCAGATATCGTTGGACTTGATGAAGTAGGAACCCATACGCTTAGAAAAACTTTTGGATATTGGCACTATCAAATATATAAGGATGTTGCTATTCTTCAGGAGATTTTTAATCACTCCTCGCCAAGTGTTACCCTAAGATACATAGGTATTAACCAAGATATTAAAGACAAAACGATCGAAGATTTTTATTTATAGTAGTTCATAATTTTTTTATGTAAACTTTTTTATCTTTTGGTCTCCACTTGTTTTATCGATGATATTACAGAATTATGAATAAACCAAAAACACCTCTAAGAATATTGATTTTCACACTTGATATTCCTAGAGGTGTTTTTATAAAAGTCTTCATTGATGATTCCAAAAGAGAACCTTTATAAGCACATGACGGAAATTATGATTTTATCCATACCTTTCGAAATTTATAATTTTTTATGTGTTATAAAAAAGTCTAAAAATTGTTTATAATAGTTCATAATACTTATCTATTTGTCAAGGCGGTTGTAATATGCTGTATAATAGTGTAAAATGTTATAGGTTTATATGGTTTTTTATTTCTATTGAACAAGTATGAATGCCGAAACCCTGGAGGTTATTATGATTATAAAATCTATCGCAAAAAAGGATAGGAAAACAAAAGAGCTGGTCAATCGATTACATGTGGGGGAAATAGCTGTCATCAACCACAGGGACATTGACGAAGTGGCAGCCAATTGCTTGGTTGATTGTAAGCCTAAGCTCATTATTAATGCAGACCAATCGATTAGTGGTCGTTATCCCAATCTTGGTCCAAACGTATTGCAAAACGCTGGAATTCCAATATTAGATCATGTAGGTTTAGAAGCCTTTGATATGATCCAAGAAGATGATATTTTAGAAATTATAGATGAAGAAATCTATCGCAATGGGGAATTTATTGGAAAAGGTCAACTCTTGACAGAAGAACTTATTCAGATGAAATTGGCAGAGACAGAAAAGAACTTTGAATATGAGCTTGATAAATTTATTGAAAACACCTTAGATTATGCCAAGAAAGAAAAAGAGTTCATCTTGGGCAGCTTAAAACTGCCTGAAATCAAAACAGTCTTTCAAAATAGACATGTTTTGGTAGTTGTTAGAGGGCAAAACTATAAGGAAGATTTACATGCTATAAAATCCTATATTGACGAGTTTAACCCTATATTGATTGGTGTTGATGGGGGTGGTGATGCCCTGTTGGAATTTGGGTATACTCCTGATATGATCGTTGGTGATATGGACAGCGTCTCTGACAAATGTCTTCTTATATGTAAGGAGATTGTTGTTCATGCTTATCCAGATGGACGAGCTCCCGGATTAACGCGGGTAGAATCGCTAAACAAAAAGGCCGTTATTTTCCCTGCTCCTGGTACCAGTGAAGATATTGCAATGCTCCTTGCCTTTGATAAAGGCGCTGATTTAATTGTTGCCGTAGGAACCCATTCCAATATGGTAGACTTTTTAGAAAAAGGTCGAAAAGGGATGGCTAGTACTTTTCTCGTGCGTTTGAAGGTTGGCTCGAAACTAATTGATGCAAAAGGAGTAAACAAGCTTTATAAAGAAAGTGTCAAAATAAAGCATCTAGTTGGACTTCTTATGGGTGCAATGATTCCAATTTTCATTGTAGGTATTATGTCTCCGCCAGTTCAACAGCTACTAAAGCTTCTTCAAATCAAGCTGAAATTTATTTTCGGAATGTAGATTAGGGGGTACAAAATGATTATTAATTTAAAATATTACGTCATCACAATTGTGGCTATTTTCCTAGCCATTGGCATAGGTATATTTATAGGCATCATGCTAGATGGCCAAGAGCTTATCGTTGAGCAGCAGCAACAGCTTGTCAGTCAATTAGAAAGTAAGTTTGGAGATTTTAAAGCGAAACAGGATGAACAGCAACAGCGCATTGACTTTTTGAATGCTGAGAGAGAAAAAAATTTAAGGTTTATGGATATCGCTTATCCTGAGATGATTAAAAATAAGTTAAAAGATTTGGATGTAGTAATCGTTGAAACCAGTGAGGACTATTCTTATTCTGGTATAGCAGAACCTTTTGGGGCAGCTGGTGTCCGTAGTGTGACCAATATTTTGATAAAGGATTCCTTTCTGTTTACAGATGATGCTACAGCTCAGGAGGTCGCAAAGGATTTAGCATTAAAGGGAACTTCAAAGGATGAAATCCAAAAGCAGCTGCTTAGAAGCTTTACCGATGCCTTGATAAGCGGCAACAATTTACAGCTTCTTCAATATCTGAAAGAACGAAAAATGATTGATTATTCGGGAGGGCTTACCTTCCCTATAGACCGTATTGTGGTCGCTGGAGGAAGCTTTACTGAAGCAAAAGAGATCTTAAATAAAATAGAAGTACCTATGATTAATATAATCAAAAACAGCAATATTCCTATCATGGCAGTAGAAAAGATTAATGTTGCCCATTCTAATATACCAGATTATAAAAAGTTAAGAATCTCCACGGTAGATAATGTAGATACCATTATTGGTAAAGCTTCTATGCTGATGGTAGTTAGTGGTCAAGAAGGTCATTTCGGAGAAAAAGAAACAGCAGAACAACTAATGCCAGAAGAATTTATTACCGTTGAATAGGAGATGAGTTTGTGTCAAAGAATATTACTGTTATTTTACCTGCGAAGGATGAAGCTGATAGAATAAGTTCGACCATTGAAGCCATAAGATTATCTAAATATGTAAATAGAATCATCGTCATTGACGATGGTTCTACAGATCAAACTTCTCAAATTGCAGAGGCACTGGGCGTTGAAACCTACCGTTTGCCAAAAAACTTCGGAAAAGGCTATGCTGTAAATTATGGTGTGAGTAAATCTATACAAAGTAGTGATATTATTGTACTCCTAGACTCTGATTTAGGGTCTTCTGCCAGTGAGGTTGATAAGCTCATTTTCCCTGTGCTTCAAAATGAAGCTGATGTGACCATTGCTAAATTTCCTCAGGCCCAGCGTAAAGGTGGTTTTGGACTAGTAAAAAATTTGGCTAGATATGGTGTTCATTTTTACACTGGTCAAATGATTTATACATCCCTTTCTGGTCAACGGGCTTTTAAAGCCGATGTCTTGCAGAATTTAGGCAGTTTTCCTTTGGATTATGGTATTGAAATAAGCATGACCATAGATATCCTAAGAAAAGGTTATACGATTAAGGAAATAGAAGTGAATATGACTCATCGAGAAACTGGCAGAGATATGGCAGGATTTCTCCACCGTGGAAGACAGTTTTATCAAATTTTCAAGGTTTTATTAAAGAAAGCACGAAAGGAATAAAATCATGGTTAGAGTACTTCTTTTTTTGATTGGATCATATGTCTTTACAAGGACGATTATACCATTCTTTTTAAGCCTCCTTATAGATGCTCAGTGCTTAAGAAAGAATTACAAAGGGGAACTTATTCCTGTATGCATGGGGTTAGTTTTTGTACCTGCTATTACCTTCAATATCTTTATGTATGTTGTTTTCATTGGCACAGGAAATATCAGCGAACTGCTTATTTTATTAGTAGGTGCTTTAGCCATGGGTTTAGCGGGATTGCTTGATGACTTGCTCGGCAATCGATCTGTTACAGGGTTGAAGGGTCATTTAAAAGCTATGCTCCAAGGAAGACTAACCACAGGAGGTTTTAAGGCTGCTTTTGGAGGCGTTATAGCTTTATTTATTAGCGTTCTTCAAGGTTATAATCCCTTAAATATTTTCATAAACACCCTGTTGGTTGCATTGTTTACGAATTTTATCAACCTTTTAGATTTAAGACCAGGAAGAGCAGCTAAAGGTTTTTCTCTAGGCGCACTGTTCATATTATTCTTCACCTTTTCACCTGTTCATCATTTGTTTTTAATTGGACTATTGGGGGCAGTTCTAGCATATTTCCCCTATGATTTGAAAGCAACAGCAATGATGGGGGATGCTGGCTCTAATATTTTAGGTATTTCTTTGGGTATTGCCAGCATTTACTCAGGTTTTACCATAAGAGTTGTTTTCTTATGTTTTCTAATTGGAATTCATTTATATGCTGAAAAATATTCTTTGACGGCAACAATAGAAAAAAATAGACTACTTCGTTATATAGACGCCTTAGGAAGATGATAAGAATATATATACCGAAAAGAAGACGTCATCATTTGAATAAAAGGAAGAGGTTCTAGTATGATGAATATAAAGTACGGAAAAGTAACAGAAGTGATTATAGAAAAGAAAAAGGTCACAGAGGTTTATGTTGATGTTGAGGGTAAAAAACAAAAAGCTATTAATTATAATCATTTGACAGGTGATATCAAGATTGATGATTCGGTACTTCTGAATACCACTGCTATTGATCTAGGACTTGGAACTGGTGGATATCATTTTGTAATTTGTAACCTTGATCGACCAGAACGATCTATTTCCAGTAAGGGACATATCATGAAACTACGGTATACGCCGTATCAGTTGAAGGTTTTTGCTGCTGAAGAACAAGAGAGTGAATATCATCACGTCTTTCATGATTTTCAATCTTTATTAGGTATGCCTGTCATCGTTGGAACCTTACATAGCATGCTGCCAGCCATCATTGAAACACTGATATCTCTTGATCCAAACATACGTATCGCTTATATTATGACTGACGGCGCAGCATTGCCCCTAGATTTGAGTAACCTGGTTTTTGATTTAAAAGAAAATAAGAAACTATGTGGAACTGTAACCATTGGTCATGCCTTTGGTGGAGATCTTGAATGTGTCAATATTTATAATGGTTTGATTGCAACAAAAGAGATTCTGAAGGCTGACATTACTGTGATTACAATGGGTCCTGGAATCGTTGGAACTGGTACAAAATATGGTTTCACAGGGATTGAACAAGGTAATATCGTCGATGCAGTGACCGATTTGGGAGGTACTCCCATTGCAATCCCTCGGATTAGTTTTACAGATCAACGGCCTCGGCATCAAGGAATCAGCCATCATTCCATTACTGTTCTTGATACGATATGTAAAACCTCTGCCATTGTTGGCATTCCGATCTTTGAAGGTATGAAGCATCGATTCATTGAAGATCAATTGATGCAGACCACGATCGCTCAAAAACATCAAATCACATTTAGGGAATGTGAAGATATACATGGTTTTCTTCTCAACTCATCTATAAAAATGAAAACCATGGGGAGGAATCTGCATCAGGAAATTGAATTTTTTACAACTGCTGGTCTTGCAGGCAAGCTCGCTATTGAACTTCTAACTGGGCGTTTATGTAAGCTTGTACGGTAGGATATGTGTTTGCTAAGTTTTCTAAAACTTCCAGCAAATCTGATATTCTACCAATGAAATATACCTGCTTTTTTGATATAATTGTATACATCTATTCACAACACCTTTCATAGATTATTTTATAATATTCTATGACTTGTCCTAACAAAATATGATTATTTGGAGGCGAAATGATGACTCTTCGAGAAAATACAATTAATTCCAAGAGAATTTACGAAGGTAGGATCATCTCTTTACGGGTAGACACAGTAGAACTCCCTGACAAAAAATATTCAACTAGGGAGATTATTGAACACCCAGGAGCAGCTGTCGTTGTGCCAATCACCGATGAAGGTAAAATCATCATGGTAAAACAATTTCGAAAGCCAGTAGAGGATTTTCTGATCGAAGTTCCAGCAGGAAAATTGGATAAGGGAGAAGAGCCCCTTCTGTGTGCCCATCGAGAATTAAAGGAAGAGACCGGTTACTCTAGTGGCAATATGCAGCATTTATTTACCTTCTTTTCTTCTCCCGGATTTGCAAATGAGACAATGCATCTTTTTATAGCCAGAGATTTGACTGTAGGAGAAGCAATCCCCGATGAGGATGAATATATCGAAATAGAGTCTTATGAGCTAAACCAACTCATCCATATGATTTTCAACGGTCAGATTAAGGATGCTAAAAGTATTATTGCAATCTTCGCTGTAAAACAGTTTTTGCAATCAACATCGGATCGTTAGGTTTGGTGGACAAAATCTTGCACAGAGTCATAATATCCCCTCGTCCAGCATAATATTTTATAAGAAGTGGACAGGAAAAGGGGGTATTTTTTTGTTTAGAAAAATTCGTGAGATTGCAAGCAGGCATATTCAAGGCAATCTTGTTATATATTTTATTGTTATCATGTTTTTACTCATCGGAATTTCAGCTGGTGCTTTTACTGTCAAGGCTTTGTCAGATGCACAAAGACAGGAACTAATAGGATATCTTAGAAGCTTCTTTCAGTTCATAAGTGAGAATACCTATGACACGTTTTCTATTTTGAAGCAGTCCTTATTAAACAATATTCAGACTGGTGTATTAATTTGGCTCCTTGGTATTACTATTGTAGGGATTCCTTTTATACTACTGCTGATCGCTTTAAGGGGTTTTATCATTGGTTTCACTGTTGGTTTCCTTGTGGAACAGATGGGTATTCGGGGATTGTTCTTTGCATTATGCGCTATTCTCCCACAAAATCTACTTATCATCCCATGCCTTGTTTCCATAGCAGTGATAGGTATAAGTTTCTCTCTAATGATAATAAAAAACAAACTTATGAAGAGTTATAAATCCGATATAATGCGGCAATTTGTCATTTATAGTACAATCGTTGCCACCTTATTCAGCATTATCCTCTTGGGTGCACTGGTTGAAGCCTATATCACACCTATTTTTATGAAGTTCGTATCTAGCTATATGCAATGATGGAGGTAATAATATTCATGGGATCCCCATACAAATCAAAAAATTTATTTCAGCTATTCATTGTGTTCTTAATGATTGTAGCCGTATTATTCATTTTCATGCCTTCCTTTATAGATCCTTTTCTTAAACTCATACTTCATAGGAATCTTCAGGAGGCTCCGAAAGAAAATAGTGTTTTAGTAATTCAACAATATCCTTCAAAACAGGAGGTATTTAAAAATAATTTGCTTATAATCATAAAATCAGCTTTGAAATGATAGAATTTAGAAGGAATTTTAATAAAGATGTTGAATAGTAGTTACATATGGATATAGAAACGAAGGGGACAAGTTATATGAATATCTTGCTTGATGCTTTTATTGATTATTTAGCAAATGTAAAAGAGTTGTCACAAAATACTCTTGATTCATATAAAAGAGATATCACACAATATATTTCTTTTTTGGATGAAAGAAAGATTGAGGACATACAATATACCAATAAGACAACAATCATTACTTATCTACTTTATTTACAGAAGAATGGTAAGGCAACTTCTACAATTTCAAGAAATCTTGCTTCTATAAGGTCTTTTTATCAATTTCTCCTTAATGAAAAATATATTGATAGAGATCCTACAATTAATTTAGAATCACCGAAATCTGAGAAGAAGCTGCCAAGCGTATTAAGTTTGAAGGAAGTAGAAGTACTCTTAACTCAACCTGATGAGGGGAATGAGAAGGGAATTAGAGATAAAGCAATGCTTGAGCTCCTTTATGCCACTGGAATTCGTGTATCTGAGTTAGTATCTCTAAACTATAGCGATCTCAACTTAGATATGGGTTACATAAAATGCAAAACAAGTAATACGAAGGAACGGATTATTCCTATAGGTAGTATGGCAAAAAAAGCCATTGAAAGATTTATAAAAGAATGTAGATTCAGCCTTGTGCGCGATGAGTCTGAGCAAGCTTTGTTCGTAAATTATCACGGTACCAGGCTAACTAGACAGGGTTTTTGGAAAATAATTAAAATGTATACACAAAAAGCAAAGATCGGCAAAAAAATCACCCCCCATACCTTGAGACATTCTTTTGCGACCCATTTGCTACAAAATGGTGCTGATCTGAGATCCGTTCAGGAGATGCTGGGACATTCAGATATCTCAACAACTCAGATTTATACTCAAATTACCAAAAATAAGATCAAAGAAGTATACAACAAAACCCACCCAAGAGCCTAAGCGGCTCTTTATATTTTTCTTTTAGAATGCCAAAACAATTCTTATAAAAGATTAAAAGGCACATCATTTCAATATACAGGAGGATCCACATGATTAATAGAGTCACTATTGTAGTACTTGATAGTCTGGGAATCGGAGCATTACCGGATTCATCGGAGTACGGAGATCACAACGTAGATACTTTAGGTAATATTTCAAAAGTATGTCAAGGGATTCATCTACCAAATTTAGTACGCCTTGGTCTAGGTAACATTGAAGGTATCAAAGGTATTGAAGGTATCCATGAACCCTTAGGCTGCTTTGGTAAAGCGAAGGAAATCTCTAAAGGTAAGGATACCATTACAGGTCATTGGGAAATGACAGGCCTCTATATTACAGAACCCTTTCAGACCTACCCAGATGGTTTTCCGCCAGAAATTATCCATGTTTTTGAAGAAAAGATTGGAAGAAAAATCTTAGGTAATAAGGCTGCATCAGGTACTGAAATTATCGAAGAACTAGGAAAAGAGCATCTTGAAACAGGGTGTCCCATTGTCTATACATCTGCAGACAGTGTTTTTCAAATTGCAGCCCATGAGGAGCTTATTCCACTGAATGAATTGTATAAGATGTGCGAGATCGCTCGCAGTATTTTGGTTGGAAAACACCAGGTTGCCAGAGTAATCGCAAGACCATTTATTGGTACTCCTGGCAGCTTTGAAAGAACACCCAATCGTAGAGATTATTCCATTTCACCAAAGGGTACAACAATCCTCGACCTTTTAACCAAGCACCATATGCATGTTCTTGCCATTGGCAAAATTGAAGATATTTTCAATGGCCAAGGTATTACTGAGGCCATTCATACAAAGGATAATATGGATGGAGTCAATGAAACCATTAATGCGCTTAAGGAGAGAAGAAAAGGGATAATTTTTACAAATCTTGTAGATTTCGATGCAAAATTCGGTCATAGGAGGAATCCTGAGGGATATAAAACTGCCCTTGAGGATTTTGATAAAAGAGTGCCTGAGCTACTAGCGACGCTGCATGATGATGATATCATCATTTTCACCGCTGACCATGGGAACGATCCAACCTATATAGGTACGGATCATACACGGGAGTATATTCCAATCCTCATATATGGTCATCAAATTAAAAAATCTATTAACATCGGCATTAGAGATTCCTTTGCAGATATCGCTGCGACCATTGCTGATATATTTCAGTTGGAAGGATTACAATATGGTGTTAGCTTCAAAAAATTAATATTATAGGAGAGGATAGATCATGAAAAATTTGCTTACAAAAATTGAGGAAGCCACTAATTATATTCAGCAGCAAACAGATATATCTCCCAAAATTGGCTTAATATTAGGCTCAGGTTTAGGAATGTTGGCCGATGAGATTCAAGATCCAATACATATTCACTATAAGGATATCCCTAACTTTCCAGTTTCGACGGTTAAGGGGCATGCTGGTAAGCTTGTACTCGGTAAACTTGAGGATCATAATGTAATTGCTATGCAAGGACGATTCCATTATTATGAAGGGTATTCCATGGAAGAAGTTACCTTCCCAGTCCGTGTAATGAAAGCCCTGGGGGTGGAAATCCTTATTGTTACCAATGCTGCCGGTGGAGTGAATACATCATTTCATCCTGGTGATCTAATGGTAATCAGCGATCATATAAACTGGGGATTTGATAATCCCCTTATTGGTAAAAATTTTGATGCGCTTGGGGTACGTTTTCCTGATATTTCTCAAGTTTATGATAAAGAATTGATTCGTCTTGTTCAGCAAGCAGGAGTTGAAACGGATTTGGTGTTGAAGGAAGGTGTATATGCCATGTTTACAGGTCCTACCTATGAGACACCAGCAGAGGTGAAAATGGCTAGATTTCTAGGTGCAGATGCTGTAGGTATGTCCACAGTTCCTGAGGTTATTGTAGCAGCCCATAGTAAAATGAAGGTTTTAGGAATTTCCTGTATTACAAATATGGCTGCTGGTATTTTAGATCAACCATTAGATCATCATGAGGTTATAGAAACCGCTGATAAGGTGAGAAATGCCTTTATCCTATTGCTTAAGAATACTTTAACAAAGATTGGGAGGAATAGTTAAATGAAACAAAAAATATTTGATGCAAGCAACTTTATAAAGAATAAGATCAGTACTGCCCCTGAAATCGGACTTATTTTAGGTTCTGGACTTGGAAGCCTGGCAAATGAAATAGAAAATCCGACGGTTATTCCTTACGATCAAATTCCTAATTTCCCTATTTCGACCGTTGAAGGTCATGAGGGACAGTTGGTCCTTGGTACACTAGAAGGGAAAAATGTAATTGCTATGCAAGGACGATTTCATTTCTACGAGGGATATTCATTACAAGATGTTACTTTTCCTGTACGGGTTATGAAAGAGCTAGGTGTAAAAATACTGGTTGTGACAAATGCTTGCGGAGGAATGAACCCTGAACTATATCCTGGTGCTCTTATGCTTATTGAGGATCATATCAACTTTACAGGCAGTAATCCACTTATAGGTCCAAATGATGAAGAACTCGGGCCAAGATTCCCTGATATGTCAACAGCTTATGATAAAGCATTGATTCATCTAGGAGAGCAGGTGGGTAAGCGACTAGATATCGAAACAAAGAAAGGTGTTTATGTTGCCATCAGTGGTCCAAATTATATGTCTGCTG
The DNA here is from genome assembly GCF_014205875.1 of Anaerosolibacter carboniphilus. Classification (GTDB taxonomy): domain Bacteria; phylum Bacillota; class Clostridia; order Peptostreptococcales; family Thermotaleaceae; genus Anaerosolibacter; species Anaerosolibacter carboniphilus. The sequence continues at coordinate 71,336 of NZ_JACHEN010000016.1, forward strand.
CGGAATTAAAAATGTTAAGAAAGTTTGGAGCAGATACCCTAGGTATGTCTACAGTCCCTGAAGTCATTGTGGCACGTCATACAGGATTGCGTGTATTAGGAATTTCTTGTGTAACGGATATGGCAATTGCTGATACTTTAGAGCCTCTTGAACATGAACGTGTCGTTGAGATCGCGAATCAGACACGACCTAAATTTATTCGTCTTGTAAAAGGAATTCTTCGAGAGGTGAGCATGTAATGAGAATCTACGATATCATCTTAAAGAAAAGAAATGGGTTTGCCCTTACAAAAGATGAAATCAATTACTTTGTCCATGAATATACAAAAGGGAACATTCCCGATTATCAGGCTGCTTCTTTGTTAATGGCAATCTATTTTCAAACAATGAACAAGGAAGAAACAGCAAATTTAACGGAAGCCATGATGAACTCTGGAGATGTTTTGGACTTATCTAGGATTCATGGCATAAAAGTTGACAAACATAGTACTGGGGGTGTTGGAGATACGACAACACTGATCGTTGCACCTTTGGTTGCATCATGTAATGTCCCAGTGGCAAAGATGTCTGGAAGAGGGCTAGGGCATACAGGAGGAACCATCGATAAATTAGAATCTATAAAAGGATTCCATGTAGAATTAACAAATGAACAATTTATCGAAAATGTGAACCAGCATAAAATCGCAGTTATTGGTCAGTCTGCAAACCTGGCACCAGCTGATAAAAAACTATATGCATTAAGGGATGTTACTGCCACAGTAGATAATCTTTCTCTTATCGCGAGTAGCATCATGAGTAAAAAGCTCGCTGCTGGATCAAACGCAATTATTTTAGATGTAAAGGTTGGCAGTGGGGCCTTCATGAAAGATTTAGATAGTGGTATCGCATTAGCTCAGGAAATGGTGGATATTGGTCATCATATGGGCAGAGAAACCGTAGCTATTCTAACAAGTATGGAACAGCCTTTGGGTTATGCTATAGGAAACAGTCTTGAAATTGAAGAAGCCATTCAGACACTACATGGAAATGGACCTGAGGACCTTACAGAGTTAAGTACCACTATAGCAAGTTATATGGTATTATTGGCAAAGGAAGCTGTTGATATTGATGCTGCCCGTGAACGGGTTATGAAGCAACTACAATCAGGAGAAGCTCTCAATAAGTTTAGAGAGTTTATTGAAGCCCAAGGTGGAGATCCTAGCGTTACGATAGATGCTAGTCTTCTGCCTAAGGCTGCTTACACCATGGAGGTGTTGGCACCAGAGGATGGCTTTATTCAATCTATAAAAACGGATGATATTGGTGTTGCAGCCCTTGTATTGGGAGCTGGCCGTGAAAATAAAGATTCTCAGATCGACTTAGCTGCTGGAATTATTATGAAAAGAAAAGTTGGAGATCATATCTTAAAAGGCGAGCCCTATGCCACATTATATACAAATAAAAAAGATATGATGAAAAAAGCGCAAGATATTATTTTAAATGCTATCAGTTTGACAAATGTGCCTGTTGAAAAACCAAAACTAATCAAAGCAATCGTTATGAAAGATCATGTAACAATTATGTAAATTTTTACAGCACTTTATGAATGTTTCTCCTGTGCATAAGGAAAGTAATTGCTGGAAAAGCTAAAATTAACTTACAATGCAAGGAGGGCATGAGATGAAAGGAATATTCAACAAATTTATCGTATCCATCATCTGTTTTACCTTGATTTTCAGTTCATTTTATATAATAGCAAGTGCCGAGGAATTCAATATTGATGCTAGGGCAGCAATTTTAATGGATGCTTCCACAGGCACGATATTATATGAGAAGAACATCCATGATAAGCTCCCACCAGCCAGTGTTACAAAGGTTATGACAATGCTTTTGGCAATGGAGGCTTTAGATCAAAAGCAAATCTCTTTAGAAGATAAAGTTTTGATTAGTGAAAGGGCCTCGAAAATGGGTGGAAGCCAGCTTTACTTAGAGCCAGGTGAGGAAAAGACCGTTGAAGAGTTATTAAAAGGCATTTCAGTGGCATCAGCCAATGATGCATGTGTTGCGCTGGCAGAGCATCTGAGTGGAACAGAAGAAATGTTTATTAAGCGGATGAATGAACGGGCGAAAGAACTAGGTATGAACGATACCCAATTTATGAATACCAATGGGTTACCTCAAGAGGGTCATTATACTAGCGCCTATGACATTGCAGTAATGTCCAAGGAACTTCTTAAATATCCAAAAATCCATGAATGGCTTACTATCTGGATGTCTACCATGAAAGTAGGTCTTCCAAATAAAAAAATAACCACCTTAGAACTGACCAATACGAATAAACTAATCAGAAGCTATCCTGGCGCCACTGGCATTAAAACAGGATTTACTTCAGATGCCAAGTATTGTTTGTCTGCTTCTGCTAGTCGCAATGGTTTAAATCTGATTGCTATAATACTAGGTAGTCCTACTTCTCAAGTTCGATTTGAAGAAGCCAAAAAATTATTGAATTTTGGTTTTGCCACCTATAGTTCCGTGCCCATCGTGAAAAAGAACCAAGTGGTTCAAGAAGTAGTTGTTGAAAAGGGTAGGGAAGAGAAAGTAAATATTGTTGCAAAGGATCAATTGAGTGCCCTTGTTAAAAAAGGTGATGAGAACAAAGTTGAGAAAGAAATCATCTTACCTAAGAATATTAAGGCCCCATTGACGGCTGGTCAAAAACTTGGTGAAATTGTGTTAATGATGGAAGGAAAGGAAATCAATCGGATTGATCTCGTTTCAGAGAAAACGATTGAATCGGCTTCAGCCATAGATATATTTGGCAAGATGATCCGTAAGACATTAAAATCAAAACAATAAACATTAAATCTTAGGAGGTATTTGTAGACAAATGCCTCCTTTTATATTGTAAAGAGTCTATATACAATAATCTAGCCACACGACGATATGAATTATGTTATAATAGAATGTAATGTCAAGCATTCATAGATTCTTTTGATTTTTCTCACTAGAGATATTGTTAGGAGTAGATTTTTCATGACATACAATGTTAAGCTTGAGACCTTTGAAGGTCCTTTTGATTTATTGTTTCACCTCATTGAAAAGGCAGAAGTAGATATCTATAACATACCCATTGCTCAAATCACTGATCAATACATCCAGTACATTGAAGACATGCAAAAATTTGATTTAGAGGTTACCAGCGAATTTCTTGTTATGGCTGCTACCCTTATAGAGATTAAATCAAAAATGTTGCTGCCGAATAAGCATGAGGAACAGTTGGCCATTGCCATTGATGAAATTGACCCACGCCAAGATTTGATCGCCCGGCTCATTGAATATAAAAAGTATAAGACCGCAGCAGAGGAGTTTAAGAAGCGTGAGGATGTATTTAAAAAGATTTTCTATAAATCTCAGGAGCAATTGGATCAATATATCAAAAATGACGATATTGAGCTCGTTGAAATGGATTTAAGCACTTTAATAAGTGCATTTAATAATCTGCTCTCAAAAAGAAAGAACCATTCTAAGCTTAAAGCATACGTTGACGAAATTCAAAGAGATGAAGTTACTATTGAAGATAAAATTGCACAGATTCAACAGCATCTTGAAATTCATCACTCTGTAGATTTTCATCATTTATTCTCGGATTCTTGTACAAAAAGTGAGATCGTTGTAACTTTCTTAGCGCTATTAGAGTTGATCAAACTAAACTATTTGATGGTGCAGCAGAGTAGAATTTTCGATCAAATTATTATAAAGAAAATTGATTCATTAAATGAGGTGTAATCTGATGGAAGAAAAAGAGATTCAATCGATTATAGAATCCTTACTGTTTATTTGGGGGGACCCCTTAAACGTAAAAAATATTGCTGAAGTTCTGGAATATCCTCCTGAATTTATTCGCAAAACGATTTTGGATCTAAAGAAACAATACGAGGAGCAAAATAGGGGCTTACAAATTATTGAGGTGAATAATAGCTTTCAACTATGTACCAATACAAATCACTATGATTATATACAGAAGCTATGTACACCAGTGCAAAATAAAGGACTTACTCAAGCAGCCCTTGAAGTACTAGCCATTGTTGCGTACAAACAACCAATTACAAGGCATGAAGTGGAAGGGATCCGAGGCGTGAAGAGCGATAAGGCTATTAGCACACTACTAGAAAAAGAACTTATTCTTGAGAAGGGGAGACTGGAGAAAACAGGACGACCTATTTTATATGGTACTACAGAGACCTTTTTAAAGGCCTTCGGCCTTAGTTCTTTAGAAGACTTGCCTGCCATTGAAGATTTTGAAAAGCTAGATTTTGATGAGGATGAGATAAATAAAACCGATGAATAGCTTATTCATCGGTTTTATTTATTATAATACTAACATTAATTCTCTCATAATTTTTGAAGCCACCGCTGTAGAAACCCCTGTAGGATCATAATCTGGTGCAAGTTCAACCACATCAGCACCTACAATATTCAGTCCATCTAACATCTTTATAATATTCAACATATCCTGAAATGAAATACCACCTGGTTCAGGGGTCCCCGTTCCAGGAAATATAGAAGGATCTAGTATATCTAAATCAATAGTGACATAAACAGGTTTGTCTTTTATTTTTTGTACAACTTCGCCGAGCTTATCATATCCAAACTTATTGATAAAGGTATGTCCCTCTTTTTCAGCCCAATAAAACTCGTCCTTTAGACCAGAGCGAATCCCAAACTGAAAGATTCTGTTATCTCCAAGGAAATTCCATATCTGCTTGATTACAGTAGCGTGAGATAATTCCTCGCCCATGTAATCTCCACGGAGATCTGTATGAGCATCAAAATGAAGTATCACTAAATCCTTATGTTTTTCTACCATGGCTTCAACGACAGGCAGCGTTACAAGATGCTCACCACCGATCATTAGTGGCTTTTTATTATTGCTTACCAGATGACTAGCATATTCTTTAATCGAATCTAATACTGCATATTTATTTCCGAAAATGAGATCAATATCACCTGCATCATGGATCTTATGGTCTTCAAGATCTCGATCTAAATAAGGACTGTAGGTTTCTAATCCATAAGAGTCAATTCGAATTTTATTCGGTGCAAATCTCGAACCTGGTCTATAGGAGCATGTACCGTCGAAAGGTGCACCGAAGATGACTACGTTACTTTCTTGGAAGGTTTTATCACACCCTATAAAGCAATATTTATTAAAGAGCTCCATTCTCAATCTTCTCCTTTACATAGTTCGGTAAAGCAAAGCAACCTTTATGAAGTTCTGTATTATAATACTTTGTTTTAATTCCTAATTGGTTCCATTCTGCTTCTTTCATATCCTGAATTGGATGGAATTTCTTTGATGCAAAATTGAATAGCCAGTATCCACCTGGATAGGTTGGGATGTTGGCTTGATATACATGAACAATAGGGAACATCTTCTTAAGTTTTTTATTAGAGCTGATGCCCACTTCGAAAAACTTTTCATATACTGGGGTTTCATTTTGATTAATTAGAATACCATCTTCAGTGAGCGCTTTATAGCAATTGTTGTAAAAGTCAGTAGTGAATAAACCTTCACCAGGTCCTATAGGATCTGTTGAATCAATAAGTATTAGATCATAAACCTTTTCTTTCCCTTGAATGAATTTAATACCATCCTCATAAAGAACCGTAACCTTTGGATTATCCACCTCACAAGAAACCGCAGGGAAGTATTTTCTAGATGCATCTACAACCAATTTGTCAATTTCAACCATATCTACATGATTAATATTTGGGTATTTCATTAACTCGCGAACTGTACCTCCATCGCCGCCACCAATCACTAAAACATTCTTTATATTAGGATTTACAGCCATGGAAATATGTACAATCATATCATGGTAAACAAATTCATCTTTTTCTGTAACCATTACAAGTCCATCCAATGTCATTAGCTTTCCATATTCATAAGTATCAAGAATATCAAGCTTTTGAAACTCACTTTCACCAGAAAACAAATGCTCCTTTACACGCAAAGAAAATCTAACATCATCTGTATGTTCTTCAGTATACCAAAACTCCATATTATATTCCTCCTTAGAAATTTATTTATTTTACATAAATAAAGATGGGAATCATTCTCCCACCTTTATATTTAGTTGTTAGTCATGTAAAATCAAAGAAATCATACCCCTATTCTTATTATATAGGTGTATAAGTTTGATCATTTATCTCTTTTGTATTAAATATAACCACTTTTTGATCTTTTAATCTTTCACATTACACATATTAAATATAAACTAAATAATCAAAATGTCAATGATTTTTTAAAACTTTAAAGAGATTTCAATAGAAATCTATATTATATAGATACTACAAGGTTTATTTTCTATAATTATTGGAAAAAATATACTCTGTTAGCGAATGAGTGAGGTGAACTTTTTGTATATCTTTTTATGGATATCCGCAATTCTCGTTGCTTCTTTTATCATTATTATGTTTACATCTATCATTATGGAAGTTCAGATTCTAAAAAATAAAACGAATGATGAAATTATCCTTCACATAAAGGCGCTCTTTGGGCTTGTACAGTATAAGTTCGAAATTCCATTATTAGATTTAATTCAAAAACAGGATGGTAAGCTCTCTTTAGAAGTTGATGAAGAGATAGAGTCAGAAAAATCTCAAGATTTAATACAAGAAAAAAAACAATTGTTTAGCTTATCACAAATCCAAGAAATACAAGATAGGGCATCACAGCTATTTAATCAATACTTTAATGTAGTCAACTATATTCGAAAAAAATTACTCCTTAGTAAATTAGAATGGGAAACAGAATTTGGAACTGGAGATGCAGCAGTTACAGGCATGCTTTGCGGCGTTCTATGGGGAATTAAAGGAAATCTTTTTGCAATTTTAAAGAGACATGTACATTCCAATAATATTTCTTTTAATATTATTCCTTACTTTGACAAGGAGCTTTTTAAGACCTACGTGCATTGTATAATTCGGCTAAAAATAGGCCATGCTATAATTGCATCAATAAAAACTGCATACTTATATCTTAAACGAGGTGATAAACAAAATGTCAAATCATCCAATTGAAGCCTTAATGCGAACTACTATGGAAAGTTTAAAAGATATGGTGGATGTTAATACGATTGTGGGAGATCCAGTTGAAACACCTGACGGCACAGTGATTATTCCTATATCCCGTGTTTCTTTTGGATTTGCCTCTGGTGGTGGAGAGTATACTGCGATGAGAGATGGGAAAACAGATGAGTCTGGTGATAAATTTGATCAACTTCCCTTCGCTGGAGGTACAGGTGCTGGTGTATCCGTTCAACCAGTGGCGTTTATGGTGGTAGGAAATGGACACATGAAGCTTTTGCCAGTTGATCAAAATGCAACAATGGTAGATAGTATTATCAATTTTACGCCAAAGCTATTGGATAAGCTACAAGCTATGAGTGAAAAAAGAAATGAGAACAAATCAAAAAAAACAGATAATGAAAAAGAAATTATTATTGAATAAAGGGCGATTCTCATCGCTCTTTATTTTATATATCCCAATTTAATTCTTTGGTTGGTAGATTGAAAGAATGAAAGAGGAAGTATACAATATAGATATAAGTAATATTATTCTTATAAGAAACATCCTAAAGGGGGTACACAACTTGGATATCAAAGAAGCTGTAGAGCTTATTTGGAATAATAGAAAATATATTACCGATGATCCTAAAAAAACCATAAGTCATTTAAATGAAGAAGTAGCTGAATCTATGAAAGCATTAATGAAAGGTGATACTGACAAAGCTCGACGAGAACTTGAAGATGCCCTCTCATGTCTTTTTATTGCACTAAAGGTAATGAATGTGGATATCGAAAAAGCTGTACAAAATCAAATACAGCAAATGAAGAAGAGAAATGAAAAATATATGATCATAAAGAAGGACAAGGTAGAAATTTTTGTAAACGATGTTCTTAAGGGCGGTTGGTCCATATGGAGTGAAGAGGATCTGAAAGAAGCAGAAAAGTTAGCCAAAGAGTTTGGTTGTGAGATTATTACTGAATAAATAGTGCACTTCGTTATTAAATCATTCTTCTGTATGATTTTCTTTTATTAAGAAAATACTAATTAAGAATGATCTTAATAAATGGAGTGATAAAATGAAGAAATCTTTTCTATCGGTTTTTTTAACTTCAATAATGCTATTTCAAGCGTCTATTTTTATCGTTCATGGAGAAGGACCAAATATTTCGGCATCAAGTGCCATTGTAATGGATGTTCAGACAGGTAGAATTTTATATTCAAAAGACATCCATGCTAAAAAGCCCATGGCTAGCACAACTAAGATTATGACTGCTTTATTAGCCCTTGAAAATTCTTCACCAGACGCAATTGTAAAAATCCCAAGACAGGCAGTTGGTGTAGAAGGTTCATCTATATATCTTCAAAATGATGAAAAGGTAAAAATGGAGGATTTGGTATATGGTCTCATGCTTCGTTCAGGCAACGATTCAGCAGTAGCAATCGCTAGCCATATTTCTGGATCTGTGGAAGAATTTTGTGCATTAATGAATCGTCGTTCGAAGGAATTGGGGGCCAATAATACTAATTTTATGAATCCCCATGGGCTGCATGATGATCAGCATTATACAACCGCCTATGACCTAGCATTAATCAGTAGACAAGCGCTGCTTAATAAAGAGTTTAAAAAGATCGTTTCCACCAAATTGTGGACAGCAGATCGAGAAGGTTTTAAATACTTCTACAATAAGAATAAAACCCTAACACAATATGAAGGTGGCGATGGTGTCAAAACAGGCTTTACCAAAAAATCTGGACGATGCTTGGTGACCTCAGCTACAAGAAACGGCATGCAGCTTGTCACAGTAGTACTCAATGCACCAGACTGGTTTCAAGATAGCTATAATCTGTTAGATTATGCATTTGATCGATATAAACCCTATAGTATTGCCCAACAAGATTCTTACTTGAAATCCATTTCCGTCAAAAATGGAAAGAAGCCACAAACGGCCATTGTTTCAAGGGAAAATGTGATTATTCCTGTAACTGAAGAAGAAAAGAACAAGGTAATGTCTATCATTGAGGTTGATGAGATCATGAATGCACCAGTTTCTAGAAATACGAAGATTGGAAAATTGAAGGTCTATCTAGATAGTAAATTAATATATACTACGGATTTATTTACAAGGGAAGACATCGCCAAAAAGGACTTTAAAGATAAATTCGTTGATTTTATTCAGCGAAAATAATATTTCAAAGAATAACTATATCCAAATATAGTTATTCTTTTTTTCTTTCATGTATTTATGATTCCCTGCTAGATATGTAACACTTTTTCCCGTTAAAAAATACCTTATTATTATAGGGTTTTATGCTTAATAAGGAGGGGTGCAGTTTGTCAACAAATAAAATCGTAACTTGTATAGATGCTGGCAGCGAATACTGCCCATGTTATTTGGCAGAAAGTGATGAATGTATTACCTGCTCTCAATTGCAAGGCAATAGTTTTTGTGACTGCAATTGGTCAGGTGTATGCATCTATCAAGAATACGCTTGGTGCGGAATGAAAAAAAAGACGCCCCGGGAAGCTGTTGAATCAGAAATTATTGAAAAAACACAGTTTGGCGAACAAGTGCTAATATTGAAGATTAGAGTATTGAAAACCTTGGCAAGACAATTAAAGCAGCCAGGTTCCTATGTTTTTATAAGGAATCCTGAGAAAACAAGTATTTTCGACGTCCCCATGTCGATTATGTCTGCCGACGAGGAAAAAGGTGAAATCATCGTAGCCATTCATGTTTTAGGTGTGAAAACAAAATCACTTTTGTCATGTACGAATAAAATTCTAGTAAAAGGTCCCTATTGGAATGGGCTTATAGGATTTAAAGAGCTAAAGAACTTGGTAGATCAAGATGTTTTAGTTGTCGGCAGGGGGATAGCCTTGGCACCGGCAGTGCTTACAATCAAATATTTGTTGCATCACAAAAATAGGGTTACTTTCATTATTGATCAAGGAAGAACAGGAGCTGCGTTTATAGATGATCATATCTCAGGGCTAGACATCAAGCAACATTATTTAAACCTTCGCTCAATAGAGGGCTTGGAAAAAATGAATCAAATCGTATCAAAAGGAAAGTATAGTCTCGTTTATAGTGGTGGTTCTGATTTACTGCATCAAGTTATCAAAGATCAATTAAGCCATATGGATCGCCCCATTCGGCTGGTTGCAATTAATAACCATGAATTATGCTGTGGTGAAGGCGTATGCGGTTCTTGTGCGGTCCGCACCCTAACTGGGAAAAAAGTGAAAATGTGTAAATCGCAAATAGATATTGAAGAAATAATCGAAGGGGGAAATCGCAATGGCTAAAGTTGTAGTAATAGGTGGCGGATGGGCAGGGGTTGCAGCTGCTATTACTGCCAAAAAAGCTGGAGCACACGTCACTATTGTGGAAAGAATGGATATTTTGCTCGGTCTCGGTAATGTGGGTGGGATCATGCGTAATAATGGACGTTATACCGCAGCAGAGGAATGCTCTCTATTAGGTGCTGGAGAATTATTTAAAGTTACCGATAGCGTGTCCAGGCATATTGGGATTGATTTCCCAGGTCATACCCATGCTAGTTTATATGATGTGTGTAAAGTGGAGCCAATGGTTCGAAATTTATTAGAAAACATGGGAATTGAAATCCGATTCAGATCAAGAGCCATAGATGTGAAAAAAAATAACCAAAAGATAGAAGCAATTACATTATATAATGGTGAAGTGATCGAAGGAGATGTGTTTATTGAAACTACTGGTTCCACAGGTCCTATGGGGAACTGTTTGAAATATGGTAATGGTTGCGCCATGTGTATATTGAGATGTCCTTCTTTTGGTCCGAGAGTAAGTCTATGTCAGAAAGCTGGCGTTGAGGACATCCTGGGAAAAAGGAACGATGGATCCTATGGAGCCTTTAGCGGTTCATGCAAGCTAAACAAAGATTCACTAAGTAAAGACCTCGTAGATGAACTCAACGAAAAAGGTGTTGTTGTATTGCCCGTCCCAAAGGAAGATGTAAATATGAAAAAGTTGGAGATGAAGGTATGTCAGCAATATGCCTTGAAGGAATATGCTGAGAACATTATACTTCTTGATACAGGTCATGCAAAGCTTATGGCACCATTCTATCCATTAGATAAACTTCGACGTATTCCAGGATTGGAAAATGCAAGATACGAAGATCCTTATGCAGGGGGTGTAGGCAATTCTGTAAGGTATCTTTCCATTGCTCCTCGGAACAATGGTATGAAGGTTCTCGGTATCGATAATATGCTATGTGCAGGTGAAAAATCAGGGCTTTTTGTAGGCCATACAGAAGCAATTGTCACTGGCAGCCTTGCCGGGCATAATAGTGTTCGATTAGTGAAAGGCATGGAGCTTTTAGAACTCCCTGTTAATTTAGCTTGCGGAGATCTTATATCCTTCGCAAATGAAAGAATTCAGACAGAGGAAGGATTAAAAACTCGATACACCTTTGCAGGTGCCGATTATTTTCAACGGATGAAAGACCTGAATTTGTATACCACGGATCAAACATTGTTGAAATCAAAAATAGGAAGAATGAATTTACTGAATATATTTGATGAAAAGTTAGTGTAGAATATATAATATAGCTAGCAAATGAAAAAGGAGTTGTTTTTGTTGAGACTGCAAAAGTATATTGCACTGTCTGGAGTTGCGTCAAGACGGAGTGCAGAAGATCTTATTCGAGCTGGTCGTGTAAAAGTTAATGGTGTTATTGTCTCAGAAATGGGTTTCATCGTAAGCCCTGATACAGATACTATAGCTGTCGATAATAAACTTATTCAAGTTGAAAATAAAAAAGTCTACATTATGCTGCACAAACCAGAAGGATACGTAACAACAGTATCCGATGAGTTTAACCGTCCAACCGTTATCGATCTGGTTCAAGATATCCAAGAAAGGATTTACCCAGTTGGTCGTTTGGACTATGATACTTCTGGATTGTTACTCATGACCAATGATGGAGATTTAACATATCAACTGACCCATCCCAAGCATGAAATTCCGAAGACATATATTGCAACGGTAAAAGGTCATCTAAATGAACAAGAACGAGCTCGCTTCAAATCTGGAATCGACATTGGAGGCTATATTACAGCACCAGCAGATCTTGAAGTATTAAAAGAAGACCGTACTTCTTCGACTGCGAGAGTAATTATACACGAAGGAAAGAATAGACAAATCCGAAAAATGTTCGATGCTTTAAATCATCCAGTATTGACCCTTAAAAGAATATCCATTGGCAGTTTAGATATAGAACATCTTCCTAAAGGAAAATGGAGGTCTCTGTCTTCTGATGAAATTTCTTATTTAAAATCCCTGTAATTTATTTGAAAAAGTCTATCAAATTTGATAGACTTTTTCATGTCATGAAAAACTTCTTGCTAAGAAGATACCCTGATCGTTTTACTTTGATCAATAAACAATTGCTTTCTCTGTGGAAAAAATGGGTATACTAATTATAAAATGTAGAGGAGAGAAAATACTTGTTAACGATAAAAAACGCAGATAAACAAGATATATTTCATATTCAAAGCCTAAGCAATAGTTCTTTTTTTGAAAATATTGATATACAAAATATGATTGAGAATTCCATGGTTGCCTATGAAGGTAGCAGTCCGCTGGCAGCTGCAGGCTATGAAGCATTTGGTTCCGTTGCAATTCTACGTTTCCTCATTGTACACAGAGATCATCAAAGAGAGTATCTTGGGGATGGAATTGTAAAGGCCTTATTAAATTTAGCTGATAGAAGAGGCATTCAACTAATGCTGACTGATGCCCTTGACTGTGCAGGTTTTTTAAAAAAAGTAGGCTTTGAAGAGTTGAGTGAAGATCAGAAAGGTGATATAGGTGTGCAACAAGTTATTAAAAACAATCTGAATCCTCAACATACCCTTTTGGCTGCTAAACTACCCGATTTCTTTTTAAAAGCTTGTAGATTTAATAAACAACTTTAGTGAGGTATCCTAATGGGATCAAAATTTTTAACCAATGCTACAAATTTATCAAAGCATATTATTTCTCAAGTTGTAAGAGTTGGTAATAGTGTCGTTGACGCCACCATGGGAAACGGATATGATACATTATTTCTAAGACAATTGGTTGGCTCAAATGGAAAAGTATTTGCCTTTGATGTCCAATCATCTGCTATCGAAAATACAAAAGAACTACTTGATACCCATGGACTGCTCGATTCCGTTCACCTTATTCATGCAGGTCATGAATTCATAGATCTTTATATTCATGAGCATATCACTGCTGTCATGTTTAATTTGGGCTTTTTACCCAAAGGGGATCATCGTATTGTTACAAAACCTCATACAACCATTCAAGCAATTGAAAAATCATTACAGCTTCTCGTGCCAAATGGTATTATTACGATTGCTGTATATTATGGTCATGAAGGGGGACAAGCTGAAAGAGACGCAATTTTTCGTTTTGTTGAAAATCTTGATCAGCATAAATTCAGCGTCCTAAAGCTTGATTTTATGAACCAAAAAAATTGTCCTCCAGTTTTGATAGCCATAGAAAAGAGATAAAAATCTATCTCTTCTATCTCTTATATATTTATATCCTAACATTGATCATGAAGATATATGATATTAGGTCTATTACTAATGTATTTTAGAACCTTTACTGTACTTTTGTCTTCGATAGGTAATCCACACTTTAGACATCTATATCTAGATTTAGGAATCTGCTTATAGCTAGTAGATATGGATAGACATCCATATTTTTTCCAGCTCTTCCATCCTGTTTTACATAGTGAAAATCTGTTTTCATAATCTGCATAAACCCATCTTAGCAATCTGTGAAAATGAAAGGGGTATTTCGTATAGTTTAGGAATTGTCTTGGAAGTCCAAGCTCGATGGTGTAGGATTCAAAGGTTGCTTCTACAACGGTCTGTAATGGATCCTCAATGGAAGTACTCACATGATTATAGCCATGATCTTTTAGCCATATTCTTGCACGATCAAACATATAGCCCCTACAGACTTCAATCTTTTCCTCTTTTGATACGGATAATTTATCTAATAGACTTTTTGTGATCTCAATCGCATAATCGAGATATACTTTATTATCAAAAATATCTGGTCTATATAACTCGATAGGAATGATTTCATAATAATATTCTTTTGTCTCTTTTCTCATCGCTCCTATACAAGTTCCTCCGATTAAACTGCCGCTTCCTGAGTCGTCAATTTGTATCAACATTATCACTCCTAAGGTCATTCTAAAAATAAGTAATAATAGTATTTGTTTTATGATACATTACTATTAGTGAAATATTTATTGCTTTTATTTTAAAGGAGGTAAATCTATTGAGAATTTTAGTCACAAACGATGATGGTATTTATGCTGAGGGAATTTACAAATTGGCATCCGCTCTAGAAAAATTAGGAGAGATATGGGTAGTAGCACCAGATCGTCAGCGGAGCGCCACAGGGCACGCAATCACAATGCATGACCCTTTACGAGCAGAGAAAGTTAATTTTTTTGACAAGTCGTTTTCCGCATGGTCTATCAATGGCACGCCCACCGATTGTGTCAAACTTGCGATAGAAGCTCTGATGGATAAAAAACCCGATATCGTATTCTCTGGAATTAATAAAGGGCCTAATCTTGGTACTGATGTTTTATATTCAGGTACTGTATCTGCAGCCATTGAAGCTGCTATTCTAGGCGTTCCTGCCGTTGCTGTTTCTTTGGCAGATCATGAAAATGTGAGCTATGATTATGCTGCTGATTTTTGCGCATCTATTGTGGATAAAGTCCTAAACAATTGGCTTCCACCAGATACACTACTAAACATAAACATTCCAAATTGCCCAAGGGAAAAGTTAAATGGAGTTAAGGCTACAACCTTGGGCGTTCGTAAGTATAAAAACGCATTTGTTGAGCGAATTGATCCAAGGGGGCAAGTGTATTATTGGTTAGGAGGAGAGATTATCGATCATAACAATGAAGAGGGTACGGACATCCATAGTGTGCAAAATAACTATATTTCTATTACGCCCATCCATTTTGATCTGACAAAATTCGATTTAATTGAAAAGCTTAATGATTGGAACATAGAATTGGCATGATACTCATATGCCAATTTTTTATTGATTAGTAATCATAGGATTTTCTCTCGTTTGTATATGTGTATACCGTTATAATCTTGGACACGAATGCTATCCTTCAAGTATGGAATTTGAAAGAATAATTGCATCATTTTTTGTTTTTATAAAAATATGAAATTTTAATTGCATATTTTGCACATCTCTGATAAGATGAGATTGAAAAGAAGATCTATGGTGAAGGGAGCTAACAAGTATGGGAAACCAGAAAGAAAATCTTACTCTAAAAATAAAAAAGGATTGGTGTAAGGGCTGTGGCATCTGTGTCGCATTCTGCCCTAAGCAAGTTCTTGATCTAAAAGACGATAAAATAGAGATTGTAGATATGGAAAAATGTATAAAATGTGGTTTATGTGAATTACGTTGTCCTGACTTTGCAATCTTTTTAGGAGGTAACGAGGATGAAGAAAAATAACATTAAATTAATGCAAGGTAATGAAGCATGTGTTGAGGGTGCACTCGCTGCAGGTATGAAATTCTATGCTGGCTATCCTATCACGCCTTCTACTGAAATTGCAGAAGTTTCTGCTCAGAAGTTACCAAGAGTAGGCGGGAAGTTTATTCAAATGGAAGATGAAATTGCAGGTATGGCTGCTGCGATCGGTGGTTCCTTAGCTGGCTTAAAATCGATGACAGCCACAAGTGGCCCTGGCTTTTCCTTAAAGCAAGAGAATATTGGCTATGCTGCATTGGCTGAAATTCCTGTGGTGATTGTAAATGTACAAAGAAGCGGTCCTAGTACTGGATTGCCTACAGCACCTTCCCAAGGTGACATTATGCAAGCTAAATGGGGTACCCATGGTGACCATCCAGTAATCGCATTATGCCCATCCTCTGTTAAGGAAACTTTTGATTTGACTGTCCGTTCCTTTAATTTAGCAGAAAAGTATAGAATGCCTGTTTTCCTAATGCTTGATGAAGTCGTTGGCCATATGAGAGAGAAAATTGAAATTCCTGATGCTAGTGAAATAGAAATTTATGATAGATTAAAGCCTACTCCTGGCGATGAAAATTATGCACCATATAGGGTAGAAGAAGGACAAATTGTTCCTGCTATGGCTGCCTATGGTGATGGCTATAGATTCCACGTAACTGGACTGATTCACGACGAGAGCGGTTTCCCAAGCAATAGTACAGAAGTTGCTCAAACACTTATGACGAGAATCATGAAAAAGATTGAAGACAATGTGGATGATATTATTACTTACGAAGAAAATAATGTTGATGATGCAGAAATCATTGTGCTATCTTATGGTGGAACTGCTCGTTCAGCAAAAAGTGCAATGAAGAAAGCAAGAGAAATGGGATTAAAGGTGGGCTTATTCAGACCAATAACAATTTGGCCATTCCCTGAAGATAGAGTAAAAGAACTAGCTAAAAATGCAAAGGCTATCATTGTAGCAGAAATGAACTATGGTCAACTTGTGTTAGAAGTTGAAAGAGTTGTAAAAGGTGCAGCTGATATTTACCATGTTGGTAAAATTAATGGTGAAGTTATTTCTCCTGATGAAATATTGTCTAAAATTAAGGAGGTAATCTAAAATGTCGAGCCAATTAGTTCAACAATATTATAGAGCAGATAAACTACCTCATATTTGGTGTCCTGGATGCGGTCATGGAATATTAATGCGATCAGTATCCCAAGCCATTCATAATTTAGGTTTAGATAAAGATAAAGTTTGTATTGTTTCAGGTATCGGATGTTCTTCTAGAGCACCTGGATATATGGATTTTAATACCCTTCACACTACCCATGGTAGAGCATTAGCTTTTGCTACTGGGGTAAAGATGGCAAGACCAGAGCTTGAAGTTATCGTTGTAACTGGGGACGGTGATGCTTCTGCAATCGGTGGTAACCATTTAATCCATGCAGCCAGAAGAAATATTAATATTACAACCATCGTATTTAACAATAACGTATACGGTATGACCGGAGGCCAATACTCTCCAACAACACCTAATGGAGATTTGGGAACGACCGCTCCTTACGGTAACATTGATAAAAGCTTTGACATTGCAGCATTGGCAGGAGCAGCAGGAGCTACTTATACGGCAAGAGGTACAGCATACCATGCACAGCAGTTGATCAAGCTTGTTGAAAATGCCATTCAAAACAAAGGATTTTCATTAATTGATACAATTAGTATTTGTCCTACCTATTACGGAAGAAAAAACAAAAAGGGTAGTGCTGTAGACATGATGAATTGGTTAAAAGATCATGCCATTGATGTAAAAGCAGCGCAAAAACTTCCTCCTGAAAAACTAGAAGGTAAATTCTTAATCGGTGAATTTAAAAATGTAGCCGAGCCTGAGTACACAGAAGAGTATCAGAAAATCATTGAAAGATTTCAAAAGGAGAGATAGTATGTCAAATCAAATTGAAATAAGATTAACTGGTTCAGGTGGACAGGGACTCATTCTTGGTGGTATAATACTAGCAGAGGCTGCACTTTTAGATGGAAAAACAGCAATTCAGTCCCAATCTTATGGTCCTGAAGCACGTGGTGGTGCTAGTAAGGCTGAAGTCATTATTAGCCATGAAGAAATTGATTATCCAAAGGTAGGTAGTGCAGATCTACTTTTAGCTTTAACACAAATTGCATGTGATAAGTACGCAGACTCTGTAAAAGAGGATGGTATTTTATTAGTCGATAGCACAGTTACGCTACCAGCAGATATTAAAGCCGGTAAAATTGTTCAAGTACCTATACTACAAACTGCTTCCGATGTGGTCGGAAAATCTATGGTGGCAAACATTGTAGCTATTGGTGCAATTCAGCAGCTGCTTCAAAGCGTTACAAAAGAATCTCTTGAGGCTGCAGTATTAAATAGAGTGCCTAAAGGGACAGAAGATCTAAATCGTAAGGCATTAGCTGAAGGCTACAAGATGGTTGAAAAATTTTAACTGAAGATTAAGGGGCAATGGGTATGAGCGATGATGTTAAGGATCTTATTAAAACGATACAAAAAAGCTATCCTAGACTAAGCAAAGGACAAAAGCTGATCGCTGAATTTATTACTAAAAATTATGATAAAGCTGCTTTTATGACAGCAAGTAAATTAGGTAATAAGGTAGGTGTCAGTGAATCGACCGTTGTTCGATTTGCTAATGCTCTTGGATATGATGGATACCCGAAACTACAGAAAGAATTACAAGAATTAATCAAAACAAAGCTTACCACAGTGCAACGGCTAGAAATGTCTAGGGACTATACCAACGAAGGAGCTGCACTCAAAAAAGTACTTAAAGCTGATATGGATAACATTCGCGCTACTATTGAGGAAATGGATTACGAAGTTTTTCAAAAAGTCATTAACTGCATTTTTAATGCGAAGCGGATTTATATCATTGGATTGAGAAGTTCTACGGCTTTGGCTGAGTATTTGGGCTTTTATTTAAATCTTATTCTTGACAATGTAAGAATAGTAACATCAGGTGTAAGTGATGTGTTTGAACAAATGTTAAGAGTAGGAAAAGAAGATCTTGTAATTGGTATTGGTTTTCCCAGGTATTCCTCAACAACTCTCGACGCATTGCTGTATACAAAGGAGCAGGGAGCCCTTGTTGTTGGCATTACGGATAGTCAAGTATCGCCCATTGCATCCATCGCCGATTACACATTAACTGCAAGAAGCAATATGGCTTCCTTCGTGGATTCATTGGTTGCACCCTTAAGTCTTATCAATGCACTGGTTGTTGCTGTAGGGATGCGAGAAAAAGAAGAAATCAGTAGTACCTTTGATAAGCTTGAACGCATATGGGAAAAACATAATGTATATAATAACAAAAATAAAATTTAGCACAATAAGCTACGGATTAATCCGTAGCTTATTTTATGCGAAAAATAATAACAAAGACAGACTGACTTACTTGTTTCATTAAAATCAAAGATTAATATTCTTATGAATTTCATATTCCCAAGGTTTTATATAGAAAGAATATGGGAAAAATGTATATAAAGATTCGTATTCAATGGATTTAGTGGTATAATAGACATGTTATGCAAGGGGGGGAATGTATTCATGACAAAGATCTATTTGGTGCGACATGGGGAGACAACTTGGAATGCCGACGCACGGGCACAAGGGTCTAAGGATGTAGCATTGAGTGAAAGAGGTAGATTACAAGCACAATTACTTGCGAAACGTATGAAGAATTATCATATAGATCATATTTTCAGTAGTGATTTAATACGGGCTTATGAAACAGCGTCGATCATCGCAGGAGGCTTTCAATCTGAAGTAAATCAAATTCATGGTTTTAGAGAAATGTCTTTCGGTGAATGGGAAGGTTTAACAAACGATGAGATTAAGCAAAACTATGATACACACTTTAAAATCTGGCGAAGTCAACCACATAAAGCTCAAATTCCAGGGGGAGAAATGCTATTAGACGTTCAAAAAAGGGGATTACAAGCACTTCATCAGTTGGTAAATCAATATGAAGGTCAAAGCATACTTATTGTATCCCATGGTACGGCTTTGAAAGCAATTCTGCTAGGGTTGCTGGATATTGATTTATCCTACTTTTATAAAATTCGACAGGATAACACATGCATCAATCTTGTAGAGTTTAGAGATTATGGTCCAGTTGTTGTTACTTTAAATGATACTGCCCATACTGAAAATATACTATATTGAAGGTGATATTCATGGAAAAGGTTGTTGTAATCGGCGGTGGTGCTGCGGGAATGATTGCTGCTGGAACTGCTGCTTCAAGGGGCAAAGAGGTCATCCTCTTAGAAAAGAATGAGAAATTAGGCAAGAAAATATATATCACTGGAAAAGGTCGCTGTAATATAACGAATACTGGTGATATCGAAGAACTGTTAACTAATGTCACGGATAATAAGAACTTTTTATATAGTGCTTTTTACAGTTTTTCAAATGAAGATATCATCCAATTATTACATAAATACGGTACACCTACCAAGGTAGAACGAGGAAATAGGGTTTTTCCTGTCTCTGACAAGTCTAGTGATGTCATTAAAGCATTAACAAGATTTATGGAATCTTATCATGTAGACATTAGACTAAACTGCGAAGTAATTGATATCTTAATCGATCAAGAATCCGTTATAGGCGTAAAGCTAAAGGATCAATCCATTATTCATTGCAGCAGCGTTATCATTGCGACAGGTGGGCTTTCTTATCCTACCACAGGCTCTACAGGTGATGGTTACCGATTTGCTAAAGCTGTTGGTCATCAGATAATACCTCTAAAACCTGCCTTGGTACCGTTAGAAACAGAAGAAGCATGGACCCATGAATTACAGGGATTATCCCTCAAAAATGTTCGCTTGACAGCTTACTATACTAATAAAGAAGTTTATTCTGACTTAGGAGAAATGCTTTTTACTCATTTTGGGATTTCAGGTCCTATTGTCTTATCCATGAGTAACTATATCAATAAATATCTTGATAATGGCAAAATTTTGGTAACGCTGGACCTAAAACCTGGGTTGGACGATGAAAAGTTAGATAGAAGGATTCAAAAGGACTTCGAGAAATATTCTAGAAAACAGTTTAAGAATGCATTAGATGATTTACTCCCTAGTAAAATCATTCCACAAATTATCGGTCTTTCTGGCATATCGCCAGAAAAAAATGTACATCAGATTACCAAGGATGAAAGAAAAAAATTAATATCTTTACTAAAACATTTAGAAATCCATATCCTACGAACACGTCCAATTAAAGAAGCAGTTGTGACCTCAGGAGGTATTCAGATAAAAGAAATCAGCCCCTCTTCTATGGAATCAAAGCTAGTGAAGGGATTATTTTTTGCGGGAGAAGTCATTGATGTTTCTGCGCTTACTGGAGGATATAATCTACAGATTGCGTTTTCCACTGGATATTTAGCCGGTATGAATGCATAGTATATTTGGGAGGTGATTTATACGTTAACGAAGATACATAATAAGGCATACACCATTGAAAAAGTTTTTCTTATATTGGCAGTGCTAAGCCTCAGCTTATTATTATTCTTTCAAATTCTACATATCTGGGATGGCAGCAATATTTCGTCTTATATTTATAAATC
This sequence comes from Anaerosolibacter carboniphilus, assembly GCF_014205875.1. GTDB lineage: Bacteria > Bacillota > Clostridia > Peptostreptococcales > Thermotaleaceae > Anaerosolibacter > Anaerosolibacter carboniphilus. The sequence goes on from NZ_JACHEN010000016.1 coordinate 92,558, forward strand.
ACTCCTACATCGTGAAGAGTATGCAATGAAACCAATTTTTTCAGCAGGAAAAATTACACTTTCCGTGATAGGAGAGGAAAATAAGAATTCTTCATTATCTGTTCTTATCAATGGAGAAGTGCATGGTAAGTTTGTACATAAACAAATGGAATTAATTGTAAGAGATCATGATATTATTTCAATAGAAGGCGCTACAGCTAACCATGATGGATTACAATTTAAAGTTGTAAGTACAACAAATAATGTTTTATTTCCACAGGTCAATAACATATTCAAGCTAGATCATATTGAAAATCAATTATTTACGGTGGAGTTCCATTAAAATTCTATAAGTATTGGAGTGAAATGCTATATCATGAGTTTAAATAAAATAAGTATTGCCATAGACGGTCCTGCTGGTGCTGGCAAGAGTACTATTGCCAAGTTAATTGCAAGAACAATGAATTTAACTTATATTGACACTGGCGCCATGTATCGCGCAATAACATTTAAGATTTTGAGAGACAGAATTGATTTATCTAATGAGATCAAACTACTAGATTTCTTAAATCAGACGAAAATAGATATTGTCAACGGTGAAATTCTACTTGACGATTTATTGATAACAGAAAAACTACGTACTCCTGAAATAAATCACTATGTTTCCAACATTGCACAAATTCCTATCGTTCGAAAAAAAATGGTAGAGCTTCAGAGACGAATCGCTGCGAATCATAATGTAATTATGGATGGTCGAGATATCGGAACGACAGTTTTACCCAATGCAACTCATAAATTTTTCATTACAGCTTCTATTGAAGAAAGAGCTCAGAGAAGATATAATGAGCTATGTATAAAGGGCTTTCATCAAGATCTTCAAGAGGTACAAGCTGAAATTGAACAACGGGATAAAATAGATACTGAACGAACGATATCTCCATTAAAGAAACATGAGAATGCCATTTTGATAGATACTACCGGTATGACCATTGAAGAAGTAACCGACAAAATATTGTCTTATATCAAATAATATGGGGGCAGATCTTTATGAGTTTTTATTGGTTTGCAAGAAACCTAATGAGGTTATTTATACATTTTTTTTATAGGGTGAGGGTAGAAGGATTAGAACATTTACCCAAAGATGGTGGGTATATTATTTGCTCTAATCATATCAATTATCTTGACCCCCTTGTGATAGGCACCTCTATCCCTAGAAAGATGGGTTATATGGCCAAGGAAGAGCTCTTTAGAAACAAGCTTTTAGGTTTCATTTTGATCAAACTAGGTATGTTTCCAGTAAACCGGAATGGTGCTGATATTTCTGCCATAAAAAGTTCTCTCCGAATATTAAATAAAGGAGATGTTTTAGGTATTTTCCCAGAAGGAACTCGAAACATTCAAAGAAATGAAATGAAATCCAAACCAGGCCTTGCGATGATTGCCATCAAAGCTAAAGTTCCAATTGTACCAGTCGCAATTATTTCCGACTATAAACTATTTGGTAAGATTAAAATTAAAATTAATGAACCTATCACTTATGATGAATATTACAATCTTAAGATAGATGTAGATACCTATCAGCTTCTAAGTCAGAAAGTAATGGACTCTATAGAAAATCAAACAAAACTATCTGCGCCAATAAATTAAATCAACAACTACAGCAGGAATTTCTTAACTAAATGTAGAAGTTAAATAAAACCTTGGATAGGAGGTATACTAATATTGGAAATCATTGTAGCAGATCATTCAGGTTTTTGTTTTGGCGTAAAAGAAGCGATTAATAAAACTTTCCATGCTGCCAGTGAAATAAAGGATAAAAAGATTTATACTTTTGGACCCTTAATTCATAATTCACAGGTGATTGAACAATTAAAAACACTTGGCATAGAGTCTATCGATTCTGTAGAACAAAAACCGCATAGTACAATTATTGTTCGCTCTCATGGTGTCCCTTTTTCTTTTTACGAAACTGCAGAAAATCATCATATTCAATTAATTGATGCTACCTGTCCCTTTGTTAGGAAGGTTCAGAATATCGCTAGAGAGTATTATTTAAAAGGGTATTCTGTTGTGATCGTTGGTGATCCTAAACATCCTGAGGTCATAGGGATCAACGGTTGGTGTGACAATCGTGCATATATCGTTCAGAATGAGCAAGCTTTAGATACTGTTCCCGATTGTGAGAAAATCTGCGTAGTGGCGCAAACCACAATTACTGAAGAATTATGGGATTATATAACCAAAGAGCTAGAGCATAAGGCGCAAATTTTGGAAAAGTTTAATACAATTTGCATTGCTACAAAAGATAGGCAAACGTCTTGTGCTAAAGTAGCGAGTCAAGTTGATGCTATGATCGTTATTGGTGGTCGTCACAGTTCTAATACGCAAAAACTAGTTCAAATAAGTAAAAAGTATTGTGAAAATACTTATCACATAGAAACTGTTGAAGAATTGCCAATTAATCAATTAATAAATATGAAAAAAATTGGAATAACAGCCGGAGCTTCGACCCCGGACTGGATCATTAAGGAGGTTATTAATAAAATGAGCAATGCTGATCAACACAACAATGAAATGATGAATATGATGGAGGAAATTGAGAATTCTCTAAGAGTGCCTCGACGCGGTCAAACCGTAAAAGGTAAGGTGATCCATGTAACTGATAATGAAATCATCGTAAATATAGGATATAAATCTGATGGTATTATTCCTAAGGGTGAAATCTCAAATGATCCTACTGTTAATCCTAGAGATATTGTCCAAGAAGGCGATGATATTGAAGTTTATGTAATCAAAACAGATGATGGTGAAGGAAATCTTCTTCTTTCTAAGAAAAGAATTGATTCTGAGAAGGGTTGGGACATCCTTGAGGAGACCAACAACGAAGGTAAAATCATATCTGTAAAGGTAGTTGAGGTTGTAAAAGGTGGCGTGATTGCAGTGTTTACTGAAATTAGAGGTTTTATTCCTGCATCTCAGTTATCTGATAGCTATGTGGATGATATGCAAGTTTTTGTAGGTAAATCTTTAGATGTAAAAATTATCGATTTAAACAAGGCTAAAAAGAAGGTTGTTTTCTCTCGCAAAGCCGTCATCCAACAGGAAAACGAGAAAAAGAGAAAGCTTTTATGGCAGAATATTGATAAAGGAAATATCATTGAAGGAGAAGTAAAGCGAATTACAAACTTTGGCGCTTTCATAGATATTGGTGGTATTGATGGACTTGTTCATATTTCTGATTTAACATGGGGAAGGGTAGGTCATCCTTCTGAGGTTGTTCAGATTGGAGATAAGATAAAAGTCAAAGTGGTTGATTTTGATCAAGACAAGAACAAGGTTTCTTTAAGCTTGAAATTGACAACGCCAGAACCTTGGGCCGCAGTGGATCAAAAGTATCATGTAGGTGATATTGTACAAGGAAAAATTGTTCGAATTGCGGATTTTGGAGCATTTGTTGAGCTGGAACCTGGTTTAGACGGCTTGGTTCATATATCTCAGATTTCTGATAAGCATATCTCTAAACCATCTCAAGAAGTTCATGTTGGTCAAACCGTAAATGTAAAACTACTTGAAATCAATAAAGAAGCAAAGAGAATTAGCCTAAGTATTAAAGAAGCTGCTGCAGATCAATTAAATGCTGAAGTAGTATTGCCTCAAAATGACGAGGTAACAACAATCGGTGATATTATCGAATCTCAAGAGAAAGAAAGCTAAGCTTTCTTTCTCTTTTTGTATAATTATTGATTTTTTACAGAAAATAATAGTAACCTCACAAAATACATTGAGACCCCCTTTACATTTTAGACTGTGTAATTCCACAGTCTTTTTTTTATCTTCTATTTATGTTAAAATAAGAATTATTATCGATTTTTTATCTCTGACTCGTTATTGTAATAAATGGAATATTTTTAACAAAGGGGATTACATATGCAAAACTATGAAAAGTTTAAGGAACAGATTTTTAAAAAAACAGGGATTAATCTTTCTTGTTATAAGGAACGACAAATGAAAAGAAGAATAGATTCTCTTATTAAAAGAAATAATTTTGATACCTATGATGATTATTTTCTTGCAATCAGTAAGGATAAAGTGTTATTTGATGAATTTATTAACTATCTCACGATCAATGTATCAGAATTTTACCGAAATGCAAATCAGTGGGAAATAATTAAAAATGATATTCTTCCAGAGCTTCTAAAACATTCAAAAACATTAAAGATCTGGAGTGCCGCCTGTTCCACTGGGGAAGAGCCCTATTCCCTGGTTCTTGTTCTAAGTCAGCTGCTTCCATTAAATCAGATAAAAATTCTTGCTACTGATATTGATCGGGAAGCCATCAACAAAGCTCAAATCGGTATTTATTCTGCAAAAAGTATTGAAAATATACCAAAGGACTTAATTAACAAGTACTTCACAAAGATTGGAGACTCCTTTAGAATATCTGATGAAATTAAAAAATGTGTTGAATTCAAACAGCATAATCTACTTAATGATAAGTATCCAGAAAAGTGTGATCTAATTGTCTGTAGAAATGTTATGATTTACTTTACCGAAGAATCAAAAGAAGAAATGTACCGTAAATTTCATGATTCATTAAATGATCATGGTATTCTGTTTGTCGGTAGTACAGAACAAATTATTTTACCTAATCGCTATAACTTATCAGCTCTAAAAACCTTCTTTTATAAAAAAAATATAAAGTGATCACATTAAATAAAACAATTATCGTTCTTCGACATAATAGCGATAATTGTTTTATTGTGTTTTATTATGATATATTTTCAAAATATTAATGATATTTCGTAGAATAATGACCAAATTTGCTATGGAAAGTTCATTTATAAGAGAGGATTTCTTAAAGTAAATACAGAATTAATAATGAGCGAGGAGGGGTGTAAGTGGTTGATATTGATAGAAGTAAGCGTTACTCAATTGCTGATGTAAGCAAAATTACTGGCTATGATAAACATGTACTTAGGTTTTATGAAACTGAATTTGGCTTTGAGATACCGCGAACAGATTCAAATCGTAGGTATTATACCTACAAGGAAATTGAAAGATTTTTTTATCTAAAAGATTTACAGAGCAAAGGATTGACAAATAAGCAAATTAAGTTGGTGTTCAATTCACCTGAAATACTAATCTCTGCAAATAAAGAAGTTGCTCTAACAACCGCTGAAACAGCTGTTTCTTCCTTGGAGGCTAGTATGTATCAACCAAATGTAGTAGATGAACTCTGTCAAAAAATTAATGAATCCATTCAATATAATCTGCACACACAACTTGCTAACGTGAAATCAGAGATCATCAATCGTTTCGATGAAATGCTGAATACCGATGGTGAAGAGACGAATCAAATCTACAGAAAAGAAAAAGACATTTTAATCTGTGAAAATGCAAGACTAAGAATGAAGCTAAAAGAAAAATCCTATGAAGTTGCCGAATTAAAGGAGAAGATCAAACGTCAGCATCATCATACCTCATTTTGGAAAAAAATATTTAATTTGAAAAAAGATATGGTTTTATAAAAGCCATATCTTTTTCTATTCATTTGAGTCTATTCATGTAGCTTTTACAAGTACAGTCAAATATATTGCACTATATTTAGCAAGTTAAAACAAATAATAAAACTATAAACCATAAAAGGAGAATCTGCGATGAAGGTAAATCATATTTCCTATACAAATATTGACGAAATAGATTATTATTCAACAATTCTTAAAAATACAGACGATCCTATTAAGAAAAAAGTTTTTAACTTTCATCAGTTATCTCAGCTCTTTTCAAAGATAAGTAGTTTTCCTGTTTCTAAAACAACTTATTTTAGCCTAAAGGACGATTTTCCATTAGAAAATATACTGATAAAATACCTTGCACTAAGTTATTCTATTTACCGTCAGATATCAAAAAAGGAGCATACCTATATTAAGTTAAATGCTCAGGTCTTATCCCTTACTGAAGATTTTATTTATCAGTTTTATGCATTTGATTTACCGATTAAGGATCATAACCATCAAGAGTTGTTATGGATTTATCCCAAATTGCAGTATAAGCACTTTTTAGCAGATTGTATACTACTGGGAAACTATAATGACTATTGTATCGATATCTCTACCATTGAAGAAATCGTACAAATTATGGCAGGCTTTACTAGATATGAACTAGATCAAACATTGGCAGAAACCAATTCTCGTGTTAATTTTCCATCCTTAATCTATGCCAATATCAAACTATATGAAAAGGGATATTTAGAGGTCACAGAAGGAAGTACTGGAATAGAAATTCGACTGAATCTCAAACCTGAGTCTTCAGCTTCACCGATATTTTCTAGATATAGCTATCCACTGAAAAAAACAATTATTGACATCTGTAAAAAAAGCTACAATGAGCATTACTCCTATAAGGATTTTCAATAATATTATTTTTGTATACAATTGACAACATTGCATGCAAGTATTATAATATAAATATATACTAACTCGAAAACAATAGGGGGTTTTATAATGAAAACTCAAAATTACAATGTAGAAGTAATGGATCATATGAAAGAGTGCGGTTTTGTCAGCTGTATCCACTGCGCCAGCGGATATTGCACCAATGGAAATAGTTGTGATTTATATGAACGCCATCTTAAGCAAGAAGACTAAAAACTTAAATTCCCTACGATTGTTATAAAAAAATGAAAGCTTCCAATGGAAGCTTTCATTTTTTTATTTCTTGTTTGGATATTTTTCTAAAGCAACTTTTAAAATCTCCATAGATTTTCTTAAATCATCTTCATTGAGAATGTATGCAATTCTAGCCTCATCTTTACCTAAGCCTGGAGTTCCATAGAAGCCTTCAGCTGGAGCTAACATCACAGTCTCACCATTTAAATCGAAGTCCTTTAGTAGCCAAATAACGAACTCCTCTGCGTCTACAACAGGAAGCTTGGCAATAACATAAAAAGCACCAGTTGGTTTTTCGCAGATAACACCAGGAATAGCTGTTAATCCTGCGTGAACAATATTTCTTCTTTTCTCATATTCTTCAAGTACTGCATTAAAATAGTCTTCAGTCACATTGTATAATTCTACTGCACCCACTTGGTCCAGTGTTGGACAACATAATCTTCCTTGACAAAGCTTTAATATCTGCTTCATAAGCTCTTTATTCTTGCTAATGACAGCACCTATTCTTGCACCACAAGCACTAAATCGCTTAGAAACGCTATCTACGATAACAACACGATCTTCAACACCAGGAATGTTACCAAAGCTCGTATACTCTAGGCCATCATAAACAAACTCTCTATATACTTCATCGGAAATAATAAACAAGTTATTTGCCTTCGAAATTTCCGCAATAAGATTGACTTCTTCCTTTGTGTATACAACGCCTGTTGGGTTGCCAGGATTGGAAAGAAGAATCGCTCTTGTTCTTGGTGTAATTGCCTTTTCGATAACATCTCTAGAAGGCAAATGGAAACCTTCAGAAGCATTGGTGGTAATAGGTATTACATTAACCCCTACAGCTGCTGAAAAGCCATTATAGTTTGTGTAGAATGGTTCTGGGACAACGATTTCATCTCCATCATCACAAAGAGCGATCAAAACAAACAATAACGCTTCACTACCGCCATTTGTGATTAATATTTCATCTTTGTCAAAGTCCATATCGTATTTTTTATAATATGTAGAAATCGCATCAATTAGTTCGGGAATTCCTTGCGATAATGAGTATTTTAAAACTTTCTCATCAAACTTTCTTACAGCATCCATAAAGTTTTCTGGTGTTTCGATGTCAGGTTGTCCGATATTTAGGTGATATACTTTTTTACCTTGTCTTTTTGCATTTTCTGCAAAAGGCACTAACTTACGAATCGGAGATTCCTGCATAGCTATAATTCTTTTAGAGAAATTCATGAAATTGCCCCCTATATTCAATGTTATTAAAATCACATTTTTATAATCCCTCAAAACATTGAATTTATGTAGCGAATTTGTATTCTTCGTTAAATTTTCTATTAATTACTTAACATGTATTAATTCATTAAAACAAATGCTAGTAATGTAGGACAAAAAGTAGAATGTTTTATTTCTCATAAATCTAAAGTAAATGAGTGATGTGAATGAACTACTATTTTTTGTTTCACTATAACAATAATACACGGACCATGTATTTGGTAGAAGCTATTAATAAAGATAATTTGATTTATCAATTCATGCAGTATGTAAGAGAAAGCAATCCAGAAAACATTCATATTACAGACATATCAATTCTTCATGAGTTTAGGGAAAATCACTGATTTTCCCTTCTTCATATCTAAAATTTGTAAGAACAAGCCGACATTTTATGATATAATAAAAAATAATTTTACATAAAAAATATGAGGTGTGTCTATGAGACTTATACCAATTGATGCTGTAAAAGATGGTGCTTTTTTGGCACAACCTTTGTACAACGATAAAGGACAGATCCTTCTTGCAAAGGGTACTAAGATAAGCAATAAGTTTCGTGATAAAATCAAAGAGGCTGGCTTCTATACTGTCTATATCTTGGATGAATATAGCACTGAAGAAATTGAGGATATCATCAAGCCTGAAATTCGTCGTAAAACGATTCATTCTGTCACTACAGTGTTAAACAACATTTCAGATTTCAACAATAACGAAAAAAGTTCTCCTTCCAAAAAAAAACTAGAGACCAATATTAATAGTGGTTTAGATCAAATAGAAGAATTGGTAAAAAGCATCGTGGATGATGTGTTTACTCAGAAAAATGTAATGATTAATCTTGTAGATATTAAAAATAATGATAGCTATACATATTACCATAGTGTGAATGTGGGCATCTTAGCATTGGTCCTTGGTATTGGTATGAATATGAATAAGATGGATCTTTATGATTTGGTCATGGGTTCCCTCCTACACGATGTGGGCAAAATGTTTATACCAAAAGAAATTCTTAATAAGAAAGGTAAGCTTAGTCCAGAAGAATTCAATATTATGAAAGAACACACAGTTCGAGGGTTTAATTATTTGAAGGATCATACGGATTTAAATGGCAAGGTGAGACTCATTGCCCTTCAGCATCAAGAAAAGGTTGATGGTACAGGATATCCTTACAACTTAAAGGGCGAACAGATTTTTCCTCTTTCTAGAATAGCATCTATCGCAGATGTCTATGATGCATTAACCTCAGATCGACCCTATCGAAATGGTTTGCATCCAAATGAAGCCGTTGAGTATATCATGGGTTCCGGTGGAAGATATTTTGATATAGAGATGGTGAAAACTTTTGTAAGAAAAGTTGTTCCTTATCCAATAGGCACCATTGTTAAATTGAGTAATCATTCTGTTGGTATCGTAGAAGATATAAACCAAGAATATATTCTTAGACCCGTTATTAAAATAATGAAACAAAATGATATGATGGTTTCACCATTTTTATGCGATTTGAAAAGGGAGCATAATATCGTCATTGAGGGTGTCGTTTATAATCTTTAATCTATTGTAATGATCTATAGCGAAAAACTTCTTTGAAGATTTAACGGAAATTATGAACTTATCTACTTATTTTAGAGGTTCATAATTTTCTTTTTGTTTTAAAAAAATCACAATCTTGGAATACTATTGCTAAGAGGTGATGAAAATGTCAAAAAATAGAGGAATTGTTCCTGAAGCTAGGATTGCGTTGAATTCATTCAAAGAAGAGATTGCTAAAGATCTAGGCTTGGAGAATTTTACCTATGCGGGCTATGTGGGTGGAAATATGGTACGGCGTATGGTAGAAGCTGCTGAGAAGGAGCTAGTTGAAAAATATAAGTCCTAGAAAAAATATAATCCTGAAGAATCAGGATTATATTTTTTATTATTATATGTAGTACTGATGTTGGAAAAAGGTTAATCCGTTAAGATTAAGTAAACATACTATGAAACGTATTCCCAGTGTTTTTAAAGAGTTATATATACAAAGACTTTAAACAATATTAATGAACTAAATATTATCTAAAGCCTTTTGCATATAGAATTATGGAAAAGCAATCAAAAACATTCGAAATCAACTATATTTCTTAAATCTGTTCCAAAATATACCCAGTTAAATCCAGTCCATCTGAAGCCAGCCACAGACCTTGGTCCTACAAATACAAGAAATGCCCAAAATTCCCTACCACCTCTTAGCCATATATATACAAATCTAAATTGACATGGTCTTATGGCGCCTGGGTCTACAGCAAAGATTGATGGTTGTCCCTGTGGTATAAAACTAGGTGGACGCCCTATAGGCGGACGTTGCTGTCCTGGTGGAAAACCAAAAGGCGGTTCCAAAGGAGGGCCAAATGGTGGTCGGATAGGTGCACCGAAAGGAGGGCTAAAAGGTGGTAATGGCTGCTGTCTCATGTAATATGAATCGTAATTAAAATTGTTTTCATCAGGGTGCTCATTAGTATTTATTTTATCATTATTCAATATGATCACTCCTTAATCTATAACCTAATGATAATATATTTAACGCATTAGCAATTTGTTACATAATAAATTAATTTAAATCATGGTATACCGTAGCATTATTATCTTTCGATGTAAAAATTCTTTTAAAACTGTATAATCCTGTATTTTGTTAATGGAGATATTTTTCTGTGAGTATAAATATTGGTATGGTATTAAAAAAGTATGATATAATTTCCTTGTTAGTTTGAACTATATCTTGTCGGATTAGATACAGCAAGATGTAATATAAAGAGGTGGATAATCATGTGTGAAATCTTTGATATTTTTTATGATGACATTCGGGTTATCAAAGAGCTTTGGGAAAAGAACAGACAGTACCATGAGAATACTTCAGAATACTTTAAGGAATTATATCGTTCTATTCGTTTTGATCAAAGAATTAAAGCTTTTGGTGTGTTTAATAGGACTACAATGAAAATAACTGTTGCTAAAAGCAATGATGAATTCATCGGATATTGTATATCAACAATAACCGATGGAAAGGGAGAACTGGAATCATTACATGTTGATGAGACCCATAGAGGAAAAGGAATTGGAAAAAGACTTGTAGATAAACATTTAGAATGGATGAAAGAAAAGAACTGCAAAGTAATTGGCGTAACAGTATCCCAAGAGAATAAATCTACCATAGAATTTTATAAAGAACTTGGATTCTATCCAAATACCTTATATATGCAGCAGAGATAGCAATGCAAAATAAAGCAAAAAATTATAGTATTCAGATCAAAATATACAGGAGTATAGATTATGAATACTTTTCTGTAATTGATAAACCTTTGATAAAAGAGCAGGAAAAACCTGCTCTTTTTCATAACTTTCTTACATAGGAAAAAAGATATACTAGATCCATTACTAATCTAATGCAGCTGATATAATTTATTATATACACCAATATAAAAATATTTGATATAATAGGGCTTGTATCATGAAACACTAAGAGTAGGAAATTAATTCGAGGAGGAATTTGCTTTGAGCAAGAGAGAAGAAGTCAAGGTATCTGCAGAGGAACTATTAAAACAACAAATTTATATAAATCAAGTCAGACAAGAAAATGATGAATATCTTACGGAAAAGGGTAAGAAAAAACTTGCGTGCATAATCACATACGGATGTCAGATGAATGAACACGACTCTGAGAAATTAGCTGGTATGCTGGATAAGATGGGCTATGCAGAAACCAATTCCATCGATGATGCTAGTTTGGTAATCTACAATACATGCTGCGTCCGTGAAAATGCTGAATTAAAAGTCTATGGAAACTTAGGTCATCTAAAAGGGCTAAAAAAAGAACGACCTGACATGATTATTGCTGTATGTGGCTGTATGATGCAGCAAGCTCATGTAGTAGATGAAATTAAAAGAAAATATACTCATGTAGATCTGGTATTTGGTACCCATAATCTTCATAATTTTCCTCAGCTCCTTGCTAACTGCAAGCAAGCAGATAGTATGCTCGTAGAAGTGTGGGATGAAGAAGGAGAAGTCATAGAAGGTGTCCCTGTAATACGGAAATACGAATTAAAAACCTATGTAAATATTATGTATGGATGCAATAATTTCTGCACCTATTGTATCGTTCCTTATACAAGAGGACGAGAAAGAAGTAGGAATCCTGAAGATATTATCCGCGAAATTGAAGCGCTGGTCGCTGCAGGGACAAAAGAAGTAACCTTACTAGGGCAGAATGTTAATTCCTATGGAAAAACGTTAGAAACCCCCATGGAGTTTGCTGACCTACTCTTCGAAATTGACAAGATCTCTGGATTAGAAAGGGTACGTTTTATGACGTCTCACCCAAAAGATCTTTCTCCAAGACTTATCGAAGCTTTAAGGGATTGTAGAACCTTATGTGAGCATATTCATCTTCCTGTTCAATCCGGTAGTTCAGCTATTCTAAAGAAGATGAATCGCCACTATACGAAAGAGCAATATTTGGATCTAGTACAACGTTTACGTAAAGCAGTTCCAGACATATCCATTACTACAGACATCATTGTGGGTTTTCCTGGAGAAACAGAAGAAGATTTTTTAGAAACCCTTGATTTAGTTCAGCAAGTGGAGTATGATGCTGCTTTCACATTCTTATATTCAGTACGGGAAGGCACCCCTGCAGCAAAATATGAAGAACAGGTTCCAGATGATATCAAACATCAACGTTTTAACAAACTTTTAGACACTTTAAATGGGATTGTTGGAAGAAAGAATGCCCTTTTAAAGGATCAAACTGTTGAAGTCCTCGTGGAAGGCGAAAGTAAATCTGACAGTAGTAAATTGATGGGTAGATCAAGAACCAATAAGCTGGTAAACTTCTCAGGTTCCAAGGATATAATCGGTAAAATTGTTCATGTGAAAATTACTGATCCTAAAACCTTTAGCTTGAACGGCATCCACATTGAATCACTTTAGCTATAGATAAAACCAAGGATTTCCTTGGTTTTATGAATTTATGATATAATAAATAAAGAACAAGTTGTTATGGGGGGATGGAAAATGGAGAACCTAACTCCAATGATGCGACAATATTTAGAGCTTAAAGAATCATATAAAGATTGTATCTTATTCTTTCGGTTAGGCGATTTTTACGAAATGTTTTTTGAAGATGCTCTTACTGCAGCTAGAGAGCTGGAGATTACATTGACAGGACGTGATTGTGGACTAGCTGAGAGAGCTCCAATGTGTGGAGTTCCATATCATGCTGCTGACAATTACATTTCTAAACTAATCGACAAGGGCTATAAGGTTGCTATTGGTGAACAGGTTGAAGATCCTGCAGTTGCCAAAGGTATTGTAAGGCGAGATGTTGTACGGGTAATCACACCGGGTACATTAATTGATCCTCATTTACTGCCTGAAAAGGAGAATAATTATATCATGTCCATCTTCTTAGGAAAATCTGGTATAGGCATTACCTTTGCAGATATTTCTACAGGCGAACTACGGACTACTGAGTTCTCTGGTTCAAAGGCAAATTCAAGTCTACTGGATGAGGTAGCTAAAATATCACCCAAAGAAATTATTATGAATGATACAGAATATCACGGTACATCTGTAGAAACTACTATCAAAAGCTTTCTATCTATCAACTTATATATATTCGATACTTGGGCTTTCGAAAATAACTTTGCTGAAAAGAAAATTAAAGATCATTATCATATCCTATCTTTAGATGGTCTAGGTTTGGTGGACAAACCTAATAGTGTTGCAGCCACAGGGGCATTGTTGGAATATTTGCAGCAAACTCAAAAAAGTACTTTAAACCACATGAATCATGTGAAATTTTATACGTCAGAGCAATATATGATTTTAGATAAGTTCACCCGAAGAAATCTTGAACTAACTGAAACTATGCGTGATAAGGTAAAAAAAGGATCTTTGCTTTGGGTTTTAGATCGTACATCCACTGCCATGGGTGCCAGAATATTAAGGCGTTGGGTTGAAGAGCCATTACGGGATATACAAGCGATCGTTACCAGATTAGAAGTTGTGGATGAACTAAAAAATAATCTACTTCTGCGGGAAGATTTAAAGGAATTGTTGAATCAAGTTTATGATTTAGAGCGATTGGCTGGGAGAATAGCTTATGGAAATGCAAATGGAAGAGATTTGATTGCATTAAAGCTTTCCCTTGAGGTTTTACCACAAATAAAGAATCTATTGAATAGTATTCACGCTGACGGGTTGAAAGCTATTCTTGCCCAGATTGATACACTTGAAGATATATATCATCTCATTCACAATGCTATTGTTGAAAATCCACCATTAGGCATTAAGGAAGGTGGTCTCATTAAGGATTCCTACGATCCTGAAATCGCCGTTCTACGAGAGGCGATCACAAATGGGAAAACATGGATCACTAACTTAGAACACCAAGAGCGGCAATCTACAGGTATTAAATCTCTAAAAATCAGCTATAATAAAGTTTTTGGCTACTATATTGAGATTACAAAATCAAATATAGGTCTTGCTCCGAAGCACTATGAGCGTAAGCAAACCCTCGCGAATGCAGAGCGCTATATTATCCCTGAGCTTAAGGAGATAGAATCAAAGATTCTAGGCGCTGAGGAAAAGATTGTTGAACTTGAATATCAAGTATTTATTCAGGTGAGAAATGAAATTAGTCAATACACAGAAAGAATTCAAACCACAGCATCCGCTCTAGCTCAGTTGGATGGACTTTTGTCTTTTGCTGAAGTAAGCGATAAATCTGGCTATGTTAAGCCTGAAATATCACAGGATGATCGTTTGGAAATCATCAATGGACGACACCCTGTTGTAGAGCGTTCTATGGCCTTTGGTTCATTTGTAGCAAATGATACGAGTCTTGATACTGGGAAAAATCGTTTTGCAATCATAACAGGTCCCAATATGGCAGGAAAATCTACTTACATGCGTCAGGTAGCGCTGATTGTTTTAATGGCGCAAATTGGTTGTTTTGTTCCAGCAGATCAAGCAACCATCGGAATTGTTGACAGGATATTTACGCGAGTCGGCGCTTCTGACGACCTTTCTCAAGGCCAAAGTACCTTCATGGTAGAAATGAGTGAATTAGCCAATATCTTAAATAATGCCACCACAAAAAGCCTAATTATCTTAGATGAAATCGGTCGAGGAACAAGTACCTATGATGGATTAAGTATTGCATGGGCTGTCGTTGAGTATATAAGTAATCATGAAAATATCGGTGCGCGGACTCTGTTTGCAACCCACTATCATGAATTGACGGAGCTGGAAGGTATCATTGAAGGCGTGAATAATTACTGCATCTCAGTAAAAGAGCATGGGGATGATATTATTTTCCTTCGTAAAATCATTCCAGGGGGCGCAGATCAAAGCTATGGAATCCAAGTAGCAAAGCTGGCAGGAATTACTGATGCTGTAATCACACGGGCTAAACAAATACTTCAAGAGCTTGAAGCCAATGATATTAATCGTTCCAAACTGCCTCAGCGCGTGAATAAACCATCTAAGAAGGGAAGAGAAGAACAATATCAAATAACGATGTTTTCTGATTCTAACGAAGATATTCTAAATGAACTGAAAAGCATAGATATTGTGAATATTACACCTATGGAAGCCATGAATCGATTGTATAAGCTTGTAAATATGACAAAAAAATAAAGGTGATGTTATGAATAATCGTATAATAAAATTAGACCCCCTTACTGCCAACAAAATTGCAGCCGGAGAAGTAGTGGATAGGCCTGCCTCTGTCGTAAAAGAGTTGGTTGAGAATGCCATTGATGCTCAGGCTACATCAATCGTTGTAGAAATACGGGAAGGCGGAAAAACATTTATACGGGTTACTGACAATGGTTCTGGTATAGATGAGACGGATATAGAACTGGCATTTGAGCGGCATGCCACGAGTAAGTTAAGGAATATTGAGGATCTAAACACCATTCTTTCTTTGGGTTTTAGAGGGGAGGCTTTAGCTAGTATCTCTTCCGTATCTCAGATTGAGCTTGTGACAAAGACTGAGACCTCAGACAGCGGTATCGTTCTTGAACTCCATAGTGGTAAAATCATATCCCGTAATAGAATAGGAACAACAAAAGGCACCACTTTTGTCATAAAAAACTTGTTTTATAATACACCTGCCCGTTTAAAGTTTATGAAATCATCTTCTACAGAAGCAGCTTATATAAATGATGTGGTCAGTAGATTAGCGATGGCCCATCCAAATATTGCAGTTCGGTTCATTAATAATGAAAGTATTATTTTTTCAACCTCAGGCTCAGGTAATGTCATCCACAATATCGCCAGCATTTATGGGAAAGAATTAGCGAAAAATATCTATCACTTTAAAAAAGAACATGGGGAAATAAGTCTTGAGGCTTTTGTTGCCAAGCCTTCTTTCCATAGAGGCAATAGGCAGCTCCAATCATTTTTTATTAATGGTCGTTACATAAAGAGTCTATTGCTCCAAAACAGTGTTGAAGAGGCCTACAGGACCCTTCTTCCAATTAATAAATACCCCATTTGTTTTCTTTATCTTACTATGTCTCCAGAACTAATTGATGTAAATATACATCCAACAAAGCTCGAAATCAAATTTAGCAACGATGAAATACTGAAGCCTTTCATTACTAGATGCATCAAAGAAGCCCTATACCGGCAGAACTTAATCCCTGAGGTTTCTTTTGAAACTACAAAAGTAAAGGATAACTCCCTAGATAATGTTATCGACCTCCTGCCATTAAAGGAGACCACTCAGCCATTTATAGAAAAGAGTAATGTTATCATTAAAAAACAAGTAGAGGATAAATTTCCTGTTTTTACAAATAATAAAGTTGAACAAAAAAATGATTTTCCAAAAGTACATGAAGAGCAAATGATATTTGAATCTTCTGTACCTTCTCCTACACCAACAAATCATCAAGGTAATTTTAGTGAAAAGCTGCCAATTGAAAACATCAAGATTAGCGATATAACGATTATTGGTCAGCTGTTTCATACATATCTTGTGGGTGAATACAAGGAAGCTCTATTTTTAATTGATCAACATGCTGCTCATGAGCGAATTATATTTGAATGGATGCTAAACAGATTTAGATCTCGATCGGTTATGGTTCAGCAGCTATTGGTTCCAATTGTTGTAGAATTGACTTTAGGTGAGTGGTCTGCGGTCATGGATAATCATGATTTGCTTTCTCAATTTGGCTTTGAAGTTGAAGATTTTGGGCAGCATACAGTCCTGATTCGTTCAGTACCCATGATCATGGGTGAACCTGAAGCCAAAAGCTTTTTCCACGAAATCGTAGATCACTTTGTCAAGGAGCATTTTCACATTACAGATTATAAGATAGATAAAATTATTGCTATGGCCTGCAAAGAAGCTATAAAGGCCAAGGATAAACTTGATACCATAGAGATGCATGAACTATTAAAACAGCTTGAAGACCTTGAAAATCCATACACATGCCCTCATGGTAGACCAATCATTGTGTCCATATCTAAGTATGAAATTGAGAAAAAATTTAAAAGGGTTTAATGGAGGACAAATATGGGAAAACCGCTTTTGATTATTGTAGGACCTACGGCGGTGGGTAAAACAGAAACATCTATTTCTATTGCAAAAAAACTAAATGGCGAAATCATTTCTGCCGATTCTATACAGGTCTATAAACACTTAGATATTGGTAGCGCAAAGCCTAGCCTTACTGAACAGGAAGGTATTCCCCATTATCTCATGGATGAAATCGACCCCAGGGAAAATTTTTCTGTTTCAGATTTTCAACGTAAAGCAAAAGAATATATTCATCTCATTTATGATAAGCATAAACTTCCGATCATCGTTGGAGGCACAGGTTTATATGTTAACTCCATCATCTATCAGATGGATTTTACCAGCACTGCATCCAATTGGAGCTTAAGAAAACAATTAGAAGAAGAAGCAGAATTATATGGAAATGAATCTTTGCATCATAAACTCAGAGAAGTAGATAAGGATGCTGCTGACAGAATTCATCCTAATAATGTAAAACGTGTCATTCGCGCTCTAGAAGTATATTATGAAAGTGGGGATAAGATCCATGATTTCAAAAATACTTTCGTTGAAAATCCTGAATACGATTATGTTCTCATCGGACTCATACGAAACAGACAACAACTGTATGAACGAATCAACCAAAGAGTAGATTTATTAATTGAAAATGGACTGGTTGATGAAGTAAAGCATCTTATGGCATTAGGACTAGATGAGGATAATATTTCCATGAAAGGACTAGGATATAAAGAGATTGTCGGATATCTTAAAGGTGCTTATGGGTTTGATCAAGCCATAGAAATTCTGAAGAGAGATACTCGTCGCTACGCTAAGCGTCAATTAACGTGGTTTCGACGATATGATAAAATAAATTGGTTCGATATAAACGATTTCGAATCAAAAGATGCTTTGGTTTATAACATTATTCAATATGTGGAAGGAAAATTAAGCTTAATATAGAATAATTTAGTAATCAGAGATTGATTAAATAGGAGGGGTTATAAATGAAAGCTGCAATCAATTTGCAAGATGTTTTTTTGAACCAAGTTAGAAAGGAACATATTCATATTACAATATATTTGGTAAATGGTTTCCAGATCAAGGGAATGGTAAAGGGATTTGATAGTTATACAATTGTATTAGAAAGTGATGGCAAACAACATCTTATCTATAAACATGCAATTTCTACGATTACACCTGTAAAGCCTATCAATTTTGCTGCGGCAAGTAAGAAACAAGACGAAGAATAAAACTATAATAAAAATTGGAAAAAGACGACCTTTCGGTCGTTTTTTTTTCTGTTTTATATGCATATGATGTTATAGCGATCAATTAGAGGTGATGGAAATGAAATTGATGAATCCATACAATGAGTTTAATAGAATACTATCTCGATTCGAGAGTGGTAAAATTAGTACAGAGGATGCCATTCAGAAAATTACCGTTAATAGTAAGGCAAATGCAAATGAGAAGAATAAAGAAGAGAGTCTAGAAGCCTTGATCAAAGAACTAGATCAAATGGTCGGTTTAGAAAAAATTAAAATATTTGTGAAAGAAATATATGCCTACATAGAGATACAAAAAAAGAGAAAAGATGAACAACTGCTGACTGATTCCTTGGTTATGCATATGATCTTTAAGGGTAATCCAGGAACAGGCAAGACAACGGTTGCCCGACTCCTAGGAAAAATATTTCTAGAGATGGGAGTTCTAGAAAAGGGGCATCTTATCGAGGTGGAACGAGCAGATTTAGTAGGTGAGTATATAGGGCATACAGCTGTAAAGGTCAGAGATCATATTCGAAAAGCCATGGGCGGTATCCTTTTTATTGATGAAGCATACTCCTTAGCTCGAGGAGGGGAAAAAGACTTTGGAAAGGAAGCCATCGATGCCCTGGTAAAAGGGATGGAGGATTATAAGGAAAATTTAGTTCTTATCCTCGCTGGTTATCATGATGAAATGGAAATATTTTTGAAGAGCAATCCTGGTCTAAAATCACGCTTTCCGATACATATTGATTTTCCAGATTATGAACTGGATGATTTGCTTCGAATTGGAGATTTGATGGTTGAAAAAAGAGAATATAGATTATCCATGTCTGCAAAAGCAAAGCTTGCCAAAATTGTTACAAAAAAGAGGATGGAGGACCGGGTACTAAGTGGCAACGCGCGATTGGTTCGAAATATCATTGAAAGAGCGATTCGCAAACAAGCCGTAAGATTACAAAAAGTATCAGCACTATCAAAGGATGACTTGATTACAATTCGAAGTGAAGACATCACAGACGAGGACCTTTAATGAAGAAATGTCTTATCATAGGAAAGACCCACGTAGGCAAAACATTATTTTTTATCCATTTTAGCAATTATCTAGGAGTAAAAAGACTGTCTATAAAACGGATCTTTCCTAATGGTGTCATAGAAAGGAAACTCTATACTCTTGAAGATGCGATAGAAGCATTGTGTTCAAATATGCCTTTCAAAACCCAATGTTTGCAATCTATCGAATTGGATCTACCCTTGTTAAAAGGCAATATGAAGCTAGAATTCGTAGATAGCTGTGGATTAACGGATGGAATCCATGGAGATGTAGATGTAAGGCGAGGTATGGTACAAACTTTGTGCATGCTCCGTGAAAGTGATATCATCCTTCATCTTATAGATATAAATAGTTATGGATTGAGATATGTTACTTCAATAAATACCTTTGGAAAAACAGATCTGCAGTTAACACAGCATGGTATTTCCCATCAGGGGTACGCTATTTTAGCCAACAGGATAGATTTACTCGACAATAGATCTAAATTAGCTCAATTGCAACAGGATTATCCTCAACATACGATCATCCCTGTTTCTGCTCTCACAGGCCAGGGCTTTAACGAAGTAAAAGCATACTGTTATTTCAAATCCAGGTATCTCTAGGATATCTTCATTGGCCAAATTGATTATGCCTTTAATATGTGTTAAAATACAAAAGAATGAAAAGAAGAAGGCGAGGATCTTTATGGAAAAAAACACACAAGAGCTACTACGTAATGTTTTTCATATACAGGATGCGATAATTCAAAGAGGAAAGGAAGCAGAAGAAGATATAAAAGATATTTTTAAAAATCTCGAAGATATAAGAGAATATAATCAGTATAAGGTACTTCACGCAATGCAAGAATGCAGAATCAGCGATATGCATTTCAATTGGCATACAGGATATGGCTATAATGATCCTGGCAGAGATGCCATAGAGAAGGTTTATGCAAAGCTTTTTCGTACGGAAGATGCCATTGTTAGACCTACCATTGTTTCAGGTACCCATGCTCTTACTCTTTGTTTAACGGGAATCCTTAGGCCAGGAGATGAATTGATCTCTGCAACAGGAAAGCCCTATGATACCCTGGAAGAAGTGATTGGAATCAGGGGTGAAAAGAATAGTGGCTCTTTACAGGATTTTGGTATTACATATAAGCAGATTAATTTCAGCGCAAATGGCTGTGTCGATTTAGACACTTTGCAAAACAGTATTTCGGAAAATACAAAGATGGTTTTCATTCAACGTTCTACAGGTTATAGCTGGAGAAAGGCTTTAACTGTAGAGAATATTAAAGAAATTGTTGATATTGTAAAAGCGGTCAATCCTTCCACTATATGCATGGTCGATAACTGTTATGGCGAATTTCTAGAGAGAGTTGAGCCCACAGAGGTAGGCGTTGATATCATGGCAGGGTCCTTAATAAAGAATCCCGGTGGCGGACTGGCCTTAACCGGTGGCTATATCGTAGGGAAGGAAGAGCTTATTCGCCTGGCTTCCTATCGCTTGACTTCTCCAGGACTGGGAAAAGAAGTAGGTTTAACATTTGGTATGACCCGTAACATGTTTCATGGATTATTTATTGCGCCCCATGTGGTCTGTGAAGCAGTTAAAGGATCGATCTTTTGTGCTAGACTGTTTGAGCAGCTTGGCTATGAGGTTTCTCCAAAATATAATGCCCAGCGTAGTGATATTATCCAGTCAATCAAGCTAGGCAGTGCTGACGCTGTTATCGCATTTTGTCAAGGAATACAAGGGGCAGCTCCAGTAGATTCCTTCGTCCGACCAGAACCATGGGACATGCCTGGATATGATTCTCCTGTAATCATGGCCGCAGGTGCCTTTGTGCAAGGATCATCTATCGAATTAAGTGCAGATGCACCCATCAAAGAACCTTATA
Organism: Anaerosolibacter carboniphilus; assembly: GCF_014205875.1. Classification (GTDB taxonomy): domain Bacteria; phylum Bacillota; class Clostridia; order Peptostreptococcales; family Thermotaleaceae; genus Anaerosolibacter; species Anaerosolibacter carboniphilus. Next base: position 114,216 of record NZ_JACHEN010000016.1, read on the forward strand.
TTGTTTATTATCAAGGTGGATTAACCTATGAGCATGCTAAATTCGGATCCTTGAAAGCTCTACAAGCATTGGTTGATAACGGATGCATCGGGAAAATCTAAAAGAGGGCACCGATTAAATTCATATTCTCTCTCATATTACAAATTTAGTTTACATAATCAAATTACGTAAACTTCTTACGAGCTAACAAATGCTTTAACATAGCCTACGAATATAAAAAGTACCTGAAAAATCAGGTACTTTTTATATTCGTAATTATTCATTCCAATCCTTATAGTTTCCGAAATACACCTTTCACTAAACCTAAAATCTTCACATCATGAACGAGAATTGGCTCCATGTATGGATTCTCTGGCTGCAATCGAAAGTGGTCTTTTTCTTTATAGAACCTTTTCACTGTTGCTTCATCTCCAATAAGAGCAACAACGATCTCACCATTTTTAGCAATTTGTTGCTGTTTTACTAAGACGTAGTCTCCATCAAGAATACCAGCTTCAATCATACTTTCACCTTTAATCCGTAGCATAAAATGATTATTATTGTCTACAAAATCCATAGGAACAGGGAACGTATCTTCAATATTTTCTATCGCTAATATAGGTTGACCAGCCGTCACTTTTCCAATAACAGGAATCTCAACAATCTCTTTTTTGCTAATTAAATTGCTCCCATCACTATCCAATAACTCAATAGCCCTTGGTTTCGTGGGATCTCTTCTTATATAGCCATTCTTTTCAAGCTTTGCCAAATGGCCATGAACTGTAGATGTTGATTTCAATCCCACCGCTTCACATATTTCACGAACAGAAGGGGGATATCCCTTTGAGTAAACCTCAGCCTTTATATATTCAAGTATTTTTTGTTGTTGATCTGTTATATCATAAATCATTGATAGCACCTCACAGCCTGTGTTTTTCTTCATTATAGCATAGAGCTTAAAAAATATCAAACATCTGTTCGTGTTTTTTCAAAAAAGTTAAAAGAAAAGTTAAATTCTAGTATAGAGCACATGCCGAGCAAATGCAGAACTAAACTCTATTTTTGAGACTAAACATTACTATTAATTTGC
>NZ_JACHEN010000017.1 GCF_014205875.1 Anaerosolibacter carboniphilus
GCGTACTTCCATTAAAGCAAAAGAGGTTCTTTTTTTCATTATTAAAATTTTTCCATTGTCAATCTGTAATTATTTCTTTGATGCAACATTAGAACTCTTAGGCCCTTTTTTCTTTTATTAAATATGAATTTATTGTTGACTTTTTGTTAGGGAGAGAATAATATAATATTAGAAATACCCCATATCCAGGGGGAGGGGGAAAGAGGTGAACGAAGTGTTTCATCAAGATTCAATTATTTATGATGTTTTGGCAAAGTATCCAGATGCAGAGAGGATTTTTAAAGAATTCGGCATTCGGTGCTTTGGATGAGGTGGCGCTCTTTATAAAAGCATAGGCTATGCTTCTAAAAACTATCGTGTGGATATAGATGCCTTATTAAGTCAGTTAAATCAATTAGGAAGATAGGAGTGGAAGAAATGAGTCAAAAGGTACTGGTTATTGGGGCCGTAGCTGCAGGTACTAAAGCTGCAGCCAAAATGAAAAGAGAAAATCCTAGGGCGGAGATTGTGGTTGTAACGAAGGATGAGTATATCTCCTATGCGGGCTGCGGGTTACCTTACTACATTGGTGGCATCATTGAAGAAAAGAAGGAATTGGTGGTAAAGACCCCAGAAGATTTCAAGCTATTAACAGGAATTGATATTTTTACAAAGCAGGAAGCAATTAGAATTGATAAAGCGTTAAAGGTAGTGGATGTTAGAAATTTAGTGACGGGAGAAGTGAAACAGTATACTTACGATGATCTAGTGATCGCCACAGGGGCATCACCCTTTGTGCCGCCGATTGAAGGTAGGGAGCTAAAGGGAGTTTATCCAGTAAGAACAGTAAATGACGCCCAGGCCATTCGAGAACTGGTAGATCAAGGGGCTGTAAAAAAGGCTGTGGTTATTGGCGGTGGATTTATTGGATTGGAGGTGGCAGAAAACCTTCACCATAAGGGCATTGAGGTATCTATCGTGGAGCTAGTGCCTCATATCCTACCACCTTTTGATGAAGAGATTGCCCTCTATGCACAAAATTACATGACGGATCAAGGGGTCCATATTTATACCAGTGAAAAAGTTCTTTCTTTGGCAGGTCAGGATGGCCAGGTAACAAAGGTAATTACAGACCAGCGGGAAATTGAAGCAGATTTAGTGATTATGTCGGTAGGGGTGAGACCGAACAATCAACTAGCGAAAGAATTAGGCTTGGAACTAGGCCCTACGGGAGCAATAAAGGTAAACGAATATATGGAAACCAGCGAGGCAAATATTTATGCTGTGGGAGATTGTGCAGAAAACATAAATCTGATTACAGGGCAGCCCGCATGGTATCCGATGGGGTCTACAGCGAACAAAATGGGTAGAGTTGCGGGTATCAATATGGCCAATGGAGAAAAAGACAGCCTAAAGGGTGTATTGGGTACAACCATCGTAAAACTATTTAAGCTGAATGCTGGAAAAACAGGACTATCGGAAAGAGATGCTCTTAAAGCAGGGTTTGAAGTAGAGACCGCATTGGTACCTGCCAATGATAGAGCTCACTATTATCCAGGATATAGGGAGATCATCACAAAACTCATTGTAGATAAAGCGAGCCATAGAATATTAGGTGCCCAAGTAGTAGGTGAAGGGGTAGTAGACAAACCTATCGATATTATTGCCACTGCCATCACTTTTGGTGCAAAGGTACAGGATTTAGAAAAGCTGGATTTGGCTTATGCACCACCATTTTCAATGGCCATGGCATCTACGATTTTAGCAGCCAATGTGTTAGTAAATAAGCTGACAGGAAAGGTAAAAGGAATCGGCCCTATTGAGATGAGAAACAGAGTCCATGAGTTGCAAGTAATTGATGTTCGAGATGAAGGATCTTTTATGATTGGTACCATTCCAGGGGCTGTAAATATTCCTTCCGGAGAATTATATATGAGAGCCGGAGAGCTAGATAAAAATAAAGAGACAGTTTTGGTATGTAAAATTGGTAAAAATGCTTATCTAGCGTATTTAAAGCTAAAAGAATTAGGATTTAAGCAGGTTAGAATTCTTGAAGGAGGCATGAATGCTTATCCTTTTGAACGAGAATAAATAGAGAAACGAGGAGGAACAACGAATGGCAGATATTCATTTAAATTGTAAGGGATTACAGTGCCCTGGCCCTATCATGCAGGTATTCAAAGCTGCAAAGGAAGCAAGCGTTGGTGATGTGATTCACGTAAAGGTAACAGATAGAGGATTTTCTAAAGATATCCAGGCTTGGTGCAAGAAAACAGGGAATGAACTGTTGGAGCTTGTAGATGGAGACACTGAAATTCAAGCAAAAATCCTTAGAAAGTAAGGGGAGAAACTATGGGAGATAAAAAGACGATTATTGTATTTAGTGGAGATCTGGACAAGGTGATGGCAAGCCTGATCATTGCCAATGGCGCGGCAGCCATGGGCAGTGAGGTAACCATGTTCTTTACCTTCTGGGGTTTGAATACCCTTAGAAAGGCCAAGAAGGTGAAAGTGAAGAAGGACTTTATGGAGAGTATGTTTGGCTGGATGATGCCTAGGGGTGCAGAAAAATTAAGTTTATCCAAAATGAATTTTGGAGGTATGGGTACCCAAATGATGAAAAGTATTATGAAAAAGAAGAATGTAAATAGTTTGCCAGAGCTCATTGAAAGTGCTCAAATGATGGGTGTCAAAATGATCGCTTGTACCATGTCTATGGATGTGATGGGGATTAAAGAGGAAGAACTGATAGATGGTGTGGAACTAGCAGGAGTAGCCAGCTATTTAGGAGAAGCCGATGAGGCCAATGTAAATTTATTTATATAATAAAAATGAAGATGGTATCCTAAGATCACCATCTTCATTTCTATTATATGGTTTTATTTTGTAATGGTTACTGTCATTGTATTTGCATCCCACTCAACTTTTGCACCAAAGGCTTTGGCGATGAAACCTGCAGGAATCATAGTTCTGCCATTGATGCTCTTTGCAGGGACATCTAATCCATCGATGGCGCTACCATTCTTTGTAGCCTTTGTGCTGCCAAGGGTCATTACTACGGTGTCCTTGCCAAGTACAGCAGTTACTTTTTGTGTTTTAGCATCCCAAGTTAAATTTGCACCAAGGGACTCTAGGAGTTGTCTTGCAGGAACCAATATTCTACCATTTTCATTGATTGGATTTACATCAAATGCAACAGCTTTACCATTTACTTTTACTGTGATTGTTTTAGGTGCGACAGGTGTAGTACCTTCAAGTTTTGTGCCTTCACTAACTGTAATATATTCCTTTGCAACAATCTTTTGTCCTTCAGCACTTAATGCAAAGTCAATAAACTGCTTCACTGCACCTGTTGGTGCGCTCTTTGTCAAATATAAGAAAGGTCTATAAATCTTATACTTTTTTGCTTTGATGTTTGCTTCTGTACAAGGAACACCTTCAACCTTTACAGCCTTAACGGCATTGTCCAAAGAACCTAGAGACACATATCCGATAGCATCAGGTGTAGAAGCTACAGTTTGCTTTACAGCTCCAGTAGATGGCTGTACCAAAGAGTTTTTGGATGTATTATCTACCGTTTTGCCTGCTGCATCTTTGCCTTGAATCCCAGTAATTTCGATAAATGCTCCCCTTGTTCCTGAGCCATCTTCTCTACTTACAACAACGATCTGCTTATCTTTTCCCCCAACTTCTTTCCAGTTTGTGATTTCGCCAGTGAAAACCTTCTTGATTTGGTCCATCGATAAATCTGCTACGTCGTTAGAAGTGTTCACTACAACAGCGATACCATCTAAAGCGATTTCAAATTCTTTTACAGTTTGTTCTTCTTTCTTCAATTCCCTTGAGGAAGCCCCGATATCTGCTATGCCATCTTGCGCTGCCTTGATACCTACGGAAGAGCCACCACCTTGGACCTCAATCTTGATACCAGGATTCTTTTTCATGAACTCAGCTGCCAATTCATCAGACAATGGTTGTACGGAAGTAGAACCTGCGATAACAACTTTCTGATCTGCTGCAAAGGCAACAGACATGGGCGCACATAAGCTTACAATCATCATGAATGTCAGCACCTTGCTGATTAGTTTTTTCATTTCATATACCCCCTATATATTTTTGAGCCATTCATTGACTCTTCTAAATGGATTATAATGGATATAATTTTTAAAATAAATACGAAAACACGATTGTTAACGGAATTGCATGAAAATTAACTTATTTTACCTGGCATTAACAAAAATAATGAAAAACTAGTAATTCTCTTTTTTTACAGGTAGTTTTGTGGCAAAATAGAAATAATAGATCAATAGGAAAGGAAGTGTCATATGTCAAGGGAAAAAGCGAAAAGTGATGTAATCAATCGGTTGAAAACCATCAAAGGACACATTGCAGGCATAGAGAAAATGATTGAAGAGGATAAATCCTGTGATGATATATTGCTTCAGATTGCAGCGATTAAGGCATCGATCCATAAGGTGGGACTTGTGATTATGGAGGAGCATGCCAAAGACTGCCTCATCAATGTGGACGAAGGGGAGATGATCGAAAAAGAGAAAGTAGAAAAAGTATTAAATACTCTCGTAAAGTTTATAAAGTAGCACCTATGGTGCTACTTTTAGTTTTGCATTTTTTACGATGGATACAATCTTTGGATAGGCATTAAAGGTGCCATGGACTACCAGCGATCTACCGAGAGTAACGAAACCCAATTGTCTTGAGCTCCAGTTTCCAATCCGTATCCACTGATTGATCGTAGGAGAGGTATCTACACATAATATTTCCTCAGGATTTCTATCAATCATTTGGAAAACAGAAGATAGAGCATGGCTTACTAACTGGGGGACACGATGGCAGCCAATGGTATAGATTTGATTGTTATTTTCATCTTTTCCGTGAAAAAAAAGCCTGCCTAAATCTTTTCTTTCCAATCCGTCAAAAAGAGGAATATTTAAAAGATCACTAGTGGAAGGTATTCTATCTGCAGGCAGCAAATTTAAGTGGATTGCGGCTGCAATGACCGAAGAGTGAGTTCCACTGGAATCATGATATACCACATACAAAAGCATCACCCACCTCAAAATTTATTAGAGAAAAAAGAATGGTATTAGTTTTTGCCAACAATCTAAAACTATACGTTTTTAGATTGTTGAGAGATATTTGAAAAAAGAAAATATACATCAATATGAGCCATTGGGCATATAGATGTATATTATATTAATAAGAATTTGATATGATTTGACACGATACGCCTTCGAAAGAACAATAGAGATCTGTGGGCGCAAATAGTAGACATACAAATGGGGCGGAAAACCTGAATGTGACTTAGGAGGGAAATATGGAAAAAGACAGAATGGATTATTTTATGAAATGGAAGGAAAGAATTGCTTCAGCAGTTTTAAGTCTTGGACTAGAACCTTATCCTCAAGAAATAAATGTGCTGAATGAAGAGGATTTTGCCATACACCGGCTCCATTATGGATTTCCTCTGCAATTACCGCGTTGGCGGTTTAGTAAAAAACAGCAACCCTTTAATCTTTTGGATCATAGAGGATTGTTTTATAGGATCGCTCTCTATGTACATCCTGATATTGCATATTTTTCCGAAAAAAGCACCCTTGAGGAAAAGATATTTGCTATGATTCATCTCCATATCTATAGTGATTTTGTAAAGCACAATCGGCTATTGAGGGAACTTTATAAAGATCAAGACGCCCTTGGGAATTTTGATATGAACCAAAGATATATCGTAGAAACCATAAATCAGGCGGAATTAGAGAACAAAGGAGTAAAAAAGATTTTGGAAAGCGCCCATGTAGTTAGATTTCAGGAAAATCATCTCCTTGATTTTATGATGGAACACGGGAGCATGGCAGAATGGCAGCGGAGATTGGTGGACATTATAGCAGCAGAAACTGCCTACTTTGTACCCCATTTAGAAACCATGGTAATGTATGAAGGCTGGGCTGGCTTTTGGTATGAAAAAATTCTAGATCTTTTAGATCTGCCAAACGAGATTCGAGAAGCATGCTTAAAGCTCCAGGGGCTGGTTTTTTATGATGGTGCAGGCTACATTAGTATAGAACGATTGGGAACTTTGATCTTTAAGAGTATTCAAAAAGCTTACGGTAAAGCTAAAGTTTTCGATGTGAGACGAGAAGAGACGGATAGAAGCTTCATTGAAAAGTATTTAGATCAGGCAGTTTATGAGGAATTAAGCAGCATTTGTGGTTTTGAAAAAGGTGTGCTGGAGAAACATAAAAAGAACCTGTTGGACTTGATGGGAACAAAGCGGATACCAGTGATACAAATAAAGGAGGTTCGTCCCCAGGATGGAGCTCTCTTGGTGGAGCATGTCTTTGATGGCAGAGAGTTGCAGCAGGAATATGTTTTTGAATTGTTAAAGGCCATGGTAACCCTTTGGGGGAATAAAATAATTTTGAAAACCAATTTTAATGCTATCAACAAGCTAGTCCTTTGCGATGAGTACCAGACCATCGCCATAAAGACTGAAGGGAAATAAAAGAAAGGATATGTTACAGAGTTTACAGTTGCTTTAAGATCCCATGACAAGGGTCATTGGAACTTGGACAGTATGATATAATAAGGATACCCAATATGAAATTTACCCCATCTTTACCGAATCTTATGAGAAATGGATGCTGCCAGCAGCATCCATTTTTTGTTCTTTAAACAATTGTGTAATACTTTCCAAACAAAATCACCAAAAGGAGGAAGAAAAACAAGAAGTTTGTAGGATGCTTACTGCAATAGGGTGTATCCTTAAGTAATAGGATTAACAGCAAGAAAAAGAACAAAAGGCTGTCTCGAGAGACTTTGACTGGGCTTGAGATAGACATGAATGGATGCACCTCCCTCTATCCTATAGTATTCGTCAGGGAGCCTAAAGGTACCAAGGAGGAAACAAATGGCTGATTTATAAAAAAAATTGAAGCGGATTAAATTTTTTTAATATTTCTACCAGACCTATTACAGAAATGTAAAACACAAAATAATGGGACTATGATATCATCTATAACGTGAACTTATGAAGGATTATAATTTTTACTGATGGAAAACATTTTCCAGAGTGCACTTATTTATTTTTATCCTCATAAGTCATGGAATGTAGCAATAGAAACCCAATTGCTAGCAAAATGAATCAGAAGGAGGAGAAAATCATGGCAAATGCTAAACAAATCACACCATCAGCAAGAAAGAGAGGCTTATTTGCAAGATTTCTTGATATGGTTGAAGTTGTAGGGAACAAGTTACCTCACCCAGCAACAATCTTCGTACTATTTAGTGTTATTGTAGCAATTATTTCGCACATTGCGGCAGTGGCAGGTGTATCTGTTGAATTTAATAAGGTTGATACGACAACGAAGGAAGTGGCATTAACGACAGTACAGGCGGTAAGCCTATTAAATGCCGATGGAATTCGTTATATGTTCTCCAAAGCGGTGGCAAACTTTACAGGTTTTGCGCCATTAGGAACAGTACTTGTGGCGATGCTAGGGGTTGGTGTAGCGGAAGGAACAGGACTTATTCAGGCATTATTAAGAAAATTAGTATTAAGCACACCAAAGAGATTAATCACATTAGTGGTTGTATTCGCTGGGGTTATGTCTAATGTTGCTTCAGATGCGGGCTATGTTGTATTGGTTCCATTGGGTGCCATTATATTCTTAAGCTTTGGTCGTCATCCATTGGCTGGTCTTGCAGCAGCCTTTGCAGGGGTATCTGGTGGTTTTAGTGCCAACTTGCTAATCGGTACAATCGATCCACTATTGGGTGGAATTAGTACAGAAGCGGCAAAATTGGTAAGTACAGGCTACACTGTAGCACCTACTGCCAACTGGTATTTTATGATTGTATCCACATTCTTAATTATGATCCTTGGTACACTGGTTACAGAAAAAATAGTTGAACCAAGATTGGGTGAATACAAAGGCAGTGAAAAAGTTGATTTACATGACCTAACAGCTGCAGAGAAAAAGGGTTTAAATGCAGCACTTATTTCCATGATCATCTTCGTAGTTGCAATTGTTGCTTTAGTAGCACCAGCTAACGGAATTTTAAGAAATCCTGCAGACGGAACAATCCTTGGCCATTCTCCATTTATGGATGGATTGGTACCGATTATCATGTTATTCTTCTTAATACCAGGGATAACTTATGGTGGTTTTGCTGGAACGATTAAGAATGATAAGGATGTTGCCAGTGCAATGGGGAAAGCCATGGCTTCCATGGGTTCATACCTAGTATTAGCGTTTGCAGCAGCACAATTTGTGGCGTACTTTGGTTATACAAATCTAGGTACAATCCTAGCTGTTAAGGGAGCAACTTTCTTAAAGGCCACAGGTATGACAGGATTCCCATTAATCATTGGATTTATCATTGTATCAGCGTTTATTAACCTATTTATCGGTTCTGCTTCAGCGAAGTGGGCAATTATGGCACCAGTATTCATACCAATGTTAATGCAATTAGGTTATTCTCCAGAGTTTACACAAGTAGCGTACAGAATTGGTGATTCAACAACAAATATTATTTCTCCATTAATGTCATACTTTGCTGTAATCGTTGCCTTTGCACAAAAATATGATAAAGAAACAGGTATTGGTACACTGATTTCTACAATGGTACCTTACTCCATCATATTCTTACTAGGATGGACAATCATGCTGGTAATCTGGTCAGCACTTGGTTTACCAATTGGACCTGGAGCAGAAATGTATCTACCAGGTATGTAGTTAATAAAGAGGCACCTTTTAGGTGCCTTTTCTTCTACTATCTTATGTATGAAATGCAGGGAAATATGAAAGATTAGAGAATAGAGAAAGTATCTGGAAAAATGGAGGAAAAAAAATGATCAACAGAGAACGAATCGTCAATGAGTTTTTAAAGTATGTACAAATTGATAGTCCCACAAAGCAAGAAGGAAATTTTGCGAAATTCATTAGTGAGGAATTAAAGAATATCGGACTAGAGGTATACATAGATGATGCAGGGGAGAAGGTAGGATCTGATACTGGAAATGTCATTGCGAAGCTAAAAGGCGTAAAGGATGCTGCTCCAATTCTTTTTAGCTGCCACATGGATACGGTATCTCCTGGTGTAGGTATTAAACCCATCATCAAGGATGATGTGATTTATAGTGATGGAACCACAATCCTGGGTGGAGACAATAAAGCTGGAATATCCGCTGTGGTCGAAGCATTGAAAGTCATTAAAGAAAACAATATTGAGCATGGACCTATCGAGGTTGCCTTTAGCATTTTTGAAGAAGGTGGATTGTTTGGGGCAAAGAATTTTGACTATAGCAAATTAGAATCAAAAATGGGATTTGTGCTAGACAGTGGCGGGGACCCAGGCCAAATCGTAGTAAAGGGTCCTGCTCAAGATAAAATCAATGCAAAATTCATTGGTAGGCCTGCCCATGCAGGGGTTGCTCCAGAGGAAGGCATCAGTGCCATCCAAGTGGCGGCTGCTGCCATTACGAAAATGAATCTTTTAAGAATCGATGAAGAAACGACAGCCAATATTGGTGTAATTCAAGGGGGACAGGTGACAAACATTGTGTGTCCTGAAGTGGAAATCAAGGCAGAGGCAAGAAGTTTGAGCAATGAAAAACTTGATAAGCAAACGGCCCACATGGTGGAATGCCTAAAGGAAGCAGCGGAGGAATTTGGTGCGAAGGTAGAAATCGAGACAGAAAGAATGTATGGGGCTTTTGTGATTGACGAGGATGCCGAGATTGTTCATATAGTGCAGAAGGCATGTGAGAATATAGGCCTGAAAGCTTTTACCAGCTCTTCAGGAGGTGGCAGTGATACGAACATTCTTAATGGAAATAGCATCACAGCAGTAAACCTAGGAATAGGAGAAAAGAAGCCTCATACTCTGGAAGAACATTTGAAAATCGAAGACTTGGTAAACACAGCAAGATTGGTACTAGAAATCATCAAAACTGTAGCATAATACAAAAACCTTCAGGATAAGTTTAATCCTGGAGGTTTTCTGTTACGAATATATATCAGAAAACTCGATACGAATCTTTTCCACCTTTGGAGAATCGATGTTGGAATAAACGGGAGTACCAGATGTTTTGCTTTGAATCCTGCATCCGGGGAGAATCACAACAAACTGACTGCCTTCTCCTTCTTTACTCTCTACGGTAATGGTGCCTTTATGCATCTCCACGAAGGATTTTACCAAAGATAGACCGATGCCACTGCCTTCATGAGTTCTGTTCATGAGGGGATTTGCTTGGCGGAATCTCTCAAAAATAATCTTTTGCTTATCCAAAGGAATACCTCTACCGGTATCCTTGACTGAAATCAATACGTGATCTCCTTGGTCCAATATGTTTACCCATATGCGCCCATCTGGCTGCGTATGCTTTATAGCATTGGATAGAAGGTTCAACATAATCCTTTCAATTTTATCGGCGTCGCAAGCGATTGTTTTTTCCTCCACGTTGGTATCAAACTCAAGGGTAATTCCTTTGCTTTCTATAAATTCAGCAACGGAAAGGGTAATATCCTCTACGATATTGACGATATTTTGGTTTTCCAATTGGAGTTTCATAAAACCAGTATCTACCCGAGTAATATCGATTAAGTTGTTGATGAGCCGGAGGAGGCGAAAACAATTTTGTTTTATGATATGGAGGTCCTTGCTTATGCCAGGGCAATTTTGATCAGGATTTTCTCCTTGCCTGGCATAGATGAGCTGAAGGGCACCGAGAATTACATTTAAAGGCGTTTTAAATTCATGGGACAGATTGGAGAAAAATTCTGTTTTCAATGCATCGTATTCTAAGGTCTCCTTTAGTAGCTTTTGATTTTGATTCATGATGTTTCTTAATTGAGCTTCCGCTTTTTTTCGCTCTGTAATATCTCTGGAGATGGAGAGGACAACCCGTTCACCATTGAGGGTAAAAAAATGGGCATTATTTTCATAGGGAATCTCTTGACCATCCTTTGTAAGCAACACGGTTTCAAAGGTGATATGGTCCTGATGCAGTAGTTTTTTTATGGTTTCGCGACCCTCTGCTGTTTTATTAGGGGAGGTGATACCACAGGGGGTCATGGAAAGAAGTTCATTTCGATCATAGCCCAATCGCTGGCAAGCCACGTCGTTTATTTCTATATATCTTCCTGGCGTACCATCCTCATGGAACTGATAAAGAAAAATCAGGTCATTGGCGTTATGGAAAAGCTTGCGAAACTTTTTCTCGCTGCGCACAACAATTTCTTCAGCGGATTTCCGTCCATGATTGTTGATGATGGTTCCCGTTATTTTCACGGGTTTTCCAAGGGCATCCCACGATCCTTGGGCGCGGAGAAGAAACCATTCATAGTCTCCGACTTTGGTTTTGATACGAAGCTCTGATTCATAGGCCCCTTCTCTGTTTTTGAGATAAGTACTCATGCTTTTGTGGAAACATTTCAAATCCTCGGGATGTATAAAATGTTTGGCAAGTTCAACGTTATAATCAAAGTCTCGATCCAAGTATCCCATGGCGTTTCTCCATTTTTTAGACAAGTAAAGGGTTCTAGAAGAAATGTCATATTCCCAAATACCATCGGTAAAATTTTCTATAATCGTTCTCACTTCCTGGGTACTTAGCTCCGCTTGATCCTTTAACGAAAAGATAAGCTGGACATCTCGCTTTAAAATAAGATAAAGTACTATGGTAGTAAACAAAACATAGGCTGCACCAGTGATTTGTTGTACTTTATTCAAAACAAATAGATCATGGATAAATTCTTCCAACAAGAAATCGGTAACATATACCCACAGGAGACCAATCGATAGATAAAGGAATGTGATCCTTAAACATATGTTTTTCGCTGTGGGAGAATCTTTGCCAGGAAGATTCAGAAATGAGATATTCTCATTATCCTTTTTTACTGTTCTACTGAGAAACACGGCACACTTCCTCCTGTATTTGAATTTGCTAGAATATAGGGTAATTACATACAACTTTACCAAATTCTACATATTTTTATATATTCCTGCTTTAAGGCCCCTATTTCTTTTAGAAAAGAAGGTAGATTATGTAGAAGAATAGGGGGGGATTCTTTTTGGTGGGAAATGGATAGAATACATGTAAATGCCTTGCTTAGAAAGGGATTATATTTCAAAAAAACTATTGCATTTTCCACAAAAATATATTTTAATATATCTATTGGTATTTAAGCATACAGACAAGATGGATAATTATACAAGCAGTATTTGCGTAGGAAGGGCGTGATAGATTTGAGAAAACTTGATCAAAATAGGGCTCCTCTTTTTGAGGCGCTGGTGGATTATCACAAGAAAAATGTAATCCCTTTTGATGTGCCTGGGCACAAACACGGTGTTGGAATACCAGAAATGGCGAAATATTTCGGCTCTACCATGTTGGAGTTGGATGTAAATGCCATGAAGTGTTTGGACAATATCTGTAATCCCATTGGTGTGATTAAAGATGCAGAGGAATTGGCGGCAGATGCCTACTATGCGGATCACTCCTTTTTTCTTGTAAACGGGACAACGGCAGGGGTACAGGCCATGATCATGAGTGTTTGTGAACCGGGAGATAAAGTAATCCTTCCTCGAAATGCCCATAAATCAGCTGTAACAGCACTCATTCTAAGTGGTGCAATTCCTATATATATTCAACCAGAGGTGAATGAAGACCTTGGAATCGCCATGGGTGTAAGCGTGGAGAGCGTAGAAAAGGCCATTGGAAGACATCCCGATGCCAAAGCAATCTTTATTGTAAATCCAACCTATTATGGAGCGATCTCTGATATTAAAGCCATCGTTAAAATAGCCCATCGATATGGGATGGCTGTTTTGGTAGATGAGGCCCATGGTGCCCATATGAACTTCCATCCAGAATTACCTCCGGATGCCATAGAATTGGGGGCAGACATGTGTGCCGTAAGTACCCATAAAACAGGAGGATCTTTAACCCAAAGTTCTTTGTTATTGCTTCGAGAAGGAATTGTGGATGCAAAAACAGTAAAGACTACCTTAAACCTAACCCAGACAACCAGTGCCTCTTATCTGCTCATGGCAAGTATAGATTTGGCCAGAAAGCAGTTAGCTACAAAGGGTGAAGAAATGCTTTCAGAGGTTTTACGATTGAGCCGTTGGGCGAGAGATGAGATCAATAAGATTGATGGACTTTATGCCTTTGGAAAAGAGTTGATTGGGACACCAGGGGTATATCATTTTGATGAAACAAAGCTGGGTATAAACGTTAGAAACATAGGACTCACAGGTTTTGAGGTTTATGACATATTAAGAGACGAGTACAACATTCAGACAGAGCTTGGCGATATGTATAATGTTCTTGCCATTATCAGTCTTGGAGATACCCAAGAAGCTCTCAGCGCTCTGGTAGATGCCTTAAAGGATATTGCTATGAAGCATCGTAGGGATGCGGAAGTGAAGCTGACAAAGGGAGCCCTAGAGAATCCTGATATCATTGTATCTCCAAGAGATGCTTATTATAGTGAAAAGCGCATTGTGAAGCTGGAGGACGCTGTAGGAGAGATCAGCGGAGAGTCCATTATGGCCTATCCTCCTGGAATTCCAGTGGTGACACCAGGAGAAAGAATCAGCAAGGAGATTATTGAATATATCAAGGTACTGAAAGAAGAGGAAAGCTTGCTTCAAGGTACAGAAGATCCATATGTAGATTACATTAAGGTTTTGGGAATAAACGGAAGAAGATAATAACAGCCTCCATATACGTATATGGAGGCTGTTGTTTGAAAAAAGAATCTATCCACTGAGACTTGTAAATTGACGACAAATCGCTTGTGGAAACGAGGGAAGAACCTATAGGGTTATAGGACAATAAAATAAGATAATTTGACGAAAATTAATGATTTTCTCGGATTTGAATAATAGCAATGGACATTGTATACTTATATACGTTAGTTAATAAAGAATGGTTGTTTATTCTGTATGTAGTGAAGAT
The DNA here is from genome assembly GCF_014205875.1 of Anaerosolibacter carboniphilus. Lineage (GTDB taxonomy): Bacteria > Bacillota > Clostridia > Peptostreptococcales > Thermotaleaceae > Anaerosolibacter > Anaerosolibacter carboniphilus. Next base: position 13,964 of record NZ_JACHEN010000017.1, read on the forward strand.
GAGACTAGGGTTACAGTTGGTTCATAGACAATATGATTTTTACACTGGCATCCAAAGGTTCATAGGCTTGCTATATTAGATTTGGAGGATATAGATGATCAAGAGGTATAAGTTAAGAAGAGGATGTCTTTACTACATCAAGGAGATGCACTTTCGTTCCCGTTGGCAGGAGCAGGTGTATAAGTGGAAGCTTAATTTGAGGGGATGGAAGCTAGAAGAGATCCGTGAGGAATACTAAGGAAAAAATGGATGCAGAGATGCATCCTTTTATTTTGAAAAAATTGAGTAAGTAAAGTTTTAGGTGTATAATTATTTCGTGGGGCTAAATTTTATAACTTACATAGAGGGGAATGGTGGATAGGGATGATAGATAGCAATACAAAGAAGAGAAATTTTACCTTCATAGACCTGTTACTACTGATTACTGTCATCATATGGGGCAGCAATCCTACGGTGGTGAAGCTGGGACTTAAAACGGTGTCTCCTTTTGCCTTCAATGTTGCCCGATATTTGGTAGCCACCATTGTCAGTTGGATGATTTTATGGGTCAAGGAGAAAGATTGGAGGATTGAGAGACAGGATCTCTTGGGTGTCCTTTCGGTAGGCTTTATTGGAAATTTTGTAAATCAAGCTTTTTTTATTATGGGTGTCAATAATACCACAGCAGGGAACAGTTCTTTGATCATGGCGGGCCTTCCCATGGTGGTGGCTTGCATAAGTATTGTTTTCGGATTGGAGAAGATTGATAAAAAAACAATCATTGGTAGCATGATATCTTTCACAGGAATTCTATTGATTGTTATGGGTACAGGAAACAAGGTGAGTATGACAGACCAATATTTTTACGGAAATATCATGGCCTTCTTTGGAACGGTCACCTGGGCTATCTATACCATTTTAAACAAAAGGTATTTGGAAAAGTACTCTGCATTGAAGCTTACGACTTATGGTGTCACCATGGGATTTGTATCGATGCTCTTTTTGTGGATGCCCTCCATCATTTCTCAGGACTGGCACCAGCTTTCTAGAACGAGCATATTAGGTATTCTATATTCTGGTGCTCTTTCTATCGCTATCGGAACAGTTTTTTGGAATATGGGGGTGAGCCAAGTGGGCAGCACAAAGACCTCTCTATATAATAATGTGACACCCATTGTGTCGGTGATCTGTGGCGGACTATTATTGGGAGAAGAATTGAAAATGCTGCAGGGAGTGGGTGCGGTTCTCATTTTCGGCGGACTTGCCATTACAAGAAAAAGAAAGAAGCCAGAGAATTTGAAAGAGATAGGAACGTTTCCACTTCAAGAAAAAGCATAAGTGAACATTTGTGCTTTTATTTGTTGTGTATCAAGGGTCTGCATGGAAAATGCAGGCTCTTTTTTGCGCCGTAATTCATCAGCAAAACTTATAGAGATATATTGTTTATATATATAGGAAAGTTCAAAGAAAAAATTATAAAATAATAAGTATATGGAATTTAATAAATGGCATAAACGCAAGATTGAAGGGTCTAGTGCAAGAGAATGAACATGGGAAGGACATGATTTCTATAGGTGAAACAAATACCACCGAATAAGGCAAAAAACGGTAAAAATGAACTTGGATTATCCTCATGAAAAATAATATAATTTGAACGTAACACAGTGAATAAAAGAATTTTAACAATCATAATTATTTGTTAGAGCAATCAATCAGTAACCATGATCGGATGAGGAGATGGAAAAAATGAGGGTGGGCATTCCTAGAGGACTTTTGTATCATTATTATTATCCTTTTTGGAAAACTTTTTTTGAAGAATTAAAAGTAGAAATCGTTGTATCTAGTCCTACTACCAAGGAAATCGTGAACAAGGGAATCGAATTCTCTGTACCTGAAATCTGCGTGCCCATGAAGGTGTATACAGGTCATGTGGAACAGATTATCAAAGAAGTAGATTATGTGTTTATACCTAGAATGGTATCTATTTCTGAAAAAGAATATTTTTGCCCCAAATTTATGGGATTGCCTGATATGATTAAATATACAGTACCAGGAGCTCTTAACAAGATATTAAGTCCCAAAATACAATCAGATAGCGATAGTATTGCAAACCCTAAGTTCTATGGAGAATTAAAGAGCCGTTTGGGCATCAGTTCCTGGGATTTGCACAGAGCGCTGAAGAAGGCGGATAAGGCTTGGAAAAGCTTTAGAGGGTTAAGTAGAAAGGGATATGTCTTAAGCGATGCGCTGGATATATTTGAGGGGAAGAAAGCACCATCCAAGGAGCCAAACTTCAAGGATGGAGAAGTCACCATCGGAATATTAGGCTATGTTTATGATATATATGATCCATTTATTAGCATGGATATAACAGATAAGCTGAAGGAACTGAACGTGAATATTCTTACCTTTGAGATGCTGGAAGATCGGGAAATTCAGGATAGCATCAAATTTATGCGTAAGAAGCTATTCTGGACCTTCAGCAATAAACTTTTAGGAGCAGGGTATCACTTTTATCAAAATCCAAAGGTAGATGGTATTATTCAAGTGACTGCTTTTAACTGCGGCCCAGATTCCATGATTGGTAAAATGATGGAACTTGAGTCTAATCATTTTGAAAAGCCCTTCATGACGGTTCGTATCGACGAGCATACGGGTGAGAGCCATCTGCAGACAAGGGTAGAGGCCTTTGTAGATATGATACGTAGAAAAAAAATGGCAGGAGGTGTGTCCCATGAAAGTAACCTTTCCCCATATGGGTTCAACACTGGTATATAGAAAGCTGGTGAAAATGTTGGGACATGAAGCTATTTCACCACCAAGGCCCAGCCAAAGAACCATAGACCTAGGGGTGAAACATAGTCCAGAGTTTGCTTGCTTTCCTATGAAGGTGATTATGGGCAGCTATATAGAGGCATTGGAGAAGGGCGCTGAAGTGATTCTAACTTCTGGAGGCCATGGACCTTGTAGAGCAGGCTTTTATGGAGAAATGCACAAACGGATATTAAATAATCTTGGATATGATGTAGATGTATGGGTATTTGATTCCATTAAAAGAGACTATAGTAACTTTATGAATATTGTAAGAAAGCTAAAGGGAAATCATTCCTGGATGAGATTATGGACGATTCTGAAGCTGTTGTACCAGGTGGCGAAGGATGTAGATGGTTTTGAGATGCAATTACAGACGAAGCGGGCCTACGAGATAAGAAAGGGAGACAGTACCCGAGTTTGGGATAAGATACAGCATATCTATGACGGCGTGCAGGATGAAAAGGATTTAAAGGAAGCAAGGAAGCAATGTCAGCAGCTGATCGATGACGTTGCCCTGGCAGAGGTTGGCGAGGAACAAAAGATTCGGATTGGTATTGTGGGAGAGATTTATGTAGTCATGGAGTCTGCTGCCAATATGAAAATGGAAGAGACCCTTGGAAGTCTTGGCTGTGAAGTGAGAAGAAGCCACTACTTGTCGGAGTGGATTGAGCACAATATGATTCCAAAGGTATTCTCCAAGTCCCATGAAGAAGAAATTTTGAAAAAAGGTGAAAAATATATCGAGATTCAGATAGGCGGACACGCCAAGGAGACCATGGGAAATATTGTAGACTTTCATGATCAAGGCTTCGACGGAATCATCCATTTAATGCCTTTTGGTTGTTTGCCTGAATTGGTATCCCAAAGTATTATGCCAAAGTTGATGGATGATTTAGATATTCCAGTGTTAACCATTGCCCTGGATGAACAGACGGGAATCTCTAATAATCTGACACGGATTGAAGCATTTTTAGATCTCATTCGAAATAAAAAAAGAAATAGATTAAGCAAAGTATCCTAGAGATGTGGGGGACAGATCATGGACAAAGTTTATTTAGGGATTGATGTAGGTTCTGTAAGTACAAATGTGGTCGCTATTGATGCAAATAACCGGGTATTGTCTAAGCAATATATCCGAACCAATGGACAGCCTTTGGAATCTGTGAAGACAGGGATTAAGAATCTGAAGAACGATATTGATGGAAAATATATAGTTTCTGGCGTAGGAACGACAGGCAGCGGCAGACAGCTGGTGGGAATTATGATAGGGGCCGATGTGGTGAAGAATGAAATTACAGCCCATGCGACGGCAACTATCAATTATGTGCCAGGTGCCAATACTATTTTTGAGATTGGTGGACAGGATTCTAAGATTATTTTTTTGAATAGTGGCTTGATTACCGATTTTGCCATGAATACGGTCTGTGCAGCGGGGACGGGATCCTTCTTGGATCATCAGGCTGAGCGATTGGGCATTCCCATTCAACAGTTCGGAGACTACGCCCTACGAGCCCAGCGAAAGGTGCGGATTGCTGGACGTTGTACTGTATTTGCTGAGTCAGATATGATTTCCAAGCAGCAGTTTGGTTTCTCTAAGGAGGAAATTATTAACGGGCTATGTGAAGCTTTGGTAAGGAATTATATCAACAATTTGGGTCGAGGAAAGAAAATTAGACCGCCTTATGTGTTCCAGGGAGGGGTAGCTGCCAACGCAGGAATCCGGGCTGCCTTTGAAAAGGAACTGGGAGAGAAGGTCACCGTGCCAGAGTATTTTGATGTGATGGGTGCCCTGGGGGCTGCGATTCTTTCAAAGGAATATGTGGAGCATACAGGTCATTCCACGAAGTTTAGGGGGTTTGAGGCGGCAGATATTGCGTTTACACCATCTAGCTTTGAATGCAGTGGATGTAGCAACCTATGTGAAGTGATCAAGGTGGAGATCAATGGAGAGACTGCGGCCATGTGGGGCGATAAATGTGCCAAATGGACCAATAGTGTAAAGAGTATATAAGTATGAAATAAATATAAAACCTTGGATAGCTGACTATCCAAGGTTTTATATTTATATACCAATATTTCCTAGTATAACATTCTCTTCTTCCAGGAGATACTATAAACATCTTTTTGAGACTGACATCGAGGAGGAGAGAATATGTTTTTTCATCATCAAGAGGAAGTGAAACCTGTATATGTAAAGCAAATGGTGGATGTGTGGCAGTGCCCCGATTGTATCGGTTGGATGCAAAAGGAGTTTACTGTATCAGCAAATCCTGTATGTCCATTTTGCACAAGTGCAATGATAGAGGGCACAAAAGAAATCAATGTTTTAGAACAAAACTGCTGAAACTTTTCAGCAGTTATTTTTCTGTATGTTAAAGATGAACATTTCTAATCTAGTAGACATAATATAGCATATAGGGGGAATTATTGGTATAATAGAGGAAAGGTAAGGGCGACAAGGGGGAAAATAAGATGAAAACTCGAAGAATGGGTATGCTGATAGCCCTTTTAGTGATCATAGTATTGCAGATTAGCTGGATGTACACAAGTCTGGGGTTTAAAAATCAAACTTCCACGAACGTTTCCAGTGTATTGGAACAAATCAAGCCTATTTCTGAGCTCAATACAGTGGAAATGTATTTTCATGATATCGTGGATTATGAGGACGCAAAGTATTTCCATGAAGTGGAGCTGCCCTTTACCAAAAAGAAGTTTATTTTTACTGTGAGAGCAAAGGTGAAAGCGGGCATTAACCTCAATAAAATAAACACAGAAGATATACAGATTGTGGATAAAAAGACGATAAAAATTAAGTTACCCACAGCAGAGATTACCTCTAAGGAAATATTAGAGTACAAGGCCTATGATGAGAAGGATAGCTTATTTAATGACATCAAAAATGAGGATACTTTTCATGCGTTGGAAGCATTTGAAAAGGACTTGGAGCAACAGGCCATAGAGATGGGGATATTAGAAAAGGCAGTAGAAAATGCAAAGCTGTCCATCAGACAGTTCTTAAAAGGCGCAGGATATGAAGAAGTGATCTTTGAATAAAGGATGACTTCTTTTATTTTTAATGAACAGCGTATCGCAGTTTACGCAATCTAGACCGGAAAGAATCTCTAAGAAAGGATTTCAAGCTTATGGAAGGAATTTAGCCCTATAGCTAGAATCTAATAATAAAATATATTATGGGGAGGAATTGGGATGGATTGGAATAAATTGTTCCGTGAAGGAGAACAATTGGTGAGTGAGCATAATTTTGGCGAGGCCATCGAACATTATAAAGGTATTATGGAACAGGCTGGTGAAGATCAGAAGATATATTATTGGGCCCTGAAGCATTTGGCTGACGTGGTAGGTTATATGGGATTGAGAGATTACTTCCAAGCCATTGATATTTATCAGAAGATTATCAATGAGTATGAGGCAGAGGATGATTCGCTATACAGCTGGTGCCAGTTAGATATTTCCAGAGCTTATCTAGAAATGGGTCTGGAAATGATGGAGAACTTTGATAACATGCGAGAAATCGTAGCTCTAGAAGATGAGGAAATGGAAAAGTACTTTGAGAAACTCACAGAAAGAAGAAATGATTACATCGAAAGAGAAGCGGAGATTATCTATAAAGGAAGATTATAGGATAGATAGAGTCAGATATAATCTTGTGCCAAAGTACATATGAGATTTTACAACGGTGAAAACACCCCAGAGAGGAGAAACACTCTCTTTTCGGGTGTTTTTTCTTATGTGAGAATTCTGTTAAATTTGGTATTGATTTTCGAAAACAATAGAAGCATATACACTGGCTCTTAGTACGTAAAAGATAAAGATTACGACATAATCATAGGGAAACGTTCCAAATTATTGTCCGCCCATAACCGAAACGACACAAGGGGCGTTCCATGCCCAGGATAGTAGCTGGGGTGGTATCTAAGGTCTAAGGGCGATTCATGAATCGCCCCTACCGATGTGTACAGTATCGATCGGCGCTCTCTGCCGTTCCGTGGTTTTTATCTATATCCTACGGAACGACAGAGTCGTCGTTCCCTACACAAAACCATGATGAATCGACCTATCGTAGGGTTGGACGACCCTGTCCAACCGTTATCGTTGTGACGTATTTTTCTACCAATATGGATTCGTAATATCATAGAAATAATATGTGCATACTAAACAGGAAATTCATGACAAAAAATGCAAAAAAAATATTACTCAGTACCTTGCATTATACAATACTATGTATTATACTGATACTATCATGATAAAAATACGATTTAAGAAAGGATGTCAGCATGAATATACAGTTTAAGAAGGGTGTATTGGAGCTATGTGTTCTAGTACTGCTGAGCAAACAGGATTATTATGGATATGAGCTGGTGGAAGAGATTTCAAAATATGTTGACATATCCGAAGGAACCATCTATCCCCTATTGAGGAGACTGCAAAAGGAAGGATATTTTGAATCTTATCTTCAAGAGTCCAGTGAGGGGCCGCCCAGAAAATATTATCGCATTACAGAGCTGGGAAAAAGCACGAAAGATCAATTGGTTAAAGAATGGACTGATTTTGTTGAAGGCGTAAATTTTATCATCTACAAGGAGGGAAAACATGAATAAAATTGATTTTTTACACATATTAAGGACAGAGCTTCGTGAACTGCCTAAGGAGGAGTTAGAAGATATATTATATGATTATGAAGAACATTTTAATGTAGGGCTGGAAAAGGGAAAGACAGAAGAAGAAATTATAAAGTCATTAGGAGACCCCAAAACCCTAGCCAAAGCTTATAAAGCATCTATCGTTATTGAAAGTGCCCATGCGAATCCTACCCCTTCCAATGTATTTAAGGCTGTTATTGCTGCTGTGTCTTTGGGATTTTTCAATTTGATTTTCGTATTAGGACCATTCTTAGGTGTTGTAGCTGTACTGGGAGGATTGTTTGCAGCCGCCTTAGGTCTGATATTCGGAGGTATTGCTGCTATTGCTGCCCCCTTTGCGGAAATCATATTCGCAGGTGATTTTATTAACGGAGTGCATCCTGCAGCGGCTTTTTTCCTAGGCATAGGAATCACAGCATTAGGTCTTCTTTTCTTCCTATTCGATATCTATATCGGAAGGCTGTTATTCAGAGGGACGGTTAAGTATTTAAAATGGAATGCTGAAATCATAAAAAAATAGGAGTGAAATAGAATGAATATCAAAAAAATAGTGATTTATCTGGCCCTTATTGCCGTCGTAGGGATAGGAATAGGCCTTGCTATTGCATCCTTTACAGGAGGATTTTTCTCAAGCTCCAATGAGAGTTCCGGATCTTTCAGCGTAGATGATGTACAAATAGGAACGATGGAGGGCATTACTCAGATTGTCATAGAGGGTGTTACCGCAGATATCAATATCATTCCGGAAGAGAGGAACGATATAAAGTCCCATTTCTATGGCAAAATTACTTCTTCCGATTTACCCAAAATGAAGGTTACGGTGTCTGGAAATAAAGTAACGGTAAAGGTTGAAGAATCGAAAAAGATGCATATAGAGTTCTCTTCATCAGATTTAACATTGGATGTGTTTATACCTAAAAACTATGGAGGAGATCTGAAGGTTGGCTCTGTATCAGGTGATGTGAAGATGCAAGAAGAATGGGGTCTTAGTGATATTTCCTTAAACCTAACCTCTGGGGATGCAAAGATTCAGCATCTTACAGCTAAAAATCTAAGCTTCGAAAGCGTCTCAGGAGACCTAACAATGGAAGATATTTCTACAGAAAGTACAAGGATTGAGGTGGTATCCGGGGATATGAATATTAATAATTTTAAGGGGAATTTAAAGGGAAAATCCACCTCTGGCAATTTTAAGATAAGCTATTTGACTTTTGATTATGATATCGATTTTGAAGCTGTCTCTGGTGATATTATTATAGATCTTCCGGATGATGCAGCTTTTGCTCTGGATGCGGAAGCCTTAGGAGATATAGCGTGTGATTTTCCCGTTACTGTGAATGGGAAATCGGAGAAAAATCAATTAAAAGGTGTTGTAAAGAGTGAAAACAATAAAGTTGTGCTTCGGAATACATCTGGAAACATCACCATTCGGTAATGCTTGTTTTTAGTAGTGAGTCCTTAATGTCTAATATAGGAGCTAGTGTTGAGGGGACTTTGGTCCCCTTTATATATTTCTCGTAACGACGAGGCAGAATTCCCTCCACACAATTCGTTGAAAAAACTTAGGAAGGAACAAATATGGATAGAATCCTGTCGCAAATATGAATACATATTGCAATAAAATGGTGGTGACAACATGAAAATTATGATGAAGTTTTTGCTGCGAAATATCAGAGAAAAGAAATTCCGCACATTTTTAATCCTATTATCAATCACGCTGTCTACGGCTCTCTTTTTTGCCTCCATAGGCATGTCGGACAATATCGCAAAAATGTATCTGAAAGAAATACAGAAAACTTTGGGATCGGCAGAGATCATAATTTATGCAGATAAGGACTCACCCTCCAACTATTTTCGTACTAGCCAGGCAGAAAAATATATGGAGCAACTTGAATACATGATAGGGAATACCAGTGAAAGGGGAATCTTCGAATATTCTCCCCAAGAGAAAATTGTATTCAGTCTTCAAGGCTATGAACTAGAAGACCTGCAGAAGATGAATCCTATCACTATTGAGCAGGAATATCATCTGTATCCTTTCAATGGAAAGAAGTTGATCATTGACCGGGCTACTGCAGAGAAGTATAAACTGGAACTTGGAAATCCTATAGAAATCAAGGTAGAAGAAGAGAAGTTTAGGTTTATCATTGCAGGGATTGCATCTACTGGAGGGTTGCTGACACCCAGTGATCAAAGTGCTACAACGGTCATGCCTTTGGAGACGGCGAATAACCTGTTTGGGGAAAAAGGCAGGGTTTCTACTCTGTATCTTAAGACAAAAGACAGCAGCCTGATCCAGAAGGTGCTAGATGATCTTTCTAGGAGCTACAAACGATATGTGGTGGAAAGAACCATAACTGAAAAGGATATTGAGCAGTATACGAGCATGATTTCCAAGCCGTTTATGCTTATGTTAGTGTTGGTGGTATTTATCAGTGTCTTTGTCATTTATACCTCCTTTAAGGTCATCTCCATGGAGCGAATGCCTCTGATTGGAACCTTTCGAAGTATCGGTGCCACGAAGAAAATGACAGACTTCTTACTGCTGGCAGAGAGCATCCTTTATGGGATTGTGGGAGGAATCTTGGGTTGTGGCCTAGGGTATCTGATTCTGTATGGCATGATCCATGTGATGGCATCTGACCCCTACCAGTCGACAAAGATGGAAGTAGAGTTAGCGATAACCTTCGGACAGTTGATGATTTCGTTTCTTGGAGCGGTTCTGTTATCCTTCGGTAGTTCAGCGGTGCCTATCTTGGTGGTTTCAAAGGTTTCCGTGCGGGATATTGTACTGAACACCTATGAGAACAAGAAAGGAAATAAGAACAAGAGTATGATGATTGGGTTTCTACTATTTTTTCTTGCATCGACGATTCCTTTGGTAGTTCCTCGAGAAATCGCTTTGCTTGTCAATAGTATTTGTCTCATACTGATTTCTATGGCCTTGGTTTTATTCATTCCTTTTATAACGGAAAAATGTATCGGTTTGTTAGAAAAAATCTATCGTTATTTATTTGGGAATATAGGAATTATTGCGGTGAAGAATCTGAGGGATAACAAAGGTGTGTTAAATAACATTGCTCTGTTATCCATTGGTATTGCCAGCCTGTTGATGATCAATACCCTAAGCTATAGTGTGGGTATCGAAGTTCTGAATGTTTATAATGAGGGTAAATTTGATATCCTACTGAATCACCCTAAAGGGAATAAAGATGTAGAGCAGCGGCTTCGGGGCGTCAAAGGGGTTAGCGCTACTTATGGTCTTTATGAGGTAAGAAATGTAAAGGTTGCAGGGACAAAGGAAGAGATATCAAGTGTTTATGGTATTGATCCAAATAAATTTTTCGATAATTGGGATTTTGAGTTTGTAGGAAAACGGACAGAGGTATTGGATAAATTCGATGGAAGTAGGAATGTTATCCTCAGCAGTTCCTTGAAAAATAAGTTGGAACTAAAGGAAGGGGATATGCTTACCTTGGAAACGGAGAGAGGAAACAAAGACTATCGAGTAATCGGTTTTGTCGATACCCTCATGCAGAATGGAAATGTTGCACTGGTTCCAGAGAGATATCTAAAGCAGGATATGAAGCTGCGATATTATTCAGATCTATATGTGAAAACCCATGAAGATCCTGAAGGGGTGCTCCAAAGGATAAAGGAAAAATTCAAAAGGGATCAGCTATTTGGTATGACATTGAATGAGATGGAACGCAGCAATATGGAAAGTAATGCCCAGATTTTTGTTCTGTTAAAGGGTTTTTCTTTCATGACGATGGTAATCGGGGTTTTTGGCGTATTGAATAATTTTGTGGTGAACTTCCTCAGCAGAAGACGATCTTTAGCAGTAATGCGCTCCGTAGGAATGAGTAAAAAGCAGACGACCAAGATGCTGTTTATTGAGGCCCTTACTGGAGGTCTGATTGGCGGAATAACTGGAGCCTTCGGGGGACTATGTTTCATCTTATTGATGCCTTTTATACTGACTGCCATGGATTTACCCATTCAGATGCATTATGTACCTTCGATGTTTATCAATGCCATGGTCAGCGGGGTCATCATAACGGTGATTTCCTCGGTAAGTCCTTCTTTTAAATCAACAAAACTAAATATTATTGAATCTATCAAGTATGAATAGAGGTGAGGGAATGGAAGGAATTATTGAGGCGGTAAATCTGTGTAAAACATTCAAGTTAGGTGTGCTGGACGTGGAAATATTAAAAAATATTGATCTAACCATCAGAAAAGGAGAATTTGTTTCCATCATGGGACCCTCGGGTTCTGGGAAAAGTACCCTTTTGTATCTTCTGGGAGGATTGGATAAACCTACTTCTGGCAGTATCAAAATCAATGGAAAAGAACTGGCAGAGATGGAGGACCAAGAACAAAGTGTCATGCGTAGAAGAGATGTGGGTTTTGTCTTTCAGTTTTATAATTTGATTCCCAATTTAACCGTAGAGGAAAATACCATGCTGCCTATTCTATTAGATGGAAAAAAGATGAAAGACTATAAGGAACGACTTCATGAGATTTTAGAAGTGGTAGGACTTTCTGATCGAAGACACCATACCCCTAGAGAGCTGTCGGGGGGGCAGCAGCAGCGGGTAGCGATTGCTCGAGCCCTGATGAATGATCCAGATATCATCCTAGCCGATGAACCCATCGGGAATCTGGATAGCAAGACAGGAACTGAGGTGATGGAGCTGCTCCGGAGAATTAATCAAGAAAGAGGGAAAAATATCGTTCAAGTAACCCATTCAAGGGAGGCGGCTGATTACGGTCAGCGGATTATCTATGTGAAAGATGGAAAGGTGTGGGAGCGATGAAGCAAAGGATGAAGCGTCTATTAATATTTACATTATTAGGAGCGTTGATGCTGGCAGTAGGCTGTAGTAAAAAAGAGGAAAAAGCTAATATGGATCAGGTAGAAGCTCCCAAGGAGAGAGAAATGGTAGAAGCCTTTGGCATTATTAAGGCAGAGAATATAAAAAATGTCATGGTCGATTTTTCAGCGTCTGTGGAGGCGGTTCATGTCCAGGAGGGTCAGCAAGTCAAGGCTGGAGATGTGCTGATTACTCTGAATATGAAGGATTATGAGGCAGCCCTAAAAGACAAAGCCTATAAATTAAGCATTGTGCAGCTGGAAAAAAATAAGCTTCAAAATGATCTACTTGGGGATGAGCAGAATGATCCCAACATAAAGAAGGCAGTCAATGGGTTAAAGCTGGCTGAGGATCTTTATATTCAAGCCAAGAAGGATCTAGCTTCCCAGGAAGCTCTACTTAAAGCAGGCGCTATCTCTCAGTCAGAATTTGATAATTTTAAAAAGACAGTGGATACGAGATATAAAGAACAGGAAGACGCCCGTTATGATCTGGAGAATATCCAGAAAAACAAAAAGAAAGAGCTAGATGATCTGAAAATCAAGAATGAGGAAATAGCTTCTGCAGCATTTGAACTACAAGCCATGCAGGAGAAGTCAAATAGGGGATATATGCAGGGAAATACCATCGTTGCTGATGTAACCAACGGGGTAGTTTATGATATTGGCTATCAAGCAGGGGATTTGATCGATGAATCGAAGAAGCTTCTAAGTCTGTTGGATCTTAATACGATGATGGTAGAAGCGGAGGTGCCGGAAGAGTTCATTAAGGATGTAAACGTGGGAGCAGAGGTGGAAATTATTCCTGCAGCCAATAAGGAGAAAGTGTATAAGGGAAAGGTAAATCGGATTGCCCGCATAGCAGTGCAAAAAAATGGCGAAACCATTATTCCTGTGGAAATTTCCATCGAGAACAATGATGGATTCTTGATGCCAAATTTCAATGTAGATGTGGCTATTCAGATTAAGAAATAGTGAAGTTAAATTATTTGTAGAAAGCTTGAAGTAAGGTATAAATCATTGACCTCCTGCCAATTATAGAAATATATATGGACGAGGAGGAAATACATATGAAGCAAATTAGAGCCAGTATTATCAATGGTACAGTCAGTATAAACAGTAGGGAAATTGAAGAGATCGTTAGCAACAGCAACTACTTTGAGGAAGTAAGAGATATCAGTGACCATGTATATGATGATGATGTATTTGCCTATGAGGTGAAGTTGGATCAATCCATCCTAGAAACGGAGATAGAGCATGACCTGGAAGAGGAAGGTTACATGAGCGATGATGAAGAAGAATACACTTCTGCTCTGTTAGAGCAGGCTGAATATTTTATTGATGCTGCTGTGGATGAAGTAAAGGATCGTATTGAGGAAAGGTATCATCTTGAAAACATAGGCAGTGCCTACGATATTTACCAAGGAACCCGTGGTACAGATCATATTCATTTTGTGATGACTTTATCCTTTGGTGCCACCCATCATGGGCAGTTATATCAGCTGACCAACGCTATCATTGATAAAAATTACACGCGAAATACAGAGGGATGGCAATAGTTAACCAACCTTCCAGGATGTTCAATAGATAAGGAAAACCCCAATCACAGGCTAGTCTGTGATTGGGGTTTTCCTTATGATATCCATGCCCTTATTGGCTAAGACATCGGCTTGAATGTTCATTTTTGTTGCCAGTAGAAAATCATCCATGGAGAAGTGCTGGCCATTCCATTCCTTAAATTTATTGTACCACTTCTTCAGTTCTGCTTCTTTGTTCACGTTTAAATGACCTTTGACCCGGTAAAAGTTGATTTCCTTCTGGCGATCAATCTGTCTAAGAAGGGCTTCCCAAAGCTCCTTGTTTTCTACGGGTGTCTTGCTGGCAGTGATCCAGCCGTTCATTTGCCATTTGACATACCATTTTTTTGTAAAGCATTCAATCAGATAGGAACTATCAGAAAAAACATTGATAGAAAGCTGATCTTTGGATAGGACTTTCAATGCTTCCAAAAGAGCTGTCATTTCCATTCGATTGTTGGTAGTATTGATTTCGCCACCGCAGAGCTCCTTGGTATGCTCACCATATGAGAGGATGGCACCCCAACCACCTATGTTCTCTTCATTTTGATTACCTGAACAGGCACCATCCGTATATATGTTGATAGATTTCATGATCATTCCCTCACTTTAGCAAATTCTTAACACTCCTATTATAACAAAAATGTTAAATTTCATTGCAACAATTTTATAGATTGTGAATATAGATAAAAATAAAAGATCGTACCTATAAATCCGATGAGGGGGGCCTATCATGAGTGCCAGAATCGTATCATTATCCATCGATCCGAGAGAAGTGCTGGAGTTATCCATGGGAGAGATTGACGGAGATTTGATTCATAGCGACTATTGTGCCGTAGACCAAGGAAGAGGGTTTGGATATATGGTCTATGAGTATATCCATAAGCGGGAGAACCGACCGATTATGCTCATGATCCATGTGGACAATGTCCATGGCACCACCCGGGCTACGATTCTCACGAGTCCTGAAATGGAAGACTGGGAATATCCTTTTGACTGCGAAGAAGAGTATGAATGGATGGATAAAATTATGGAGGTATTGGAAGAATATATTATCGATGTAAGAGAAGAGTAGCAGGCGGGCATGAAAATGTCCGCTTTGTTCTTTTTGGAAAGAATTTCAAGGGGATTGTGATATTCCTCACAGTATCCCTTTGAAATAGTTGATATATTTATAACAAGGAAAAGGCTTTCAATGACCGCAACAAAACAAGAAAGGGTGGAGGAAATGTTTTTAGAAACAGTAAACAAAATGGGTGACAGTGCCGTGAACAAGGCAAAGTACCTGAACAAAAGTGTCATCAAGTATGTGATCCTTTCCATCATGGCGGGAATCTACGTGGGATTTGGTATTATGCTTATTTTTTCTATTGGGGCGCCTTTTGCAGCCGCAAGCTCTCCTGCTACAAAGGCTATTATGGGTGCATCCTTTGGGGTAGCATTGACACTGGTCATTTTTGCAGGAGCAGAACTTTTCACTGGAAACAATATGGTGATGACCATAGGAAATCTGACCAAACGCGTAACACTGGGAGATACGGCGAAGGTATGGACTTTTAGTTATATTGGGAATTTACTGGGGTCATTATTTTTAGCCTATTTGGTAGCAAAGTCAGGTTTAATCAGTAATGCGCCTCAATCTGACTTTATTCTAAAAGTGGCAGCAGGAAAGATGAACGCACCTTTCCTACAGATTTTTATTCGAGGGATTCTGTGTAATATGCTGGTATGCTTGGCGATCTGGACAGCTACCCGCGCCAAGGAAGATATGGCCAAATTGATTCTGATCTGGTGGTGTTTGTTTGCATTCATCGGTTCGGGGTTTGAGCATAGTATTGCCAATATGTCCATGATGGGGATGGCATTGTTTATACCTCATGATCCTGCTGTAATATCCATCGCTGGCTATGCAAAAAATCTACTGGCATCCACCGCTGGAAATATAGTGGGTGGAGCCCTGTTCATCGGAGCAATGTATTGGTATGTATCTAAAGAGTAGTTAGAGGTTAGAAGTTAGAGGTTAGTAGCGTCAGGGTCTATCTAATTGGGATTTAAAACCTGAGGCAAGGTCTTTAAAAACCACTAACCACTATCGACTATCCACTAACCCATTAAGAAAAGGGGGAAGACAAATGTCATTGAAACTAAGTAAAAAGGCCTTTGATGATGTATTAAAGGATTTAGGAAAAGAATATAAGATCTATGGGCCCATCCGCATCAAAGGAGAGGGACGATTTTCAGATACGGATGTGGTAAGATACGGAGAAGTTTCTACGGTAGATGAGATTGAGGTCCATGAAAAAGCTCATTTTTCACCAAAGGAGATCCTATTTCCAATTACCCAAACTCTCTTCTATTTCACAGAAGGGGCTTATCAAGAGCCAAAGGATGAGGAAAAAAAGTTAATCATATTCCTAAGACCTTGTGATATCCACGGAGTGACGAGGCTAGATCAGGTTTTCTTACAAAATGGAGATGACAAGGATATATATTATGAGCGGCTGCGAGAGAAGGTTAAGTTTTTCATGATAGAGTGCACAGAGGGCTTTGATAACTGTTTCTGTGTTTCCATGGGAGCCAATAAAACAGAGAATTATGCAGCCGCCATTCGTTTTGGTGAGGATATGCTTTTAGATATCAAGGACGAAACGCTGATGGATACCTTCCGGACAAAAGGAGAAACCGTTGATTTTCAACCTCAGTTTATCCAAGAGAACTCAGTGAAAGTAAAGCTTCCTGATGTAGAGAAAATTACGACAGAGATTTTTGAGGATGACATGTGGAAGGAATATACGCAAAGGTGTATTGCCTGTGGTAGGTGTAACTTTGTCTGTATGACCTGCAGCTGCTGGACAATGCAGGATATCGCATACGATGAAAACGGCAATAATGGAGAGCGAAGAAGGGTATGGGCAGGCTGTCATGTAGATGGGTTTACAGATATGGCAGGCGGCCATGGTTTTAGGAAAAACTATGGGGATCGTATGCGTTTTAAGACCATGCATAAGATTAATGACTTCAAGAAAAGAAATGGCTATCATATGTGCGTAGGATGCGGCCGCTGTGATGATATCTGTCCTGAATATATATCTTTTTCCAGCTGCATCAACAAGGTTACGGAGCTTGTAGGGGAGGAGAGAAAATGATGAAAAACCCATATATACCTAACAAATATAGCATTCTTCATATTCAGCATCAAACGGATATCGATTATACATTTCGTTTGGCTTGTGACATAAAACCCAAAAATGGACAGTTCGTTGAACTCTCTATCCCTAAAATTGGAGAGGCTCCAATTTCCATTAGTGATTTCGGAGATGGATACATCGATATGACCATACGAAGGGTAGGAAAGGTAACGGATTATCTTCATAGCTTACAGCCTGGGGACCATATGTATCTGAGAGGACCTTATGGCAATGGATTCCCCCTAGATCACTATAAGGGTAAGCATTTGGTGATTGCCGCTGGAGGAACAGGCTTGGCACCAGTAAAAAGCATCATCAATTACTTCCACCGAAATTCCCATGAAATTCAAAAATTAGACTTGTTTATTGGTTTTAAATCATCAAAAGATATTTTATTTATGGATGAGATCCAGGGCTGGATGAAAAATGAGAAGTTCAATGTCATTCTTACAGTGGATAAGGGAGATGAAGATTGGACAGGAAATGTGGGGTTGATTACCCAGTATATCTCTAATGGTACAATAGGAAATGATGAGAACCTGGAGGTCATTATTGTAGGACCGCCTTTAATGATGAAATTTACAGCATTAGAATTTCTCAAAAAAGAAATCTTGGAAAAACAGATATGGGTGTCCTTCGAGCGAAAGATGAGCTGTGGCATCGGCAAATGTGGCCACTGCAAGATTGATGAAACCTATGTATGTCTAGAAGGTCCCGTATTCAACTATACCAAAGCAAAAAAACTGATAGATTAAGGGGGGATCACCATGGATATTAATACAAAAAAAATAAAGAAGAATGCTTATCGTGTTACCAAGACAAGGGGAAAGACGGCTTTAAGAATCAGAGTGCCTGGGGGGCATCTGGATGTAAAGTACTTTGATATTATCAAAGAGGTTGCTGAGAAGTATGGAGATGGCAGCGTTCATATGACCATTCGTCAGGGCTTTGAGGTGCCGGGCATTGATTTCGATAAAATTCCTGAAATCAATAAAATGATTGCTCCCATCATCCAAGGATTGGAGTTAGACTATGGTGTCAATATTGACGACATAGAAGACGGTTATCCTGCGGCAGGAACCAGAAACGTATCCGCTTGTATCGGAAATAAAGTCTGCCCCTTTGCCAACTATAACACTACGGATTTAGCGATTAAGATTGAGAAAGCGATCTTCCCCAATGATCGCCATGTAAAGATCGCTTGTACCGGATGTCCCAATGATTGTATCAAGGCCCATATGCAGGACTTTGGCATCATTGGTCAGGTAGAGCCAGTATATGAGGCCTCCCGATGCGTAGGATGTGAAGCCTGCGTAAAGAATTGTAAGAAACGGGTAACAGGGGCCTTGAGAATGGAAAACTATAAGGTGAAGAGAGATGAAGATCGCTGTTTAGGATGTGGTGAGTGTATTTTAAAATGTCCTACAGGGGCATGGCGTAGAAATCCAGAAAAGTATTATCGCGTAGTGATTATGGGAAGAACGGGTAAAAAGAATCCAAGATTGGCGGAAACATTTTTGGAGTGGGTAGATGAAGAAACTGTCATTAAGATTATTACCAATACCTATACCTTCATCGAGGAATATATTGATAAGGAAGCACCTTTAGGAAAGGAGCATATCGGTTATATCGTCGATCGAACAGGGTACCATGTATTCAAGGAATATGCTTTAAAGGATGTTGTCCTTGGACCCAAAGCTCAGGTGGCAAAGTATATTGACTTCGGAGGGTATAAATACGAAAGAAGTACGTATTTTCATGGATGTGGTGAGTAGGTAACATGCCTTGTGGTTTTTGGAAGGGCAGAAGGAAAGGCTGGATAGGACCATAGACCTATGAAAATGAATACGCATAGCCTTCTAGTAATGGGATTCCCTACAGTAAGCCCAGAGAGGATAATGCTCGGGTCCTATAGGAAAATAGTAGGAAACCAGTTAGAATATCTTTAAAGGAATTATTATTAGGGAAGAGGTAGGTTTTATGCATACAAAAGAGAGTATTGGAATGGCAAAGCTTCAAAAGCTGGAGATCTCCATAGAACGACTAAGAAAAATAATGCATGAAAAGATTCAAAGACAAGAGAATCTCCTATCCCCAGAAATCCTTACCATTAGCCAACAGTTGGATAAATTATTGAATGAATATGATCAGGAAGTAACGAAAGCGAAGCTAGCAGCTTTCAGTAAAACCTTAAGCGTGATGCTATAATCAAAATAAAACTTCCATGGACAACGCCATGGAAGTTTTATTTTTTTTTCAAATATGTTTGTACGGATAAATCGGGTGTTTCATATTGGATGCCTTCAATGACCAGATTGGTTTCCTTTAATAAATCTATCTCTACCATTTTAATGCTAACAGCTGTTTGACGAATGACTTTTACTGTAGGGCGTAAGGGAAAATTAGGAACGACTTTCTCTACCACTCCATAATCTCCGTTGCTTAGCCGAACCAATGTGCCCACAGGATAAGGGACCACCTTGCGAACAAAGGTCTGGGCCATTTCAAAATCAAAATGGGTACCTGCACTACCCATGATATACTCGATGGCTTCCTGGGGCGCCACAGCCTTCTTATAGGGCTTGTCTGAAGTCATGGCGTCATAGGTATCGGTGATGGCGATGATCTTCGCCAATTTGCTAATTTTATTGCCTGTTAAACCGCCGGGATATCCTGTGCCATCCACCTTCTCATGGTGCTGAAGGGCAATAATCCGAGCAGGGCCTGGGATGCTATATAACTCCTTCAGATAGCTATAACCTCTGGTGGTGTGTTCCTTGGCAATGGCGTATTCTTCATCGGTAAGAGGGTCTTTCTTTAGTAGAATATCCTTAGGGATAAAGGCCTTTCCGATATCATGGAGCATGGCACCGATGGCCAAATCGTATAAATCATTTTTACTTAGTCGCAGCTCTGTGCCTAATACCAGGGAAAGCACTGCCACATTGACAGAATGCTCATATGTATAGTTGTCCATGCTTTTGATATCGACCAGGCTTACCAAGACACTCTTCGCCGAGGATATTTCATCCACAATATTTTTTGTAAGACTATTAAGGTTGTGAAAATAATCATCTCGCTGCTTCAGCAATTGTCTTTCCTTTAGGGAATTTGTTTTTCCTTTTAACTGTTGATTATTTCTCTCAAAGGATGTAAAAGTCTCCCGTAAGGCATTGATGGCAGCGATCCGAACTTTCGGTTCAATGATGTCTTCAATCTCATTGCTACTGTATTCATCGTTGATATAAATCATACTGATTCCACTATCTTCTACTTTTTTTAACAGACCATCATTTAGTTCAACACCTTTATGAAGAAGGATTCGGCCATCTTTGTCATAAAGGGCCTGAGCCAAAGTACTGCCTTCTTTTATGCAATTAACAGGTATAAGACGCATTTCGCATTACTCCTTGTACGTTTATTAATCCGGTACGGGTTATTTTCACTGTATAAATCCAGCAATAGTTTCGATATATATTATAGCATAGAAATTTTAAAGGAAGTAAACAAGGAAATAATTACCGAGGATTTTTTTCCTTTGAATATAAAAGGGAGTAGTAGACTGCGTTGATTTTTACCATGATAGTAATTATAATACAGATAGATAAGCGATTGTGCACAGATTATCTAATAAGGAGACAACATGACAAAATGGAAACCCTATATTGCCTTTGCTATATTACTGGCCTTGATGGATATGGCTTTTGCTTTTTGGATGATGAGAAATTATGGGGAGGATATTCGCATATATTTGAAAAAACGACAGCATCCACCTATCGTTAGTGTAAAGGTAAATACCCAAGAAAAATCTGAGCCTCAAAAGGTAAAGAACCGCGAGGACAGAAAAAGGGATATGAAGAAACCTGTGGAGATAAATGACAAGGTCAAAGTGGAAAGCGGAAAATCGCAGATCAGCTTTAAAGAAATCATCGCTGGTATCCGTGAAAAGCTGCAGACTATTTTTCAAACCAAAGAAAATCGAGCTTTGGCAGAGGAAAAGAAAAAAAGAGATCAACTGGCCGCTGAAATCAAAAAAAGGACAAACTTATCCGATGGTGCTATCGCCCAAATCCTCCAATATGAGCAGAGAACAGGGATGCCAGTAAAAATCGTTCTGGCTGTCATGGAGCAGGAGAGCAGTTTTAACAAGGATGCGGTGGGAACCAGTGAAGATCGGGGACTCATGCAGATTATTCCAGAGACGGAGGCCTGGCTTTGCAAGAAGTATGGGGCACAATTTGGTATTACATATGATCCCAAACGAATTTTTGATGAAGATTATAATATTGCCCTGGGAACCATTTACCTATGGCATTTGTACAAAGCCTATCCTCAGGATTACCATCGCATTTTTACAGAATACAATAGAGGATACTATAAGGCAGAAAATTATTATAAAGAAAAGGGACATTATATAACTACATATTCTAAAAAAGTAATGGAAAAAATGAAAAAGTACGAAGAACTAGAGCTTTATCAAAAGGAGTAGAGGTATGATGTTGGGTAAGAAAATTTTGGTGGTCGATGATGATGTTCATATCTGTGAGTTGATTGTTCTTTATTTAAAAAAAGAAGGTTATGACGCGGTGATGGTTCATGATGGGCTGAAGGCTATAGAAACCGTAAAGGAAGAGGTCCCGCATCTCGTAATCTTAGACATTATGCTTCCCAAAATGGATGGATGGGATGTATGCAGGGAACTAAAGAAAATCAGTGATATTCCCATCATCATGCTAACGGCTAAGGATGACACCTTTGATAAAGTCCTGGGTTTAAAAATCGGTGCCGACGATTATATCGTCAAGCCCTTTGAACCAAGGGAATTGATGGCAAGGGTGGATGCTGTTTTAAGAAGATATCATAGACAAAGTCATGGTGTACAGCAGATCATTTTACCCAGCTTCATGGTAGATCGGGAAGCTTATAAGATCAGGATACAAAATCAAGTGTATGAGCTTCCACCAAAGGAGATGGAGTTACTATATTTTCTAGTGAAAAACCAAAACCGAGTATTTACTAGGGAACAGCTGATTGAACAAATATGGGGCTTTGACTATGAAGGAGATAACCGTACCATTGATGTGCATATCAAGCGACTACGGGAGAAGTTAGAGCCTATTGAAGAGCGCTATCAAATCAAGACAGTTTGGGGTGTGGGCTACAAATTTGAGGTGATGGATCATGCTTGATACAGTTTTTAAAAAATTAATGGTCACATATTTCGGTATCATCATCGTAAGCTTCCTATTGTTAGGCTTGCTTTTTTCCCAACTTCTGGGGAATTATTTTTTTGACCAACATGAAGAACTGCTCCTGGAAGAGGGAGAGAAAATTAATGATTTGGTGATTGACTATCTGAATCACTATATCACGAAGGAACGCTTGGATTTGGAACTACAGTCTGTGGAGCGGTTTTTAGATACCCGTATCTGGATACTGGATAAAAGGGGATATATCTATGGCGTATCCAGTAATGAAAAGGAATGGATTGGAAAGCAAATCACAGCAAAAGAGATGGTGGATGTTTTAAAGGGGAGAATTATCGTAAAGAAGGGCACATTCCAAGGAACTTGGCAGACCCCCATGTTAACGGTAGGTATGCCCATCCTGGTAAATGGGCAGGTGGAAAATGCAATCATTATGCATTCACCCCTATATGTAATCAACAATACCATTCAGGAAGTACATAAGATTATTTGGGTTACCATGGCCATATCCTTTATTATTTCTTCTGTGGTCATTTATATCCTTTCCAAAAAACTTTCTCAACCGCTGCAATCTATGGATCAAGCTGCCAGAAAGCTGGCCTTGGGAGATTTTTCTCAAAGAGTAGCGGTCTATACGGAAGATGAGATTGGAAGAGTGACTCAAACTTTTAACGATATGGCTGCGCAGCTGGAGAGGATGGAAGAAAACCGAAGGAGCTTTATCTCAGCTGTTGCCCATGAGTTGCGGTCGCCCCTTACCTTAATCAAGGGATTTGTACAAGGAATTGTGGATGGGACCGTGGAAGAGAATGAACAATCAAAATATCTTCAGATTATTTTAAAGGAAACAACCAGACTGGGAAAGTTAATCACCAATCTACTGGATCTGCAAAGAATGGAATCCAATGCTTATCCCATCCATCCAGAGCGTTTTGATATCTGTGAGCTTATCCGAAGGACGCTGTTGAAATACGAGGAGGAAATTGAGCGAAGAAGAATCAAAATGAAACTGGACTTTGAAAAGGATGCTCTTGCTGTAATGGCAGATCGAGATGGAATAGAACAAGTACTAGCTAATTTGATAGAAAATGCCTTAAAATTTGTGGATGAGGACGGAAAGATCGGCATAGGGATTCAGGAAAAGGAAAACAAAGCATGGATTGCTGTAAAGGATAATGGCATAGGAATTTCCAAAGAGGAACAGCAGGTGATTTGGGAGAAGTTCTACAAGGTAGACAAAGCAAGAAACAGAAACAAAGAAGGCACAGGATTAGGTCTGCATATTGCCAAGCAAATCGTAGAAAGGCATGGGGAGCAAATTCAAGTTGAGAGCGAACTAGGAAAAGGTACGATTTTTCAATTCAGTTTGATCATAGCTGATCAATAGAAAACCTTCAGGATAAGTTTAATCCTGGAGGTTTTCTATTGATCGACAGTTGAGAATTTCCTGTTATCGTTATTATGAATAGATGTCGGAGAATTCGATGTGGATACGTTCCACTTTATTTTGTTTACTAGTCAGGGCGCCGTCCATGGTGTTATCATCTGAATGAACATGTTGGACAGGCAGGCTGATGACGAATTCTGTTCCTTTTCCAACTTGACTTTCTACAGAAATGGTGCCTCCATGCATTTCCACAAGAGATTTTACCAGAGAAAGGCCGATACCGCTGCCCTCTTGATTTTTATTTAGAGAGCTGTCTACTTGGGCAAATCTTTCAAAAATCTGTTGCTGTTTTTCCTCTGGAATACCAATGCCTGAATCCTTGACACAAATCAGAACCCGCTCATTATGATCGAAAACATTCACTTGGATGAGATCGCCAAGATTTGTGAATTTCACGGCATTAGAAATGAGATTTAACATGATCCTTTCGATTTTATCAGGATCGCAAGCCATCATCTTTTCTTCTGTATCGGTATCAAATTCAATCATTTTTCCTTTGTTCTCAATGTATTCAACGGTGGAAAGGGTAATCTCCTCTACGATTTCTACAATATTATGGTTTTCTAGATTGAGTTTGATATAGCCCGCATCAATCCTTGTGATATCAATCAGATTATCAATCAAACGCATAAGACGATAACAATTTTGCTTCATGACACTCAAATATTTCGTACTTTTAAAGTAACTAGGACTATCTTGTTTTTGATTGCTCGCCAATTCCATCAACTGAATGTTTCCGAAGATGATATTTAGGGGTGTTTTCAATTCATGGGATATGTTTGAAAAAAATTCTGTCTTAAACTGATCATGGCGAAGGGTTTTTTCCAATAGTGAGGTGTTTTCCTCCAAAGTTTTTTTTAAGTGAACCAAAGGTTTAGAAACCAACATCCCGATAAAAAGGGAGAAAAATCCGATAAACATGGTTGCGATGGATCCTATAATAAATAACCTTCTGTTTTTTGCTTTGATAGGCTCATATAAATAGTCAAAGGGGACTCTTGTCACCAAAGTCCATCCGTCAGTATGAGGTATTTTCTTATAATAGGCATAGGTTTTTACATCCTTAAAAGTGTAATCAATGCAGCCTTCCTCATTTTGAATAACTTGCCATGCATTTCTGGCGAGCTCTGGTGGGATGACTTTGGAAGGTATCGTAATATTTAATTTTGTTATATAGTCGGTATTGGGATGGGCGATTACATAGCCTTTTTGATCGACAATATAAGAATAGGAAGATTTATGGTTTACACGGAATGAATCAACATAGGCTTTCAAGGTGGAAAAATCTATACTGGCACCCAAAAGACCGATGACTTCTTGTTTTTCTCCCCATATAGGGATGGCTATGATGTATGTAAATCGTCCCAAGGTTTTTGAAAGTAAGGGTTGGGTAAAAACCGAGTTTCCTGCCATTACTTTGTGAAAATAATCTCTATCTTTGAGATTGCCTGCATCACGCTTTCCAGTAGTATGATAATTTCCTGAAGGGTCAGCGAGGAAAAATTGCTCATAGGGCCCCTTACCCTTAAGGACTTCATTCCTTAAATAGGGCTCTATCTGATCCCAGTTCATACTTCGAATGGTAGGACTGCTGGCATAGGTCTCCATAACGGTGATTTGTTTATCTATCCAATGGCCTACGGATTCTCCGTGGGCTCGAATGTTTTTTGAACTGTTATCGTGGACCAAGTCAAAGGTAAGCTCCTCCGTCAAATAATAGGAGATGGTCACCAAAGCGGTGGTGAGCAAGATGCTGATAGACAAGGAAAATATGAATATCTTCATAGCAATGTTCTTCGAATTGAGTCGATGCATAAATTTCTCCCTAAAGTGTATTTTAATTTGATAAATGGCTATGTAATAGGATAAAAATTACAGTTACTATAAAAATTTGACAGATTTCTTTTAAATCCTTCTTTTTCTGACAAATACAGCCATGAAGATTTTGGCATAACAAATTTCTCTTGTTCATAATTTGTTCATATTCTCTTCATAACCTCCCTCTATAATAAAACTATATTACTCAAGGAGGTTATGAAGATGAGATTTGAAGATGAACAAAATCTATTGAATACAGAAAATGAAGAACAAAGGGAAAGCACACAAGAAATGGAGGACCTCTATCCATTAGAGGATGGTGGAAACGTTGAAAATGCATTTACCATTTTGGAACCGGAGAAACCGCCTAGAGAAAAGAGACGGTTTAATTGGAAACTTGGGACCACGGCTTTGATTTCAGCGCTGATTGGAGGGATATTATCCAGTTATATTTTTCCAGTATATGTTTTTGGAAATCTACTGCCCTATCCCGACAATTATTTTGGAAAAGACGTAAAGCAGGTCATCAATGTGGAATCTCAAGATACAACATCCTTGATCTCTGCTGTGGCAAAAAAAGCCATGCCATCGGTGGTAGGAATTACCACGGAGACTGTGCAACAGGACCTCTTCTTTGGCGCTCGTAAGTCTCAGGGAGTAGGTACAGGGGTTGTAGTGGATCACAGGGGTTATATCTTGACCAATTCCCATGTAGTGAATAACGGCAGTGTGGAACGCGTCAACGTTGTATTCCATGATGGCACCAATAAAGAGGCGAAGATCCTATGGAATGATCCTTCCTTGGATTTGGCGGTAATTAAGGTGGATGGAGTGAACGTAACCCCAGCAGATCTGGGAAATTCCGATAACATTGAGGTAGGAGAGGCTGCTATTGCCATTGGAAATCCTCTGGGAATGCAGTTTGAAAGGACTGTCACGTCGGGAATTATCAGTGGATTGGAAAGAAGTATCGAGATTAGTGCTAACGAAACCATAGAGAACCTGATTCAAACCGATGCATCTATTAATCCAGGCAACAGCGGAGGACCTTTGCTCAATAGCAAGGGGGAAGTTATCGGAATCAACACTGCTAAAATTCAGTCAGGAGAAGGTTTAGGTTTCGCTATTCCCATCAATTTAGCAAAACCCATCGTAGATCAGTTTATTGAAAAGGGTGAATTCAGCAAGGTATATCTGGGTATCAAGGGTGTGAATGTGGATGTGTTTGAAAATGCAACGAGAACACAGTTGGCTGAGGACAAAGGGGTATATGTGGTAGAGATCTCCAAAGATTCCCCAGCTGCCAAGGCAGGACTTACCGCTGGGGATGTGATTGTAGGAATCAATGATCAAGAGATTGGGAGCATGAGTCAGCTGGTGAGACAGCTTTACCAATACCGCGCTGGAGATAAGATTGATTTAAAGATTGTGAGAAATGGAGAAGAGAAGGACTTGAAGGTGGCACTTGAAAAAGTACCTGAGAACTATTAAATGGAATAAAAATAAGTCGATCGACAAAGATCGACTTATTTTTATATTTTCTTAGGGGCAAACTAAAATATCCTCAAAGAATAGGAGCGATTTCCTGATGAGACTGATGGATAGAATAAAAGGGCTATTTGGAAAAAGGGAAGCAGCTAAAAATAAAATATTTGAATATGAGGAATTTCAAAAAGCGTATGTTTCTAAGAAACTCAAGGATAATTTAGACTATCTACAGAGAATATTAAAGGGAAGTCAGGATATTATTTATAGGGAATTTAGTATAAGAGCTATAAATCAGGAATTTTTACTGGTCTATGTGGATGGCATGGCAGAAAAGAAACTATTGAATGATCAAATTTTAAAGTCCATGATGGTGGAGATGAACCCATTCCTGGCTAAAGAAAAATTCACCCTGGAAGAAGTAAAAAACCAATTGGTCAGTGCCACAGAGGTAAATGAAGTAGAAACCTTTGATAAATTGGTACTTGCATTGTTATCTGGAGATACCCTTGTTTTTATGGAGGGATCAGCCCATGGATTGATCGTAGGGAGTAAGGGCTGGGAGAGCAGGGGTGTTTCTGAGCCTACGACGGAGAAAAGTGTAAAGGGACCAAAGGATTGTTTTATAGAAACCCTTAAGAACAATATCGTGCTGATTCGAAGAAGAATCCGTGATCCAAATTTGGCGGTGGAGATGCTGCAAGTAGGGCGGAGATCTAAAACGGATGTGGCCATTGTTTATCTAAAAGGCGTTATGCGACAGGAAATCGTAGCATTGATCAAGAAGAGAATTCAGCAGGTCGATACGGATGGGCTTATTGACAGCACGGAACTAATGGGTCTCATTGAAGATCACAAGTGGACGTTTTTTCCCCAAATTCAGCATACGGAGCGACCCGACAGAGCTGTAGCAGCTATTTTAGAAGCGAGGGCAGCAGTTCTAGTGGATGGATCACCCTTTGCCTTGCTGGCGCCTGCTACCTTTTCCATGTTTTTAGACTCACCAGACGATTATTATGAAAGAGCCATCGTATCCTCGCTTATACGGTTTACTAGATACTTGAGTTTTTTCATATCAGCCAGTTTACCAGGGGTCTATATCGCTATTACATCCTTTCATCCGGGAATGCTGCCGGTGGCATTGGCCCTATCCATTACAGGAACCAGAGTAGCCCTGCCATTTCCAACGGTGGTAGAGATGTTTGCCATGGAGACCATTTTAGAAGTCCTCCATGAAGCGGGGCTTCGCCTCCCCCAAGCCATTGGACAGACGGTGGGGATTGTAGGTGGTATCGTCATCGGGCAAGCAGCAGTGCAGGCTGGCCTGGTGAGCCCTGTAGTGGTAATTATTGTAGCTATGACGGCCATCACTTCCTTTACCCTTTCCAGCTACAGCCTGAACCTTACGACGAGAGTGCTTAGGATTCCCTTCATGATTGCAGGATCAACTTTAGGATTATACGGCATCATGGTATTATGGATGTTTTTACTTACCCATATGTCTTCTTTGGAAAGCTTTGGTGTGGGGTATTTAGAAGATTTCTCACCCTTCCGGCTGAGGGATTTAAAGGATACGTTTATACGTGTACCCAAGTATCTCATGGGCAAGCGGCCTGAGTTTTTAAAGCCCGAGGATACGCAGCGGCAGAGGACTAGAAAAAAACAGTAAGGAGAATTCCTGTGAAAAAAAAGGTTGAATTAGGCAGTGTGGATATGATGTCTTTTATCGTCCAGGCTTCCTTGGGAACAAGACTGTTGGCATTTCCCAGATATATCGTGGAAGAGGCAGGGAATGATGCATGGATCTCCGTGCTGCTTGGAGGTTTCCTTGTACTTGTTCTTGCTCTTGTGTTGTACTGGCTGGCAGGTCAATATCCGGGTCTAAATGGTTCTGAAATCGTCCTGAGGGTATATGGAAAGTGGTTTGGAAGCGCGGGGTTAATTGTGATTTCCATCCATACTCTCGCAACCATGGGGCTGTCCCTACGCACCTTTGGAGATAGTATACACCTATATCTTTTAAGCGAAACACCCTTGGGTGTTACAGCAGGTATATTACTTCTACTAAGTGTTTATGCATTAAGGAAAGGCATAAAAACCATTGCTGCTTTGATCAATATTCTGGTGCCTATTTCCATACTGATTAAGATCACTTTAATTTTACTGCCGATGAACAGGATGGATGTAAAGGCTCTTTTACCGATATTGCATGGGGGAATCAAACCTGTAACGATGGGTGCTTTGGAGATGCTGGATGTGATCTATAGTTTTACCATTATTGCTTACATCCTGCCCTATTTCAAAGAGGCAAAGGGAACACCGAAATGGATTGCTGCTGGGATTGGTATTGCTACGAGTCTTTATCTGGGGATCGTATCCATGTGTATCATGGTTTTTGGCGCGGAGGAGACGACTTATTTGCTATATCCCACCATGACCTTGGCGAAATCTCTTCAATTCAAAGCCCAACTTTTTGAGCGGGCAGAAAGTCTATTCATGGCAGGCTGGATCATACATACATTCTTAGTGATCGTTCTGACCTATTTCGTTGGTCTTTTAAATTTAAAAGCCCTGTTTCAGACAAGTAAGAATAATCTGCTGATTTATGTGCAAATGCCTTTGATTATGGCCCTTGTTTATCTGCCCCAAGATGTGGTTCAATTGGATGTGTTTAAAAAGTACGTCTATTTCTTAGGAAGGATCATTGTTTTAGTATTTATGCCCGTGGCGGCAGCAATCGCATTCTATAGGAACAGGAGGGGAGATCATGGCGCGTAACTTAGGATTGATAGTGTTATGTCTTACACTTCTTACAGGCTGCTGGGATCATCAGGAGATCCAGCAGAGAGGTTATATATTGGGGGTAGCCATCGATAAAGCCCATCCTCTTCCCAAGGGCCAAGAGCCGGAAAAATCCTATATGAGTGAAAGGGACCTTGAAGTTATGCCTACCCATAGAAAAAACCCTGAGTATTCCTTTACCATTGAACTGCCGGTCATCGCATTAGCAAAGAGTCAACCGACTGGATCGACTGGCGGTGGTGGGGAAGGAGCGGCATCCTGGGAATTGACCATTCGGGGGAACTCCTTTATGGAAGTCAATCGAGAATTTTCCACTAGATTAGATTATCCACCTTTTTATGAGCATCTTCAAGCCATTGTTATCAGTGAGGATGTGGCCCGCCAGGGGATTAGCCGTGTTCTGGATTTATTTCTGCGAGACCATGAGATGCGAAGAAGAACAAAAATCTTTATTGCACCGGGAGAGGCGAAGAAGATTTTAGATGTAAAACCCAGGATTAGTGACTATCCTGCAATATATCTGGCAGCTTTGCCTTTCAACGCCGACAGAACTTCCAGATTGCTCCATAAGACAGACCTGGGAGAAGTCTCTCAAAGCCTTCATACCAAAACAGACTTTGTGCTGCCTAGAGTCATTGCCAGCAAGGATGAAGTCAAGGATGCAGGATCTGCTGTTTTCAAAGGAGATAAAATGGTTGGCTGGCTGGGAGAAATTGATACGGCATATATGAAGATTATCCGAGATTCTGCTTTAGGGGGTGTCATCGTCGTAGATATGCCCGGAAATCCCGAGGCAATCGTTACACTAGAGATAAGGAAGATAAACACAAAAGTTAGGCCGATTATCACCGAACATGATATCAAGATGAGAATTGAGACCGAGGTAACCTTTAACCAGGCGGAGAAGACAGAAGCCCATTTTAGAAAAAGTTTAGATGAGGCATATCTAAAGGCGTTAGAGAGAAAGGCAGAGAACTTGATGGAGGCGCAAATGAAAGATACGGTGAAATACGTACAGGATGAATTTGGTGCCGATGTTTTCCATTTCAATGTGATCATGCAGCGATATGCTCCCGATACCTGGGATCAGGTGAAGGATCGATGGCATGAAATTTTTACGCAGATTGAAACAGAAGTCCATGTAAAAGCAAAGGTGGAGCAGATAGGCACCATGAAATAGTTTAAACTAATTTTCCCTTCTTTGATTTGAATCACATCCTGCAAGCTGCATTTTCTATAGAATAAGGACAGAAGCATACAGCAGATGAATAGATGTATCGATAAAAAAGAATGAAATGGGAGATATTATTCCTAGGATAGTGAAAGAAGGTGAGTCCATGGAGTTTATCATTACAGATACAGCAAAAAAACAACTCATGGAAACGTTTCAAGGGAAAAAGATACGAATCTTTCCTAAGATAAAGACTTGAGCAGGCATTACCTACCAAATGGTTCAGGATGAACCAAGGGATAGTGACCGCTTGTATCAAGTAGGGGATTTGTATTTTATGATGGACCAAGAGGAAGAAAAATATGTTTCCTATTTAGAAATTGATTTTGAAGAGAATTGGTGGGGAGCAGATTTTATTATAACCGCAGGATTTTGAGGAGGGTGTAAAAATGAAAATTGAAAAAATAGCAGAGCGAATTGTTTACTCCGATGCGACCTTTACGAAGCGGGTAATATTCAGTGAAGAAAAAGTATTAAACTTTGTGTTGAACATGAAACCGGGGCAGGTAATCCCACCCCATCAGCACGAGGATTGTGATTTGGTGCTTCATGTACTCATCGGTGGTGGAGAGCTGACCGTAGATGGAAAAGTAGAGCGCATCACCGCGGGGGATGTGGTTTACTGTGTAGGGCAGGAGACATTTAGTTTGAAGAATGATACCGGTGAAAATATGTCTTGTTTCGTGGTGATTACACCGCGACCATCTTTGAAAATCTATGCTGACGAAATTGGAAACCAATAAGAATAGTCTTAAAACCATAAAACGGAGGCCATGGCCTCCGTTTTATGGTTTTAAGACTACTTTAATGCAGCCATCCTTTTTCTCATCAAAAATTCCATAGGCGTAGGAGCCTTTTTCCAGAGGCAGACGGTGGGTGATAATATCTGTGGCATCAAATTGGCCCTCTTTGATTAACTTCATGATAGGCTCCACATAAGCGTGGGCAGGGCATTGTCCCATTTTTAGGGTAATATTTCTTGCAAAGAAATCTCCCAAAGGAAATAGGTTATATCGCGTGCCATATACACCTACTAAAGCCACCGTGCCACCTTTTCTTACAGATCTGGAAGCGATCTCGATGGCTGATTTAGAGCCACCTTGCAGCTTGAGCATAGTTTCCAGTTTTTCAAAGGCTGTCATGACGCCATCCAATCCTACACAGTCGATCACCACATCAGCCCCACCGTTGGTTGTATCCTTGATGTACTCTCCCGTGTCATTATGATCTCTAAAATTTACTACTTCTACACCATTATATTTTTTTGCATGGTCAAGTCGATAGTCCACATAGTCTACCGCGATGATGCGATTGGCTCCCTTATAAGCTGCCCATTTTTGAGTTAATAGTCCCACGGGACCACAGCCTAAGACAGCTACGGTATCCCCAGGTTTTACATTCCCAATATCTGTACCCCAATAGGAGGTTGGAAGAATATCCGTTAAAAAGAGAACCTGTTCATCGGTGAGCTCTTCGGGTACTACGGTAGGACCCACGTTGGCGTAGGGAACCCTTAAATACTCTGCTTGTCCGCCATCATAGCCACCATAGGTATCACTATAACCGAAAATAGCACCTACTTCTCCGTGGGGATTAGAGTTGTCGCACTGACTCCATAGGTCATGCTCGCAATACCAGCAGTGGCCACAGGAGATGGGGAAAGGAACAATGACGCGATCGCCTTTTTTAACCTTCGTAACTTCAGGACCTGCTTCAATAACGATTCCCATGGTTTCATGACCCAAAATAAAACCTTTTGGCATGTTTGGAACCCTGCCATGAACCAAGTGCAAATCAGAACCACAAATGGCTGTGGAAGTAACTTTGACGATGATATCATCAGGCTTCATCATTACAGGGTCCTTTACATTTGCAACTTGTACATTTTTCATACCTTCATAGACACAGGCTTTCATGTATATCACTCCTAATTTTGATAGAAAACATGTTTAGCATGGCAAATAGCTGCGTTCTTTTATTAGCCTTTTCACTAAGAATGGAGTTTATACAAAATACTATTTATAATCTTTTTCCATTTGATTGGAATCACATTCTCCATAGAAGATCTCCTCTATAATAAAGACATAAGAAAGAGATATAAGAAAGAGGAGGAATTTATATGTTAAACAAATTAGAAATCGCCCCAAATGCATACTGGGTGGGTTATGTGGATGATAGAAAAGTGCCATTTCACCGTTTGATTTTAGAGAAAGGTACAACCTATAATAGTTATTTTTTAGATACAGAAAAACCAACCCTGATTGATACAGTAGATATCGAATTTGGCAAGGTATTTGTAGAAAACTTAAGTCAAATCATCGATCCAATGAAACTAGCTTATATCGTCATCAATCACGTGGAACCAGATCATGCAGGTGCATTGCCAGCGTTGATAAGCAAAGCAAAAAATGCAAAGATTGTGACGACTGCATTGGGTGCAGAAGAGCTAAAGAATATGTTTAGACTACACAATAGAGAGTTTGTCATTATCAAAGACGGGGATACCCTGGACATTGGGGGAAAAACCTTGCAGTTCTTTGAAACACCTTATCTTCATACGGAAGAAACCATGGTGACATACTGCGTTGAAGATAAGATCCTATATCCTTGTGACCAATTTAGTTCTCATGTGGCTACCTATGAGCTATTCAATGATTTGGCGAAGGAGGATATTTCACCTGATTTTAACGTATATTATCAGCTAATCATGCATCCTCACAGACCTTATGTTCAAGACATGCTTCAGAAGATCAGCGGGCTAGACATTCAAATGATCGCGCCATCCCATGGCTATATTCTAAGAACAGAAGTGGAGAAATATATCAAAGCTTATGATGAAATGAGTAAACCAAAGGGAGATAAAAAAGCAGCGATTTTATTCAGTACCATGACAGGGAATACCACGAAAGTCGCAAAATTAATCGCGGAAGGACTAGAAGAAAAAGGTATTGAGTTCAGAATCATTAATGTAGATAATGCGGATCAGGAAACAATCAAGGAAGCTATCCTGGAATCCGACGCCCTGTTCTTAGGAAGCTCAACGAGATATGCAGACATGGTAGGTAAACTGGAAGATGTGCTGAAGGAATTGAGAAATATGGATTTAAGTGAAAAACTAGCCATTGCTTTTGGATCCTATGGTTGGAGTGGTGAGGCAATTCAGGTGATCCAGGATTACCTAATGACATCAGGTATGAAGGTGGTCGATTCATCTTTACTTATTAAATCTACAGGAATGACCCATATACAGCTGCCGTTAAGGATAAAGTTTGCACCAGCAGACGAAGGGGTAGACCAGTGTGTAGAAGTAGGTAAGGTTATTGGAGACTTGTTAATTGCATAACAAAAGGGGTTGCACAGCATGCAACCCCTTTTGTTATGAATAGACCACTTGATTCCTTGCTCTGTTCATTTTATTACTTTTCTCAGATATTTATTTACACTATCGTTATAAGGTAGTTTCGTAATGGGGTATAAAAATTTGTAAATTAATTGTAAGAGATTGGGAAGTGCATACATGATACAATAAAACTATAAAAGAAATAGGAGGAAGATACATGTTACATAGGAAAATAATCACTCTCTTTACGGTAATAGCACTGCTAGTTTCAAGTATGCTCTCTGTGCACGGACAGAATGCTTCTGAAAAACCGTACAAAATAGGAGATATTATCGGTTCTTTTCAAAAGAGTACTGCTGTTGTATCCATTGAAAGAATAGACCCCTCATTAGAAGTTATTATAGGTGAGAAGAGCATTCCTACATATCAGATTGATGGAGATCTTTTCATTTGTGCAGAGGACTTGGAATACTATGGGTATAAAAGAGAATGGGATGGAGAGAAACGGCAAACACATTTAACTTTTGATGGGAAAAATATAAAAGGAACAACAAAACACATTAAAGGGAATGGAAATATATACTACAGCGATATCCAGATTTATGTGGACGGTGTGTTGTTTCCAAGTTTCAACATAGGTGGATATTCGTTAATCAAGATTACAGATCTGATGAAGAATCATCATATTGTTTTCAACAGAAAGTATGATCAGGAGAGACGGATCTTTGCTTTGAAAGGGAAAATTAGCCTGCCAGCAGGGGACGTGGCCCCTAAAGGCGGCATTAAGGGAAATATCATTGTATATGGTTATGGACACAGAGGGATTCCAGAGAAATCAATTGTAAAAAAGTTTCAAATCCAGGAAGGTAAGAATTCTAGCAATTATGAAATTAGTCAAGCAAATTATCGTGCAAATAAGTCTGCCTATGATATGTATATACCCACAAATACCATGATAGTGAAGAACGATATGTATGACCCTTCATATGTAGGATATGAGATTGACGATAGCTATGGATATTTCAGCGGCTCTCTATATGAGGAGAGCGGTGCGGCCAGGGAAGACTACAGTGCCTTTGTAAGAGACCTTGAGGATTTCAGAGTGGATTATGATCAATTTCATCTGGAAATTTTCAAGAAGGTAAAGCTAGCAGGAACAGTCCACCTATCGGAGAAGATAGCCATAGAGGATGCAGTAGAGAATAGGGTGTTAAGGGTTTCAGCGATAAAGCAGGAAGATAATACGTCTTCATCTAAAATGATCGTGAAAGATATTGTGGTTCCTCTAAATGCTACATCCATCGACTATGAGATGGATGTCATAGCGAATGAAAACTATATCATACAGTATGACCTCACACTATATGGAATATTTAGACCAAGGTTTGGTATGTGGGTTGGGCCAGCCTATCCACTGCTAAATAGTGGCTATTATTCACCCCAGGGATTTGTAAAAGAATCCAGTGAAGCCCAAGGGGTTACGATAAAAAATATGAAGGTAGACAATTTGAATATCAATATACCCATCCCGCCAAAACTCTTATCTGGGAAGGTCCAGTTTAGCGGTATGGAAGCCTATTTCAATGGAGATAGGATAAAAGTGATCAATATAGGAGAAGATTTAGCCATTTTCCCCTGGGACTTTGTAGGAAGGGGTTACACGATAAAGTATGAGGGTGAGAATGAAGATATTAGCTTCATGAAAGGCTTAGCGAGTATAGAGAAAAGCGATTTAGGAACATGGGGAGAGGGACTGAAAGAAGGAGATTTCATGGGCCATATTGGATATTTGCCCAAGAAGGTTTTCATCGATGGAAAATTTATACCGGCCTATGAGTGGAAGGGTGATTATATTATTTTGATAAAGGATTTAGCTGTAGTTGGCTTTGAAGTAAAACAAGATGAAGAGAAGAAGACAGTAACCATCAGCAAGCCCGTTTTATGATCTATTTTTCTCATATATCGGATCTTGATATCTTGAGGTTTTGTAGGGTTGGGCGATTTTGCCTGATCGTGGTTTCTAGCGTAATATAAAAGGGTGGACAGTGTTGTCCACCCTTACATACTAATTTGGGATACGTTTAAAGGCGCGATATAGGATACCAACCAATACAAAGGATATGATTAGTTCTGGTACCAAGTATGCACCGTTATAAACGATAGAGTAAATCCAAGGATTCATGTTTTCAGGGGCGTAGGATGCCCAAAGAATCACGCCTGAAAGTACTGTAGACACAAATCTGCCTAGGATTCCGAAGAAAACCCCTAAAAAGACGCCTTTAAAATCTTTTCTAAACAAGCCTGCAAGACCTAACAATCCAAAGGCTACTACATAATCTAAAAGAATTGATAAGATGTGGAAGGAATACTTAGGGCCTAATACGAATTGCAGTATGCCGTAAACGGCTCCCGCCAAGATCCCTGGACCTGCGCCCCATCGAATTGCATAAAACAGAATCGGTACCATGCTGCCTGCCGTGACAGAACCGCCATAAGGAGCTTCAAAGATCTTCACATAGCTTAAAATTTGTGCCAAAGCAATCATAATGCCCGCTTCTACGAGCATTTTTGTAGAAAAATTTCTCATCACACATTCTCCTTTTCATTTTCAAATAAAAAATGCTGCATCGGATGGATGCAGCATTTCATTCTAATTAAATTAAAATTTCCTACGCTGGCATTATCCAGATCAGGTATATGGGTCGAAGTATCAATAGGATCTCCCTCTCAGCCAGACTCATCCAGCTCCCCGTTTAATTATTCAATTAACATATTCAGTGTAACAGATGCTAGAAAAAAAATCAATGAATGCTTTTATCGAATTTGTTCTTCTAGTTCATGGATCAGTCCTAAGTAGTATTCCTGGGTTTTTCTTTCCTGGGCGGAGGTTTCTACGGCCTTGCACTGGCGCTCTATGTCCTCCAAAGCCTCTTTGCTTAATCTTTTTTGAGCAAAGGTGTAAATAGCATGATCCTCTTTATCGATATGGCGATGCAGGAGATCCGTGTAGGCGATGGCGTTGGCGATCACGTCTACCCGTGCATCTTGATTTCCTTGTTTTACCTGATCTAAGGCTTGCTCCAGGTTACTGATAAAGAGTCTGCCTAAATCATGCTCTGCGAACATACCCATGATGGGGCCTTTTTCGACGGCCTCACCCAGCTCTGTAGACATTTTCTTAAATAGGATATCTTCTTCCTTGCTATGGTGATGCTTATCGGCATAATTCCTGACAAAATCAATGACCTTGCGAAAGGCTGCATCGTCGACTGGGGCACCATTCACAATTTGAATACAAAAATGGCGAGTAACTTTTAAAATCCGTTTGATATGCTTGTGTTCTTCTATCATCAATTCAATGGCATTCATTATTATTCCTCCTTTTGGGTTAGTAGTTAGAAGTTTTAAGATCAACCTTGCAGGGCTTAAATTACTAAAGACCTAAGCGTTAGACATGCAAACCTCTAACCAGATAGATTACTATTTTGATTTAAATATTGATACAAATGAAGCGTCAATTCTATAATCATCTCCCTATATATATTATGCGCTTTTTATTCCAGATCAAACAGCTTGTGATAAATATCAATTTTTTCTGGTATATATGAAAGCTTTTGACAGGGATAAAAAGAAACAGATCATTGCATGATAATAATGTATTACAAAAAATAAGGAGGGATTTTTTCATGGATGTACGTGAAGGATTAATTCCCACTGTTCTCGGTACTGCTGTTGCAGCGACAGGAGCCATGATGAAAAGAAGAGATATGGCACCGATGATCGCAGCTGGTATTGTAGGTTTTGGCCTAGCCCATGTGGTACTAGGTGCCATCGATTTAGTAGAGCATATGGATGAAAGACGATCGTTGCAGTGAGGGGAAAGCTTCCCTCACTTTTATTGTAAGCGGATGCATAAAGAAAATAATTTGATGTAGTCAACTTTATTTTGGGTATAATAAATTTATAGTTGAAGGGAGGAGAAATGATGAAACGTAGCATTTACATAGGATTTATCATCGTGCTCATCATAGTGATATTGACTGGGTGTGTGCAGAAGGTTGATCCATCCAAAGAACCAGAGGAACCTACGGAGGAAATAAAACCGCCTGCCCAAGCACTATTAGAGGTGCTGCCTACAACAACAGGAGATCAATATTTCTATAATGGTTTTGCAGAATATGGTCATATACAGACCATTGAGCGTATTGATGAGGAGGAAGGGAAAAAGATTTATCATGTGGTAGGGATGGTAGACGATCCTTCTGGGGGAGAAGCCACAGGGGAGTTTACCCTTGAAATGCAGTATATTGTAGATAGCGAGAAGATCACAGAAAAAATCCTCCAAGGTCAAAAACTGCCCCATAAGATTCCAGAGCTAGAAGTACTTAGATTACCATTGGAAAAAGGGAATCGCTGGGAGCAGAAGATGCTCATCGATGGAAGAGAAGAGACATTGAAGGCTGTCATTGAATCTGTTGATGTAGATCCCCAGGACAAACGAGAAACCTATACCATTGTATACACCGTGCCTATGGCAGATATGCCAGAAAATACCTATAAAGAAATTAGAACCTATAAAAAAGGTGTGGGACTGTATTATTTTGAGAGTACCTTGGGTAAAGAGTACGACTTTATGTTTAACTATGCATTAGGACTGATTGAAAAAAAAGAATAAAGACTTTAAAACGGAATGATATATAAAAGGGACTAGATACACATGGGAAGCACGTGTATCTAGTCCCTTTTATGCAGAAAAACAAAATTGTAAGGTTATTTTTATTGATTATAGTGAAATTCACTAAATTATTTAAAATTTATAATTAAAATAATTGAAAATTTTCTAAAAAAGAGTAAAATAGATTTAGGAAAACCTTTTCAGGGAGGTGAAATATGGATAGATATGATGTACTGATACTAGAGGAACTACAAAACAATGGAAAAATCAGTATGGCAGAGTTGGGGAGAAAAATCGGACTATCTACCTCAGCAACTAGTGAGCGGGTAAAGAAACTGGAGCAAGAAGGGGTTATCAAAAACTATACAGTGATTCTAGATGGAGAGAAGACAGGAATGGATATCACCGCTTTTATCTCTGTGCCAGTGGGCAATATGCCGATTCAGGAAATGGCAGAAATGATTAGCAATATGCCTCAGGTCCAGGAGTGTCATAAAGTTACAGGGAATACTTGCTTTCTTGTAAAGGTAAAAACAAAAAATACAAAAGAACTGGAGCATTTGATTGACCAGATCAATCATGCAGCACCTAATACCCATACCTATCTTGTATTATCTACCATCAAAGAAACGACGAAAATTCAGGTGGACAACTAAAAAGGGGGATATATATGTTTCAAAATATCAAGGAGCTACTGGATTTCTGTGAAGAAAAAAAAATACAGCTAGTTGATTTCAAGGTCATTGATCTGGCAGGACGATGGCATCATTTAACCATTCCTATGGAGCGATTCAATGAAAAGACCCTAAAGAATGGCATTGGCTTTGATGGTTCCAGTTATGGATTTTTGTCTGTTGAGAAATCGGATATGGTTTTCATACCTGATATTGCCAGTGCTTTTATAGATCCTTTTGCAGAACTGCCTACTTTGACGATGATTGGCGATATTTATTTAACGGGGGAAGAAAAACTGCGCTTTGAAGGAGATCCGCGATACATAGCAGAAAAAACAGAGAAGTATCTGCTAGAGCTAGGGATCGCTGATCAAAATCTACTGGGGCCTGAATTTGAATTTTATATCCTAGACCATATTTCCTTTAAAAATTCACCGAATCATACAGAGGTATTCATCGATTCTGCTCAAGCAGAATGGAGTGCAGAAAAAAAAGAAGAGAAGAATTTAGGTTATAAGGTGATGCATCACAAGGGTTATCATGCAGACATTCCTTATGACGTGAGCTTCAATTTAAGAAACAAAATGGTAAGAGCATTGGAAGATAACGGTGTTCCCATTAAATATCACCATTCTGAGAATGGAGGTCCTGGTCAGGTAGAGATCGAAGTTAGCTTTGGCCCCCTGAAAGAAATGGCAGATCGTACCATGAAATTAAAGTACATTGTAAAAAATATGGCATTGGGCAATGGCAAGACAGTTACTTTTATGCCAAAGCCCTTCTTTGGAGAAGCGGGTAGTGGCATGCATGTTCACATGCAGTTGTTCAAGGATGGGAAACCTTTGTTTTTTGATAAGGACGGATATTCAGGGCTTAGTGATATAGCCCTCTATGCCATCGGGGGTGTACTAAAACATTCTCCGGCCCTTATGGCCTTTACAAATCCGAGCACCAATTCCTATAAGCGTTTGGTACCAGGCTATGAAGCTCCTGTAAGCATTTGCTTTGCTACTGCCAATCGCAGCTCCGTAGTGAGAATTCCTGGCTATGCCACCAGTCCAGAGGCAAAACGTTTTGAATTTAGGCCTTCTGATGCTACATCCAATCCATACTTGGCTTATGCCGCTTTGATGATGGCTGCCATCGACGGAATTCAGAATAAAATCAATCCACAGGATGAAGGCTTTGGTCCCTATGATGTAAATATCTATGCCCTTTCTGATGAAGAAAAGGAAAAGATTAAGGGCTTGCCAAATTCACTGGAAGAAGCCGCCCAAGCATTGGAAGCAGATCATGATTTCTTGTTGGCAGGCGGTGTGTTTTCGAAAGGATTAATTCAGGATCAACTCAGAAGAATTAGAAGGGATGAAGTCCAAGTCAGTATCGTCCCCCATCCCCTGGAGTATAAAATGTATTACGATTTATAAGACAAAAGAGATAAGAGATAGGTTGAAAGTTGCAGGGATCGACGTCCTCGTCGTTCCGTATAAAGAATGTTTTTGCCCACATATATACGAAGTTCAAATTTAAAACCCTTAGGGAGGATATGATCTCCCTAAGGGTTTTTATAGGTAAAAGTATTGACCAAATTGCATTTCCAACCTGTCACCTATCACCTGTTACAAATTTTATTCTAATTTAATCCCAGTTCCTTACGTTTCTTTTCAATATGGTCTACATAGATTTGGATGGTCTTCTCTGCATCCATTTCTACCACAACCTTGCCAAGGCCTAGTGTTTCTGTTGTCTCTGTAAGGGTTTTTACGACCACGTCACTGCCTGTAATGGAAGGGACAGGTGCTACATGAACCAGCCAACCCAATGCCACTGCTGTGCAAGCATCGGCCACAGCTTTTTGCTCCAGATATTCAGGTGCACCGATAACCAATGGAAGTTTGTTGGTGTCCACATTTAGAGCATCTGCCAATTCTTTAGCTGTATGGGTCATCTTACCGATGTCTACGCAGGCACCATAGGTGAGTACTGGTGGAATTCCTAACTGCTTACATACGGCCTTTAAGCCTTCGCCGCACTCGTCAGCCGCCTTTGGATTGGTTAAGCCTGTGTATTCCATAACGCTGGAGGTACAGCCGCCAGATAGTACCAGAATATTATTTTTGATTAAGCCTTGGGTAATTTTAAAGATGTTGCTGCCACCCTGACCATATCTTGCTGTGGTACATCCAACGATCGTAGCGATAC
The DNA here is from genome assembly GCF_014205875.1 of Anaerosolibacter carboniphilus. Lineage (GTDB taxonomy): Bacteria > Bacillota > Clostridia > Peptostreptococcales > Thermotaleaceae > Anaerosolibacter > Anaerosolibacter carboniphilus. Next base: position 55,943 of record NZ_JACHEN010000017.1, read on the forward strand.
CTCGGATATTACCGTTGGCAATCTGCTCAATCAATGGTTGGAAACTGCCACCTAGTGCATTTCTTACAGATTCAGTGCTGAAACCAACCATACAATCAGAAACATGGGGCGGAATGTAGGTCTTTCTGTTTTCTGCCTTACGTTTTTTGAAGGATTCAATAGCCATTTCCAATGCTTTCTCTGCCTGCTCCTGCATTTTTTCAGGTACAAAATCCAGGGTATCTGTGCCCTGAAGTTTAATGACTGGATGGGTGCTTAACAGCTTGGTACCAAATCGTTTCGCAAAAAGAGGCATGGTAGGTACAGTACAGTTATAGTCAAACATGAATAGATCTATGACGCCTGTAGCCAATAGGTATTCTTGGGATAGCCATTCGCCTTCCTGACCGCCATATCCTTTTTGATTATGGGTGCCTTCATAGTTGATGAGCTGCTGCCCCTCACATACATGACCAAGGATCTGGATACCATCGGCTCCCGCATCTTTGGCCTTTTGCTGCCATTTGTCTGTAGAAGCTAGGTCAATCGCCACATGAGCTAGTAGTGGCATATGTCCATTTGTGATCACGTTGATCATACCTTCTTTTAGAAGTCCCATGTTCTGCTGCTTCATGGCGATTTCCTGAGTTCCCATAAGGATCTCTTGAACGATATCCAATAGGAACAGCCCTTGATATTCATTGGCGATACCCAGACGAACGCTGTTTAGCAAGAATTCTACAGGATCAGAGTTAAAATTGGTCATACAACGGGTTTGGGCATAAGCTACTTCGCTGTAGCCACCGCCTGGGAATAAGCCCAATTGTCTCCATAGTTCCTTACGCTTTGTGGGTGCAAAAGCTTCAACGGTCTTTGATTCGATGTGATAAGGGCTATGAATATCATCGATTACCCAATCTGCAAATTGAACAGCCAGCTTTTCGATGGGCTGATTGGCATCTAAACCTGCCATGTCGGCATATTTTTTCAGCTTTTCTGGATCACGAATCTTCAAACCGCTTTCAGGGTGCTGTCCTGCTGCTTTTAGCGTTCTTGCAGCCTGGTGGCAATGGAAGATGTTCGCAGATGTACCGATGGTCACATGGCGATACACGAAATTTCTAGATACCATGGTATGGGCATCTACACCACAAACACCCCGTGGTGCATTCTTGCTGATACGACATGGGCCGTTGGCACAAAGCTGACAGGATAGACCCTCGATACAGAATTTACATTGGGTAGGTTGCTGCTGGCTGAATCGGTCAAACACGTTGGTCATGCCTGCATCATGGACGGCCTGATACATTTCCCGCATGGCAGGGTCAATGATTACATTTAAAGGGTATCCTTCTTTTGACTGGTCACCCTTGGCGATGTGCTCTCTCTGCCATTTATGTACTTCCTCCATACCAGGCATTTTATCAATTTTGTCATAGTCGATCTTCACTCTGTCATGGATATCTTCATGGCGGAGAGGATCATTGTAATCCTTATCGGTTAGATCCGCAGCAAAGGTTTTGTTATCACCTCGCATTCTTTCTGCACTGTGTTCATAGGATTTTTGAATATCTTTATCTGACATGAAAAAACCTCCTTCACCTGAATTCATTCATTATTTTTTGGCACTGTGCCCTGGAATATACATATTTTCTAAAAATGTTAAAAGAATCCAAGCCCGAGGGGCTGGATTCTTTTAAACCTAGATACATTTTATTTAGCAATCTTCATCAGGGATGGCGGCCAAACCAGTAGGAGGAATGGCAACCTGACGGTTTTGTAATATCTTCAATGTTAAGAAGATCACCATTTTTTCTTCGATGCTCTTAAATTGTTTTTCTTCAAAAGGCATCTTGTAGTAATCATGATAAACACGACCCAATTGCTCGTCAAACTCTACAATTCTGCTGCTGATAAGCTCACAATAAGGGAGTTCGTTGAAGAATTCTGTACTGATTTGGTTAAACTCTGACAAGTCACCGGACATTAACCGATCTTTTTCTGCAAATTCAGGACTATGGAGTTTCTGCTGTCTTAGATATTCGAACTCTGTAGCAGTTCTAGGAATAGGAGCCAATGGTGCGATGCCGTTAAAGAATACAGGTGTAGTACAACTCCAAGGAACGTCTACTGTGCAGTGCTTGATATCTCCACAGAAGCTTTGGCTGCTAGAGCAGTTTCGAGTAGCATACTGGATGTTCTTGCGAACAAAGCCTTTGAGGAAGAGTATATTGGTGTCTTGAATCAGAAGACATTGAGTAACTTTCAAGTGCTTCTTAATGTCCTTGATTTCCCATGCATATTCTGGTAGATCAATGATAGAGTTTACATTGACCTGAATAGTAAGCTCTGCAAGGACAACAGGTATTTTGGCTACAGCGCCAGTAACCAATGGAACGATAGGTGCAGGCGTATTCACGCAGTCTGCTGTAGTTTCACCTGTTACAGTGGCACACTTTTCCTTATAAGGTTTGAAAGAAGTGATTTTAGCGTCTGCGGCATTTGTGCGAGTATTACCGCCATAATATTTGCTGGTTTCATAATATTTATTACCATCGCTATATTTTTGATCATAGCCACATTTGCTACCATCATAATTCTTATTCCATGACATCGTTTAAGAACCCCCTTATATTTTCAATTTTGGTGAAATATTGTCCTTCACCTAGTACATGCTATTCACTTTGTCCGTTAAGGGTTACAATAATATTTAAAGTTTTTTCGACAAAAGACAAAATGTAGTCTAACCTTAAAAAATGATTGGATAGAATCCAAGCATCTTCAGCTTAGAATAATCAGCATTGTTCATAATCTGAGCAGACAGGGACTATGCTAATGGGAGGAATGGCAACTTGACGATTTTGCATAATTTTTAATGTGAGGAAAATAATCATTTTTTCTTCAATACTTTCAAAAAATTTTTCTGCAAAAGGTATTTTTCCCCCTGTTGGATGTGTGGGATTTAGAAACTCATCAAACTCCACAATTCTAGCACTGACTAGATCACAGAATGGAAGCTCATTAAAAAATTCTGTACTTGTTTGATTGAATTCCGATAGATCGCCAGAAAGTAATTTGTCTTTATCCGCAAAACCAAGGTCATTTAGCTCCTGTTTTCTAAAATACTCAAATTCTGTGGAAATGCTTGGAACAGGAGGTAGTGGATCGATACCGTTAAAGACAAGGGCTGTAGTACAGCTGAAAGGAACATCTACGGTACATTGCTTAATATCTCCGCAGCTTCCCTGACTGTTCGAGCAGCAATGTGTTGTATAGTCGATATTTTTTCGTACAAATCCCTTGATAAAGAGCATATTGGTGTCTTGGATAAGCAGACATTGAGTAACTTTTACATGTTTCTTGATTCTTTTAATTTCCCAAGCGGATTCAGGCAAATCAATGACTGCATTTACATTTAGCTGGAGTGTTAGCTCAGCCAAGACAACGGGAATCTTGGCTACGGCGCCCGTGCTTAAAGCGGTAATCTCTACAGGTGTATTCACACAGTCTGATGCTATGCCACCCGTGGTACGAACACAAGCCGTTTTAATCGGAGGTTCTTGCCGCTTTTGTTTTTGTTTCTTGTTTCCATACATAGATGGATCATATCTAATCCAAGGCATGGTGTCCTTGCCCCCTTTAATATCTGGTTTTGGCCAATCATAGCTGGCATATGTTTTCTAATGTCCTAGTACATGTTATTCTATCGCCCTCAGAAGGTGACACTTTTTTGCTGAAAATTGTAAGAAATTTTATTTTTCAAAAGGGGGGCTGCCAGAAGATGAAAGTATTGTGACGGTATGATCCAGTCTGATAATATACTAATAAAGGGTTTTCATTTATATTTTATGTATAAAAAGTAAGGAGTGTTACCTATGCCGAAAATAAGTCCTAAGTGGATTGTCCTGTTAGGCGTTGTTTTTGTATCTTTTTCCTCCATATTTATACGAATGTCGGAAGCACCGTCTCTGGTTATTGCAACCTATCGAATGGGATTTACAGTTCTGCTTCTATTGCCATTTGTCATAAAGAACAAAAAGAAAGAGTTGAAAACCATCGATGGAAAAAGTTTACTCACCTGCTTTATAAGTGGTATATTCCTAGCCCTTCATTTTGCCACTTGGATTACTTCCATTCGATATACTTCCATCGCCAGTTCAACGGTTCTTGTCAATACCCATACCTTATTCATCGCAATGGGAACCCTGTTTATATTAAAGGAGAAAGTGCCTAAGAAGGCTTTTATCAGTATGGGCGTTACTTTGTTTGGCAGCATAATTATCTCTTTAGGGGATCACAGTATGGGAAGCAATGTGCTGTATGGGGATATCCTTGCGATTTTGGGTGCATTTTTTGTTGCAGGTTACATGATGATTGGAAGGATTGTAAGACAAAGTATTTCTGTTACTACCTATACATTTGTTGTGTATACCAGTTGTACCTTCACATTATTGTTGCTGGCTATGGTTACTGGAACCAGCCTATACCCTTATCCCATAAAGGAATGGTTTATTTTTTTGGCGCTGGCCATTTTCTGTACGATCCTAGGCCACAGCATTTTTAACTGGGCCTTGGCCTACATTAAGCCTACATTTCTCTCAACGGCAATATTAGGAGAACCTGTATTCGCTACCCTATGGGCATTACTTCTCTTTCAAGAAGTACCAGCCATTTGGCAAATTTCTGGGAGTTTGATGATCATCTTTGGAATCTACTTATATATTCAGATGAACGAAGAGAAAAATCCTGTAATCTTGGATGAAAAATAGAAGAATTATATTTGAAAATAGTTTTAAAACCATAGAAATTGGATATGTATATAAAAAAGTTACCAAGAGGATGGAGGCGTTTGATATATGAAGTTTTCTAAAATGATAGAGGAAATGAGAACCGTAAGAGACTATAAGAAAGAACCTGTCAGTCCAAACCTTATTCAGGAAGTGATGGATGCAGGCAAGACAGCGGCAGGTATCGCAGGTGGACGAAATGTATCTATTCTGTTTATAGATCATGGAAAAGAAGTTTTTGATCAACTCTCAGGTAAGGCGGGCTACTATGGAAAGATGGTTGAGGCACCTCACTATCTTGTGATTACATCTAAAGTATTTCCAAACTACCTGGAAAACAGTGGATATATCATGGAACTAATGCGATTAAAGTCTAGAGAGTTGGATCTAGGAACATGCTGGCTTAGTGTAGAGGATGAAGGGACGCTAAGAGAAATACTGGGTATCGGAGGAGAAGAAAAAATTACGGCTTTTGCAGCCATTGGACATAGCTATAAAGGTATATTTAAGCATGATATGTCAAAACAAAGTACCCGTATGGGCCTTGAAGAAATAGCATTTTTAAAGAGGTGGGGTTCCCCATGTACATTGGAGGATTTAGAGGCAAGGGGATTGACCAACATATTTTATTATACAAGACTGGCACCATCCTGGGGGAATAGACAGCCATGGCAATTCATTATCGACAAGGACCGAATCCTCTTGACAATTCAGAAAGAGGAAAGAGAAGATTTGAGATTAGATGCAGGGGTTGTCATGCTATATTTCGAAAAATCAGCCCACGATGATGGGCTCCCTGGAAACTGGAAGCTGGATATTCCAGAAGATATGAAAGCGATCTATGGAATTCCAGAAGATCGGACTTTGGTTGGATATTACAGCATATAGATATTTATAATAGCCAAATAAAAAAGTCTTCTATGAAGAAGACTTTTTTATTTGGCAGATTAGATCCCAAAGAAGCCGCCGCCAAATAAGATGACTAACAATAGGAAGAAGAACAGAAGAGATGTGTCATCACCAAATCCGCCGCCAAAGAAGTTACCGCCGAATAGTACTACAAGCAACAGGAAAAAGAATAATAGTGATGAATCGTCACCAAATCCACCCAGGAATCCTTTTTTCGCTTCACTCATACGCGTACCCTCCAATTTAGATATTGACTTAATACATAGCCTATTACCATATTACGGAGAACTTAAAAAAGTGTGACGCTTTTTTAAAAAGATTTTTTGAAAAACTCCTGATAGAAAGTAATATTTTAACAGAGTCTATAGAAAAAGTAACAAAAGAATATTTGAGAAATAATGTTAGACCTTGATAAATATTCAATGAGAAATTCTCCCGAAACTGCAAAAAATAAAAATGTAGAAAAGTCTGAGGCAGAAAGGAGAATGACGGTGAAAAACACGTATAGAAAACTTCCTATAACAGGGATTTCATTGATTTTAATTTTTTTAATGGCGTTTGGCTGTACACCTGCCCGGCGTCCCATACCCAATGGATATGGAGAAGATCAATATAATAGAGGAATAACTACAGATCGAGAGAGAATCATGGACATAGGTTCAGGAGATCAAGATCTCAGCATGGGCGGTATCACGCCAAATAATGATCCTGCCTTAAGAAATTATGCTGGGAACCCATCAGAGCAGACGACTCAAGAGGCCTTAAGACGGGAAATTCAGGATTTAGAGGGTGTTGGTGATGTGGTGGCTATATACAGCGATAGGATTGCCTATGTGGGTATTGCGCCAGAAGAGGGCAGGATTATTAATAACATGCGAGGACTTCAAACAGAAATCGCCAGTAAAATTAGAAATAGGATGCCAGGCATTGAGAGGATTTATGTCACCACGGATCAAGATCGGGTATCGAGGCTTAGGGGATATGCGGATAAGTTAGACGGTAAAAAACCAGATAGAGAAATGATCAACGAAATCGAAGAATTGTTTTAAGGCTTAAATCAAAAAGGCTTCTCATGTTTCAGAGAGGCCTTTTTTGATTTAGCGGAAATTTATTTATCATGATGTTCTTCGTGCATACATTTCATTGCTTTATGGCGATAGGCTTCTGCCTTGTGAAGATGGGCTCTATACATGTGCCAATTAGCTTGATAGCATAGATCCTTCATATCATGAGGCATATCTTCCATTCCCAGGGTCATTGGATAATCCATAGCAGGCATCATACCCATGTTAGGCATCATGTGGGAATACTCCATAGCAGGCATCATACCCATTTCAGGCATCATGTGAGAATTTTCCATAGCGGGCATCATGCCCATTTCAGGCATCATGTGAGGATTTTCCATAGCAGGCATCATACCGACATTTGGCATCATGTGAGGATTGTGCATATAAGGCATCATATCCATTTCAGGCATCATGTGAGGATTTTCCATAGCGGGCATCATCCCCATATTTGGCATCATGGGTGCTTCCATAGCGGGCATCATCCCCATATTTGGCATCATGGGTGCTTCCATAGCAGGCATCATACCGACATTTGGCATCATGTGAGGATTGTGCATATAAGGCATCATATCCATCTCAGGCATCATGTGTGGATTGTGCATATAAGGCATCATTCCCATCATAGGACATGGCAAATAAGGCAGCATAGGCTGTTCCATCATTGGCATCATCCCGTAGGGCATTTCTGGATAAGTTTCATCCTTTTTCTTATCTTTACAATCTCTATTCTGATCCACTTTCGTTCCCCCTTAAAAGTATTCAATATATGAGAAATTAATCTCTCAGTTATAAGGTATGCATTTGCTTCATAAACGGGCACACCTAAATTGAATATAAATAAAAATCCTTTGGAAAGACGGTCAGCAATTCTTCAAAAAATTTACAAAAAAAAGACTTTATGGTACCTAAAGCCTAGAAACGATCCGTAGACTATAACACAGATAAAAAAAGGAGGAAATAGAGATGAAAAAGATTATGAGTCTTATGCTAATTACGATTCTGTTAATGAGCGCAGCAATTCCAAGCTATGCGGCAGGATTTACACCGCCTGGTTTGGCAAAAAAAGGAGGTCTTCCTCCAGGAATTGCGAAAAAGTTTAAAGATTTAGATGGATTTGAATGGGCACAAGAAGCTATTGAGAGGTTGGCAGAGAAGGGCATACTTAGTGGTGTAGGTGAAGAAAAGTTTGCGCCATCTAGCAATGTGACAAAGATTGAAGCCCTAGCTATGATTATTAGAGGGTTGGATTGGGATGATGAAGCCGATTTATCATTAGAGCTGATTCAAAAAGGTAAAATCAAGGATAAAGTAAAGGATCAGTTACAGGATTGGACCAAGGGATACATTGAAGTCGCTATACAAAGAGGCTTAATTAGTGAAGCTGATGTGACGAAACAAAGCTTTACAACACCAGCTACAAGACAAGAAGTAGCCATGTATATCATTCGTGCCATGGGATTAGAGGCAAAGGCCAAGAAATATACCAAGGATGATTTAAGCTTTGATGATAAAAATGCAGTAAAAAGTGATGCTGCAGGGTATGTATACTTGATTGCTCAAGAAGGTATTATGAAAGGATATCCAGATGGAACCTTCAGACCGAATCAGCCAGTAAAAAGAGCAGAGATGGCTAGCTTGGTAGCTACCTTAAACGACAAGATTGACGATGACGATGATGAGGATGTAGAACGAGTCAGCGGAAAACTAATCTGGTTTAATGCCGAAAAAATATATATTGAGAAAAGTGGAAAAGTTGAAAGCTATGCATTAGATGATGATGTAAAAGTGTATATTGACGGAAAGCAAAAAACGCTAGATGATTTAAGGCTGGATAAGACTATCACGCTAAAGGTGGAAGAAAAGCTTGTAAAAGAAATCCGTTGGAATACTGAAGTCGTTGTGATCGAAGATAGTTTCAAAGGTAGCATTACAGATATCGACCGAACAGACAAAGAAGTTGTTGTAAAAAATGATAGCAAAGAAAAATTATTCAAAGTTGAGAACAATACAGTGATCAAGATCGATGGTAGAACAAAGAACTTTAGTGATTTGTCTATCGGAATGAAGGTGGAATTAAAGATCATTGATGGTAAGGTAGACAGCATTAGTGCCCAGACAAATACAGAAACCTTTAAAGGAACCATCAAGCAGATCTATGCTTCTACAGAAAAACTGAAGATTCAAGTAGGCAGTCAGGAAAGAATCATCCAAGTCGATGATGAAACAGATATTGAGCTAAATGGAAACAATGTCGCTTTCAAACATCTAGCTGTCGGCATGAAAGTTGAAGTCGCCATTGAGAATGGAGAGGTCCTACAGGTATATGCAAAATCCGTCGAAGAAGAATTCTCAGGGGTTATTGCTGGAATCAACAGTACACGAAAAGAATTGAAGCTTAAGGTAGGTAGTACAGAAAGAACCATCCAGCTAGATAGTGGTACGGATATAGAAGTTGATGGAAAAGATGCAGGATTTGATAAACTAGTGTTGAACATGAAAGTAGAAGTAAGGATAGAAAATGGAAAAGTAGTGGAGTTATCGGCTAAATCCGTTACAAATGAATATACAGGAACCCTCATCGAAAAAGTAGTAGGCACACAAAACAAGCTTACCATCAAAGTAGGCAGTCAATATAAAACCTATGTGGTAGCCAAGGATGCAGAGATCCTTGATGATGATGGTGACGAGATTGATTTCAGTGAGTTAAAGGTTGGCAGTGAAATAGAGATTCAAGTAGAAAACAACATTATTGTAGAGATTGAGGTAGAAGATTAGTATACGGCTGTGATCCCAAGGATCACAGCCGTATATTTTGATTTTTATAGTTGCTAAAGATGAAAAATACGATGTATTAGGGTACAATAGAAATAATAGAAACTAGAAAGGGGGGATTCTTATTTTTAAAAGTATTTTTAATAGACCTGCTTTTATCGAAGAAGGGGGGAAGATTCCAAATCAGACCCGGTACTTGGTATTAACCCTATATGGTGCATTGTTTGTTGTTTTTGGGTTTCTTATGGATACTCCAGAGGGAATCCTCAGAGGACTCCAGCAGATCATCTTAGAGCCAGACTTCCTAATCACAGATTATATTGGTGTGGGGGGATTGGGTGCCGCCTTTGTCAATGCAGGCATTTTAACCCTCCTGGCTATCTTTATCTTATATAAGATGGAGATTAAGGTTACTGGTGCTACCATTTCTACAGTTTGGTTGATGACTGGCTTTGGACTTTTTGGGAAGAATATCTTTAACGTTTGGTTTATCATGGCAGGAGTTTGGATCTATACTCGGTACCAAAGAGATAAGTTCATCAAATATGTGTATATCGGACTTTTTGGTACCAGTCTGGCACCGTTAGTAACCCAGATGATGTTTATTACCAACATGTCAAGGTGGATCAGCATCCCGTTGGGAATGGCGATGGGGGTGATGATTGGTTTTGTCTTGCCTCCGCTATCTTCGTATCTTATGAGGGTACATCAAGGGTTCAACCTTTACAATATAGGTTTTACAGCAGGTATCATTGGAACGATTTGTGTCTCTGTGCTGAGATCCTACGGACTGAACATGGAGTCAAGAATGATTTGGACTACGGGGAATAACGGGATTTTATCCATATTCTTGGTTACGTTGTTCATCCTGCTTATAGGCATTGGCTTTTACCTGAATGGTAGTTCTGTGAAGGGCTATAAGAGTTTTTACAAATATTCGGGAAGACTGATTACAGATTTTGTTATTTTGGAAGGCTTTGCACCGAGCTTGTTAAATATGGGAATCAATGGTTTGTTTGCTACAGCATATATTCTAATGATTCGAGGCGATTTAAATGGTCCGACCATAGGGGGGATTTTTACCATTGTGGGATTTAGTGCCTTTGGAAAACATCTTGGAAACATGTCTCCTATTTTTTTAGGGGTATTCCTTGGTAGCTTAACAAAGGTATGGTCCATCAATGATCCCAATATTGTTTTGGCTGCGTTGTTTGGCACGACTTTGGCGCCCATTGCAGGGGAATTTGGATGGAAATATGGTATTCTTGCAGGATTTCTGCACTCTTCTGTCGTATTAAATGTAGGATTCCTCCACGGAGGGATTAATCTATATAACAATGGGTTTTCTGGAGGCATCGTGGCAGCTACGCTGATACCAATTATTGAGGCGTTCAAGAAGGAGGGATAGATGTGAAGCACGATAGATTGAAGATATCAAAAATCGTGGATGAACTGATGAATTATTGCTTCTATATGGGGTCCACCAATATCCATGTAGATGTGCAGGAAACCGATGAATTCTTTAAGATTTATTGCAAGTGTGATTATAAGGACAATAGTCTAAAGAAGGTTGAAAAGCTGGTGAAGCTATTAAACTGTACAAAGCATGAGGAAATGGAAGAGTATTATTGGACGTTGACAGGGGATTGTGATGTGGCCAACGAATTATCCTTGGTAGGCATGATGACAGATGAGGCTACTGTTAAATATAGTGAGGGACAAGATATAGAGATTACCTTATATAGATATAAGCAAAATAAGGCATAGAGAATACGCAAAATGTAGTACTGTGATATTTTTAAAAGGTAATGGGAATCATAAAAATAGTTGTTGACAACGATGATAGAGAAGTTTAAGATAGAATTATAAATACCATACGGGGGTATACTATAAAAGGAGGCGTTAGGAATGAAAAAATTAATGATGATCGAAGGAATGAGCTGTGGGCATTGTGTGAATCACGTGAAGAATGCTTTGGAGGAAATTGAAGGCGTTAGCAGTGTGGTTGTAGACCTTCAGGGAAAAAATGCATTGGTAGAGCTATCTAAAGATGTGGCCTGTGAAATCTTAAAGGGTGCTGTAGAAGAAGCTGGCTATGATGTAGTAGATATCAAGACAATATAAGACATAAGCGGGAAGGACTTGATTGTACAGAGACCTTCCGTAGGGGAAGGAGGTATGACATGGAGAAGGAAAAAGAACTGCTTGTTTCTGGCTGTTGTCAAGGTACAGATGGCGAAAGGGTGAGCCATCGTCCCGAAAGCGTTACTCAAGCCCTGGTGAAGCGTTTGAATAAGATCGAGGGACAAGTACGGGGCGTTCGAGGGATGATCGAACGGGGAACCTATTGTGATGATGTACTTATACAAATTGCTGCTGTCCAATCAGCCATCGATGGTGTGAGTAAACTGCTTTTGGAGAACCATATGAAAACCTGTGTCATCGATCGTATTCGTGAAGGGGATACCGAGGTGGTGGAGGAGTTTCTTAAGACGATCAATAAGATGATGCGGTAGTATGAAATGCTACAGTAGATGCATGAAATAATACACTATTTATAAAAAGGGTCAGCAGTTAACCGTTGATGGTTAGCGGCTAACCCTTTTTTGCCGCCAACCGCTAACTGCTAAGCAGATAGGAAAATACCTTTATAAATGAGATCGTCATAGAGTACGAGCAAGAATCATGTTTCTACTTGGCATGATTCTTGCTCTTGTTTTATACTATTCGTAAGGATTGGTATGAACCAAGGTTACTCTTACTAAATAGTGCTGCGATTACGTAGTCTATAGAATACAGGGGTGGGAAAAAAATGAAAAAGATTACATTATTTATTGATGGGATGACATGTGGTAATTGCGAGGCAAGGATTGAAAAGGCATTGCAGAAGTTGAACGGGGTTCATCACGTGAAGGCATCCTTTCATCAGTCAAGGGTGGAGATCCATTATGATGAAGATCTTGTAGATGAGAAATTATTTCAGTCAAATATTGAGGCTTTAGGCTATGGTGTGATGAAGGAAGGGAAACATGGCTTTAAAAAGGTCATGCCTCTTTTGCTCCTTTTATTTGCTGGGTTTTATTTAATTCAGAATACCATTGGTTTTAATTTTATTCCTGAGGTTTCAGAAGGCATGGGCTATGGATTGATCTTTATGGTGGGTTTACTAACATCCATCCATTGTGTTGCCATGTGTGGGGGGATTGCATTGTCTCAGAGTGTAGGTGAAACCAATGGAGGGAGACGGTTTACCCCATCCCTTTTATATAATGCAGGTCGGATTGTTTCCTACACGGTGATTGGGGGCATTGTTGGTGGTGTAGGTGCTGTAGTGACCCCATCAGGTCAGTTTAAAGGAATTGTGGCCATAGGTGCCGGGGTTTTTATGTTCTTGCTAGGGCTTAAAATGCTAAATATTCTTCACTTTCCCAATTGGTTAGGCTTACGGATGCCTAGCATTGCATTTGGAAAAATAGGGGGATCAACGCCATTCAGACCATTCTTTGTAGGCTTGATGAATGGACTAATGCCCTGTGGTCCGCTTCAGACCATGCAGCTCTATGCTTTGGGAACAGGAAGTGTAGCCAAGGGGGCTCTCTCCATGTTTTTCTTCAGCGCTGGAACTGTACCACTGCTATTCATCTTTGGGGCAATAACTTCTGCCATCAGCAATAAATCCAGTAGAACCATGATGAAGGCCAGTGCGGTTTTGGTTATGGTATTGGGGATTGTGATGCTAAACCGAGGCATGGCTCTATCGGGTATGGCCTTGGATCTTGGACTGATGAAAGGTACTGTAACGGAGGTTCCTGAAATCAAGATGGAAGACGGAAAACAAGTGATCAATATGACGGTGACCGCCAATGGGTACACACCAGATAATTCTGTGGTTCAGGTAGGCGTGCCGGTGAAAATTAAATTTGATGTACAAAGCATCAATGGATGTAACAATCCAATCGTGATTCCAGAGTATAACGTTGAGGTTAATCTTATGGAAGAAAATCCTGAGATTGAGTTTATTCCAACGAAGGAAGGAAAAATTCGGATTAGTTGTTGGATGGGGATGATTACCAGCCAGCTTACGGCAGTCAATGATCCATCTCAACCCGTAGAAGTAGCAAAGGATAATAGTACAAACGGGGGCTTGTTTGGCGGGGGATGTTGTGCATCAGTCCAAGGGGAGAACAAAGCAGCTGTAGCCCTCATTGCTGATGGACAACAGACCATAGAGATGAATGTGGGTAATGATGGATATAGTCCCAATATTTTTGTAGTACAGAAAGACATGCCTGTGACTTGGATAATGAATGGTATAGAAATTAACTCATGTAATTATATACTGACCATACCTGATGCAGGCTTTCAAAAGGAAGTAAAGGAAGGGAAGAATGAAATTCGCTTTACGCCGAATCAAGAAGGAGAGCTTGTTTTTACATGTGGGATGAATATGCTCAGTGGAAAGATCGTTATTGTAGACGATGTAAACAATGTAGACTTAGAAGCCCTGGAAAACAGCGATATTCCCCTTCCTGCAAGCAGTGGCGGAAGCTGTCATTAAAAAGAATAGAGAGCAGACTTATTGTCTGTTCCCTATTCTTTTTCTTCTTTAGACTCTTCTTCTTCTTTTCTCTTGCCAAGGATGATACGGCGGCGCTGAGGTTTTCCTTGCTGTTTTTCTTGCTCCTCATGGACCTCCTGTACGCCTTTAAATTTATCTTCATATTCATAGGGCTCATAGCACATAGGTACACCGCAGCCCTTGGAAATCACTTCGCTTAAGGCACATAGGTCTCCCTTATTCACATCTGCCAATCTAGTTTTACCGAGGGCCCGAACGCCCTTCTCCAACTCTTGGGTACAAGCTTTTAGATAATTTGCCACGGACGTAGCACCCGCTTCAATATCAAAATCATCTTCAAACTGCCCTGTATGCCATACCAGTTGGGTAACGGGTTCAAAGGGTAAGGTCTTCAAGGCTTGGGTATGGGCAACGGAAAAGAGGGCGGCATTGCCTACATAGCAGGCATCGGCTCCTAACGCACAGGCTTTTAACATATCGCCTGGGGCACGGATTTTCCCTGAGGCCAAGAGGGTTACATGCTCTTTAAAGTTGTGCTTGTAAAGCCATTCCGCAGTACGGGAAATCGCAAAGGGGGTAGGAACACCAAAATCATCTTGCAGGATAGGAACAGATCCCTTTGTGCCAGCCTCCGCACTATCAACGGTGATAAAATCTATACCTGCGCTACACAGAATGTCCAAATCCGCTTCTAGATATTTCCCAGCACCGATTTTTGCCCCGATAGGTCTTCCACCAGTGATATCTTTAAGCTTCTCTACAAGCTTCGCCACATCCTTTGGGTGCTGAACCTCTGGTTGTCTGGAATGGGCCACTATATCTTTTCCAGCAGGGTACTTAAAATACTTTCTCATCTCTGCGTCGATATTTTCCGCTTTAATTCTGCTTCCGACACCTCCGATGGCTCCCTGACCAAATTGAATTTCAATGGCATCTACCTTGCGCAAGGTTTCTTCATCCTTTGCCCAATCCCCACGATTATATTGCAGGATATAATGCTTTGCTTCTTTGAACTCTTCATCCAAGATGGGACCTTCTCCAGAGGTGGCGGCTGTACCTAGCTGGGCAGAAGCTTTTGCATAAGCTATTTTTACACCTTTTGAAAGGGCCGTTCCATAGGCCATGGGCGCAATGAGAATAGGAATATCTATGGTGAGGGGACTCTTTGCTCTTTTACCTATAATAACCTTGGTATCGACTGGATCTTCAAAGTCCTGTGGCATGATATAAAGCTGGCCAATACTAAACAGTAACTCATCTAAGGATGGGAATTTTCTTGAGGTGCCTAGGGGACGATCGATGGCTGCACCTCCGGCAGAGCGGAGTTCGTTCTCTATTGCAACTTGTATACCCGTTTTCAGCGTTGCGGTGATGATTTCGATGGCATTTTCATCATAGTTATCTGTCATTAGGATTTCCGTATATGTATTAAAGCCATTGGCCATCATTTTGCGCATAAGATAACGTATAGGGTGGAAGAGGGGGGAAAATGCTCTTTGCTTCTTTGCTTTATCAGACAAATTTTGGACCTCCCTTTATAATGATGTTAGTGGTTAGAAGTTAGAGGTTAGAAGCTTAAAAAACAATAGACATCTAACCTTAGGCAATATCCTTAGAAATTGGAAAGTAGGGGCGATTCACGAATCGCCTTTAATTATTATTCTTATAAAAATAACAAGAAATATGCAAAAGAAAAGAGAAGCGAAAATATCGCTTCCCTTGAAATTAAAATTCTTTTAATAGGTTTGCCATCTCAATGGCGGTAACTGCTGCTTCATAGCCTTTGTTCCCCGCCTTGGTGCCAGCCCGTTCAATAGCCTGTTCGATGGTGTCTGTAGTCAGTACGCCGAAAATTACAGGAACTCCTGTTTCTAAGGAAACACTGGCAACGCCTTTGGTTACCTCATTGGATACATAATCAAAATGAGGGGTAGCACCACGGATTACGGCTCCAAGGCAGATGACACCATGATACTTTTGAGATGTGGCCATTTTTTTCGCTACCAAGGGGATTTCAAAGGCTCCTGGTACCCATGCAATCTCTACATCCTTTTCCTCAACTCCATGGCGCTTCAAGGCATCCAAAGCACCACTGAGAAGCTTGCCACCTATAAACTCATTGAACCTTCCCACAATAATTCCAAACTTCAATCCTTGGGCGATTAATTTTCCTTCGTAAATTTTCATTTTTATTCCTCCTTAAATTTCAGCATATGACCTAGTTTTTCTTTTTTCGTTTGTAAGTAATAGGCATTTCTTTCATTGTGATTCATCTGAATAGGAACGCGTTCCACAACCTCTAGGCCATAACCTGTAAGTCCCGATAGTTTCTTGGGGTTATTGGTCATCAGGCGTATTTTTCGAATGCCTAGATCGAATAAAATCTGTGCGCCAATGCCATAATCCCGCATATCTTCAGGGAAACCTAAAGCAAGATTGGCTTCTACCGTATCCATGCCTTGATCCTGTAAAGCATAGGCCTTCAATTTATTGATGAGGCCGATCCCTCGTCCCTCTTGACGCATATAAAGGAGAACGCCACGACCTTCCTCATCGATGGCCTTCATGGCAGCGGCATATTGATCGCCACAATCGCAGCGTATAGAACCAAACGCATCCCCTGTGAGACATTCGGAGTGGACCCGAACAAGAACGGGACTACCATCGGAAATATCTCCCTTGACCAAAGCCAAATGGTGCTCACCATTCAACTTGTTTTGATAACCGACGATTCGAAAATCGCCATATTTGGTAGGCATATTGGCTTCCGTTACTTTCTCCACCAATAGCTCATGTTTTCGACGGTAGGCAATCAAATCTGCGATGGTGACGATTTTTAATTGATGCTCCTTGACGTACTCCATTAATTCTCCAACCCGTGCCATCGTGCCATCCTCATTCATGATTTCACAGATAACACCCGCTGGGTATAAATCTGCTAATCTGGCAAAATCAACGGCTGCCTCCGTATGACCAGAACGTTTTAGTACGCCGCCTTCCCTGGCTTCTAAAGGAAAGATGTGACCAGGACGCTTAAAGTCCTCGGGGTTTGCGTCAGGATCCAGCACCTTAAGAATTGTGGCTGATCGTTCAAAGGCAGAGATTCCCGTGGTGGTTTCCACGGCATCAATAGATACGGTAAAGGCTGTTTGATGGAGATCGGTATTCTGGGTAACCATTTGAGGAATCTTAAGTTTTCTGAGTCTTTCTCCTAGGATAGGCATGCAGATCAATCCTCGGCCGTATTTGGCCATGAAATTGATGGCTTCTGGAGTAGCTTTTTCTGCAGCCATGAGAAGATCCCCTTCATTTTCACGGTCTTCATCGTCTACGACTACTATGATCTTGCCATTTTTTATATCCTCAATGGCTTCTTCAATCGTGTTAAACTTGTACATTATATCACCTCATCATATATGTTTTATGTTGGAGGTTGTAGGTTGAATGTTAATTGATTTTATATCTTGTGGCCTTAAAACATCTAAAAAATTTCTCTTTCAACCTATCTCCTATCTCTTTATTTTTTAAGCAAATCCGTGTTCTATCAAGAAACTCAGATCCATCCCTTTTTGAACAGGGGGGGTGTTTCTAAACATAATAAATCTTTCAATATATTTTCCCACCAGATCACCTTCTAGATTGACCTCATCTCCTGGACTTTTGTTCAATAGGGTGGTTACCTCTTTGGTGTGGGGAATTACCGATACCTTGAAAATTCTTTCATCCATATAGGCGACAGTTAAGCTGATCCCATCGATGGCGACAGAACCTTTATGAATAATATACTTTAGAACTTCTGGTGGCGCAGCGATGGAGACCCATACGGCGTTGTCTTCTTTTTCAAAAGCTTTGATGATACCCACATCATCGATGTGACCGCTGACAAGATGTCCACCCAGACGATCGCTGAGCCGTAGGGCTCTCTCTAAATTTACCTTACTTCCAGGGACAAGATTTCTTAAGTTGGTTCGTCCCATAGTCTCTGCCATCACGTCGACGGCAAAGCTATGGTTGCTATAATCGGTGACTGTAAGGCAGGCACCATTGGTACAGATACTGTCTCCCAATTTTACATCTTCCAGTACCTTTTGGGCTTTGATGACGATTTTGGCAGATTTGGTGCCTTTCAATACAGATTGGACCACACCGATTTCTTCTACAATTCCAGTAAACATGCAAGGAAAACCTCCTTTCGATACATAATGGCTATCTATCTACATATCCTTCGATCAAAATATCTTCCTCGAAACGATTGATAGAGATATTCTTAAGATGTACTGCGTCCTTTACAAGGGATTTACCCTGACCTCCTACGGGTGTTTTTGCACCCGAGCCTCCGAGAATCTTTGGGGAGATGAAGGCCATGACTTTATCCACAATCCCAGCATCTAAAGCCGTATAGTTCAGGGTGCTGCCGCCCTCCAGTAGAATGCTATCGATTTTTCTTTCACCCAAGGCTTTCATTAAATCAGGTAAACTAACCTGTCCTTGTATGCTGGGGAGAAGGATGACTTCAGCGCCCAATTGTTGGAGGGCGATCAACTTCTCCTGAGGAATCTGGTCTGTTGTGGCAATCACCGTTCTGGCTTGGGAAGAAACATGGAGTACCTGGGCGTTCAAAGGAATCCTTCCACGGCTATCCACTACAATACGAACAGGATCACAGCCCTCCTTAGCATCTAAACGTGTTGTTAACATGGGATCATCGGCTAAGACGGTGCCTATACCTACCATGATACCTCTATATTGATGTCTGAGCTGATGAACGTATCCTCTAGACTTTTCATTGGTAATCCATTTGGAATCTCCCGTATAGGCGGCAATTTTTCCATCTAGGGTCATGGCTGTTTTTAAAAGGCAAAATGGAGAACCTGTGGTAATATACTTTATAAAAATTTCATTTGTTTTCTTAGCCTCATCCTCTAGAATGCCAGTAACAACCTCAATCCCATTGGTCTTTAAAATATCAATACCTTTTCCAGCCACCAGGGGATTGGGATCCATCATGGCGATCACTACTTTTTTTATTCCTTTTTCTACGATGGCATTGGCACAGGGCGGTGTTTTGCCATAATGGGAGCAAGGCTCCAGGGTCACATACATGGTGGCACCATAGACATCCTCTGCAGCATTTTCAAAAGCATTGATTTCTGCATGGGGACCTCCGTAGAGCTGATGATAACCTTCGCCGATGATACGACCCTCTTTGACAATTACGGCACCAACCAAGGGATTAGGACTGGTGTAGCCAATGCCTTCTCGAGCCAGTGCCAAAGCCCTGCTCATATATTTCACTTCCATGGAATCACCTCAATCTAAAATAAAAAATAAAATTCGCATGTTGCTATCGCAACTCCTCAGAAGGCGCCAACGAAATCTCTTCGAGGGAGGCTCTCGAGATTTCCGTTGCTTAAAAGGTCCCTATATTCTAACAGATGCTTCATAAAAGTCCCAGCAGTATATAGGATTTATATACAAAATAAATAAGCCCTGAAAATAGTATTTTCAGGGCTTGTTGATTCTATGTCACACAAAAGGAAATAAATTACACCTGTGACCTTATTATGCACCTTCTTCCATCCAGACTTTACTGTCGGTACTGGAATTACACCAGTTCTGCAACTTTCGTCGCTCGCGGACTTTACCGCCGGTCGGGAATTACACCCTGCCCTGAAGGTTCTATTTTGTTTGACACAATCTTATCATCTACCGAAAGGATATGTCAAGAATATTTTTGAAAAATTTGAGGATTAGAGTAATCGGTTTCTAGCAAGGCAATACTCCATAAAGAAAGCGTATAGCAAGCCCAAAGCAGTAGGGGCGATTCACGAATCGCCCATTGATGGCAGGTATCAGGCGCCCATACAAGATTTCCTATGAATATGTCGATAAATGAAAATAGGAATGAGTTGCATTTAAAAAAATTCTATGGTATATTTCTTGTAGATGCAAATCATTAGCATTTAGATTTTGATTCATCCAAGGACAACGAGAAGGTTGTCCTTGGAACCCCGGAAATAAAATGTTTACATAAAAAGGAGTGAAGGATAAACATGAAGGGAAAAAGATCAAGAACATGGAGTATTCTATTGATTCTTACTTTGTTGCTAATGGGGGGATGCAGCAGGCCAGCGGAAGAAGCCCAAGGAAATACGGAAGAGAAATTGTTGGTGTATGCAAGTTTTTACCCTATGTATGATTTTGCAAAAAACATAGGAAAGGATAAAATAGATCTTAAGCTTATGATCCCACCAGGTGTAGAAGCCCATGACTGGGAACCTACGGCAAAGTTGATGGGAGAAATGGAAAAGGCAGATGTTTTCATCTATAATGGCCTGGACATAGAGCCTTGGGCTGAAAAGATGACGGGGTCCATTGAAAATGATCAACTCATTACTGTAGAAGCTTCCCAGGATGTGGATTTGATAAAGGCAGAAGAACATGAAGATGAACATGAAGAGGAAGAAGAACATGGAGAATATGATCCCCATGTGTGGCTAAATCCTATGAATGCCATGAAACAGGCTGAAAATATCAAAAATGCCTTTGTGAAAGCAGATGAAGAGAACAAGGATTTCTATGAGGCAAACTTTGAGGAATTTGCAAATAAATTAAGAGCATTAGATGAGAAGTATAAGCAGGAATTAAGCAATATGAAGAGAAAAGAAATAGTGGTAGCCCATGCTGCTTTTGGTTATTTGGCAAATCGGTATGATTTAGAGCAAGTGGCTATTACTGGATTATCCCCTCAAGAAGAGCCTAGTGCTGCCAAACTGGCAGAGATTACCGAATTCGCGAAGGATCATAGCTTAAAATATATTTTCTTTGAGACATTGACGAGTCCTAAATTAGCACAAGTGCTTGCAGCTGAGGTAGGGGCTGAGACATTGGTGCTGAATCCATTGGAAGGATTGACCCAAGAGGAAATCAATGCTGGAAAGGATTATATCGCTGTTATGGAGGAAAATCTTGCAGCCTTGAAAACCGCGTTAGGAGAGTAGAAATGAACAAGGTAGTAGAAATAAAGAATGTTTTCTTTGGATACGATCAAAATTTGGTCTTGGAGAATATTAACCTGGATATTTATGAGGGCGATTACTTGGGAATTGTAGGGCCTAACGGCTCTGCCAAGAGTACCTTATTAAAGCTGATGCTGAATATTTTAAAACCGACCCAGGGCAAAATTGAAATCTTCGGACAGAACATCGAAAAATTTAGAGGGTGGGGAAAGATTGGTTATGTGGCGCAGAAGGCCAATTCCTTCAACACCAGCTTTCCAGCCACGGTAGAAGAAGTGGTTGGAGCAAACCTTTATTCCCATATTGGGTTATTTCGGCGTATGAACAAAGCCCATAGGGAGCAGATTCATGAGGCTTTGAGTGTGGTAGGTATGGAAGCCTATTGTAAAAGGTTGATTGGGAATCTATCTGGTGGACAGCAGCAGAAGGTATTTATTGCCCGGGCTTTGGTGAGCGCACCCAAGGTAATTTTTTTAGATGAGCCTACGGTAGGAATTGATTTGAAATCCCAAGGCGAGTTCTATGAATTGTTGGAGAGGCTGAACAAAGAGATGGGCATCACCATCGTCATGATTTCCCATGACATAGGGATGATTACGGAAAAGGTTAGTCGTGTGGCATGTATGGGAGACAAACGTCTCGTTACCCATCACAACTGCTGCAATATCCCCTTGAGCGAAGTTATGACACAATTTTACGGGGAGCAAATGAAGCTCCTGGTTCATCATCATCACCGTTAAGAAGGAGCCGTAGATTATGCTAGAATTTTTACAATACAGCTTTATGCAAAGAGCTTTACTGGCAGGAATAACCATTGGGATATTGTGCCCCTTGATTGGGATCTTCCTTGTACTAAGGCGAA
This sequence comes from Anaerosolibacter carboniphilus, assembly GCF_014205875.1. Classification (GTDB taxonomy): domain Bacteria; phylum Bacillota; class Clostridia; order Peptostreptococcales; family Thermotaleaceae; genus Anaerosolibacter; species Anaerosolibacter carboniphilus. Next base: position 77,917 of record NZ_JACHEN010000017.1, read on the forward strand.
TGTCGCTCATCGGGGACAGTTTGTCCCATGTGGCTTTGGCTGGCGTAGCAGCAGGGATTCTAGGGGGAGTCTATCCTCTCTGGATGGCACTGATTTTTTCCGTAGGGGCTGCCTTGGCCATTGAACGCTTAAGAAAAAGCTATGAACAGTATGCAGAACTTGCCATCGCCATTATTCTATCTGCGGGGATCGGTACAGCAGTTGTCTTGATCAGCTTGGCAAAGGGATTTAATGTAGATTTGTTTGGCTATCTCTTTGGGAGCATTACAACGGTATTGAAAGAAGATCTCTGGCTAATTGGTGGGCTAGGAGTTTTTATCATATTGGCTATTCGGCTGCTCTACAAGGAGTTGTTCTATATTGCCTTTGATGAGGAAGGTGCAAGGTTGGCTGGAATCCCAGTAAAGTGGATCAATCTTTTCTTTATTTTAATGATCGCCATCACGATCACTGTATCTATGCGAATTGTAGGCGTTCTTTTGGTATCATCCCTCATGGTAATTCCCGTGGCTACGAGCCTGCAAATTGCAAAGAGCTTCAAGCATGCCACAGTTTTAGCCGTTATATTTGCCCAGCTGGCAGTCATTTCTGGGATTATCATTTCCTATTATTTCGAATTGGCTTCAGGCGGCACCATTGTGCTGCTGTCTGTTCTTATATTGATGATGGTCATTAGTGGAAAGAATATTGTCAAGAGAATGAAAGGTACAACTGTTTCTTAAGAATAGAAAAATGCAGGGGCTCCCGCTTTTGAGGAGCCCTTTCTTTACATTGAAACAAAGAAAACATGGTGAGGAATGTTTGACCAAAGATGACAATTGTTTTGAATATTTGGAAGATAAAGTACAATGAAATGAATGCTTTCTAAGGTGAAAGGGGGAAAGATATAGGTGTTGGGGTCAGAAAAAAGGACAAGGGATCTTTTTACACAGCTTAGCATGCTCGTGTTCTTAGGTCTCATTTTATTTGTAGGAGTATATGTAATTTGGGAAGGCGATTTACTGTCTGCTTCTTCATCGGCGTTAGAGGGGTTCACAACCGTTTTTCTCAGCATTATTCTGGAAGCGATTCCCTTTGTGATGATCGGTGCTTTTGTATCATCGATGATTCAGATGTTTGTTTCAGAGCAGACCATTGCCAAAGTTATTCCCAAAAACCGATTTTTGGGGCTGTTGGCAGCATCTCTGATGGGATTTATTTTTCCTGTTTGTGAGTGTGCCATTGTGCCGATCATGAGAAGACTGATGAACAAGGGCGTGCCATTACATATTGCTGTTACGTTCATGCTGGCAGTGCCTATCGTGAATCCGGTGGTATTGACATCCACGTATTATGCATTCTCTGGACAAACCTCCATGGTGCTACTGAGGGGTGGATTGGGAATATTCGGGGCCGTTTTGATTGGGCATATCATAGGACTTTTAGAGGGAAAAAAGAATCCTTTAAAAAATCATGGGATATCCGAGGGATCAGGATGCGGTTGTGGACATCATCACCATGAGGAATTTGAAAATGGATTGGAAATTGAGGAAGAACATCATAGCCACCACCATGGAGCGCATCATCATGATCATCACCATCCTTGTGGATGTGAGCATCATCATGGGCATCCTGCTGTCCATCAGAAGCAGGGATTATGGAGAACACTGATGGATGTCATGGAGCATATGAGCTTGGAACTATATGATGTAGGAAAGTTCTTGATTCTGGGGGCATTCCTTTCCGCATTGATGCAGACCTTTGTATCTAGAAGCTACATTCTATCCATTGGTCAGGGTAGTGTCACTTCTGTATTGGTTATGATGCTGATGGCCTTTGTATTGTCTTTGTGTTCTGAAGCCGATGCGTTTATTGCCAGAACCTTCCTAGGACAGTTTACAACGGGCTCCATCGTAGGCTTTCTGATATTTGGACCGATGATTGATATCAAGAATACTTTAATGCTCAGTGGTGCTTTTAAAGGAAAATTTGTTGTTAAGCTTATTGTTGTAATCTCTATGGTGTGCTTCATGTTGGCCATGCTAGTCAATATCATTGGATGATTGGGGGGGTAAAGATGAGACGGTTCAATGTGAATGAAAGCATATGGTTTGCCATTTTATTAGGATTTACCTATTACGTATATCATTTAATCTCTACGGATAAGATTTTGGTTTTTATCCATCCCAAGATGTTGAAATATGTCTATTTCTCGTTTGCTGTTTTCATGATATTGAGTGGGGTACAATTGAAACGAATATTTAGCAGACATAACAGAGAATCAATAAAAATTGGATACATTTTATTTCTGATTCCATTGATCCTTGGCTTTGCAGTAGATCCTACTGGATTAAGCGCCAGTGTGGCTGCCAAAAAAGGTGTGACCGTCAGCGGCAATAAAGGGTCGATTACCATTGAAGGATCAGAGGAAGAGGCCTTTTTACAGGATGGAACGATCCTATTTAATGATGAGGATTTTTTATATACTATGGATGAGATCTATAATAATATGGAGAAATATAAGGGAAATAAGGTAGTTATTACGGGCTTTGTATTTCGGGAAGAAAATTTTCAAGAGAATGAGTTTGTAGTAGCGAGACTTCTGATGAATTGTTGTGCAGCAGACTCTCAAGTGATCGGTCTGTTTAGCCGAGGTGAAGCTGGAAAGATCGTAGAGGAAGATGAATGGGTAAGGGTGATGGGAACTTTGGATGTTACAGCGTACCATGATGCAATATCTGGTGAAGATACCCAGATGCCTGTTATTCAAGTGGAAGAGATTGAAAAAATAGAAAAACCTGCAACCCAGTATGTATATCCATAATGGTAACACCCTATATGCTAGCATATAGGGTGTTACTCATCTATAGGAGACTCTTTTTGTTAAAAATATTCATTGATGAAATTATTTTTTTGTTGAAAAATCCTTTTCAAATCATCGGAAAGGAGCGGGTTATGTAATAGGGCTTCTTCCATAAAGAGAGCTTGTTCCAGGCTGATAGCGCCAAAGAATAATCGAGAAAAGACATTGATACTGCAGGATAAATCCGGCTCCATATCCTCTGTCTCCTGAACACATGGAATGCCGTCTTGAATCATTACGGAAAAAATACCATGATTCCAAGGACCATAGATGTCTGAAATCTGTAAGGTAAATGATAAAAGCGTATCCTTAGGATAACGGCAGTTTTCCAGCGCACTTTTCACATTTACCACTCTTCCCGCCATAAAGGGAAGAATACGTATGGTATTGGTAGGGGTTGGTTTGATGGTATCCCGAAGGAAGAGAAAATCCAAATCTCCAACAGGAGCAGGCCATGCGGCCTTTGTGGTTTGAGATTTATGGCGATAGACGAAGTGGATTAGAGACTTCTTTGCCCAATGGCTGCAATAGGCCAATTCTCTGATATTTAGGGTACCGTCCTTTAGAAAATAAAGAATATACCCCGCAGGCGTGCCTGTCTCATCCATGAGGATATAACCATAACCCCCATCATGGTGTAAATCCTGGATAAGAATAGCCCAGTCCTTAGGTGTGCGTTGAACATAGCCCTGGTAATCTTTTAAGTATGATTCATAAATGCCTTGGAGGGCATTCACATCGTCTTTTCCGTGGACTGGAGTGAAATTTCCTTGGGTAGCGCCAAAATTCTTCAACATATCCATAGGAATTTCATAGCGCAGCTGCGAATAACATAATTCCCAGCCATAGGTGCTGTAAAAGCTTGTATCAAAGGGCATAAGAATAGAGACCCCATGATTTTTTCGATTCATTTCTCCAATAGCCGCTGCCATTAATTCTTTGGTCAAACCTCTATGACGATAGGCGGGGGCGGTAATGACACCTACCACATAGGAAGTATCAAAGCTGTTGCCATTTAGCCATAAACGATAAGGGTTTAGCTGTAGGCTAGCGGCCAAATCATCTTCCATAAAAATACCCAATAGATTTTCAGGAGCTACTACATTCTCAAAATACCAGCTGCAAAAAGGCTCTTGACTCTCAAAAGCATAGCGCCATAGGGATTTTGCCGCCTCCATATCCTTTTTTTCCAAACGTCTAATGATCATGTTCACCCTCCTAAATAAGGAAAGCATCGTATTTTTCCAGCATTTTTACGGGATTGTAAGATTCCTTAGCCTTTCGTAAATAGTCAAAGCCCATGTCCTCTTCTCGATTGACATAGATAACGTCCTCACAATGGTGAATGCAAAACTGTTGATTGATTGCTTGATATAACCCTCGGATGTCTGCATTTGCCTTTTCAATATGCACCAGCATGGTATCCTCTGTTAATTTCTCACCAAATGTAAAAGCTTCCACCTGATTATCCACCCAGATGGCACCACCGGCGATATGCAGTTGATCCATATGCTGAAGTGCTTCCTCAATAGCTAATGCTTCGTTTTGAAGCAAATCCAATTCTAAGTCCGTATAATTGCCTACCTTCAATCGTTGCGCCAAGGATAGACAATCATCTATAAGATCCTTGGTAAGGGGTACATATTCAAACTCCATATGTTTACGGAAAAAATTCAAATGATTTTTCTTGCTGTGAAGCTTTCTGCCTTTAAGTTCCATCAGATCTTGGGCCAGATAAATATAATCATCATTGTCGCGATCTCGCTGGAATCGAAGCTGTTGGGGCGCAGTATTTTGGAAAAGCTCTACAGCTGAGGCAGGAAGGAACTTTATCATCGCCGGGCTTTTTATGTGATCAAATTTTCCCTTTAGTATTTCTAGGCAGGCAGGTAAATTTGCCAAGTCTTCTGCATTCTTAAAAAGGGGTGGAAATAAGAAAGGTTTATCATAATATATGCCTGAAATCCACAATAGTCCATGGATGACTTCATATTTTAAATGATAGAGATGGCGCCACATAAAAAGATTTGTAAAATTCAGATCAGAAACCTCATAGGAACTTGATCTTAAATAGGTATCAAGAAAAGCTTTGTCCGTTATTGAAATAGAATGAGTCAGCATAAAATTCTCCTTACAATGTATTCATAGTCTTATATGAATAGTTTATACCCAATATTCCATCGTTTAAAATGCTAATTATTGGCTTCCTAAATAGTCTATCATGAAAACAATCAATGGTGAATAAGGCGAGTGAAAAATTATTTCTGGCCACGAAAGGAAATGAAAGGATGGAATGTGATGAGGACATGGATGTAGCTGGGAAAGTAAGATAGAAAAAAGTATTGTTTGCAAAAAAATAGTAAAATATAGCAGGCCTTTGAAAAATATGATATAATTAATTGAGATAGATTATCATTATCAACGAATTGATCATAGAAAATATCCGTAGGAATAGAAGAGGAGGCAAATTGGATGGATCAAAAATACAAAGGTTGCTATTGTTTTAATAATAATCCTGATGATTTTATGAAATGGCTGGTGCAACTCCTAGGGCCAGTTTTGTTAGGTGCCAAACCTGCAGAAATACTTAGCTTTCCTAAAAATAATCAAGATGGTATCAATAAAATGGAAATCATTAAGCAGGTGTTCCGCTGCTGCAGCAAAGTAGATTATAAAGAGATAAGAATCTCCAATCACTGTACCAAATTATTTTTTTATCATAAAGTTTCTTTAGCGCAAGCCCTGGGGGATTCGAGAAACTTAAAGTTCTTGAAACAACTGGGATATTCCAACAACAATGATATGGAAGGCTATTTAAATTTATTATTAGCTAAAATGTCAACGGGAGAAATTCCTGATGAGATCGGGATTTTTCTAGGATATCCTTTAAAGGATGTTATGGGTTTTATTGGACACACTTCGCTGAAGCTAACTAAAATAAATGGGTGGAGAGTCTATGGGGATCCAAGGATTTCAGACGAAAAATACAATTCATTTACGAAGGCGAAAGATCATATGAAAGAAATGTTGGAGCATTATACACCTATCCATATCGTGCAATCTGCATAGTAGATTGTAGGATATGGATATTGAATGAAGAAAGTGAAGCTGCATGTAGGACGATTCACAAATCGCCTGATATCTATCAAGGAAAAGATTTACAATAGAATGTTGACAATATTTCTCATTTGTAATAAAATGTACGATGAAAATGATTATCATAATTGATAGAGTGTTTGCATATACATTAATGTTCATCATTCGAAATGTTTTATTGTATCAAAAGGAGGGATTGTCATGCCGTTAGCTATGGCTAAGATTGGAGATGAAGTGGTACTGCGACAAATTCAATGGGGACCCAAAATGAAAAAAAAGCTGGAGGATATGGGCTTAACCCCAGGAGTAAAGATCAATATCATATCCAATGATTTAAACGGAGCCTTCATTATCAACGTAAGGGGCTCAAGACTTGTTTTAGGGGGAGCGGTGACTCAGCAAATATTTGTTGAGGCTGCCTAAGAGCAACGAAAAGAAAGAAGGAGTGAAGCGCATGGAGAAAACATTGAAGGATCTTAAACCAGGAGAAAGTGGGATCATCTCTATGATTAAGGGAAAAGGCCCCGGAAAAAGAAGGCTCATGGATATGGGCGTTATCAAAGGCACAGCTATTTTGGTAGAGAAAGTTGCACCTTTGGGAGATCCTATCGAAGTAAAAGTAAAAGGTTATAACCTAAGCTTTCGTAGAGAAGATGCAGAAAATATCGTCATAGAATAATTTTTTTATTTATAAAATGAGAATGAATTTTAGTATCAATATTTTGAGGGGGGAACATAAGTGAACAAATCGATAACCATTGCGTTGGCTGGAAATCCCAACTGTGGAAAAACTACATTGTTCAATGCTTTGACAGGGGCAAGACAGTATGTGGGAAACTGGCCGGGGGTTACAGTTGAGAAGAAAGAGGGAAGATTAAAGAACAAAGATCATGATGTATTAGTAGTAGATTTACCCGGTACATACAGTTTATCACCCTACTCTATGGATGAGATGATTGCAAGAAATTATATCGTAGAGGATGCACCAGATGTAGTTGTGAATATTGTAGATGCATCGAATATTGAGCGAAATCTCTACTTATCCACCCAAATCATGGAATTGGGAAGACCTGTGGTGATTGCCTTAAATATGATGGATGTAGCGGAAAGTAGAGGCTACAAAATCGATGTAGAAAAACTATCCGTAGAATTAGGCGTGCCCGTCGTGCCCATCGTGGCAAGTAAGCAAAAGGGAATTGACGGATTAATGGATGCTGTCATCAAGGTCGCGAAAAAGGAAATGACCTATAGTCCGAAGTATCCTAACTATGGAAAGCAATTGGAGAAAAGAATCGAAGAGTTAATGATTACTTTAGGACAAAATCCTAATCTATCCAAATATCATCCAAGATGGTTGGCCATTAAAGTTCTGGAGGAAGATGAGACAATTTTGTCTTTGATGAACATCCACGTGAAAGATGTGGCGGCTACGGCAGAAGACTTTAGTATAGAGGATGATATAGAGTCTGTTATTGCCGATAAAAGATATCAGTTCATTACAGAAATTATTGGGAAAACAGTGAAAAAGCCTAAGGAGAATGTCCTTACTACTACGGATAAAGTAGATAAGATTCTTACGAACAAATGGCTGGGTCTACCTATTTTCGCCTTAATTATGTATGGTGTATTCTTCTTTACCTTTGATTTGGTAGGAAATAAACTGTTGGATGTGATTGATGTATTCTTTGCTGAGACTTTGACTGAATGGACTTCTACAGGTTTAGCGTCCATGGGTGTTTCAGAGTGGCTCCAATCTCTAGTGGTTGATGGGATTATCGGTGGTGTTGGGGGTATTATAGTATTCTTGCCAAACATTGCCTGCTTATTCTTGGCCATATCTATTCTGGAGGATAGTGGGTATATGGCAAGAGTTGCCTTTATCATGGATAGAGCCATGAGAAACATCGGCTTGAGTGGTAAAGCATTCATCCCAATGATTTTGGGTTTTGGTTGTAATGTGCCGGCCATCATGGGTACAAGGACTTTAGAAGACGAAAAGGATAGATTAACGGCAATTCTGATCAATCCATTTATGTCTTGCTCTGCAAGACTCCCCGTATATACATTGTTTGCAGGGGCATTTTTCCCGCATAATGAAAAAACTGTGGTTTTCTCATTATATGTTTTGGGGGTTGCTATGGCGATTACCATTGGTCTTATATTTAAAAGTACTTTATTCAAAGGAGATGCTACGCCATTTGTCATGGAGCTCCCTCCTTATAGAATTCCAACGATAAAGGGTTTAGGAATTCATGTATGGGACAGGGTGAAAGGCTTCTTGGTTAAGGCAGGTACGCTAATCTTTGGTGTTTCCATCGTATTGTGGTTTATTTTAGGTTTTAACTTTGCAGGGCCTGCAGAATTAACAGAAAGTATTGGTGCAACAATTGGTAAAGCATTTGCTCCAATCTTTGCGCCTTTGGGCTTTGGTAATTGGCAGGCATCCCTATCCTTGATTACTGGTATCTTGGCCAAGGAAGTAGTTGTAAGTAATATGGCTATTATCTATGGGTTGGCAGAAGATCCTTCAGCGGGAGAATTTGCCCAGGCGCTGGGTGCTAGCTTTACTCAGTTGACAGCTTACGCGTTCATGGTGTTTGTATTACTGTATACACCTTGTGTAACAGCCATTGCGGTTATTAAAAGGGAAACAAATTCTTGGAAATGGACAGGGTTCTCAGTAGGATATCAATTTGCAGTGGCTTGGTTTATGGCAATGCTTGTATTTCAAGTTGGAAGACTGCTAGGTTTTTAATTCTAAGGAGATGATAAAATGAGCTCAGGAAATATCATTACGATGCTATTGGCTTCTGCCATCATTGGCTATGGCGCCTATATGTTGGTGAAAAGTTTAAAGAAACAGGCGAAGGGTGACTGCGTTGGTTGCAGCCATCAGGGAGATGCCGGCTGTGGATGCGAATCCAAAGGAAGATAACTAATAAAAGAATAGCAGAAAGGATACTGCATATGCAGTATCCTTTCTGCTATTCATTGATAAAGATTAAAGTTTGGTAAGATGCTCTGATTTGGTTTTTACCATGGGATTTCGCTTCATATAACAGTTGATCAACAAATTCCAATAATTTATGTTGTTTGCAGTGCTGATTACATAAAATACCGCCTGCCATACCACCACTAATCGTCACGTGAATGGTATGTTCATCTGTTATGACGGGGTGACTTTCAATGGCTTCTCTGATGCGCTCGCAAATCTTTTCAGCTTCTTCTGGACTTGTATTGGGAAAGATTAGGGCAAATTCTTCACCACCATATCTGGCAGCAATATCTGTTTTTCGGATGGTTTCTAAAATGAGGAAAGATACTTCCTTCAGAACCATATCACCCGATAGATGGCCATAGGTATCATTTATTTTTTTAAAATCATCGATATCAAACAGGGCTAAACTGAAGGGTACATTGCTGATGGTAGCATGTTGAATAATCTCATTAAAGTGACAGTAAAAGCTTTTATGATTATACATACTGGTAAGATAATCTTTGTTAGCTATCTCACTTAGTTGTTCGTTTTTTCTTTTTAGTTCCTCGTACATGTGAGTACTGTAGGCTTCTAATCGATGAAGTTCATTCATGACAGAAGAAATGATATAGCCTAATAGATAAAATAAACCAATATGAATAGCTACTGGTGCCGATATCAGTGATTTTGGATTCTCCATGACCACTAGAAATATGTAGAATATAGCGGCAGAGGTACTGCTAATCATCGAATGTCGAGCGTGAAAAATAATGGTTTGAATGGTGATGTACAGATAGAATAAATGAGATAAAACGTAATAGGAGTCTTTTGTGATATATAGAAAAAAGGTAAGAAAAATCCCATCTGTGAACATGATCCAAAGACTTGGATGGAGTATTTGGGGCAATTCAAGAAAATAATTTTTATAGATAAAATGTATGAATTTCCCAAGCACATATAGACCATAGATCCACAAGAAGACATTGGTATATGGAGATGGGTTGACCGAGAAAGTAGTAAAAGATTTAAAAAAAATCAGCATAGCAATGATGCTTAAAACCTGTACACCCAGATAGAGCTCATAAATCATCTTATCACGAAAGTTGTTGATTTGATGCATAAAAAAACCTCCGAGTTGAATAATGATAATAATTATTATAAAGCATATAAACATAATTGACAATGAATATCAATAACGATTAAAATAAATCTATATCATGCAGCATCAAAGAAAATAATGGATCTGTCCCCCTTTAAATACGAGAAATAGATGGAGGATGATATATTGAAGAAGCCTAACAAGGTCGAATCCTTATCAAAGCATGAGGCATTGATATATGCCATATTTAGAAATAATCCTTATAAAGGGCTTAGTGTACAGGATATATGGACAATTCTGGAGCGCGATTTTCAAACCTTAAGCATTAGAACAATATATAGAATGGTCGAAAACCTGCAAAAGAAGAAAGTTGTCTTTTGCATGGACATTCGAGAAGGAATCAGATTGTTCTCTCTAACAAACAAGTATCATGTGCAACTTTGCTGCAGCAAATGTGGCTGGATAGAAGATATCGATTTACAACAAAGCAAAGTGTTTTATCAATTATATGATACGATTGGCGATCCTTCCATGATCGGGGGACGGATGATACTTTCTGGTGTATGCAAACAATGTACATAAAAGGAAGAAATAACACCATAGACAAAGGGAACCCATGATGGGTCCCTTTGTTTAGTTTTATGTATACTTATTTTGTTAGGCTCATACCAAGGTTTTTGCATTCCTGCAGTCCATCTTCATCTGGCGTAAGACGAAGAATGAGGCCATCAGCGATGATGTTAGCGCCATACCCCTTCATGCGGTCTACCCAATCTCTCATCCATTCCCCGTCACCCCAATCATAGGAGCCAAAAAGGGCCACTGTTTTCCCTGAGAAATCTACATCCTTTAAGGAAGCAACAAAAGGTTCCATAAAATCATCTTCTAGTACCTCGGCACCCATAGAAGGGCAACCTAGGGCCACTGCATCGGCTCCAATGATGTCATTGGTGGAGGCATCTTCTACTCTCAATAATTTTACTGCATCACTGCCTGAACTTGCACCTTCCTTAATTGCTTGGGCCATGATTTCTGTATTACCAGTACCGCTCCAATAGATAATAGAAACTTTTTTCATAAATATCCCCCTCATATGATATAATGTTATTAATAATGAAATTCATTATCAATAACATTATATCATATGAAATAGCCTTGTAAATAAGAATGTAGAAAATACATAAAGTTTTTGTTAAGGACAGTTGTTTTTGGATAATAATAATTTATGAGACTTATTCGAGGGGGAATTTAAAGATGGAAAATCTATTACTGGCTTTTGGATTAACGATGTTCGCCGGCCTATCTACGGGAATCGGAAGTGCTTTAGCCTTTTTTACAAAGCAGACCAATAAGAAATTTCTTTCTATTACCTTAGGGTTTTCAGCGGGGGTTATGATTTATGTTTCAATGATTGAAATATTTACCAAAGCACAAGGCGCTTTGGTTGGAGAATTGGGAGAAAAACTGGGCTCTTGGATTACGGTCATATCATTCTTCGGAGGAATGTTCATGATTGCTTTGATCGACAAACTTATTCCTTCCTTTGAGAATCCCCATGAAGTTCATACGGTTGAAAGAGTAAGGGAGATGAAAGAAGCAAAACCGGAGAAGCAAGATAAAGGTTTGCTTAGAATGGGGATCTTTACTGCCTTGGCAGTAGGGATTCATAACTTTCCAGAAGGATTCGCCACCTTAATCTCTGCCCTCAAGGATCCTGCATTAGGAATTAGCATTGCAATTGCTATAGCGATCCACAATATTCCAGAGGGAATTGCGGTATCCATTCCTGTTTACTATGCAACAGGAAGCAGGAAAAAGGCTTTTCAGTATTCTTTCCTATCTGGATTGGCGGAGCCTGTGGGCGCTATCGTTGGTTATCTCCTACTGGCGCCTATCATGACAGATATGGTGTTCGGCATTGTTTTTGCAGCTGTGGGAGGGATTATGGTATTTATTTCCCTAGACCAGCTTTTGCCTACAGCAAGGGAATATGGGGAACATCATTTATCGATATACGGATTGGTATTAGGGATGATTGTCATGGCTGTAAGCCTGTTATTATTTATTTAATTTCTTAAATAAATGAATATTGTATGGAGCATATATATTTAGTATAATAATATGTGTTTATTGTTTTCTATAATTGAATAGGATACATCATGGTGCTATTGATATGAAAAATAGCTTAAAAGGGAAGTACGGTGAAAAACCGACGCGGTCCCGCCACTGTAAAGCAGAGTAAAACTATAAAAATACCACTGTCTTTATCGAAAGATGGGAAGGGAGTAGTTTTACAATGATGCTGAGCCAGGAGACCTGCCATGATGATGCGCCGATAAAACTTACGAGGATAAGGAGGTGTGGATGCCAAGGGAGAACATATGCTTTGATGTTTCCCTTCAGCTTCTCATCATGTATCAAATACCCTTTTTCTCAGAAGAAGGGTATTTTTATATATCTAAGAAATTATGGTTTTTGATTTCTTAGATATGGGGTGTGCAGAGGGGATTTCCCCTTTGCCGTTTTCAGGAAGGTGCTCAGCCTGCTTTGCAGGCGTCGAAGGAAACCTAGGGTTTCCTAGCGAAAACAAATTGCCGATAGGCAACTTTGTTCTTTAAACGGAAAGGACGGGTGTTTATGAAAAGAGCATTGTTCATACTTGGCCATGGCAGCCAAGCAGAAGAGGCAGCAGAAATATTTTCTAATATTGTAGAAATGGTGATGAATATTACTTCTTTTGAGACGATTGGTATGGGATCTTTACAGCTTTCTAAACCGAGTTTTGAAGAGGGGATTGAAGATTTAATCATGCAAGACGTTGAGGAAATTATAATCGTTCCCCTTTTTATTTTTAAGGGAAATCATGTTCAATATGACATTCCAGAGGCGCTGGAAAGCCTAAAGAAAAAATATCCTACCGTAAATTTCATTATGGCGAAGCATATCGGTGCAGACCATAAAATTGCTGCGATCATTGAAGAAAGAGCGCTGGCCGCTATGAAGGTATCCTATTAACAGGGAAAAGAAATACATAGAATATAATGGTTATCGTAAGAAATGGAGGGGATCAGTACATGGGATCTTTTCAACTGATCGAATATTCTTCACGGGATGGAAAGGGCTATCGTAGAATAAAAGGTAAAGAGACATTGGAAGAGAAATATGAGGAATTTCTAATCATGATGTTAAATGATATAATACCTCCTTTAAATTTCATAGAAAGTTATGATCGATTAAATTCCATAGAGAGAAAAATCAATCAATATCATGAAGGGCGCATTCATAATCTAGAAGAATATCGAAAATATCAGATGGAGATATGGGAAGTCGTAAAAAGAGAAAACTTACATCGAGACATTGATTTTACCCATAAGATGATGAATGCAAACTTCGATAAGTTTTTGGAAGTACTTTATGGTTATTTGAACGAAATCAAGCACACAACTATCAAGGCAGGGCCCGGCGTATTATTGAAACAACTGGATGAAGAAGATCTGATCAATATGATATTACATCTTGTTCGTCTGCCAATAGGGGATATTCCAGGTTTATATGATACCATTGCAGAAATGAGGGGCTACAATTATCACCAATTGGTCAGAAACAGAGGGAGATTTTGCCCTACAGAGGGAAAAACTTATGGCCAGATATTAGATAAAATAAATTATTTGGGAAAAGAGCTAATAACGGTATTTGCCAATGAAAAGTTTGATAAGGGTAAAGGCTACTTGATTTGCAAGGCGTTTTTTGGAAGAGAAATTCATAGGATTATAAAGGTGATGGACTATATAGCAGATCAATTGGTTCCATATTTAAGAAAAGCCTATTTGGATGGGTATAAGATGTTAAATGATTTAGAAAAGGGTGTTGTGTCACCAAAGACTTTTGAGGAATGTTTAAGGAGAAACACAAAGTCATGGTCTTTCCATGAAGGTTTTAATGGATCAGGCCCTTCTATGATTCTTACAAAGAATGGGTGGGAAGTGGGAAAGAGATTGGGAGAGACATTACTGAATACATTTCTCCAAGAAGAAGATCGATATCCGAATGCCATTGCCATTATTCTATTGGGGATGTCTAGCTTTTGCAGACAAGGGGAAGACATCGCTCAAGTTTTATATTTACTGGGGGTAAAGCCAGTATGGGATAGCAACACAGGACAAATATATGGACTGGAAGTCATACCCTTAGAAGCATTAGGAAGACCTAGAATAGATGTGATAATGGAAATTAGTCCGTGTTTTCGAGAGAGCTTTCCAGAGGCAATGGGTTTATTAGATTTGGCTGTAGAAATGGTGGCAGCGTTGGATGAAACAGAAGAAGAGAACTATATTCGAAAACATTTGGGGCAAGATATTCATAGCTTTTTAGAAAAGGGTGAAACTTTTGATTTGGCCAGGACGTATTCTTTGTACCGTATCTTCGGCTGTAGAACTGTTGCCGATGAAATGGCAATAGGGCGCGTCATGGAGACGGGACAGTGGACCAGATGTAAGGAACTAGGAGACAACTATCTGGAGTGGAGCGGTTACGCCTACAGTAGAAATAAGAAGGGCGTGCATGCAAGAAAGCTGCTTCATAGGAGGCTAAAACAAGTTGATATTGTTGTGCAAAATACTTCGTGCAGAGAACGGGATATTTTGGATAGGGAAAGATTTTACCAGCATCATGGGGGAATAGGAAACGCAGTTAAGAGCATTAGCGGAAAGGCTCCTAAAATGTACTGCGGAGATAGCAGCAATCCATTCTATGTAAGGATACGAAGCATAGAGAAACAATTAAAATTCATTTTTCGCTGCAGGGTATTAAATCCCCATTGGATAGAGTCTATAAAAAAGTATGAATACCAGGGTGCACTCTATTTTTCAAAAATAATAGATTATGTTTTTTGTTGGGATGCGCTAACCAATTGTATAGATGATTGGATGTACGAAGAACTGGCCCACCACTATATTCAAGATGAAAAAATGTGGGAATGGCTACGGAAATATGAATCTCAAGGGTTATTTCCCATAGTCAAAAAATTGCTGGAGGCAGTCAAACGAAAAATGTGGTGTCCAGAGCCTAAGACGCTGCAGGTTTTGATGGAGATTGGGAGCGGACAGATAAATAGAAAAGAAGCCTGTAAGAATGATGTAGAATAAAAATTTTATTGAAAATATTAATTTTGTAGATGCAAGATCAATAAAAAATTCCTGATACAGGGATTTTTTATTGATCTTCCTGGCATTTTTGACAATAGCCGTATAATTCAAATTTGTGGTCTGTGAGGGTAAAGTTTTTAGAACCAAGTTTTTTTTGTAAATCCTCTATAGGACAGAAATCAATGTTTTCTGTTTTGCCACAGCCTTTGCAAATTAGGTGATGATGGTGGGCTTCGGAACAGACAAGCTCATAGCTGAAGGTACCATCCTTGATTTGTGTCTTATGAATGATGTGGGTATTCACGAGGATTTCCAGATTCCGATAAATCGTGGAAAAATTGGTTTGAGCATATTTGTCCTTAGACTTTGAATAAATCTCCTCAGCAGAGAGGAAATGCCCTTGGTGCTCAACCAATACGTCAATAATGGCTTTTCGCTGATTGGTTAGCTTATAGCCATGTTCTTTCAATTTATCTTCAATAAATGTTCTGTTCATCACGATTTTCACTCCCAAGGATTCGGTTAATACTATTTTATTATAGTATACCCTGAGATTCAATGAAAAAGAATAACGGAGCACAAAAGACCTGAACCGCTTTAGGCGATCCAGGTTTAAAAGATACAACTATTTCGATAGGATGATCACCCGTGGAAGGTTTTCTTTCGTAAAGATGATGGCGATCACATCCCCCACTTGGAGGACATCCAAACCGATACGATCAAAATAGTCCTGATTGTTAACGATGGCATGCTTGACCAGAAGGGTGTCTTCTGCCACTGAAAAACGAGAAACTTCCCGGCTTCCAGTGTCCATGTGCTGCTCTATGTGGATCTGACCGTCTTTGATTTCTAAAATCCTACCTTCCACGAAATACTCACCCTCTAAGGGATTGGTAGGAGAAACTTCTACATTGTGGGTCTCGCCTTTGTTATCTAGCGTGGAAATATATTCAGCCTTCTTTTTTAAATAATCTTCCTTATTGTTGATGAAGACCTGAAATACTTTGAAGCCATCTCTCGTCAGTACCAAGCCAACGCGAAGAGATACATCGATAGGCCCAAATTCCTGGGCAAGAATGTTTTTATACACCTTGAAGCCCTTTGGTGTGATATGGGCAGTAGACTGCGCTACATCTTCCCATGTCTCCCAATCAAAATACTGGATAAAGGAAATCTGTTCTTTTAGGTCTAGAGCGATTTTCTCTTGGTATATCCAACGATCCCCCTGTAATGCATAGGTGACGAAATCCTTCGCCATATTGGTAGGGATGAGCTCTTCATACTTCATGATAAAATAGGTACCTAGGATGCCACCCATTAAGGAACTAAGCATTACAGCGATGACCAAGGTGTAAAACCATTTACGATAGCCTTTTAGGATAGAGCGTACAGATTTCTCTTTTTCTGTGCCCGATGCTTCTGGAGAAGGATGGTCATTCTGAAGTGCTTCATAGAGGGATGCACAGTCAGGACATTCATTTAAATGGGCTTCAACAAATTCCATGCTCTCTTCGCTGAGCAAGTTTTCTATATAAAGAGGTAGTAAATCACCGACCAATATACACTTATTCATATCTTTCACCCTCCTTTATAAAATTTACCAACTTGATTCTTAATCTGTGGAATTTCACCCTAGCTGTATTGGAATTGATTCCTAGGGTTTCTGAGATTTCTTCATAGGAATATTTGTGTTGAACCTTCATATGGAAGATCTGCTGTTCTTCTTCTGTCAACTGACAGATCATTTTTTGAATATAATCCGTACTTTCTTTTAGCAGATACTGTTGCTCTGGGGATAGAATCTTTGTATCTATAATCTCCGCAAGAAGTTCTTCAGTGGAAATCGAAGTTTGTTTGATAGCCTGCCGCAGCTTTGAAATAAACTGGTTGCGAGAGATGGTGAAAAGCCAAGTTTTTAGTTTCGAGGCGTCCTTCAGTTGATGAAGAGATTTTAGCGCCTTGAGAAAGGTGTCCTGGGTAATGTCTTGAGCCAAGTCCCTATCACGACATAAAGACAAAGAATATCTAAAGATATCATCATAGTAGCTTAGACAAAGGCGCTCTAGGTTACTGTGCACAGGTGATTCCTCCTTTCTGCTAGCCTATCTATTAGACGTGGCTTCCTTATAAATGTTACACGATTTTTAGGGTTTTAAACGATAAATTCTTGTAATATATTGGAGAATATAAATCTTCATAAATTCTGTCTATAAATATTTTTTAAAAATAAAACACACACAAGGTTTTTAAAAAAATATATAGAACTGATAATATATATGGATATGAATGTTAATTCAAGAACAATTCTACGACTAACTGCTAACCAGACTTTAAAGGGGGAGATTATATGAAGGTTTACATCAGTGCGGATATGGAAGGCGTAACGGGAATTACCCATTGGAACGAAACGGATAAGCTCAAGGGAGATTATGGATATTTCGCAGAGCAGATGACCAGAGAGGTGGCGGCGGCTTGCGAAGGGGCAAGAAAGGCTGGTGCTACAGAAATCTGGGTGAAGGATGCCCATGAAACAGGTAGAAATATAGATCCTAGCGCCCTTCCAGAAAACGTTCGACTCATCAGGGGTTGGAGTGGCCATCCATTTTCCATGGTACAGGGGGTAGATGCATCCTTTGATGCCTTATTATTTGTAGGGTACCATTCTTGGGCAGGGTCTAATCATAACCCATTGGCCCATACCATGGATGCCCATGGCATTCAGTATATTAAGATTAATGGTAGGTATGCCAGCGAATTCACGATCCATGCCTATGCTGCAGCGTCCTTGGGCGTACCTGTGGTGTTTATCAGTGGGGATAAAGGCTTGATGGAAGAGGCAAAAGTGCTGAATGGAAATATGAGAGCCTTGGCTGTGAATGAAGGTATTGGGGACTCTACGGTGAGTATCCATCCTCATGTGGCTGTGGAACAAATGAAAAAAGAGGTAGAGCTGGCATTGAAGGAAAATTTAGACTTATGTAAAATCGAAGTCCCAAAAAGCTTCCAAATAGAGATTTCTTTTGCTGAGCATAAGAAGGCATATAAAGCATCCTTTTTTCCAGGCGTTAAGCAGTTATCAGCCCATTGTGTAGGCTTTGAAACCCATGATTATTTTGAGGCATTGAGAATGATGGCCTTTGTATTATAATGAAACCCATGAAGCGGGCTACTAGCCCTCTTCATGGGTTTTATCTTCTTCTTTATCTTTTTTAATGAAGAAACTTGATACCATGGCCGTGATTGGGATGGCTATCACCAAGCCGATACTGCCAGCCAGGGAACGGATTACCTCTGTGGCGATGATATCCAGGTTGAGTATTTTTACGAAGGAGGTTTCATAGGCCATAAACAGAAGCAGTAAGGGAATAGAGCTGCCTGTGTAGGCTAAGATTAAGGTGTTGGTCATGGTGCCCATAACATCCTGCCCTACATTCATCCCCGAAGCGAAAAGTTCCTTTCGGGTTAAGCTGGGATTGACTCGATGGATTTCTTCAATGGAGGAAGCAATGGACATACCGATATCCATCACAGCACCCAAGGCACCCAAGATGATTCCTGAAAAAAGTAATCCCTTAAAATCAAAAGCAACGGACTGAGGAATATAGGTAAGCATGACGGCCTCTTCACTGCTCATCCCCGTCAGTCGAACTTTGCTACCGATGAAATATGCCAGAAGCCCTGCCGTAAGAACGCCGCCAGTTGTGCCTAGGATGGCAGCTATGCTTTTGCTGTTAACGCCTGCAACGATAAACAAGGTAATGATTGTAATAAAAACGGATGCTGCGATGGTAATTGGAACAGGATGATAGCCTTTCAGCATTAAGGGCAATAGTACCTTCAGGATTGTAAACAATGTAATCGTTAGGGTGACTACAGCCTTAAATCCCTTTTTTCTACCTATGAGAAGAATCAACGCCACAAAAAGAATAGCCAGGTAGATCGCGTAGTTTTGCCGCATGTAATCGGAAATAAAAACCTCTATGGAATTATCATGCTCTTCGATAACAACTACCACTCTATCATTTTCCTTCACGGGAAAGTCATAGATATAATTGCCGGAAAGATGGTTCACAGTTTCAACAATTTCGCCTTTATATTTGCCGCTGGTAATCCTTAATTGAACATGCTGGGACGCATCCCCAAGGTCCAAAACCTCCAGAACAACAGCCGTTTCCGTATAACTTTGGATCTCCTCGCCATATGTAGGAACGATCGATAAAATGAGAAGGAGTATCGTGAGTAGAATCAGCTTTTTCATCCTTTGCCTCCTAGAGAATATGACTTCATTGCTTATGGGTGGAAGGAATTCCACCGCTTTTTCATTATAGCACAATAAAAGAAGCAAGATGAATATAAAAACCTTCGGGCATTAAGCTCGAAGGTTTTTGATTGGCTATTTCTGATTTTCTTCTACCCACTCTTTGGCTTCAGTAACAGCAGTTTCACTGGGAATAGGAACACCTGTGTCTGATAAAACATGGTCTATATCAGCCCAGGCAGCTGTTGAATCCATGCCTAGATTTGTTCTTTCAACCTTTGGATTTGCCATAGGAACAACTCCCTTCCATCTTCTACCTATTTGCCATAAATTAATTGAATATTCTGTATTGGTATAGATACCCAGAAAGAAGGAAAGCAAACCCGATGAATGCTAAAAATATATAAATCTAATAAATCGCTATAGCAGATAAGAGATAAATAGGGTGGCCAATCCTAAGAAAAAGAAAAAGCCTAATACATCTGTAACGGTGGTGACAAACACTGCCGATGCAAGGGCAGGGTCGATTTTGAACCTTCTAAGGGTTACGGGTACAAGAAAACCTGCAGTAGTGGCGGCGATGAGATTTAAAAACATGGCCAAGCCAATTACAAGGCCGAAGATAGGCTTTCGTTCCCAAAGATATCCCAGGGTTGCTACAGCTAGGCCTATGGCGAAACCATTGCTGATGCCTACGCCAAACTCTTTGAAAAGGACTTTTTTTGCATTTTCAAAGGTCAACTCTCCCAGGGCGATTCCCCGGACAATTAAGGTTAAGGTTTGGGTACCCGCATTGCCACCCATACCGGCTACAATAGGCATAAAGGTAGCTAAGGCCACAACTTTAGAGATAGTGTCCTCAAATAGACTTACTGTGGCTGCAGCAAGAATGGCAGTGATCAGATTCACAAAGAGCCAGGGAAGCCTGCTTTTTACAGATTCTCCAATGCTCCCTGTTACCTTTTCTCCCTCTTGGAGACCTGCCAGACGATACATATCCTCTGTATGCTCATCGCTCAGTACTGCCATGATGTCATCCACGGTAACAATACCAAGCATCTCATCTCTTTCGTTCACAACGGGCATAGTAAGAAAGCTGTACTTCTCAAAGATGTGACCCACTTCCTCCTGGTCCATGTCCACAGGAATACTGATAACATTCTCATTCATAATATCACCGATTTTTACATCGAAGTTACTTACGACGATATCCCTTAAAGATACGACACCTTTTAGATCATCATGCTCGCCCAATACATAGATATAATAGGCGGTTTCTGCATCAGGTGCTTCTTTTTGCAAGTATTTTAGGGTCTCTCCCACAGACATGGTATCTTGGACACAGATAAATTCTGTGGCCATGATACCACCGGCAGTATCAGGCTTGTAGGTTAATAATTCCCTTACTTCTTCAGCTTCTTCCAGGTCAAGCTTTACAATGATGTCATCGGCTTGTTCCTTTGGAATAGAGCCCAAAAGGTCTACCAGCTCATCGGAAGACATTTCTTCTACAATATCCTTTTGTCTTTTTTCTGGGAAGATAGAAAGAATCTCATATTTTTCTTCATCCTCAGCATAGTCAATGATTGCAGCAATTACCCATTCCGGAAGCTTTTGAAGCAAGAGTTTCTTATCACCTTCATAAGCATGAATTGCATCCAGAATATCCGCTGGATGGATATCTTCGATTAGTTCATCGATTTGAGACTGGCTTGTATTAATCAAAAATTGAATTAAATCTTTTTCATAGAATTCATAAGGCATATTCTCCCTCCTCCTTTTATGCAGAGGATGAGTCCAAGGGTAGTACCATGGATTCAAGACTCTGCTGCAGTATGAAATTGTCCATATAACGACTGGCATACGGACCTGAATCCATTGATCCCACCTCCTATATACTAATAACTTATACTTCAAACAATTCCCAATAGCAAATAAATTGAAATTTAAAAATAAAAAGGCTTTTTAGCACAACACTAAAAAGCCTAACCTTCTTTTTCATGTTGAGCTTTAGCACTGCAAAGCGTTGACGAATGTCAGCTACATTAGATATAACCTTCACGATTATCTCTGTTGACCCATTGGAATCTCTCGATTTTTCTGGGCAGCAGCATATATCCTTGCAGGAGCCTCACCTAACAAATAGTATTTACTTTCTATGAATAGGATATGTGAAAAGGGGTGTAAATGTCAAGTGGTTTGTATCAGAACCTTATGCAAATAATATGTATATACTAAAGAAGGATATAAGATAAATCCTATATAAACAGAGTATGGATTCTGTTATAATTATACTAATGTGTCGATAAAAGGAGGGATGCTATGGTTATCGGTGTTGCAGCTTCGTTGGTTGGGAGACTTGCTGATATTATGCAAAAATCGGGTTTATATGGCTATTTGGCCATGGGTATAGGTATGTTTTTGGAAGGGAGCTCATTACCTTTCCCTGGCACCCTTGTATTGGTACTAAGTGGATTTTTTGTCAAACATTATCGGCTCAATCCTCTTATCATGCTTCTCTTAGGCAGTGGTGCTTATACATTGGCTGCCTTTATTCCATACTATATAGGTAAACACATGAATGATTTTGCCCATAGAAGGTTTGAAAAAACAATGGATAAACATAGAGATAAAATCCTTATGGTGGAGGAGATGTTTCATAAATATGGTGAAATCGCCGTATGTCTATCGAGGCCCACATTTTTGAGCAATTACTTCTCTTATATTGCAGGTATGCATAGCATGAGACGAAGTAAGTTTGCCTTGTATACCTTTTTGGGGATGACTCCATGGGTGATGTTGATGGGTTACTTGGGCTATCAATTAGGGCACAATCTAGATGATATTCAAAGAATTGTTGATTCAACAGGATCTCTGCTAGGACTGGTGGTAGGAGTTCCTCTAATTGGTGTGATGATCATTCAATATATGATGAAAAGGAATAAAAAAAGATGAAAAGCGAGTCGTTTTAAATAGACTCTTCCAAATATAGATTAGTGGACAGGTGG
Organism: Anaerosolibacter carboniphilus; assembly: GCF_014205875.1. Lineage (GTDB taxonomy): Bacteria > Bacillota > Clostridia > Peptostreptococcales > Thermotaleaceae > Anaerosolibacter > Anaerosolibacter carboniphilus. The sequence goes on from NZ_JACHEN010000017.1 coordinate 100,341, forward strand.
TGCGTAAGGGTTGATTCGTACGTTGGCGGTAACAGAGGACTCGAAAATAATCATGAATCTCTCCATAGAAAAACTCAATGAGATGAGGCTTAAATGGTTTTGGGTAGATTTTGAGAATCCTAATGAAGAGGAGATCTCACTGCTAGAGCATGGTTTTCAATTTCATCCTTTGGCCATAGAAGATTGTCTTTACATGCTGCAGCGTCCTAAGCTTGACTACTACGAAGGCTATATCTTTTTTGTGGTAAATGCCCTAAATAAAGAGACGCTGGAAGCAGAAGAAATTGACTTTTTTGTGGGGAAGAACTATGTGGTATCGGTGCATTTGCAGCATTCCTCTGAAATGAATGGGGCATGGAATAAGGTGGCAGAAGAGAAAAAGATAGAGAATCAGGATCCTATATTTATTGCCCATCTTATTTTGGATAAAATCACCGACGAATATTTCCCCGCTGTATTTCAAATAGAGAATAAAATTGATCAACTTGAAGACAATGAGGAAGGGTATTCGATCAGGGTATTGATAGACAAGGTCTTTGATATTCGAAAGGATTTAATAAAGATAAGACGATTGATTAATTCGATGCGGGATTTATTGTATCGTATTCTTAATTCAAGTCACTTAAAGGACTTTCATGAACAAAAGTTATATTTTGATGACATTTATGATCATCTATTAAAGCTTTCGGAGATGGTGGAATCCAATCTAGAAATTACATCAGATATGCGGGATAGTTATTTGGCTATGAATTCTAATCGCATGAATTCGATTATGATGCTCCTTACAGTGATAACAACTATTTTCATTCCATTAACTTTTATTGCAGGAATTTATGGGATGAACTTTAGGTATATGCCAGAGCTGGAGTGGAGATATGGATATTTTGCTGTTTTAGGACTAATGGGCATGATCGGAGGTATCATGTTTATTTGGTTCAAAAGAAAAGGATGGTTTGATATTTACAAGTAAAAATAAGGAAAATAAGCAAGGAAGAACAAAATTCCCCTTTGACGGGGGAACCAAATCAATTTATAATGAAAGCTGAAAATAGAGGGAAAGAGGAAAGAAAGGAGAAACTATGAATATTGCATTTTTTCTTACCCCAAAAAGCGAAGTGATCTATGAACTGCCTGGATCAACCATGAGACAGGCACTGGAAAGAATGGAGTACCACAGATATACAGCAGTTCCTTTGATTGATGAGGAAGGTAGGTATGTAGGTACCTTGACAGAGGGAGACCTGCTCTGGATGCTAAAAGGGATGTCAGATTTTAGCTTAAAAGAGGCCAATAAGATTCGCATTAAGGATATTCCAAAGCGAATGGTGAACAAACCTGTATCTATTAATGCTGATATAGAAGATTTACTTACTCTGGCTGCAAATCAGAATTTTGTTCCTGTGATTGATGATCAGGGTGTTTTTATTGGTATTATTAAAAGAAGTGATATTATTCAATACTGTCACCGATTAATAGTAGATAAATCCTCTAAAAATGAAACATAAGATAAAAATATTTGGTGATAATGAATACAGTAAGGCTTTGTATGTTAGGAGATGATTGAGATAGATACCATGCGATGGAATGATATAAAATTAAATCCTGCCCAAATCCTTGTTCTCGGTTTTGCAGCTGTGATTCTTATTGGGGCTATATTGCTAAATCTACCTATTGCCACAAAAAGTGGAGAGAGCATAGGCTTCATCAATGCCATTTTTACGGCCACTTCTGCTGTGTGTGTAACGGGTCTGGTGGTTGTTGATACAGGTACCTATTGGACGGTCTTTGGACAAGTGATTATTTTATTGTTGATACAGATTGGTGGTCTGGGGTTTATGACCATGGCAACCTTTATGGCATTGATCTTTGGGCGAAGAATCTCTTTACGGGAAAGATTGGTCATGCAGGAAGCGCTCAACCAATTCAACATAGAAGGCATTGTACGATTGACACAATACATATTAATTACCACCTTCACGATTGAGGGTGTTGGTGCAGTTCTGTTATCCCTAAAGTTTATACCTATCTATGGACTATGGAAGGGAATTGGCTATAGCATATTTCATGCGATTTCTGCATTCTGTAATGCCGGGTTTGATTTAATTGGCGAATTTAGGAGTCTAACCCCTTTTGTGAATGATGCCTTAATCAATCTTGTCATCTGTTTTCTTATTGTTGCAGGTGGCCTAGGCTATACAGTAATTCTAGAGATTCTTCAGAAAAGAAACTTTAAGAAATTTTCACTACATGCCAAGGTGGTTTTGGTGGCTACGGCAAGTTTACTTTTCATTGGTTTTATCGTAATTTTAGCGTTGGAATATGGTAATCCAAATACAATGGCTCCCTTGCCATTAAAAGGGAAATTGTTATCCGCTTTGTTCCATTCTGTTACACCAAGAACTGCGGGTTTCAATACATTACCTACAGATCAGCTTACCATGGCGGCTATTTTCTTTACGATCGTATTGATGTTTATCGGTGGCTCACCTGCAGGAACAGCTGGAGGGGTAAAAACCACTACTGCTGGTGTATTGATTTGGACAATCATTTCTGAGATTAGAGGAAAAGAAGATACAGAGATTTTTCATAAGAGACTTCCCAGAGAGATCATGAGTCGCTCTCTAGCCATTATAGGAATTGCCATGGCTTTGGTAGTTATGGTAACCATGATTCTAACAATTACAGAGAAGGGCCATAGCTTTTTGGAGATTTTCTTTGAGACAACTTCAGCTTTTGGTACAGTAGGTCTATCTTTAGGTATTACACCAAAGCTGACGGTTTTAGGAAAGGTGATTATTTCCTTAACCATGTTTGCAGGAAGACTTGGACCGTTGACCGTGGCATTGGCGTTAGCTAGACAACAACGAAAGAATAAGGGTGTGTACAAATATCCAGAGGAAAAGGTAATCGTAGGATAGAAAGGGGAAATAAAACATGAAGCAATTTGTCGTCATCGGATGTGGAAGATTTGGATCCAGTGTTGCAAGAACACTATATAGCCTGGGTTATGATGTGTTGGCTATTGATGAAAATGAAGATGTGATACAGACTATTGCGGATTCAGTTACCCATGCAGTGCAGGTGGATGCCACCGATGAGACCTCACTGAAATCCTTGGGGATCAGAAATTTCGATGTGGCAGTTGTGACCATTGGTTCAGATATCCAGTCATCCATTTTAATTACCCTGATTGCTAAGGAATTGGGAATTAAGTATGTGGTGGCAAAGGCTCAAAATGAACTCCATGCCAAAGTGCTATACAAAATTGGCGCTGATCGCGTTGTATTCCCCGAGCGGGACATGGGGGTAAGGGTAGCTCATAACTTGGTATCTTCGAATATTCTAGATTACATAGAGGTAGCACCCGACTATAGTATTGTAGAAATATCTGCTTTGAAGGAATGGGAAGGGAAGAATCTGAAGGATTTAAATATGCGGGCCAAATACGGTATCAATGTAATGGCCATTAAGCATGGCAGTGAGATTAATATTTCTCCCAATGCATTGGATATGATCGGTAAGGATGATGTGTTGGTCGTAGTAGGCCATAATGATGACATTCAGAAAATCGAGCAGCGAATATAATTGTTATTATTTTATTAACTGGCAGGAAATCCATAGAGACATATGGAATACAAGTAAGATGATGATGAAATCACACTGAAATACGCAACAAATGTATATGAACGATATGCCGATAATTGCAAACTTATCGAAAGGTAAGGACGCAAAGCCATGGGTCTAAGGGAAGCTCATTCTGATGATTGCCAGGTTGCCGAAGTAAAAGTTAGTGACGAAAGGACAAAGTTCTTTTATCCGATGGAGGGCACCTGTGAAGGTGTCTTTTTTACATAGAAAATATGTTTTTTGTAGGGGAAGGGGTGGTAATATGACGATACAAAACTATACGGAGGTACTGGTAGCAGAAGTGATGATGGAGTATATGAAACACTATGGTTTGGATGGAGATGAAAATCGTAAGGCAGATGTATTGGCCACAGTTTTAAATAAATTGCCCCAAAGATATTTTCTTTCTACGAGCAGTGAAGGTGAAAAGAAAGCTTTTCTATTGGACAAACAGCTTCGTATGAAGGCCCTTATAGAGATTGCATCAGCTGTAGCTGATATTGGAAAGTAAAGGATTTGTGATTCGCTTACGTTGATAAATTTCAATAAAAAACCCCTCTAATCTCACATTAGAAGGGCTTTTTTAAGCTGATATTATCCTACTCTCTTACCACTTTTTGAAGCTGCTAATATTCTTTCCCAAACTTCAGCACCCTTGATGCCATACTTCTTAGGATCATAGATTGGGTCTAAGCCTTGCTTTTGTTGATCTTCGTAATCTTTTAGTGCCTGTAAAGCAGGTTTTTGTAAGATGACGATGGCGATTACGTTTAACCAAGCCATTAAACCAACACCGATATCACCAAGACCCCATGCAAGGGAAGCTGTCTTCACTGCACCGTAGAAAGTGGAGCCTAATAGTAATATTCTTGCGCCCATGATGGCTGTTTTTCTTAAGGAAGCATTGTTTTTAAACAGGTATGCAATGTTTGCTTCTGCATAGTAGTAGTATGCCATCAATGTTGTAAAGGCAAAGAAGAATAATGCGATGGAAACGAATTTACTACCTAAACCAGGAATCAATGTATCCACGGCCATTTGTGTATAAGCAGGACCATAATCTACGCCTGGGATCTTTTCTACAAGGAATCCACCTGCAGGATTGTTAACGTTGTACATACCAGTAATTAGGATCATGAAAGCTGTAGCAGAGCATACAAACAATGTATCTACGTATACAGAGAATGCTTGCACCAAACCTTGCTTTGTTGGGTGAGATACCTCTGCAGCCGCCGCAGCAATCGGACCAGTACCTTGGCCAGCTTCATTGGAGTAGATACCACGCTTAACCCCCCAGGAGATTGCCATACCTAAGATACCTGCAAATGCTGGCTCTACAGCGAAGGCACTCTTGAAGATCAACGCGATAACTGCTGGTAATTGACCGATATTCATAACAATAATGATAAGGGCTACGATGATATAAGCGATTGCCATGAAAGGTACAACTAACTCAGCAACCTTACCGATACGCTTAACACCACCAAAAATGATTAATCCTAATAGCGCGATAATTATGAAACCAGTTACTGTTGGGCTAACGCCAAATGCATTTTTAACCCCAGCAGCGATACTGTTAGACTGAACGCCAGGTAAGAAAAGACCAGTTCCAAGTACTGTAGAAATAGCGAACAATACTGCATACCATTTCATACCTAGGCCTTTTTCAATATAGAATGCAGGACCTCCACGATACTCGCCATCTTGCTCTTCTTTGTAAATCTGAGCAAGTACAGACTCAACGAAAGCTGAACCTGCGCCTAGGAAAGCGATTGTCCACATCCAGAAAACGGCACCAGGGCCACCCATTGCGATAGCTGTAGCTACCCCAGCGATGTTACCAGTACCAACACGACCAGATACTGCCATGGCAAAAGCTTGGAAAGACGATACGCCTGTGTCAGAAGCTTGGCTACCAAACAAAAGTCTCCACATGTCTTTTAGATGGCGAACTTGCAAAAAACGAGTGATTACAGAGAAATACAAACCAACTGCTAAACATAAATAAATAAGTGCTTTGCTCCAGAGTATCCCGTTTACTGCATCAACAAATTGTGCCATAAAAAACCCCACCTCCATAAATTTTTTTAAAATGTTAAAAAAAATTAATAAATGTAATAAAATAATACTATATTTTGAAGACGAATACAACATCAAATTTGCTATTTTCTAAAATTAGATTTTTTAGAAAATATTCAGAAAATTAGTTTTATAATATGTATAAGGCGCCTCTGAACCTTTGAAATACATGAAACTTGTGAAATGATACATTTTCTTTTAAGGAAAAAAAAGGATGCATATAAAAACCAGCTCATGTACAAATGCACTTTAATAGTATTGCCATATTTCATTTTTTGATACTTGTTCTCTAAGATATTACGAGAATTTAAAAAATGCTCTATCTCCCAATAGAGATAGAGCAGAGTGTTATCTTAGATAAATAAAGATGCCTAGAAAATGGGCGACGCTACCCGAGAGCACGAAAAGGTGCCAGATAGCATGGTTATAAGGGATCTTCTTGATCGCATAAAAAACAGTGCCTAGCGTATAAATGATTCCCCCTGCCAGCAGCCACATGAGAAATCCTATGGGTACCATTTTTAGCATAGGATTGATTGCAATAACCACTAGCCAGCCCATGGCAATATATAGGGCTAATGAAACGATCTTATATTTTTCAAACTTATTATAAGTAAAGACTTTGAACAATATACCAGAAACTGCGATAATCCACACTGCTGACAATATACCGATGCGCCAGTAACCTCTCATGGCCAGCAGGGTAATCGGGGTATAGGTTCCAGCGATAAACAGGTATATGGAAGAGTGGTCAAACACTCTCAGAATTCGCTTTATCCTTTCATTTTGAAAGCTATGGTAAAGGGTTGACGATAGGTACAGGCAAATAGAACAAAAACCATAGATGCTGAATCCGACGATAGATAGGACGCTTCCCTTCCAGATTGCATAAACCAGCAAAATGGTTAAGGTCACAATACTAAACAATACACCTATACCGTGGGTGATGCTGTTGGCAATCTCTTCACCTAGCGTATATCTCTTGCTGAGTTTTGGGACTGATTCAAGGGGAGTGGGTAAATGGCTCATAAAATACCTCCAAGATAATAGTTTTGTATAGTACCCTTTTTATATTATAGAAATTAGATTTCTTTTCTATTCATAAGAAATAACTATTATATTAAGCATATCAAATATTTCAACCCTTTTCCATATAAGAATATATATTAATGAAAGAAATGGATAATTTGTTTTAGAATTGTTGTGCTTGATGCTTACATCCATTTATACTATCGATCACTAGGTATTTTTTGTATAATAGAGGTGAGCAGAATTATAGCAGGAAAGGATGAATATGATGCGCAGCTTCTATTTATATTTTTTACTCTCCTATATGACAGGAAACCCATTGATTGCACTAGTTCTTGTATTTTTTGCCTATGGGCTTATGGACAAGCTTTACTTTGGGTTTTTGCCAGACTTCACAAAGGGGATTCGGGCAAATCAGCAAATCAAGAGTAATTTAAAAGAACTAACCTTGAACCCACAAAATGCTCATGCTGCCCTTACCCTAGGTATGCTATATTTTGAAAAGAAAAAATATAGAGAAGCCCTAAACTATTTTCAACATCCCAAATTGGAAAAGGATGCTTCAGCAAGCTACCACTATTATCTAGGCATGACAATGATGGAGCTTAAGGAAATAGGTTTAGGTAAAGTTTCCATCGAAAAAGCGTTAGAAATGGATCCTCGAGTAGGTTATGGACTCCCTTATATTTATTTGCTGAAAAATGAAATGAACCAGAGTATACCTGACATGAATAAGATAGAAGACCTGGAAGAGAAAATTGAAAGGTTTGGAAACACAGAAAATCTATATAGAATGGGTAGGGCGTATAGGAGTTTAGACAATAAAGAAAAGGCTAAGGAATTCTTCACCAAAGCCATAGAAACATATTCTTATTGCCCAAGAGGTCTTAAAAGACTCCATAGAAAATGGGCCATCCTATCCAGAATATATAAAGGGGTATAGGCCAAATCGGAAAGCTAGTACAAACAAAATGATGTTAATCAGCTACCAACGTTGATTTGCTTAATTTCCATACTACTACAAATGCCAGAGAAAATGCGATGATAATGGCAGTATTAATATCATACGGGCGTAGGGTTCTAGCGGATCCGATGATGAGCCCTGCAAACAAATAGGACAGCAGATCCCTATGCTTTTCATAGATTTTTTCCAGCATATTCGCTAGCAATAATATGCCAGCTATACTTCCAGTTCCAAAGAAAAATAAATTTGAAATATGAAGTTCCTTGATGGAAAGAAGCATAGTGTCATATATATTTAGGATAAATAGAACTGAGCTTCCTGGTATACCAGGTATAATCATGGCGGCACTTGAAAATGCACCAGCAACAAAGAGCAACCAAGCATTTGCCTCGATACTCCTGGGAAACATGCTAATGGACTCACCTGCGGTAAAATACCCGAAGATTACCCCGAAAAAAAGTGTTAGCAAATGTTTGATATGGGGCTTTTGCTTCACATTAATGACTGCCCTGATGGAAGCCAGTAAGGCCCCAAGAAGAAAGGCGGCAGTAATATCTCGATAGGTCAGAAAAAATACTGTAAAAATATTTCCGCCTACATATATTCCACCTGCAATGCCTAAAATCAAAGGAATATATGGCTTAATATTAAATCGTACGATATCTTTGATCATACTTTCATACATACCTAGAATAACAAAAACGGTTCCACCACTCATACCGGGCAATACGATAATGAGTCCCAATACAAAACCCTTTAATATAGAAAGCAAGTTATTCACCACCAATTTTCGTTTCAACACGGAAGACCCTTAGAAGTATCTTTTGAATTAAGCTAGGACAAAGTATTTCAAATGTATTATACCATATCTATTGTGCCCTTAATCTAGGTCTTTATAAAAAGTTAATTGTTTATTAGAAAATTTGCAAGATACGCTGATTAAACAAATAATATTGTAAAATTTCAGATGATCATATAGAATGTGTTTACATAATAATTTAACATAGAACATAAGGAGGAGAAGCTTTGAATATTGTGATCGTAGGAGCTGGAAAAGGTGGCGTTAGTTTGATAGAATCCATAGCAAAGCTTGAGGACACGGCTATTGTACTCGTTGTAGATGCAAACCTTGAAGCACCAGGAATAACGCTGGCAAAAGGATTAGGTATTCAATATGCCCAATCGCTGGAAGACATTGATAAATTTTCTGTAGATACAATTATTGAAGCCACAGGCAAAGAAAGCGTGGCCCAAGCACTAAATGTGAGATTTGGAAGCAGATGCAATATTATTGACTCCCACGGTGCTCGATTGATCATGTCACTGGTGGAAAGGGACATTAAAACGTTACATCGGTTAAATGATCAGCTAGTTACGATAAACAGTACAACAGGTATTGTCCAAGAGCAGCTCTTAGAGATTTCATCTTCCATAGAAACGATCCATGATATCAGTATGAAGTTGAATGATTCAAGTCAAGCTTCTACTCAATACATACAAGAGAGCGATAAGATTGTCAAATATGTAAATGGTATTGCGAAACAGACAAAGATATTAGGTATTAATGCAACCATAGAAGCAGCTAGAGCAGGGGAATATGGAAGGGGCTTCGCCGTCGTGGCAGAGGAAGTACAGAAGCTTGCCAACAGTAGTGAAGGATTTGCTAACGAGATTAATAATATATTGAAGCATTTGGCTGAAGAAATTCAAAAAGTATTTAATGAAGTAAAAAGATTAGAGCACTTATCCCAGACTCAAGTGCAAGCATCGGACCAAGTGAATCAAGCCGTAGCTAATCTGATCGATGATGCAAATTTTAAATAATATATAGATAATTGAATAATAGGGATTTTAGCAACTCCTTTGAAAATAAGGGGTTGTTTTTATTGTAAAGAGATTTGGTAAGAGAAATGGAATAAAGTGGCCATTGCTGTTGTTCTAAAATTATGCTATATTATTCTTCCGGCCCTTTTTAAGGGGTGAGGGTCAAATGGTAGGAAAAATTACCAGTTGATTTGGGGAAAGAAACGTGGTAAGATAGATTTTGTCGTCGCGAGAAACAAGCTATAAAAATTACCATAAAAAAACTTGTTGACACAAAACGACAAACATGATAATCTATATAAGTCGCCAAAACGAGCGACACAAACTTTGGTCTTTGAAAACTACACAGTGTAAGAATTAAGCCAGCATGAATTTTTAGTTGTCAGTTGAAAGTTGACAGTTGAAAGTTACTAGGGAAAGGATTTAAGGTCGAAAGACCTAAGAGATAGCCCCTAAAACTTACAACTTACAACTTGGAACTTACAACTCAAACCAGAAGATTTTATATAGAGAGTTTGATCCTGGCTCAGGATGAACGCTGGCGGCGTGCCTAACACATGCAAGTCGAGCGGAGCTGATGATTAGCTTGCTATGATTCAGCTTAGCGGCGGACGGGTGAGTAACGCGTGGGTAACCTGCCCTATACAGGGGGATAACACACCGAAAGGTGTGCTAATACCCCATAACACTGGAGTATCGCATGGTATTTCAGTCAAAGATTTATCGGTATAGGATGGACCCGCGTCTGATTAGCTAGTTGGTGAGGTAACGGCTCACCAAGG
>NZ_JACHEN010000018.1 GCF_014205875.1 Anaerosolibacter carboniphilus
TTACAAGCGTTAAATGATCCAATGGGACCATGGGGAGATAAGATCATCGAATTATTCGAAGCAGTAGATACTTATATTCCTGAGCCACAAAGAGAAATTGACAAGCCATTCCTAATGCCAGTAGAGGACGTATTCTCTATTACAGGTAGAGGAACAGTTGCAACAGGAAGAGTAGAAAGAGGAGTAGTAAAAGTACAAGACGAAGTTGAGCTTGTAGGATTAATGGAAGCTCCAAGAAAGCTTGTAGTAACAGGAGTAGAAATGTTTAGAAAACTTCTTGATCAAGCACAAGCAGGAGATAACATTGGAGCATTATTAAGAGGTATCCAAAGAGATGAGATTGAAAGAGGACAAGTATTAGCGAAGCCTGGTTCAATCAAGCCACATACATCATTCAAATCTGAGGTATACGTATTAAAGAAAGAAGAAGGTGGAAGACATACTCCATTCTTCAACGGATACAGACCACAGTTCTATTTCAGAACAACAGACATCACAGGATCAATCGCATTACCAGAAGGAATGGAAATGTGTATGCCTGGAGATAACGTACAAATGGTTATCGAACTAATCAACCCAATTGCCATCGAAGAAGGATTAAGATTTGCGATCCGTGAAGGTGGAAGAACAGTTGGAGCAGGTGTAGTTGCTTCTATCATAAAGTAATTGAATTTAAAGTAGCCGAGCTTTTTAGCTCGGCTACTAAAAAATATTTTTTTGAATTTATTCTTCAATACCATAAAAAAAAAGAAAAGTCAATACTTGATGTGTAAGAGGTTATCTCTTATACTATATTAGTGTGCATTTGTAGGGACTGCGATGAAGTAGAAGGTTGCCAGGGGTAACCTGGGGAAATTTCTACCGAGAATGTCCGTTCAAGAATCGGGCGACAGAATATCTGTATACTTCATAAGTTTATCAAAAATTAGTGGGAACACCCGGAAGTGTGTACAGAGTTCTAGTCGTACGTAAAAAGTGATTGCGTGCGATGAAAAGGAGGGAAACATAATGGCAAACAGTAAAGGGAAACAAAAAATCAGAATCAGACTAAAGGCTTTTGACCACAAGATCTTAGATCAATCTTCAGAGAAAATTGTTGAGACAGCAAAGAGAACAGGTGCTGAAGTTTCAGGTCCAGTTCCACTACCAACAGAAAAGCAGATCGTTACAATCTTAAGAGCTGTACACAAGTACAAAGACTCAAGAGAGCAGTTCGAAATGAGAACGCATAAGAGATTGATTGATATCTTAAACCCAACGCCAAAAACAGTTGATGCGCTGATGAGATTAGATTTACCAGCTGGCGTTGATATCGAAATCAAGTTATAAGAATTGAAAATACTAAGATAAAGGTTCATATATAGGAAGTTCCTATACCTCTCTTAGTATGATTGCATGGTTAAAGTGTAATCCGCTGTAAGAACATTAGGAGGTGTAAGCAATGAAAGGTATTTTAGGAAGAAAAGTTGGAATGACACAAATCTTCACAGAAGAAGGCGTGGTAATTCCTGTTACAGTAATTGAAGCAGGTCCAATGTACGTAGTTCAAATCAAAACAGTAGAAAAAGATGGCTACAATGCAATCCAAGTTGGATTTGGCGATCAAAAAGAAAGTAGAACCACCAAACCAGAAAAAGGTCACTTTGACAAGGCCGGTGTAAGCTACAAGAAAGAACTAAAGGAATTCAAAGTAGAAAATCCTGAAGCTTTCAAAGTAGGACAAGAAATCAAAGCCGATATCTTTGAAACAGGAAACATGGTAGACGTAACTGGAGTTTCAAAAGGTAAAGGAACTCAAGGTGCGATAAAGAGACATAATCAATCTAGAGGACCAATGAGTCACGGTTCTAAATACCATAGAGGTCCTGGTTCAAAAGGTGCAGGTACAACACCTGGTAGAGTATTCAAAGGTCAAACGGAAGCTGGAAGAATGGGTAACGAGCAAGTTACAGTTCAAAACCTTGAAGTTGCAAGAGTAGATGCAAATAGAAATTTACTTTTGATCAAAGGTGCAATACCAGGTCCTAAGGGCGGTATGATTACTATAAAAGAAACTGTTAAGGCAGACGCATAATCTGGCTATGGAAGGGAGGAAGTAAAATGCCAAAGGTAGCTTTAGTGAATATCTCAGGTCAACAAGTTGGCGAGATGGAATTAAGTGATAGCGTATTCGGCGCTGAAATAAATCAAAGTGTATTACATGATGTTGTGAAGAACTATTTAGCAAACCAACGACAAGGTACCCAATCAGCGAAGACAAGAGCTGAGGTAAGAGGTGGCGGTAGAAAGCCATGGAAACAAAAAGGTACAGGTAGAGCTCGTCAAGGAAGCATTCGTTCTCCACAATGGGTCGGTGGTGGAGTAGTATTTGCTCCAAAACCAAGAGACTACAGATACGAACTACCAAAGAAAGTTAAAAGACTTGCAATGAAATCTGCATTAAGTTCAAAAGTACAGAGCGAGAATATCATTGTTGTAGATGCGTTGGATATGAATGCGCCAAAGACAAAAGATATGGCTAGCATTTTAAAGAACTTAAATGTTGAGAAAAAAGCACTAATCGTAATGAATGAGAAGAATGATAATGTCGTGAAGTCAGCAAACAATCTTCCAGGTATTACAACAACCTTGGTTACAACGTTAAATGTATACGACATCTTAAATCATGAGAAATTCATCATTACGAAAGATGCGGTACACAAAGTAGAGGAGGTGTACGCATAATGATGACAGCATATGACATCATCAAAAGACCTATCATCTCTGAGAGAAGTATGGATGATATGCAGGAAAAGAGATATACATTCGAAGTAAGCAAGAAGGCAAACAAAGTTGAGATTAAGAAAGCCGTTGAAAAAATCTTCGGTGTAAAAGTAGAGAAAGTAAATACCATGGTCGTACTTGGAAAATATAAGAGAATGGGTATGCACGTTGGTAAAAGACCGGATTGGAAGAAAGCGATCGTTACGCTTACCCCAGACAGCAAAGAAATCGAATTCTTTGAGGGAATGCAGTAAGCTGCGGAGCACAATTGAAGAAGGAGGGAAATCACGATGGGTATCAAGAAGTTTAGACCGACTTCTCCAGCATTAAGACAAATGACGGTTTCAACATTCGAAGAAATCACGAAAAAAGAGCCTGAAAAGTCACTGGTTGTCACATTAAAGAAAAATGCTGGTAGAAATGCTCAAGGTAAAATTACTATTCGTCATAGAGGCGGCGGCCAAAAGAGAAAATACAGAATCATAGATTTCAAAAGAGATAAGGATGGTATTACAGCAAAGGTATCCGCTATCGAATACGATCCAAATAGAACGGCAAACATTGCATTACTAACTTATGCTGACGGAGAAAAAAGATATATTCTTGCTCCGAACAAATTAAATGTAGGCGATGTAGTTGTATCTGGAGAAGGATCAGATATTAAGATTGGAAATGCGTTGCAATTAAGGCATATTCCAGTGGGTACAGTAATCCACAATATTGAGTTAAAGCCTGGCAAAGGCGGACAGTTAGCAAGAGCTGCTGGTGCTTCTGCTCAGCTTATGGCAAAAGAAGACAAATATGCACAGGTTAGATTGGCCTCTGGCGAAGTAAGACTTGTAAGCATTCTTTGTAAAGCTACAATTGGTCAGGTAGGAAACTTAGACCATGAAAATATTACAATTGGTAAAGCCGGACGTACAAGACATATGGGTATCAGACCTACAGTAAGAGGATCTGTAATGAACCCGAATGATCACCCACACGGTGGTGGAGAGGGTAGATCTCCTATCGGTAGACCAGCGCCAGTTACTCCTTGGGGTAAACCAGCGCTTGGATACAAGACAAGAAAGAAAAACAAAGCTTCTGATAAATTCATTGTTAAGAGAAGAAACGAGAAGTAGTAGAGGGAAAGAGGTCATGGAAATGATGACAGACCTTGACCTCATCGTCCTCAGCGCCCAGAATTAAAGTGATTGAAGGGAGGATAACAGAAGCATGAGCAGATCATTAAAAAAGGGACCTTACGTTGAACCTAAGTTAATCCAAAGAATTGAAGAAATGAACGAGAAGAACGAGAAGAAAGTGTTAAAGACTTGGTCACGTTCATCTACAATATTTCCAGAAATGATTGGGCATACAATTGCTGTACATGACGGGAAGAAACATGTTCCTGTATATGTGACAGAAGATATGGTAGGCCACAAATTAGGTGAATTCGCACCTACAAGAAACTACAGAGGACATGCCGATACAGAGAAGTCTTCAAAGGTTAAGAAATAAGATAGACGCGGAAGGAGGTTACTGAAGTGGAAGCTAAAGCAATTGCAAAATACGTGCGTATTTCTCCAAGAAAGATCAGACCGATTTGTGATCTTATCAGAGGAAAAAATGCCAACGAAGCATTAATGATTTTACAATTTACGCCAAGAGCAGGTGCGCCTGTACTTCATAAAGTAATTAAGTCAGCAGTAGCAAATGCTGAGAATAATCATGAAATGAATGTAGATAAACTATATGTTGCGGATGTATACGCTAACCAAGGACCTACGTTGAAGAGATGGAGAGCTGCATCTATGGGTCGTGGCGTAAAAATCTTAAAGAGATCAAGTCATGTAGGAGTTGTATTAAAAGAAAGAGCTTAAGAAGGAGGGATAATTAATGGGTCAAAAAGTTAATCCACACGGATTAAGAGTCGGAATTATAAAAGACTGGGATTCAAAGTGGTATGCAAAAAAAGGCGAATATGCTGACCTTTTGGTAGAAGATCATAAGATTCGTAAATTTCTTAAGAATAAATTATTCACTTCTGGGATTGCTAGAATCACAATCGAGAGAGCAGCAAACAACAAAGTGAAAGTAAATATATTCACTGCTAAGCCAGGAATGGTAATCGGAAAAGGCGGTCAAGGGGTAGAAGACCTTAGAATCGACCTAGAAAAACTAACTGGCAAAGGCGTGCTTGTTAACATCAACGAAATTAAGAATGCTGAGATGGAAGCGCAACTGGTTGCAGAAAACGTAGCACTCCAATTAGAGAGAAGGGTTTCCTTCAGAAGAGCGATGAAGCAAGCGATCCAAAGAACGATGAGATTTGGTGCACAGGGTATCAAAATTTCATGTTCAGGAAGATTGGGCGGCGCTGAAATGGCGAGAACAGAAAAATACAGTGAAGGAAATGTGCCATTACACACATTAAGAGCTGATATTGACTATGGTTTTGCTGAAGCAGATACAACATATGGAAAGATCGGTATTAAAACTTGGATCTACAAAGGCGAAGTGCTACCTGAAACAAGCGAAGCTGTGAAGGAAGCTAGAAGAGCCATGAGAGCGCAAGAAAAACCTGCTGGTGGCGACAGACCAAACAAGCCAAACAGAGGCAACAGAGATAATAGAGACAACAGAGACAACAGAAATTTCAGAGATAATAAAGATGGAAGAAATTTCAGAGACAATAGAGAGTTTAAACCACGCAGAGATCATCAAACTCAAGGTGGCGGAGAACAACAGTAATAGACCGAGGGAAGGAGGAAACGGACGATGTTAATGCCTAAAAGAGTAAAACGTCGTAGAGTGCATAGAGGCAGAATGAAGGGTACGGCACAAAGAGGTAACTCAATCACATATGGAGAATATGGATTGATGGCTTTAGAGCCAGCTTGGATTACTTCAAACCAAATAGAAGCTGCCAGAATTGCAATGACAAGATATATCAAAAGAGGGGGAAAAGTTTGGATTAAAATTTTCCCACACAAACCAGTTACACAAAAGCCTGCTGAAACTCGTATGGGTGCCGGTAAAGGTTCCCCAGAATATTGGGTAGCAGTAGTAAAGCCAGGAAGAGTAATGTTCGAATTAGCTGGCGTTCCAGAAGAAAAAGCAAGAGAAGCGATGAGACTTGCAATGCACAAGTTACCTATCAAGTGTAAGTTCATTACACGTGAAGAGATGGGAGAAAAGGGTGGTGAAGCTAATGAAAGCTAATAAGCTTCGTGATATGACTGTTCAAGAATTAAATCATAAATTAACGGAACTTAAAGGCGAGCTTTTCAACTTGAGATTCCAGTTAGCTACGGGACAACTTGAAAACCCAATGCAAGTAAAAAATGTTAGAAAAGATATAGCACGTATTCAAACCATCCTTAGAGAAAAAGAAATTAAACAAGTAAATGCATAGATAAGGATACGGAAGGAGGGCTTCACTCGTGGAAAGAGCAAGAAGAAAAACGAGAGTAGGTCGTGTTGTAAGCGACAAAATGGATAAAACGATCGTTGTTGCAGTAGAAGATTTCGTACGTCACCCGCTGTACGGAAAAGCGGTAAAGAGAACGAAAAAATTCAAAGCGCATGATGAAAATAATGAGTGCCAGATTGGCGATAAAGTAAGAATCATGGAAACTAGACCATTAAGTGCAGAAAAAAGATGGAGACTAGTTTCAATCATGGAAAAAGCGAAGTAATCGTATAGCTGAAGGGAGGTATTACCATGATCCAACAAGAATCACGCTTAAGAGTTGCAGATAATTCAGGTGCGAAGGAATTGCTATGCATCCGCGTGTTAGGCGGTTCAAAGAGAAGATATGCGAACATCGGTGATGTCATCGTTTGTTCAGTTAAAGAAGCAACACCAGGCGGTGTTGTTAAAAGAGGACAAGTGGTAAAAGCGGTAGTTGTAAGAACCAAAACAGGCGCGAGACGTATTGATGGAAGTTATATAAAGTTTGATGAAAATGCAGCGGTAATCATAAAAGAAGATAAGAACCCAGTGGGAACTCGTATTTTCGGACCAGTGGCAAGGGAACTGAGAGAAAGAGATTTCATGAAAATCGTATCCCTAGCTCCAGAAGTACTATAGTTCGAGGAGGTGTAATAGATGCACGTTAAAAGAGGCGATACAGTTGTTGTAATAGCTGGTAAAGATAAAGGTAAAAAAGGCAAAGTGTTAATGGCAATGCCTAAGGAAGACCGCGTAATCGTTGAAGGCGTAAACATGGTGACAAAACACCAAAAGCCAAGTGCGAAGGTTCAACAAGGCGGAATCGTTCATCAAGAAGGACCAATTCACGTTTCCAATGTAATGTTGTGGGATGCGAAAGCGAAAGCCCCTACAAGAGTAGGTTACAAGGTGCTTGAGAACGGTAAAAAAGTTAGAGTTTCTAAAAAGTCCGGAGAGACAATCGAATAATATCGAAAGCTGAAGGGAGGTTTACACGGTGACAGCTAGATTAAAAGAAACATACGTTAATAATATTTCCAAAGCTTTAATGGAAAAATTTCAATATAAAAGTGCAATGGAAATCCCTAAACTTGAGAAAATAGTTTTGAACATGGGATTAGGCGATGCAAAAGACAATGCAAAAATGCTTGAAGCAGCAGTTGAAGAATTGGCAATCATCTCAGGTCAAAAGCCTATCATTACAAGAGCCAAGAAATCAGTTGCTAACTTTAAGGTTCGTGCTGGAATGCCTGTAGGGGCAAAGGTAACCTTAAGGGGCGAAAGAATGTATGAATTTGCAGATAGATTGTTTAATGTTTCTCTACCAAGAGTAAGAGACTTCAAAGGAGTTGATGCAAACTCATTTGATGGTAGAGGTAACTACGCATTAGGAATTAAAGAGCAATTAATATTCCCTGAAATTGAGTATGATAAAGTAGAAAAAATCCGTGGAATGGACATTATCTTTGTAACGACTGCGAAGACGGACGAAGAAGCACGTGAATTGCTAAGACTATTAGGAATGCCATTCGCTAGATAGTGAGGAGGGAAAATAGTGGCTAGAAAAGCTCTTGTATTAAAGCAACAAAAGAAACAAAAATTCTCCACAAGAGAATACAATAGATGTAGAATTTGCGGAAGACCCCATGCATATTTAAGAAGATTTGGTATTTGCCGTATCTGTTTTAGAGAATTGGCTTATAAAGGACAAATACCAGGTGTTAGAAAAGCTAGCTGGTAGAAATATAGGGAAGGAGGTACTTGTACCATGACGATGACAGATCCAATTGCAGATATGATAACTCGTATCAGAAACGCGAATACAGTTAAGCATGAAACAGTTGATGTTCCTGCTTCAAATATGAAGAAAGCAATTGCCGAGATTTTATTAGGCGAAGGTTTCATCAAAGGTTACGATGTAATCGAAGATGGAAAACAAGGTATCATTAGAATGCAGTTAAAGTACGGAAAGAACAATGAAAAGGTAATTTCTGGTCTAAAGAAAATCTCTAAGCCAGGATTAAGAGTATATGCAAAGAAAGATGAAATTCCTAAAGTACTAGGCGGACTTGGAATAGCAATTCTTTCAACATCTAATGGAATCGTAACAGATAAAGATGCTAGAAAATTAGGTGTTGGTGGAGAAGTTATCTGCTACGTTTGGTAATAGATAATCTTAGGTATAGGAGGTGCAGCGATGTCAAGAATAGGTAAAAAGCCAATTACAATCCCAGCGGGCGTACAAGTGGATATTGATAGTAAAAACTTGGTTACAGTAAAAGGCCCAAAAGGACAGTTACAGGAGCAGATCAATAAAGATATTAAAATTAACATAGAGAACAATGAACTTACAGTTGAGAGACCAACAAACAACAAGGTGCACAGGTCTTTACACGGATTGAGCCGTACCCTAATCAACAATATGGTTGAAGGTGTAACAAAGGGATATGAGAAGAAACTTCAAGTTGTCGGTGTAGGTTACCGTGCTGCAAAGCAAGGAAACAAATTGACATTAAACTTAGGTTTCTCACATCCAGTTGAAATGATCGATCCAGAAGGAATCACAGTAGAAGTTCCTACACCAAATGAGATCCTTGTAAAAGGCATCAACAAACAAGCTGTAGGTAACTACTCTGCAAAGATTAGAGAGTGGAGAGAGCCAGAGCCATATAAAGGCAAAGGAATTCGATATGCGGATGAAGTTGTAAGACGTAAGGAAGGTAAAACAGGTAAGAAGTAGGAAAGGAGTGATATGAAGTGATTCAAAAGGAGAGCAAAAACGCAAAAAGAAAAGTTAGACACGTAAGAGTACGTAGAAAAGTATTCGGAACTCCTGAGCGTCCAAGACTAAGCGTATACAGAAGCTTAAGCAACATGTACGCACAAATCATCGACGATTCAACAGGTACTACTCTAGCTTCTGCTTCTACTTTAGATAAAGATATCAAGGCAAAAGTAAACAATGCAGGAAACAAAGAAGCTGCAAAGCTAGTAGGAGAAGCTGTTGCGAAAAAAGCAGCAGAAAAGGGTATCGACAAGGTTGTTTTCGATAGAGGCGGATATATCTATCATGGTAGAATAAAGGAATTAGCGGAAGCAGCAAGAGAAGCTGGATTACAATTCTAACAGAAGGAGGGAAATGAATGAGACGTCAGATCATTGATGCTAGCAAACTGGACCTAAAAGAGACAGTTGTAAATATCGGCCGTGTAACAAAGGTTGTTAAAGGTGGTAGAACTTTCAGATTCAGTGCATTGGTTGTTGTAGGCGATGAAAACGGACACGTAGGCATCGGTACTGGTAAGGCGATGGAAGTTCCAGAAGCCATCAGAAAAGGCATCCAAGATGCAAAGAAGAATTTAATTTATATACCAAGAGTTGGTACAACAATTCCACATCCAATTCAAGGACACTTCGGTGCAGGTCAAGTTTTATTAATGCCAGCTCGTGAAGGTACTGGAGTTATCGCAGGTGGCCCAGTAAGATCAGTGCTAGAGCTTGCAGGAATTAAGGATATCAGAGCAAAATCTTTAGGTACAAACAACTCAAGAAATATGGTTAACGCTACGATTGAAGGCTTAAAGCAACTGAAAACAGTAGAAGAAGTTGCTAAATTAAGAGGTAAATCTGTAGGGGAACTATTAGGTTAGGGGGGAAATGCCTTGGCTAATACATTAAAAATTACTTTAGTGAAAAGTCCAATAGGAATTCTACCAAAACATAAAAAGACGGTGGAAGCATTAGGCCTTAGAAAGATTAGACAAGTGGTTGAGCAGCAGGATAATCCTCAAATTAGAGGAATGATCGATCAAGTAAAATATCTTGTGGAAGTAGAAGAAATATAAGCTAAGGAGGTGTAGCCATGAAACTACATGAGTTAAGACCAGCTGAAGGTTCAACAAAAGATAGAAAAAGACGCGGTAGAGGTCAAGCTTCTGGTCAAGGTAAGACAGGTGGTCGTGGTCACAAAGGACAAGGCGCTCGTGCCGGCGGCGGCGTTAGACCTGGATTCGAGGGTGGACAGATGCCTCTATATAGAAGATTACCAAAAAGAGGTTTCAACAATCCATTTAAGAAAGAATGGGCTATTGTAAATATAGATGAGTTAAATAGATTCGAAGATGGTATGACAATTACTCCAGAATTACTGTTAGAGTCTGGTGTAATCAGAAAGATCGTTGATGGCGTTAAGATTTTAGGTGACGGCGAACTACAAAAGAAAGTCACTGTGCAGGCTCACAAATTCAGTCAGTCAGCAATTGAGAAAATCGAAGCTGCTGGAGGAAAGGCAGAGGTGATCTAACATGCTATCAACCCTACGAAATGCTTGGAAAATTCCCGATCTAAGAAGAAGAATCCTATATACGTTGTTGATGCTTACCATATTTAGATTAGGTTCAACAATTCCAGTTCCAGGAATGAATAAACAAATACTGGCTCAATTGTTTAACCAAGGAGAAAATGGATTATTCAGTTTCTTTAACTTGATTTCCGGTGGTGCCTTTGGTAATTTTACAATCTTTGCCTTAAGTATTTCACCATATATTACTGCATCCATTATTCTTCAACTTTTGACAATTGCGATTCCAAGCTTGGAAGCTATGGCAAAAGAGGGAGAAGAGGGAAGAAAGAAAATCGCACAATATACTCGATATGGAACAATCGTATTGGCTTTAATCCAAGCAGCAGGTGTGAGCGTTGGTTTGTTTAACCAAGCTCTGATAGCAAGAGATTTCTTCTCTGTATCCGTGGTTGTTATCACTTTAACTGCAGGTACAGCTTTCCTTATGTGGTTAGGTGAACAAATTACTGAAAACGGTATCGGAAATGGTATATCATTGCTTATCTTTACGGGAATTGTATCAAGAATTCCTGTGGGGATTATTCAAACAGTACAAAAAGCACAAATTGGCGAAGTAAGCATTTTAGATATGATTCTTTTCTTGGTCCTTGCGATAATTATTATCGCTGGTGTTGTAGCAGTTCAGCAGGGAACAAGAAAGATTCCAGTACAATATGCAAAAAGAGTAGTTGGAAGAAAGACGTATGGCGGACACAGTACCCATATTCCGTTAAAGGTAAACCAAGCAGGTGTAATTCCAGTAATCTTTGCCATCTCACTATTGCAGTTCCCTTTAACCATCACATACTTCTTCCAAGGTGGGGCATTCTCTACATGGGTTAGCAAATGGTTATCCCCGGCTGGAAACCCAGGAATCTGGGTATACTCACTTCTTAACATGCTGTTAATCGTGTTCTTTACGTACTTCTATACAGCTGTTACATTTAATCCGCAACAAGTGGCGGACAACATGAAGCAGCACGGTGGTTTCATACCAGGTATCAGACCCGGAAAACCTACAGCTGAGTATCTAGATAGAGTATTATCAAGAATCACTTTGGCTGGCGCGCTTTTCCTTGCGTTGATCGCTGTAATTCCGACACTTATGTTAAAGTTTACAAGCATTCAGATGACCTTTGGTGGAACTAGCTTACTGATTGCGGTAGGGGTTGCTTTAGAGACAATGAAGCAAATCGAAGCACAAATGATGATGAGACATTACCAAGGGTTTTTAAAATAAATATGGGTAAAGGTATGGGGAGAATTCCCCATAGCTTATATCTAATCATAATCTAGGAGATGGTATAATGAGATTAATCTTATTAGGACCTCCGGGCGCAGGTAAAGGTACCCAGGCTTCAGGAATTATTGAAAAATATCAAATTCCTCATATCTCAACGGGTGACATCTTTAGAAAAAATATTAAAGAAGGCACTGAATTAGGAAAAAAGGCAAAGGGTTATATGGACCAAGGGCTACTTGTTCCTGATGAATTGGTGGTAGCCATTGTTGAAGATAGGTTAAAGGAAGATGATTGTAAAGATGGATTCCTTTTAGATGGGTTCCCCAGAACTGAGAAACAGGCTGAAGCATTAGATGAATCCCTTTCAAAAATGGGTGTATCCATGGATAAAGTGATTAACGTTTCAGTAGATAAAAATGTACTTGTTGAAAGAGCTGTTGGAAGGCGGATCTGTAAGGACTGTGGTGCAACCTATCACATCAAATTCAATCCTTCGACGAAGGATGGAGTGTGCGATAAATGTGGTGGAGCCTTGTATCAACGGGCAGATGACAACGAAGAGACAGTTACCAAAAGAATTGAAGTATATTTAAATGAGACACAGCCATTGATTGATTATTACAAAGCTAGAAATATTCTTGTAACCATAGACGGTGAGCAGGATATTCATAAAGTATTTGAGGATATTGTGGCTGCGTTAGGAGCGTAGGCAGATGATTATTGTTAAATCAAATAAAGAAATTGAATACATGCGTGAAGCAGGTAAAATCGTCGCCTATGTGCATGAAGTATTAAAAGACGCTATAAAACCAGGGCTCACAACCAAGGAACTAGATGAAATTGCTGAACGGGAAATAGTAAAGCACAAGGCGTTACCGGCTTTTAAGGGATACCACGGCTTCCCAGCAAGTATCTGCGCCTCAGTCAATGAGGAAGTGGTACACGGCATACCTGGATTAAAAACTTTAAAAGATGGCGATATTATAAGTATAGATATCGGAACAATCTATAATGGGTACTATGGTGATGCAGCAAAAACCCACCCTGTTGGAAAGGTAAGTACAGAAGCCTTAAGGCTGATAGAAGTGACTCGTCAGAGTTTCTATGAGGGATTAAGGTTTTGTATGGAAGGCAATCGGTTATCCGATGTATCCCATGCAATACAAACCTATGTGGAGGGTCAAGGTTTTTCAGTTGTCAGAGACTTTGTTGGTCACGGAATAGGTCAAAACATGCATGAAGATCCACAGATCCCGAATTTTGGACTCCCTGGAAAGGGACCAAGACTTGGAGAGGGAATGGTATTGGCCATTGAACCTATGGTAAACATGGGAACATATAAGGTGAAGACGCTATTGGACAATTGGACTGTAGTGACTTTAGATGGTAAAATGTCAGCCCATTATGAACACACGTTGGCCATCACGAAGGATGAACCGATGATTCTAACGAGTCTGTAAGACAGGTAGAGAGGTGAAGCAAGTGGACACAACCCTTGAGATAGCAGTTGGACAAATTGTGAAATCGAAAGCGGGCAGAGATAAGGATCGACCTTTTGTTGTTATAGGCATTGTAGATCAACAATATGTCCTTGTAGCCGATGGTGACCTGCGTAAAGTCGATAAGCCAAAGAAAAAGAAGATTCGACATTTGGCAAAATATAATATCGTTTCTGAGGATATTAAGCAGAAGATTGAAAATAATGATAAAGTGAGCAATTTACTTCTAAGGCGTGAACTGGAAAAGCTGGGACTAAGTTAATCCAGGAATGGGAGGTTTGATGTCCTAATGGCGAAGGATGATGTGATAGAGGTACAGGGAACCGTTGTGGAGGCCCTACCGAATGCCATGTTTAAAGTAAAATTAGACAATGGTCATGAGATATTGGCCCACATATCCGGCAAGCTCAGAATGAATTTTATTAGAATACTGCCTGGTGATAAGGTGACATTAGAGCTATCCCCTTATGATTTGACAAGAGGCAGAATTACATGGCGTGGTAAGTGATTAAGGAGGGATAACAGTGAAGGTTAGACCATCAGTTAAACCAATATGCGAAAAATGCAAGATCATCAAAAGAAAAGGAAGAGTGATGGTGATCTGCGAAAATCCAAAGCACAAACAAAAGCAAGGCTAAACTAGCTTAGTGAAAATAGCTAGTATTTTGTATTGTTATTTGGTATAATTAAATGTTGTTTATGTTAGTGAATAAGGCGCGGCTGGATGAATGCTCTGTTAGCAGGAATCTACTTATTGCTAATACTATAAATTCATTCTTATATGAACAAATTGTTAGGAGTAAAGTCTAGGAGGTGTAGGATAAAAATGGCTAGAATTTCGGGCGTTGACTTACCGAGAGAGAAAAGAGTTGAAATTGGCTTAACATATATCTACGGTATCGGTAGAAAAACTTCTAATGCAATATTAGGAAAAACAGGCATTAATCCAGATACAAGAATAAGAGACCTTACTGAAGAAGAAGTAGGTAAGTTAAGACAAATCATCGATAACGAGTATAAGGTTGAAGGAGATCTTCGACGTGAAATCGCTTTAAACATTAAGCGTTTAAAGGAGATTGGTTGCTTCAGAGGTATTCGTCATAGAAGAAGCTTACCTGTTAGAGGTCAAAGAACGAAGACCAATGCGAGAACTAGAAAAGGGCCTAGAAAGACAGTAGGACGTAAGAAAAAGAAATAGTTAAAGGAGGGTAAATGAAATGGTAGCTAAAAAAGCTGTGAAAAAAGTTCGTAAGAGAAGACGCGAACGTAAAAATATAGAACGTGGTCAAGCCCATATTCAATCAACTTTTAACAACACAATTGTTACCCTTACTGACTTACAAGGTAACGCAATTTCATGGGCGAGTGCTGGTGGACTTGGCTTCAAAGGCTCAAGAAAATCAACTCCTTTTGCTGCACAGATGGCAGCAGAAACTGCAGCAAAAGCTGCAATGGAGCACGGATTAAGAACGATCGAAGTATACGTAAAAGGACCTGGTTCCGGACGTGAAGCTGCAATAAGATCATTGCAAGCTGCTGGATTAGAGATCAATCTAATCAAAGACGTAACACCAGTTCCACACAATGGCTGCAGACCGCCAAAACGTAGAAGAGTTTAATTAGGATTAGGAGGTGTAAGAATAATGGCAAGATATACAGGACCATCTTGTAGACTTTGTCGTCGTGAGGGACAAAAGTTATACTTAAAGGGCGAAAGATGTTACACAGATAAATGTGCGATCGCTAGAAGAGGATATGCACCAGGACAACACGGACAAGGAAGAAAGAAACTTTCTAACTACGGTCTACAATTAAGAGAAAAGCAAAAAGCAAAGAGATTCTATGGTATGTTGGAAACTCAATTCAGACAGTTATTTGAAAAAGCTGAAAAGATGCCTGGAATCACAGGTGAAAACTTACTAAGATTACTTGAAACAAGATTAGATAATGCTGTATATAGAATGGGCTTTGCTTCTTCAAGAAAAGAAGCAAGACAGTTAGTAAGACATGGGCACTTTACTGTAAACGGACGCAAGGTGGATATTCCATCCTTCTTAGTTTCTGTAGGGGATGTAATAAAGGTAAAAGAAAAGAGCATGAGCTCAGTGAAATTTAAAGAAAAAGCAGAAGCTGCTGCTAACGTACCAAACTGGGTACAAGTGAACTTTGAAAACTTAGAGGGAAAAGTGGTTTCGCTTCCAACAAGAGAAGATATCGATATTCCAATCGCTGAGCACTTAATCGTAGAGTTATATTCAAGATAATAATTAAGCTAGTGATAGTTTTAGAATCAGTTACCCTCATAAAGTATAGATAGAAAATTTATAAGGAGGGTCAAGTTAATGATAGAGATCGAAAAGCCGAAGATAGAATGTGTAGAATTAAGTACAGATAACACGTATGGTAAGTTTGTCGTTGAGCCCCTGGAGCGTGGATATGGTATCACATTAGGAAACAGCTTAAGAAGAATTTTACTTTCATCTTTACCTGGTGCTGCTGTAAACTGGGTAAAGATCGAAGGTGTTCTTCATGAGTTTTCTACTGTACCTGGTGTAAAAGAGGATGTGGCAGAAATCATCCTAAACCTTAAGAGTCTTTCAGCAAAAATGTATGCAGACGGTGCAAAGGTAGTGCGCATTGATGCCAGAGGACCTGGTAAGGTTACAGCAGGGGATATCATTGCTGATGCTGATGTGGAAATTCTAAATCCGGATCTTCATATTGCAACCCTTGAAGAGGATGCAAGATTGGTGATGGAAATTTCCTTAAACAGAGGCAGAGGATACGTTGCAGCGGAAAACAACAAAACAGAACATATGCCAATTGGGGTATTACCTGTTGACTCAATCTATACACCTGTCAATAAGGTCAGCTATTACGTTGAAAACACAAGAGTTGGCCAGGTTACTGACTACGATAAA
The DNA here is from genome assembly GCF_014205875.1 of Anaerosolibacter carboniphilus. Taxonomy (GTDB): domain Bacteria; phylum Bacillota; class Clostridia; order Peptostreptococcales; family Thermotaleaceae; genus Anaerosolibacter; species Anaerosolibacter carboniphilus. The sequence continues at coordinate 16,208 of NZ_JACHEN010000018.1, forward strand.
TTGACATTAGAAGTCTGGACAGATGGAAGCATAAAGCCTGATGAAGCTGCTTCTCTTGGTGCAAAGATTATGAATGAGCATTTGAATTTGTTCATCAATCTGACCAGTCATATTGATAATGTAGAAATTATGGTAGAAAAAGAAGAGGATAAGAAAGAAAAAGTTCTTGAGATGACCATTGAGGAACTTGACCTTTCTGTTAGATCATATAACTGTCTTAAGAGAGCCGGCATTAATACTGTAGAAGAGCTTACAACAAAATCAGAAGAAGATATGATGAAGGTAAGAAATCTAGGTAAAAAATCCCTTGAAGAAGTTCAGCAGAAGCTTCAGGAACTCGGCTTAGACTTAAAACCTAGTGATGACTAATATAGGTTAAAGGAGGGAAAAAACATGGCAGGATATCGTAAATTAGGCCGTCGTACGGATCATAGAAACTTGATGCTTAGAAACTTAGTAACGAGTTTGTTAAAATCAGGACGTATCGAAACAACGGATACGAGAGCGAAAGAAACTCGTCGATTGGCTGAGAAAATGATCACCCTTGCGAAACGAGGAGATCTTCATGCAAGACGTCAGGTTATGGCATATGTTACTGAGGAAACTGTTGTTAAGAACCTGTTTGATGAAATTGCTCCAAAGTACAAGGAAAGAAATGGTGGATACACAAGAATTATGAAGCTAGGACCTCGTAGAGGGGACGCAGCTGAAATGGTAATATTAGAATTAGTATAATAGATGAGGGATTAAGTGATGAGCTTAGTCCCTTTTATTATAAAGTTAGTGGTTAGAGGTTAGTTGTTAGTAGTAAAAGATGGGAGAAGGCAGATTTTAAAAGCCACTAACCACTAACGACTATCCACTATCTGAAAAAAATTATTTGTCAACGTATGCAAAAATAAAATATAACAATCTATTGGTATTCATACTATAAAGAGGTATAATATATAAGTATACTATTCGTCAATTTGTGAGGTACAGTCTAATGGATAAGATTATAGAAATCAAGGATTTGATTTATGAATACAAAAGTGATGAAAATGAAAACGTACAAGCGCTAAAGAAGGTATCCCTGGGGGTAAGGCAGGGCGAGTTTCTTGTGGTGATTGGACATAATGGCTCAGGAAAGTCTACCATGGCAAAGCATATGAATGCCCTACTCCTTCCAAGCGGGGGCAAGGTATATGTAAATGGATTGGACACCAGCGATGAAAAGAATGTATGGAGCATACGTCAAACAGCGGGCATGGTTTTTCAAAATCCCGATAACCAGATCGTAGCTACCATTGTAGAAGAGGATATTGCATTTGGCCCAGAAAATCTAGGTGTACCCCCAAAAGAAATCCGTATTCGAGTGGACGAAGCGCTGCAGTCGGTGGGCATGTCGGAGCATCGTAGAAAGGGACCTCATCTGCTATCGGGAGGGCAGAAACAGCGCATTGCCATCGCCGGCATTATTGCTATGCGGCCTAAGTGTATTATTCTAGATGAACCAACAGCTATGCTGGATCCTTCGGGAAGAAAGGAAGTCTTAGAAACTATAAGACGATTAAATAAGGATGAGGGCATCACTGTGGTTCATATTACCCACTTCATGGATGAAGCAGTAAATGCGGATCGTGTGATTGTCATGGAAGAAGGAAATATGGTTTTGGAAGGAAACCCCAAAGAGGTATTTGCCCAGGTGGATATCCTGAAAAAGCTAGGACTCGATGTGCCTCAAGTGACAGAACTAACGAGTAAATTGATAGGTGATGGAATCGATTTGCCAAAGGATATACTTACAGTGGATGAGATGGTGATGCATTTATGTCAATTATAATAGAAAATTTAACCCATATCTATAATCCAAGCAGCCCCTTTGAGACGGTGGCATTGGACAATATCAATGTGGAGATCCAGTCTGGGGAATTTATTGGATTGATTGGTCATACGGGGTCAGGGAAATCTACCTTAACCCAGCATTTGAATGGATTGTTAAAGCCTACATCGGGAAGAATCATCATCAATGATTTTGATATCACCAAAAAGGATATAAAGCTGCGGGAGATACGCCAAAAAGTAGGACTGGTGTTTCAGTATCCAGAACATCAGCTATTTGAAGAAACCATATACAAGGATATTGCTTTTGGTCCAATTAACCTGGGGCTTTCTGAAGAAGAAGTGGACTATCGGGTAAAAGACTCCATGGAATTGGTAGGTCTCAACTTTGATAGCGTGAAAGACCGCTCGCCCTTTGAGTTGAGTGGTGGGCAGAGACGTAGGGTTGCTATCGCGGGCGTGCTGGCGATGCGGCCAGAGGTCCTCATTCTCGACGAACCGACTGCAGGCCTTGATCCTAAGGGAAGAGATGAAATCCTGGATCAGATCAAAAGCCTTCACGAAAAATATAAGATGACTATTATTCTTGTTTCCCATAGCATGGAGGACATCGCAAGGCTAGTGGATCGTATCATTGTGATGCATAAGGGTGCTGTGGCACTGACCGGCGTGCCTAGGGAGGTTTTCAAAAACGTAGAGTTACTCGAGAACATAGGGCTTGCAGTACCTCAAATTACTTATTTGATGAAGAAGCTCAAGGAGCTTGGGAAACCTGTGCGGGATGATGTACTAACCATAGAAGAAGCGAAACGGGAAATACAAAACTGGTTAAGGAGTAAATAGTATGTTGAGGGATATTACAATCGGACAATATTATCCAGTAGATTCAATCATTCACCGACTTGATCCAAGGATAAAAATTATCGCTACCTTTGTTTATATAACGGCACTGTTCATCGTAGAACATTTTTTTGCCTATGGATATGTACTTCTTTTTTTAGCAGCTGCCATTGTTTTATCAAAGGTACCTTTTAAATTTATGATTCGGGGACTAAAGCCCTTATTTATGATTATTCTTTTGACCTTTGGTATTAATATGTTTATGACGAAAGGGGAAGTAATCTATCAGTTAGGACCTTTAGATATTACGAAGGAAGGGGTCCTACAGGCTGTCTTCATGGGTACCAGACTGGTGCTTCTCATTATAGGGACATCTATTCTTACGCTGACCACTTCTCCTATTCAGCTCACGGACGGCATTGAAAAGTTGTTGAATCCTTTTAAACGATTTGGTGTGCCTGCCCATGAGTTAGCAATGATGATGACCATTGCACTGAGGTTTATTCCAACGCTTTTGGAAGAGACGGATAAGATTATGAAAGCCCAAATGGCAAGGGGTGCCGATTTTGAAAGTGGAAATATCATCAATCGTGCCAAGAGCTTGGTGCCTCTCCTTGTACCTCTTTTTATCAGTGCATTTCGGAGAGCTGATGAGTTAGCCATGGCTATGGAGTCAAGATGCTATCGCGGAGGAGAGAATCGTACCAGGATGAAGGAGTTATCCTATCATCGCAGAGATGTGGCTGCGAGTGCTTTCATTGCAATGCTTCTCGTTGCGGTGACTATAGACCGATTTATGTAGTTAGGTGATTCATGATACAAAGGGGGACTTTAGGTCACCCTTATTGTATTTTATGGGTATATTGCGGGATTCTTTGTGAAAAGCAGGTGAAGGTTTTGAAAAATGTAAAGCTTACAATCGAATATGATGGTACAGGATTTCATGGATGGCAGCGTCAGGACCACCATAGAACAGTGCAAGAGGAAGTTGAAAAAGCTCTTGAGAAGATCATAAAGAAAAGAATTACAATCCATGGGTCAGGCAGAACCGATGCAGGGGTTCATGGACTAGGGCAGGTAGCCAGCTTTAAGGAGGATTTTACAATACCCATAGATAAGATTCCGTTGGCAGTCAATGCACTGCTTCCCGATGATGTGGCCATACGGAATGCTGAGGAGGTATCTCTAGACTTCCATGCACGATATTCAGCTGTAGGGAAACGATACATCTATAAAATATACAATCGTCCATTACGTAGTCCCCTGCAACGAAATTATGCATACTTTGTTCCAACAGAGCTAAACTTGGATGCGATAAAAAAGGCAAGCAGCTTCTTTATAGGAGAGCATGACTTTAAGGCATTTATGGCATCGGGAAGCAGCATAAAAGATACTGTGAGAAGAATTCATAGACTTCATGTATATCAGGAACAGGACATGCTTACAATAGAAGTGGAAGGAAACGGATTTTTATACAATATGGTCCGTATTATGGCAGGGACGCTAGTAGATATAGGGAAGAGTAAAATATCACCAGAGAATATTCCCCAAATTATCTCTTCTGGAGATCGGACAAAGGCAGGACATACAGCACCTCCTCAAGGGTTATACTTAGCAGAAGTGTATTATGGATAGGCTAAGGTAAAGCTGAAGTTTGAAGGAAAAGAAAGAGATAAAAGAATATTGGGAAAGTCCAAATATTCCTTGACACGCACGGCACAATGTATTAGAATAGTAAAAGAGTCTGCATATTGAAAATCCACTAGCCCCGGATTTTTAAATATAGAGAACCGTGAAAAATGATTTATGGAAAAAGTAGTGATAGGAGGTAAATATATGAAATCTTTCGTTGCTAAACCACTTGAAATCGAAAGAAAGTGGTATATAGTAGATGCAGAAGGCAAAACGTTAGGTCGTTTAGCTGCAGAAGTTGCATCCATCTTAAGAGGTAAGAAAAAACCAATTTATACACCACATGTTGATACAGGTGACTACGTAATTATCGTAAATGCTGAAAAAGTAGAGTTTACTGGTAAGAAGTTAGATCAAAAACTATACAGACACCATACAGGTTGGGCTGGTGGTTTAAAAGAAATCACAGCTAGAGAATTAATGGCAAAGAAGCCAACAAAAGCAGTTGAGTTAGCAATCAAGGGTATGCTTCCAAAGAATAGCTTAGGAAGACAAATGTATAAAAAACTAAAAGTATACGCTGGTGCCGAGCACAATCATCAAGCTCAGCAGCCTGAAGTTCTTGATATATAGAACTGGATAGGGAGGAGGAAATACAATGGCGAGAGTACAATACTATGGAACAGGTAGAAGAAAGACTTCCATTGCAAGAGTAAGATTGGTTCCTGGTGAAGGAAAAATTACAATCAACGGAAGAGACATAGATAACTACTGTGATTACGAAACGCTAAAGAGAGATATCAGATTACCTCTTGCATTAACTGAAACAGAAGGTAGATTTGATGTTATCGCAAAAGTAGAAGGCGGCGGATATACAGGTCAAGCAGGTGCTTTAAGACACGGTATTGCTAGAGCATTATTAAAGGCTGACGCTGAGCTTCGACCAATCCTTAAAAAAGCAGGTTTCTTAACAAGAGATCCAAGAATGAAGGAAAGAAAGAAGTATGGATTAAAGGCTGCAAGACGTGCACCTCAGTTCTCCAAAAGATAGGACCAATGGAATGCAGAATCCCTCAAACGACTATGTTTGGGGGATTTTTTATTGCAAAAATGCATGAGAATTTTTTATGAACTGAAGGTTTAGTTACTTATAAGGAAAGAAAGAACGTTCCAACTTGCCCAATTGCTAAATACACCTTTAACGAATCGGAGTAGGAGTAACTGCCTACTTTTTATTATTATGAAGGGAATATATGGAAGAGTGTAGAAATACTTATGCACTCAGTTTTATGCTATAGCGAACTATATTCAGGAGGGATAGACATGCAAAGAAAGATTGATATTGTTTTTGGCCTGATAGGAGGGCTTGTATTATTGCTGTTACCTTTAGAAAATATTTTGATTCGTTATAATCCGGCATCTCTATTAATTAAACTTCTAATAAGAGTCATATATGAATGGCTTCCATTGTTCGGTTTTATCATTATTATATTTTTCAGCGTTGTATTAATTATTGATGGATTTAAAAGTATTAGCAAAAGCAATAAGAAGTGAAAAATTTATAGTACAACTAGGTTTACATTGTCATATATATATAATGGCAAGCCTCTGATAAACAATAAAGGAAACTTTTCAGATAAATAGATTAAATTACTGTTTTGTGATATTTCTTATAAAAAGGGCAAAGTCATTCAAGAAAAATGATTTCAATGTTTTATTAGGATGACTAAAGTTGAAACTCTCAACGGGGAGATAGGTCTTATAGGCACACCAACTTAGACTGTATTTAAGAAAATGTTGAAAATAATGCTAATAGTCTATAGGGAGGATTGTTATGGTAATAGTAGTTACATTACTAGGTGCGTTGATATCATATGTTGTTTTAGGTGTCTTTACTCTTGACACTGATTCAGGAAACATTAGAGATGTAATTGTTGCTGCAACACCATTGATTTGCGGAAGTGTCTGGGGTAGTGCTGCATGGATAGTTCAAACTATTAAAAAAAGCTCTGTTAATAATAAGAAAGAATGATACTTTGGCATATTATCCTCAACTAAAGAAATATTAAAGACTTGCGAACTAAACAGAGATTTAGCGAATTCATTAAAGATCCTACAAGCGACTTATAATTACATCGCATTTGTAAAATATTACGAAGTATGGTGATATTTATAAGAATATTATAATTGTTTAATATTAAGGATCAAGAGTTTTATGAGCCTATACTGGAGGGGAATAGATGAAAACTTTTGAAGATAAATCAAGAGAAAGCTATAATCGAAAGGCAGACGATTATGATAATACTGCTGAGGGTAAATTTACAGTAAATTTTAAGAAACTTTTATTAGAAGAGATTAAAATAAAGCCTAATAATAGCATTTTAGACGTGGCTTGTGGTAATGGAACATTTCTTAAAATGTTATCAAAAAAGTGTGACATTAGGGGCTATGGTATTGATATTTCAGAGAGAATGATTGAAAATGCAAAGAAAAGGTGCTCTGATATGACATTTGAAATAAGTAATTGTGATCATACATCATTTGAAAATCAGGTATTTGACGTTATAACTGTTTGTGCTGCATATCACCATTTTCCAGATGTAAAAGCGTTTGCGCAAGAAGCAAGCCGTGTATTAAAACCCTATGGTAGCATATACATAGCAGATGTGTATTATCCATTTATTATTCGTGCAATCTGTAACCCTTTTCTACCTCTATCAAAGGCAGGAGATGTAAAATTTTATTCTCCCAAGGAAATTATAAGTAACTTTGAAGCATTTGGCTTTAAGCAAGCAGGATTTAGAAGAGAAGGATACATTCAGATTATTGAAATGAGAAGATTATCATGATAATTAAATATGTCGGATACAATATTCATAAATTGCGAAAATCCAGTTAATGATTAAGACGACGCTAACTATTTTTTGTATTTTGAAAGATTAGGTCATATGGAAAGGCATAAAATTGTATTGATAACTAACAGGTAACTAACAAATGAGGCTTGAGACCGCTTAATCACCAAGGCGCAAGTTCTCAAAGAGATAGGACCTATGGAATGCAAAATCCCTCAAACACTTATGTCTGGGGGATTTTTTTATGGAGTGGAATATACCTTTCCTGCAACAACGCAAGATATGACATATAAGGCACTTCTGTTATGCAGAAAATTTATGGAATAAGTAGAAATTAGAATTTGGATGATAAGTCGCTTCTGTAGAATAATGCGACGCAACAATAACGGTTGGACAGGGTCGTCCAACCCTACAAAATTACAGAGAATCATGTTTTTTGTAGGGAACGATGCCGATCCCTACGAGATACTGTGCCCATTGGTAGGGGCAGACCTGAGTGTCTGCCCAAGAAAAATACCCAAATACCAAGGGGTGGACACATAGGTTCATGCCCTATGATTATGTCGCATCCTTCTTATATTACGAATCATATATTTTATGGTCAAGACGATAAAAATTGTGTTTCGTATTTTGAAAGATTAGGTCATATAAGAAGGCATCAAATTGTATTCGTAACTAACATGTAACTAACAAATCAACTTCTAAATAGCTTATATCTTAATGTCCAAGTTCTCAAAGAGATAATATTTATAAATACAAAATCCCTCAAACGGTTGTGTTTGGGGGATTTTTATTCTCATATACAAACTATTTTACGGTCTCAAAATAATAGTGCATTGTAAGGCAAGCAAGACTTGTCGCAGCTTGTCTACTACCAGATATTCTTAAAAGACTAGCTCATTCTATTGAAGGCTCTTAGGGGTGCTTACTAAATACAGATAAGACCAAAATACGGATATGCCAATAGGATTCCTGAAAGGGTTAATATCATATTTGATTATCAACGTATAGCCGATAATCAGCATCATAGCAAATAGTGTGCCCTTGTATTTAATACTTCCCAGAAGACTAATTAGTTTAGCTTTATAATTAAAAGCATTGTTCAGTAGGTAAAGTGTTAAAACCAAAATCGATGCAGGTAAAAATAATGATAATAAATTCATAGGAAACTATCCTTTCAAAATAATTATAGGACAATTATATCAGAGTAGTATGAGTGTTACCATAGGATGGAAATGGAAAAGTAATCGTTTTAAATTATAATGTTAGCCACATTACACTCAAATTATTGTGCTTTTCTATTTCCTCAAAACCAAGTTCTTTGTACATATTCAGCGTGCCGCGATAAAGCTTTTCGGGTTCACCCTTAATGTCTACTGGGATCGCCAAAACTGCATCAAAGTCTTGTGCTCTAAAGTCTTCGACAGCTTGTTTGAGTAAAAGCCGTGCTACTCCTTGTTTTCTATATTCTGGGTGGATTACAAAGCAAATTACACAGCCAACTTTTTGATTTCTTATGATATGACTTATGTCGTTTTCGAGTCTTATAAACTGGCGTACGTTGTTTGCATTACACCAACCGATACACTTGTCTCCATCAAATGCCAAGTAACCTCTCATATTGCCAGCCTGTATTTCTTCAATTGCCTCTGCGCGATTTTCTGCACCTGTTCTATTTTGCCATTGTTCACCTGAGCAGCTTGTGTGGTAAAACCTGCAAAAGCAAGTGGACCAATGGGGTGCATGACCGAAATCTAGATTCTCAAGATATTCAGTAAAAATTGTGGCTAAGCCTGGGCTTAGTGGTTTAACTACATACTTCATGGTGTTCCCCCTTCCTTTTAAAGACAAGTTAGTTTCAAAATGCTTGATATTTAAAAATCCATGATTTATCGAAATACGAATACGATTAGGATAGTAATTTCACTTTTGATTAATAAATTTGCTACGATTATCTTTTCTTATAGATTACATTATAGCAAATCTTTACTATACTTTCCAGAAATAAGAAGTAACATTAAGCAGAACTATGGTGTATTTGACCGAATGTAGGCTACGATAAGCTCGTCCAACTCTTGACTACATTCAATCACAGAGTTGGCCAGTAAGTTATAATTGTGGCATTTCAAGAGTACCAGTAATTCCCCATTCATCACTTCAATTTTTTTCTTTAGTTCATTTCTCGACATCTTGTGATCCCCCTTTCAAAAAATGACAAAAAACTCAAAAAGACTCCTGATTCTTCAAGAGATGTTGTCGGTTTTAGTAATAATATGACAAATATGTAAATAAATGTAAGATTTATATTTTTATTATATTATAGGATCATCAAAAAATCAATAGCATGGATATAAAAAAAGAGAAAAGTAGAATTTATTACAAGGATTTTCCGATAATTTATGTAATAATAGATGTATAACAAGAAGAAGAAAAGGAGAATCATACATGAATCGATATACAGAGTTTAAGCAAATTAGTTTACCAAAGTTAAACAATTTACAGCCAGGCTTAGAGTCCACTTGCTTAAAGCTTATGGAGGAAGCAGGCGAGCTTGCCCAAGCCATTGGAAAATTTAGGGGATTAAATGGGGAAAAGGTCAGCCTGGAGGATCAAGAAGTGGTGGATCGGATTGGTGACGAATTGTTGGATGTGGCGCAAGTGGCTGTGTCGATGATGTTTGTGTTGGAGGAGAAATATGGTATTAACATTAAAGAGAAGGTAGATTCCCATATAGATAAGCTAATCCAAAAGGGGTATATTCGTGTTGCAGAGTAAAAAAGCATTCCTTTCGTAGCATATGAGGATTATCCAATACATAGGATAATATATATCGTTCAAAGGAGAGGATCATGAAAAGAAATAAAATACTCTGTGTCATATTGTTTATCTTAGTTACGCTAATTTCTAGCTGTAGTGATAAAAATCAAGGGATAGAGGAAGAAATTCGCAACTTTATAAACCAGCAGGAGAAGCTAGTCCTTCAAAAGGATGTGGAAGCCTACATAGGAACGTTATCTTGGGAAAGTCCAGAGTATGTGGCAGAAAAGAAAAGCTGGATGAGAGACATTAAAAGTAGTGATATCCAGGATTATCAGTTAAAAATTGAAGATATGGACATCCGTGATAATCAAGCCTTTGTGGAGGTCAATCAAAGCTATCGTTTGAAAGACGATTTGTATGAGGTTCGCTATCCATTGAGGCTTGTAAAGGAAAGAGGTAGTTGGAAGGATGGAGACTTGAAGTTTGAAAACATGAAAACAAAGCATTTTATTATCAAGTACTTCAGCTCTTCCACAAAATATGCAGAGAAAATTCGTGATGTATGTGAAATAGCCTATGAAAATGTTCAAAAGAGATATGGTGAAGGGATAGAAGGAACCACTGTTATCAAACTGTACAAGGATAAGGAAATGCTGAGACAGTCCGTGAAGCTTTCTTTTGGCTGGCAGTTTGCTGGTTGGTATGAATATCCTGAGTCCATAAAAACCACAGAATTCGAAAATGCTGAAGATTATCGAGAGATCCTGGAGCATGAATTGATCCACAAACTAACGATCAAAAAAGCAGAGAATAATCTTCCCTATTGGTTTGCTGAGGGATTGGCCATGTATTTTAGTAATTTTCAAAATGAGCCTGAAATCTATAGTATGAAGGATTACTATTTGAATACCTACAAGAATAAGTGGATGACCATCGAAAAGCTAGAGAAACTGAATCTGGAGATTATGGAGGATGAAGAAGAAATCCAGAACTACTATGATGGCGCTGGAATGATTGTGAAATTCATGATAGACACCTATGGAGAAGAGCGGGTAAAAAAAATCATAGAAGCTTTGGGCTCCTATGACTACTTGGAAGGTACTGGCGCAGAGGTAGATACAGTATCTATTCAGAGATTTCATGAAGTGATTCCAAAGATCCTGGAGATCGATGTAACTGAATTGGATGACTCATGGAAAGCATATTTAAAACAATAAAGTAAAGCAGGGGGATTTAAGATTCCGCTGCTTTACTTTATTGTCCACTCTCATAAATTTTCTTTTATTGAATATGAATAAATAGAAAATGAAGGAGGGGACGTCTCGATGCGAGTGTTTGTCATACATAAAAGATGGTTCTTATTATGGATATTTCTCATAGGGGGAACGATATTCTTATACCGATGGTATAGCAATCTATTGGAAGCCACTTCTCTGCCTACTACCCACAAGGTAATTGTTGTAGATGCAGGGCATGGTGGTATAGATGGTGGAGCCAGTGGGAGAAGTGGTGTGCTGGAAAGCCATATCAATTTAGAAATTGCACTACGGTTAAGAAAGTTACTGGAGCAAAGTGGTGCTATGGTGATCCTGACTAGGGACACTGATATGGGGCTCTATTCAGACACTGGGAGAATCAGAGATAAAAAAAATGAAGATTTGAGAAATAGAAAAAAGATTATGAATGAAAGTGATGCAGATATTTTTGTGTCCATTCACTTAAATGCCTTTCCACAAAGCCAATATTATGGAGCGCAGGCCTTTTACCCCAAAAATTCTGAGAAAAGCAAACTATTGGCGCTGCTGATTCAAGAGGAACTAATCCGCATCCTTGATAATGGCAACAAGAGAGAGATAAAATTGAAGAACGATGTATATCTGATGCAGGAAAGTACAATACCTATGGTTCTAGTGGAGTGCGGCTTCCTGTCCAACCCTATGGAAGAAAGATTGCTGCAAGAATCAAAATATCAAGAAAAAGTGGCATGGAGTATCTATATTGGAATTTTAAGATATTTTAATGAAGTGAAAGAATAGGGCTGAGTATAAGTGATTTTATAAGGGAACATATTAATAAAAGGAACCAATGAGGAGGTTAAACTATGGGAAGAATACAGGCAGCGTATCTAGTACCTCATCCGCCGATAATTCTGAAAGAAGTGGGAAAAGGTGAGGAAAAAAAAATTCAGAAAACCATTGATGGGATGAAGGAAGTAGCCCAAGAAATAAAAGAAAAAAAACCAGGAACTATCATAATCATAACACCCCATGGACCTTTGTTTCGTGATGCTGTGGCGATTTCAGTAACACCGGAAATGGAAGGCGATATGGGAAAGTTCGGGGCGAAAACAGTAAGATTTATAAAAGAGAATCATTTGGAACTGACCAACAAGATTTTACAATTTGCAAAGGCAAGAGATATTTTTTGCGCCCAAATAAACAAAGACTTTGCATGGGAATATAATATTTCTTCAGATTTGGATCATGGAGTCATGGTGCCTCTGTATTTCATTGACCAGGAGTATATTCACTATAAGCTGGTTCATATTACCTATGGGCTCTTGCCCAGAGAAGATTTATATAAATTTGGGAAAGCCATTCAGGAAGCTGTAGAGGGGATAGAAGAGGATGTCATCGTCATTGCCAGTGGAGACCTATCCCACAAATTAAGCGTTGAGGCACCAGCAGGCTATCATCCCAGCGGAAAGCTCTTTGACACTGAAATTTTGAAATTATTAGAAGTTGGTGCAGTGGAGGAAATCTTATCCATGGAATCCTGTTTTACAGAAGAAGCAGGAGAGTGTGCATTAAGATCCATAGATATCATGTTGGGCACCTGTGATGGCTTTAATATTACGCCTAAGGTCCTGTCCTATGAAGGGCCCTTTGGCGTGGGCTACGGTGTAGTTCGCATAACAATAGGAGACATCAATAGAGACCGTCAGTATATGGAGCAGCTCTACCATAATAGGGACAAGAAAATACGACAGACTCGCAAGCATGAGGATCCCCATGTGAAGCTGGCAAGAAGTGCACTGGAGTATTATGTGGAACATCAGAGGGTGATGAACCTTCCTCAGGACTTACCCCAGGAAATGCTCCAAGAAAAAGCAGGGGTATTCGTTTCTTTGAAGAAACATGGGGAGTTAAGGGGGTGCATTGGTACGATTGAGCCAACCACAGGCCATATCGCCGATGAGATTATTCGAAATGCTATTCAAGCTGGAGCAAATGATCCACGATTCTATCCTGTGGAGGAAGAAGAACTAAAAGAAATCATTTATTCCGTAGATGTTTTGAAAGCACCAGAGCGTATCAATACCCTGGATGAATTGGATGTAAAAAAATATGGTGTGATTGTGTCCAGCGGCAGGAAGTCAGGACTATTGCTGCCAAACCTTGAAAATGTAGATACAGTAGAGGAACAGGTGAGGATTGCCCTACAAAAAGCAGGGATCCAAGCAAATGAAGGATATAATCTTCAAAGATTTGAAGTAGAGAGACATAAATAAACTGTGGATAAAATGTGCATAAAAATTTTGAAAACGGCTGTATCTTAGATAGATCAAAGTGTGCGCGAACGAAAACTTATCCACAAAGTTATCCACGGTTTACATATTCGCAAAACGTAGATTTGTGGACAAGGGAGGGACATGCCCATAGACTTGTCCATATGACACCACTAAAAGATTATAAACTTATCAACAGTCCTTGTCCACATTAACATAACTTTGTGGACAAGTGATAGAAGGAGCAGGATTATGTAAATGAAAGCAGAGAAAGAAGCAATGTTCTATAGAAAATTAGAAGATGATTACATAAAATGTGACTTGTGTCCTCATGATTGTCAGATACCTCACGGAAAGGTGGGGAGATGCAGAGTAAGAAAGAACGAAAGAGGGACCCTATATAGCTTAAATTATGGGAAAATCACTTCTTTTGCTTTGGATCCTATAGAGAAAAAGCCACTATACCATTTCTATCCCAATAGCAGGATTCTCTCTATAGGAAGCTTTGGATGCAATCTAACCTGTAGTTTTTGTCAGAATTGGCAGATTGCCCACAGGGAACCAGAGACAACCTGCGTTACACCAAAACAATTGGTAAGGGCAGCCCAAGAGCACCAAGATCACATCGGCATTGCCTATACGTATAATGAGCCTTCTATCTGGTATGAGTTTATCTATGAGACAGCTCCATTGATCCATGAAGCAGGTATGAAGAATGTGCTGGTAACCAATGGATTTATAAAAGGGTCTCCTCTAAAGCAGCTCTTGCCTTATATTGATGCCATGAATATTGATTTAAAGGGGTTTACTCAGGACTTTTACAAGGAATTGTGCGGTGGAGCGCTGGCACCTGTAAAAGAGACCATAGGGACAGCCATTGAAAATTGCCATGTGGAAATTACAACACTTCTTGTCAGCGAATCAAATGATTCTCTTGAAGAGATAGAAGCGCTAGCTAAGTGGATCGGTAGCATAAGTAGAGAAGTGCCCTTTCATCTTAGTAGATATTTTCCTGCCTATAAGATGGAGCTGCCGCCGACCCCTTTAGAGCAGATGGAGGCGGCCGTATCTATTGCCAAGAAGTATCTTGATTACGTCTATATGGGAAATGTGGCAGGCATAGATAGAAATACATACTGCCCTCAGTGTGGTGAAAAAATAATTGATAGAAATTTAACAATTGATATTCGTTTGACAGATGAAAAAAAATGCAAGAAGTGTGGAAAGAATATTTCAATTATCTATTAAATCCCAAAGTTATGGGGTTTTTTTATTGCATAGAAATGTATAATTCTTATAAAGATTTATTTAAATATAGAAGAAGGAGTGTTATAATAAAAAAAGGCAGTGAATTATGTTAACTTTTTAACAAAATGGAGGTGTGAAATGTGGTAACGATACAAGTATGTATTGGCAGTGCCTGCCATCTAAAGGGGTCCTACAATGTAATCAACAAGCTTCAATCCCTTGTCGAAGAGAAGGGATTGAAAGACCAGATCATAATCAAAGCCGCCTTTTGTTTGGGAGAGTGTACAAAAGCGGTTTCAGTAAAGGTGAATGAAGGATCTGTGAGAGGACTTACAGAGAATGACGCAGAAGCTTTTTTAGACGAGATCTTGAATAAGGGGGCTTCCAATTGAGCCTTTTAAATTTTTCAAAAGCAAATTGCAAGAACTGTTATAAATGTCTAAGATCATGTCCTGTGAAGGCCATAAAAATTAAGAATGAGCAGGCGGAAATTGTAGAGGAACGATGCATCGGCTGTGGACAATGTCTCATTATATGTCCCCAGGACGCTAGAAATATAAAGAGTGATTTAGAAGAAGTAAAAAAAGCGATACGTGAAAAACGAAAAGTGATTGCCAGTATAGCTCCATCTTTTCCAGGAGCCTTTGATATGAAAGACCCTAGGCAAATCGTCACAGCCCTCAAACGCATTGGCTTCTATGGGGTGGAGGAAACGGCAATTGGAGCTGAAATCGTGGCAGATCGTTACGATGAGATTGTCGAGAATGAAAAGTATGAGAACTTGATCACTACCTGTTGTCCTTCGACCAACTATCTAATCGATCGATATTTTCCGGATCTGACCCAGTATCTTATTCCGATTGTGTCTCCCATGCTTGCCCACGGGAAACTTTTAAAAAGCATCCATGGAAGAGATTCCTATGTCGTATTTATAGGCCCTTGTACAGCAAAAAAAATTGAGGCTCTGAGTTTTCAGCATAAGGGAACCATCGATGGGGTTTTAACTTTTGAGGAATTGTCTAAGTGGCTTGTAGAGGAGAGAGTAAACTTGGAGGAGTTGGAACCAAGCAGCTTCCTAAAACGGACCTACAGAAGGGGACGAGCTTTTCCTTTGGGAGGTGGTGTCATCTCCAGCTTTGGAAAAGGTGAAAATGGTAGAAAGTACGAGCGCATGAGGGTGGACGGTATCGAGGAATGTATGGGAATATTTCAGTCTATAAAGGAAGGAAATATTCACGGCGTGTGTGTAGAGGCGAATATTTGTAGAGGAGGCTGCATTAGCGGGCCAGGTATGCCAAAAAGCCAAAATGATTTCTTTAAAAGGCAGAAAAAAATAAAGGCATATGTGAACAACCAATGGGAGGATCCAGAAAACTCGGAGGAGTGCATACTTCCAGAAATGAATCTATCAAAACTATTTGTTGGCAGACCTATAGAAAAAGATATCGCATCAGAAGAAGAACTGAGAAAAATATTGAGAAAAATAGGCAAGTTTAAGCCTTCCGATGAATTGAATTGTGGCGGGTGTGGCTACAACACTTGTAGGGAAAAGGCCCAGGCAGTATTTGAAGGAATGGCAGAGCTGAATATGTGTCTTCCCAATATGCGGAGTAAAGCGGAGAGTCTAACCAACGTGATCTTTGAGAATTCGCCCAATGTGATCATGGTGGTTGATGACAAACTTCAAATAAAGGAATTTAATCCTACTGCGGAAAAAATATTTGGTGTTCGTACAGAAGAAATAAAAGAAAAACCCATTGGCATTATCATGGATGACCAACATTTCCAAAAAGTAAAGGAAGACAAAACCCCTCTCTTCGGGCAAAAGATATATTACGATGAATATGATGTGGTATTGCTGCAGAGCATTGTATATGTAGAGAACCAAAATGTGATGCTGGCTATTATGACGAACATCTCGAAGGAAGAAAAGCAGAGAAAAGAACTAAAGCGAGTTAAGGAAAATGCTTTGAATGCAGCACAAAAAGTGATTGAGAAGCAGATGAGGGTAGCGCAAGAAATTGCCAGTCTATTGGGAGAGACCACAGCAGAAACAAAGGTGACCTTAACAAAATTAAAGGAAATCGCTATTGATGAAACAGGTGATGGAGAATGACGTACTTTATTGATATTGCCTTTGATAACATTCACAAATATGGAGAGGAACTCTGTGGAGACAAAGTTGAAGTCATAAGAATGGCAGATGGGGTCATCATCGTTTTGGCCGATGGATTAGGAAGCGGTGTAAAGGCCAATATATTGGCTACATTAACAGCGAAAATTGCAGGAACAATGCTAAAGGAAGGGGCAAGCATTGAAGAAACTGTGGATACAGTCCTTCAAACTTTACCCGTATGCAAGGTAAGAAAGCTAGCCTATTCAACCTTTACCATTATAAAAGTTTATAATGATGGCCGGGTCTATACCGTAGAGTATGACAATCCACCATATATTTTTGTCCAAAACGGCAGTCTTATGGAGATTGAAAAAAGAACGACCAATATGGGTGGCCGAATGATCAAAGAGTCAAACTTTATGCTTGAATCTGGGGATGTGCTGACAGCTATCAGCGATGGTGTAGTACACGCTGGGGTAGGCGCCATTTTAAACTTAGGATGGCAGTGGCACCATGTGGCAGAACATATTGAAAAGATAAGCCATGTAGAAAAATGTGCCAAGAATATCTCAAAGAATCTAATAGAAACATGTATGGGGTTATATGCCAACAAGCCTGGTGATGATTCTACGGCCGTGACAGTAAAATTGAGGACGCCTGAAGTGATTGATTTGTTTACAGGCCCGCCAAAAGATCTGGAGGATGATCACTGGATTGTCCACAAATTGCACAATGGGAGAGGAAAAAAAATTGTTTGTGGTGGTACAGCCGCAAATATTGTTGCAAGGGAACTAGGAGAAGAAGTTCAGGTAAATATGGAATGGATTGATAAGGAAATACCGCCTACCGCTAGGATTAAAGGGATGGACTTAGTAACAGAAGGAGTATTGACCTTGAGTAAGGCCGTGGAAAAAATAAGAAAGTATGTAAACACGGCTCATAGCGTGGATACAATATACAAAATTGATGGAAAGGATGGCGCTAGCCAGTTGTCCAGGATGCTCATAGAAGATTGTACCCATCTCAATCTATGGGTAGGAACAGCAGTGAATCCTGCCCACCAGAATCCTGACTTTCCTGTTGACTTACGGATAAAGATCAAAGTGGTAGAAGAACTGGCTGCGATGATGGAGAAGTTAGGAAAGGAAGTTAAGACCACATTTTTATAGATATGGAAGGGGAAACAAATGCGAAAATTTGAGACAGATGTCCAGCTAATCAAGTATGAAGTACTGAAGGAAGTGTCAAGGATGGCTTTTGAAGGAACCCTTCAAGAGCAGTACCAGAACATTCCCGAAAGGATTGTTCCTGGACCAAAGCCTAGAATACGTTGTTGTATTTATAAGGAGAGAGCTGTAACCGAGGAAAGAGTATTTCTTGCCATGGGTGGAGATAAGGATTCAGAAAATGTCATAGAGGTTTTGGGCAGCGCATGTGATGAATGTCCAATCAATCGATTTACGATCACAGAGGCATGTAGGGGTTGTCTTGCCCGTCGCTGTGCAGAAGCTTGTCCAGTAAATGCTATATATCACGTGGGTCAACGGGCATACATCAACCCACAAAAATGTATTGAGTGTGGCAAATGTAAAGAGGCTTGTCCCTATAATGCCATTTCAGATGTAATGAGACCCTGTCGCAGAGTCTGTCCCACCGACGCCCTTTCTATGGATGAAGATAAGAAAGCAGTGATTGATCATAAAAAATGCATTCAGTGTGGAGCCTGTGTATATCATTGTCCTTTTGGAGCTATCATGGATAAGTCCCAGGTTGTGGATGTCATTGAAGCTCTAAAGGAAGGAAATAAACGCTCTAGAAGTTCTGTCTATGCAGTGATTGCTCCAGCCATTTCCAGCCAGTTTACCTATGTGAAGATAGGTCAAGTGGTAAAGGCCATCAAAATGTTGGGATTTCAAGATGTAATAGAAGCAGCCTTAGGCGCGGATTTGGTTGCTCTCCATGAAACCCATGAGTTTGCCGAGGAAATAGGGGAGAAAGGATTTATTACCAGTTCGTGCTGTCCTGCCTTTGTATCCTACATCCGAATGAAATACCCTGCTTTGACTGAGCATATTTCCACATCTATCTCACCGATGATCGCCATCTCAAGGCTCATTAAGGATATTGATCCTCAGGCAAAGGTGGTATTTATAGGACCTTGTATAGGAAAGAAGATGGAAGCCAAGGAACCAGGACTCCAGGGCAGCACAGATTATGTGATAACCTTTGAAGAATTGTGTGCCATGATTGATGCCAGAGGGATCAAGATGGAGGATTGTCCGGAAGAAGTATTAGACAACGCTTCTTTCTTTGGCAGAATATTTGCAAGAACAGGTGGGCTAACAGAGGCCATTCAACATGTGATCAAGGAAGAAAAATTGGATGTGGTATTCAAGCCTGTTAGCTGTGATGGGATCATGGCCTGTGATAAGGCGTTAAAAATGGCAAAGGTCCATAAGCTGGAAGGCAATTTCATAGAAGGTATGGCATGTCCAGGAGGGTGCATCGGAGGGCCTGCATCTCTTCATCATGGACCCAAGGACCGAAAAGAGGTAGATAAATATGGACAGTATGCCATCGAGAAGGGAATTAAAGATTCCTTGAGGATTTTTAAGACAGATCACATCAATTTGAAAAGAGAATTTGAGAAGTCAGAGTAGATTCAAAAATAGATTTGCCTCTCCCTAAAGAGAATAGTACTAGGGATATGCTGATACAGCATATAATGAAGTACGAAAGGTGGCAAGGGAGGGATGGCTTTGAAGAAATGGCTATTATGGACAATTATTTGTATTCTTTGTGTTACAATACTACTTTTTGTGGGCAAATTCTTTTCTTATACGGGCAACAAGATAAGAGTAGGTACACAAATGGAGCAGAGCCATGTTACAGAAGGTCACAAAAACGTAGTAAGCACAGGAATAAGAAATTAAAGAAGACCATAGATCATTCACCATATACAAGATAAAATATACATGGTAATTAATGATTATGCGAATAAACCATTGACATTCTCAAAGAAATGACATATAATCAATAATAGTAAATAAATATTATATAAATACGAAGAAGAGAAGAGTAAATCTAGGATGTAGTTTCAGCGAGTTGGTGATAGTGGGAGACCAGCACGAGGCCTATTTTGAAGAACATCTCGGAGTTGCTAACCGAAACCCTCAGAGGAGAGTAGGCTTAGACGGAGCCAAACCGTTATCATTGGTAGGTATCGAAGTAGATATATTTCCGTACCGATTGAAGTGAGCGTTGCGCTAATTTGGGTGGTACCGCGGAAGTTAAACCTTTCGTCCCTTTTTGATAAGGGATGAAGGGTTTTTTTATATTTATTTTTATACAGTTTCCATTGAAAAAGTCCATGGCCATGGTGAAGAAAATGAAGCTGAAATCAAATTTAGGAGGAATTCATATGAAAAAGATAGATCAAACATTTATGATACCAGAAGGTTATAAGCCAGTTCTTGGCATTCGCGAAACAGAAATTGCAATCAAACAATTAAAGGATTATTTTGAAGCAGCCTTAGCGCAAGAACTGAACTTGACAAGAGTTTCGGCGCCCTTATTTGTTCAACCTGAAACAGGAACCAATGACAATCTAAACGGTATTGAAAGACCTGTAGCTTTTGATGTAAAAGGTGTTGGTGGTAAAGAGGTGGAAATTGTTCATTCTCTTGCCAAGTGGAAGCGAATGGCGCTACAGAGATATGGCTTTGGGCATGGAGAGGGGCTTTATACAGATATGAACGCCATCCGTAGAGATGAAGATTTAGACAATATACACTCCATCTATGTGGATCAATGGGACTGGGAACGTGTGCTTCAAAAAGAAGAAAGAACAGTAGATACATTAAAGGAAATTGTGGGGAAAATTTACAAGGTGTTTAAAGCAACAGAGGATTATGTGAGCAGGCTATATCCAAGCTTTAAAAAATTCTTACCTAAAGAGATCAGCTTTATAACGACGCAGGAACTGGAGGATAGATATCCACAGCTTACGCCAAAGGAAAGGGAAAATGCTATTGCCAAAGAAAAAGGCGCCGTGTTTATCATGGGAATCGGCGGAGAGCTGACCTCAGGAATCAGACATGATGGAAGAGCTCCTGATTATGATGACTGGACATTAAATGGAGATATTATTTTCTGGTATCCTGTATTGGAAATGGCTTTAGAGTTATCTTCCATGGGTATCCGCGTAGATGAGGATGCATTGGAAAGACAGCTAAAACTGGCAGATTGTGAGGATAGAAAGGAATTTATCTTCCACAAAATGTTGCTGGAGAAGAAGTTGCCCTATACCATCGGAGGGGGTATCGGCCAGTCAAGAATTTGCATGCTCTTTCTTCAAAAAGCCCATATCGGAGAAGTGCAAGCATCCATATGGCCCCAGGAAATGCTGGAAGTATGCGAAGAAAAAAATATATTGTTGTTATAAAGCAAAAAAAATCTCGTCATGAAGGCGAGATTTTTTCTTTTTAAATGATCATAAAAAAGCATAAAAGAGAAGGGGAAGTAAAACAATATCAATACGAGTGTAATCTTTTCATTAGACAGTTAAGAAGCCACACTGACCTTGATAAAATGGGAAGTGAAAATATGTTTAAAAGATTAAAAGACATTTTAAATATGAAGTCTACGGAAGAAGATAAAATAGAAAAAAGCCAAATTCTGATGAGATCCTTAGAGGATAACATTTCAATGTTTAAAAGAAGTTTTGCAGAAAATGATTTGGTAGTCTATAGAAACATAAGAAATCAACATGATGATAAGCTTGATTTTTGCTTGATTTATGTGGATGGCATGATCGATAATGAAACGGTGCAAGAGACGATCATACTTCCACTGCTTGGGACGCATATGTCATCCTATTCACTAGACTACTTGGCAGATAGTGTATTAAGTAGTAGAAGCATCGAAAAGAGTAAGAATATCGATGAATTGGTGAAATCCATTATCTATGGTGATAGTGTGCTGCTTTTGAATGGCAGCATAGAAGCTTTGGTGATGGATACAAAAGGGTGGGAGAAACGGCAAATTTCAGAGCCTATAGGTGAAACGGCGGTCCGGGGACCCAGGGAGGGCTTTACAGAGAGTATTGAAACAAATCTGACACTGATTTGGAAAAGAATTATCAATCCTGATTTAAAAATGCAATACATGGAAATTGGCAGACAAACGAAAACCAAAGTATGTATCTGCTATTTAAAAAGCCTTGCCCATCAAGAGATCATAGATGAGTTAAGGAAACGACTTGGAGAAATAGAAATAGACGGCATATTGGAGTCAGGTTATATCGAATCATTTATTCATGATGCCCCACTGTCTCCCTTTGAGACCATTGGGAGCACGGAGCGACCTGACGTTGTGGCTGGAAAACTCTTGGAAGGACGAGTTGCCGTGGTTTGTGATGGGACCCCTTTTGTATTGACGTTACCTCATTTATTTATAGAATACTTTCAATTCAATGAGGACTATTACCATAATTTTATTTTTGCTTCTTTCAACCGGATTCTACGGGTGATAGCTTTTTTTTTAAGTACAAGTATACCTGCCATCTATATTGCACTGACGACCTATCATCAGGAAATGATTCCTACACCTTTGCTGCTGAGTATCTCTTCGTCTCGACAAGGGGTTCCCTTTCCTACAGTTTTTGAGGCCCTTTCCATGGGCATCACCTTTGAGATATTAAGGGAGGCGGGGACAAGGTTGCCAAAGCCAATCGGACAAACGGTGAGCATCGTTGGGGCTTTGGTACTGGGGGAGGCGGCTGTAACCGCTAGAATTGTCAGTGCACCCATTGTGATTGTGACAGCCTTAACGGGAATTACCAGTTTGATGCTTCCCAAAATGCTAGGCGCATTGGCAGTGATTCGTTTTAGTTATGTTATCTTAGCTTCCTTTTTGGGGCTATATGGCTACATTTTTGGTGTCATTGGATTGTTCATCCACCTAATGTCTATTCGATCCTTTGGTATTCCCTATATGTTGCAGCTAGGCTCTATCAATAAGCAGGATATAAAGGATACGATCATTCGAGCCCCTTGGTGGTATATGTATTACCGACCAAAGCTCATTGGTGGAAAAAATCCTGTGCGAAGCGGTAGTGCTAATCTGAGAAAAAGGGGTTAGTGCCATGCAATATGAGAGAAGAATCCTACTAATGCTGTTGTTCGCAGCGATATCCCTAATCAGTGGCTGCTGGAATTATCGAGAAATAGATGAAATGACCATCATTCAGGGTGTTGCCATCGATCATAATGCTGAAAAATTCATCATTACCATTGAAAGCATCACCCCTAAGGGAGGTCAGGACATAGAGATGGTAGCTGATTTAACAACAGCAGAAGGGGCAACCATTTTTGATGCCATCCGAAATTTGATCATGCAAACGGGAAGGCGGGTTTACTGGGCCCATGCCAAGGTCATTGTGATCAGTGAACAGATTGCAAGAGAAGGGGTTACGCCTATATTAGACTATGTGACGAGAGATGCGGAGATACGGGAAAATATGTGGCTTGTGTTGTCAAGGGAAAAAGATGCCAAGACTCTTTTTGAAGGGAAAGATAGGATGCATGACACCATCTCCATTCATATGGATGACATGCTTCAGAACCAGAAAAGTATATCAAAATATGATGCTGTTGAATTATGGAGGTTTTTAGACGATTTAACAGCGGATGGCATTTCACCTACTATGCCTATGGCAAATTTAAAGATAAAAGGGGATGAGAAGGTTCCCTTGATAAATGGAATTGCCATATTTAAGAAAGATAAAATGGTGGGATGGATCGATGGGATTGAAGCGAGGAGCCTATTGCTTACAAAGGGAGAACTGAAAGGCGGCTTGCTTATCATTCCCAATGTAGGAAAAACAAATACAGATGTAACATTGGAAATTTTTAAGAGCAAAACAAAAACAAAACCTATCTTGATGAATGATCAGTTAACGATGGAGATCAATGTGAAAATGGAAGTAAACATAGCTGAGATTACGGGAACAGAAGACTTTATTGGTGAACAAGGTAGAAAACTGCTGGAAAAGGAAGCAGAGGGGTTACTGGAGACGCAAATGAAGCGTACCATAGCAAAAGTCCAAAAACAATGGGGAAGCGATGTTTTTGATTTCGGCGGCGTGGTTCAAAGAGAAATGCCTGAGTACTGGAAAACAGTGAAAGGGGATTGGGAAGAACATTTTACAAATCTTGATGTAAAGGTAAACGCAGATATTAATATCCGAGGTAGTGCACTGACCTCAAAACCCATCAAAGTAGGTGATTAAGGATGGTATTCTTCATCATTTTGGCATATTTCATCATTGGTTTTATGGAGATCGTGCCTTTGGTCCAGCAAGGAGAAAAGAAGCAGATCATTCTCTACGCCATGACATTTTCTCTGGCTTTTGTGATCAGCCTGTTGCTTGGGCTTGGTGTACCCATTCCAAGTCCTGCAAAGCCCATCGAGGGGATCATAAAAGCCGTGACGGGCGGATAGGGAGAGGGGCGTGACCATGGATAAGGAAGTTATTTCAAATAGACAAGGGATTAGTCTCATTACGCTATTTATTATTGGAGACGCGGTCATTGTTGCTCGAGGATTGGAAGCTGAACGGGACTTATGGATAGCTATGATTCTGGCCATTCTTGGGAGTATTCCTTTGATGCTGATCTATGGAAGGATACAGAGAAGATATCCAGAAGAGAATTTATTTGAAATCAATGAGCTCGTTTTTGGAAAAATTCTAGGAAAGTTCATGAATGCTTTTTTTCTGGTGTTTGTTTTTGTGAATGGAGCTTCTATTATCAGAGCCTTTTCTGAATTTTTCATTACCGTTGGATTGCCAGAGACACCTCAAATCGTATTTGGAATTTTTCTAACGGTTCTCTGCGGTTTTGCAGCAAGGGAGGGGGTGGAGGTGCTGGGGAGATTGGCAGAGTTTTTTCTTATGGTCTTAATTCTCATCATTCCATTTACCATTTTGATGCTGTCACCTCAGATGGATATAAACCATATTCAGCCTGTGCTCTATAATGGGTGGGGTCCTGTTTTTAAAGGGACCTTCTCCAACATCACCTTTCCCTTTGGAGAAGTTGTAACTCTGCTCATGATCTCCATGGCCTTAAGAAAGAAGGAATCTTTTCAGAAGATCTACGTGTTGGGATTGTTATTGGGTGGATTTATTCTATTTTCTACTGCCCTGACAGAATTGCTGATTCTGGGATACAATACATATTCTATAAAATACTTTCCTGCCTATGGAAGCGTAAGCAGGATGAATGTGGGTGACTTCATTCAACGACTTGAGATCATTGTATCTACTACATCATTGCTGGCAGGATTTATTAAAATAGCGATCTGTTTTTTAGCAGCCAGCAAAGGTGTTGCAAAACTATTCAATATATCTCAATATCGTTTCATGGTATGGCCTATTGCCCTGTTATTTTTGAATTTATCTGTCTTTATCTACAGTGATATTATGCACGCCATGAGATGGGCGGAAGAAATTTGGAAATATTTTGCCATTCCCTTTGAAATCATATTGCCAATCCTAATACTCATCATCATTGAAATAAGAAATAGACAAAAGAGCCGAAGGAGCTGGGGACATGAATAAGGAAGTGATATCTGACAAACAGGGTATTACATTAACGATTTTATTCATTTGGGGGAGTTCCCTTGTCATCGGATCGGGAGCAGGGGCAAAAAGAGAGGTATGGCTAGCCATCTTGATGGGGATGATAGGAGGCTTGCTATTGAGCCTAATCTATGCCCGTATGCTGTATCTTTTTCCACAACAAAATTTATTTGATATTGTTATCCATGTTTTTGGTAAATATATGGGCGGATGTATCATCGTCTTATACAGTTGGTTTGCATTCCATCTGGGTGCGTTGGTATTGAGAAACTTCGGGGAGTTTATCATTACAGTTGCGCTCCCGGAGACCCCCATGATGGTGCCTACGGCATTGCTATGTTTTTTGTGCATCTGGGCATCAAAGGAAGGTGTAGAGGTCTTAGGAAGATGGGGAGAGGTATTTATTGTTTTTTTAGGACTTATCATGATTTCAACCTTATCCTTCTCAACCACAGAAATGAACATCAATAATATACGGCCATTTTTATTCGAGGGATGGGGACCTGTACTAAAGGGCGCATTTAGCTCTTTAACCTTTCCTTTCGGAGAGACTGTCATACTGCTAATGGTCTTTTCTTGCTTGAAACGAAGAAATTCTCCTTTTAAAACATATCCTGCTGGGATATTGATTGCTGGTCTTGTATTGACTGCTTTTGGGGCAAGAAACATTTTGGTACTGGGAAGTGAAAAAACGGCAGCCATCTACTTCCCATCCTATTTAGCCGTGAGCAGAATTGACGTGGCAGAAATTTTTACACGACTTGAGATTGTTGTATCTGTTTCATTTATCATCAGTGGACTGGTGAAAATTAGCATTTGCCTTATGGCAGCCAGTAGAGGATTAGCTAAACTAGCAGGATTAGAAGACTATCGATTTCTTGTAACCCCGGTGGGACTGTTAATGCTAAATCTTTCCTATTTCGTCTATGGAAGTATCATGGAAATGGTGGAATGGGCTTTTAAAGTATGGAACTTTTATGCTGTACCGTTTCAAGTGATTCTTCCAATCATTATTTGGATAGCGGCTGAAATGAAAATACGGACAAAGAACAATAAGGAAAGGAAGACCTAAAGGAGAATTTACTTCTGTATAGAATTATTTATAAAAAAGGTATTATACAGAGACCTAAGAAAAAGGGGACAAAAAATGATCCAACCATTAAATCTTCAGGATGATCAAATGTTACAGCAGATACTGGATATTCAGATTCCTGCTTACCAGGTAGAAGCAGCATTGATTGGATATTGGGAAATACCACCTTTAAAGGATACTATTTACACTTTAAGAGATAGCGATGAAAGTTTCTATGGATATTTTGAAAATGAAAAGCTTCTAGGCGTTATATCCTATAAGGTGGAAGGGAATGTAGTAGATCTTTGTCGTCTGGTGGTTGAACCAAAATGCTTTCGAAGAGGAATCGGCAGAAAGCTGGTGGCTTGGGTGGAGAGCTTAGAAAGAGACAAAACAAAGATGATTGTATCTACTGGGTATGACAACATTCCCGCTAAGACTTTATATGGAAGCTGCGGGTTTGAAGAAAAAGAGGAGCTTAGAACGCCAGATGGATTGCGTATCAGTTTATTTGAAAAGCCTATACAATCTGCAAAAATATAGGGAGAAAGACTTCTATTGGCTAGAAGTCTTTTTTTGTGTAAATGCGAACAGATACAAAATAAGAAATAAGTAGGAGGAACAGGATGACAGCAAAAATGAATAGTCCTACCAATTCAGATGCGAAGTGATTAAACTGATAAAGGATAGAGGATATCCATGAATCATTCTCTTTCGACAAAAAGTCAATCAAAAAACTAGGAGCAAAGAATACAGCCAAAAAGAAAAGAATATTTACGATCCTTATATGGGTAGCGCCATATTTAAAATAGAAAGGTAAAAATAGGGAAGCCCATATACCTACACTAACGAAAGTTGCCAACATATCGGTTATATTCATATAGCGGATGTCAAAGGGGAAACCTGCTAGATTAGCGATGACTCCAATGACTCCCGATATCAATAGGGCGATGGCTGTGAAAACAAAGATAGACAAATACTTAGCTGTAACCATATGAATGCGCTTTAATGGTAAACTCATAAATAATACATCACTTTTGTATTTATCATCCAATGTAATCGCTGTCAATATCATGAGATACGCAACGGCAACAGAGCCCATAATATAGAACTGAAGAAATTCAGCGGTTTGAAATGCGAACATAGCAAAGATGCTGTATAGGAAAGCAAAAATAAAAGTCTTCTTCTGAATCAAGATGTCCTTCAAAATTAAATTAAACATGATGATGCCCCCTCACTGTATAAAGCATGATATCTTCTAAAGATGGACGCTCAATCATAGCATGATCCTTGAATAAGCTTCTAATCTTATCCCTGTTTTTTCCTAGGGCTTCAAATCCAAATTGGTTTTCCCGGATACCGATAAAACATTTTCTAATATCTTGATCCAATAGATCTTTTCCACCTTTGACGATACAGTATTCTTCAAAAATAGTGTCCTTTTCCTCACTGAAGATGATTTCTCCATCATGGATAAAGGTGATATAATCCGCAATTTTATCAAGATCTGTCGTGATATGGGTTGAAAATAAAATAGCCTTGTTTTCGTCCTGCATCAATTCTGCTAGGATATCCAGCAGTTCACTTCGAAATACGGGATCGAGTCCGGATGTGGGTTCATCCATAACAATCAATTCTGCATGATGGGAAAGCGCTAAGGCCAAGGAATATTTCATACGCATTCCTTTGGATAGGGTCTTGATTTTGTGTTTCAAAGAAAGCTGAAAGACATGAATGTAGTGTTGAAATATTTCTTCATCCCAATTGGCATAGAAGGGAGAAATAATCTTTTTCATTTCCTGTAAAGTTAAGTCCTCGTAAAAAAAGTTCTCATCATATACAAAACCAATGCGATTTTTTATGGCTTGCTCATGGCTTATGTGATCTAGACCAAAGACATTGATAGCTCCAGCATCTTTTTTAAGTAGATTCATGATGAGCTTGATGGTGGTTGTTTTTCCAGCGCCATTGGGGCCAATGAAGCCCATGATAAAGCCTTTCTTTAGATGGAAGAATATATCTTTTAATTGAAATTGTTTATAGGACTTGCTGAGATTTTGAATCTCCAAAATGTTTTCCATATTTAAACCTCCTCAAATAGCAGTTTAATGATACGTATAAAATCATCCTGGGAGATCCCAAGTGCTTTGCACTCATGGATCACCTCTGCCAACGCTTCTTCAATCAGTTGAAGACGTTTCTCCTTTAAAAGTTCTTTATTTTGGCCTGCAACAAAGGTTCCCTTGCCTCCTACGGTTTCAATGAAGCCTTCTCTTTCCAGTTCTTCATAGGCCCGCTTTGTAGTAATGACACTGATTTGCAGCTCCTTTGCTAGATTTCGAATAGATGGGAGCAGTTGGCCAGCTTCAAGTTCACCCTTTAAAATCAAGTGTTTAACTTGATCAGATATTTGCTGGTAGATCGGTTCCTGTGATGCATTGGAAATAATAATTTTCATAACATCCCTCATTTGCAGTATACAGTATATATAGTATATACTGTATATAATTTATATATACAGTATATACACGATTTTATGCCATGTCAATAGAAGAAAGAGGAAAAAAAGAATTGTTATGGAATTATGTATCATGAAAAAATACATGGTATGGAAACAGGAGGTTAAAGATGAACGGGTTTCAGTTAGTATGTTTTGACATGGATGGTACCCTCATTCGCAATACCAATTCCGTAAGATTATTGTGCACTTTGAATGGCAGAGACAAGGAAGTCAATGAAATTGAGGAAAGGGAAGCGAAGGGTGAAGTCCATTGGATTGAAGCTGATTATGAAAAAGTGAAGCTGATGGAAGCACTTCCTCTGGCGAAATTACAGGAAGAATTTGAACAGAGGGTAGAGTTGATCGGAAATATTAATCAAGTGATCGCGCATATGAAGGAAAAAGGTTTAAAGGTGATTTTAGTGACAGCTGGACCCCTTCATGTTGCAGAATGTCTAAAGAAGAAATATGATTTTGACGAGATATTTGGTAGTGAGTATGAAGTAGAGAATGGTATTTTTTCAGGCAGAATTATTAAGCACTTAGGAGAACATGGGAAGTTGGAAAGCTTGCTCAATTATTGCAAGAATCATGACATTCCATTACAAAGATGCATTGCTGTAGGAGACGGTGATTCAGATATAGAGATATTTAAGCATACTGGAAAAGCCATTGCCATCAATTATTCTCAAACTTTATCGGGAAAAGCGCATCAATACTTAATGACAGAGGACCTTAAGGATATCTTGATACACATATAGAGTGGATGCAAACGAGAAGAAATCCTGACAACCTATAGTAGGATTTTTTCACATAGAATAGAATGATCTCAACGATAGATATGTCTAGATAAATCAAAAAAGGAAATAAGATGATCTATTTGGGAATGGAGAATGCTATGAAAACAAAAGATATGTATCGAGAAGGAAATGAGTTGAATGAAGGGGAGAGTAAAATTAACTACGAATGGTTATACAGGATGGACTTTGAGAAATCTCCTGATGCAAAACTAATGCTTAAAGAACGTAGGATTATTGATTGTAATGAATCGGCTGTCAGATTTTTTGGATATGATTCAAAGGAAGAATTATTGGGGGGCATGCCGTATCTGTTGTCTCCAATTATCCAGACCGATGGAAAACCGTCCATGGTAAAAGGAAATGAAATGCTTACCCTGGTTGAGAAAAAGGGAAGCCATCGCTTTGAATGGATACATAAAACCAAGGAAGGAAAGTCATTTTTTGCGGAGGTCGTATTGACCCTTCTCCCCATTGAAGGTGAAAGGGTGATAAGTGCATCTTTGCAGGATATCACAGAAAGAAAAGGTATTCAGGAAGTCCTCGAAGAAAAAGAAGAGTTCTACCGAAGCCTCTTTCACAACAATCATGCAATCATGCTCTTGGCTGATCCCGACAATGGAGAGATTATCGATGTAAATCCAGCAGCTTGCTTTTTCTATGGATATGATCGTCAGACCTTTCTAACGATGAACGTAAAGGATATTAGTACCTCTTCAGAAAAGAAAATTTTCTCCACCATCGAAGATGTAAGATTCCATCATGGAAAGCATTATTATTTAAAAGATAGGATTGCTAATGGAGAGATAAAGGATATAGAGATATACAGTGGCCCTATACGAGTAAAAAATAAAGAACTATTATACAGCATTATTCATGACATTACAGAAAAGAACAGAACGATGACAGCCCTTGAGGCAAGCGAAAAAAAATTCAAAGAATTATTTCATAACGCCAATGATATGATTTTTCTTCACGGATACGATGAAAATAAGAGAACAGGAAAAATTATGGAGGTAAATGATATCGCCTGTATGAAGTTGGGATATAGGAGAGAAGAGCTGTTGAAAATGACACCGTGGGAGCTCAATGTCGAGGATATGCGCCGATTTGTGCCAGAAAATACAAAAAGAATTCTGAAAGAGGGACATGCTACCTTCGAAACAGTAATGCAAACCAAAGACAAAAAAAGGATTGCTGTAGAGATTAATGCCCATATGTTTAAACTGCTAGGACAAGATGTAAACCTTTCTGTGGTAAGAGACATTACGGAACGAAAAGAGACGATGAAGCTTTTAGGGGAAACCATTGCCTATGATAAGTTGAAAACGGAATTTTTCTCAAATATTTCCCATGAATTTAGGACACCCCTAAATGTAATTTTTGGTACCCTACAGCTAATGGAGTTATGCTTGCAAAGGGGAGATGGAGATCTAAACATCGAGAATATAGAAAGATATGTAAAGCGGATGAAACAAAATGGATGCCGGTTGTTGAGATTGGTAAACAATCTGATTGATATTACCAAAATTGACTCAGGCTACTATGAGGTGCAGATGCAGAATTATGATATTGTCCATCTGGTAGAAGATATTACCCTATCGGTGGCTGAATACGTGGAAACAAAGGAGATAGGTCTAGTATTCGATACCGACTTGGAAGAAAGGATACTTGCCTGTGATCCCGATGCCATGGAAAGAGTTGTGTTAAACCTCTTGGCCAATGCCATAAAGTTTACAAATCCTGGGGGAACGATACAAGTATATATTCATGATCAAGGAAATCATATATCCATTTCCGTGACAGACACAGGAATCGGCATACCAAAAGAAAAATTGGATTCAATATTTGAACGTTTTCGGCAGGTGGATAAAACCTTAACACGAAACCATGAAGGGAGTGGTATTGGACTTTCTTTGACAAAATCTTTGATAGAACTTCATGATGGAACGATTAAGGTGGAAAGTGAATTAGGCAAAGGGAGTAAATTTATTATTGAGCTGCCAATTCGAATGATGCAGAACAAAGCAGAAGATAGCCATTTCATGAGAAATGCGCAGCAATCAAAGATTGAAAGAATTCATATTGAGTTTTCAGATATATATTCTATCAACATATAGAAATTTATAGCAAAAGGGGGATAAAAATAGCATCTGTGATAGGCAGACGCTATTGAGGGAGAACTCTTCGACCGGTGACATAGGTATCGGCATAAAACCCTTCTTCTAAAGACGATATGGTAACCTTTTTTGCAGCGGAAGAGGCGTGAATGAACTCTCCATTTCCTATGTAGATTCCTACATGGGAGATTCCGTCCCCCTTTGTATCGAAGAATACCAGATCACCAACGGACAAATGATTCTTTGGAACATAAATTCCATCCTTGGCTTGATCTTGAGAAACACGACGGATATCCACCCCATAGGCATTCATAACATATTTTGTAAAACCAGAGCAGTCAAAGCCCTTTGGCGTGGTTCCACCCCAGACATAGGGAACATTCATATAGCTTTTTGCAAAATCAACCAAGTCTCTTTGCGTTTTGACTTGAGTCAGGCCCTCTACATTGGGAGAATCTAGCTGCCGTATTGCCTCATTGAATACGGTATGAAAATTATTACTAGAAGGTTCATCTAAGGGAGTAGGCTCATTTTTCATGATATTGACAGGAACCCTACTTTGGATTTCTTGAAGTTTTTGCTGAAATATGAGATTCACATTCATGGGCATGTCTCCTGTGGATTTAATAATTTCATTTTATAAAAAATACATACTTTTATCAATGGTAATATCCGCCTATAACAGAATACATCTGTGAAAAATCTCATAAAAAAAGAAGGCCACAGCATGTGCGGCCGAAGGGAGATTTAGTCATATTCTTTCTGAACAAATCTATCAAAGTTTTTGTCCTGTTGGAGACCTTGTTCCAACAGGATTTCTTTGGTTTCTTCTGGAGGTTTTGTCATTTCATAGCATGTGTCCATCAATTCAGCCAATCCTGCTTTGGCTAGAATGGGCTCTAGGACTTCCATTTCTCCCTCATCAAAGATTTCAGTGATCGTACCATCATTTTCCCAATCTTCCCTTGTTGAGATAAAAACAGCGGAGCCATCGGCGCCACTTACCATAGAAAATAAGAAATTATTTCCATCCATCTTCTATCCACTCCTAATCTTAAAGTCATGGTGCTGCTTTTAGTATTTGAGTTTTTTATGTATATTATATAGTCCTCTGTTTATTGGTTTCTGAGAACTTTTCCCAAATTCATGGAAAAACTATCAAAAAAACCTTCAAGGGCGCTTGAAGGTTAGTATAGCTATTTAATTGGCGATGATGATCTCTATTCTTCGATTGTTGGCTCGACCTTCGGGTGTACTATTGCTATCGATGGGATTCCTTTCACCATAACCGCTGACGGATACACGATTTTTAGCGATTCCTTTATTTTCAGTCAGATATTTTACGACTTGTATAGATCTAGCCACAGAAAGCTCCCAATTTGATGGATATTCTTTTGTCCGAATAGGCACATTATCTGTATATCCTTCTACGATGATGTTGTTATTCACTCGTTGAAGCTGTGCACCAATCTGGTCCAGCAGTAGGTAACCATCTGGAGAAATTCCTGCTTGTCCGCTTTGGAACAAAACACTATCCCTAAACCTGATTAAAAGCCCGCGTTCATTTTCGATGATATCCACCTGATCTTGAAGGTTGTTTTTTTCAAGAAATGTCATAAAGTCCTCACTGGTGGACTTGGGATCCCTTCCATTCTTATGAAGGCCGAACAATTGAGCAGCTAAGCTATCGTTCTCCTTCTTTAAATCTTTATTTTCACTGCTGAGATTTGTCAATTCTTTAGATGTATAAATGAAAAAGATAATGAAGAAGCAGAGTAAGATAGTAATCATATCACTGTAGGTGATGAGCCAGTTGTTGCTAAACTCCATTTCATATTTGCTCGAATTATCATTGGAATTCATAGGTGGCCGTATTCCTTTCAGTAAATTCCTTTTTAGGGTAGAGAAGACGCTGCTCTTCCTTTAGCATTACATTCATCTTGTCGAAAACATTTCTTGGAGAATCATTTTGAGCAATTAATAAAATCCCTTCCATGACAATGGTATATTGGAGAATATGATGGTCGATATATTCCTTTAGTCTACCCATGAGAGGTACGGCAGCAAAATTGGCGATAAGACCTCCGTAAAGAGTACTGACCAAGGCGGAAGCCATATTGCTCATAATAAGTGAAGCTTGTCCCAAGTCGGATAAAAGACCGATGAGACCTAGTAAGGTTCCGATCAAACCAAAGGAAGGGGCAACATTGGCAATCATCTTGAGAACATTATAGGGGCGATACAGACTGATTTGCCTTGCTTCAATATCCTTTTCCAAAATGTCTCGCATGGCTTCAGGCTTTTTATAATCATTTAATAAAACCAGTGCATCTCTTAAAAAGGTATTGCTCTCCAGTTCTATATCCGATTGCAGAGACAGAACACCCTCTCTTTTCACCTTGATCGATATATCATGAAGCTTATGAATTACATGGACATAATCTGTTTTTTCAGAGAAGCTCGCCTTGATCATCATGGCAGTATCTACCAAGGTTTCAAAGGAGAAACTAATAATGATGGAAAGGAAGATACCGCTAAAGATGATCTCAAGGGCTGTTAGATTCCATAAGGACTTTAGAGATATGCTGCCGATGACCGAGTGAAAAACAAGGACAGTAAGAATTATAATGACAGGGAGCTTTAACTTTTTCTGATAGGGTTCGAACTTCATGGAAGACCTCCTCATACAGATATCAAATTTCATATATTTATTTTAACATAATTACATGAACTTTCTGCTGCTTAATTCTGTTAAAATTGCCTTTGGGTATATTGACCTATTATGGAGAACTACTTTAAAAGTATGATTCTGTTAAAGTTAGTAAAAAAAGATTCTTACCTTATTCAAAAGTAAGAATCTTTTTTTACTTTTTTGATATACATAGACCATGCATGACATGCTGGGCGTAATGTTCTAAAAACCATAGCAAATGGAGGGTTTATTTTGTTTATCCAGCTTACCTTGTCTTTCTTACTGATGGTAAGCAACCTCTTGTATCCTCAAATATTTATTCTAAATCCAGTCCCCATTGGGAATAGAGGGGTTGAGCAAATACAAAAGATTGAAAATGTCCAGAATATAGCAGATGATGGATATCAAGGAGAAAAGAGCCGAGGAGAAGCACTTTTACCCGCAACAGGTTTTGAAGAAGAGAAACATACGGCGGAAGAAAATATTTCAGAGAATAGGCAAGGATACGATGAGGTGATCACCATATCCTTTGCAGGGGATTGTACATTAGGATGGGATGATACAGCTGGGTATTTCAACTCTTTTCCCTACAGGTTGGAAAAGGAGAATGGAGATTTTGCCTATTTCTTCAAAGGGGTAAAGCAGTTCTTTGAATCAGATGATTTGACTTTGGTAAACCTGGAGACCACCCTTACCACCTACAATAAAAAAGCGGAAAAGAAATTTCGGTTTAAGGGTGAGCCTTCCTATGTGAACATATTAAAAGAAGGCAGCATCGAGATGGTGAATTTAGCAAATAATCATATCTATGATTATTTAGAGCAAGGCTTTAAAGAGACGATCGGGAACTTGGAGAAGGGAGAGATTCTCTATTCTGGAGAAGGCTTTATGGGAGAGACGACCATACGAGACATTAAGGTTGTCAGTCTGGGTTATAGGGGATGGGATATCTCCATAAAGGAGCAGCTGATGAAGGATATTCAAAGGGCAAAAGGATTAGGAGATATTGTTTTAGTTTCCTTCCATTGGGGAGAAGAGAGAAGGCATTTTCCAAATAAAACCCAACGGATACTGGCGTATACCGCCATCGATGAGGGGGCCGATATCGTGGTGGGACATCACCCCCATGTGATACAAGGCATTGAAAAATATAAGGATAAATATATTCTGTACAGTCTAGGGAACTTCTCCTTTGGAGGCAATAAGAATCCTATGGATAAAGATAGCTTTATCTTTCAAAATAGATTTTATTTGAAGGACAAAAAGATAATTAAAAATGAGGGGGTTATAGTTCCCTGCAAGATTTCATCGGTAAATGATGTGAATGATTATCAGCCTACGGTGGCTAGGGGTGAGGAAGCAAAACGGATTGTAGACAGGCTGTTGTTATATAGTGAAAAATTGCTAAATGGGATTAGCGGTGAGGAAGAGGTATACATAAAAGATATAATCAATTGATAGGATATTCCTATGGGCTATTGGATTGAAGTATATGATATAATAAATCATAAAGATGAAAAATGTTCTTAAAAGGGATTTTCATCATTAAAACGGATAGGGAGAGATTCTGATGTCTTTTAAGATTTTTACATGGATAGATGAATTATTTGATGGGTTTTCAAGGACAAACAGCTATCGGTTAGAGGCTGATCAAAAACAAATTGTAATGAGAGGATTGAGATGGTTACTGATAACAGGTGTTGGATTAGGTTTGGTATTGGGATTGATCCTGTTCGGTTTTGGGATTATAGAATATTAGTAGAGAAATAGATTATTATAAATCGTAAAAAGGAAAAGAACATAGAATGATGTTCTTTTCCTTTTTACGATTTATAAGGGAAAGAATGAAGAGATGAAAAGTAAAACAAAAGATTTTCGTTCATACTAATAAAGAAACATGAAGTGCTTGAAAGTAGGTAAATATTCACATAGGAGGGAAATACATATATGAAGAAGGATTTATTGGAAAAAGGAGCTGTATTGCAGCGAGACAACGACACCTATGCTATTGCGCCCCATATTCCAGGAGGAATCGTAAGCAGTGAAACCTTGAGAAAAATTGCAGATGCAGCAGATAAATACAAGGCGGAGGCTATTAAGCTTACCTCATCTCAGCGCATCGCTATTGTGGGATTGAAGGAGGATGAAATTGATAGCATTTGGCAGGATTTGGACATGAAGCCAGGAGCCGCCCTCGGTTTGTGTGTAAGAAGCGTGAAATTTTGTCCAGGTACTACTTTTTGTAAGCGGGGACAGCAGGATGCTGTAGGTGTAGGAATGAAGCTGGATGATTTATACCACGGTATGGATTTACCGAACAAACTGAAAATCGGTGTAAGCGGTTGTCCAAACTCCTGTGGAGATAATCACTTCCGGGATATTGGCATTATGGGTATGCCAAAAGGTTTCAAAATTCAAGTGGGAGGAAAGGGCGGCATTAAGCCAAGGATTGGAGATACCTTATATGACAATATAGATGAGGAAGATCTGTATCCTATTATTGATAAGGCAGTAAAGATCTATGCCGAGAATGCCAAGAAGCATGAGCGATTAGGCGCTTACATTGATCGGGTAGGCATTGAAGAATTCAAAAGGCAAATGGAAAGTTAATAGAAACTTTTATTTAGTTATCCTATATACCCTCCTTCATTCATATACTTTATCAGTAACATGGGGGAGGGAAAGATATGAAGTTGTTGATCCAAACAAGAAAAAGTATGCGAAATATGATGCTTCTTTGTATTTGTGCTGGGATCATCATCTCAAGTTTATATATGAGGGATAGCGTGATTACGGTGTCTACTGCTAGAGTAGATGAGGAGTTTGCTCCTATTGTGAAAGCAATCTTTGATACAAGGAATCGTGCCATCATGGAGCAGGACACCAGCCTATTGGATACCATGTATGACAAGGGACGGAGAAATGGCCTTTGGGCCTATGAGCATGAGTTAAAGAAGATGAAATATTTGCATCGATGGTCTGAAAAACAAGGTATTCGCTTCACCAAAATCAATGCCAACACCATGGTGAAGTGGGTGAAAAAGAAGGATGAAGGCTATACCATTAATCTGGTAACCTCTACAGAATATCAATACAGCTATGAGAATGATGTAGAGAAAAACAATCTATTTCGTATTGGTACTTATCACTCCATGGACATAAGGAAGCTGGATGAGACATGGGTCATTACGCGAGAGTGGTATACAGATCCCTTTGCTGATTCACTCCAGCTAGATATGGAAAAGTCAGCTGAATTTAAAGAGTACATACAGGCTCAGCCGTCCAGAGATTTTGCTGATATGGGCGAACGAAGGAACAATGCAGTCGCTTATGCCGATGCGTATTGTGGGGCTGCAGGGGATGAAGAGTCAGGATATAGCTATAATAAAAAATATAAGAATTATAATCCCTTGGGTGGGGATTGTGCCAACTTTGCATCCCAGATTCTCCATGAGGGAGGCAAATTTAGAAAAAATGGAACATGGAATTATGATGGTGATGGCAGCAAAGCATGGGTGAATGCTCAAGCTTTTAAAAATTATATGCTCTATAGCGGCAGAGCTTCTAAAATTGCTTATGGCAGCTATGAAAAGGTATATAAGCAGGCCTATCAGTTATTGCCAGGGGATTTTGTGGCCTATGAGAAAAATGGAAAGGTAACTCATATCTCTGTGGTTACAGGAGTGGACGCAAAGGGGTATGCCTTGGTGAACTGTCACAATACCGACCGATATCGGGTACCATGGGACCTGGGATGGAGTAATAAAGGGATTAAGTTCTGGCTTGTGAGGGTGCACTTCTAAGAATGAAGACCGCATATTTTGATAAAATAGAAGAATACTACTTAGGAAAAACTAGAAGAGGAGTGTTACCATGGCGACAATTAAAATCTGTGAGAACAATTTTGGGTACGGTACAAATGACGTGGTAGAGAGAATCCATAAGGAGAGAGCCGATGTGACAGTGGATGTTGCATCTTGCCAAGGCTACTGTGATATTTGTGCTGTAGGCCCTTATGCTTTTGTAGATGATACGTTGATTGAGGCTGAAACGGCAGACGAATTGTATAATAAAATTATAAATATTTTATAGAAGAAAGACAGTCCAGGCTGTCTTTTTTCTTATTTTTTAAAAAAAAATTCTCCTTTATAAAAATATAATTACTTGTCAGATTATTGGTGGAAAGCAAAAATTATGAAAATATGACGCAATATTTGTAAAATTGTTACAAAGGACATCGAAGTGTGTCATCAGAAGTATAATGAAAACAAATTATGCTATATAGTATGAAGTTGTTTTTAAAATTATCTGCAAGTATAGGGAGGAAAGGTATGACGCGAATGAGATTTTATGGTGTTATTGCAGCAGTCATCATCTCAGGTATTCAGATCTTAATAAATATCATGATCATCCCAAAGCTTGATACATCTACTTTAAGCTTTTTGTTTTCAGCGCTTCCAGTTTTTATTCTATCATTTGTTGCTTTAGAATTCATTCGTAATAAGTTAATGAATTGTATAGGGATATTAGAGAATTGTTTGCAGGAATTTGCCAGAGGAAATTTTTTAGCTACATTGAAGGCCGACATCCAGATTGAAGAATTAAGTCATCTAGAAGGATTATTAAAAAAAGTAAGGGAAGAAATGAAGAATTGGATTTTTCATATATTGTCGGCAGAGGTTCATTTGAAGGATTTATCAAGACTGTTAAGCCAAAATGCAATGATATCCTTAGAGCGCATGGACAATATCAACCACAGCGTCGCAGAGATTACGGAGGGGTCCATGCAAGCAGCCAGTGATTCAGCTGAAAATGCAGCTATATCAGAAGAATTATTAAGCTCGAATATGGAGATAGCTGATTTTGGTAAGCATGTTTTGAAATTTGCAAATGATTCGGTCTATGAGATAGATCGGGATAGCCGCGTGATCAAATCAGCCCTCGACAATGTCCAAGAAATAGAAGGGTTAATGATGAAATCATTCCAACATATAGGGGCATTGAAACAGTATTTAGATACCATATCAGAAATGGCAAATGCTATATCTGGCATTGCGAAGCAAACCAACTTACTTTCCCTGAATGCATCTATTGAGGCAGCCAAGGCAGGAGAAGCAGGAAAAGGCTTTAGGGTGGTTGCAGATGAAATTAAGAAACTTGCCGAGGTAAGCGCAACGACAGCATCGCATATCAATAGAAATATTGTTCAGATCCAGGAAAACATGAATGATACGATGAAAACCATCGATTCTGGAGTCGAAAAATCTAGACAGATCAAAAACATCAGCGGAGAGGCCAACCATAATTTGCTGCATATCTACGAAAAAATCCTGGAAATCGTTCGATGTATAGAAAAGATTTCACAAAATATTACGGAACAAACCCATGCTTCCGAATTATTAGCAAAAAATATTGAAAATATTGCCCAATTTACCCATGAAATTGATAAAACCACAAGATGTATGAGTGAGAAGATCAATGATCAAGTTGGAAGTATCACAGAAAATAATAAAATTTCCCAAAACATTGGAGGAATTACCCAGGAATTTAATAAGTTTATTGAGCCCATAGAAAAGGAAATAGAAAGAGAATTGATCGGAGCATGTAATCGCATTGCTGCGTGCTTAGCACAAGGAAATTTAAATGATTTAGCAGTAAAAAGAATATGTGTTGAGGCTGGTATCACAGAGATTTATATTACCGATGCCAGCGGTAAAACCGTGCTTTGTAATAATCCAATGGGGATTGGTTTTACTTTTAAGGATGAACCTAATACACAAGCCTACGAATTTTACAAGATTCTTAACAAGCCGGAGTTGCAGGTTTGTCAACGAATGATGCTTAGGGATTTAGACGGAAAATATTTTAAATTTGTTGGAATATCCAGAGCGGATGGAAGAGGAATTATTCAGATCGGATTGAGTTTAGAGGATATCTTAAATTTTAAAGGACAGTATGCAATTTGATAGTAAAGGACTGTTGGTTTTCTATGGTTATGAGGACTCTTTATAATAGATAAGAGTCCTCATACTTCATGGCATTGATATTGATGCAGGGTATCATAGGTACAGATGATGTGAATCAGATCTTTCATAATTTCCTTATTGAGGGATCGCTGTTGGAACTCTGACAGATATTCTTCCAGTTTACTTAGCTTTACAATGGGAGCGGATGTAACCTTCAGCAAGCGGGTAATTCTGTCATTATAAACGATAATACCATAAATAGGAAGGTATTTTATGTGGTGATCTTCTAGCATTGCTTTCATGGCAAATAAAGATTTCTGCAATTGAAGTTCTGGATCAAGTATAGAATTCATTTTCCACGTGAAAACATCCACTGGTTCAATTGCTTTCCATGTCTGATCTTGAATATTTAAATTATCTAGGGTTCCTGGTGTATCCAGTATATTGAGCAGAAAAAGACCTTTTTTTGATATCACCAGATAATCTATATGGCAGGTTTCACAATCCAACGGTAAAAGAGGATTATGAAAGATTATTGCGTTTCTGTCTACCTCAAATATGGCATCTTTTACTCTCTTATCTATGTTTACACTACCATCTAGGGTTATAGATTTAATCAATAATACTGCAGCCATGGAATAAACCGTGCCAAGCATAATTTGAATATCTCTATATAACAATGTGAAAAGGCAAGATAAGAAGAAGATTGAGCCATACAAGAGGAGCCGGGAATAAATTTTCTCTTGTATGATTTTTTTATAATGAGTGTGATTCATAAACTCACTCCTTTTGACAATGCCTTGAATGGATCTTTTCTATTTGATTTATACCCCAAAATGAAGGGTGCATAACTTCATTTAAAAAGTATAAGAGAAGGAAAAAGACCACATAAAATAGATTGAAAATTTGTTGAATTTCAACAAAAGAATTAGAGAAAGTAATGTAGAAATATCTAATAAAATACAATAAGTAAAAGGCATAAATATCCCATAGGCATCCCTACATAAAAGTTTAAGGATCTTAGTCAATTGTGAGATTTATATAAAAAAAAGATAAAAACTTATGATGAACATACAAAGGAGATAAACAAGATAAGTCGAAATTTTCGATATTGTAGAAATGATCAGACTTATAGGATGGGATGTTTTTGTAGTTTGGTGGAAGTAGGACAAAGAGGGAAAAAAGAGAAACCTGAGGCCATTTCTTTCTCGCAAGAAAACGTTATCAGAGTATGTTTCACAATGAACAATTGAGGCATGAAGCATAATATTAGAAAATTCTCATGGGGGTGGGTCATTTGAAAAGCTTTGAGTATTTTAAACCAAGGACATTAGAAGAAGCCAGTGCTTTGTTGATAAAGTATGGGGACAAAGCCAGCATATTAAATGGAGGAACAGACTTAATCGTTAGAATGCATGATGGAGTCAGCCATCCGGAAGTGGTCATAGACATCAAAGGTATTGCTGGTTTGAAAAAAATGGAATTCAATGAAAATGAAGGATTGACTATTGGAGCATGTGTAACGATGAACGATATGGCACAAGACGCTGTGTTATTGGAGAAATATAGAATTCTGGCAGAAGCCAGTCATACGGTAGGTTCTTGTCAAGTTAGAAACAGGGCGACGCTGGTAGGAAATATTACCAACGCATCTCCTTTAGCGGATACCGCAACACCGCTTTTGGCGTTAGATGCTTTTGTAAAAGTGTTTGGTCCAGGAGGAGAAAGGGAAATATCTATTCATGAATTCTTCGTATGGGTAAGAAAGACTTGCCTTCAAGCAGGAGAGATTGTTATAGGGGTTCGATTGCCTAATTATGAGGAAAACGTTTTAGGAACCTATCAAAAACATGCTAGAAAAGATGAAGTGGATTTATCAACAGTATGCGCCTCAGTGGTGAAGGCTGATGGGACAGTGCGCATTGCATTAGGATCTGTAGCACCTACGCCAATTAGAGCGAAAAAGACGGAGGAATTCTTAGCAGGGAAAGCATTAACAGAAGAAATAATAAACCAAGCATCTGAAATTGTTCTAAGCGAGATATCTCCGATTGACGATATTCGCGCTTCTAAACAATACAGACAAGATATCGTGAAGATTTTAGTAAAACGGGGCCTAATTGAACTTAGCAAGTAAAGCGAAGGAGGGAATAAAATGAAACATGAAATTAGCTTTACTTTAAATGGAGAAGTAGTAAATGCTAGTATAGAACCATTTTTGACATTATTAGATATGCTAAGAGAAGTATTTGATTTAACAGGCGCAAAAGAAGGATGCGGAGGCGGAGAATGCGGTGCATGTACTGTCCTTGTAAATAAAAAGCCTGTAAATGCTTGTTTGATGCTGGGCGTTGAGGCTGATGGAAAAGAAATCCTTACTGTAGAAGGATTGTCTGATGGCATTGAATTAGATGAATTACAACAATCCTTTATCGACCGCGCCGCACTACAATGTGGTTATTGTACGCCTGGGATGATTATGTCTGCAAAGGCATTGTTAATGGAAAACCCAACACCTAATGAAAAGGAAGTTATAAAAGCGATTAGTGGAAATTTATGCAGATGTACTGGGTACAAAAAAATAGTGGAAGCAGTTATGGATATCTCAGAGAAGAATGCAAGGTAATGGGAGGAGGGAAAACGGTGAAATATATCGGTGAAAGTGTAAATAGAGTAGACGGAATCAAAAAGGTTACTGGCTCATTAAAGTACGTAGATGATATGAAAATGCACGGGATGCTTCATGCAGTTGTGAAGAGAAGCCCCTATCCCCATGCTAAAATTATCAGCATAGATACCAGCGAAGCAGAAAAGCTACCAGGGGTAAAGGCAGTTATTACAGGAAAAGATGTTCCAAATAGGGCAGGCTTATATTTGGAAGATAAAACCTTCTTAGCTACAGATAAAGTGCGCTATAGAGGAGAAGCTGTGGCAGCTGTGGCAGCTGAAACAAAGGAAATTGCAAAAGAGGCGATTGAATTAATTAAAGTGGTGTATGAAGAATTGCCTGCTGTAACCAACGCAGTTGAAGGACTAAAACCAGATTCACCACTAGTACATCCTGATCTAGGCAAATACAAATGGGGATCGATTTTCTATCCTCAGCCTGGAACCAATATCAGTAACCATTATAAGATCCGTAAAGGTGATATTGATAAAGGATTTGAAGAAGCTGACCATATCGTTGAAAATAGTTTCTTTGTTCCACAAATTCAGCATTGCCCTATTGAAAATCATAGTGCAATTGCTCAGATGGATGCAGAGGGAGCCCTGACGGTTTGGGCATCTTGCCAATCACCCTATGCTGTGAGAAAAGCACTTTCGGTAGCTTTTGATATTCCATTAAACAAATTGCGTGTATTGTCTCCCGCTGTAGGTGGAGGCTTTGGAGGTAAAGCGGGAACTACCTTAGAAGGAATCGTTATTCCTTTGGCGAGAAAGGCAAAGGGGAGACCGGTGAAGCTTACATATTCTCGTGAAGATGAATTTGTGAACAGCTTTGTAAGACAAGGATTACATGCAAGCATAAAGACAGGTATTACCAGGGACGGAAAAATTGTTGCGGTAAAGAATCATTTTGTTTGGGATGGCGGTGCTTATACTGAATACGGCGTGAATATTGTCAGATCAGGGGGATATGCTTCTACGGGCCCATATGATATACCAAACGTTTGGACGGATTCAATCTGTGTATATACAAACCATCCAGTAGGAGGACCATACAGAGGATTCGGTATGTCTGAAATTCACTTTGCCATTGAACAGAATATTGATATGTTAGCAGATAAGATAGGGATGAGTCCAGTTGACATAAGAAAAATTAATGGTCTAAGACCAGGAGGAAGAAATGCTACAGGTCAAGTTATCGATGTGTGTGGATTACAAGAATGTATCGATGACGTAGTGAAGGAGTTAGATTTTAGAAAAAAAGAAAAAATTATAAATTCTAAAAAAGTGCGAGGCACAGGAC
This sequence comes from Anaerosolibacter carboniphilus, assembly GCF_014205875.1. GTDB lineage: Bacteria > Bacillota > Clostridia > Peptostreptococcales > Thermotaleaceae > Anaerosolibacter > Anaerosolibacter carboniphilus. The sequence continues at coordinate 60,746 of NZ_JACHEN010000018.1, forward strand.
TTGCCTGTGGATATAAAGCACCTTCTATGCCGAACAACGTGGCTTCATCGGCGGTGATCAAATTAAACGAGGATGGAACGGCACACCTTCTTGTAAGCGCTCAGGATATTGGTCAGGGTTCTGATACAGTACTGGTTCAAATCGCATCAGAAATGCTCTCCATCCCTCCCTCCAAAATTACCATTAAAACAGGAGATACGGACAATTCTCCATACGAGTGGCAAACTGTTGCAAGTCGAATTACCTATTGTACAGGAAATGCTGTTATTAAAGCTTGCGAAGACATTAAAGAACAGTTATTTGAATTGGCACAAATTCAATTAGGCATTTACAAGAGAGATTTAGAGCTTCGAGATGAGCATGTGATATCTAAGATTTATCCTGATAAAAAGGTGTTCATTGGAGATTTGGCACTAGGATTGGCAATGCCTGACGGTTCAGGCATACATGGACCCATTATAGGGAGGGGTTCCTTTATTCCAGATAACGTAAGGAATACGGATAAGCAAACAGGGCAAGGGGAAAAGCCTGTGGCGTTCTGGACCTACGGATGTCAAGGTGTTGAGATAGAAATTGATACAGAGACAGGAAAAGTTGATGTACTCAAAGTTGTATCCAGTTTTGATGTGGGTAAGATTATAAATCCAAAGCTAATCGAGGGGCAAATTGAAGGAGGGATTGTACAGGGATTGGGTTCAGGGATATTTGAAGAGATGATTCTTGAGAACGGAATTGTAAAAAATCCAAGCTTTGTAGACTATAAAATTCCAACGGCAGATGATATGCCAGAGATGATTGTTAAATTTGTAGAAAATCCTGAAGAAGCAGGGCCTTTTGGAGCTAGAGGGGTAGGGGAACCATGTATGGTGCCTACGGCTCCAGCTATTGCAAATGCAGTTTACGATGCCCTTGGTATCCGAATCAATTCCTTACCAATTACAGCGGAGAAAGTTTTGAAAGCATTAAGAGAAAAGAGGCAATAAGGCTATGGAGAGGATGGTGTTGTGATTGAATGCTTGTTCAGCACGATCCTTAAAATAGAGTACTAGCAAGTAAAGCATTCGTGGAAGTGGAATAAACAGGCCCATAAAAAACTCAATATTGAAAGGAGTATGTCTATGAGCAACGAAAGTATGATCGTGGAAACACAGCAAACCATCCGCGAGGGGGATTATATTCCTACTAGCAAAAAGGTAATCCTCGGTATGCAGCATACATTTACGATGTTTGGTGCAACTGTACTTGTGCCGTTGATTACGGGAATGAATATCTCAGTCTCGTTATTTATGGCAGGAGTTGGAACACTACTTTTTCATTTGATTACAAAAGGAAAAGTTCCAGCTTTTTTAGGGTCTTCCTTTGCGTTTATCGCACCAACCTTAGCAGTTGCAGCACTGCCAAATCATGATTTGCAGTATGCCCAAGGAGGAATTGTAATTGCTGGACTCATTTACTTGATATTAGCAGGGTTGGTGTATTTTTTTGGGCAAGAGAAAATCGTTCAATTCTTTCCACCAATAGTGACGGGTCCAATTATTATGGTTATTGGATTAAAGCTGGCTCCTACTGCCATTGACATGGCAAAAGGAAACTGGACCCTTGCGATTGTGAGTTTGGTGATCGTTGTGGGGATCAGCATATTTGGCAGAGGATTCATTCAAGTATTGCCAGTGTTATGTGGACTTATCGGGGGTTATATCTTTGCAATAATTACTGGCAACGTAGACTTCACTCCAATTTCACAGGCTGCATTCTTTGGTATTCCAAAGTTTACAATTGCTAAATTCGACGTGCAATCTGTAATGATGATTGCGCCAATTGCAATCGCTACGATGGTAGAGCACATCGGAGATGTGCTTGCAATCGGTGCCACAGTAGAAAAGGATTTCTTTGATGAGCCAGGTCTACACCGTACATTGTTAGGCGATGGCATTGCAACATCTTTATCTGCAATGCTAGGTGGGCCAGCAAATACAACTTATTCAGAGAATACAGGCGTACTTGCTTTAACAAGGGTATTCAATCCGATTATCATGAGAATTGCCGCTTGTTTTGCAATCCTTTTGGGAATAGTACCCAAACTTGGAGCAGTGATTAGCACGATCCCTACACCTATCGTTGGAGGTATTTCCATCGTACTTTTTGGGATGATCGCTTCCATTGGTGGTAGAACGCTTGTAGAACATCAAGTGGATTTTACAAAATCCAGAAATCTGATCATTGCAGCAGTTATATTGGTGTTAGGCTTAGGCGGTGCTGCCCTTCCAATTGGCTTTGGCACAATGAGTTTTACGATAGAGGGTATGGCATTAGCAGCAATCACAGGTATTATACTAAATAAAGTTTTACCCGTTAAGTAGGTTTAAAATAATTCCACTTCCAAGAACACTCATACATGTATGAGTGTTCTGAACTTCTAAAACATAAGAATCATAGAAACATAGGAGATCAACTTTTAATATGCGAAATGGGGGATATACGTGAAGAAAGATAGAGTAGTGATAGCGCTTGGTGGTAACGCATTGCAAGCAGATCCAAAGGACACTACAGCAGAGGCACAGTTGATCACTGCTAAGCAAACTGCTAGACCATTGGTGGATTTAATTGAAGACGGACATGAACTCATTATCGCCCATGGAAATGGGCCTCAGGTAGGACAAATCATAGCAACCTACGAAGCTGCGGCGGGTGTACCCATAATGCCTTTTCCAGAATGCGGCGCCATGAGTCAAGGCTATATTGGGTATCACTTGCAGCAAGCTATTCGAGAGGAAATGGTCTATAGAGGCATCGCCAAAAGCATTGCGGCTGTAGTTACCCAGGTCGTGGTGGATAAAAATGATCCTGGGTTTGAAAATCCTACAAAACCAGTAGGTTCTTTCTTTTCAGCAGAAGAGGCAGCAAGATTGGAGAAAGAGAATGGCTATGTCATGAAAGAAGATGCGGGTAGAGGATGGAGAAGAGTTGTAGCATCACCAGAACCTATAGGTGTGGTGGAAGCTCCCATTGTGAAAACCCTAGTGGATGCAGGGCATGTTGTTATTACGGTTGGAGGCGGTGGCGTCCCCGTGATCGATAAGGGGAATGGAATACTTGAAGGAGTCCCAGCAGTTATAGATAAAGATTTTGCATCGGAAAAAATTGCAGAAATATTAGATGCAGATTATCTCATCATTCTTACAGCTGTTGAGAAAGTGGCGATAAACTTCAATAAGCCAAATCAGAAAGATTTAGATATTGTTACGATTAAAGAAATAAAACAGTATATGAACGAAGGTCATTTTGCACCAGGGTCTATGCTTCCAAAAGTTAAGGCTGCAATGAAATTCGTTGAATCAAAGCCAGGACGAAAAGCATTGATTACTTCTTTAGAAAAAGCAAAAGAAGGAATCGAGGGAAGAACAGGAACCGTGATTGTAAATAGATAATTGTAAAAAGCCCTAGGATTGGATGCCCTAGGGCTTTTATTCATCAGATGTCCATAGAATATTCTCAATAAAATGGCAGTTTAGCAATGAACATTCTCCTGTATTGTCATACAAATAGGTAAGGTTGTTTTTGTGAAAAGTTAACAAAGGATTGGCTGCTTAAATATGGAATAAATTATATAAAGAAAAATAAAATTATTATGACAAATTGTTCAAGTATGATAAAAACAGGGCTACACCAAAGCTGCCTACGAATAGTTTTTATATGTTATATATGAGTTTTTAGACAAATAAAAATAAGAATTAGTATATGTTACTAAATGAAAAACGAACTACTTTATGGAACGATTTTCAAAAGGGTAGGAGGAGTAAACTTGCATGAATCCTTAGGCATTACAGTAAAAGAGATGTTAGATTTAGAAGTATTAAAAGGCTCAAAGGTATTGGCTGGACATGATGGACTCGAGGGTAAGATCACAAAAATGAACGTAATGGAAGTGCCTGATATTATTGATTGGGTTACAACGGGAGAATTCCTTCTAACAACGGCTTATTCTATAAAAGATGACATAGAAATATTAAAAAACTTGATTCCTCAGCTAAAAGAGCGAAATCTAGCAGGTCTTGGCATAAAGATGAGACGCTATGTTGAAAAACTTCCAGATGAAATCATTCAGATTGCCGATGCATTAAATTTTCCAATTATTGAAATACCGTTGCATATCGCCTATACAGATATCATGATGCCTGTACTGACAGAGATTATTAATAAACAAACAAATACGTTGATAAAGATTGATGAAGTGCATAACAAGCTTATGCATGTCATGCTAAGGGGTGGAGGGATCAACGAAATCGCTCGAACCATAGGCCAATCCATAGGAAATTCTCTGATTATTCGAGACACAATTTTTGATTCGATGGTAGTTCATTGTGATGAGGAGAAACAAGAAGTACTTCAGAGAATGATCGAAAATGAAAGGATATCTCCATTGAACACAGCTTGCTCATCTTTGGGGGATCGGATTACTGTAACATCAGAGGACGAGATACTAGGGAAAGCAATCAAGAGAATTCAGGTTCCTATTCATGTGGATGATAGACACTATGGATATTTATATGTCTGGGAAGATTATAGAAAATTGAGTGCAGTGGAGTTAATCAGCATAGAGGCAGCAATTCCAATGATCGCATTGGATTTGAGTAAAAAATCATCTATGTTTGAACTGGAAAGTCGCCATAAGATAGAATTTTTCGATGATCTATTGTCAGCAGATGAAAAAAGACAAAAACAAGCACTAGAACGCTCAGGTTTTTTTGATTTTGACACCACATTGGGATATGGGACGATCTTGATTACAATTAACAATGCGGATGGATTTATAAAGGGGACTTTAAACAATTCAAATTTCTTGTATCAATTAAACACAAAAATTCTTCAAAATATTGAAAGATTAACGAAGGAAAGTAAGGGAAAGCTGGTTTTTGGGAATAAAAGTGATTATATTATTCTGCTCTACGGTGCAAATCCATCCAAATCGCCCTTAGAGGTGAAAAAGGAGATGATGGAATTGGTGCAGATAGTGACGCAATACATCGAATATACTATGCCTGAAATCCGATACTCCATTGGTGTTGGACGATATAATAAAGAAATAAAGAATCTGTGGAGAAGTTATAACGAAGCCATGAAAGCAGTTCTTAACAAGAAAAAAAATGCCCATAACAGCGTGATGCATTTCGACGACCTTGGAATATACCGCATTTTATGGATAGATGAAATGGAAGAAGAACTCATGCAGTTTTATCGTGAAATGCTGCAGCCTTTGGTACTATATGACAAAGAAAAAGACTCAGAGCTTGTGAAAACACTTCAGATGTATTTTCAGTGTGGAGGGAATCTAAAAAAGATATCTGAAGAGATGTATACCCACTATAATACGATTATCTATCGTATTCAGCGTATTAAAGAAATTACTAACATAGACCTTGAAGAACCGAATGGACGGCTAAATTTGCAAGTAGCCCTTAAAATATTCGAGTTGATCGAACCAAAGTAAATTTTAAATTTAGTAAAATACAACAAAAACATAGAAAGATGTTTAGGGCATCTAGCCAAAGGAATGCAGGCGATAAGGGAAGAATCATTAGACCATAGGAAGGACCTAAAAACTTCATAGTCGCAAGGGCTAAATATGATGAAAAGGAAACGATGTGATGAAAGCAATCGCGATATGTCTTAACACAAAGCAACTATTGAAAGAAAAAAAAGAGATTTATGGAGTGATTCATTCCGTATTCAACCAGGTGTGCAATATAGAGACAAAAGACCATATATTGATTCCGCTAATATCTAGATGCATTCCAAATATGCCTAGATGTATTTCATTACATATGCCCCAAACAGCATCGATGCATTCTTTAGGGCTGGTGAAAGGTCAACAAGTGATGATACGAGATAATCTTTTTAAAATCGTGGATGAAAAGTTCCAGGTGCAACTGGTAGACGCAGCGGTTTGGGATGGAAGACCTGATTTCAATTATATGAAACTGGAAGAATCAATGGTATTAAAGAACTTAAGTGTTCTAAGAAATTCTTTACTTAAAAATGGGAATTTCGATGGCATCGCAGCTATTTCTATGGAAATGGATAAGTATTTCAACGGTGTTGATTATCCTGATGGTTACGCTATGAATCAATACGCCAGATTCATTTGGCCTAGAGTTTTAAAGCTTGTGCGTTTTATCCTTGAAGAAAATTATCAGGGCATTCAAAATGCAGCAAGGCAAATTATAGGATTTGGCATAGGCCTTACACCATCTGCCGATGATTTATTGGCTGGGATCATGATTGCGATGGTTTATGGAGCCAATTATTATGAATTCAATATTCATAATGTCTATGATATGCATCATGTGATGATAACAGGCGTTGAAAATAGAACCACAAAGATCAGTGCCGAGATGCTTTTATTTGCCGCCAGGGGAGAGATTGTAGAGAACGTAAGACAATTGATGATAAGTATTTTTTCTATTGAGAATCAAGTTCTTTTAACACAGCGAATTCTCTCTGTGATAGAAAATGGAGAAACTTCAGGATCCGATTGTATTGCAGGCATATATATAGGGTGCTTATTGAGTGTGATGAAGAACAAAGAAAGGAAGATGAAAAGATGAATTTGGGTGTAGAAATAAGAAAAGGGGCTTATTATGATTCGGTTACACTGATGTTAATTAGTAAAGAGGTTAAGAAGATGGATGGTGTTAAGGAAGCCCTTGTGGGGATGGGAACAGACTTAAATAAGGAGTTAGCATCAAATTTAAAAATGAATGATGATAGGATTAAGGAACTATCTGCAAACGATTTCTTTATTGCTGTTTTATCTGACCACTCAAATATTCTTGAAAAGGTGTGCCAGAAAGTAGATGAGCTTTTGACCCAGAAAAAACAATCGTCTGATGGTGCATATACGCCTCCAACTTTAGATTCTGCAATAAAGCATGCGCCAGATTCCAACTTGGTTTTGATCTCTTTGCCAGGAAAGTATGCGTCTGCAGAGGTGAAAAAAGCACTAGAAAATGACCTCCATGTCATGCTTTTTAGTGATAATGTAAGCGTGGAAGACGAGAAACAATTAAAAGAATTCGCAAGAGAAAAAGGACTGCTAATGATGGGACCAGATTGTGGCACTGCAATTATCAACCAAGTTCCTCTCGCTTTTGCAAATGTTATTCGTAAAGGGGATATCGGAATTATTGGGGCGTCTGGTACTGGAACACAGGAAGTCAGTGTATTGATACATAAATTAGGAGCGGGGGTATCCCAGGTCATTGGTACAGGTGGCAGAGACCTAAAAAAAGAAATCGGTGGCATTATGATGATGGAGGCAATAAAAGCTCTTGGAGAGGATGAGAATACAAAGGTCATTGTATTGATCTCTAAGCCACCAGCACCGGAGATTGCGGAGCAAGTATTGCAGCTAGCAAAACAGACCCAAAAACCTGTGGTGGTCGATTTCATTGGTGGAGATATGGAGATGATCAGAAAATATGGTTTGCTGCCAGGGTTCACCTTGGAAGATACAGCGCATAAGGCTGTGGCCCTTTCAAAAAACCAAGAAATAAAGGATATGATGGGATTCTCCACATGTGAAAAAGAAATTGATGGAATGATTCAACAAGAGGTTTCCAAAATGAAAAGCAATCAAAAGTATTTACGAGGCCTATATACGGGTGGAACTTTATGTGATGAGACAATGAAGATGTTGTCTGCCGACTTTGGAGATATCTATTCCAATATTCCCTTAAAGTCAGAGTTTGCTTTGACAAATGTATTCAAGAGTGTGAAACATACATGTATAGATCTGGGAGATGATGCGTTTACCGTTGGCAAACCCCATCCAATGATCGACACTTCCAGCAGACAGGACAGATTGAAAGCAGAGCTTGAAGATGAGGAAGTGGCTGTAGTACTAATGGATTTTGTTCTTGGATATGGTTCAAATCCAGACCCTGTAGGGGAAATGTTACCTGTGATAGAGGCTGGAAAACGCTATAGAAGTGAAAAAGGTCTAAGTACATGTATTGTGGCATCCATATGTGGAACAGATCAAGATCCTCAAAATGCATTGGAACAAGAGAAAAGGCTAAGGAATGCAGGCGTGATTGTAATGCCTTCGAATGCGCAAGCCGTAAGAGTAGTAGGAAAGATTTTGAAGGAGATTGCTTAAGGGGGGAAGTAAGAATGGCGAAGCTCAGTGAACTATTTAAAGAAGAAGTAAAAGTAATCAACATGGGTTTGGAGTCTTTTGCGAAGGATTTAAAGCAGCAAAAAGTGGAGGTAATCCATGTGGCATGGAAACCACCAGCAGGGGGAAATGCAAAGATGGCTTCTCTATTATCTAAGTTAAAAAAATAATAATTTACAAAAAGGAGATGGCGAAATGATTCAAGAAAGAATTCAAGAAGCCAATAAATCAACCTTAGAAAGGATTCTTGATGCCCAGCCGACACTAGTAGGCATAGGTGTGGCGGAGGAAGTGATCCCAGGAATGACGAAAAAAACAATTCTTCATGCAGGACCACCTATCACATGGGATAAAATGAGCGGCCCATTAAAAGGCGCTGTCATCGGTGGCCTGATCTATGAAGGGCTGGCAGCTAATGAACAAGAAGCAGTAGCTTTGGCGGAGTCAGGGGAAATTGCTTTTGATCCTTGTCATCATCATGATGCAGTAGGTCCTATGGCCGGTGTCGTTACAGCATCTATGCCTGTATGGATTGTAAAGAATATGGCCTATGGTAATCAAGCATACTGCACACTAAATGAAGGGTTAGGAAAAGTTCTTCGATATGGAGCTTATAGTGAAGAAGTTATCAGTAGATTGAAGTGGATAGAAACTGTTTTAGCACCTGTATTAAAAGAAGCTCTAATTCTATGCGGACCTATCGACTTGAAGAATATGATTGCCCAGGTAATTAGCATGGGGGATGAAGGCCATAACAGAAATAAAGCAGGTACATCTCTATTCATCAGAGAACTGGCACCCCATATTATTTACACAAAGTTTGACAACAAGGATAAAGCCGATGTGTTAAAGTTTATGCACAGTAATGATCATTTCTTCTTAAATTTAACCATGCCAGCCTGTAAGGCTACTTTGGAAGCTGCAAAAGGAATCCCCTATAGTACGATTGTCTATACCATGGCGAGAAATGGTACAGAGTTTGGTATTCGTGTTTCAGGACTAGGCGATAGATGGTTCACGGCACCAGCTGAAATCATCGATGGACTATATTTCCCAGGTTATTCATCAGCTGATGCGAATCCAGATATTGGAGATAGTGCGATTACCGAAACCTGCGGAATTGGAGGATTTTGTATGGGTGCAGCCCCAGCGATTGTTCAATTCGTTGGTGGTACACCAGAGGATGCCATTCGATACTCTAAAACAATGTATGAAATTACAGAAGGGGAAAATAACAGCTATAAAATTCCTGTTCTAAACTTCAGAGGATCTGCAACAGGTATTGATATTCAGAAAGTAATAGAACTTGATATATTGCCAATTATAAACACAGGTATTGCCCATAAAGATCCAGGCGTAGGGCAAGTTGGAGCTGGTCTTGTAAATCCACCGCGAAAGTGCTTTGAGGATGCATTGGAAGCATTTGTTGGAGATTTAGAAGAAAAAGGATTGTTATAGCATTTCATAACAACTCAAGCAATGGGTGTTATTGAAATATATCAACATTATCACAATCTTAAGGTAAAATATAAGGAGGTTTTTAAAATGAATTTCTGGAAAAATGTAAAAATGTATGATTTAACACAAAATCTAAGCCACTTAACACCACCATGGCCTACCTATGAACCATTACAAATCAAATTTTTTAAAAGGTTATCACCGAATGGTGCTAATGGACAATTAATCACAACGTCAAACCATGTAGGAACTCATTTGGATGGCCCTTTGCACTTCGATACGGCAGGAAGAGATATCGCGGCATTGGAATTAGAAAAGTTAGTAGGACCTGGTGTTGTTGTTGATCTTTCAGATATTGCAGAAGACTTCAGCATCTATACACCACAGGATATTCTGGATAGAGTAGAAGTAAAAAAAGGGGATATATTGATTATTAATACTGGTTATCACAAATATGGATGGGATCAGCCTGAAGCTGATGAAAGAAGATATATGTTGAGACATCCTGGACCATCCATGGATTTCGTAGATTGGGTAAAAGAAATGGAAATCAAATGGATTGGCGTAGACTGTGGTTCTGCCGATCACCCTATGAATACAAAGATTCGCGATTGGGAACCTAGGGAAGCCGAAAAGGCGGATGCATATTTAAGAGAAAAGTTTGGAAAAGGATTGGATGAAATATATCCTTGGCCAGATGTATATCAAGCAATGCATATGCAGGTGTTCCCAAAACCACACGAAATCATCCATGCTGAAAATTTAGGGGGAGAGATCGACAAAATCTTGAACAAACGATTAATTATTGGCTGCTTCCCATGGAAGTTCCAAGGCGGAGAATCCAGCATCTGCCGTATTGTAGCTTTTGATGAAGTGGAATAATGATACATATCAAAGTTTTATGGATTGCCCGCTGTTTTAGCGGGCAATCATATATCGATGAATAGCTAGGAGGCAGAAGAATGAAAGAGCATATTGCAGCTTGTGTCCAAATTGCAGTGGAACCCAATAATATCAATTATAATATTGACAAATGCTGTACATGGCTAGAAAAGGCAGTGAAAGAGTATGAAGCAGAGTTAGTCGTATTTCCAGAGACAATTACCACAGGCTTTACTCCCAATATGCCTATAGAAGCATTTTATGATATGCTGAAGCCGATTCCGGGAGCTCACACGGAAAAAATTCAGAAACTTGCCAAAGAGCTAAACACCCATGTAATCTTTCCGCTTTATGAAAGGGGAGAGAATGGTATCATTCTCAATAGCTCAATTCTCATTGATGATCAGGGTGAGATACTGGGGAATTATAGAAAAACCCATCCATTTCCGACAGAGAGACTAGGTGGTGGAGGCTGGACAACGCCAGGGGAAGATACAGTGGTTGTAGAGACGAAGTTAGGGAAAATCGGCATGATTATTTGTTATGATGGAGATTTTCCAGAACTTTCAAGGGTTTTAGCACTAAAGGGTGCAGAAATCATTACAAGACCGTCTGCTCTTTTAAGAAGCTACGAAATTTGGGAGATGGTGAACAAGGCGAGAGCATATGACAATCATGTATATTTTTTAGCATGTAATGCTGTAGGTCCTGATGCAGCTAAAAACTATTATTTTGGGCATAGCATGATCGTTAGCCCAATTGCCCAGGTAATAGCGTTAGCTAGGGGTGGAGAAGAAATCATTGCCGAAAAGTTGAATCCTGACCCAATCAAATATGTGAGCTATGGAACAAAATCTCCCATGATTTTTGATCATCTGGAGGACAGGAATGTAAAAGCATATAAAGAAATCTTGCAAGAGGGCAAAAGCTCTTTTGAACCATCAAGGAGAATATCCTACAGATAACTTACAATTTTTAAAGAAGGTTGGAAAGGGACTCCAATCTTCTTTAAAAATCCATAACGTATTTGATAAAGGCAGCATTGATACATAGAAGAAAGATAGGTTTGATTGAAGATTAAAATTATTTTATATGGTTTTATTTTACCTTGTGTTATAGTATGAATAGGTGATGATATGGATATTCGATGGCGTATATGGATTGAAAACAATCAACAAAAGATTTTTGGCAAAGGACCAAGGGATTTGCTTCTTAAGGTAGATGAGCTAGGTTCTTTACGACAGGCAGCTTTGGCTTTGGGTATGTCTTACAGTAAGGCATGGAACCTAGTATCCAGTCTTGAAAAATCACTGGAAATTCCTATACTGGAAAAAAGGATTGGTGGAGTGGATGGTGGAAGCTCCGTGCTGACAAAAGAGGCAAGAACGCTGCTTGCGAAATATGAAATCTTAGAGCATGAAGTGGAGAAAGCCATTATAAAAATCTATAAAGGGATTTTTTAATTTTTGCCCAGCGTTATATGATGGAAAATATAGCGCATGAAATATCGAGCTATTATTTTAGGGGGAGCAGTATGAAAAAATCATTTCTAGTATTACTTACTTTAGGAATGCTGCTAGGTCTTATGTGGTGTTCCCCACATAAAGATTCTTCCCAATCGAAAACGATCTACGTATTGGCAGCAGCAAGCCTGCAAGATTCATTCACTGAGATTCAAAAGAATTTTGAACAAGCAACAGGAATTAAATTGATACTAAATTTTGCTGGATCGGGGACATTACAAAAGCAAATAGAAGAAGGAGCCCCTTGTGACGTTTTTATTTCTGCTGCGCCTAAACAAATGGATGCTTTAGTAGCAAAGAACTTAATGGATCGAGGCAGCAGCATCGATTTACTAAGAAATCGATTGGTTCTCATTGTATCAGAGGCATATAAGGATAAAATAGCATCTGCTTCAGATTTAGCAGATCAGGATATAAGGGTTAGCATCGGTGATCCAGAGGTTGTACCGGCGGGACAATATGCCAAGGATAGCCTCGTATACTTAAACCTTTGGGAAGGAATACAGCATAAAATTGTGTTTGCAAAGGATGTAAGACAAGTAATGGCTTATGTGGAGCGGGGAGAAGTGGATGCCGGGATTATCTATCGCTCGGATGCCGTCCATTTGAAGAGCAGTTTCATCAAGGAAACATTTGATGAAGAATGGCATAATCCCATTGTATATCCAGCAGCGATGGCTACAGACAGTAAGGAAAAAGATGCTGCTGCTCGGTTCCTTTCTTTTATTCAAAATGAAGAATCTATCAAGATTTTCGAGAAAAATGGATTTGAGTTTAATAAAAAAGTAGAGTAGGTAGATAAAATGATAATGAAGCCGATCATGCTGTCCTTAAAAGTTTCGCTGATCGCTACGGTTTTTACAACCATTCTAGGAATCAGCCTGGCAAGGCTGCTTACAAAGTGCAGTTTTAAAGGAAAGGATATGGTAGAGTCCCTTATTTTGTTGCCCATGGTGCTTCCTCCCTCTGTCATAGGTTATGGGTTGCTCATTTTGTTTGGAAGAAGAGGACCTATAGGAAAAGTACTTTATGAAATATTTGGATATAGCATCATTTTTCATTGGTTTGCTGCTTGTATTGCAGCTTCCGTTGTATCGCTTCCATTGATGTATCAAAGCTGTAAAGCAGCATTTATAAATGTCGAATCGGTGTACGAAAATGCTGCGCGAACCTTAGGTGCAGGGGAAGGAAGGGTTTTTTGGAAGATATCCTTACCCTTGGCATGGCCAGGCGTATTGAGTGGTATAGTACTTTCTTTCGCCAGATCATTCGGTGAATTTGGTGCAACCCTGATGGTAGCTGGAAATATTCCAGGCAAAACTCAAACAATCCCCTTGGCCCTATATTTTGCTGTAGAGCGTGGAGATGTAGGGACTGCGAATATGCTAATGTTGATAACGATAATGTTTAGTTTTCTAATGATATATGGCCTTAATAATTGGATTAAGAAAAAATATAAAAATCAAACGTAGGGGATTTTATGATAAATGTAGAAATTACAAAAAAAATGGTCTTTTATGATTTAGAGATAAAGTTTACCATTGGGAAAGAAATATTGGTGATTCAAGGAGCTTCAGGGTCCGGAAAGACTACAATACTCGATTGTATTTCGGGGATTAAGAAACCGGATGCTGGAAGGATATCTATCCATGATCAGCTTGTCTTTTCATCTCAAGAGGGAGTGGATATATCGATAAAAGACAGAAACGTTGGATATGTTTTTCAGAACGATGGTTTGTTTCCCCACTTAAATGTGAGGCAGAATGTTATGTTCGGGATAAGATCCAGGAGATTAGAGGATATAGACTATGCAGAACATATCATGAAAGGATTGGGAATCATACATTTACAAGACCGATATCCAAAGCAGATATCGGGGGGAGAAAAACAGAGAGTGGCATTGGCTAGGGTGCTGGCAGTAAGACCTCAGATACTTCTTTTAGATGAGCCATTTTCAGCTCTAGACCCCAAAACAAAAGAGATGATCTATCAAGAATTTGTGGAGTTTAAGAAGCTATGGAACATGGGGGTCGTATTGGTCACCCATAGCGTATATGAAGGAAATCTATTGGGTGATAGGATATTAAGAATAGAAGACGGAAAAATAACGGATGAAATGATGTCTTAGGCAGTGGGGAGATTTATTGTGAAAATCAGTGAAATATTGAAGATTCATTCTGGTTCTATGATTGCCTTTGTAGGTTGTGGAGGAAAAACCTCTCTCATTGAAGCTGTGATTGAGGAGTTAAAAGAGGATTTGTTCCCTATTATTCATACCACGACGACCAAGATTTTTCTGCCTGAGACGAGTGGGGAAATTATCATTAGTACTGACTTCAACATACATATGAATGCTGTAAAAAATAATATGAACAAAGTAATCACCTTAGGCTATGAAATCAATAGGGAAAATAAGGTAGTTGGCTTGCCACAAGGATGGGTAGATCAAATAAATAGATTACAGCCAGAAGCATGCATACTTGTGGAGGCGGATGGGTGTAAAGGAAAATCTATAAAATTATATGAAACCTTTGAACCCTGTGTGCCTATCCATACGAAAAGCATCGTTGTTGTCATTGGCATAGATGGATTTACAGGTGGTGACATTCTTGAAATGGCACACCGGCCAGAACAATTTATGTCCATATTTGAGAATTTAACATTGCCGAGCATAGATGAGCGAATTGCCGCCTTATTTCATAAAAGGGGACTTATCGGTGGTTTGAAGGGTACATTGGACTGCTATGTATTTATCAATAAAGTAACCCAGGAAAACTTAGCCACTGCCAAGGAAATTGGTTATAGAATACAGGCTTTAGGAGATGGGTATCTGAAAGGAATTATTTTAGGAAATACCCTATCGGATCAAAAGGTAATAAGTGTAATAGGGGTGAGGTAATGATTTCAGGAATCATTTTGGCTGCCGGAAAGGGGAGTAGGATGGGGAATGACAAACTAGCCCTCCCCCTAGAAGGTAAACCAATCTTAGAACATGTGATCATGTCAGCAAAGCAATCGAAGCTTGATGAAATTATCCTGGTATGGGGGAGGTATAGGAGTAGTAAAGAATTGGCTGAAAAATATGGGATTTATGCCTGTGAAAATAAAGGGTTTGAAATGGGAATGAGCACATCTATCATCTCGGGACTAGGGTGTATTTCTCCTCAAAGTGAAGGGGTAATGTTTTTATTAGGAGATATGCCTTTTGTAAAAGCGCTGCATATCAATGGGCTAATTGAAACTTATGAAAAAAATCCAAAAGGAATTGTAATGCCTATGTGCGACGGCAAGAGGGGAAATCCAGTACTTTTTTCTAAAATTTTTTATGAGGAGTTGAAGCAGCTAAAGGGAGACATTGGTGCGAGGGGATTGATCACAAAGCACATGGAGCAAGTAACATCGGTGACTTTTTATGAAGACAGTACGTTGAGGGATATAGATACGCAGGAGGAATATGGCAAATACAGAAGGGGGATCTAGATGGAAACACAAAAAATTAGGATAGAAGATGGAGTCGGGATGGTATTATGTCACGATATCACAGAAATTTTACCGGGAGAAAAAAAAGGAAGAGCGTTTCAAAAGGGCCATAAAATCTGTGAGGGAGATATCCAAAAACTAAGAAGTTTAGGGAAAAATCATATTTTTGTGTTAAAAATAGAAGAAGATGAAGTCCATGAGGATGATGCGGGGATTATTCTAGGAAATGTGCTGGCAGGAAAGAATGTCGAAATCACACCACCTTATGAAAGTCGGGTCAACCTGATAGCTACGGCAGATGGATTGCTAAAGATCAACACCAAGGCATTATATGAGCTAAACTCCTTTGATGATGTAGTGGCGTCTACCCTATCCAATTATTCAACCGTAAGAAAAGGAGAGATGGTGGCAGGAACAAAGGTGGTTCCGCTGGTCATAAAGAAAGAGATTATGGAGCAGGTGAAAGAAATAGGAAAAGGGGCAGGCGCTATTGTTTCTGTACTGCCTTTTCGACCTGTTAAAGTTGGACTGATTATCACAGGAACAGAAGTGTTTAAGGGTATCATCAAGGATGCCTTCCGCCCTGTACTGACGGAGAAGGTAGAAGCCCTTGGGGGACAAGTAGTTAATGTAGAGTATACACCAGATGATGAAGAAAGAATCAAAGAAAAGATAAAGGAGAATGTACGTTTAGGATGTGATATCATTTTAGTATCGGGGGGAATGTCTGTAGATCCCGATGACGTGACACCAAAAGCGATTCGATCTGTAGCGGAGGTTGTAAAATACGGGTCTCCAGTTCTACCAGGCGCTATGTTCATGATGAGTTATATAGGGGATGTTGCGGTAATCGGAATTCCTGCCTGTGGCATGTACACCAAGGTGACCGTGTTAGACTTAATCTATCCTAGGGTCGCTGCGGGAGAGATTATTACCAAAAAGGATATCATTTCTCTTGCCAATGGTGGGCTGTGCAGAAAATGTGATCCTTGTAGATTTCCAAACTGTTCATTCGGGAGGGGTTAGAAGTGGAACATATGTTATTAGATAAAATATCGGAAGAAATAAGGAAAAATAAGAAAGTGGCGTGGGCGACCATTACGAAAATTGAGGGGTCAACGCCTAGAAAAGAGGGAGCCATGATGGCGATCATGGAAGACGGAAGTATCTATGGAACTGTTGGTGGCGGAACCTTCGAAGCGGTTGTAGTGGAACAGGCTAAAAAATGTCTTCAAGGTGGAGAAAGTAAGGCCTTTCATTTTGAACTGAATGATGAAGAGGGGAGTCTACATATGCAATGCGGTGGTACGGCCGATGTTTTTATAAAGATATTTCAACCTAAGGATAGACTTCTGATTGTAGGTGGAGGACACATTGCAGTAGAGCTATTTAAGCTTGGCAAGATGTTGGGATTCTACACGGTAGTCTTTGAAGATCGAGAGGATTATTTAACCTATGAAAGATTTCCAGATGTGGATGAACTCCTATTGGGGAATATTGAAGAACAATTAGAGAATTACCCAATGGACGAACATTGCTTTGTGGTGATTGTAACCAGAGGCCATCGGCATGATGAAGTGGCTTTGATGACGGTCATTTCTAGAGATTTGGGATATGTGGGGATGATTGGCAGTAAGAATAAAGTAGGTTATGTAATGGATCAGATGTCAGAGAAAGACATTCCTCAAGCATGGATGAAAAAAGTCTACGCACCGATTGGCTTGACCTTGGGAGGAGAAAGCCCCATGGAGATTGCCTTTAGTATCATAAGTGAAATTATGGCAGTAAAGAATGGAAAAAAGCCTGGACACATGCGGGATCAAATGAAGGAGTAAGGTGAGGAATGATGGACGAGGAGGATTTTATCATCATCAAAGGAGCTGGGGATATTGCATCAGGGGTTGCCCATAAATTATTTCGGAGTGGATTTCCCGTTGTGATGACCGATATTGAAAGACCAACATGTGTTAGAAGAAATGTGTCATTTGCCAACTGTATCTATGAAGGAGAATGGGAAATTGAAGGCGTAAGGGCAAAGAAAGCCCAGACTAGGGATGAAGTGCTGCAGATTGCCAAGGGCAATAGAATACCTGTGCTGGTAGATCCTTTTTGCAGAATTAAGGAGGATATTCCCTGTAGTGTGCTGGTAGATGCTGTATTGGCTAAGAAGAATATTGGAACGAATAAGGAAGATGCACCTTTCGTGATTGGCTTAGGGCCTGGTTTTTATGCAGGGAAAGATGTGGATGTGGTGATTGAAACCAATCGAGGTCATAACCTGGGAAAAATCATTTTTGATGGTGAAGCGGAACCCAATACAGGAGTCCCAGGAAATATTGCAGGATATGGAATGGAGCGGGTACTAAGGGCCCCTGTTAGGGGTATTATTAGAAATAACAAGGGGATAGGTGACCAGGTGAATAAGGCAGATCTAATTGCCTGGATTGGATTAACGGAGGTAAGGGCTACCATAGATGGGGTGATTCGTGGACTCATTTATGACGGATTAGAAGTGCATCAAGGCTGGAAAATCGGGGATATTGATCCTAGACCGGAGGCCTTGAGATGGACTCATACTATATCAGATAAAGCTCGGTGTATTGGAGGAGGTGTTCTGGAAGCGATCCTGATGAAGTCATGGAAAAAATGATGTTAGAATAAGAAGTATATTCGTTAAATGAAAATTAAAAATAAATGCTTGAAAACTTTTTAATTGGGTATTAAATAGCGAAGATATAGGGTACAAGGCTTGTATCAGGACACAGAGGAGTGGAAAAATGCGGACGAATGAGTTGAGAAAGCTTTTAGAGGAAGTAAAGGACGGCCAAATTGAGGTGGATAAAGCCTTAGATCATTTAAAGGAATTACCATATAAGGATATTGGCATTGCAAAAATTGATTATCATCGAGAATTAAGAAATGGCTATCCAGAGGTAATCTATTGTGAGGGGAAGTCCATTGATCACATTCAACAGATCATACAAGAGATGTTGAAGGGGAACAATAATATACTTGCCACCAGAGCAAAAGAAGATGTGTATCAAGCGGTAAAGGAGATTTGCCCTGATGCAGCGTACCATGCCTTGGCCAGAATTATTACTGTGAAAAGAAAGGAAGTAGTTACGCCGGATTCCTATATAGCTGTGGTTACTGGTGGAACTTCTGACATTCCAGTGGCAGAGGAAGCGGCCATTACGGCGGAAATGTTAGGCAATAGAGTAGAACGGATCTATGATGTGGGCGTTGCTGGACTCCATAGATTGTTAGGAAACCTAGAGATAATTACCAATGCCAAGGTGATCATCGCTGTGGCTGGTATGGAGGGCGCCCTTGCCAGTGTGGTGGGTGGTTTGGTAGATAAGCCTGTTTTAGCAGTGCCTACCAGTATTGGATATGGTGCAAATTTTCATGGATTGGCAGCCCTTTTGTCTATGTTAAATAGTTGTGCCAGTGGTGTATCGGTGGTGAATATTGATAATGGGTTTGGTGCTGGCTATATGGCTAGTATGATTAACAAATTATAAAAAGCTATGACGAGCTGAATGTGCTCGCCATAGCCTTTTATAATTGAAGATTATTGTTCTATTAACTCCGTTATATCTACCGTATATTGTCCTGTTTTTCCAGTCACAAGGGCTGTTTGATTCATCGGATTTAGTTTTTCGATCCAAATGGGTGTACCCTTGTGGGTAACGGGAATCGTCTCTTCAGAACTAAGAATTTGCTGAACTCTGTCTAAAATCATGAATATCTCTCCTTCATATAGTTATATTTTACCAGCCATCTGAAAGTCTGCTTTGATGCCTTTGTCACCTGGCTGCCAGTCGGCTGGAGTGCCTTCATTTGTTTTTTCAGTATATTGCAATGCCTTTAAAGCTCTGAGCATTTCTTCTACATTTCTACCTACTTCAAAGGGGTAAATCTGCCACAGCTTAATCTTTCCAGTGGGATCAATGATAAAGGTAGCCCTATAGGAAGCTGCGCTTTGCTCATCGAATACACCATAGGATCGCGAAATGGTCAAGGTACTATCCGATACAAGGGGGAATTGGACTTTGGATGCGTGGGGAGAAGTTTCATGAAAAACCTTATGGGCGTAGATACTATCGGTACTAATCCCCAATACTTCGGTATTAAGACCTATAATTTCTTGATAGTGATCAGCAACTGCTGCCAATTCTGTAGGTCATACGAAGGTAAAATCATTGCCGTAAAAGAACAGAATAAGCCATTTCCCTTGATAGCTTTGAAGAGTAATTTGTTGATCGATATTATTGATGAAGGCATTGGCTTGAAAAGAAGGGGCAACCATATCTAAAGTGACCATATTCATAGGTTCTCTCCTTTATATTGATATACATTTATTGTGTCAACAGGGCTTTGATAATATGCACAATGACAGAATATAGCTAAAAACCATAAATATAACTGATGAAGAGGAAGTAAATGAACAATGGATACTACATGCTCCCAAAATCAGAAGCTTGCTTTATAAAGGAAAGATAAAGTCAGGTTGAAGAAAAAGGAAGTTTCTTGTAGAATAGAAATATGTCATTTGGCATAAATTGAAATTGTAAAGTGGTTTGAATATTGGAGGGATAAAATTGAAAAGTTCGTTAAAGATTATAATTGGTATTGTTGTTGTGCTTGCTTTGATTGGAATATCCTTAACAGGTACTTACAATAGTATGGTGACAAAGAATGAAGAAGTAAATGCCCAATGGGCCATGGTGGAGAGTAAGCTCCAGCGGCGATTTGACTTGATTCCAAACCTTGTAGAGTCAGTGAAGGGTATCATGAATCAAGAACAGGAGGTATTTGGAAAGATAGCCGATGCCAGATCGAAGATGGCAGGTGCTCAAACCACAGAAGATAGAGTGGCGGCATCCAACGAATTGGAGGGAGCATTGGGAAGATTATTGGTTGTCATGGAAAATTATCCTCAATTGCGATCTGCAGAGAATGTAACCCGCCTCATGGATGAACTGGCAGGAACAGAGAATCGAATTTCCGTAGAACGGGACCGATATAATGCGGTGGTTAGCGATTATAACAAGTTTATTCAAAGATTCCCAAGAAATATGGTAGCTGGCGCCATGGGTTTTGATAAGAAACCATATTTTGAGGCGACAGCAGGGGCTGAAAATGCACCAAAGGTACAATTCTAACATATATGATCTATCCTAGGGGGAGACTTTTGTCTCCCCTAGATTATATCTTTATAAGCAGAAATAAGACTAAGGGAGGGGGAAGATTGTGAAAAAAAATAAACTGTTCCTGTGGAGTATGGTTTTATTATTTGTCATAGGAAGCATATCCATAGGTTTTGCCGATACGGAAATGCCAGTGCCTACCAAAGAATTCTATGTAGGGGACTTTGCAGGATTATTGCATGATGAAGCAGAGCGCTTTATCATCAATAGCAACCTAAACTATGAAAAAACAGAGGAAAGGCCTCAGGTTGTGGTGGTGACAGTTCAAAACCTGGGAGGCCTCGATGTAGAATCCTATGCAGTGAGACTTTTTGAGGAATGGAAGATTGGTAATCGAAAATATGACAATGGGGTACTCCTGCTATTGAGTCTTGAAGATCGTAAGGTAAGAATTGAAGTAGGCTATGGATTGGAAGGTGCCATTCCCGATGGAACCGTAGGAGAAATTCTAGACACGGTGACTGGAGACTTATCGGCAGGAAACTATTCGGAAGGATTGACCAAGGCCTTTTATATGATCGCCCAAGAGGTAAACAGAGAATATAACTATGATGACGATCAAATTTTTGGAGGGCAAGTCAATATCGATACCCAAAGACCACCGAGGGATACAGGGTCTAGCAATGCTGTAACAATTCCACCCATATTCAAGACTTTGGGGATTATCTTTGTTCTGCTATTACTATGGTTAGATTACCGTTTCCTGGGAGGTTTTTTCTTGGGATTACTTCTGAGAGGTTTCTTGTACGGAGGCCGTGGCGGCCGCGGCGGTGGCGGTGGTTTTGGCGGCGGAGGCTTTGGTGGAGGCAGCTCCGGCGGTGGCGGAAGATCCGGCGGCGGTGGCGGCAGCAGGGGATTTTAATAGAAAAGGAAAACTCGGGCATATGCTCGAGTTTTTATTTTGAGTGTTGTTTTGCAAGTTGTGATGTAACTGTAGGGGCGTGCATTGCACGTCCGCTCTCGTTGGCAATATTTCGCTTATCGACGCCCAATGGGTGTCACTACAGGCTCAACCTTATTATATTTACTCCATCGCTGTGGTATAATATGTTGGATAATATGTTGGAGATAGATGGAAAGGATGAATATAGATGATACGCATTAATGAGATCAAGCTTTCCTTAGATGAAAATATCGATAAGATTCCAGAGAAGATCAGAAAGAAGCTGCGGTTAAAACCAGAAGAAATTTTGAAATACCAGATTTTTCGTGAATCCATTGACGCCAGAAAGCGGGATCAAATCAACCTGGTATACACTGTAGATGTGGAAGTGAAAAATGAGGGAAAAATACTGGAAAAGGATCGGGATGTTAGTAAGAGTCCAGATTTTCGATATAAGGATGTTACCCATGGTGTTAAAGCATTAGGACATAGGCCTGTTGTGATCGGCACAGGCCCTGCAGGTTTGTTTGCAGGGGTGCTTCTAGCTCAAAGAGGTTATAAACCTATTTTGCTAGAACGAGGGCAGGATGTGGATACGCGGACAGAGGATGTGAAGACATTTTGGCAAGGGAAAGAACTTAATCCGGAGTCCAATGTCCAATTTGGTGAAGGGGGAGCAGGAACCTTCTCTGATGGCAAGCTGACCACCCGTATTAAAGATATTCGTGTACGAAAAGTATTAGACGAACTTGTAGATGCTGGTGCACCAGAGGAAATACTATATTCCTATAAACCCCATATCGGTACCGATATCTTAAAGACGGTGGTGCGAAACCTGCGGAATACCATCATTGGTTTAGGTGGAGAGGTGCGGTTTGGCAGTAAGGTCACCGGTTTATACATAGAGAAAGATGGGATTGTAGGCGTTCAAGTCAATGGATTAGAGCGGATAGAAACCAATGAAGTGATTCTTGCTATAGGCCACAGTGCAAGAGATACCTATGAAATGCTGTACACCTCAGGGGTGAAAATTAGACAGAAGCCTTTTTCCATAGGGGTTAGAATTGAGCATCCCCAAAAGATAATCGACCAATCCCAGTATAAAGCCTTTGCAGAGCATCCTAGATTAGGGGCTGCCGATTATCGGCTTACCTATCAAACGAAGAATGGAAGGGCAGTGTATACTTTTTGTATGTGCCCAGGCGGCATGGTGGTGGCAGCCGCATCGGAGAAAAATATGGTGGTCACCAATGGTATGAGTGAATATGCTAGAGACCAAGAGAATGCCAATAGTGCTCTTTTGGTACAGGTCAATACCGAGGATTTTGGTGGAGATCATCCTTTAGCGGGTGTGAATTTTCAAAGGAAATGGGAGGAAGCAGCCTTTGCGCTGGGAGGAAAGGATTATCATGCCCCCTGCCAGTTGATGGGAGACTTTTTAAACGACAAGCCATCTACTAAGATTGGTAACGTAAAACCGTCCTATTTACCAGGTGTGGTTCCAACGGACCTTCGTAAGTGCCTTCCAGACTTTGTGATTGAGGCGATGCAGGAGGCCCTTCCAGCGTTGGATAAGAAATTGAAGGGATTTGCCATGGCCGATGCGCTTATGACCGGGGTGGAGACAAGAAGCTCAGCACCTATTCGCATTGAGAGAGATGAGGAAACCTTGGAGAGTTTAACGGTAAAGGGGCTTTATCCTGTGGGAGAAGGTGGAGGTTATGCCGGGGGCATCGTCTCTGCAGCGGTTGATGGGATAAAAGCAGCGGAAAAGATTATTGGAAAATATAGACCTATACGGTAGGGATTGCAACTATGCAATCCCTATATTTTTGTGGCATCAAATAAATATTGCGACATATTGTAGGGGCGTGCATTGCACGTCCGTTCTGCCTGGTAATGACCCCATCATTGACGCCCAATGGGCACCCCTACGGAACCATCTTATATCATATTTTTCTACAATGATGACTTATCGTTGATACTTTTTTCTTTCGATCATTTCCTGTATCAGAGGAATATGGGGTAGGCATTCGGCAATTCCTTTTTGATAGAGTTCCTTGGACTTTGAAAAATCCATGGGACTGAAGCCTTTCATGGAAAGATTAATGACGATATCAGCCTGGGAGGTTTCCCTAGTTACAACCTTTTGCTGCATGATAAATAATGACTTTAATATGACCTCTAATCCCGTAGTGGGCAGCCAATCCTCTAAAGATGGGACCAGATTGACAGCGATAACAATATCAGGCCCGAAAGATTTAACTGCTTGGACAGGGACATTGCTAACGACACCCCCATCCACTAGGGTGTGATTATCAATAACAATCGGGTGAAAGATACCAGGTATGGCAGTAGAAGCACGAATAGCCCTGGAAAGCTTGCCTGAACTTAGAATGATATCTTCTCCTGTCAATAAATCTGTGGTAACTGCAACAAAGGGAGTTTTCAAATCAGAAAATGTTTTGTTGCCAATTAAATGATGAATAAAACCTTCCATAGGTTCGTTGGACAATATGCCACTGATCGGGAGTGCAAGCTTAGATAGATTCTTCCATTGAGTAGATAGGGCCAAGGAATAGAGTCTATCAGTAGAGACTCCTGCAGCATATAGCCCCCCTACTAGGGCACCAATGCTGGTACCACTGATATAATGAATAGGAATTCGATGATCCTCTAAGGTCTTTAGAACGCCTATATGAGAAATACCCCATACGGCACCGCCCCCTAGAGCCAAGCCAATGGTAGGATCCTTTTTGTAGGAAAAACCTGTTTTTTTCTTCAATAAGGATAAAGGATTGAAAAAATTTGGTGCTGGCATGATGATGCCACTCCCTTCCTGATAGCTCTAAATATAAAGTAGATATTCGCCAAAAAAAAGTGATCCCCTTTCTGGTAAAATACCTTTATGACATCACGAATGAGAGACAAATTGCATAATATATAGTGAAATTATGAAGTATGTCGCTATATTGGAGGGATTCCATGGAAGAGAATAATCTTGTTAAAATAGAGACTGAAGCAAAAAAGAACAATAACCCATTATCAAATATCTTATCTAGTTTAGTTTCAGGAAATATGTTGCTACCTATGATGCTGTTTTTCTTATTCAATAAAGGAGAAACACAGAAATTTAATTCAGAAGATATATATAACACTGCAGCAATGATAAAAACAGCCCAGCCATATTTCAAAGATCAGCACAGAGAAATGTTAGCAAAGACAGAAAATGTCTTGGACATTTTGCATGCTGTCAATAGGCTTCAAAAGGGAGAATATGCCTCAACAAATCGGTTTGGTAATTCCTACTACAATGTACCCAACAAACCGATCAAGATGATGGAGGCAGTTCGGCCCTATATGAAAGGTAAAAGCAAGGAAAGTATCGATAAGGTTTTAACCCTGAACGATCGGGTAAACCGACTAAAAAATAGAAACCCTGGAGATGTGAATATCATGGAGGATTTCGATAACATGGTGGGTATTCTTGAAATCATCAGCGCTGACAAGGGGTATGAGGTTAGAAATGTTTTGGATAAGGTCCATAAAATGATGGCGATACTAAGAAAATAGAGGTCTCTGTATAAAGGCAGAGGCCTTTGCCTTTATCGAAAAAAAGTATAGGAAAATTTCAAAATTTTGGCTTGTCCCCTATTGACAGATGAAGAGGACTCATCTAAAATAAAGATATACCCCCCATACAGGGGGAGGGAATACAGAAAGGAGGCTCTGGTATGGATATAATCATTACGGATAAGGCCCAAAGCATTATTAAAGCACAAATAAAAGAGCAGGCCATAGAAGATAAAATTTTGAGAATCCTTATCAAAGGATTTGGATGAGGCGGGCCTATATTTGGCGTTGCTCTGGAAGAGCTAAAAAATGAAGAGGATTTTAGCAAAGAGATCAATGGGATTCAAGTAATAGTAGAAAAAGAGATGCTAAAGCAGTATAACGGGTTTACAATAGATTATTCAGATGGGTGGTTTAATAAAGGATTTAGAATCGTTCCAGGGGTAGGGGAATCATCCTGCTCATAGGAAGAAAGAAGGGAATTGCATAATGTCCAATGTAAAATCACATCAATCCTGGTCTTGGATTCTGATGGTGCTGTTTATCACATTGTCTATCGTGGATATACGATTTGGTCTCTTGGGATTTATTTGTATTGGAACTCCTATTTACCATGCCTTAAAGGGAAGAGGGAAGATTCATTGTTCTAAGTATTGCCCAAGGGGATCCATTCTAGGGAAGTTTTTACATTCCATTAGCCTAGATCATAATGCACCTAAATTTCTAAAAAGCAGGCATTTGAAGAATGGATTGTTATTTTTAATGATGACAATGTTTAGCATATCTTTATACCACGCATTTCAACAACCCAATATCATAAAAGCAGTAGCTTTTGGCGTGTTTCGATTGATGACAGCCTCTTTGGCCCTTGGGGCGATCATGGGAATCATCTATAAGCCAAGAACCTGGTGTCAGGTCTGTCCTATGGGTCATGCAACGGGTCTTATTAAGGAAGCACAAGATAAAAGAAAAAATGATCATAAAGAAAGCTTAAATCATCAACGCGCAGCATAGAAAATATTTATAATGGATTCAAGTAGGACTGAAAAGTGTATATTAATAATAGTCAAATAGTAAAAGGAGGATATTAAAAATGAGCAAGAATGTAGTGATTTATTCCAGTGATACCTGTGCATATTGTCATCATGCAAAGGAATACCTAAAGGCAAAAGGTGTTGCTTACGAGGAAAAGAACGTATCAAAGGATATGGTTGCCCGTAAAGAGTTGATGGCACAAGGATTTATGGGTGTACCTGTAATTAAGGTTGGTGGAGAAATCGTTCAAGGCTTTGACCAAGAAAGATTAGAAGAGCTATTAAGATAAAAAGAACCGTGATTCGGAAGAATCACGGTTCTTTTTATTCTATGTCATCCAATTTCTTCAGATCAAAAGGTGTTTCCTGGTATACATAATAGTTTAACCAATTAGAGAATAAAAGATTAGCATGACCCCGCCACTTTACGATAGGATTGTTGCCAGGGTCATCATCAAGATAATAATTTTTAGGAACTGAAATGGAAAGACCTTTTCCGATATCCCTGTCATACTCAGACTTCAAGGTGAGAGGGTCATATTCCGAATGTCCTGTCACAAATATTTGGCGTCCCGTTTTGGAAGCAACGATATAGATACCAGATTCCTCTGATTCGGACAAGATTTCAAGATCATGTATGCCTTGGAAATCTTTCCTCCTTACTTCCGTGTGACGGGAGTGGGGGGCATAAAATTCATCATCAAAACCTCTCAACAATCTACAATTCTTTTGATTGATTTTATGGGGGAAAACGCCAAAAACCTTCTGGTTTACAGGATATTTTGGAATGCCATAATGATAGTACAGACCTGCTTGGGCTGCCCAGCAAATATGCAGGGTGGAGTAAACATTATGTTTACTCCATTCCATGATGGCAGATATTTCATCCCAGTAGGTTACATCTTCAAATGCCAGATGCTCCACTGGGGCACCTGTAATGATTAGACCGTCAAATTTTCTTTCTTTAATATCCTCAAAGGTGTTGTAAAACTTGGTCAGGTGCTCCTCCGGTGTATTCTTGCATTGATGGGTCTTGGCATGCAGCAATGTGATATCCACCTGTAAAGCGGTGTTTCCTAATAAGCGCAGGATTTGAATCTCTGTAGCAATCTTGGTAGGCATTAAATTAAGTATGGCGATCTCCAACGGGCGAATGTCTTGATGATATGCCCGGGAATCTGGCATAGCAAAAACATTTTCATCTTGAAGAACGGTCAGAGCTGGAAGATCATCAGGTATTTTGATAGGCATAACGATTCTCCTTTTATACACTTTATGATAATGACCGACCTATTTTACTGCCTTCTGAAGGGCTTGATCTAAATCATAAATCAGATCTTCTACATCTTCTAGACCTATGGATAACCTGATCAAGTCAGGCGTCACCCCTGCAGAAGCCTGTTCAGTCTCAGATAATTGGGCATGAGTAGTGCTTGCTGGATGAATGACCAAAGATTTTGCATCGGCTACATTTGCCAATAGGGAGAATATTTCTAAGTTTTCAATGAACTTCTTACCTGCTTCTACACCACCCTTGATGCCAAAGGTAAAGATAGATCCAGCTCCTTTAGGGAGGTATTTTTGGGCTAGGGCATAGTATTTATTGCTCTCTAAGCTAGGATAGTTCACCCAGGAAACAGCAGGATGATTTTGCAAGAATTCTGTGATTTTCTTTGTATTGAGCAAATGGCGTTCAATTCGCAAGGACAATGTTTCTAAGCCTTGAAGCAATAAAAATGAATTAAAGGGGCTGATGGAGGCGCCAGTATCACGAAGGAGTTGTACCCTAGCCTTAAGAATATAGGCAGCAGGACCAAAGGCTTCTGTGTATCGAATGCCATTATAGCTTGGGTCCGGCTCTGTCAACCAAGGGAATCTTCCACTCTTTTCCCAATCGAACTTTCCAGAGTCAATGATGACACCGCCTATGGAAGTACCATGACCACCGATAAACTTTGTGGCAGAGTGAACAACAATATCTGCACCAAAATCAATAGGTTTAATCAAATAAGGCGTACCAAAGGTATTATCTACGATCAGAGGAACTCCTGCATCATGGGCTATTTTTGCAACAGCTTCTATATCCACAAGATTGATGCCAGGATTTCCAATGGTTTCAATGTATACAGCCTTTGTTTTTTCATTGATGGCTTTGCGGAAATTCTCAGGATCATCAGGGTTTACAAAAACTGTATGGATACCAAGCCTTGGCAGGGTTGCTGAAAAAAGATTATAAGTTCCGCCATATAATGTACTGGCTGAAACGATCTCATCTCCTGCTCCTGCAATATTGAGGATAGCATAGGTAATGGCAGCAGAGCCGGATGCGGTGGCCAAAGCCCCAACGCCACCTTCTAACGTTGCAATCCGCTGTTCAAAAACATCATTGGTAGGGTTCATGATTCTGGTATAAATGTTGCCAAACTCCTTTAAAGCAAATAGATTGGCAGCATGCTCCGTATTATTGAAGACATAGGAGGTGGTTTGATAGATGGGAACAGCTCGTGAACCTGTGGTAGGATCTGGTTTTTGTCCTCCATGAACCTGCAACGTGTCAAATTTTAATTTTCTTTCACTCATTGTAATCTCTCCTTTTCATATTTGAATAAAATTTATTTTTAATAAATTATGAAAAAATACCTTCTCCAGATGGAAAAGGTATTTTTAATATCATCCTTTCACATCTTTCAGTAAGTAAATACTGCAGGAATTGGCACCGCTGCTTTATAGAAAAGCCGGTTGCCGGGTTTCATAGGGCCAGACCCTCCACCTCTCTGGATATGGGACTACTATTCTGTTTATGCTTCGATAGATTGCCTTGGCACAAATACAACCCAAGGGGGAAATTATTCACAAACATCTATCCATGTACTTCCTGTGAGCTGCTGTATTGTTTCAGGGGTTATTTTCATAGCTGTATATCTGGATCCAGCAGCGGGATAGACAAAATCGAATTCTTTAATGGATACATCGAGAAATATATCTAATTGATTTTTTAATCCAAAAGGACATACGCCTCCTACAGGATGACCTGTCACTTCTTCTACTTCTACATGGTCAAGCATCTTTGCTTTCACATGAAAAAACTGCTTATATTTTTTGTTATCAATTTTTGAATCTCCCTTGGTTACAATCAGAATATCTCGATCTTTTAATCGAAATGCCAGTGTTTTGGCAATATGGGAAGGATCTACACCTATTGTTTTGGCGGCAAGATCTACGGTAGCACCGCTATCAGGAAGCTCGAATACGGGATCAACCAAGCCCTTTTTGATAAAAAACTCTCTAACATTTTCAACACCCATGATGTTACCTCACTTTCTTGATCGTTGGTAGAATTAATATTAAAAAAACCTCTTTCACAGAGAAAGAGGCAACATTGTATAATGTGCTTCTCTCATCTGCCAATATATATACATATACCGCAGGAATTGGCACCGTTGCTTTATAAAAAAAGCCGGTTGCCGGGTTTCATAGGGCCAGTCCCTCCACCTCTCTGGATAAGAGATAAATCTCGATATGAAATTGTGAAAATTGATATTGAAATTGATTATAAGGAATGTTTAAGCAGTTGTCAATATTATTTCATTATTTTGATTGTTTTTTCTTTTGACCCGCAGGATATCTTAGGGCGAAAAGAGGGATTTCATTGATAAATACGATGTTAAGCGTTGAAATATGGCGAATCAATAAACTGTTTACTCTCTTCATTATATTTTTATAGATTATTATATATGCCAATTTTGAAAAAAGCAATGCATAAATTTAAAAGATAAAAAATAAAAAAAGAATTTTCTGTATATGCTATTGACATTGAACATAGGTCTAATTATAATTAAGTACAATTGAATAAATATTCTATCAAGAGTGGTGGAGGGACTGGCCCTATGAAGCCCGGCAACCGGCATGAAGTGAGATGCGTACGGTGCTAAATCCAGCAGAGCATATTCTGAGAGATAGACAAGTACGCTTAAAACCTTTCTATATTTCAGAAAGGTTTTTTTAGTATGTTACATAAGTGACGAAAAACTGAAGATATTGGGAGTGAAAGAATGAGACATACACCTAATTTAGAAAAAATACTGGTTTTTGATGGTGCTATGGGAACCATGCTTTTGGAGCAAGGGCTAAAACCTGAAACCTGTCCTGACTATTTGAATATTCTGGAACCTCAGCAGGTGGAAGAAATCCATTTGGCTTATCTAAAAGCAGGAGCAGATGTGATTACCACCAATACTTTTGGAGGAAATCGATGGAAGTTGGCTGAGTATGGGCTAGAAGATAAGGTAAAAGAGATCAATCGAGAAGGGGTAAAAATTGCCAGAAGAGCAGCGGAAGCATTTAATGGTTACGTAGTCGCATCGGTAGGGCCAACGGGGCAATTCATCAAGCCCATAGGGAAGAAAACCTTTCAGGAAATCTATGAAGTGTTTAGAGAGCAAATAGGAGCTCTGGCAGAAGAAGAGCCTGATTTTATTTTATTGGAAACCTTCCATGATCTAGGAGAAATCCGATGTGCCCTATTAGCGGCTCGTGATGTATGTTCTACTCCTGTAATCTGTAGTCTTACCTACGAAGGAAGACGTACGCTGACAGGCGTAAGTCCTGGCAGTGCTGCAGTCGTATTAGAGGCCTTAGGTGCCTGGGCTGTTGGTGCCAACTGCTCGGGGGGGCCTGAGGAGCTTTTCCATGTAATAAAGGAGATTTCACAAAATACAAGTCTACCTGTGCTGGTACAGCCTAATGCAGGATTACCGGAATTTAATCAGGGAGCAGTCACCTATCCATTAGGGCCACAAGGATTCGTTTGTGCATTGGAACCCTACTTTGATCTTGGAATCCAGCTTGTGGGTTCCTGCTGTGGAAGTACACCAGGACATACTGGAGAGATCAAAAAAAGAGTAAATGGGGTGTCACTTCCAATGCCCAAGGATGTAAGGAAAAGTGCTTTGGCAAGTCGGGAAAAGGTTGTTTATTTGGGAAAGGATGAGCTGCCCAGAGTGATAGGGGAGCGCATCAACCCCACAGCACGGAAAATCTTAGGAGAAAGTCTTAAGCAGGAGCAATATGGTATCATTCAACATGAAGCAGAAGTTCAAGTGGAAGCAGGAGCCCATCTACTGGATATCAATGTGGGGGTGCACGGAATCGATCAACGAGAAACCATGGCTAAATTAATACATTTGCTTCAACAGAAAATTGATGTTCCACTGGTGATTGACAGCACAGACCCCAACGTGATTAAAAATGCTTTAGAAGCTTACCATGGAAAAGCATTGGTGAATTCCATCAATGGAGAGGAACGATGCTTGGAACTGATTTTACCTGTCATTAAGCGATATGGAGCAGGGGTTGTGGCACTAACTTTAGATGAACATGGGATACCAGTGAAGGCAGAGGACAGATATGTCATTGCTGAAAAAATAGTGAAGGCCTGTGACGCGTACGGTATTTCTAGAAATGATATTTATGTAGATTGTCTGGTACTGACGGTAGGTACCGATGAGAAAGCGCCTATAGAGACGCTAAGAGCTTTAAAGATGGTAAAGGAAAAACTGCATGTGAACACAATTTTAGGCGTAAGCAATGTATCCCATGGTTTGCCAGAGAGGAGCAAGATCAATGCCACATTTCTTGCCATGGCCATAGCCAATGGACTTGACTTAGCGATCATTAACCCTCTAGATAAAGCCATGATGGACAGTTGGCAGGCTGCATCCCTTTTGGCAGGGAGGGATACAAAGGCAACAAATTATATTCAGCTGAATCATGGGAATAAGCAAGGGATAAAGGGAGACCATCAGGCGACACAGGAGAAGTATTTTGAAAAATCGACTCTTGAAGGAGTTAGAAACTTGATTGTCAAAGGATCAATGGATGTACTACGTGTTGTAGATGATCTGCTGTTACATGAAACGAAGGCCTTTGAAATCATCAACGATGGGTTAATTCCTGGGTTGAAAGTGGTGGGAGATAAGTTCAAAAGTGGAGAATTTTACTTACCTCAGCTGATGTTGAGTGCAGAGGTAGCTGAAAAGGTATTTGTCCATTTAGAAAAGTCTTTGGGGAACGATGGCTATATGGAACGAAAAGGAACTGTGATTATTGGTACAGTAAAGGGAGATGTCCATGATATAGGAAAAAATGTAGTGGCGGTGATCTTAAAGAATCATGGCTATCATGTGGTGGATTTAGGAAAGAATGTTTCGCCTGAAGCATTCATCCAGGCGGCAAAAGGGGAAAAAGCAGATTTTATAGGGTTAAGTGCACTGATGACAACCACCATGACTGAAATACCAAAGACTATTGCTTGTATTAAGGCTGCGTTACCCAATGTAAAAATAATCGTTGGCGGTGCCGTGGTAACAGATCAATTTGCCCAAGAATCTGGTGCTGATGGGTATAGTGAAGATGCTGTAGGTGCAGTAAGGGTTATAGAAGATTTAAAGACAAGGGGGAAATAATATGACACATTCATTAAAGACAAAGCTAATGAAAAAGCAGTTTGTTGTTACCGTAGAAATGGAACCACCCAGAGGGGCTGATCCATGGGGCGTATATGAAAAAATAAAACCCTTGTCAGCGTTGGTAGATGCCGTAAATATTGCCGATAGTCCAATGGCAAAAATGAGAATGAGTCCTATCGCTTTGGCCTATCTGGTTCAAAAAGAATTGAATCTGGAAACAATATTCCATCTAACCTGCAGAGACAGGAATCAATTGGGGTTACAATCGGAGCTCCTTGGTGCCCATGCCTTAGGGGTCAAGAATATCCTAACCTTGACGGGTGACAAGCCAGAACAGGGAGACCATCCTGATGCCACGGGCGTATTTGATGTAGATGCCATTGGTCTAGGGAGAATTGCCAGTAACCTGAACAATGGGCAAGACATGCTGGGAAACCCCATAGAGGGGAAAACAGATTTTTTTATAGGTGCGGTGGTAAATCCAACCAGTGAGGATCTGCAGGCAGAACTGGAGAAACTGCATCGAAAGATTGATTCAGGCGTAGGATTCTTTCAGACGCAGCCTATTTTTGACATGGTTCAGTTGGAGGGATTTTTAAAAATAGCAGATCAGATCAATGTACCCATTATCTATGGTTTAATGCCTTTAAAAAGTGCAAAGCTGGCAAAATACTTAAATAGACAGGTGCCCGGGGTTCATGTGCCGGATCGTCTCATCGATAGATTAGAGACAAAAGGTCGTGAAGCAGGTCAAGAGATTGCTGAGGAACTGTTCCTGGAAATGAAAAAAAGTCTGTCGGGCGTGCATATTTTTCCCATGGGTGATATTCAGCTGGTTGAAACCCTACTAAAGGAGAATTACGAAAATGTGGGATGTAAAAAAGCTATATAGCTTTAATATAGACGATGAATTGGAAAGGATACCTTCCACTGTGCCTGAGCTCGCGGGAACAGAAGAACAGGTTCGAAGCTTGAAAGGTCTCATTCATCCCAAGATTTATTGGATGGATATGGAGATACGGCAGAAAGATGAGGGTTGCATTTCAGTGGGGGATTTAAAGAAGAACCTTTTTATCATTGAAAGCAGCTATGTGGCAAAAGGGCTATATGACTGCCAAAAGGCAACGTTGATTGCTGCCACCATAGGTGCAGAGATTTCTCTGGACAGTAATGTGAATTATAACAGAGGGCAGTTTTGGGAGGGAATCATAGCGGATCGCTTTGGCTCTTATGCTATGGAGACCCTCATCGAAAAGTTCCATAAATATCTCACAGGAAGTTATATAAGCAAGGGTCTTTATCCTACATTGAGGTTTAGTCCAGGCTATGGTGATTGGCAGCTACAGGATCAAAAAAAGATATTAGACCTTTTAGATACAGAACCGGATATTACGGTAAATTCTTTCAGCATTTTGGAGCCGACAAAGTCTATCACTGCCTTGGTAGGATGGTCAAGGACGCCCCAGGCACCCGTTTATCCCATGGGGGCAAAATCAAAAGGGTTATGTGATGGAAAAACAAATTGCCAGGCATGCAAGACGTGGGCATGTAAAAGCTAATCATTCTATTTGTTCATAAGGAAAGCAGAATGGAGTAAAAATCCAAACTGCTTTCCTTTATTTTGGGGTTTAAAATCCTTTCAAATCGCTAATACTGATAGAGGTAATTATAGACGAAGACAAAAACAAGGAGAGAGGTAGTATGACAGTGCGTGTAGGTATACCTAGGGGATTATTGTATTATTACTATGGACCCCTTTGGACAGAATTTTTTGAATCCCTTGGTGCAGAAGTTGTGATTTCAGCAGAAACCAATAAAAAAATAGTAGAAATGGGTGTGAAGAGCACAGTAGACGAAGCCTGTCTGCCTGTGAAGATATACCATGGGCATGTGAAGGATTTAATGGATCAAAAGGTGGATTATATATTCCTGCCTAGATTGATGAGCGTCTATAAAAATGAATATATATGTCCTAAATTTTGTGGTCTGCCTGAAATGGTCAATCATTCTATTCGAAATCTGCCCACGATGATTCAGCCTACAATCGATTTTAGAAAATCAAAGAAGGATTTACCAAAGATCGTGGAAGCGGTAGGCGCCTATTTTACTGATGATAGAAGAAAAATAGAGTGGGCATTTACGAAAGCTTTGGAGAACTATAGACAATATAAAACAGCATTACGGCAAGGAATATTGCCCACGGAGGCATTGGAAAAGAAAGATGAGAAAAATTTTGAGCTTCTAAAAAGCAGTGATAAGGTAGCTTTATTAGGTCATCCCTATAACCTTTACGATGCTTTTGTTAGTATGAATCTCGTGGAAAAATTACGAGGGCATGGATTGCAGGTGTTAACTCCAGAAAGTATGGATGTAAAGGTCATGAATGAAAAGGCTGCCCTGATGGATAAAAAAATGTTTTGGAGCTTTGGACGTAAGATTCTGGGGACTGCTTTTTATGCCATGGAACAACAGGATATTCAGGGAATTATTTATTTATCATCCTTTGGGTGTGGATTGGACTCTGTCCTTGCAGATATCGTTGAGCGAAGGGTGAGAAGAAATTCGGATAAGCCTTTCACCCTATTGACCCTTGATGAGCATACAGGTGAGGCTGGTATGGATACTAGAATAGAAGCTTTTGTAGACATGATCAAATGGAGGAGAAATCATGAAAATAACTTTTCCGCATATGGGCAACACTTACATAGCTATTAAAGCAATGTTCGATGATTTAGGGGTGGAATCGGTGGTTCCGCCCAAGTGTAGCAAAAAAACTTTGGAGCTCGGCACAAAGCATGCGCCAGAATTGATTTGTTTACCCTTAAAGATCAACCTGGGTAACTATATAGAAAGTATTGAAAAGGGAGCCGATACCATTGTAATCACGGGGAGCTGCGGCCCTTGCAGATTTGGATATTATTCAGAAGTACAGAAGGAGATACTGAAAGACTTAGGGTATGATGTGGAGATTGTGGTATTAGAGGTGCCTGATGGAGATATTCTTGAATTCTATCGGAGGGTGGGCAAGATCGCCAATACAAAAAATCCTATCAAAATAGTTAAAAGCCTAAAGGGTGCCATGAAGGTGATAACAAAGCTAAATGAGTTTGAAGAGGAAGTATTAAAGTACAGACCCTACGAGATGCAAAAAGGGGATGTAGATCAGCTCTATCATAGTCTGCTTGCAAAGTTAGAGAAAAGTACAGGTTCTAGGGAAATGATTGAGCATATTGATTGGGCGGCCCAGCGGTTCCATGAAATTCCTATGGATCGAGATAGAGAGGTATTAAAGGTAGGGATTGTTGGAGAAATCTATACAGTGATTGACGACTTCTCAAATTTGGATATCGGGAAAAAATTGAACGATATGGGGGTAGAGATTCACAAATCCCATACAGCAGGAGAATGGATTACAAATGTTGTGTACTATCGGAGTATCGGTACAAGTGGTGAAAAGCATATTTGGAATGCTGCGGAGCCCTATATGAAAGTAGGTATTGGAGGTCATGGAAGAGAGACCATTGGGAATACCGTACGCTATGCAGAGCAAGGCTATGATGGTGTCATCCAGATCATGCCCTTCACTTGTATGCCAGAGATTGTCGCTATGAGCACTTTGCCCCGAGTACAAGAGGATCGGGATATTCCTGTTTTATCTTTGATTATTGATGAGATGACAGGAGAGGCAGGTTATCTGACCAGATTGGAAGCCTATATCGATTTGCTAAGAAATCGGAGGCAAAAGAATAAACAAGCTATGGGATTGTGATCCCATAGCTTGTTTCTATTTTACTAACTTTTTCGTAACTTTATATAGGGCAAAAGTTAGCATGGTATTTGGAACAATTAAGACAGCTCGGGCAACGATTCTAGGAGGTAATAGCACCATAAAGGCTTTCCCGTTCATCATCGTGAGCCATAGGGTATTTAAGCCTAAAGAAGTAATAATATCTGTTACGAGGATGACCAAGAACAAATGAATAAATTTGATATCCTTCTTGCTCATCAAGCGAATTATGATCGGTGGAATTGCACCTACCAATGCGGCTGTCAGCGTAAAACCAGGGAAGAAGCCGTAAGGGGATAGAAATACCGCACCGATTACATCTGCTACGATACCCGTCAAAGCACCGGCAATAGGACCAAATAATAATCCTGCCAGCATGATGGGAATATCGCCAAAGCTTATACGGATACCTAAAATACCTGCCACAGGAAGCATAAAAGACAAAAATCTAGTTAATACAATGCTTAGGGCAGCCAATAGGGAGATGACAATGAGGTTCCTTGTCTTCATACAAAAAACACCTCCTTTCTCTTTAGTTTGACGTAAAGCCACACTAAAGGGAAAGGAGATGTAGATAAAATAAGTCAGTCCTCTCTAATGCAGCAGCGGACGCGGAACCATATCGCGAATAGAAAACATTCTTCGTTTAAGGGCAACTTCCCATCCCTTAACACTTGACGCATGGTTCTTACTCTGCTATTCATAATCATACATGGAAAACGATAGGCTGTAAAGAGTCAGTTGAAAAAATTACCTATAAAACAGGCTTATGATATATTAAATCCGTATAGAGGGTATCGTTGTAATCTTCATAGCGCATACCTGCCAAGGTATATTTCTGTTTTTCACGGAAGGCAAGGGATGCAAAATTCGGTGTTGGACTAATGATGGTTTCTGCGAAAATATCTTCGATGCCTTCTTGCTTTAAATCTTTTATCAATTGTTTGTAAAGGAAGCTGCCAATGCCTTTGCCAGTTAGATTGGATAAGATAGCAGTTTTATCTACCACAATAAAATTATTGGTCTTATTCATATCAAAATCTGGGCGCCAGTGGATATCCTCAATCCAAAGGGGATTGTGCTTTAACCACTGCTCTTTGGTGTATGCCATGAGGAAACCTAGGATACCATGGCCTTCGGCCACATAAAAATGATCCAGCTCCAGGATTCGCTCTTGGAAAAATTTCTGATAATACTTAGGTTTTGATGAATAATCATCTACTAGAAAACCGGAATAGGACTCTTTTGTTCTTGTGCCTACAGAACAGGCTACCCGATAAATGGATGACACATCCTTTGCAGTTGCTTTACGAATTTGAAGGGTATCGATACTGGGAATCGCAGCACTTAATTTGGTTTCTTGATAAAAATTGATTAAATCCATAAATCATCATCCTCCTTAAAATTGATTTTTCACCACAAGGAAAATGAGCATATGGAAAGCCATAACTGCATCTTCCTCTTTCGACGCTTACGAGGTTAGCTGACGGATTCGGATCGAAAGAAGATGACCCTACTCTCATAAAAGAGATTCACCCCAAATAGATGGTTCCCCCGCTTCTTATAATAAGAATTCAGCGTATTTACATGATAAACAAAATGGAGCTGAAAAAAGACTAAAAATGTAAAAAATGTTAAATGAAGGAAAAAAAGAGAAAAGAAAAAACCATGGAGATTTGCCATAGTTTGCATGCCATGTGAATAAGAATAGAACACTAGACGTGCTAGCATACTTCATTATCACGTGATCAATCTCCTCTTTCAACGCTTACGAGGTTAGCTGACGGATTCGGATCGAAAGAAGATGACCCTACTCTTATAAAAGAGATTCACCCCAAAAGAATGGTTCCCCCGCTTCTTGTACTTAAGAACTCAGCGCTCCAAATTGATTATGTAATTGTGGATAACGTATTTGCAATAAATTATATCATATGATTATAAAAATGTAAATATATAGAAAACGTTTACTAATAAAAATTTTTCCTATTTTCTGGGAAAATTGCAAAGCAGTCTATTCATTTAGGATATTCTTACCCTGCCTATTCTAATATATTCATGTAGATGCAAGAAAGTGACAAATCATTGAGAAATAAGGATTGAATATAAACTATAGAGAGCGCTTCCTCTATAGTTTATATCTTGTGATTTCTTCACAGTAGCTACACTTATATTCCATAGATGTCTCTGATACCAGTTGAAAAGTGGGCTTTACATAGTCATCAAAATTGGTAATACATCTTGGGTTATGGCAAGAGAAAAGCCCTTTAATCTTTTCGGGGAGGCCAACTTTTTTCTTAGAGACGATTTTACTGTTTTCAATGACATTGACGGTAATGTTTTGGTCAATGAGACCCAGAAAATCTAGATCGATATCAATGCTATTTTCGATTTTGATGATGTCTTTTCTTTTCATATTTTTACTGGATACATTCATCAGTAAAACCACAGGATAATCCACCTGATCCAGCATAAGCTTGTTGAATATTTTTAGTCCATTACCAGAAGAAATATGATCCAAAACGATCCCTTTTTTAATGCTAGCCACCTCTAACATGATACATCCACCCCCAACAGTTTTGTAATTAAGGCCATTCGAACATACACGCCCAATTCAGCTTGTTTAAAATATACACCCCTAGGATCATCATCCACGTCATAGGCAATTTCGTTTACCCTTGGCAGGGGATGCATGACAATCATATCTTTTTTTGCATGGGAGAGTTTTGATTGGTTGAGAAGATAACTATCCTTGAGTCGAGCGTAATCCGCTTCATTGAAGAACCTTTCTCGCTGGATTCTTGTCATGTATAGAATGTCAATCTGAGATATTACATCTTCAATATAGCGGGCTTCTTGAAGCTCAACATGGAAGTCTTCTTTTAAAGTTCTCTTCAAAGTATCAGGAAGAGTTAGCTCTTCAGGGGAGATTAATATAAACTTCTTTGTGTTATATCTTGCAAGGGTACGGATGAGGGAGTGAACGGTTCTACCGAATTTCAAGTCTCCACAAAATGCTACGTTATGACCTTCTATGGTATCCTTATACATTTTGATGGTAAGTAAATCCGTCAGGGTCTGAGTAGGATGCTGATGACCGCCGTCACCACCATTGATGATGGGGATGGATGCATAATGAGATGCCAATTTTGGAGCACCTTCCTTTGGATGACGCATCACTGCAATATCGGCATAGGCTGACATGCAGCGAATTGTATCAGCAATGCTTTCGCCTTTAGAAACGGAACTGGTATTCGCATCACTGAAGCCAATAATACTTCCACCTAAGCGGAGCATAGCTGTTTCAAAACTAAATCTGGTTCGCGTACTCGGCTCATAGAAAAGGGTGGCCAGGATTTTGCCTTTGCAGGCCTCCTTGTATTTTTCTGGTGCTTCATACATCTTTTTTCCCAATGCCACAACTTCATTGAGTTCCTCGATGGTAAAGTCCTCTGGTTCGATCAAGTGTCTAATGGTTTGCTTGTTCATGATTTACTCCTCCTTTTTAGTCTCACGGGACCAACTTAAAGGTGCTTATATAAAAACAAATGCCTTCTTTCCATGAGGAAAAAAGGCATGATGAATCGAAATAGATCTAACTGCTTTCCATAACCTTTTTAACCTCACGGGGTTAATTTAAAGGGCTATTTATTTTTTCTAAATTTATCATAGAACCTAGAAGATGTCAACCCAAAATAGAATGGAATTTTTTCATTGACATCATGGAAAACCATATGGTAACATGTAAAAAACGAATAGGAATGCCTTTAAATTGGTCCAGAGAGGCCGGTAAGGATGAAATCAGGATAAGTATAGATAGTGTATATCTATATTTTGTTATGGGTATCGTACAGCCTTCTGCCTCTGGTAGAAGGCTTTTTGCTTGTAAAAAACAGGGAGGGATTTGTGTGATTGTTATCAAGAATGGTAGAGTAGTGGACCCGCAAAATGGGGTTGATAAGATTACAGACATCCTAGTGATAGACGGAAAAATAGGAATGATTGCACCCCAGATCCATGTGGAACATGCGAAAATAATAGATGCCACTGGAAAGGTAGTCGTTCCTGGCTTTGTGGACATCCATGTTCATTTAAGAGAACCAGGATTTGAGCACAAGGAAAGCATTCGGACAGGTACTATGAGTGCAGCAATGGGCGGTTTTACTACGATTGCTTGCATGCCAAATACGAAGCCTGCAGTCCATTCAAAAGAGATCGTCCATTACATTCTAGATAAAGCAGAAAAAGAAGGTATTGTGAATGTGCTACCCATCGGAAGTATCACGACAAACCTGGACGGAAGTACACTAACAAACGTTAAAGAACTAGTGCAAAGTGGTGTTGTGGCCATATCTGATGATGGAAAGACACCTATGGATACTGGGATCATGGAAAAGGCATTTGAGGAAGCCAGTAAGAATCAGATTCCTCTTATTGACCACTGCGAGGATCACGATTTGGCCAAAGGTGGCAGTGTGAATGAGGGAAAGGCTAGTGAAAGAACGGGGATAAAAGGGATACCCAATGCTGCGGAGTGGAGAATTGTCGCCAGGGATATTGCACTGGCAGAAAAATATGGAACGCATCTCCATATTGCCCATATTAGCACAAAGGAGTCGGTTGCACTGGTACGTAAAGCTAAGGAGAAGGGGTTAAAGATTACTTGTGAAGCAGCTCCTCATCACTTTGCTCTTACAGATGATGTGGTGACACGGCAAGATACCTATACAAAGGTCAACCCTCCCCTTCGGAGTCAGGATGATGTAGATGCAGTACGACTTGGGTTAAAGGATAGAACCATCGACATTATTGCCACAGACCATGCACCCCATGATGAAGACAGCAAGCGAGTAGCCTATGAGGAAGCTTCCTTTGGCATTAGCGGTCTGGAAACAGCTTTTGCCATCAGCTACACGGAATTGGTAGAAACAGGTATACTCAGTTTTTCACAGTTGGTTGATAAAATGAGCTATTTACCATCAAAAATCATTGGTATAGATAGAGGTGCCCTCACCGTTGGAAAGGTTGCTGATTTGGTTGTACTAGATCTGAATCAAGAAGAGAATATTGATGCAAGTAAATTTGTATCCATGGGAAAAAATACACCTTTCCATGGAAAACGCGTAAAAGGAAAAGTATTGTATACCCTGGTAGATGGAAATGTTGTGATGGAGAAGGGAGTGGTTTTATGTTCGTAGATCGATTGATTCAACAGATTAAAGAAAAGAAAAGCAACATTGTGGTGGGATTAGATCCAAGACTGGATATGATACCAAAGCACATTCGAGAAAAATCCTATCGTATGTATGGAAAAAATTTAAGAGGAGCTGCAGAAGCCATATGGACTTTCAACAAGGAAATTATTGAATCTGTCTATGATCTTATTCCTGCTGTGAAGCCTCAAATCGCTTTCTATGAGCAGTATGGATTGGAAGGATTGGAATCCTATCAGAAAACTTGTAGATTAGCCCAAGAAAAAGGTCTGCTGGTTATTGGGGATGTGAAACGAGGCGATATTGGTACCACATCCAAGGCGTATTCTGATGCCCATTTAGGCTTGACTGATGTGGAAGGGGAACGAATAGAAGCTTTTCCTACAGATGCCATCACGGTAAATCCCTATCTGGGGGATGATTGCCTTAAAGAATTTATGAAGGATATTGTGGACTATGAAAAAGGGATGTTTGTCTTGGTGAAGACATCTAATCCAACCTCAGGGCAGCTTCAGGATTTAGAGGCAGGGGGAAAGAGAATATATGAAATTGTAGCCCATCTTGTGCATCAATGGAGTAGAGAAATGATGGGTGCTCATCAATATTCATCCGTAGGGGCAGTGGTAGGTGCTACCTATCCGGAGCAGGCAAAAAATCTAAGAAGACTTATGCCGACATCCTATTTTCTTGTGCCTGGCTATGGGGCCCAAGGGGGAACTGCCAAGGATATTATAGACTGCTTTGATGAGCGTGGTTTAGGGGCAATCATCAATTCATCTCGAGACATCCTTTATGCCTATCAGAAAGAGAACAGTGAATATAAGGAACAAAATTTTGGAAGAGCTGCAAGGAATGCGGTTTTAAAGATGCAAGAAGAAATCAATGGCTTATTATTGGAACAAGGTAAACAGTACTGGTAAGGGGGGATTTGATGAAAGCATCCAGCGTATGTAAGATTCTTAAAACAGAGAGACTAGCCAAGGATATCTATAAAATTATTGTAGCGAGACCAGCGGAATGCCATGAGATTACAGCAGGACAGTTTTTTCATATTCAATGCAGTGAAGAAGGACAGTCATTCTTAAGGCGACCAATCAGTGTATGTGAGGTAGAAACGGACCAATTGAGTTTTGTTGTACGAAAATCAGGGAAAGGGACAGCTGCACTCTGCAGTAGAAAAGAAGGAGAGTACTTGGACA
Source organism: Anaerosolibacter carboniphilus (assembly GCF_014205875.1). Lineage (GTDB taxonomy): Bacteria > Bacillota > Clostridia > Peptostreptococcales > Thermotaleaceae > Anaerosolibacter > Anaerosolibacter carboniphilus. The sequence continues at coordinate 103,631 of NZ_JACHEN010000018.1, forward strand.
TCATAGGGCCATTAGGCAACGGATTTGTGCCAAAAGGAGAGAGGGTCCTTTTGGTGGGTGGTGGCATAGGTGTAGCGCCTTTGGTAGAACTTTGCAAAAATCTCAAGGATAAGGATATAAAGGTGTTGTTAGGGTTTCGAACGGAGGCTTACTTGGTAGAGGCTTTTAAAAAATATTGTAAAGCAGTAGAGGTTGCCACAGAGGATGGAACTTTTGGATATAAGGGTTACGTGACAGGACTGCTAGAGGAAACCATGGAAAATCCACCAGAGATGATATATGCCTGTGGACCAGAGATTATGTTAAAACAGATACAAAAGTATGGCAAGGCAATGGGAATTCCTACCCAACTGGCAATGGAAGAACGGATGGCTTGTGGTGTGGGTGCCTGTTTGGTTTGTAGCTGTAAAGTGAAGGCAGGAGAAGACTGGGATTACGTGCGAACCTGCAAGGAAGGTCCTGTATTTTGGGGAGAAGAGGTGATCTTTGATGAAGGCAATTGATATGACGGTAGATTTAAAGGGTCTTACCTTGCAAAATCCCATTATGGTTGCTTCTGGAACCTTTGGATTTGGAAGGGAGTATGGTGAATACATTGATTTGAATCACTTGGGCGGAATTATGGTGAAGGGTCTTACCCTTGAAGCAAGAAAAGGCAATCCAGTGCCTAGGGTGGCGGAGACCCCCATGGGCATGCTCAATAGCGTAGGACTCCAAAATCCAGGGGTGGAGGCATTTATCCAGGAGGAATTACCTTATCTATCTCAATTCAGTACACGGGTGATTGCAAATATCAATGGCAATACGATGGAAGAGTACTGTAAGATAGCAGAAAGACTATCAGATACAGGGGTAGATGCTTTAGAATTAAACATATCCTGTCCAAATGTCAAAGAGGGTGGCGTTGCCTTTGGCCGAGATCCTGAAATGGTCTATAAGGTGACCAAATGTGTACGAGAGCATACAAACAAGTATTTGATTGTCAAGCTTAGCCCAAATGTTAGAGATATTCGAGAGATTGGGCAGGCAGCAGAAGAGGGAGGAGCAGACTGCATATCTTTGATTAATACATTAATAGGTATGGCCATCGATATCGAGCAGCAAAAGCCCATTCTGGCTAGGGGAATTGGGGGATTTTCTGGACCTGCCATCAAACCGGTGGCCTTACGGATGGTCTATGAAGTGGCCCAGACCGTAGGAATACCCATCATCGGCATGGGTGGAATTTCTAGCGCTCAAGACGCCATTGAATTTCTATTGGCAGGAGCCAGTGCCATCGCTATAGGTACAGCCAATTTTATAAACCCTTTGGTTACGATGGAAATTAACGAGGGGATACAGGGATATTTAGAAAGAAAAGGATATACATCGGTGAGAGATATTATCGGAAAGCTAAAAGCCTGAAACCATTATAGTGCTATAAATCTATAATAAGTTTGTCAGCGTAACAGCTTCACTTTCTTTCACAATATGAAACAATTGTTTGAGAACCTCGATCTCGCCCAGAGAAAGGGGTTTATCTTTTTCTTCTATATATTTGCGCGTTCGTGCCATGGCGAGATCGATATTGTCGATTTCATGATGATGAATCATAACAGCCCATCGATTTCTTATCTCGCCCCATTGTTTTTTGATTTGTAGATATTCATTCACAGCAGAATCCCAATTTTCTGATTCAATATTCTTCGTCATATGATCAAGGGACTGAATCAGATCTGTTGCATGGGTATCAATGTAATTGTAGGCAAGAAACCATCCACCGATAATGACAATGATGACAATGGAAACAGCAATTAATGATCGCATAGGAACAGATTCCTCCTAATCTTTTTTCTGTACATACAGTTTTTTGTTTTCATCTAAAAAGCAAAAAAGCACATCCTTATAGTCAGAGATATTGCGAACCCGTAATTGTTCCAACAACCAGTTTTCATTACGTTGTGCTATTTTTAAATTGGTGTGGTTGATATGGCCATCAATAATAAGAGAGATAGGCATATTCTCATAGGTAGGTTGAATATTTAAGTCTTCAACCGTGACAGGCCTTTTGTTTGCTTTAGGAATAATACTTAGCTCTCCATTGGTTTCTAAAATTGCAAATTCAACATCGGCTAAACTGACATATTCCTTTTCTCGTATTTGTTCCACCAAATCATTAATATTGATGCGCAGACGTTGCAGCTCCTTGATATTGATTTTTCCTTCATTCACTAGTACACTAGGTTTACCACAGATAATGCCCCGGGCCCACTCACTTTTCATATTGATATACGAAATCAGAATCTGAGCAAAGAGCAGGGTAATAATAGCGATGAGATTGTTTAAAATAGATGCTCCTGTGTTTTCCATGGATAAGGCGGCTAATTCTGCAATCATTAGCATGATTACCAGCTCAAAGGGCTGAAGTTCAGTTAGCTCTCCCTTGCCCATCATGCGAATGGCAAAGACTACAAAAATATAAATAAATAAGGTTCTTATTAATATAATGAGCATAAAAAACACCCTTTCCAGCAGAATTCATCCTATGCTAATTAAATTTTGCTAGAAGGGAGAAATTTATTCTTTTTAGCAATATAAATAATGGGGAAATGAAAAAGATGAAGATGCATTCGTATTTTTATCATAAGAAAAGCCCTACAACGGGATGATGGTTGCAGGGCTTTTGACATTAAAATTGAATATCTTGCTCAAGAATTTTCGTTAGAAGCATTACTGAATGCTCAACATCTTTTCGAGAAACCATTTCTGAAGGAGTATGAACGAACCTACATGGAATAGAAATGACACCGGAGGGTACGCCGCTGCGGGTCAAATGAATGGCGCCGGAGTCTGTACCGCCAAAATCTAATACTTCCAATTGATAGGGGATATCGTGGGCTTTGGCAGTATCAATCATCAGATTTTTTACTGCAGGGTGACTAAGCATTGAATTATCCCTAATCTTGATAGCAGGGCCATCTCCGAGCTTGACGTCCATGGTTCTCGCCTTTGGCGTATCGCCTGTAAGCGTAACATCGACAGCGATTCCCATGTCAGGATCGATGCCATAGGCAGCTGTCTTTGCGCCTCGAACACCCACTTCTTCTTGTACAGTAAAAACAAAGTACAACTCGTTGGGAGAATCTTTTACGGCCTTCAAGGCTTCAATAGCAATAAAGCAGCCGATACGGTCATCCATGGCTTTGGAGATGAGTTGATCGCCTTCTTGGGTGAATGTATTATAGAAGCATGCTACATCTCCCACATGTACCTTTGACAACGCTTCCTCCTTGGATTTCGCGCCAATATCGATGAACATTTTATCCAGCTTTAAATTTTTCATTTCATCCAAATGCTCCATGCCGACAACGCCAATGGTTCCATCGGCAAACATGACGCGCTGATATAGGGCTGTGAAAGGGGATACACCACCTATATTGGAGAAACGAATAAAGCCATTATCGTCGACACTTGTAGCAATGACACCAATTTCATCCATATGAGCTGCAATCATGATTCTTTTGCCTGGACCCTTTTTGACAGCAATCAGATTACCCATTCGATCAGTTTTCACTTCATCCGCATAATCTTTGATTTCTTCCATGATGAAATCTCTAATCTTTTCTTCGTTGCCAGAAGGACCATAGGATTCTACCAGTTTCTTTAATAGGCTTAATTGTGCATTATCCACGGGCATATGCCTCCTTTTTTATGTTTTTAAGGAAGAGTTTCAAGAGTCTTCCGCATCCATCAAAATCATCTTTAGACATAATAGAGGATGGTGAATGAATATAACGACAAGGTATAGATAGTGCAGCAGAAGGTATTCCTTCCCGGGTAACATGAATAGCTCCAGCATCATTACCACCTGTTGTAATTTGTCTAAATTGAATGTTAATGTTGTTGTCCACTGCAGTCTGATGAATTTGTTTTATGAGTCCCTTGTCGAAGAGAGAAGCCATATCCATGATGGATAGGGCTGGCCCATGGCCTAACCGGGTGCCGTGCTGAGCTTCATCCACATTGGTAACATCAGAGCAAACTGTGCCTTCAACGACTAGGGCGAAATCAGGATCGATGCCATAGGCTGCTACCCTAGCACCACGCAGACCGATTTCTTCCTGTACGGTAAATACTGCATAGAGGGTGGCATCATAGGTTTCTTTTAGTAACTCAATGAGGATGGCGCAGCCTACGCGATCATCTAAGGCTTTTGCCTTTACGAGGTTATTGCCAAACTCGATGTAATCGCTGAGAAAAGAGATATAATCTCCTTTGGAAACCAGTTTTTCAGCTTCAGCCTTAGATTTGGCTCCGATATCTATATATAACTGCTTGTGTTTTAATGCCTTTGTACGTTCATCGGGTTCTTGCAGATGAATGGCCTTTGCGCCAATCACCCCGGGTACTTTATTGCTTCCTATTTGAACTATTTTAGAGACGAGGATACGATCATCTATGCCCCCTACAGGAACGAATTTAATAAATCCTCCTTCATCGATGGATTTGACCATAAGGCCGATTTCATCCATGTGTGCGGCCAGCATTACTTTCGGATAACCTTCTTTGCCTTTTTTCAAAGCGATTAAATTGCCAAGTCGGTCCACTTTGATTTCATCTACATAATCCTTAATCTCATCCTTGATGATGTCCCTAATTTCTTTTTCATTGCCTGGCAAGCCAGAGGCTTCGGTTAACCTTTTTAATAGCATAGGAATCCCTCCAAATCTTCTTCGTCCAAACTGGCAATAAAATAAGCAAGGAGCTTTCCTGTATTTTTAATATCACTTATATCCAGGGTCTCTACAGATGTATGCATGTATCTTAAAGGAATAGAAAGCAAGCCTGTTGCTACTCCAGATTGTGTAACTTGCATTGCCCATGCATCGGTTCCTGAGTGACCAGGAAGTATTTCTATTTGATAAGGTATGTTATGGTCTTTGGCAACCTGAATAAATCTCTCATAAATTTTAGGATGGATATTGGCACCTAGACCAATGGTAGGTCCTTTACCTATTTCATAGGCTTCGTCCTTTGATAGATCAGGCGTTGATCCAAAAGTGACATCAATGGCAATACCAATATCAGGGAGTATGTCATAAGTACTAACGATAGCACCCCTTGTACCAACCTCCTCTTGAACGGTTGCTACAGCATAGACATCACACTGATGCCTTAATTTTTGTAATATCTGTAGGCACTCATACATTACAGCTACACCTGCGCGATCATCCAACGCTTTTGCAGAAATAAGTCCATTTTGAAGGTTAATCATTTTGCGATGGATGGTAATGGAGTCACCTACGCGAACAAATTTGTCTACTTCTTCTTTTGAAAGGCCTACGTCAATCAACATATCTTCCATCTTAATGGCCTTCACCCGATCGCTTGGATCGAGGATGTGGGGTGGTTTTGTACCAATTACGCCAAATAAGCCTTTTGTTCCATGAACCATGACCTCTTGGGTTAAAAGGGTTCTTTGGTCAACGCCGCCGATATTGGTAAATTGAATAAAACCTTTATCGTCTATTTTCTTTACCATGAGACCTATTTCATCCATGTGGGCAGCAAGCATGATTTTTATGGAATTAGGCCCCATACCTTTTTTATAAATGACTAGGTTGCCCAATCGATCTTTTTTGGAATCATCGGCAAGTCCATCAAAATGCTTCTGAATGACATCGCTAATAGTGTGTTCAAATCCAGATATGCCAGGGGTCTCTACCATGTCTTTTAACATCTGTTCTAGTTTCATTGCTCTCCTCCTTCCAAATTTAACCTATAGCTATCATTATAACAGAAATCACTGAAAATATGCCCTAAAGTGTAAGATAATATGGATAATATTAACATAGATCCAAGTATTGACCTGGACTTATGAATATGATATATTAGTTCATGTCCTTGATGCAAGGGGTGAGAGTCAAAGGGTAGGAAAAATTACCAGTTGATTTGAGGTAAGAAACATGGTAAGATAGATTTTGTCGTCGCGAGAAACAAGTTATAAAAATTACCATAAAAAAACTTGTTGACACAAAACGACAAACATGATAATCTATATAAGTCGCCAAAACGAGCGACACAAACTTTGGTCTTT
>NZ_JACHEN010000019.1 GCF_014205875.1 Anaerosolibacter carboniphilus
TTTTATTTTTTTGATCCAAACGAAAAAATTATCAATTACTAGAAATTAAGAAAACCACCAGATAGATAAAATCTGGTGGTTTGTAATCAACCTCAGGTACACAATGTGTACCTAGTCTTTCGCCAAAATAACCAAAAGATTTCCACTCCTTAAACGAATACACCCTTGCTGCTCCTTCAGCTGATTGCTAATCCCTAGTGAAGAGCCCATTTTAAGGGTAGCATTGTTCAAAGGATATTCGAATCCCGATAGGGTTATTCCCTCAACAGTTGCGCTCAATGGTATCAAGGAGACGAATCTTCCAGGTTCTCCTTCCACCAGAGCAGAATCATTTATTACAAATATCTCATTATGTTCATCTACTATTCTTGCCTGGATTCCTTGTTCAAGCAAGGGCAACAACATGGTAATATTCGCCAGCGTATGATCCATTCTACTCCCTATACAGCCTAACATAAGAATTTCTGTGCATCCCTTTTCCAGGGCATATTGAATTGCCAAATCGGAATCTGTATAATCCTTACGAGCAGGAAACTTATAGAATTCAATATCTCTTTCACGGAAGTACACCATCTCATCATCGCCCATGGAATCTAAATCTCCAACGATCGCATTCGGATATATTCCCATAGCCCGTAAATGTCGTGCGCCTCCATCGGCGCAAACTACATAATCGCAGTCATCAATGATTTTCCTATGAATGGCGTAATTGGTAATGTCCCCATTCGAAACTATTGCACACCTCATATTCTGCCTCCGCTAAAAGCTATCTAATCTATTTCTAAACAGCTTTACCGTATCTTCGATAGATTCAGTATTAAAAATTGCTGAACCAGCAACCAGTATGTTAGCACCAGCCCCTGCTACCTCGGCAGCATTCTCTAATTTGATACCCCCATCCACTTGGATATCCATCACTAGATTTCGATCCACTAACATTTTCTTCAAAGATCGTATTTTATCTAATGCGGAGGGTATAAAGTGTTGGCCACCAAAACCTGGATTCACTGACATGATTAATACCATATCCAGTTCTTCAAGTATATACTCTATTGAAGTCAAAGATGTCCCAGGATTTAGCGCTACAGCTGCCTTCACCCCATGGGATTTTATGTTTTGAATTGTTCTATGTATATGGTGACATGCTTCTGCATGTACCGTAATAATATCGGCCCCAGCCTTTACAAAGTTAGGGATATAGCGATCAGGATTTTCGATCATAAGATGTACATCAAAGGGTAAAGTTGTTCTTCCTTTTATACTTTCCAACACCAATGGGCCAATAGTAATATTGGGAACAAAATGCCCATCCATCACATCGATATGTAATAAATCTACACCCGCTTCTTCCACTTTTTTAATATCCTCCAACAACCCCGCAAAATTTGCTGATAATATTGAAGGTGCCAGTTTAATCATATCTAATACCTCCTTGTCTGTAGAATCTCTTCTAACAACTGCATATAGCTTTCATATCTAGACTGACAAATTTGGTTTTCTTCTACAGCTTTTTTGATGGCACAGTCAGGCTCGCTTAAGTGTCTGCAAGCATTAAATTTACACATACCAACAAATTCATTGAATTCCTTAAAAAAATACTGCAATTCATCCTCACCTATAAAATCAAGACTCAGAGAGCTAAAACCTGGAGTATCTAACACCCAGCCTCCAAAATCCAATTGTAATAACTCGACATGCCTTGTTGTATGCTTGCCTCTCTCAATTTTAGAACTCACTTCACCTGTTTGGAGCCTTAAGTTAGGTTGAATCGCATTCAATAGTGAAGATTTTCCAACACCAGAAGGTCCTGCGAAAACCGTAATTTTGTCCATTAACTTTTGTGATAAGTCTTTTAAGCCAATGCCTTGCTTCGTACTTGTTCCTATAACGCTATAACCAATCTTTTCATAAATACCCATTAAATCTGATAATTCTTGGTCTTGTAACAAATCAATCTTATTGAAACAGATGGTTATATCTATTTCCTGAGTTTCTGCAAGAATTAAGAATCTATTCAACAGTGAAATGCTTGGTTCTGGCTTCTGAATCGCAAAAACAATCACAGCATTGTTTATATTGGCAACAGGAGGACGAATTAATTCCGTCTCCCGTTGTTCAATTTCTTCAATAACACCTTGTCCTGAGGATTCTTGAATGGTAATCTTTACGCGATCTCCTACGAGAGGTATAACCTTTTCTTTACGAAATTTTCCTCTCGCCCTACATTCAAAAATCCGATCACCTGTATCTACATAATAAAAGCCACCAATACCTTTCACGATGATTCCATTATTCATACAAAGACCCCGTTTCAAAATCTATGTTCCTTTCAGCAACCTTTTCATCATCAAAATATACATCAATCGTAGCTTTTCCTCTACCTTCAATAATAATTTTTTCGCTCTCTTTTGATTTGTAATGGGTTGCTTTATAGATCTCTGTAGAAATGCCATTCTGCCTTTTTACAATTCTAAGTGTGAATTGCTCTTGTTTTGCTCGATTATAATTAATCCCCAGAGAAACTGTTTTCATTTGAAGTTCATTTTCTTCTGGTGGTTGAGTCATTCCTTCAGTACCTTTACTCACAACAAGATCGATTACTTTGTTCTCATCCGTCTCCGTTCCCGCTAATATGCTTTGTTGTATTACAACATCCTTCTCAATCTTTTCATCAAATTTATACTCAATCTTACCAACGATCAGATTTGAGGTCTCGATAATCCTTCTCGCATTATCGATCTTCTCTCCAACCAAGTTCGGCATTAAAACAAGCTTTGTTTCGGGACCTTGGCTCACCAATACATTTACAGCTGAACCTTCTGGTGCGTTCTTGCCGGCTTCAGGACTTTGGCTAATGATAATTCCGATTGGCAAGGTATTATACTCATATTTCACTGTCCCCTCTTTAAGTTTTGCATTTTCTAAAATAAAACCGATTTCTTCTATATTTTTATTTAAAAGATTCGGCACTTCTGTTAATTTTGCGCCTTTGCTGACAATAAGCCGAATAGGATAACCTGTCTTTACACTCTCGCCCGCCTTAGGATCTTGAAACATAACTTGCCCTTCATCATATTCAGAACTGTACTGTTCCTGCTCTTGTTCAACCTTCAAACCTAGATTTTCAAGATTTTGTTTCGCTTCTTCATAGGATTTTCCAATCACATTGGGAACTTCTTTTTCTTGGGATACGAATATATCCTTGAAATAGAAAATACTTCCAATGAATATCAATGCCAATACAAAAGCAGTAGCTACTGCTCCCCATACAATAAGTCTGTTGTTACTCTTTTTCTCAGACTTTGGACTGAAATGAATAGGCTTGCTCTTTGGTACATCGTTATCCTTGATAACTGGTATCACCTGGGTGGGACTGTCATCATCATCATCGAATTTAACAAAATCGCCCATAGGTTGCTTTAAAGCTTGATTTAGATCCTCCAGAATTTCTTTTGTACTGCCATAACGTTTTGCTTGATCCTTTTGTATAGATTTCATAATAATATCCTCTAGGGCTTTAGGGATATTTTCATTAATCATAGTAGGTGGCATTACGTCCTCATGAATATGCTTTAGGGCTATGGATATTGGACTTTCCCCGTCGAATGGGAGTCGCCCTGTGGCCATTTCATACATCACAATACCTAAAGAATAAATATCAGATTTTTCATCTGTATAGCCACCGCGAGCTTGCTCAGGAGAAAAATAATGTACAGATCCAATCACATTGCCTGTATTTGTTACCGTTGCGGAAGTAACAGCCCTAGCAATGCCAAAATCCGTAACCTTCACCCGTCCATCATCAGTCATCAATATATTATGGGGTTTTATATCTCTATGAACAATATGATTGCTATGGGCGTGATGCAACGCCAGAGAAATTTGTTTTCCAATGTTGATCGTTTCCTCCGGATTTAAAGGCCCATGTTCTTTAATAATTTGCTTTAACGTCTTTCCTTTCACATACTCCATCACAATGTAATAAATGTCGTGATCGTCCACCCCTACATCGTAAATATTGACTATGTTAGGGTGTGATAAGCTTGCAGCTGCCTGAGATTCTCGCTTAAACTTGGTGATAAATTCTTCATCACTAGTAAACTCTGGTCGAAGAATTTTTACTGCTACATATCTATTTAATAGCTGGCATTTAGCTTTATAAACCAATGCCATGCCCCCTCCACCAATCTTTTCAATAATTTCGTATCGATTACCCAATATTCTACCTATCATTCTCTCACCTCGATTCCTGCTTATTTATTATTTTTGATTCCAATTATAGTTATATTATCATATCCGCCTCTTTCATTGGCCAAAGCCACCAGATGCTCACAACCTGCCTGCATACTTTCGCTATTTATAAGGCATTCCTTAATCTCTAGTTGGTCTACTAAGTTTGATAGCCCATCAGAACATAGCACGATAACATCATCTAACAATAAATCAATGGTATATAAATCGATTAAAATAGTTTCTTCTGTGCCAAGAGCTCGAGTAATGATATTCCGTTGTGGGTGTACTTTTGCTTCTTTTTCAGTTATGGTTCCATTCCTTAGCAATTCTGCCACCAAAGAGTGATCCTGTGTTATTTGTGTAATTTCATGATTCCTTATGAGATAGGCCCGACTATCACCTATGTGACCAATAAACAGCTTTGACTGAATAAACGCCATAGTGAGGGTAGTTCCCATCCCTTGATATTTTTCTTCTTGCATCGATTTTTCAAATATCTTTTTATTTGCATCCATTATTGCTTCTTCAATGATTTTACAAATGGCTTCATCACGATTCCCTATGGTTTGGGGAATATGATCCTGCATAAAGCTTTTAACTGAATCAATTGCAATATCGCTAGCAACTTCTCCTGCTTTATGACCACCCATTCCATCAGCGACAATAAATAAGTTCATCGTATCTTCTGATACGAAGTATGAATCTTGATTAATATCTCGAATCAATCCTGTATGTGAAATCGCCCCAATATCCATTCAAACACCTCACAAGTTTACATGCATAGTAATATTATTTTTATATCCAAACCATATTATACCATAGTTCCGACCTAGGGAATAGTCATGGTCTTGTTCGTTTTTGCAATCTGCAAATAAAAAAACCGTCCATATCGTCAATATGGGGATACAATTGCAGATATTTCTCTTGTCCCCTTAATGATTCGGGAAGCAAAGGGTTCACATCCACCATAACAAAGCTTTGATTTCTAGAAAGAAACCTCTCAATTACTCCAATATTTTCCTCATTCGTAATTGTACATGTACTATAAACTAAATATCCATTTTCTATGACATATTTACTTGCATTTTCTAAAATTTCTAATTGCAAGTCCGTAATTTTCTTCAAGTCATCAGGCTTTTTGTTATATTTTATTTCGGGTTTTCTCCTGATAATTCCTAGCCCAGAGCAGGGAGCATCTACCAAAACTCTGTGGGCTTTATCGATCATCGTTTCATCTATCTCTTTGGCATTATAGCATTGTGTCTTAATAATTGTAATTCCTAGACGCTTTGCCGTATTGTCAATAAGCTTCAACTTATGTTCGTGAATGTCCCTAGCAATAATCGTCCCCCTATTTTCCATGAGTTGAGCTATATGAGTTGTTTTGCCTCCAGGAGCAGCACAAACATCCATGACAACCTCTTGAGGTTTAGGATCCAACACATGGGCCACTAGCATAGAACTCTCGTCTTGTATTTGAAAGTATCCTTTTTGAAATGCTTCTAGTTCTTCCAGACCATACATATTTTCAAACTTGATCGCTTCCTCCACATATTTGCCCTCAGTTACCTCGATATGATTCGTTCTTAAGTAATCCATCAATCTTTCTTTCTCGATTTTTAAAGTATTTACACGGGCTGTCAATGTAGGCTTTGCATTATTTCCCTGTAGAAGTTTTTCTGTAAACTCTGCTCCAAATTCTTTCATCCATTTTTCAACCAACCACTCTGGATGAGAATATGTAACAGACAGGAATGCAACTGGATTCTCATTGTAATTTGGAATTCTGATATTCTCTCTATTCCTTAAATAGTTTCTTAATAACCCGTTCACAAACCCAGAAGCTTTCATCTGCACTTTTTTTGTAAGTTTTACACTTTCATCGACTGCAGCTGAAGGTGGTATTTTATCTAGATAAATGATCTGATAAAGTCCTAATCGAAGAATGCTCATCACGGATGGATGAATTTTGTCAATTTTGGTTTTTGAAAGCTGCCCAATAATATAATCTAAATAAATTTTATTCTCAACAGTCCCATAAACCAGCTCTGTTATAAATCTTTGGTCACGACCATCTAATGCCTTACCTCTAAGATGCTTATTAAGTGCGATATTGGAATAGGCGTTGTTCCTATCAATATCCGTTAAAATATCTAAAGCAATTTTCCTAGCATTCATTCTTTCATAATCTCCCTTCCTTACATATAACGAATGCACCCAACAGGGTGCATTCCTAATCTCTTCTGTCTCTCAAAGGAACAAGTCTAATCAATGGGCACAGATACCACTATAGCAGTCACATAGGTTAATGCAGCAGCATTTTGAACCTTTCTTGCAGGAGTAATGTTCTTGGTAGTTATGAGCCAATGCAAGAATTACTAGTGAATATCCCATAGGACATATTTTTCAATTTCCCTCGCCAATAAAATATCTTATCATTTCTTCAGCTTTATCAATCTTGACTCTGGTATTAATACATGGTCCTTCTGGTCTATCATTCAATAACCCTATGACAGGAATCCCTTTTACATCTAAAATGCCGCTGCTTAAATCCCGCTCGCAGGCCACGGCAATAATAGCTTTCGGTTTCTGTTCCTTAATAATTTTTCTTGCAATGGTACCTCCTGTAGCTACAAAAATATTGACACCGTACTTTTCCTTAAGTGCAATTAAAGAATCTATATCACAGGCCCCACATCTCTTACAATTAGAAATCTCATTGGTGATTTTATGCTTGCAATCGGATTTCTGAAGACAGTGAGGCAATAGTATTAGAATCTCTTCAGACTTCACCTGAATTCTTTGGGATAAAATTAAGCGGTTATTTATTTCCGAAAAGATTTTCTGAATATTATCTTTATCCAATCCAAATAATTGGGTAATATACATCATTCTAGGGTACATAGCTCCCATCGAATACTGAACCAGTTTTCGACCAAATGAGTTCAATGGATGATCATTTAACAGCATTAAAACACATATCCCATTCATAAGAACAAAAAAACTGGCAAATGAGGCAGCTATCAGTATTATATTCAATACCAGTTTATATAATACTAAACTGCTGGTATGAGCCAAATAGAATGATAATATGGCAATACCTAAAAACAGTACATTTAATATGAACATAATCATTATAAATGATATGTTTTTCTGTTTGTAGTAATTCGTTAGCATTTTATTCACCTAATATTCTATTTTCATGAATCATATGTCCTCTGAGATATTCGTCTACGCCCATACGTTTGTTGTTTGGAAACTGGATCTCCTCAATACTTAGAAGGTGTTGTCCAGTGCATACAAGAATTCCTGATCCATCAACCTTTACAATTTTACCTGGTTGATCTTTACAGTCCTTTTCCACTATTTTTGCTTTCCATATCTTAAAAACTTCACCATCATAGGTAGTATAGGCCGTTGGCCATGGGTTCACACCTCGAATTAAGTTATAGATATCTTTTGCAGATTTTGACCAATTAATTCTACCTAATGCTTTGTCCATTAAAGGGGCATAGGAACTTTTTTCATTACACTGTTTCTCTCTAGGTGCTCTACCTATAGCAACAAGTTCCAAAGTCTCCCCTAAAAGGATGGCACCCTCCCGGGCCATTTCATCATGAAGCTCTCCTGCATTCTTATTATAGATGCAAATTTCTTTTTTTATAATCATATCTCCTGTATCTAATCCCTCATCCATATACATGGTAGTTACACCTGTCATGGATTCACCATTGATGATAGCCCAATTGATGGGAGCGGCCCCTCTATATTGAGGAAGCAGTGAGGCATGTACATTGATACAGCCATAAACTGGAATATCTAAAATCGCTTTGGGCAATATTTGTCCAAAGGCTACAACTACAATACAGTCAGGAGAAAGATCCTTTATAACCTCAATAAAATTAGGATCTTTTACCTTTTCAGGTTGATAAACTGGAAGATTGTATTGAAGTGCTTTTTCTTTCACCGGCGGTGGTGCCAGTTTTTTCCCTCTTCCCTTTGGACGATCAGGCTGGGTTATTACAGCCTGTACCAAGTGTTGACGACGTACAATTTCATCAAGGCAGGGAACAGCAAAATCTGGAGTCCCCATAAAAACAATTTTCATATAAACCTCCTATTTGATCACTTTATCCGTGAAAAGTATTCCGTCCAGGTGATCAATTTCATGACATAGTGCTCTTGCTAACAATTCTTCACCAATGATTTCTATAGTCTTTCCGTTGCGATCTAATCCTCTAACGATCACTCGCTTAGGTCTTTTCACTTCTCCTGTGACACCAGGAATACTTAAACAGCCTTCTACATCAACCTGCTCACCAGTTGTTTCAATAATCACTGGATTGATCAACTCGATGATACCATCTCCTACATCAATTACAATAATTCGCTTTAATACACCTACCTGTGGTGCTGCAAGACCAACACCGTCGGCTTCATACATCGTATCAATCATGTCATCTAACAACATAACAATTCTATGATCTATTTTCTCCACTTCTCTTGACTTTTTCCTTAAAGTTGGATCCTCATCTTTTAAAATATTTCTAATGGCCATTTTTTTCCTCCTTGTTAAAGCATATTAAACGGATTAATATCTATACTTATATTGACATTATTTACATTATTTTTTTTCAATATATCACTTCTTATAGTATTTATTATACCCCTTATAACCTTTTGGTCAATCGCTTTACTTTTAATAATTATCTGCCATCTATATTTTTGATTTATCCGTGCCAATGCTGCTGGACCAGGCCCAAAGATCACATCTTGCACTGATAAATCAATACCCTTCAATTCATATTTCAATTCCGTTGCATATTCATTTGCAATTTTTATGACATCTGCCTCTTCTTCTCCTGTTATCATAATATTCACCAATCTTGAAAATGGTGGATAGCTGAAAGATTCTCGCATAGCCATTTCTTGATGATAAAATGAAACAAAATCATGATTTTGTGAAGCTTGTATTGCGAAATGTTCCGGCTCATAGGTTTGTACGATAACTCTGCCTAATCGCTGGCCTCTGCCTGCCCTTCCTGCGACCTGGGTAATCAATTGAAATGTTCTTTCAGCAGCTCTGAACTCAGGTAAGTTTAAATTCATATCTGCAGCAATTACACCTACTAGGGTCACATTGGGAAAATCTAATCCCTTGGCAATCATTTGGGTACCAATAAGGATATCCACCTTGCCTTGTTTTATTTCCCGAATAATCTTTTCCATTGAACCCTTCCGGGACGTGGTATCCAAATCCAGTCTTGCAATTCTAGCATTAGGAAATAATTCCACCGTCATTTTCTCAATTTTTTCTGTTCCTGTTCCAAAATACTTTATATACTTACTGCCACATTTCGGACATGTTTCAGGCGGGTTTTGCTTGTAGCCGCAGTAATGACAGGATAAAAAGTGATTGTTTTTGTGATATGTTAAAGATATCTCACAGTGGGGACACTTGGCAACATAGCCACAGCTTCTACACGAAATAAAGGTGGAATATCCTCTCCTGTTTAAGAACAAAATTGTTTGCTCTCCCATCTCCAAATTTTTAAGAATCTCCCTATGTAAACTCTCACTGAATACACTTTTGTTTCCATTCAGTAGTTCTGCTCTCATGTCAATGATATGGATATCCGGCAGTTTATTTTGATTATATCTAGTTTCCATGACCAACCTTTTATACAATCCCTTTTCTGTCTTGTAATAGCTTTCAAGAGAAGGGGTAGCAGATCCTAGGATCAATACGGCATTATGCTGCTTACATCGAAATTCTGCCACTTCCACAGCATGGTACTTTGGGTTCTGTTCCGATTTATAGGTATGTTCATGTTCTTCATCCACAATGATGATCCCTAGATTATCAAAAGGGGCAAATACTGCTGATCTAGCACCAATAGCAATCTTCACTTCTCCCCTTTTGATTCTGTTCCATTCATCGTATCTTTCACCTAAAGAAAGCTTGCTATGCAACACAGCAATTTGGTTACCAAATCGACTTCTGAACCGTTCGATCATCTGAGGCGTCAGCGCAATTTCCGGAACAAGGACAATTGCCTCTTTCGATTGTTCGACAACCTTCCCAATAAGCTGCATATAAACTTCTGTTTTTCCACTGCCTGTAACACCATGAATTAAGAAAGGCTGATATTGAAGATTAATCATGAAAGGTATTACTTCTTGAATTATTTGATTCTGTTCATCGGTTAACTCAAAAATCTTATCCTTCAATATCTCTTCTTTTCCAAAGATATCTCTCTTCTTTTCGATAATCTCAATATCTATGAATCCTTTTTCCCTCAAAGAATCTATCAAGTTGGCGCTTACGCCCAAATTCTTTCTTAACTCTGACCACTGGGTAGCTCCGTTTTCCTGAAGATAATTTAATATTTGTCTCTGTTTTACCGCATTTTTCTTAAGCTTTCCCATTACTTCGAAAGTATTCAGGTTCTCTGAAATTCGAATGATCTTCTCTGTAAGCCCATTCACTTCCTTTTTAAAGTGATCTTCTAAAATGACCATATTCTTATTTTCTAGGCTTCTAATTGTGCTAGAAGGATCAAAGGAAAGCATCTGCTTTAGAGATGATTCAGTAATATGCTTGTAAGATCTCAGTACTTCTACCACTGCATTCTGTTTGTCAGAAAGTTTTGTATTCATCTGTTGCATACTATCATAATCATCGCGCAACCGTATTTTTCTATCTGATTTATAAGAAATACCTGTAGGTATCACACATTGCACCGCATCAATATAGGTACATAAATATTCCTCTCGCATCCATTTACATAATTCAATGAGCTTCTTAGAAATTAGATTTTCCTCATCTAATATTTTCTGGATGTATTTAATCTTAAAGGTGGGTGCAGCTAGATCTATATTGTCATCTACTACATATCCCTCAATAAGTCTGTTTCCTTTACCAAAAGGAACCATCACCCTTGTGCCAATAGATATTTGATCCGCCAAGCCATCCGGTACGCCATAGGTATAGGTTGTATTTGTGTGACTGCTCTTATTATTGATTACAATTTCTACATAGCTTGTCCGCTTCATGGATCATCTCCCCTAACTGCCAATTGCTTAATGTTATTATAGCAGAAATATGTTTTCATTACACCAAGAACAAAGTTGCCTATCGGCAATTTGTTTTCGCTAGGAAACCCTAGGTTTCCTTCGACGCCTGCAATGCAGACTGAGCACCTTCCTGAATACGGCAAAGGGGAATCCCCTCTGCACACCCCATATCTAGGAAATTGAAAAGCATAATTTCCTAGATATTGAAAAAGGAGTAGAACATCCTACTCCTTACTCCTTAATTTTTTAACTTTGCTAAGAATTGTATCTGCCAAGTCTGTTTTAGACATTAGGTCATAATGCTCCTGATTGCCTTCGCGATCAATGATGGTAACTATGTTGGTATCCGACTTAAAGCCAGCGCCCTCTTTCGTTAGATCATTGGCTACAATGAAATCTAAATTTTTCGTCTCAACTTTGCTTTTTGCATTGGTAATTAGGTCTTGTGTTTCAGCGGCAAAGCCTACTAGAATTTGTCCATCTTGTTTTCTTTGACCTAACTCCTTCAAGATATCTGGATTTCTTGTAAGCTCTATGACCCAATCACCATCACCCTTCTTGATCTTGTTCTCAGCGACAGCCTTGGGTCTGTAATCTGCCACTGCAGCAGATTTAATAAACACATCAGCCCATTTCAATTGATTCATTACAGCATCGTACATCTCATGAGTAGTGTTGATATCTATACGCTTTACGCCAGCAGGCGTTGAAAGATTTGTGGGGCCAGATATAAGAACTACTTCCGCCCCTCTATGAGCAGCCCTCTCCGCAATGGCATATCCCATTTTCCCAGAAGAATGGTTGGTGATATAGCGAACAGGATCTATTGATTCCCTCGTTGGTCCAGCGGTTATTACAAAATGCATCCCTTTCAAATCTTGAGGCATATCAAGGGTTTTTAGCACTTCCTCTACAATTCGTTCAGGATCAGCCAGTTTTCCCTGTCCATAATCTCCACAAGCCAATCGCCCTGAAGCTGGCTCAATAAAACGATATCCCCGCGCTTCTAATTTTCGGATATTATCCTGTACAATAGGATTCTCATACATATTAGTATTCATTGCAGGTGCGATGAGCACAGGTGCTTTTGTAGCCATGATTGTTGTTGTGAGCATGTCATCGGCGATACCATTGGCAATTTTACCTATCACATTTGCAGTTGCCGGTGCGATTAAAAATGCATCAGCCTTCTGCGCAAGAGAAATATGCTCTACGTCCCAGGTCTTTGGTTCATCGAACATATCTGTCACCACATAGTTCTGAGACAGAGATTGGAAGGTCATTGGCTGAACAAACTCCTGAGCTGATTTCGTCATAATAACATTTACATTGATACAAAGCTTCCGTAATCGGCTAACAATATCAGCTGCCTTGTATACAGCAATGCCACCTGTTACCCCTAGCACAACATTTTTATTCCTAAACATTTGACACCTCTTTATTTTTCTGATTCAAGTCTTTTGTACTGAATCTTATCATCAGCGATTTCATGAGTTGCAACAGTAACTGGCTTTGTAGACTGCACCTTTGTCAGTTTTTCACTACCGTCAATGATTTCCCTAGCTCTTTTCGCGGCTGCCACAACTAGTGTATACCGACTATCTACCTTTTCTAATAAATGATTGATTGATGGATGTAGCATTATATCTCCTCCTTAAATCTTGATATGATGGAATCAATATCTTCCGTTATTTTACATTGTTCTGCCTTGATAATGGCTTTCACCTTATCAACAGCCGTATCTACATCATCATTGATGACGCAATAATCATATTTTCTCACATAATTTATTTCTTCGAATGCACACTTAAATCGTTGCTCAATGGCAGCTTCAGTTTCTGTTCCCCTAGTAATAATTCTATGCCTAAGTTCTTTCATAGAAGGTGGTAAAATAAATATAAACACCCCCTGAGGATACTTTTCCTTAATTTGAAGAGCCCCTTGAATATCAATTTCTAACAAAACATTTTTTCCCTGCAAAGTTTTTTCTTGCACATATTTTTTAGGTGTCCCATAGTAATTTCCATAGACATTAGCATACTCTAAAAACTCATCCTTCGCAATAAGCGCTTCAAACTCATCCTTACTAAGGAAATAATAGTTTGCTCCTTCAACCTCGCCTACTCTAGGTCCTCTAGTGGTTGCAGACACTGAAAGCATCACATCGGGTTCTACCTTCAATAACTGTTTGCATATGGTGCCCTTTCCTGCCCCAGATGGCCCTGAAACAACAATCAGCAATCCTTTGTTCATCATAAGCTCTCCTTCTTGCTACTCATTCTTTAAACAGGTTTCTGAAGTTTCCTTCCCGGCCTCATCCTTTGCTGTCAATCGATGGGCAACGGTTTCTGGTTGCACAGCGGATAAAATAATATGATCACTATCGGTAATAATCACTGCACGGGTTCTTCTTCCATAGGTTGCATCAATTAACATGCCACGATCCCTTGCTTCTTGTATAATTCTCTTTATCGGTGCTGATTCAGGACTGACGATTGCCACCAAACGATTGGCAGACACTATATTTCCAAACCCTATGTTAATTAATTTAATGCTCATTTTCTACCTCCTATTCGATATTTTGAACCTGTTCTCTAATCTTTTCAAGCTCACTCTTTACCTCAACTACATAATTAACAATCTCCAGATCACTTGATTTTGAGCCGATTGTATTAATTTCCCTATTCATCTCTTGGATTAGAAAATCCAGCTTTCGCCCTATAGGTTGCTGTTCTTTGAGTGATTTTTTCAACTGTCCAATATGGCTATAGAGTCGAACAATTTCTTCTGCAATACTGCTTTTATCTGCGAATATAGCGACCTCTATACTCAAACGACTCTCATCGATTTGTATAGCATCCTCTAACATCTCATTAATTCGATCCCTTAGCTTATTTTTATATTCTTGAACGACCTCAGGATTCTTCTTTTCAATCGTTTTCATAATATTTCCTATATAATCACATCTGCCTACAATGTCCTCAGCCAATTTCTCACCCTCGGCAAGCCGCATCTTCATCAGCATCTCTACTGCTTTTAAAACTGCACTTTTTAGGCACTGCCAGATCTCATCCTCATCCTCTTCCTTTGACTCAATGATGAACACATCTGGAAATTTAGACAATACAGAAACGGATATATCATCTTTCACATCAAAGCCCTCTTTGATTTCTTGTAGACACTGATAGTATTGATTGACCAATGAACGATTTAAAGAAATCTTTGTATCTCCCTCACCCAGATTTTCTAAGGATATGTAGACCTCTACTCTCCCTCTTTTCACTTCATTTTTGATTAGATCCTTTATTTTCTCTTCCAAATAAGTTAGTCGCTTAGGCATTCGTACAACAATATCATTATATCGATGATTTACGGATTTGATCTCCACAGTGAATTGCCTTTCTGCATCCTGTGCTTCACCTCTTCCAAATCCGGTCATGCTCTTAATCATTTTGATTCATCCTTCCATTATATATTTAAATCAAGTGCCCTTTTCATTCATTTTGAAATCTTTTCCTAAAAATAGTATATCATAGCTTATAATTATATCATTTTTATTAACAAAAAATAAGATATATAAACTATTTTTGCAATTAATATTTTTATCAATACATTTCCTTATAACTTTACATTGAATTTATCGGATACTTTTAATTATTCACAAATAGTGTTATACTCTACAAATGAAAGTACAATAGTTTGGAGGAATTTTTATGCCACTAGATGGATTGGTCGTTTCAGCAATCGTTGATGAACTAAATAATAAAGTATGCCATGGCAAAATCGAGAAAGTATATCAACCTGAGGATGACGAGATAAATCTGCTTATTCGTTGTATGGGAAAAAATTACCGATTGGTTGCATCAGCAAGTAGCCACAATCCAAGGGTTCATATTACCACAATCAATAAACAAAACCCTTCTTCTCCCCCTATGTTCTGCATGCTTATGCGAAAGCATTTGCAAGGAGGTAAAATTACTGCCATTGAACAGAAAGATTTTGAAAGAATCATTACGATTGATATAGAAAACTATGATGAATTAGGTTCTTTGACGACGAAGCAATTAATTATAGAGATCATGGGAAAACATAGCAATATCATCTTGATTGACAAAGCTCAGAATAAAATTCTAGATAGCATTAAACGTATATCGGGAGATCTCAATCGCTATAGGGAGATTCTTCCAGGAAAAACATATATTCATCCTCCCGATCAAGGAAAAGCAAATCCTCTACAATTGAATAAGGAAGACTTTATTGGCTTATTTCAGCATCTTACCCAGGGCAGTATCCTATACAAAGCGCTGTATACGTCATTTCAGGGTATAAGTCCCATCACGGCTATGGAAATCTGTAAGAGGGCTGAAGTTGATGAAGATACCGCTTTGGTCAATATTTCATCGAATACCTATGAAGCCCTTTGGCATGCATTTGATCATATTATGCAAAGCATGAAGCATAAAAACTACGTCCCAAATCTGATTCGGGACAAAGCTGAGCATCATGTGGTAGATTTTTCTTCAATTTTATTAAAACACTATGAATATCTATATAATACGATAACTTTTGACTCTATCAGTCGTGTTCTGGAAGATTATTATTTTCATAGAGACTTACAGGAACGACTAAAGCAGAAATCTGTAGATTTACGGAAATTTATACAGCACTCCCTAGAGAAGCTATACAAGAAGCTTCAAAAATTAAGTGAAGATTTGAGGGATGCTGAGAGGTCAGAAGATTATCGGATTTATGGTGAACTTTTGACTGCAAATCTTCACTTAATCAGAAAAGGTGCCACAGAAGTAGAGGTAGTCAACTATTATGATGAAGAAGGGAATACGGTTCTCATCCCTTTGGATGTCCATCTTTCTCCATCTCAAAATGCTCAGCGCTATTTTAAACGATATGGAAAGTCTAAAACTGCTATAAAGGAAATTCATCGTCAAGTGAAAGAGGCTCAAAATGAAATAAAATATTTCGAAAACATTTTGGTATTTATAGAAAATGCTACAGAAATTCAAGATCTAGATGATGTGAGAAGTGAACTTATTGATGAAGGCTATTTAAAAAAACGCAAAGAAAAAACAGAGAAAAATAAAGGGCGTACCAAACCTTTATCCTTTACTTCTTCTGATGGCTTTGAAATCCTTGTAGGCAAAAACAACAAACAGAATGACGAGTTGACATTGAAGATGGCTTCTAAGAAAGATCTATGGCTTCATACCAAAGACATACCAGGCTCCCATGTGATTGTAATAAGTAAAAATCTTGACGTTCCTGATAAAACAATTCTTGAGGCAGCTACGCTAGCAGCGTTTCACAGCAAGGGCAAGCTTTCTGAAAACGTGCCTGTCGACTATACGGAGGTTAGAAATGTTAGAAAACCTAATGGCGCTAAGCCTGGAATGGTTATCTATGAAAGTCATCGAACGATCTATGTAACACCTACAAATGATAAAATTGATCAAATAATAAATAATAAGACCGAGTCCAACTAGACTCGGTCTTGTTTCTTTATTTTCAATAAATATGGCTTTGATCAGCAGATACAATAAGTAGATTTTTACTTTTGGGCTGGCAATAATTTATTGGATACAATACCAACGATGGCTGCCAGGCTGAGACCTGTTAATTTAATGTTTTCAGTGATGGTAATTCCTACAGGAACATCTGTAACTACTGACGTTCCGATACCCAGTACCAATATCAATGATGCTATAATCAGGTTTCGATTATCTGTGAAGTCAATCTTTCCTTCCGACACTGTTCTCATCCCAATACTTGCAATCATACCGAATAGGACTAAACTGATTCCACCCATTACTGAGGTAGGTATCGTTTGAATCATCGCCCCAAACTTTCCTATAAAACTCAATCCAATGGCTATGCAAGCTGCAATTCTCAATATGGATGGATCATATACTTTTGTTACTGCCAGCACGCCTGTATTCTCGCCATAGGTCGTGTTTGCAGGTCCACCTATCATTCCGGCTAACAACGTAGCAAGACCATCTCCCAGTAATGTTCTGTGTAAGCCTGGATCCTTGAAAAAGTCTTTTTCAACAACAGCACCGTTCGTAGTAATATCCCCAACATGCTCCATAAACACTACCGCTACAATTGGCGCGATGACTGCAATTGCTCCTAGGCTAAACTTCGGCAGCGTAATTTGTGGCATTTGAATAAGTGATGCTTGTTGTATAGCACTCATATCTACCAATCCTAAAAAGCTTGCTACGACATACCCTACAACCACACCAGAGAGTATTGGAAGTAACTTGAAGAATCCTTTAGCAAAGATGGAAACGGCCATTACTGTCAATACTACGATTACTGCCACTCCCCAATGGCTTGCCGCCATTCGGATAGCTACTGGACTTAAGTTTAAACCGATTACGATAATCATAGGTCCTGTCACCACTGGAGGCAAAAAGCTCTTAATCTTTTCAGCACCAAATATTTTTACGATAGCTGAGAGTAAAACATACAACAAACCTGCAACGACGATGCCGCCCTGGGCATATTCGAGGCCCCCATAGGCCTTATCTACTAGTTGAATAACAGGAATAAATGCAAAACTTGAGCCTAAGAATACTGGCACTTTCCCTTTTGTTACAAAGTGGAAAATTAGAGTGCCACAGCCTGCTGCTAGAAGTGCTACAGCTGGATTTAAACCAGTCAAAAGTGGAACCAGTACTGTAGCGCCAAACATGGCCAGTACATGTTGAATACCTAAAATCAATTTCTTTTCAAGACGTACACCTTCAAATTCATTGCTCTTTGAGTTAATCTTTACTGCTGTTTCTGCCATAAAAATACCTCCTTGAATTTAGATTTAAGGAGGGAGATATACTTCCATTATCTCCCTTATCAGCCTCGCAGGACCGATTTAAAAGGTTAAAGGGTTTGAAGATTCACTTTTTACCTTTCATTTATGGTAACATCATTGATGTTATCAATCTCTTCAAAATGTACACAAACTACTTCTTCCTTTGATGTAGGTACATTCTTCCCTACAAAATCAGCTCGAATCGGCAGTTCTCTGTGTCCCCTATCGATCAGTACTGCCAACTGTATGGATCTAGGTCTTCCAATGTCCATGATTGCATCCATAGCAGCCCGTACCGTACGCCCAGTAAATAGCACATCGTCTACGAGAACAACTACCTTATTATTTATATTTACCTGAATATCCGTACTATTGATTACAGGGTTTTCATCTATTTTACTTAAATCGTCTCTGTATAGCGTTATATCTACTATACCCGTATCTACCTTCGCTTTTTCAATTGCTTCGATCTTATCGCTTAATCTCTTGGCGAAAGGAACACCTCTCGTTTTGATTCCTACCAGAACAACATCTTCAATTCCTTTATTTTTTTCGATAATTTCATGGGCAATTCGTGTTGACGCCCTTTGTATTGCCTGCTCATCCATAATTTGAGCTTTAAATTTCATATAACCACCTCTGCGCATGAATTTCTAAACATAAAAAAACTTCTTACCTAAAGGCAAGAAGTTATCTACATGAACAAAATGCATGCTTACAATTTCATTGTAGAGTCCTTATTGCCTCACAGGGCAAATTTAAAGGTGTTTATTTCTATACTAGATTAGCATAGTTTTTCACCTTTGTCTACATAGATTTTCAATTATTTTAATAATTTTTCTAAAACGCTCTGGAATTTCAGCATGAAACTCCATGTATTCACCCTTCACCGGATGAATGAATCCTATGGTTTGGGCATGTAACGCCTGCCCCTCCGTGTGAAACTTTTCCTTCTTTTGGCTATAGATAGGATCTCCCACGAGAGGGTGATGTATATATGCCATATGTACACGAATTTGATGGGTTCTACCTGTTTCTAGCTTCGCTTCTATTAAAGAATATTCCCCATATCTCTCTAAAACACGAAAGTGGGTAACAGCATTTTTTCCATTTCTATCTACCACAGCCATTTTCATTCGATCTACAGGATGTCTCCCAATAGGTGCATTAATCGTTCCACGCTCTTCTTTAATATTACCATGTACTAAAGCAACGTATACCCTATTGATGGAGTGCTCCTTTAACTGTTCAGCTAGACTTCGATGGGCCCTATCATTCTTAGCTACCATAAGGAGGCCGCTGGTATCCTTATCAATTCGATGAACGATGCCAGGTCGGATTACACCATTGATAGATGATAGATTCTTGCATTGGTAAAGCAATGCATTTACTAATGTTCCATGGTAATTCCCTGGCGCTGGATGCACAACCATACCCTGAGGTTTGTTTACGATGACTACATCCTCATCTTCATAGACGATATCAATAGGGATATCTTCTGGTTCAACCTTAAGCAACTCGGGCTCAGGAATTTCTACTTCTATTTCATCATTTTCTAGAACCTTATATTTCTTAACGGTTTCTTTACTGCCATTAATCTGAATATTGCCTTGCTCTATAAGTTTTTGAATAAAACTTCGAGACAGATGCTCTAGTTGATTGGCAATGTATACATCCAGACGTTGTCCCTCGTCTATATCATCAACAATAAATTTTTGTATTTCCAAAAGTTCTCTTCCTTTCTAGCTCTTTTGGGGCCTATCAATAATCAACAGATAATAGCTTAATAGGATGGCACCGCAAACGATAGCCATATCTGCTATATTAAATACAGGCCAGATTCTAAAATCAAAAAAATCTCTTACATATCCAACTTGGATTCTATCCATTAGATTACCCACTGCCCCAGCAATAATCAGCATTAGACTATATTTCATGGTAGCGTGTACTTTTGACTGTGTCTTTAAGAAAAGAAAAATCCCTATAACAACTGCCGTCGTAATCACTATGAAGAAAATCTTGTGATTCCTTAAAATTCCAAAAGCTGCCCCGTAATTATGTACATAGGTAATATGAAAAATATTTTGAATAACAGGAATGGATTCATTCTCCAACAAATTCGCTTGAACATAATATTTTGAAACTTGATCTAGTGCAATAATAAGAACAATTAGTATATAACTCATTCTATACCCCCTTTAATTAATCTATTAGATTATACCATAATTTACGAGGGATGATAATAAATATCCTTTAAAAGTAAATGCAGTAAAAAGTGAAGCAATGCTCCACTTTTTACACTTCTCCATCATTTTCTTGAATAATTCTTTTACACCGCTCCTCATCTCCATCTTCTACAGTAGTGGAAACAAGAATATTTGCATCTGCAACCTCGCTAAAGCCACCCATCCCACTTACATTAGGATCAGCCGCATATAATGATCTTAGCTCCATGGATATTTCTCCTTCTCCAGGCTTTAGAATTAAACTGGATAAGCTTCCTTCCCTGCTGCCAATCACATTGTCTATACGCTTATCCGCATTTTTGGGAAATCGATCAATGATATCCATTCTTGCATTCTTAAATCCCTGTTTTTTTAAATCATTGTAAGCCTTTTGCGCCCCATAGATAGATTTAAAATAACCTGTTATTGTAATCATGCCATCACCCTATTTCTTTCTTCTTTGTTTATATGGAATATCTTTTCTTTCTTCGTTCTCAAGCTGACCTACGTAATAATCCTCAGAAATTTGCTCTACTTCCTCTACAATACCTGGTTCCTCCTCTATAAATCCAGGCTCGTCGTCATCGAAGTACCCCTGCTGATCTCCTCCATTAAAAGAAGGATCTTGTCGTATCTCATTATATCGTTCTACCGCTTGCCATGCATCTTCTCCATCAAATCCATTATAGCTATCATCATAATCTTTGAAACTCCTTCCAAAAGGAGGGTACAATACCTCTTCTTCTACAGGCCGTGTATCTACTTCAGTATGGATAGATAATCCGTCTTTTTCACAGTCCATACATTGTACAGCTGTAGGTAAAATTTCAAGCCTTTCCTCAGCTATGTCTTTACCGCATGTAATACAACTCCCATAGGAACCATCTTCAATTTTATGCAATGCATTATCAATCTCTTGCAAGTGTAGTTCTTCATTATTTTTTAGATTAAAGTTCATTTCCACTTGAAACAACTCAGTGCCAATATCTGCTGGGTGATTATCATATACTGATAATTCATCAAAATAGTCTTTAAAATTATCATTGGGCTCATTCTCATTCATACGCTCAAGTGTAATTTGTGCAACTTCCCTTTCTTGCAGCAATAAATCTTTAAAGTATTCCATCCTTTGCTTATTCAAATTCAAACCTCCTTATCTATAGTTTTCAATAATATCAAGTAAATCCGCAATATATTGACCAATCAATGGAAGATTTACAGTCTGCTTTAATATGTAAAACAAAATCGCAGCCAATACAGTTAATCCGATGGCCGTTCCGAGTCCTCTGGCCAAACCGCTGATAAAGTTAGTATATAATAATTTCTTAGGATTATTCATGATCTCCACATATTCAGCTAATTTCACTTTTTCCAAGTCAAGAGCAATTTTTTCAAGCCGTTCTTCTATCTTTGCCATCTTTTTCTCATCCATGATTGCACCCCCATTGCACTTTTTAAAAACTAGGTTATAGGGTTTGATACCCTAAAATAACCATATTCATAGTCTTTTCCAATTATAATGTTTATATAAATATATCCTGCAAGGATTTAAATAAGCACGAAGTTTATAATCAAGGACAAAAACAAAAAACAGAGCTACGGATGGTAGCTCTAGTTCAAAGAAGTTTAAATTTATAATAAATCCAAGCAGTTACGAATTGTAAAAAGGTCCTTGCTTAAGCTCTGGAATTTTTCAAAGTCTAAGGATTGCACCCCGTCCGATAAAGCATCGCACGGACAAGGATGTACCTCGATCATAAGTCCATGGGCACCAATAGCTACGGCTGCCCTTGATGCAGATGCAACCAATTCTTCTCTACCTGTCCCATGACTAGGATCAACAATGATAGGGAAATGACTCAGCTGCTTGATAATAGGTACCGCCATAAGATCGAGGGTATTTCTTGTATAATTTTCAAAGGTTCTAATCCCTCTTTCACATAAAATAACATCCCTGTTCCCTTCCAAAACGATATATTCCGCAGCAGATAACCATTCTTCGATGCTGGCGGACATACCGCGCTTCAACATTACAGGCTTGCGCCCTTTTCCCACTTCCCGTAGCAAGCTATAGTTTTGCATATTTCTAGATCCTATTTGAAAAATATCCACATACTTATCAAGCATATCAATATCCCGTGGATCCATTACCTCAGATATAACAGGCATATTGTTCTCCTGTCCAGCATGATGAAGATATTTCAGTCCCTCTTCGCCCAAGCCTTGAAAAGAATAGGGCGATGTTCTAGGTTTAAATGCCCCACCACGCAGTATTTGAGCCCCAGCCTTTTTTACTGCCATTGCTGTTTCAATCAGTTGCTTCTCACTTTCAATGGCACAAGGACCTGCGATGATGACGAGCTCATCTCCTCCAATTTCAACATTTCCTACTTTGACAATGGTTTTTTCTTTACATTCTCTCCCTGCCAATTTCAGTTTCATAGCCACCATTCCTTAAATTATAAAAGTTTTAACATCCCTGCCACAATATCACTGGAGTTTTTGGCGGCTTCATGAACAAATTCATTGAAATTATGATGGGCTGTCCCGTCAGCTTTGTCAGACATTGCCCTTATAATTACAAAAGGAATCTTATTCAAATAGCAAGCATGTCCGATGGCCGCACCTTCCATCTCCGTACAATATCCTTGGAACTCATTTAGTAATAATTCCTTTCTCTCAGGACATGCGACAAACACATCTCCTGAGAGAATCCGACCTGTTAAAATTTTGTGAGACTTTTCTTCATTTTCGCTAACCTTCTTTGCTACTTCTATTAGTTTAGAATCAGATTTAAAAATATATTCGTCCATTCTTGGAATTTGTCCTAGTTTATATCCAAATCCGGTTACATCAAAATCATGCTCTAATACATCTGTGGAAATAACCAGATCTCCAACTTCCAGCTCATCCTTTAAAGCACCTGCTACCCCTGTATTGATAATTTCAGATACTTGATAGGTACTAATCAGTACCTGAGCACAAATCGCTGCATTTACTTTACCAATGCCACATCTTACGATGACAACATCTCTATCTTCTAACCTGCCACAATAAAAAGTCATTCCTGCTATATCCTCAGACTTTTCAAGTACCATTTTTTCCTTTAACAAATGTACTTCCTCATCCATTGCACCAATAATACCTATTCTATTCATATAACTATGCCTCCTAACCTATTTCTTAATTCATTATACCTTTATCCCAAATTGTGTCAAGGGAATTGTTACATTGCTAAAATATAAATTTTAAAATCCCCATCCTTGAATAGGACGAGGATTTTAATTCAGTATATATTCTATGTAAATCAGGATCTTCTATATCCGCTATTCCTCTACATCTTCAATGATTTCTTTACTACTTGTATTTACAGCCTCTAATTGAGATTCAAGCAAGGTTTTAAATCTCGTTTTGAATATATGCATCTGCTTCTTCACTTCTTCATACTCTCTTTTAATCTTAACTACATCCTTGTTGGCTTCCTCAATAATAGCCATCCCTTTATTCTCTGCTTCTCGGATGATTAGTTCGGCCTTTTTATGGGCGTTGGATGAAACTTCTTCAGCTGTAGTTTGAGCCACAATCAGCGTATTATTCAAGGTTTTTTCCAGATTGGCATACTTATCGATTTGCTCTTGTAGGAGTGTGATCTTGTCCTTCAACTCAATATTATCCTTATACAACTTTTCATAGTCAATCATTATTTTGTCTAAGAATTCATCTACTTCACTTTCCTTATAGCCCCTCATCACCTTTTTAAATTCTTTATTTTGAATTTCCAATGGTGTAATCATCTGATTCCCTCCCTTAGATCATCCGTTTTATAGTCACCTTATATCGATCTTTCTTGGTCTTATTCCCTACTTCTAACAATAGGATTCTGCCTTTACCCTTAAAGGAGATTACATCGCCTTCATGAACTGGATGAGCAGGATTATTAATAGGCTTCCAGTTTACTTTAACTCTATCATTCCCTATCATTTTTGATAAGGAACTCCTAGATTCTCCAAAACCTACACCTACCAAGGCATCTAGCCTTAAAGAGGGAACTGTCGTCTCTATCAACTTATAATTCTCCTCTTGAATTTTGATATTCTCCAAGTCTACCAGATTTGTTTCGATGCTATAACGGGATATTTTTGCTAGATTTCCATTCATAAAATCGCAGATTTCTTTAAACGACACAATATATGCGCAGTTGGCAGAAACGATAATATCACCAATCTTTTCTCTTTTTATACCTAGCCCTAAAATTGCCCCTAAGATATCCCTATGGGACAAATTATTATTCTCAAAATCACCATCAATTTGAAGAACGCTTAAAGGACTTTCAATTTCTTCTGGTTCCATATAATCTGGAAACATCACAATGATTTGTCTTTCAGACTGTGCAACTCCTCCCGCAATAAAATACTTAAGCTCATCGAGTTTGTTAAGGATCGGCCTGCACAAGGATATTTGGTATGGATCAAAAAAATCAGTATTGCGTGGAATATAATTCTTTAGCACAGCCTCTGCCCTATCCAACATCCTAGAAATAATAATTTTATCTTCAGCGCTTCGAATATGTCGCGTTAGTCCTTCTCTATCTATCAAGTGCTCACCTTTTCTAAATAAAACTTAATATCAGTATCTTAATAAACATGAGTCCCCATATGGCAACAAGGGGAGAAAAATCAATGTGTCTTCCACCAAGGCCTATTCTTGTTAACAGACTTCTGAAAGGTGCAATGATTGGTTCCGTTATTTGATACAATAGCTTCGAAATATTGTTGTAAGGATTTGTGAAAATCCAAGTTGATATTGCTCTAGCTACAATTAAGTAGGTTAGAATATTAAAAAAATAGTCAATTGAAGCTCTTATTGTCCACATTGTTCCACCATCCAAAATTTATTTTTGCCAGGGAAAAATACCTTTGTTTTTTAATTCCTCTCTGATGTTTCCAGCAATATCTACATTATTAGGTGCAAGGATAAATATTCCTTTCGATACCTTTTGTATGTTGCCATCTAATGCATAGACAGCCCCATTCAAAAAATCAAATATTTTCTTCGCAATATCTTGATCTAAATTCTCTAAGTTTATTACCACAGGCTTTCTATTCTTTAAATTATCAATAATACCTGGCGCTTCTTCAAACTCTGTGGGCTCGCAGATTACCACCTTCATCTGAGTTGTGGTATGGATGTTTACTACCCTATTTTTCTTGCTTGTAATAGGAATTACATCCTCATCTTCGTGGATTTGGCTTTCATCATTCTCTTCCATATCTTCCTCATAGTCATCCAAGCCCATAAAATACTTTACTTTATCGATAAACTTTGCTGACATCCTATGTCCCCCTTACCTTATTATTCTGTATAGTTTCGTTTTCCAAAAATACCTGTTCCAATACGAACCATATTGGAACCTTCTTCAATGGCTATCTTGAAATCATTGGTCATACCCATGGACAAGTAGCGCATCTCTATTCCTTTTATGTTTTTATCATGAATCTCATCAAAAAGCTGTTTCATCCTTTTAAAATGAATTCTCACCTCTTCAGGATTCTCCTCAAAAGGCGCTATCGTCATCAATCCTTTCACGCGAATATGCGGTAGCAATGCTAATTGATCTATAAAATCATAAATATCCTTTTCATCAATGCCAAATTTTGTTTCCTCTTTTGCAATATTTACTTGAATCAAAATATCTATACATCTATTTATTTGCTTTGCTTTTTTATTAATTTCTTCTGCTAGATGAATACGGTCAACCGAATGAATCATCTGTACTTTATCTATGATGTATTTTACCTTATTGGTTTGCAAATGCCCTATCATATGCCAATTTATATCGTTAACCTGTTCGAATTTATTCAAGATTTCTTGAACTTTATTCTCACCGATATTGACGATGCCCTCGGCGATGGCTTCATTGATTCTACTTGCATCTATAGTTTTTGTAACAGCAATTAGGTGAATCTCCTGTGGATCTTTTCCAATATCCCGGCACAATGCCTGGATTTCTTTTTGTATATGTACGATATTCTCTTTAATATGGGACATCTTTTACCTCCTTAAAACTCTATAAATCATTCATACACAAGCTGACCTTCTTTAATTTTAGCACCGTTTCTAACAATTTCGTCATACAACTTTATTGTTTCTATTGTTTTTACATCCTCACCTTCTTTTTCATAGAAAACATTACTTTGCACAATAGCATATTCTTCCTCTTGTTCAATAATCTTTATTGGTTTAAAGCGGGCAAATCTGCTGACATCAAGTACGTATACTCCCTTTTTGCCGTCCTTCTCAACAATACAATCATTATGAATCTTCAAACCTTCTTTGTTTATAGCAGTTACTTCAATATCTATATTTCGAATTTTATGGAAGTCTTCAATATATTCGTCCATTTTGAAAATAACCATTCCATTTTTATCATTTTCAATTACTTTATATATTTGACCACCTATGGTTCCTTGAGGAAACTTAAGGCTTACATTCTTTCCAGCTTTAAAATTACTTAAATGATCCTTGTCGATCCAAGTTATTAAATACCATATGCTATTGTCAACAATTTTAAAAGCAGGTTGACCTAGGATCGTTTTTTCTGTTCTCAAATCAGTAATTTGTGCTTTCTGCTTTTTTAATTCTTCATACTGAATCGCACCCATGTTTACGGGGTTTAGAATTGTTTCATATCCATCGACAAAATAACTTATCACACCTGTTTCTGGACTAATCATCGCCGTAACGGCACTGCTAATCTTCGTTTCCAACAGTTGCTGTTCTTGCTTCAAGGCTTCAAGGTTTTTTCCTGCAAAACTCTTATCTCCATAGATAATTCTTTTTTTCTCTAGCTTAGCAGTCAATTCTTTCTTTAAATCATCGAACTTCAGTAATTCACCTTTTTCTCTATATTCTTTCATTTCTTCAATAATTGTATGAATCTCTTGATCAAGTTTATTTACATCCCAATCAAATAGGTTTTCTTTATTTTCATTCAAGCTCTCTATCCTCTGGTTAATCACTTCCAGTTTTTTTCTTGTAGCAGAATCAATGGTATCTCTAAAAATTTCTGCAACTTTGTAACCTTTTTCAACTTTCTCACCATCTTGAACAAAATATTTGATACTTCCTTCACTATTTGACTTGATAAGTCTCTCATTTCTTACTAAATATCCGTTGATAGGATAATTCACCTCAATACTTCCAAACTTAGCAATTTCCGTTTCGATTGTCGTAGACAAAGCGATTGGCGCAAGTTTTACTAGAAAATATAAAATAACGACTCCGAAGAAAAAATAATATAACTTATTGTGTCTTCTGCGTTTTTTTGTTTGCTTCTTTTTCAATTTATTTCACCTACTAGGTTATTTTAATCATACTTTACCCTATTAATAATTCTTCATGGGTACTATATTTCCTTCCATGAAATTGTATTAATTTTATTTAGTGAGAAAGTCCTATCGCTTTTCTTTCGGCATAAGGTATAAGTACTTAATAGGATTACTGTAGCACAAATCAAAAAAGACTACCGAAGTAGCCCTAAAACCAGTTAAACAGTTTGCCATATTTATTGATAACTTTAAAGGACCTGATGTTTTTTAGTTCTACCAATTCCACAGTATCGTTTTCAGTAATAATCATCAAACTATTTTCACGGATTTTGGCGCCTAAAATAATTCCCCTAAGCTTGCTTTTGTTATTGAAATAAATTTTAACCTCATCCCCTGCCATGATTTCGATTTTGCCAACCCTAAAGTAGTTAGTATCTATTTCATTTATATGCTCCTCTGTAATTCCTTTACCATCTAATACAATTCTATTATTTTTTAAATAATACTTTTCCTTCAAAACACAGAGGAGGTATCCTAGCATAGAAACGCCAAACAGCATCATCAAAACATTTAGCAAATATTTTGTATACATCATGTTTCACTCCTTTTCCCATAAAAACACACCCACAAACCCTATAATCATTAAAAACATTAAAGCTATGATTAATCATAGCTTTAATGTTTTTAAAACTGGTCTGAGTGGAGAGACTTGAACTCTCGGCCTCTAGAACCCCATTCTAGCGCGCTACCAAACTGCGCCACACCCAGATGATGAAATGAAATGTCTTGACTATTTTCTTATATCTAGAGAATTATTCTTCAGATACATTGTATTATAAATGAATCGAAATAGATTTTCAAGTAGTTTCCTCAAATTTAAATACAAATTTAAATTCATCCATTATTTCCTTATTCTTCCTTCACTATCATATGTAGAATTTCTTACAATTATTCAAATATCTTAAATATAATGATGTCTTTTATTCCATTTTCATCACTTCTAGTAATAAAAGTAGCATGGATCCCATAGGGATCCATGCTACTTTTATAGAATGATACAGATTAGCCCGCCACTGCCTTCATTGACAATCTTTTGTAATGTTCTCTGCATTTTACTTCTTGCATCCTCTGGCATCATAAATAATTTGTTTTGTAACTGTTCTTTTACGAGATCATGCAGAGACTTACCAAACATATTTGTCTGCCAAATTTTTGTTGGATCTGACTCAAATTCATCTAATAGATATTTTAGTAATTCTTCACTTTGCTTTTCAGTTCCAACCAATGGTGATACCTCTGTTGCTATGTCTGCACGAATCAAATGCAAAGATGGGGCATTTGCTCTTAGTTTAACACCAAATCGATTCCCATGTTTAAATATCTCGGGTTCCTCTAACTCCAGCTCTTGTAAGCTAGGTGGCACAAGACCATATCCAGTTTCTTTCACATCAATAAGTGCTTTTTCTACCTTATCAAATTCTCGTTTTGCCCTGGAGAATTCTTTAATCAGCCCTAGCAATTGATGATCTCCCTCGATTCGGTAACCAGTTACCTCTTCCAATATATTATAGAATAATCCTTCCTTTGTCTTCATCTTAATATGGGCAACACCTTCACCAAGCTCGATATCGCCTAACAACGCTTCAGAGATGACTTCTTCATCGGCAAACAGGTTCACAGCATCGCGTACATCATTTATTTTTTTTACGTCCTTAGACCATTGTTTTACAGAACTTAATATTTTATTTTTGAGCCAGTGATTGCCTTCTAGTCCATCGACCCAGCCAGGCAATGTAATATTGATCTCTTTTATTGGGAATTCAAAAAGGACATTCTCAAGAATCTCATTTACGTTTTCCATACTCATCCTAGCGCAGTCTGCAGCCACTACTGGTACTGCATACTTTTCTTCTAATTGCCCTCTTAGCTTTAACGCCTCTTCAGAAGAAGGATTCGTAGAGTTCAAGATCATTACAAATGGCTTATTCAATTCCCTTAATTCCCTTACCACTCTTTCCTCTGCTTCTTGATAATCTTCCCTTTCAATTTCTGTAATACTTCCATCCGTTGTTACCACGAGACCAATCGTTGAATGATCTGTTATCACTTTCCTTGTTCCGACCTCAGCAGCCTCTTCGAAAGGAATTTCCTTCTCAAACCATGGTGTAGTAACCATTCTTGCTTTGCCACCCTCTTGATGTCCAAGGGCTCCTTTTACAAGATAGCCTACACAATCAACCAGACGCACTTTAAACTTCGCATTATCCTTTAGCATTAATTCAACGGCTTCGTTAGGAATAAATTTTGGCTCTGTTGTCATGATTGTTTTGCCTGCTCCACTTTGTGGCAATTCATCCTTTGCTCTTTCTTTTCTATATGAGTTCTCCATGTTCGGCAATACCAATAAATCCATAAATCTTTTGATAAATGTTGATTTTCCTGTTCTTACCGGCCCAACGACCCCTATGTAAATATCTCCCTGGGTTCGATCTGCAATATCCCTATATATATCAAATCGCTCCACTTTTTTTCCCCTCCTTTAATAATGAAATTATATATTTATTAATAAATTTAACGCTCAGAGTACTGTCCATCCCTCCTACAATGATCTGTCCAACGACATAGGACTATATTAACAATATATATATATGACTAGCTAAATCATAATATGACTTCCTAGATAAAGAAGGAATGTATTTTATACTTCAAAACTTAAAGAAAATACTACAAAATTATCTTCTATTTAAATTTTGAAAAAAACAAAAGAGATATCCGCTAAGATATCTCTTCATTCTATGTACAGTTTCTACATAAAAATCTACCATTGAATTTGCTGATTTGCTACAACCTCTTCCATTTCATGGGTACGGCTTCTAAGCATTAAATTTACAACTGCCTCCTTCACATCCTTCTCCTTGTAAAGAATATTATAGATTTCAGATGTAATAGGCATCTCAACATCATATTTCTTCGATAGTTCATAGGCTACCTTCGTTGTGACAACGCCTTCCACAACCATACCAATTGAAGCAGTCGCTTCACTCAGTTTTTTCCCTTGTCCGATTAAGATACCACACCTTCTATTTCTACTATGCATACTGGTACAAGTAACGATTAGATCTCCTATCCCTGACAATCCAGCGAAAGTCCCAAGATCAGCGCCCATGATTTGCCCAAGACGGGCAATTTCCCTAATTCCTCTAGTCATAAGGGCCGCCTTTGCATTATCACCAAATCCCAAACCGTCAGAAATTCCCGCCCCAAGAGCGATAACATTCTTTAGTGCTCCACCTAATTCTACTCCTGTTACATCTGGGTTTGTATAGATTCTCAACTTAGGAGAAATGAATATATCTTGGACATATTCTGCGATACTTTTCTTATTTGCTGCTACCACAAGGGTTGTGGGCATATCTCTGCATACTTCCTCCGCATGGGATGGCCCAGACAGGACAGCGAAAGGATTATTAGGCAACTCTTGGGCAATCACTTCAGATATGGAAAGCAATGAAGAACCTTCAAGACCCTTGGCTGCATTCACAATTACCTGTTGATCACATACCGATGATTTAAAACTGCTTACAGTTTCTCTTACAGCTTGGGAAGCGACAGTTAGTAGGATCAGCTCTGTATCTTTAACAGCTGCATGAATATCATGATAAAGTGTAATATTGTTAGGCAATAACACACCAGGAAGATATTTAATGTTTTCCTTTGCTTGATTCATTTTCTTTAGCTGTTCTTCGTTTCTCATCCACAAATTCACATCGTGGCCCTTTTTGGCTAAAGAGATTGCGAGGGCCGTTCCCCAACTTCCTGCTCCAATAACACAAATGCTCGACATCAAAACGCCCCCCTAGATTACTTAATTCTGGATTTCTGTCCCAATTTAGATTCAGTTCCCTTTAAAAGTCTACTTATATTCTCTTTATGTCTATAAATTGCCATCAACGCTAAAGCCAATCCGAATAAAAAGAATTTAAATCCTACGAATAACAGAAGGATTGGCAGTAAACAAATAGCTACGACTGAGCCCAAAGATACATATTTCGTCTTTGCAATAATCAGAATCCCTACAATAATACAAATGATTGCAATTATTGGATTGACAGACAGACCCACACCTATAGATGAAGCAATTCCCTTTCCTCCCTTAAATCCCAGGAATGCAGGCCAATTATGTCCAATAACCACGGCGATTCCGCAAATTAAAGCTGTACCTTCCCCACCAAGGCGTCTTCCGATCCAAACAGCTAGAATAGCCTTTAGCGCATCCCCAATAAATGTAACAAGACCCGCTTTCATCCCTAGAGTTCTTAGTACATTGGTTGCACCAGCATTGCCACTCCCATATTTTCTGATATCAATACCTGCCCAGAGTTTGGAAACGATAATGGAAGTAGAAAAGTTTCCGATCACGTAGCTTAATAATACTGCCAATACCTTTAAAAGCATTATTCATCCCCACCCTTTTCTCTATACTGAATCCAAATTGGCGTACCCTCAAAACCAAAAGCTTCTCGAATTTTGTTTTCAAGATATCTCGTATACGAAAAGTGCGTCAACTCTCGATCGTTGATAAATATAATAAATGTAGGCGGCCTTACAGATACCTGCGTTGCATAATAGATTTTTAACCGCTTACCCTTATCAGAAGGTGGCTGATTCAGCAAAGTAGCCTCTCCAATAATATCGTTTAACATCCCTGTTTGCACCCTCATAGCATGTTGATTGGATACAAATTTAATGGTTTCAAGAATTTGATACATTCTTTGCTTTGTTTTAGCAGAAACAAATAGAATCGGCGCATAAAGCATAAAAGAAAGCTTATCCTTAATATCTTTAATGTATTGGTTCATGGTATGGGTATCTTTTTCCACAACGTCCCATTTGTTTACGACAATAATTGTAGATTTTCCCTGCTCATGGGCATAACCTGCAATTTTAGTATCTTGCTCTGTAACCCCTTCACTGGCATCAATAACCAATAAACAAACGTCCGCACGATCAACAGCTGTAAAAGATCTTATAACACTATATTTCTCGATATTTTCATGTATCCTACTTTTTCTTCGGATCCCAGCCGTATCAATAAAAACATACTTGTCTTCTTCATGGGTAAATGGTGTATCAATGGCATCTCTAGTTGTGCCAGCGATATCGCTCACAATAACCCGTTCTTCTCCTAAAATTGTATTTATAATTGATGATTTTCCTACATTTGGCTTCCCAATAACAGCGACTTTTATCGTATCATCCTCATAGATTTCGTCTCTATCTTCTGGAAACTTAGCGATAATCTCGTCTAACAGGTCTCCTAATCCTAAGCTGTTTACCGAGGAAATCGGAATGGGTTCACCAAGGCCTAGCTGATAAAAATCATAAAATGAACTTGGCAGATCCTTCGTATCGATCTTATTCACAACCAATAATACAGGCTTCTTTGTTCTTCTCAGCATGTTTGCCACATCTTCATCAGATGCCGTTAGTCCTTCTCGTCCAT
Organism: Anaerosolibacter carboniphilus; assembly: GCF_014205875.1. Taxonomy (GTDB): domain Bacteria; phylum Bacillota; class Clostridia; order Peptostreptococcales; family Thermotaleaceae; genus Anaerosolibacter; species Anaerosolibacter carboniphilus. The sequence goes on from NZ_JACHEN010000019.1 coordinate 33,196, forward strand.
CTACCATGAATACGATTACATCTGCAGTTTCAATGGCAATCTCCGCCTGCCTTCTCATTTGTGATAATATAATGTCTTGAGTATCTGGCTCTATCCCGCCAGTATCAATCATTGTAAAAGTGTTATTCAGCCATTCTGCTTCTGTATATATCCTATCTCTGGTTACACCAGGCTTATCTTCTACAATTGAAATCCTTTTCCCTGCTATACGATTAAAAAAAGTAGATTTCCCCACATTGGGCCTACCTACAATCGCCACAATCGGCTTTGCCATGACAATCCCTCCAGTATTACGATCATTCTAATATTTTGTTTATAAATTCCCTACCGTTTACCGCAGATACGACAACCTCTGCGTCTAGCTTTTCTTGCAACTCTCCTACCGTTACATTGTCGAGAAAAATTTCTTCTCCAGCTTTAAGCATAGACTCCGGGATTATTATGCGTTCTCCTAAATCTTTGCTCTTTAACTGATTTAAAATATCTTGACCGGTAATCAAACCCGCAACCGTAATTGTTCTACCAAAAAATTCGTTTTCTATGGCATAGACCTTTAATTCAAGCCCTTCAAATCTCTGTTCTATTTTTCTACTTAGCCCCGCAAGGAATGCCTTCGCGGATATTCCTGTAATAATACTGATTTTTTTATGCTTTATTTTTCTTGCTTGAAGCTTAAAAAGCTCATCCATTAATTCATGTTCAAACATGGCCATAAGCCCTACGCCATTCTCAATCTGTGGAAAGCTTTCATACTCCTCGTAAGAAGGAATAGATCGATCAGCAAGAACATAAAATTCATCAGATAAAAATGCAAACCTTGTGTGAATTTGCTTATAAAGCTTCTTCTGCCATTTATCAATCTGTTCAATAACCTCATTGGCACTATCCTTATGATAAGTGTCCAATGGGAATAGCTTTTCTCTAAAATTAGTGACTCCTACAGGTACTATGGCAACACTCTCTAATGCAGGATATAGTTGTGCCAAATCTACTATAGTTTTATCTAATCTTTCTCCATCATTTATTCCAGGGCAAAGCACAATCTGACCATTGATCCTTATGCCTACATCTGTAAGCCTTTTTAATCTTTCATAGATATTACCTGCAGTCTTATTGTTTAGCATCTTTATTCTTAGCGCTGGATCTGTGGTATGTATAGATACGTTGATAGGACTAATCCGATATCGAATGATTTTATCAATATCTTCATCAGACATGTTGGTTAAGGTAACAAAGTTGCCTTGTAAAAATGACAATCTTGAATCATCATCTTTAAAATACAAAGTTTCTCTCATATGAGAGGGCAATTGGTCAATGAAGCAAAAGATACATTTATTTCTACAACTTTTTGCTTGATCAATAATAGGATTCTCAAATACGATACCTAAATCTTCATCATAGTCTTTTCTTATATGATAATTTCTAACTTCACCATTTTCTTTTCTAATGGATACATCTAGCCGTTCATCAGAAATAAAAAACATGTACTCTATAATATCTTCTATCTTCTGTCCGTTGATTGAAAGAAGAATATCTCCACTTTCAATGCCTATTCTCTCCCCAATGCTTCCAGGGACAACTTCAGAAATAACATTCTCGCTTGATTTTTCCAGCATGGACACACCTACTTAAAATCTAGTTTTAGTACCTGCTACTAATAATATTATAGCATAAAAACTTACATTATGTACTACGTTTAGTAATATTATCATGTAATTTCATTTTAAGTCAAGGAGTATATTTCTCCTTAATGTCGCACGACAACATATGAACCATTTTCTAAATCATGTACCATTCCCATTGTAACTTTAGCAATTAGAAGAGCCAATCGCTCCTTATGTTCTTCAGAGCTTGCGTAAAAGACAGGAATCGTATTCGAAGACACAACGCTTTTGTCAATCGTTATGATGGCAACGATACTATCCTTAATTCCAAAATCCATATTCCCTCTCCTCTCATCTAACTTTTAAAATTAGCTGCACCATTTGCTTTGAATGGCTTTCTCTTTGCAGTCTCTAACACAGGAGTTCCTTTTACAGCAGCAATTAATAATTCACTATTCGACTCAGCAGGCACCATTACCATGACTAGATTTCCATTTTGGGGATTTCTTCTCGCTATGGGGGTAAATTCAGGCTCATCCACATCCTTTTGTATACCAAGATGAACTGCCGCATTATGTTGAATCGCTTGTCGTTGTCCTGTATTGGCCAAGGTTGCATTGGCATCCACATCCTTGGGTATAATCTCTACCGCAACTCCTTTTTCTTCATAAATTTTTCTTGTGCTTTTTAAACCAATATTCATAATGACAATGCCATTTACCATTAGCAAAGGCCCCTCAAAATAAATTTTTCCTATTCTCACATCTGCAATTTCTGCAATGCTTTGCCTTTTTAGCATTCCCTTTAAAAGGATCATAATGAGCAAGCCTGTTAATATGCCTACCACTACTTGGACCATTCTTGGCTGTTTGATCCAATGGGTAAAATAAATGGCAATACTGGTCATCAGAGCCGTTATAATTACCATATAATTTCGAGCTTCAAAGGCCTTCGCAATATCCTCTATGTAAGCTGTGCCCCTTGGAACCAGCTCTGTCGGTTCAATATTATCTAAGCTTTGCCTTTCCATGCTTCTCACATCTCTAAATTGCTGGGCAGCAAGAGCTAAAAATGTAACTGCACTGTATTCTTTATTCAACAAAGCTGGCAGCGCTACAGCTCCTAAGCCAGCTGCGATAACTCCTAGTGTCAAATGGGATAACAAGCCTTGCGGATAACTTGGATATTGCCTATGATCAATTCGTATCATATATAATCTAGCAAGCAACCCCATTACCAAAGATGGTAGAATCACCACACTGTAGTTTTCCATAATTCCCCTCCTATTTTTGAAACCATACAATTTTCCTTTCTTTATTATGTGTGATAAAAAAGAATTTATAGGCTGAGTATCTATAAAAGTAAGTTTTTCTCTCACTCGCTTTTTTATTCCTTCTACAGCAATCATATATTTGTAATTGTTGCCTACAAAAAAGAAAAGCAACCTCTCATTACAAAGGTTGCTTTTATATAAATTGAAATATTAAGCCATCCAATAATCTCCAGTTTGAATATATACCACCTTTTCACAAACATTTTTGGCATAGTCAGCAATTCTTTCAATATGCTTACATATGAAAAGAAAATATGTGGATTGAGGAATTGTATCTTGATCCTCTATCATAATTAGAATCAACTCGTTGTACACATCCTTATAGAGAGCGTCAATCTCTTCATCCAAAGTCCATGTTTTTTTTGCCAATTCCACATCTTTTTTTACAAAAGCATCTAAGGAATGCTTTACCATTTCTGCAGCTAGGTCAGCCATTCTAGGAATACGAACAAGGGGCTTTACATACTTCTCATTTGCTAGTCGAATCGTCGTCTTGGCAATATCAGCTGAGTGATCTGCCATTCTTTCTAAGTCAACAATTAATCTCAAAATGGAGCATATTTCTCTTAGATCAATGGCCATAGGTTGTTGTGTCGCAATGAGCTTTATACACTTGTCTTCAATATCTTCCTCTAGGGTATTGATAACTTTATCGCCATCTATCACCTTCTGAGCCAATATAACATCTTGGTTTTTTAATGATTTTATTGCATCTAAAATGGCTTCCTCTACCATGCTTCCCATTTTCAATAAATCGTTATGCAATTTCTCCAATTCACTTGTTAGATGTACTCTCGGCATGCTTTTTCTCCCTCCAAAATTGTTTTTAACCAAATCTTCCCGTAATATAGTCTTCTGTTCTCTTATCCCTTGGTTTAGAAAAAATGTTATCTGTTAAATCTGTTTCTATAATTTCACCATTTAAGAAAAAGGAGGTGAAATCAGAAACTCTTCCTGCCTGCTGCATATTATGGGTAACAATAACAATGGTATATTGCTTTTTCAGATCCTCGAGCAAATCTTCTATTTTCAAAGTGGAAATTGGATCTAATGCTGAGGTTGGTTCATCCATCAACAATACATCTGGCTCAACTGCTAAGCATCTTGCTATACATAGTCTTTGCTGCTGACCACCTGAGAGTCCAAGGGCGGGTTTATCCAATCGCCCCTTCACCTCATCCCATAGTGCAGCTCCTCTAAGACTTTTCTCTACAATCTCATCAAGCGTTGATTTATTCTTCACCCCATGGATTTTCGGCCCATATGCAACATTCTCATATACTGTCTTTGGAAAAGGATTCGGTTTCTGAAAAACCATTCCAACACTCTTTCTAAGCTGTATTAAGTCACATCTATCATCATAGATATCTGCGCCATCCAAAAGAATTTCGCCTTTGATCTTCACATTATCTATCAAATCATTCATTCGATTCAAAGTTCTAATGAAGGTGGATTTACCGCAGCCTGAAGGTCCTATCAAAGCCGTCACTTTGTTTGCCATAATATCCAAATTAATATCTATTAAGGCTTGAAAATCACCATAAAAAAGATTCAAATTGTTTACCTTAATTTTCGTCCTACTCGTCATCTTTCTTTCCCCCTTCTAAGCTTCAATCTTTGTTCTTTTCATATACTTATTGGCTAAAATATTAGCACTCAAGTTTATAAGTACTACAAATATGATTAAGACCGTAGCCGTTGCAAATGTCTTTTCTTTTGATAATCCTTCAGAAGCTAACAAATATAAATGTACAGACATCGTTCTCGTAGGATCCATAATAGACATCGGTACCCCTAAAGAGCTTCCTGCCGTCAACATAACCGCTGCGGTTTCTCCAACGGCTCGACCAATTCCTAGAATTAATCCTGTCAATATCCCAGATATACTACTTGGTAAAACTACCTTTATAATGGTCTGCCATTTTGTGGCTCCAAGGGCCAGGCTACCTTCTCTAAAGGATTGAGGTACAGTCTTTAATGATTCCTCTGTCGTACGTATTAATGTTGGTAGGATCATGATCGCTAGGGTTAATCCACCTGATAGAATAGACCATCGGAATCCCAGCAATATTACGAAGAATACAAAACCAAACAGACCAAATATAATGGATGGAATGCCCGCCAAGGTCTCAGTACCAAAGCGGATTATTTTTACCAGCTTCGTTTCTTTGGCATACTCTGTAAGATAAATTGCAGCCGCCACTCCAATGGGCGTTGCAATCGCAATAGACACTATTGTTAAATAAAATGTTCCTACGATGATTGAGAAAATACCTCCTTCTCTACCCATGCTGCTAGGTTCCTTTATAAAAAAATCAAAATCAAGATACTTCAAACCGTTCATTAAGACATAGCCTATAATCGATACCAAAGCCACAAGTGTCAACAGAGCAGCGAGGTATATAGCAATGTAAGATATTTTTTCCTTTATGTTAATCTTTACTCTTTTGTTAGATACCATTATTTTACTAGCTTGCATCTCCATCATTTTATTCCCTCCCTAACTTTCTTGTTGTAAAGGTAGCTGTTACATTTAACAGCATGATAAATATGAATAGTATAATTCCAGTAGCAAAAAGGGCCTTTTGATGCACTGGTGTTGCATAACCCATCTCCATAGCAATTGTTCCCGTCATGGTAGCAACTGAGTCCAACGGACTTCCTGGTATCTTTGGCATGTTCCCTGTAATTAGAATTACTGCCATAGTTTCTCCCACCGCTCTGCCCATGCCAAGAACAACGGAAGCAATAATGCCAGATTTTGCTGCAGGTACGATGACTCTTGAAATGGTTTCGAACTGAGAAGCACCTAATGCTAGAGAGCCTTGTTTATATTCAGTCGGCACTGCCCGAATTGAGTTTTCAGAGATATTAATAATTGTAGGTAAAATCATCACAGCAAGGATCAAGGCCCCACCCAATATACTATATCCTGATGTAAATGCATCTGGATTAAATTTCTGAACAATTGGCAAGACATACGTTCGGATCATTGGCACCAATACAGATAATCCAAAGAATCCATAAACAACGGATGGTATCCCAGCTAGCAATTCTATAGCAGGCTTAAATACTTTTACCAAGGGCTTCGGAGCAATTTCAGCTAGAAAGATGGCACATGCAATACCCATTGGCACTCCTATGATAAGCGCACCCACTGTCACAGATACTGAACCGATGATCATCGGTAAGGCTCCATAATTACCATTGGTCGGAGCCCAATTCGATCCAAATACAAAGTTCAGAATACCATAATCAAGTAGTAATGGTAATCCTTCCCTAAAGATGAAGAATGTAATTAGAAAAACGGATAATGTTGCTGCTGTGGCACTAATAAAAAGTATCATTTCTATTGCTTTTTCATACTTCTTCATGGTACGTCTCCCTCCAGATATCTTTCATTCCCAGTTATCATTTTATTGGCAATTCGTTAGTGAAAGATTAAGCTGAAGTTAAATCTATGTTAAATGTTTTAAGCGTGCTATTTTTGAAAAAAGCTAAAAAAATAAAGACGGCTTAACCGTCTTTATTTTCTATGAGAAAATGGGAGGATTATCTCAATTTCTGAATGAATCAGATTTATTTAACTGAAATGAATTCTTGCCCAACAATCTCCTGACCTTCTGCGCTCATGATGAATTCAATAAATGCTTTTACTACATCACTTTCTTCGCCATTTGTTAGGTATAAGAAAGGTCTTGAGATTTTGAATGTGCCATTTTTTGCATTTTCTTCTGTAGCTTCAACACCTTCAACTTTAACAGTCTTCACAGTATCGTCCAACGCTCCCATTGAAACATATCCAATGGAATCTGGTGTGTTCGCTACGGTTTGCTTAACAGCTCCTGTTGATGGCTGTACTAAAGCATTTTTTGTTGTTAAATCCGCTTTGTTTCCAGATGCATCTTTACCCTCTACACCTGTAATTTCAATAAATGCACCTCTTGTACCAGAACCTTCCTCTCTTGATACAACTGTAATTGGTTTGTCTTCTCCACCAAGTTCTTTCCAGTTCGTAATTTCACCAGTAAATATTTTCTTAATTTGCTCAATTGTCAAATCTTCAACCTTACTTGTTGGGTTAACAACTACAGCAATACCATCTTTTGCTATTACATATTCTTTCAGTCCTGCAGCTTTTTCTTCTTCTTTTAGTTCTCTTGAAGACATACCAATGTCAACAATTTTATCGATGGCTGATTTAACACCTACGCTAGAACCGCCACCTTGCACTTCTATTTGAACATCTGGATTCTTTTCTTTAAAAACTGCTGCCAATTCATCTGACAATGGTTGTACTGACGTAGAACCAGCAATAACAACCTTACCCGTTAGTGTTGCTTCCCCTTGCTCTGCTTCTTGTTGTGGCTGTTCAGGTGCTTTTTGACCGCATCCAGCTAACAACCCTACTGCTAACATAAGTACAAGTGCCAATGATAAAATCTTTTTCATTTTTAATTTCCCCCATTCATTTTGCTATTTCAAAATCTAAAGTTTCTTTCCTCCCTGTATTTGTGAACCTTTTTTATTCCTGCTCACAAATAATAGTATAGTAGGGGTATGTTAAGACAACATAAAAGAAATGTTAAATCCCCGTAAATTCATCTACAAAATCGCATGTTGCTATCGCAACTGCTTATGACGCCGACAGTATATGAATTTCTCCCAAAATAAAAAAGCTAGAAAACTAGCTTTTTTGCTCAATAATAGGAATGCGGACAGTAAATTCTGTTCCCTTGTCGATTTCACTCTGCACTCTTATGTCCCCATTAAACGACATCACAATGTGTTTTACGATAGCCAAGCCTAAACCTGTTCCTCCTACCTTTCTTGATCTCGCCTTATCTACCCTATAAAATCGCTCAAATAATCGCGGTATATCCTGTTTGGGAATACCAATCCCAGTGTCCTTTACCACTAAAAAAATATTATCATACTTTTTGTAAACCAAGACCTTCACAACACCATGATCTGGCGTATATTTCATGGCATTCTCAATGAGATTTAGCATCATTTGCTTAAACCGATCCCGGTTTCCGATGATCGTTGGCAAGCTTGATTCAATCTCCGTGACATAGTGAATATGCTTTTGAAGAACGAGTCCTTCGACCATATTATTAATTTCCATAATTACCTCATTCACACTGATCTCCTCACGGGTAAGGGGAAATTTATTGTTCTCTATGGCCGATAAGCTAAGCAAATCATCTATCAATCTTCGCAATCTTTCCGTCTCTATTTCAATAATATCTAGAAATCTATTTCTAACCTTCTCATTTTCTATGGCTCCGCCTTTTAATGTCTCAATAAATCCAGTAATTGAGGTCAGCGGTGTCTTCAATTCATGGGACACATTTGCAACAAATTCAGATCTCATGTTTTCCAACTTTCTCATTTCCGTTACATCTTGAATCAAGGCCATAATGCCAATAATTCGATTTGGATCAACATCCAATCGAATAAAGTTCGTGTAAATTTTTAAGATCTTTGTCTCTGGATAGTCTATAGCAATTTCCTTTTGTCCAATACTCTGGGTATTCAACATATCCTTTAGCACATCATGAAGCTTATTACTTCGAATTACTTCTAGTATATGCTTACCAATCACATCATCCGCGTCAATCTTGAACAAAGATTTGGCTACCGCATTCATAAGAATAATCTTATAACCATTATCCACCGCAAATAGAGCCTCATTCATACTGCTCAAAGTAGACTGTAACTTCGTATTCTTATCCCAAAGTTCTGAGATTGTTTCATTCAGCTTTGCTGCCATAATATTAAATGTATCTGCTAAAATACCAATTTCATCACTACTCTTTACGTACACTCTATTTTTAAAATCTCCATTTGCAATTTTCTGAGCAGTTTGAGTAATCTCTTTAATAGGCTTCGTTACACTATTTACATAACGATATCCTAAAATTGTGGCAACAATGGCACCACAAAATGCTGCAATCAGGGTATTTTGTAGTAGCCTCATATTTAATCTGTCAATCTCTACCAACGGGAATGCCAATCGCGTTACACCATAGATCCGCTCCTCAATAATGATAGGGATTGCCACATATAAATAGTTACTTTCAGTCGTTGTACTGTAGCGGTTGCTTTTGCCAATTTTCCCGTTTAAAGCTTCTTGGACCTCCGGGCGATATAGATGGCTCTCAATATTAGGAAGTTGTTCAGGGCGAATTTCTGAATCTCCAATTACGATACCATTATTATTAATAAACGTTACCCTTGCATTTACTTGTTTTGCATACCTATTGGCTAACTCAGGAAATTCAATCTGATAGAAAGAATCTTCTTTAATTCTATCCTCTACAAACTGATTTACCAAATTACCATTACTCACCAAGGTTCTTTCAATAGTTTCTATATAACTGCCCTTCATAAAGCCTAAGGTAAGAACCCCAGAAATGATAATACCTACCAATAATAGAATTGTATATGTTATAAATATCTTCCGTTGCATCTATTTCACCTGTTTCATTTTATAGCCAATACCTCTTATCGTCTCTATATATACTGGGTGTCGGTCATTATCTTCAATTTTCTTCCGTAGATGCCTTATGTGAACATCCACAGTTCTTGTTTCACCAAAGTAATCGTATCCCCACACTTCATCTAATAGAAGGTTTCTTGATAATACCTTTCCACGGTTTTCTGCAAGGATCTTTAACAACTCAAACTCCTTTAATGTAAGTTCAAGAACTTTCGATCCCTTCATCACTTCATGCTTCTCAGTATCAATAACAATATCATGGACTTTAATAATTTTTCCAACTTCTTTAGGAACTTCCTCGAATCTCCTCAGCACTGCTTTTATTCTCGCCGTCAGTTCCCTTACACTAAAAGGCTTTGTCAAGTAATCATCAGCACCTAGCTCTAGCCCTAGTACTTTATCCGTTTCTTCACTTTTTGCTGTAAGCATAATAATAGGAATCTTACTGGTTTTCTCGTTGTTTCTGATTTTCTTGCATGCCTCGAAACCATCTATTCCTGGTAACATCAAATCCAAGATGATTACGTCGGGAACTTCCTCCACGGCCAACCGAATCGCATCTTCCCCATTATCGCTGGTGGTAACATCGAATCCACTATTTTCTAAATTGAACTGAATCAGTTCCACAATATGCTGTTCATCATCTACTACCAGGACTTTCTTTCTGCTCATAAAATCTCTCCTTTCTGCATCTTCATCTAAGCTGTAAAATTCCTGCCATTCTCCCCGTCTTACCTCTATCAGCACGATGGGAAAACAATATATCATGATTACATTGTGTACATATCTTACCTATTGTTATATTTCTTTCTAAAATACCTATTTCCTCTAGGGCAGATTTATTTGCTTCCCATAAATCCAGCATGTACTTATTATCTCCCTTGGAAATTACAAATTTACTGGGGTTTGTAAAATATTTGTTAAATTGATCAATCACAACCTGATCCACTTCATAGCAGCATTTTCCTATGGAAGGTCCTATAGCGACAACACAATCCTGTGGATCTGTGGAAAATTTCTCAATCATAGTTTTGATTACTTTTGAACCTATTTTAAGTACTGTTCCTTTCCATCCAGCATGGGCCAAAGCGATAACTTTCTTATTAGGATCTAAAAAAAATATAGGTACACAATCTGCATATAGTGTCACTAAAGCGATATTTCTCTCATTTGTGACGAGGGCATCAATTCCTTGTATATCACTATTTAATAGAATGCCTTTACCTCGATCTTCACTTCTCACAATTCTAATTCGATCACTATGAACTTGATCTGATAATACCAGATTCTCTACTGGAATATTTAAAGCATCACAGACAATTTTATAGTTTTCACGAACGTTTTCCACCGTATCGCCTGTTTTAAAGCTAAGGTTGAGGGAGGTATTATCCCCATCACTCACACCTCCTATTCTACTGGTAAAGCAATGGGTTACCAGACCAGACGCTTCGAAAGACGGTATTGTAAAATAAGATAAATTGTTATAATGGTTTATTTTGAGGCTATTAAACATCTTATCCTCTCCTCGATATAATATTTTTGTATTACTCTGGAATAAAGAATAGCAAGTTGTATCACAACTTGCCCCCTCTTTATCGAATATTCTACTTTTCATTCAATAGCTTTTTTAGTTCTTCCATAAATGTATTGATATCCTTAAACTGTCTATAAACAGAGGCAAATCGTACATAGGCTACTTCGTCTAAATCCTTTAAGCAGTTCATCACCAGTTCACCAATGTAGGTACTGGTAATTTCCTTTTCCATGGTGTTATGCATATCTCTTTCAACATCATCAATGATCGCTTCAATATGCTTCATGGATACAGGTCGCTTTTCACAGGCTCTAATGATGCCATTTAGAACTTTATTTCTATTATATGCCTCTCTGGTGCCGTCCTTCTTCACAACCATCAACGGTATTTCTTCTACCTTTTCATAAGTCGTAAACCTTTTTCTACATTTCCCGCATTCTCTTCTACGTCGAATTGCCTGTCCTTCTTCTGTAGGTCTTGAATCTACAACTTTCGTTTCGAAATATTCACAAAATGGACAATTCATCACCTAATCCTCCTGCAGCTTGATGTATTGGTCAAACCCACCAACACCTGGTGCTAATTAGATTATATTATACGAAATATGGTATGTCCACTTGCATTTTGAAAATCTTCTCATCCTTGTTAAAGTTCATCATGAAAAGCATCCTGTTCTTCTTTTGTTACAATTACATCATTGATCTCAACCAAAATAACATCCATACCTATTTTACGAATCTCATTCCAAGTAATATAGTAATCATGATCTTTTCCAAAGAAACCAAGGAACTTACCAGGTCCAGGAACAACCAGTGCATCTATACGTCCTTTTTCTAAATTGACTTCAATATCTGATATAAACCCCAATCTTCGCCCATCGACCATATTGATGATTTCTTTTTGGCGCAAATCAGTTGTACTAATCATAATTTCACCTACTTTCGTTTATTCATATACTTTTATATAAATATATATATAGGCTTGACTCATGTTATATGAATAAATCTGAATAAAAAAACAAAAGCAATATACTGCTTTTGTTTTATATGTACTTTCTCATATGTTTTAACGCTGTTTTTTCTAGTCTTGATACTTGAGCCTGAGATATTCCGATTTCATCAGCTACCTCCATTTGTGTACGTCCCTCAAAAAACCGCAATGTTAATATCAACTTTTCACGATCACTCAACTTTCTCAGCGCTTCTCTCAGCGCAATTCCTTCTAGCCAAACCTCATCTTCACTTTTTTCATCACTTACTTGATCCATCACAAAAATGGCATCACCACTATCATGATAGATAGGTTCAAACAGCGATATGGGATCTTGAATAGCATCTAAAGCAAATACAACTTCTTCCCGAGGAATATTTAACTCTTTTGCAATTTCAGACACGGTAGGTTCTTTAGAATTCTTATTGATTAACTGATCCCTTATTTGAAGTGCTTTGTAGGCTGTATCCCGTAAGGACCTGCTTACACGAATGGCATTGTTATCCCTTAGGTATCTTCTAATTTCGCCAATAATCATCGGTACTGCATAGGTTGAAAATTTAACATTTTGCGTTAAATCAAAATTATCTATTGCCTTTATTAATCCAATACATCCCACTTGAAATAAATCATCAACATGTTCACCACGATTGTTAAATCTTTGGATAACGCTCAGAACTAATCTTAAGTTGCCCTGAATGAATTTTTCTCTAGCTGACATATCGCCTTCGTGGATTTTTTTAAACAGCTGTCGCATTTCTGCATTGGTTAGTACAGGGAGTTTTGACGTATTCACACCACAAATTTCTACTTTGTTTATATGCATGACAATTCCTCCAGCTCTATGGATTATTGCCCCCCTACATTTTAAAATTATTGCCGTCAACCTTTTTGTTTATACCTGTTTTTTCATCCAAAAACTTTAAAAGCAGCCCTTAAGCTGCTATGTCATTCGATTGATTTCTTTTTTTAGCCTATATATGATTCTTTTCTCCAGTCTTGAAATATAGGATTGAGATATACCCAGCATATCCGCTACTTCCTTCTGCGTTTTTTCTTCACCATTATTTAATCCGAACCGTAGTTCCATAATTTTCTTTTCTCTTTTCGATAGCTTTTTCAAGGCAATTTCCAACAATTCTTTATCCACTTCTTCCTCTAGAAATTTATAGATCAGGTCATTATCCGTTCCTAATATGTCGGATAATAGCAACTCATTTCCATCCCAATCAATGTTCAAAGGTTCATCAAAAGAAATTTCAGCCTTTGCTTTACTGTTTCTTCTCAGGTACATAAGAATTTCATTTTCAATACATCTTGAGGCATATGTCGCTAATTTGATTTTTTTATCTGGATCAAAGGTATTTACTGCCTTTATAAGTCCAATAGTTCCAATAGATATTAAATCTTCAACACCTACGCCTGTATTCTCAAACTTCCTTGCTATATAAACAACCAACCTCAAATTTCTTTCAATAAGTATCGTTCTTACAGCACCATCATCTTGACTCAACCGGTCCACCAAAAACAATTCTTCATCTGGACTTAGGGGTGGTGGCAGTGCTTCGCTTCCACCTATGTAGAAAATTGTTTCTGGCTCTGAGAAACCTATGGCTTTAAGGATTTTTACCAGATATATTCTAAAGGATATTTTTAATCGTTTTAGCATGCTCATTATGATAACGCCTCCATTCGAGAAATGTTTTATGCTAATAAATCAGGATGTAATAGTGCATGATAATCTCCATCTGTAGATAGCTTTCTTGTATAAATCCCAATAATAATTTCCTTAATGCATTTTGAATGGTTGTTATCCTGCAGTTCAACGCAATCCGGTTTAAATCCAATTAGCATGCCATTGTCTTTGCCTAAGGATTTAAATGGGATCATCCTGAATCTGTTCATCCATTGTGAGGACTGAATGATTCCTGTAATTAAATCTAAATTAATATCTTTTGAGGAATTGTTAAACATCCCCTGAATATCTAAGGGTAGTAGGTCTTTAATCGCCTCATATTCCACAATTATTACCGGATACTTTGACAAAGGATCATGAAGAGAATTACCAGTATCGATCAATGCTTTGACTTGGCTTTTCTGATTTTCTATCTCAATACAAATGGGAACATATATCTTCTCTCTAGAAATTTTCACCTGTATATAATCCCAGCAATATTTGATTAGAATATAAGCGATGATCCCTGCATAGATAAGGAGTTTTGGGCTGAATGTATCAAAAACATTTCCTATATAAAAGACCCCATTGCTTAATAATCCCTGGAAAACTGTAAAATAAAACAAAGCAAAAGCCGCCCCACCAAACATGAATGATATAAGATAAAAGATACCTAATAATTTAAAAAAGTGTTTGAAGTGATAAGGCATAAACGTAACGACAATAATCAGCATGGAAACCACAACCTTCATGATCATGGAATACAAAAAAGTAAGAGATGGGAAAAAAACGACAAAGGCATAAATAGCACCTAGAGTCGCTCCGACCCATACTTTATGTTTAGGTACTTTCGTCTTGCTAAAATACGCTGTCAGATGTAGTATCAGCCAATTCATCAAAAGATTTTCAATAAAAAGATACTCTCCATAAACCTCTATCATATCCATTCCCCCGATAATGGAGATTCTTCTACTTGCTATACTTCTATTCAATTGTCCTATGCTTTATGTCTATTATATAAGAAGGTTATTTATTTTTTTGTCATTGTTTGAAGTCGAATGTATAAAAATCATTTCTATAAATTATCATAATACGACAAAAGTCCGTTTAGCTAGCTAAACGGACTTTGAGTTGCTCTATCCTATCTTTTTTTTCTTAAAAATGTTGGGATATCGAGGTCATCATTTTGTTGGATGATCTCTTCTTCTTTTATGTGTCCTTGACGGATTTCTTTCGCCGTCATAATATTCTTCGAAGCAGGTGCTTTGTGTTCGAATCCAGTGGCAATCACAGTGATTCTTATTTCATCCTTTAAATCTTCATCGATCACTGCACCAAAAATAATATTAGCATCAGGGTCTGCCGCTTGAGCAACCAATTCAGCTGCTTCGTTTACCTCAAACAGACCTAAGTTTGAACCACCTGTAATATTTAATAGAACACCTTTTGCACCTTCAATAGAAGTTTCTAGTAAAGGGCTATGTATTGCTTGTTTTGCTGCTTCGGTTGCTCTGTTTTCTCCACTCGCTCTACCAATACCCATGTGGGCTAATCCTTGTTCGAACATGATAGTTTTAACATCAGCAAAGTCGAGGTTTACTAGGCCTGGTACAGCAATCAAGTCTGATATGCCTTGGACACCCTGCCTTAAGACATCATCGGCCATTCTAAATGCATCCACAATAGATGTCTTCTTTTCAACCACTTGAAGCAGCCTATCATTTGGAATTGTAACCAGTGTATCAACTCTAGCCTTAAGCTCCTCAATGCCTTGCTCTGCATGCTGCATTCTTCTTTTTCCTTCAAATGTAAAGGGTTTTGTTACAACACCTACAGTCAGAATACCCATCTCTTTAGCTATCTCCGCCACGATAGGAGCAGCACCTGTTCCTGTGCCCCCGCCCATACCGGCAGTAACAAATACCATGTCAGCACCCTGCAAAGCTTGGTAGATATCATCTCTACTTTCTTCTGCTGCTTTTTTTCCAATCTCAGGGTTGGCTCCAGCACCTAATCCTTTAGACAATTTCTCACCAATTTGAATTCTATATTCTGCTTTTGAAGTAAAAAGCGCCTGTTTGTCCGTATTCACCGCGACAAACTGAACACCTTTCAATTGTGATTCAATCATTCTATTGACAGCGTTATTTCCACCGCCACCTACTCCTATAACTTTAATCTGGGCGAATTGCTCCATATCAACATCAAATTCTAACACAAAATTACCCCCTTCATACGGCTATGAAAATATTTAATAATTTAGATTTAGTCATTATAGCTATATCATTTTCATTTAACAAAATCCTTATGGTCTTACTGCATACAGCTATGAATTCATACATAAATGGTTTATTTATGTTAAATTTATACAAAATATACACTAGTTATTTAACACTATTACTAATTTCAACATACTTAGCAAATATCCTTTTTTCAGAAGAAAAAAAATTATTTTTTGCCGATTCTCTCAATTAAGTATCTCCTTATGATTGCAAAGTTTTGGAACAATCTTCCTCCAAATGCAAATATTGCAGCATAATACAACGGAACTCCTAATCGATCGCCTATATAGGCTAAAATACCTGCCAAGATGGCATTCCCAAAGAAGCCTGTGACAAAAATAGTTGAATTAAATCTATTTTCCATATGGGATCGAATCGCTCCAAATACAGAATCTAGAGCAGCCAATATCGCCACAGACATATAGAGGGAATATGAGGTTGGATAAGTGATTGGTAGATACAGGCCTAGAACAACACCAATAATTAGGCCGATAATTGCAATGATCAATCTTTTCACCTTCTTCTACGTAAATAAATATTGTTATAATATATTACAATAGATTTTATCTCATTATTGCTGATTCAAATCTTCAAGGGTTTTAGCATATATAAACTTTGTTATCTTATCATAACGAGGAATCATGACTTCCTCTCCCTTCTTAATAGAAACTTGAAGATTATAGGTATCTTTCATCTGCCATATAATACCAAAACGAATATTCAATGCTGCTTCGAGGGTATCTGGGTTTCCAATGGCCTTGATGATGAAGGGTGGAGAAGTAGGAACAGAATTTATGTTGACATTGTTACCTGCCAAATGAATTTCTGTATTCGATACGATCCTCTGGTCATTAATCGAAATAGCTTCAGCACCAGCATCATTTAACTTATTCATTAGGCTTAATAGCAAATCATAATTAATCATAATAACACTTAAATCTGAGGGATGATCAGGTCCTATAGGCGGATCATCCACAACAACCACCACGCCTTTTCCTTTTACTGCCCTCACTCCCGAAATCATTTTATATTTTTCTAGCTCAGCGCTTAAATTCTTCAACTGCCCATCTTCTTGCGATTCCTTATCCTCAATCTCCTTCATTCTTCTTTGAAGTAAATCCACCTGACCTAATAACTGCTGTTTATCTTCCTTCTCTTTCTTTAGATCCCTGGATATCTGCTGAAACTGCTGCGTAGACCCTCCCCAATCCAAATCACTTCCTTGCACATTTTTAAACTGTATAGACAATACCAGTCCAAGTATCAAACAGACAATTCCCACAGCCAGCTGCCCTTTCATTCTTTTCACACGATTTCCTCCTATTCTACAGGACTATAGCTAGGATTCCCCTCATGACTAATATCAATCACGCCCCTCGTAATCCCTTTTGAATCCAAATCCGCTAATATACCTTTCAACAGCTGCAGCTTATAGTCTAAATTCTCTCCTTCACCTATTTTACATGACAGGCCTTTTGAGAATCGTATCACCATATTCTTTTTATTCGTAACATTAATCTCTTTAATATCCTCATCTATATACTTCATGGCTTTTGCAAGAGAAAGTGCTTTTTCCAATTGCTCTTGATCAGAAACATGAAGTACTGACCCCTCCATAAAATTACTAAATTCTAGTCCATTTATGCTTTTTAATCCCGGTGTTTGAAGAGCAGATTTTAAAACTACACCCTCCTCGTCAATAATCAAGAAAGTTCCCATAAAGGGGACGACCGCTGCTTCCTTTCTTTCGCTGATCCGAACAATCAGCTTATTCGGTAGCTTTCTTTTTAC
This sequence comes from Anaerosolibacter carboniphilus, assembly GCF_014205875.1. Taxonomy (GTDB): domain Bacteria; phylum Bacillota; class Clostridia; order Peptostreptococcales; family Thermotaleaceae; genus Anaerosolibacter; species Anaerosolibacter carboniphilus. The sequence goes on from NZ_JACHEN010000019.1 coordinate 50,910, forward strand.
CGATACTGTCTTAATATATGGGTTTGCTAGTACACTCGATGCTATGCTATCCAATTTTACTTTAAATATATTAAATCCCATTGTACTTTCAACGCTGGGCATGATTTCCTCTTTCGTAAGATTTTCATTACCATAAATCTCAATTCCTTGAACACTCAACAAGTCTGTTTTAAAGATAATAATAAATGTAACCGCGCATAGCAGCACCATAATCAATAAAATGATTCTTAATTTATTTTTTTTGGCACGACTATCTATTTTTGATCTATCGATATACATATATACCACCCTAATAGTTTGTCCAATCATGTTGTTAAAGTAAGAGCAGCTTATGCTGCATCTTATTTTATCTTATATATATTTGCTCCAAGCTGCTCCAACATCTTGTCAAATTGTTCATATCCTCTTTCGATATGCACAATATCTTCCACAGTGGTTATACCTTCAGCTATAAGTCCTGCAATCACTAATGCGGCACCACCCCTTAAATCTTTAGCAAAAACCCTGGCACCGGTTAACTTTTTTACCCCTTTAATCACAGCCACTCTGCCATCGATCTTTATTTTTGCTCCCATCCTTGTCAATTCATCTACATGTTTGTAACGATTTTCGAATATAGTTTCTGTAAAAAAGCTCGTTCCTCTTGCAACCGTCATCAGTGCCATGAATTGCGCCTGCATATCTGTTGGAAAACCAGGATAAGGAAGGGTTTTTACCGTATCCACCGCTCTTATTCTTTCAGGTGCCTTTAATTTCAACGTATCCCCTTTTTCCAGAATAAGACATCCGCACTCTTTTAGTTTAGAAATTATTGGATGAACATGACTGGCAATGGCATTTGTAACAAGAATATCTCCACCTGTAGCTGCACCAGCTGCTAAAATTGTACCTGTTACAATGCGATCAGGCATAATTCTATGCTCTGCCTCGCGCAATTCTTTTACACCTTCGATTATGATTTCACTGGTTCCAGCCCCATGAATTTTGGCTCCCATTTTTTGTAGAAAATCTTGTAAATCTACAATCTCCGGTTCTTTTGCCGCATTAATAATTCGCGTGGTTCCCTCAGCAAGAATAGCAGCAAGGATTGCATTTTCCGTGGCGCCGACACTCGGATAGTCTAAATGAATTTCACAGCCTTTTAAGCCGAGAACCTCACATTCTAAAAAACCATGGGCTTCTGTAATCTTGACACCTAAGGCTTCTAAGGCTTTGATATGAAGATCGATAGGTCTTGGGCCAATTTCACATCCGCCTGGATAACTTATCTTAATTTTACCACATCTCCCCAGTATCGGTCCCATTAAAAATATGGAAGATCTCATTTCTCGAACCAAACCTTCAGGTACCTCATAGGATGATAATGTACTTGTGTCAATCGTTATCACTGCATCTTCAAAACTAATTCTACACCCAATAGACCTTAGGATCTCAATCATTGTATGAACATCTTTTAGGTTAGGGCAGTCTGTCAGTATACTTACTTTTCCGCTCAGTACTGTAGCTGCAAGAATAGGCAACACTGCGTTTTTTGCACCACCAACCCGTATTTCGCCCTGTAATCTATTGCCACCGTGTATTACAAATTTGCTCACATATTCCACCTCCGAGAAGTCCTTAACATTTATGCAAATTATTTTATTGTAGCTTCTATCTCACTAAAAAACAAAACACAATATATTACTCATAATATGCATAATTTAAGGAGGTGTTACATGAGCTTGTTTTTCCAGCCTTATATCAGCATTCTATATAGATTATTCATTAATAAGCTTAAGAATGCTTGCATAAATTAACTCTGTAGCATTTTCCTTTGCTAGGGCTTTGCTCCTTACGGACATTTCCACTAGCCTTTGACGATCTCTTATAAATAGGTGTAATAGATCCACTATATTCTTATCATTTAAATCTTTTTCAAGCAATAATACTGCAGCCCCATTTTTCTCCAGCACCCGCCCATTATGTTCTTGATGATTGTTCGTTACATGAGGTGAAGGTATCAAAATAGAGGGTAAGCCCATAGCAGTAATCTCCGCTAAAGTGATTGCACCCGAACGGCTTATGATTAGATCTGAAGCGCCCATCAATTTGGGCATATCATGTACATAAGGCAGTATATTTAGATTTGCGCTATGGGATAAAGCCATATTTTTAAACTTTTCCATCATTTGATCATAATGCTTTTCACCAGTAATATGATAAAAGATTATTTCTTTTCGATCATTAAATCGCTTCATCACATCCAGCATTACTTCATTGATTTTTTCTGCACCTCTGCTCCCACCAAAGGATGTGACAACAATTTTATCCTCGGCAATTCCTAATTCATTTCGGAATACTTCTCGATCAAAATCAATGAATTCTTTACGGACTGGATTTCCAGTAGTAACAAGCTTGCTGCTATTTGAAAAATATCGACTGGATTCTTCGAAGCTGATCAGTATCTTATTTACAAACTTGCTGAGTATTTTATTGGTCACCCCAGGAATTACGTTTTGTTCATGGATCATAGTTTTAATATTCATTAAAGATGCGACAAAAACCACAGGACCACATACATAACCACCTGTTCCGATCACAATATCAGGCTTGAAGCTCTTAATAATGGATGCCGCTTCTTGAAGTCCCTTGAAAAGTTCTCCTACAGACTTGACTGTATCTAAAGAAATCTTTCTTCTAAACCCACTAACAGTGATAGTTTTTAATTGATACCCAGCCTTCGGAACCAAATCGCTTTCTAAACCCCGTTTTGTTCCAACAAATAGTATTTGGCTGTCCTTCATACCGCTTTGAATCTTATTCGCTATTGCAATTGCAGGATAGATGTGCCCACCTGTTCCTCCACCTGTAATGAGTACCTTCATTTTTTCAGCTCCTATCTAAATTCGCATACCTTGAGATATTTAACATTACCCCTATGGCTGTCATGAAAATCGCCAATGAAGTTCCACCCCAACTGATAAATGGAAGAGGTATCCCTGTAACAGGCATGGAGGACGTTGCGACAGCGATATTGATAATCACCTGTACAGCAACCATGGCTGTAATACCAGTTGCAATAAGACAACTGAAAAGATCAGGTGCATTAATGGCAATTCGAACACCCCTCCAAATAAGCAGTAAATAAAGGATAATTACTGCCACACAGCCAATAAATCCTAGTTCTTCCCCGATGATAGCAAAAATAAAATCATTCTGTGGTTCAGGAATATAAAGATATTTCTGAATGCTTTTTCCAAGCCCTACGCCAAATAATCCCCCTGAGCCTAAGGCAAGAAGGGACTGTATTACTTGGTACCCTGTATCCCGGGCATCTGCAAAGGGATCAAGGAAACCTGTTAATCTTCGCATCCTGTAAGGCTCAGCTAAAATCATTACCACAAGCAGCCCTACTCCGCCTCCACCCATAAACGCTAAATGCCCCCATCTCATGCCTGTCACAAACATCATGGAAACGATAATTGCAGAAATCGTAACTGCTGTACTTAGGTTGGGTTGGAGGATAATTAATCCAAAGTAAAGACCGATAATTCCCAAATAAGGAACTACACCCTTTAAAAAATTTTTAATTTTCTCAGGCCTATTGGATAAAGATGCCGCAACAAAGAAAATTGAACATATTTTTGCAATTTCAGAAGGCATTACTGTAAACCCCCCGACACCTAACCATCGTTTTGCACCATTATACTCAATTCCAAGGGGGGTTAAGACCAAAATCAATAATACAAGACTCAGAATAAATCCCAACGGCGCAATCTTCTTATATCGCCAATAATCGAAATTCATTGTTGCCAGCATACCACAAAGACCTACCACTGCCCAAAGCAAATCTCTTTTGAGAAAGTGATATCCATCTCCTAATCTGAAGTAAGCATAGGCATAGCTTGCACTGAATACCATGATTATCCCTATTACAACAAGTATGAGTACTGTGATCATTAGGGTAAAATCACTGGGTTTCCGTTTGGTCATTATAGCGACCTCCTCAAACTTTCTACACAATCTTTAAAATGTTCTCCCCGATGTTCATAGCTCTTATACATATCCCAGCTTGCACAGGCTGGAGACAAAAGTACTGTATCTCCGTTGACTGCCAGTTTGTATGCCTGTTCAACCGCTTCTTCCATATTTTTTACCATGATACTATTATTAAAGCTGAGCTTTTCTCCTGTCATTCGTATTTTGCTTGCCGTCTCACCTAGTAAAATCATATATTTTACCTTGCCTTCAAAGGCCTGGATCAATTCTTCAAACTCACTACCCTTATCCATTCCTCCCGCAATCAAAATAATAGGCGTTTCCATTCCTTTTATTGCTGCGATAGAGGCATCTGGATTTGTACCTTTTGAATCGTTGATAAATCGAATTCCCTGAATCTCAGCAATAATTTCCGTTCGATGCTCAACACCTTTGAACTCCTTAAGCGTTCTGGCAATGATTTGAATATCAATACCACCCCAGTATGCAATGGCAGTAGCAGCTAGGGCATTTTCCAGATTATGGTTTCCTGGAATATTCAATTCCTTCGCACTACATACAACGGCATAGTTTTTTCCTTCTTCTTTCACAACAATATTACCATTTACCAAAAATGCACCTTCATCAAGATCATGCTTGCGGCTGAAGAAAATCACCTGTGACTTTGTCCGACCAGCCAAAGCGCATGTTTCTTCATTATCTGCATTTAACACAACGAAATCGGTTGTCTCCTGATTTTTAAAGATATTTGCCTTAGCTGCAATATAATTCTCCATTGTCTTATGTCTATTTAAATGATCAGGAGTGATGTTCAGTATTGCTGCGATATGGGGCTTAAAGTCTATGATGCTTTCCAACTGAAAACTGCTCACTTCTGTCACCATTACTGCTTCTTTAGTTGCTTCTAGAGACTTTGATATAGCTGCAACCCCAATGTTGCCAACTACATAGGTTTCTTTTTGTGCATTTTTGAATATCTCGCCAGTTAATGCCGTCGTTGTGGTTTTTCCGTTCGTACCTGTAATGGCAATGAATTTTCCTATACATAGTCGATAGGCCAGTTCTAACTCACCAATTACAAGAATGCCATTCTCCCTTGCTTTGCTGATGAATGGCAAATCTGTTGGCACACCAGGACTTAGCACAAGAATATCAAACTGGCTTACATCTTCTGGATGCCCTCCGAGAATATAACTTACGTCGTTTCCACTTAAAGCATTTATGATTTCATGCAACTGTTCTTCATTTTTAACATCATTTACAGTAACCTTTGCACCCTGTTGAATGAGTGTGTTTACCGTTGGTATTCCTGAAGTAGCCAATCCTACAACTAGAACGCTTTTTCCTCTTATTATCATCAGATGCACCTGCTTTCATCTATATAATGTTTTTCCTAATTTAATCCAAAAAGTCCTACAATGCATAGTAAAAGTGTAACAGACCAAAAAACAACAACTACCTTCGTTTCCTTCCAACCAGATAACTCAAAGTGATGATGTAATGGACTCATCTTAAAAATCCGCTTTCCAGTTAATTTAAATGAAGCTACCTGCATCATTACGGAAAGCGCTTCAGCAAAATAAATGCCTCCGACAATTGGAATAAATAAAGTCAGATTCATCAAAATCGCTATGGTTGCAATCGCGCCTCCCAACGCCATTGATCCTGTATCTCCCATAAAAACCTTGGCTGGATGAGCATTAAACCTGAGAAAACCTAGGCAAGCACCTGTCAACGCACCACAAAATACAGCTATGCTTGGATATCCCCAGTTCATGGCAACAAGGCTAAAAAAAGAAGAAATAATGAGGGTAACACCTGCCGCCAGGCCATCTAATCCATCGGTTAGATTCACACCATTTGCTGTAGCTACTACAACAAATGCAATAAAAGGAACATAGAGCAGCCCTAAATCCAAATATTTTCCCGCTCCCTCCACAAAAGGTATTAAAATCTTTGTACCCGAAATGGATGCGTTGGCTTGGTATAATGCGATGAGCACTGCCACCACAATTTGCCCCAATAATTTTTGATACGCTCTCAAACCTAAATTTCGCTTTAATACAACTTTAATAAAATCATCGACAAATCCTATAAGTCCAAAACCAATTGTTGCAAATAAAATCATATATAAGTCTTTGTTTAACATTCCTGAAGTCAGGGCTGTGATCGAAATCGCTGCAATCATGATCAGGCCACCCATAGTCGGCGTTCCAGATTTGGACATATGAGATTTTGGCCCCTCGTCTCGTATGCTTTGCCCAACCTTTAATCTATGTAACAATGGAATTGCGATTGGTCCTAGAATCAATGTTATAAAAAATGCAATAACGATTGTTACCACAAGCTGTGAATACTGTATCATTTACTTAACTCCTCTCTTGTATATACTCAACGATCTCTTCCATTTTCATTCCGCGAGATCCTTTGATAAGGACAGCATCTCCATGCTTTAATATCCCTTTTAGTATTTCTATGGCTTCATGATTATCTTGACATAGGAAAATCTGTTCCTCATTGAATCCATGTTCTTTTGCACCCTTGGCAATATGCTGTGCACTACTTCCTACAGTCACTAGCATATCGATCTTTTGTCTATTCATGATTTCAGCACCCACTTGATAATGCCCTCTTTCAGTATATTCACCCATTTCCAGCATATCGCCCAGGCAGGCAATTTTTCTATTGGCAATCATTTTATCTAATACTGAGATGGCAGATACCATAGAATCAGGGCTTGCGTTGTAAGCATCATTGATTATCTTAATACCTTCTTTTGTCATCATGATGTTCAAACGCATCTTGCTTCCGCCAAATTCCTCCAGGGCCTCTTGTATGAAGCTCATCTCCACATCCATTTCAACACCAATAGCAATTGCCATCAAAGCATTATAGATATTGTGTTTCCCAGGCACCTTGAGCTTAAAAGAGTAATTCCGGGATCCAATCCATAGATCAAACTGACTTCCATATTCGCCTAGATCTTGAATATTTTCAGCAATATAATTATACCTTCCATACACTCCAATGTAAATTATATTAAACTCAAATTCTTTTTGCTGTAGCTTAGCCAAATATGCATCATCACCATTGACAATCAATCGGCTACCTTTCTGAAAATAGTTGGTAATCTCCATTTTTGCCTTCATAATATTTTCTTGAGACCCTAAGTGCTCAATATGAGATAAACCAATATTACTAATTACAGCAATCTTAGGGCGTACTAGTTCTGCTAGTAAATCAATTTCACCAAAACCACTCATCCCCATTTCAAAAACAGCAACCTCATGGTCTTTCTCCATCTGAAACATTGTCAATGGAAGACCAATGTGGTTATTAAAATTCCCTTGATTTCTTAGCACATTATACTTTTTTGATAATACAGCATAAATCATATCCTTGGTTGAAGTCTTTCCAGTACTACCCGTTACCCCAATAACAGGAATATCAAATTTACTCATATAGTATTTTGCTAAGATATGCATTGCCTTCAGTGTATCATCTACGAGAATAACACATTGTTCTTCATCTATAGTCTCAGCTTCATATTTTGATCTATCGCATAGAATACCCCCAGCACCATGCAGAAGCACCTCACCTATGAAGCTATGTCCATCAAAACGCTCGCCCACCAATGGAATAAATAATTCTCCGCTTTTTACTTTCCTTGAATCTATTGTGACACCATGAATCAACGCTTCTTGATCACCTTTTATTAACTCACCCTTTGTTGCTTGAACAATTTCTTTCACTGTTAGAGCGGCCATTATACTTCCTCCCTCAGTATCTCCTGCGCTATTTTTTTATCATCAAAGTCAATTACTGTATTTCCTAAAATCTGATATGTCTCATGTCCTTTTCCTGCGATAAGAACAATATCATTCTCCTTACTTATACGAACTGCTTCTCTTATGGCTTCTTTTCTATCTAGTATCATTTTATATTTACATTGTGTTCTTTTTATTCCTATTTCTATATCATTTAAAATGGATTGCGGTTCCTCTGTTCTTGGATTGTCGCTAGTAATTACACAGTAATCTGAAAGGTTTCCAGCAATTTCACCCATCATAGGTCTCTTCGTCTTATCCCGATCTCCACCGCATCCAAATACAGTGATAATCTTACCTGCAGCAAACCCCTGTATTGTTTTTAAAACATTTTCAAGTGCATCTGGCGTGTGGGCGTAGTCAACGACAATAGTATGATCGCCTGTGTTAGGGACTAATTCAAATCTTCCAGAAACACCATGAAAAGATTCTATTCCCTCTTTTATCTGATCAAAGCTAAAGTCTAACGCATAACATACGCCAATAGCAGCTAAAGCATTATATACCGAAAACATCCCCGGTGTCTTTATTTTAACTTCTCCACTAAATTTCGGTGTAACCAATGTAAATATAGTTCCCTTAGATGATGTTTGTATATTTTCAGCATAAATATCCGCTTGCTTATTCACACCATATCGAATCAGATTCGTACTTAATCTTTTAATCTCCTCTGCTATTTCATTTCCATAAGGATCATCAATATTAATAATGTTCGCTACGGTGGTTTGATAAAACAGCATTGTTTTCGCTCTTTTATAATTTTCAGTGCTTCCATGGAAATCCATATGATCAGGTGTCAAGTTTGTAAACACTCCGATTTGAAAGCCTACATCGGCTACACGACCAAGTTCTAAGGAATGGGATGATACCTCCATTGTGCAAGTATTCACCTCATTTATAAGCATTTCATGAAAAAGTCTATGTAACTCTAAAGATTCAGGTGTAGTGTTGCTGGCTTTATACTCCTTATCTAGAATTTTATACGAAAGAGTACCGATCAATCCACTATTCACACGATTTGTTTCTAATATTTGCTTGATTAAATGAGTCGTTGTGGTTTTCCCATTGGTTCCCGTAACGCCAATGATACGCATATGATCAGATGGATTTCCATAAAAGTTTGCTCCCATTCTTGACAGGGCTTTTCTTCCATTTTTCACTTTTATAACGGCGATATTAGGAGCTACTTCCACATCTTTCTCAACCACGAGAACCTTTGCCCCCTTTTCTATTGCCTGGGGAATATACTGATGTCCGTCGGTTTTCAAACCCTCTATACATACAAAAGCATAGCCTTGATCGGCCTTTCTTGAATCATAGGCAATTCCATTAATCTCTATTGTCTTTTCTCCGACGAAATCGATGATATCCAGATTCTTCATAACATCTATTAGTTTCATGCGCTCTCTCCTTACTTATTTTTCTTTATTACGTATTATAGACTATCCGGTAAAATCGTAAACAAACCCATTAAAAGGCAACTTAAAACAAAGTGATATTACTCTGTTCAAGTTGCCCTTATCATGCTTTTGTTTCATTATAGCATATTTTCTAGATAAATTATCTTATAGACATTTTTTCTCATATCACATATTCCCACTATTGATTTATTCACCATCATTTTTTAGATATAAAATTATAATGGATTTTTCAGGTACCTTAGCCCCTGGTTTTGGAAACTGATCTACTACTAGAACTTTAGGATCTTCAACAGTAGCTGGTTCTGTATCCAATTGAAGACCTTGATTTATCAGCACTTTTGATGCATCCTGCAGTGATAGGTTTCTTACTTCAGGCACCACGATCTCTTGCTTTGCATAGGTTTCGGCTTCCTTTTCATTGTATTTCGGCTCCACATCTAAGTAACGTAGACTGTCTTGTAAAATATCATGAACTGCTGGTGCAGCAGTTAAGCTCCCAAAATGAACACCTTGAGGCTCATCAACAACGACAAGCACTGCAAGCTTCGGGTCATCTATGGGCGCTAATGCCACAAAGGATGAATACACCTTTCCTTTGGCATATCTACCATTTTCAATTTTATCCGCAGTACCCGTTTTCCCACCAATTCGATAACCTGGGATATAAGCGCTCTTTCCTGAGCCTTCTGTTACAACAGTTTCCATGATAAGTCTTAATTCGTTGGCAGTTTTTTCTGATAGTACCTGACGTATCATTTTCGGCTCGAATCGATGAATCACATTACCTGTATTATCCACCAATTCTTTTACGATTCTAGGTTTCATTAGTTTTCCATCATTTCCAATGGCCGATATAGCATTGATTAGCTGCATAGGAGTCACAGAGATACCATGACCGAAAGAGATTGTGGCTAATTCAACGGGTCCGACATTTCCTTGATTTTGAACAATAGAACCACCTTCTCCAGGCAAATCAATACCTGTCAATTTTGTAAATCCAAATGCTTCTATGTATTTATAGTATTTTTCAACACCTAATCGCTGACCTACTTCAATAAATACAGGGTTGCATGAATTCTGTACCCCCTGCGTAAAGGTTTGAGCTCCATGGGGATTATAATAACGCCAACACCTTATTTTTTGCCCTGCCACAGTAATAGATCCAGAACAGTAAAAGGGTGAGTTTGGTTCTATCACGCCTTCTTCTAAACCGGCCGCTGATGTAATTAACTTGAACGTCGATCCTGGCTCATAAGTATCACTAATGATAGGATTCCTCCACATTTCATTCCAAAGCTTTTGTTTGCCTTTTGTATCTAAGACTTCGTACTCTCTTTTTGCACCTTCAGCAATTGGAGTACGAGGATCATTGGGATCAAAGTCAGGTTTACTAGCCATTGCCAAAATGTCGCCTGTTTTGGGATCCATGACAATAGCCATGACCTTTTTGGCCTGTGTTTGGGCAACAGTAGCGTCTACAGCTTTTTCAACAAAGTGTTGTATTGTCTCATCCATGGTTAAAACAACATTCAAGCCATCTTCAGGCTCATAATACTTTTCTGTACCATAGGGCAATTGCCTTCCTACCGCATCCGTGTTTTTAATCCATCTGCCAGGAAGCCCACTAAGGTATTTGTCGTATTCCAGTTCAATCCCTACAAGCCCTCTGTTGTCATCAGTGGTATGCCCAAGAATATGTGCTGCAAAATTTCCAAAAGGATAATACCGCCGATTGTCTTCAGCGACCCAAATTCCCGCAAGTTTTGCTTTTCTTATGGCATCGGCCTTCTCTTTGTCAATCCATTTTTCAACCTTGATCAAACCAACATTTTTTTTCAAAACTTTATCCTTTATTTCATTTTCATCCTTCTCTAGAATGCTGGCCAATTCTTTTGTAATCTCTTCGCCTTTTTCAGAAGCGAGAATTTCGGCAGGTCTAGCCCAGACAGTGTTTGTGCTGGCACTAATTGCTAGTTCCTTCCCATTGCGATCATATATGATTCCTCTCTTGGCTGGAATAGGTATATCCCTTGTCTGCTGTACATGCGCCAATCGACGATAGTTTTCTCCTTTAACTATTTGTATCCATCCGATTCTGAAAATTAACAGAAACAATACGATACTTGTTGTAAATAAAAGTACAATTAATCTTTTCTTATGAACGATATTGGGTGACGACAATTTTGTTGCCTCCTCTACGTTTGAATCTAGACATCAATCCAATAGGGAGTAAATCTTATGGAAAGTATCTTTTACTCCTGATATTATGCTATAATCTCTCTCATCTGCATTTTTTCCCATTTCTTCCTTCGTTTCTTGTGCACCTGTATCGGTGGAATTATCTATGTTTAGAAATACCATTTGATTTTTTGTAGGATACTGCATTCCCAGTTCCGCGATTGCTCTTTCCTCAACGATCGTACTCTTTTTAAAAGTCTCTGCCTGTACTCTATAATTCTCAATCTGACCTTCCAACTGCTTAATCTCTGTTTCTAAAGCGTGTACTCTATATTTTGTCTCTGTAAGTGATACATAACCTAAGAGGATAGCTACACAAAGACTAGCCACCATAACAACGCTGAAGATAATTTGAAGTTTATGGGCGGCCCTCATTGCCTGGCGTTTTTGCGATGCTGAGGGTTGTTTCTTTATCTGTTCTTTTTGAGCATCTTCCAATGCGTAGTACTCGTGTTTTCTTTGTGCTACTACCAAATTTATTCACTCCTTTTTTTATTTAGAACCCTAAACTTTCTCGGCTATCCTTAGCTTCGCACTTCGGGATCTAGGATTGATTTCCAGTTCATTTTCAGACGGTAAAATAGGCTTTCGTGTAATTACTTTTAAAGATGCATGCCCATTACATTTACATATTGGATATTCAGGTGGACATTTGCATGCTGTGCTTAAATCTCTAAATGTATTCTTCACAATTCTATCCTCTAATGAATGGAAGGTAATGATGCATATTCTACCTCCCACGTTTAGACGTTCTGTGATGTCATGAATGGTTTGCTGTAAAATCCCTAACTCATTATTTACCTCAATCCGAATGGCTTGGAAGGTTCGCTTAGCTGGATGAGGTCCTTCTCGCCTCGCCGCAGCAGGTATGGCTTTCTTAATCACTTCTACCAATTCTCCAGTGGTTTCAATGGGTTTACTACTTCGTTCCTTTATAATAAAGCCAGCAATTCTCTTCGCCCACTTTTCTTCGCCATATTCATAGATAATACGCGTAAGTTCTTCTTCATCATATTCATTGACGATATTTCTTGCACTAAAATTTTGAGAAATATCCATCCTCATATCTAAAGGTGCATCCTGCATATAAGAAAAACCTCTGCTGCTTTCGTCTAACTGATAGGAGGATACCCCTATATCTAATATAATGCCATCAATCTTAGGAATCTCTAATTTATCTAGTACTTCTTTTATTTTTGAAAAATTGCTATGGATCAAATACTTTTTATTCTTATACTTTTGGAGCCTCTCCGAAGAAACATTCAATGCTTCCTGATCTTGGTCAATACCAATAAACGTACCGCTGACATCCAGTTGTTCACAAATTTCCGATGCATGTCCGGCGCCTCCTAGGGTTCCATCCACATATACACCATTTTGCTTTATGTTTAATCCTTCTACTGTTTCATGAAGTAAAACAGAAACATGTTCAAAGCTCACAAAACCACCTACTTTCGCATCATTATTGCTAGTCTTTCCAGTAGTGAGATCAATTATTTAGATTCCTAATTGCGCCATCTTTTCCGCAATGTCATCATAGCTAAGGTCAGCTGCTTCATTATAGCGATCCCATTCTTCCCTACTCCAAATTTCTACCCTGGTCGAAACTCCGATTAGTATTGTATCTTTATCTAGTTTTGCATGTTCTCTAAGATTCGGTGGTATTGTAATCCTACCTTGCTTGTCCAATTCACATTCGGTTGCTCCAGATAAAAACAATCTTACAAATGCCCTTGCATCCCTGCTGGTAAGAGGCAGTTGTTTTAGTTTGTTGTCAAAGTTCTTCCACTCGTTTTCAGGGTACACAAACAAACAGTTGTCCAGTCCCTTCGTCACAATAAACTTTTCACCAAGCTCATCGCGAAATTTTGAAGGAATAATGACCCTGCCCTTTACATCAATGGTATGAAGATATTCACCTATAAACATATCATCCTCACCCCATCTTAGGGATTATCCACCACTTCCCACCACTTTCTCCCACTTTTAATTAATTTCTGCAACGTTTTTGAAATTCCTTCTTTTGAAACGCACTTTTTCATCTTTTTTTCTAGGCCTTTGGTACCAAAAAAGGACGCAAAAAAACCTTTAGGTCTATAGACCTAAAGGTTTTTAATAAAAGTTCCTAATAATTCTCTTTATAAAACGCCGCAATCAATTCATCTAATTCAACACTTATGCTATAAATAACATCATAATTATCCCCATTAGCAATAACTGTATTGAGTTTTTGTCTCAATTCCTCGATATTATATTTTAACATATCCACACCCCATTACATAATAAAGGTTTGTGGTAGATAGTGGTGGTATTAATATAATAATATAATTGGATAAACTTGTCAATGACGTTAATTGACATTTTTATTACAATTATATTACATTAATACATTTTTTCTATCTCTTTCGAAGAAATTCTTGATAATTTTTAGAAAATTTCGACTACATTTCGTGCTTGTCTAGCTATTATTCGACATGTTTCCGTTTTCTCTTCATAAACAAAATATAACCAAATACGACAATTGTAGTTAAACTGACCAGCTGGGCAGTTCTAAAGGGTCCAATCATTAAGCTATCTGTCCGTAATCCCTCGATAAAAAATCTTGCAACAGAATAAAGGATCCCATATAACAACAATAACTCTCCTTGAAACTTTTTCCTTCGATCATACCACAATAAAAAGACACATACCATAAAGTTCCACAAGGACTCATATAAGAATGTAGGGTGTACTTTCGTACCATCTACCACAATTCCCCAAGGAAGATCCGTTGGTCCACCATATGCCTCTTGATTCACATAGTTTCCCCATCGACCAATGGCCTGACCTAGAATAATGCTGGGTGCAACAATATCCGCTATTTTCCAGAATTCAAGCTTGTGATATTTACAAAAGAAATATCCTACGATTATCCCGGCAATCACACCACCGTGAATGGCCAGGCCACCTTCTCGTATGTTTATCATTCTAAAAAAATCGCCTTGATAATAGCTCCAATTGAAAATTACATAGTACAAACGGGCACCGATGATGGCACTTGGCACGGTGATCAGTACCAAATCAAGAATCCTTTCTTCATTTATATTTTCCTTTTTAGCCCTGTGTATAGCTAAAAGGGTAGCCAGTACGATGCCAAGGGAAATTAATATACCATACCATCGTATGGATAAACCGAATAATTCAAATGCCACAGGATCCATATTGCGCACCTCCATAAAATGATTAGGTTGTCAGCAACGCTGACAACCCTCTAAATTCATTATAGTGAATTTTCACTTCAAAATCAATTATTTTGGACGAATCACTGATATTACACATTTTTCTGGATCCAAATGCTTTCTAAAACGTTCACTAACCGTTTCAAAGCTGATTTCTTTTAGCACTTCGATATAGTCTAAAAGACTGATTCCTTTAAAATAATAGGGTACAAAAGTATTCGCAACAAATTCTACAGAGTTGTAATAGCCTAAATGTTGTCCAATTTGCTTTTTACGTATGCGATCAAAGTCATCATGGCACAGACCTTTTTCTTTCACCTCAGCAATATGTTCCAATATCTTATTCAATACCTCGTGGGGATTTTTTGATTCTCCACCCAACATCGAATGTCCATAATCAATTTCGCCAGTATACTCATGCTCAAAAGAATCGTTAATAAGCCCTTCTTCATAAAGCTGATTAAATAATTTGGAGCTCCTGCCAAATAACATCTCTAATACTATTCTTGTAGAAATATCCTTAACAAGTAGTTCTCTGCCGCGTAACCCATTGTCAATATCTTTAAACGCAATATTAAAAAGTGGAATCGATACTGCTAGTTTTTCTTCAACCTCTTTTTGCACGATGGTATCTGGCTCTTTAGGATACATTCTTTGAATACATTCGCCTTCCTTTACCTGCCCCTCTCCCAGAGTCTTGGCCACGAAATCAAATACTTCTTTTTTATCCAAAGCACCCACAATAAATAAAATCATATTTTGAGGTGTATAAAATGTATTGTAGCATGTATATAAGTCATCCTTGCTTATCCTATAAATACTCTCCACAGTCCCTGCAATATCGATTTTTACTGGGTGTTTATGGTACATAGCCTTCAAAGCATTAAAAAACACTTTCCAATTTGGATCATCCTCATACATTCTGATTTCCTGTGCGATGATTCCTTTCTCCTTCTCTACAGTCTCCTCTGTAAAATAGGGTGTCCTAACGAAATCAAGAAGAAGCTTCAAGTTTTCATAAAATCTATCAGTGGAGGAAAATAAATAACATGTTGATGTAAAATTAGTATAAGCATTCACATTGGAACCCAGTTCTGAAAACTTATCAAAAACGCTTCCCTCAGGCTCCTCAAAAAGCTTATGTTCCAGAAAGTGAGCAATGCCATCTGGCACAGTAATTACTTCTCCCTCTGAAGAAATCTTAAACTGGCTATCATTAGAGCCATAGTTTGTAGCAAAAACTGCATATTGTTTTGTATAGCCTTCTTTGGGCATAAAAAATACCTTTAATCCATCGGATAGCTCTGTAGAATATATAGTTTCTTGGAGTAAATCACTACCCATTACATCTATACGCATCTTATCTTCCCCCCTTCTTATCTCGGAGAAAGTAAATTGTATCCAATTCAATATGTTTGCTTGAAGTAATGATCGCTTCCTTCGTTACACTTCTTACTTTATTGATTATCTCATCAAGACTATCAGGATTATTACTAATCACTTGCGTATAATAAAAGTCTGCAAGCATTCCAGGCGAATCTGTCATCGCTTGCATAGAAGTTATGATTGAATTTTTAGCACTTTCAATGTCCTCAGAGGTAAAATTACCATTTTTCATCTCTTCAAGCTCTTTTCCGACCAATTCCACGGCCTTATCGTAGTTATCGAATTCAATCCCTGAACTAATCATCATCAAGGATTTGAATTTTTCAATTCTTGAGAATATGTAGTAGCATAAGCTCTCTTTCTCTCTGATATTTCTAAACAACTTCGAATTAGGTCCTCCACCTAAAATATTCGAAAACACCACCAAAGGGTGATAAAGCTCACTTTCAAAAGGCAGATTTGTTCTATATCCCAAGGTTAACTTCCCCTGAGAAACATCCATTTGATCTTCCACCTTCTTTACAGTTGCAGGTTTAAATTTAATTTCTTCTCGTTCGACAGATAGCTTATTCCCAGGTACGAAGGTTAGATGCTTCAAAATTAGATGCTCAACCACCGTTTCATCCATATCACCTACAACAAAAATATCTACTTTCGAATTGCCAATAACCTGTTGATAATGTTCATATAGAGACTGAGGAGAAATCTTCTCTAAATCTTCAACACTTCCATATTCATATAAAGAGAATTTCTCATCAGAACACATCTCCTCAATACAACGTTCAAGAGCATAGCTCATTTTATCATTGATTCTGCCCTCAATTCTCTCTTTCAAATTGTCTTTTTCTTGTTCAACATATTGAACATAGAATTGATCCTCTTGCAAATAAGGCTTATGAATGATTTCATTTAAGACAGACAGTCCTTTTTCAAAGACGTCCTTCTCTTCTAGATATTTATCACTAGCAAGTTGAAGGGCAAACTGAATAATATTTCTTTCGCCCTTTTTTGAAACGTCGCTACTAAGGGCTGCCCCATACAAGCCCTCCAATTCTTTTGAAATAGCCATTGAAGTGGCAAATCGCTCGGTTCCTCGAGGCAGAATCATAGAAAGCAAAGCATTTTTTGTAACCTCTTTCTTTTCTAAGGGCCTTTGTAGATACACACGAACCAAATTTGTTTTGAATTTATCTGTTTTTATAATATGTAGATGAATCCCCTGCCCTAGCTCTACTGGTGCCAATCGTTTCAGCAATTCCATCCCTCCACTACTTTCTTTATCGTTCTAGTTATTTAATCCATAGCTATTATTTATTATGGATATAATTTACCATAATATTCATTTCATATTCAACTAAATCCTTTCTATTCCTGCACATTTAATAACCTTATTCTATTCTCAAGTTCTTCAATCACTAAATCTTCAGTACCCCAGCCATCAATATATTCCATATTGAGATCTTGCTGCTCTTCTAACTTTTCCATAAACTTGTAAATATAACTTTGATTTTCAATTTTATCCAAGAAATCATGGATAGATATCAGATATATTTTTCCCACTCCATACAATCTCAACTGTTGGACAGCCTTCTCTAAGCCTTCTTTATCATTGACCATATCGAGTGCAATAATTTTCCTGCTTTCTATCCCCTGTTGCGTGAAGTAAGTCTTTACTCTTTCCATAAATAGCATCTCTCGTCTCATGTTAATTGTTCCTATCTTTGTATTAATTTTTTGGATATTACTACCAGCCATTAAAATAATACCGATATCACCCTCAGCCTTTTCTGGATTATTCCCTAGAGCTCTTTTTACTACTGCTTTTGCTATCTTCTCGCTGTTCCATAGTGATTCCCCATGTCGTACCATCGTTTTGCTGCGAATTAAATAAGGCATAATTCTATTATTTCCTTCAGCAATTGCTTCTAGTGATTCACCAATACTAATTGGCTGAACAATCACTTTATCATAGTTTTCTTTTAAAATGATCTGATCCATTACTTCATAGTAGTATGGATTGGCCTCAGCATAGGATATATATACATCGTAATGAGGTGATAAAAGCCCTCCTAGCTTTTCTTGAATCGAAATCGCTTTTTCTTGATATCGGCTTATCCGAAGGTGCTCATAAGCTTTTTTATACTGATATAGTTTCAAAGGAATTGTTATTTCTCTGAGTCCCTTTATTTCTTTTCTGTAATTGCGCAGGGCTAGGGATACATCATAGGTCGTAGATTCGCCATCAAAAACCAGTAGTACAGCTACGTTTTCTTTATTTCTCAAGCCCTTTAATTGTTCATCTAGTTTCTCTTCCATGGACATAAAGTCAATAATAGAATAAGCCAGAAACATACCTAAAAGTATGACTACTAGCATTCTTCGATAATAGCGCCAATCTATTTTGTTTTGTTGTACAACAAATCTATAGGTTAACACACTTATAAAAGCTATTGCTATTTTCTCATACGCTCCTGGAAAAACTAAATACGCTTGTATAGAAATACCAAAAACCAATGACAATAGTGCTTGTTTTAGGACTGTTAATTTCTTCATCACAGATCCCTCCTGCTTTATTCTATTGTCAGATTCTTGTAAATATGAAGAAAAGAATGGAGCCATAATATAACCCCATTCTTTTCTTACATAGATTCTTTCATGTCATTTAGCAAATCTTGTATCTCATCAGCCATTCCCGTCAAAGAATATCCCTTTGATATGTTTTGAGAGACACGACGAATTCGCTCAACCAATCCAGCATCGGCTGTAACATATACCCTATCAATCTGATTGTCTGTACTTTGTATTTTTCTTTCAATATCTTCTCTTAAGCCTCTACTAACAGTTCTTTTATTTTTCTCATTCGTCGTTACGCCAACCAAGGCTGTTCCATCCGTCACAACCACATAAGATTTATTTATTTCTGAAAACTTATCAATTTCACTCGTAATACGTTCTGCTCTGATGTTTAAATCATTTACATCTACTCTTCTTCGTGCCATACCTTCCTCATTGGTATATGGTACAGGCCTTCGAGCAGGCTGACATCCCATCACAAGCACTCCTATCATAAGCAGTGCTAACATCAATGCAATTGTTTTTTTCAAGTCCGCCACCTCCTAATTGTTATCAGTGAACTGCATTAAATATTGCTTGAATTTCTTCTTGTTTTGCATTGGGCAATTTTATTTTTAATTCTCTAATCATTTCATCATTAATGGTGGGTCTTTCTGTTTCTCCTAAAATTCTTGCACACACATTTCTGCTTAAATGAGAATCTCTATGATTATCTACATAATATAAGATTTCTTTAATTTGCTCTTTTCTATCCAAATTTATCACCTGTCCTTTATCCATTTATAAATAGTATAAGTAGATACAGTTTTAGATATTCTAAATGTAAACAAAGATAATTTGTTAATTTGTTGAACTAAATCCTTATATCAGTTATAATTTTTCTGTATGTATTTTGACCAAAGAAAGCTTTGAAAGGAAGATTATTTAATGAAATTAGGTATTGTAGGTTTACCAAACGTTGGTAAAAGTACTCTTTTTAACGCAATCACCAAAGCAGGGGCAGAATCGGCTAACTATCCATTCTGTACAATTGAACCCAATGTAGGTGTTGTATCAGTTCCAGATAAACGGTTGGATGTACTTCAACAAATGTATGATTCAAAAAAGCTTGTTCCTACTGCTATAGAATTTTATGACATCGCAGGATTGGTTAAGGGTGCCAGTAAAGGAGAAGGTTTAGGTAATAAATTTTTATCCCACATTCGTGAAGTAGCGGCCATTGTTCATGTAGTCAGATGCTTTGAAGATCAAAACATCGTTCATGTGGAAGGTACTGTCGGCCCACTTAGAGATATCGAAACGATCAATCTCGAATTAATATTTTCGGATTTAGAAGTGATTGAGCGTAGAATCCAGAAAACACAAAAGATGGTCAAATCTGATAAATCTGCTCAAGCAGAATTAGATTTACTCAATTTAATCAAGGACACTCTTGAAGGTGGAAAATCCGTAAGAGCGCTAGATCTTTCCACAGAGGAGCAAGAATTCGTAAAGAGCTTTGGCTTACTCTCTTACAAGCCTATTATTTACGTTGCCAATGTCTCTGAAGAAGATTTACTTGAAAACAACGGAGACAACAGCTTAGTGCAGCAGGTAAGAGAACACGCAAAATGTGAGAATGCTGAAGTCGTAGTGGTATGTGCAAAGATTGAATCTGAAATTTCCGAACTAGATGATTCAGAAAAACTTGAATTTTTACAGGAAATCGGTTTAGAAGAGTCAGGTCTTGATCGGCTCATCAAGGCAGGATATAAGCTACTAGGCCTCATCAGCTTTTTAACAGCTGGTCCCCAGGAAGTAAGGGCATGGACCATTCGAAAGGGTACAAAAGCACCTCAGGCAGCAGGAAAAATCCACTCTGATATTGAGAGAGGCTTTATCCGAGCAGAGGTAATCGCTTATGACGAACTGGTTGCTGCTGGCAGTATCAATGCTGCTAAAGATAAAGGTCTTCTACGCCTAGAAGGCAAGGAGTATGAAGTAAAAGATGGAGATGTAATTCTCTTTAGATTTAATGTGTAAAATCATCTATTTGTATTGTAGATTCATATGAAGCATCATAAAAGAAAGCAATGATTTTGGAAAAATCATTGCTTTCTTTTATGATGCTATAAAATATGAAGAGCCATTCACAACCATCATTTAATATTTTATGTGAAACGCTATTCCTTGAATCTCCTATTAAATAAAGTGAAATCTCTTATGATTATTTTCTAACAATATAATCAATAAATCCCTGTCTTATAAGTTCACCTTCATAGACTCTCTCTAAAATACGTACTTCTTTATATAAAATTTTCATATCTTCAAAATACCTGTCAGCTTCCGAATGAGTAAAATAAGAGTGTATCACTGGAACATCATCCATTTGTTCATACTCATTATCTCCAACACAAGGGCCTTCTCCACATCTGAAATCATCTGTAGATAAGAAATTTACAAACATTAATCCATTGGACTTTAAGACTCGTTTCATTTCTAGTATAGACTTCTCAATATCTACTTTTTTCATATGGAATATAGAGTTATACGAATATACATTTCCGAAGTGTTCATCAGGAAAAGGCAATGTTCTCATGTCCCCTAATTGTATCCCCAGACATTGACCATGTGAATCTCCAAATTTTTGAGCTCGTTTAAGCTGTTCTTCATCAAACTCTATTCCAGTTGTTTGATAACCATATTTTGAAAATAAACTGAGTGGTGGACAATCTCCCCCAGCACCACAATCCAATATGCGCTTATCACTATTCTCTTCATTACAAACCATTAGAAATCGATATAAAGGAATCTGTCTGAAAATCTTCTCCATGTTGGAACCCCCTAAATTCTTTATTTCCCGTAACGCTTCTCGATAGATCTATATCTTCTTTATGCTGTCTTTAATATATTCTACATTTTTCCAGCTGCTCCTGCCATCATGAATTATCATTTCAAATATTAAACAATAAGTGCTCTCCTAATGGAAAATAGAGATTAAAAAACCAGAAGTGTCCTTCTGGTTTTTACTCTCTATTTTCGTTTACCGATAAACATTTGTGTATATATATATCCATATTTTTCACTTGGTCGTACACCGATTCCAATATGAGTAAAATCGGGACTAAGAATATTCTGTCTATGTCCGCTAGAATTCATCAAAGCTTCATGGGCTTTCTCCACAGAAGAATTACCTGCCAAGTTTTCTCCGGCTGTTAGATATTCTATGCCAAAATTTTTCATCATATCAAAAGGGCTGCCATAGGTTGGAGAATAATGACTGAAATAGTCTTTATCTACCATATCCTGGGCTTTAATTCCTGCTACTCGAGCAACCTCTGAATCCACAGTTAAAGCAGATAATCCATTTTTCGTTCTTTCACGGTTCACCAAGTCTACCATCTGCTGCTCTTGAGAACCAAGTTTAGCTGTGGTAGCATTGGGTGTTGCTTGTACATTATTTTGTGTTCGTTGATTCTGTTGCGGCTGCTGTGCAGCTTGTTTGGGTAATTGATTCGTCTGATTCTGTTTTATTGTTTGAGGTTGTTGAGCCTTTGGCAGCTCCTTATTTTCTCCCTCTTTTACTATAGGGGTAGCATTGGTACCTTCTATAGCACCTACTTGATTGTTATCCAATTGGATAACATACCAACTACCGACCTGATCTAGTACCTTTACTACATCGTCTCTGTTTAGTGTTGCTACTGTGTTGAAGTTATTACCTGCACCTGCTTTAACAGGTGCTGATTCTGTAGTAATCCTACAGTTTCTAACTTCTCCGACTTCAAAAATTGAAGATTCCTGAGTTTCGCGATCCTGATCTTGAACTTTTTTGTTTTGCTGTTGTTTCGTCGCACCTTGCTGTGGCGTAGTTGGCTTTTGCTGTGGTTCTACAGTCGGAGAGCAAGCAGAAAATATCATACCAATTGCTAAAATTAAAATATATATTTTTTTCATTTTTATCACCTCAGTACTATTATTTCCCGTACAATAAGTTTGATAGATTTTAATATAGTCTAAAATCGTAGTAAATAATAGTATAGGTGTAATTATTATCCAGAAAGTTCACGTCATAGTATCATCTATTCGAATTTATTATAATCATAATATTTAGTATAATATAGAATATATGCTATCTTCTAATCATCTATATATCGAAAGCCCCACTTAAAAAGCTTACTCATCAAATGAAGCGGTTTATAAATAAATATTGATCTTAGTATATTCTTCTTTTCTCTTTGAATCATTATAGCTTCTTGTCCATAATCAAAGGTTAACAATTCATTTTCTTTCATCAGTGTAGCCATATTAGCACCTTCATCATAATAAAAATCATATCCCAAAAATGATGAAAGCTTTTCAAGCTTTTCAGCTCGTCTATCTTTCAAAACCGATTTATTCTCACCACTATCTACCAGAGGTACATCCTCAGATAAATTGGAAATCTTCCTCTTTGCATATTCAATATTCCCTACAATATCTCCATTCTTTAGAATCCGAGTGTCCCACTGCTGAGAAATCGCATTTAGTATCCCAATGACCTCCTCACCCTCTTTTCCTTCAACAGGTGTAGGCTGACAATGGTTTATTTTTACAGGTATAACATAGGAATTTAGGATCCCTTCTGGTCCAATCTCGAGATTAAAAATCATGGAAGTTCTACTCAATTGACTTGTTGAACTAAAAACAAAATTGCCTAAACTGTAAACGATAGGTTTATTTTTATAAAATTCAATTCCTTGTAACACATGGGGATGGTGTCCCATAATTACATCGGCTCCACTATCGATCATCATCCTTCCAAGTTTTATTTCATTCTGTTCTGGGTATTGAGCCAATTCCTTTCCCCAATGAACAGAAACGATCAAAAAATCCACCTGTTCTCTTGCCTTTCTGATTGTTTCAGATACTTGTTTTGTGTAATGATCATAAGCGCTTAAAATCCCAGGTCTTTTTTCCGTTGCATACCAGCTTACATCATAGATTACCCTTGAAAATGCCAAAAACCCTATTTTCATCCCTTTCATTTCCCATACAACTGGTTTCAAAGCTACTTCTATGTTTTTACCACCACCAGCATATTTAATCCCATATGCATCTAAATAGTTCAGCGTTTGTACAAATCCTTCTTGTCCGTAGTCTAAAATGTGATTATTGGCAATGGCTACACCATGCACCCCAGCATTGACCATCCCTTTCAAAGTCTCAGGCTTTGACTGGAATGTATATTGCTTATTTATATCAATTTGCCCCCCAATGCCCACAGAGGTTTCCAGATTTCCCAATACCAAATCACTGGCTCCAAAAATTGAGGTTGCTTTCTCCCATGGATAATCTACATCATTATTCTCTATATATTGAGCTACTGCACGATCTAGCAAGATATCTCCCACTAAAGATATTCGCAGCGTATCCTGAGGTTTTTCTTGTCCATAAGCGACTTGACTGAAGCATAATATAAAAATTAAAATAATTGCTACCGTCTTTTTAGGCATAGCTACATCACTCCCATATCATCACGGTTTAACGATGTTTTATGTAACTTGTCTATTTTCTATACATCCTGCAGAATCATCAAAATTTTTATTAACTAATCATCTATTCTCAGTATAAATTAAGGACGCTGCTTTGAGAACAAAAAAGAAAAAAAAGAATGGTTTTCACCATTCTTTAATAACCGCTATTTCCTGTATCCATACCATTTACTACTGCTACAGAAGCACTAACCCCTAGACGACTGGCGCCTGCTTCAATCATCGCTATTGCCGTTTCATAATTACGAATACCTCCAGAAGCTTTTACACCCAGGCGATCGCCCACAACACGTCTCATAAGCTTCACATCTTCTATGGTCGCTCCACCAGTTGAAAAGCCAGTTGAAGTTTTTACGAAGTGAGCGCCTGCTTCCATAGACAACTCGCAAGCTTTAATCTTTTCTTCCTCAGTTAGCAAAGAAGTCTCAATGATCACCTTCAAAAGAATATCTTTTTGTAGAGCATCAACCACACGCATGATATCTTCTCTGACATAATCATATTCCTTATCCTTAAGTGCACCAATGTTGATTACCATATCTATTTCATTTGCACCGTTTTCAATTGCTATTTCAGTTTCATAAGCCTTGGCCTTCATGTCCATAGCACCTAGAGGAAATCCTACCACAGCCGTTATCTTTACATCGCTACCCTGTAATTGTTCCTTTACCAGAGGCACATAGGATGAATTAACACAAACCGAGTAAAATCCATATTCCTTTGCTTCGTCACAAATACGAACCACATCTTTTTTTTGTGTCTCAGGCTTTAAGATGGTATGATCAATGTACTTGGCAATATTCATAGAAATAACCTCCAGTTTTATTATAAAATCTCAGCAATATCTCCATTCTTTAATCCTGCAGCATTTCCTTCATCAATATCCACGTGCATTTCAAGGGCATATGTTTCATGAACTCTGACAAGCACATTGTCAAAAATCAATCCTCTTTTGCCATCAACTCTCACACAGACAACTTGCTTATCTACCAATCCCATTCTAGCAGCGTCAGAAGTATGCATATGGATATGTCTAGCTGCAGCAATAATTCCTTTATCTATTGTAACTTCACCCTTTGGTCCTCTAATCACTGCACCTGGACTACCTTCAAGATTACCAGAGTCCCTTACAGGCGGTGTAACGCCTAATACAAAGCCATCTGTCAGAGATATTTCGATTTGTGTTTCACCTCTAGCTGGTCCTAAAACCCTTACACCTGCCAGTGTACCCTTCGGGCCAACAATATCAACTTTTTCATTGGCAGCATATTGTCCTGGTTGAGATAAATCCTTCATCTTGGTCAATTCATAACCTTCACCAAAAAGAATATCGATATGTGTCTTGCTCAGATGAAGATGCCTGTTGGATAATCCTACAGGTACTTGCATGTTGTTCATGAAAATCCCTCCTACATTTATATCATTTAAATTGAACATAATGTATACATAATACGCATATATTATATCTCTATCACTCTAAAAAATCAAATGCATAAACAGCAATACTAACAAAATTCCTTAATTTAATTTTGCCCAAATAAACAGTAAAAACTTTCTCTCTTGCTATTTTATCAATTTTTCCTGTACTGCATTCACTTTACCTTCCATTGATGCTGCCTTATCTCTGCGATCATCGATTTTTATTGTAGTCGATACTCTTAATGCACCTTCCTGAAAAGGCACCTCATGCATCTTCCTTATCGCTTGTAGTATCAAATCTAAATCACCTTCAATAATCGTACCCATAGGTGTCAGTTGATACTGAATCCCCTTCTGTTCTTGGAGTACTTTATGACAAGCAGCCACATAATGGCTAATGCTTGTTGTAGCCGTTCCTAAAGGTACAATTGTAGTTTCAACAATTGCCATTCTTTTCACCTCCTATAATTTTACCAATTCTTTGCCAATATCATATGCTCTATCAAGGATATCCTTTCGTTCTCCTGTAAAGAACTCGTCGGTATTATCTACAAGCAAATTATGAGTATATTCTGTATTGATGGCTTTGAAAAACAGATCCATCACAACCGTAGCGCCTATAAACCCATCCTCAGATTGTTTTGCGCCTCCTGTACAGACAAAGACACCCTTGCGCGCTCTATTTTTATCAATTGAAGGCTGATTGAATACATATTTGCTTGACCAAAATGCTTGACAACGATCGATCATCATTTTTGTAATTCCAGTAACAGAATTAAAATAGAGAGGTGATCCTATCACGATGATATCAGACTGATTAAATTTTTCGTAAATTTCTGTCATGTCATCCTTTATGAAGCATAATCCTGTTTTACCACATGCATTACATGAAATACATGGACTTATCGTTAATTTGCCAAGCTGTATTTTTTCAATTTCAATCACTTCAGTAGATAATCCCCTTATAATTTGCTCAAGAAGGATATCTGTATTCATTTTACTTCTAGGACTCCCTAGTACAACCAATGCTTTCATCCAATCAGCCTCCCTAACCTAACTAAATAATCTACCCTTTTATCTTACTATAAAGCGATCTCAATTCCAAGGTCGTGCTTCCTTACTTTACCAAAAGAAAAAAGAGCACCAAGTGCTCTTATTCTGCTCCCCATTTTCCTTTTTTCATATGGATTTCCAGCTCAGCAACAATCATTTTTCTTAAGAAAATAGCTTGTTCCTTTGCCTTATTAAATATTGCCACACATCCTGGATCTAAATCATCTTCAATGCCTGCATCTGCAATATCTTCAACCTCTTGAAGCACATTATAAAGCTCCATATGTAATCCATTGCTAAATTCTGAGCGCACAACTTTCGTTGTATCTTCTTCTTTTAACTCAATAAACTTCTCTTTTGGTGCCCCACACTTTGGGCACTTTTCAGGTGCCGCATCTCCTGTGTGGATATAATTACAGACTTCACACTTAAACAATTTCATTTCTATCATCCTCTCCTAACAATTTCATCATTACAAATATATACTTATCCATTTCCTTTATGCCTCAAACATTTTTAACAAAAAAATTTCGAGTTTTCCAAATAACTATCGAATGGCATCAATTCTATTTACAATTTCGTCCTCGCTTAGTTCATCGGCATTTAGCATAATCACAAACTGATTGTTGGAAGGCATTCTTTCACTTGTCATGGTGGGAGGTTGTGCATACCCTACATTCTCTGAATACACAAGGGCATCAATAGGTTCATCTGAACTATTATAATCCGTTACATAATAGCCCTTATTCCTTAGTCGATTTGCAATACCATCCAGTCCACCTTGAACAGCTACAACTTTACTATGCATCCTATAACCTCCTGAATTTCTCATTTTTTTATAGTTTTCTCATTTTTTCTATAAATATTCAGAAAGTATATCATCGTTTTTTTCCATGTAAAAAGAATCTCCTTTTAAATATCCAGTTGGTATTAGGAGATTCTTTTATTTCGTTGTCTCAAATCCATATGTAG
This sequence comes from Anaerosolibacter carboniphilus, assembly GCF_014205875.1. Taxonomy (GTDB): domain Bacteria; phylum Bacillota; class Clostridia; order Peptostreptococcales; family Thermotaleaceae; genus Anaerosolibacter; species Anaerosolibacter carboniphilus. Next base: position 78,509 of record NZ_JACHEN010000019.1, read on the forward strand.
CTTGATTAACCCATTGCCCGTTCCAGCTTATCGAGATGCTGCAAAGGAAACATTCTTAACAACTCTTTGAATTGTTCCACCGTAAGACCTTGTGTAGTTGTATAAATTTCTATTTTTTCATCCACACTGGCATTCCTAAATTTTTCCTTGATCTGCTCAAAATTTACAGCGGCTTCCATCATATCCCTCCTTTGTTTAACTAGCTACTAGACAATATTAGTATAGGAGTTCTAATGACTTTTTATTCCCGCTTATCTATTTTCATTGAAAATCATACCAATTATACGCTTTATTTCTCGTATACCTCTCTTTTTAAGATTGCCACATAGGGTAAGTTTCTGTATTGTTCCGCATAATCAATTCCATAACCAACAATAAACTCATCAGGAATATCAAATCCTTTATAATCTACAGGGATGTCCACCCTGCGCCTTTCAGGCTTATCCAGCAAAGTACATATTTTTAGGCTACTTGGTTTTCTCGATAATAAATTATCATATAAATAATGTAACGTTAGTCCAGTATCAATGATGTCCTCAACGACTAAGACATCTTTTCCTTCGATACTGTAATCTAAATCCTTTATGATTCTTACAACACCTGAACTCTGCGTAGACAATCCATAGCTAGATACTGCCATAAAATCTATCTTGACTGAGGTTTCAATCTTGCGCATTAAATCGCTCATAAATACATTGGCACCTTTTAAAACGCCAATCATCAATAAATCTTTTCCTTGGTAATCCTTTGTAATCTGATGTCCAAGTTCAGTTATTTTCTCATCTAATTGGGCTGGAGTAAATAAAACTTCCTCAATATCTTTTTCCATAGGCTTCACCTCACTAATATTACTATGGTCATTATAGCATATTTTTATAATAAATGTACATTTTTATGTTTTTTAAATTTATTGTTCGTGTTTCTAACTAAAACAAAAACCACCTATTGAGATGGTTTTTGAAATTCTACATATTTTAATTCAGACTCTAGATATCTTGCCAAAGCATATATTACATCGGATAATCGATTTACATATTTGATTAAAACATCACTTACCTCTTCATGTCTACTCAATGTTAAAATCCTTCTCTCTGCTCTCCTACATACAGTTCGAGCTACATGTAAAGCTGCACTGGCTTTGTTGCTACCGGGTATAATGAACTTATCTATTTTATCTATTTTCTCGAGATACGTGTCAATGATTCTCTCTAAACTTTGAACATGCCCCTCATGGATCTTCTCTGGAAATTTCTCGCGATCTCTGGTAGCTAATTCTCCAGCCACATCGAAAAGCTCTCTCTGTATGTTATACAGTATCTCAACAACATCCTTATCCTCAACAAAATTCCTTGCAAACCCTAGATTAGAATTCAATTCATCTATGGTACCATAGCTCTCCACTCTAAGGCTGTCCTTATCTATCCTTGTACTATCATATAAGCTGGTTTGGCCTTTATCTCCTGTTTTAGTATATATTTTCATGAAAGTATTACCTCCTTTGACTTCTTTCATAAATATAATACCCAAATCTCCTTGAGTTACACACCATTATCTACATAAAAAGAACAACATCCCCTGAGGGATGTGCTATTCATCATCAATTCTATAATCCACATCATCAATAATCTTCCCTTTATCAAATTCCTTGGAGATTTCTGAAGGAAGATATTTTTCTAATTCATCAGAAATACGAGATATAATATATGTGATCAGTACAGCATCATCAACAAACCCTAGGCCTAACACTGGATCTGGGAGAATATCAAAGGGACTTACAACATAAACAATACCCAAAACAACCATAGCCTTTTTCCAGAGTAGTGTTTGAGGATCCTTGAGATACTTAGGTAAAAGACCAATTTTTCTTATTAACGTCCATAATGCCCTCATCCAAGTCTGCTTATTGCTACGACTTCTGCTCATTTGTTTGCCTCCCCTCTAACACTATTTTAACTTAGGATATGTTGGTTTTCAATGAATTATTTAGGATAGTCGAGTACGCTAACTCTTTCTTAAAAATATTACTCACTCTCACCGAGCTAAGAATTGGATTCACTATATTTTTGGTTTTTTCCAAGATACGCCTCTCGTATAGAAGGGTCTTTAATTAATTCATTTCCTGTGCCAGCTTTTACAATTCTCCCCTGCTCTAGCACATAAGCCTTATCAGCGATAGAAAGTGCTTTGTATGCGTTTTGCTCAACCAATAGTATTGTCTTGTTCATATTCTTAATATCCTTAATAATTTCAAATATCGTCTTTACCAATAAAGGTGCAAGTCCTAGAGAAGGTTCATCTAGCAGTATTAACTCTGGACTACTCATCAATCCCCTTCCTATTGCCAGCATCTGCTGTTCACCACCACTAAGAGTTCCTGCAATTTGGTCTATTCGTTCTGCCATTCTAGGAAAGAGTTCATATACTTTTTTCAAATCTTTTTGCACCCCGCTTTTATCTTTTCTTAGATAGGCGCCCATCATCAAATTATCTTTCACTGTTAGATTTGCAAAAATAAGTCTCCCCTCTGGTACTTGGGATATTCCTGCGGCCACAATTTTATGAGGTATCTGGGATAAGCTCTGCCCTTTAAATAATATTTGTCCTTCTTTAAACTGAATCATCCCAGTGATGGCATTTAGTAAGGTCGATTTGCCTGCACCATTGGCTCCGATGATAGATACGATTTGTCCTTGCTCTATATCAACATCTACACCTCTTAAAGCATGAATTCCTCCATAATATACATGTAAGTTTTCTACTTTTAGCAATGCTCTTCCTCCTCTCCTAGATATGCTTCTCTAACCTTCGGATTTTCTTGAATTTCTTGAGCAATGCCATCTGCTAATTTGCGACCAAAATTTAGAACCATGATTCTATCACAAATTCCCATAATGAGATCCATATGATGCTCAATAACAACAATTGATAAGCCAAATCGAGTTCTGATTTCTTTAATCAATTCCATAAGTTTTATTGTTTCATCTGGATTCATTCCAGCAGCAGGCTCATCCAAAAGGAGTAGACTAGGATTCAGAGCAAGAGCCCGCGCAATCTCAAGTCTGCGCTGCATACCATAGGGTAGGTTTGATGCTATGATATCTTTTTGACTGCTTAGCCCTAAAATTTCCATCAGTTCCTGTGCCTTTATATGGAGTTTTGCCTCTTGCTCCTTATATTTAGCATTCCTTAACATAGTGTCCAAAATGCCATAGTTGGCATTGTCATGGCATGCTGTCAAAATATTTTCGTAGGTGGTTAGCTTCTTAAAGAGTCTGATATTCTGAAAGGTTCTTGTAATCCCACCTTGTGCAATTTTATAGGGCTGAAGGCCATGAATGGAATGATTCTGAAAATAAATTTCACCTTGAGATATTTTATAAATTCCTGTGATAAGATTGAAAATAGTAGTTTTCCCAGCTCCATTGGGACCTATAAGACCAAAGATGCTATCCTTTTCCACTTCGAAGCTTACATTGCCTACAGCTGTCAGTCCCCCAAAGTTTTTCGTCACATTTTTAAATTCTAGTATATTCATTTTCTATCTCCCTCCCATATCTTGATGGATTTTACTTTTTTTCACGAATCGGAAGAGAAGGTGTTTTATATTGGAAGGTGTGAGTTCATATCCCCCCATAAGTCCTTGCGGTCTAGATATCATGATAAAAATCACAGCAGCACCATAGACTACTAGCCTCCATTTATCAAAGCTTCTCAAAGCTTCTGGCAAAGCGGTTAGTATGATTGCGCCTAAAGCACTTCCTGAAATACTTCCCAGCCCTCCAAAGATAACAATGATTGTCAATTCCGTTGACTTAACAATTTGAAACATCTTTGGCTGTAAAAAACCTAAATAATGTCCGTATAGGCCCCCAGCTACGCCCGCATAGAGAGCACTGATCATCAATGACTTCATTTTATATCGAAAAACATCAATTCCAATAATTTGGGAAGCTAATTCCTCTTCCCGAATGGCAATCATATTTCTTCCATGCCGTGAGCGGATAAGAAATACTAAAAAGATAATACCTAGCATGTCAATGATCAGCACATTCAGTAAGTTTGTATGTAAAGGAATACCAGGCCACCCTCTGGCACCTCCAAAATATTGTACATTGTCAAGAATTAATCGAATGGCTTCCCCTAATCCCAGCGTAGCAATACAGAAGTAATCTCCTTTAAGATTTAATGTCAATTTCCCTATGAAGAAGCTAGCAAGAGCTGCAGCTATTCCCCCAATCCCGAGGGCCATCAAGAATGGCATATGAAAGTGAATTGTCATGACTGCAGTTATATAGGCACCTATAGCCATGAAACCAGCATGACCGAAGGAAAATAGCCCTGTAAATCCTGTTAATAGTGAAAGGCCTAACACAGCCAGAAGATTTATACCTGATAGAATCAAAATTCCCTTAATATAAAACCAATTCATTATGCTCCCCCCTTATGCCTTATCCTCTGTAGTTTTTCCCATTAAACCTATCGGACGAACAACCAAAATGAATATTAATAATGCAAAGGCAATCAAGTCTCTATACTGTGATGAGATATAGCCTGATGTAAGCGTTTCTATAATTCCTAATAAAATAGATCCTATTACTGCTCCTGGCAAGCTTCCCAAGCCTCCAAACACTGCAGCAATGAATGACTTCATTGTGATAAATCCTATTTGGGGATATACTGTATATTTCATGCCAAACAACACCCCTGCAATTCCTCCTAGAAGGCCACCGAGACCAAATACGATCATAATGATTTGATCCGTATTAACACCCATAAGGGCACTTGCCCTCACGCTATAAGCCGTTGCTCGAATAGCCGTGCCCACCTTTGTTCTCTCAATAATATATATAAGGGCTGCTAAGCTGATCGTCGAAATAATACACATGATTAAATCCAATCTACCTAAGGATAGATTTCCCAAAGTGATTGGCTGAGGCGAAAAGATTTTTGGATATGTCTTAAACGTAGGTCCAATTGTTGCAATCACAATATTTTCAAGAAAAATCGATGCCCCCATGGCTGAAATAATGAAATATAGAAATGGAGCATTTCTTTTTCTCAATGGACTGTATGCCACCCTCTCAATTATCAGCGCCAATACACCTGTGCCTAAGCCGGCAAATCCAAAGGCTATCAGGAATGGTAGTTTAAATGCTGTAATTAGAAAAAAACCCATATAAGCTCCCATCATGATGACGCCCCCATGGGCAAAGTTACTAAAATTCATAATGCTATACACTAGGGAATACCCAACAGCCATCAAAGCGTAGACGCTGCCAATAGATAAGCCGTTAATAATTTGCTGCATAAAAGCAGACATTGACCTCACCCCTTATTCCATGGTTATAATAAGACCTTCGTTTCCTAGATATCAAGAGAGAGGGGTTAAACCCTCCCTCTTACTTTGCCGAAAATTTTTGTTGGAATACATATTCTCCGTTTACCATTTTAATAATGGCCGCGTCCTTACCTTCAGGATTGTGAGTATCCTTGCTGATGCTGATTTGCCCAGTAATTCCTTTTACACTTGTGGTTTCCAAGGCATCCTTAATCGCTATAGAATCAACGCTATTTGCCTCATTCACTGCCGCTTCTAATAATTTAACAGCATCATAAGCCATATAACCATTTAATTCCACTGCAATATTGTATTTAGCTCTATATGCGTCTTTGAAATCCTGTACTTCTGGGTCATTAAAATCTAGATGGTTGACAATATAGCTGCCTTCAATGGCGTCCTTTGCCATTTCAACTAGGACATCAGAAGGCCATCCATCTCCGCCCATAAGAACTGCATTCATTCCTAATTCTCTAGCTTGATTTGCACTGAGAGCTACTTCTTTAAAGAAGTATGGCATGAATATAATTTCTGGATTTACCTCCTTGATCTTGCTTAATTGAGGTCTAAAATCTACATCTCCAGATTTAAACGCCTCTTTGGCAACGATTTCCCCGCCCTTCTCAACAAAGGTCTTTTCGAAAAATTCTGTTAAACCTTGAGAATAGTCATCGGCTACATCATATAAAATCGCAGCCTTCTTCAGGTTAAGAACATCCACCGCATAACCTGCAGCTACAGCTCCTTGATATGGATCTATAAAACATACCCTAAAGTTAAAGGGCTTCACTTTGCCGTCCACTACAGTGACCTTTGGATTGGTTGCAACTGTAGCAATATCTGGCACCTTCATTTCCTCCAATACTGAAGAAATGGCTATGGCCTGGCCACTGGCATTTGGTCCTATGATGGCAATAACTTTATCCTGGGAGGTCAGTCTCTTCACAGCATTTACAGCTTCTGCTGCATCTCCACGGGTGTCATATCCAATGACTTCCACTTGTTTGCCTAGCAGACCACCTTTGGCATTGATTTCTTCAAACATCATCTTCACAGTATTCAATTCACATTGCCCCCATACGGCTTGATCTCCTGTCAATGAGCCGATCCAGCCTACCTTTACAACTTCGGGGGCAGAAGGTTCACTGGTATTTTCTTGTGCAGGTTTAGGTGTACAGCCAGCCATGCCCAAGGACAATATCAATAGTAGAACTAGCATCATAGAACAAATTCTTTTTTTCATCATATCCCCTCCCCATTATAATGAAACTTTTTGCCAAATTACATGATCATCTTTAAAACCCTTTGATGGTTTCATTTTCATTTTGACGAAAGTTTCAATTTGTAAATTAATATTATAGAAGGTGGACAAATATGAAGGAATAATTTTTTTATATGGGAATTTTATTTATTACCATAACTCTAGCCTAATATATGCTGTAGAAAATGAAAAAAGATAGGGTAATTCACCCTATCTATCTACCGTTAGCCGGCTCTGCATTTATTTTTTTTCCTCGAATGCGCATTTTATTCATACGCTTAATAACTCTCTCTGCTTCTTCCACAGGTACTTCTACAAAAGTATACTTATCAAATATATCAATCGTACCTACACGATTTCCTGGTAAACCAGCTTCATTGGCAATAGCTCCCAAAATATCTCCAGCCCTTACACGATCTCTCTTACCCACATTCATAAACAATCTAGCCATTCCAGCCTCAGAAGCACCAGTATCCTCTAGTGGATCTTCATTATTCCCTGTAAGACTGATTTTATCCCTTTCCATCAATAGCTTCGCCAATGCTGCTGCTACATCAATGGAGCTATATTCTTCTGTCAACTTCTCCACCATACCAGTGTATGCAGTTAGATGGCCCTCTTGTATGGTTTTGATAATTCTGTTAGAGAAAGTCTCTCGTTGTCTTTCCGCAATATCATTGAGGGAAGGAATTGGCTTTCTTCTTATTTTGGTCTTCGTAAATCTCTCAATAGTCTTTAATAGACTAATTTGTCTTCCAGTTACGAAGGTATAGGATACGCCTGTTTTTCCAGCACGACCCGTTCTTCCGATCCTGTGAACATAATATTCGATATCTTCTGGAATATCATAATTGATTACCAAATTTACATTGTCCACATCTATTCCTCTTGCTGCAACATCCGTTGCAATCAAGACTTCAATGGTTCCTTCCCTAAACTTTTTCATCACCCGATCTCTTTGGCTCTGTTTCAAGTCTCCATGGATTCCTTCTACAAAATATCCTCTACTCTGTAGGCTTTCAACCAATTCATCTACACCTTTTTTCGTTCTACAGAAAATCACGGACAAACCTGACTTTTCCATATCCAAAATTCGGGATAAAACCTCAAGCTTATCCTTTTCTTTTACTTCAAAATAATACTGTTCAATCAGAGGAACTGTAAGTTCCTGATGAACAACCTTAATTTTTTTAGGCTTTTTTTGATAATTTTTTGCTAAATCCTCAATTTCTCTTGGCATTGTGGCCGAAAACAGCACTGTTTGTCTGCCCTCAGGCGTCTCATTCAAGATACTTTCAATATCTTCTAAAAAGCCCATATCCAGCATTTGATCGGCTTCATCTAATACAACAATTTGAATATCCTGAAGCTTGATTGTTTTTCTACGTATATGATCCAAAAGTCTGCCAGGTGTTCCTACCACAATTTGAACACCTGACTTTAGCGCCTTTATTTGCCGTTCGATGGGTTGTCCACCATATATGGCTAGGGTTTTTACACCATGCATATGTTTTGCAAACTTACGGATTTCATCTGCCACCTGCATGGCAAGCTCCCTCGTCGGTGTCATGATCAGGGCTTGAGGATTTCTCGTGTTAAGATCCAACGCTTGCAGTATAGGCATACCAAAAGCAGCTGTTTTACCAGTTCCGGTCTGGGCTTGGCCAACAATATCTCTACCTTCTAGCATATCCGGTATTGCGGCTTTTTGGATCGGTGTAGGCTCTTCAAATCCTAAATCATCTATAGCCCTAAGTATTTCATTTCTTAAACCTAATTCGTTAAATGTTATCATTTCCATCTTTTCTCATCTCTCCTAATTTCTATATCTGTTATTTATGAATGACCCATTATTTCGCATGTATTAATATTAGCATTCTCCTCATAGCAATTTTTTATCCGATTTTGTACAAGCAGTTATATTATATGATGATTGTTCATATACTGAAATACAAAGATTGGGGGGCAATTTATGCATTTAAAACCACCGGACAAAAAAACACGCAAAACAATTCCCGTTCATCAAAAAATGAATGCTTTTAAAATCATGTCTTTATCAAAGCAGCTTGAAAGAATAGTTAAAACAACCTTCTCATGCAGGATATTTACGGATCCTCAAGAGAACACATGGACTTTTACATATCACTCCCAAATGGATATCACTATTACCTTGAGTTTTCACGATCATTATACGAAGCATTATTCCCATATTACCATAAAGGAATTCAATATACCACACATTTTTCGTGAAAAAAACATCGATAAGGAATTGCTGCATGTTATTCTTAGATTCGTAGAAAATCTAGATTTTGATGTTCTTATCTTTTATATAGATTCAATGGCTAATGCAAAGCTATGTAAAAGTTTCAATTTTAAGGAGCTTAGCTATCATGAATTGTTTTTAACGCTTAAACCAAAATTCATCATAAGGTCTAATGCTTCCGACGTCTAAATCACCAAGACAAAGCCTCGAGCATAATGTTCGAGGCTTTATACTAATTAGATGATTTTGTTGCTCCAGTTTTCTACATTCCAAACGTCAGTAATCCAATCTTGATAGAATTCTGGTTCATGGCATACAAATAGAACTGTTCCCTTAAAATCCTTTAAAGCCTTCTTCAATTCTTCTTTTGCCTCTACATCCAGATGGTTTGTTGGCTCATCCAAAATCAAGACATTACATTCTCTTTGCATCAGCTTGCTCAATCTTACCTTCGCCTGCTCTCCACCGCTTAAAACCTTCATTTTGCTCGTTATACGATCATTCCCCAGGCCAGCCAAAGCAAGGGCTTGTCTTACCTCAAACTGAGTAAAGGTAGGAAATTCGCTCCACAGTTCTTCCAGCGCCGAACGGTCATTATCATAATTTGATTCCTGCTCAAAATAACCTGGAATCACGTAATCCCCATGTTCAACCTTACCATCATAGGATGGGATGAATCCCAGCAGCGTTTTTAAAAGGGTGGATTTTCCTAAACCATTGCATCCCACGATGGCGATCTTCTGTCCACGCTCTAAGCTAATATTTAGGGGCTTTGTCAACGGACCATCATAGCCAATCACCAAATCTTTGGTAGTAAAAATGAATCTTCCAGGAGTTCTGGCCTCTTTAAAGAAGAAGGTCGGCTTTGCCTTTTCCCTGGGTTTTTCAATCAGTTCAATTTTATCCAGTCTCTTCTGACGGCTGTTTGCCATTCCCCGCGTAGCAACTCTCGCCTTATTTCGCGCAATAAAATCTTCTAGCTTTGCAATTTCTTGTTGCTGTCGGTTAAAGGCATTGATTTGTTGCTCTTTTTTAATTTCATATAATCTCATAAAGTCATTGTAATTTCCTACATATCTCGTAAGCTCTTTATTCTCTACATGATAAATAATATTTACAACTTTATTTAGGAATTCAATGTCATGGGATATAAGGACAAAACTATTTTCATAATCCTGTAAAAATCTTGTCAACCAATCGATATGCTCTACATCCAGATAGTTCGTCGGCTCGTCCAGAAGCAAGATCGTAGGCTTTTCAAGCAGCAGCTTTGCAAGAAGTACTTTAGTACGCTGTCCACCACTAAGATCCTGCACCTCTCTGTCAAAGCCAATGGCACCAAGTCCTAGTCCATTTCCGACCTCTTCTACCTTGGCGTCGATCATATAAAATCCACTGGATTCCAATGTATTTTGGATATCTCCCATATCTTCCAGAAGCTTTTCCAGTTCCGCTTCATCCGCTTCTGCCATTCGATCTCCAATCTGGAGCATTTCTTCCTCTAGTTCAAACAAATACTTAAAAGCATCCCTTAAAACTTCTCGTATTGTCTTTCCTGGTGTCAAAATGGTATGTTGATCTAAATAGCCTACCTTCACACGATTTGACCAGATGACTTTTCCCTCATCAGGGGTTAACTTACCAGTAACAATATTTAAGAATGTTGATTTACCTTCTCCATTTGCACCTATCAATCCTACGTGTTCGCCCTTTAAGAGCCGGAAGGATACATCTTGGAATATGGCACGATCACCAAAACCATGGCTTATATTTTGAACTGTCAAAACACTCATCGTTTTTTCTCCTTTGCTCTTCAATATACATACCTTTCTATTTTATAACAAAATCGTGTAAAGTTCAAAATAAATAGATGAAAATTTTCTTCTATTTATATAGAAAAAATTTGCAGCAGGATGTCCGGCTGCAAATTTCTTTACTTTCTTGGAGCAAATAGTAATCCCCTTCGTTTTCTATTTAAGTATTCTTCAATACTCTCAATTCTTTCTTCTACCTCTTTCATTCGAGCCTTAAGCTGATCTATTTCAGTGTTCTGGACAGCATGGCTTCCTGCTTCTTGCCTTCCAATTTCCTTTACCTCTCTACTTTCTCTCACTTCTTTTTTCTCTATAGAATCCAATATATCCTTCAACCCCCTTAAGTTTTCACTCATTATACTGGATGGGCTCCCATCCTTTTCTTTTTTTTTTGATTTCAGTGGGATCTCCGTCGCTTGATCTAAAGATCCAAATCCAATAAAAGAAAATGCAGGAAATTCTCTACCAAAGGAATAGTTCAATAAATAATTTCTCTTCAAATTTTCGTCATTGCTCAAAAATTTGTAACGCACAAAAGGCTGTTCCTTTGATGCTTTCCATAAATAGGGCACACTCCAGGTATTGCCCATATCCATTGTAAAGCTGCTGACAACTTGATCATATTCTGTCCATACGACCCAAAGCTTTTTATCATTATATACAAAGGTCGGATAGGAGCAATTTGCAGGATTTGAAACATATTCCTCGGTCATTTTTGTTACTTGGCTACCTTTAATTTTATATCCTTCATATCTAACAACAAGATTTCCCTCTACATATTCACTATAGGTCAAATGAAAATTCTCTTTGCTCGTCATAAGTGTATCTAGATACATCTTATAGTTCGATCCAAAGGTTAATTGAACGCCAGTACCCCACTTTTTATTGAACGTATCAAAGGTCTTTAGAAAGATTTGTTCTTCTTTTTTTATCTGATTATAATAGCATAATATTAAGCGATCCTTCTCAGTATAAATTTGAAAGGGATTTAGTACCTCTTTTCTTCCTATATCCTCCACCTCATAGGTACTCCATGACTGTTTTTCATATAGATGGTGATAGATTCTATATCGCCTATCACTTTCTGCACTGGAAACGCAATACAAAATATGAACAGCCTTTTCATAAGCTGCAATGCTTAAATTATATATTTTAGTAGAATTTGCCTCAACCAATGTACTCGTATGCCAGGTGCTATTCATATAATCAAGCAATACAATACTTCCATCATTTTTCTGACAAGCTACATAGAGAGTATCATCTTTATCAATCACCGCATCAAATTCTAAAGAACAATTCTCGATCAGCACAGTTTTTTCTGTGCTCCCTAGAATCTTGTCAAAGTATACCAACACAATTTTCTCTTCGCTCCATAGGAAACTGTATATATTCCCAAAGCTGTCACTTGCTAAAACACTGGACTGATTTACAAAACCCATAACCTCACCACCCCATAAAATAATATATTCCTTAGCAGCCTTCATGAACCATCATTAATGAAAATGAATAGGATATAGCATACATTTCTAGAGCAAACCCCTTCATATCACCATATTCAGGATTCATATAAAATATGACAAATTCCATAACATGAGTAACATAAAACTACCTGTAGAATATACTGGCATTAGAAATAAATATTTCTAAATATTTTTGATGATAAGGAGGTAAGCTTATGGCAGGCAACCATAACAATGATGTATTAGGTCTTTCTATTACCGATAGATGCTGTAAGGGTAATACAGGTTGTGATTGGGACGGCACGCTTCGAAGAGTCGTCAATGAACCAATATATGTTCAAAAAGTGTATGATGCAGCCCTATTTAATCTTCAAGGTTTAAGAACTGCAGCGAATCAAGTATTCTCTCCATCACTAGGAGCAGGTGCTCGAATCATCAGAATACTAGACATACGTTGTAGAAAATTCTTTAACCCTGCAAATATTAATGATGCAAGAAATTTAAGAGCAATCCCTACAACAACCATTTCTGGTGGAGACATTGTAGAAGATGGCTGTGGAAATCCTGTACGTGTCATCGGTCCTGATGGTACTGCTTCTGAAACAATCGTCTTTGTAAATACAGAAGATTGTGACGAAGAAGGGAAAGGCACTCCTATTTTTGGTACACAGAATATCGAAATCGTTGGAAGTGTTGTAGTAGAAATCGATGTCATATTCACAGATGATTGTGATAAGGAATGCGAAGTAACTTTAAGCGCAACCATTCCAATTGGCTCTGAACAACATCCACTATTGCTCACTAACTTCTTTGAATTGTGTATTCCATCTGTATTTGACACAGCATTCTTACCAAGATTCACTGAGTTCTGCAACATTAGCTGTGAAACAAGATTAGCAACAAATAGTATTTCAAGGGATATCATGATTGACCCCAGAACTGGAACAGTCAGAGCAAACCTATTGATCGCTTTGTGCGTAACTTGCGAGAAGAAGATCATCGTTCCTGTACAGTTATGCGTATTGTCTACCGGTTTCCCAGTACTCTCAGCTGAAGTTGCACCTATTTGCTCCAGCTTCCCACAGTTATTCCCAGATCAAATTGATAGGCGTCGCCCCTGTGCACAAGAGGCTGAAGTTGAAGTTGAAACAGAATAAAGCAATAACTAAAAAACACTCGGAAGAGTGTTTTTTAGTTATTGCTTTATTGCCTTTTGTTCTGCAAACCATGGTGATATATCATCTTTTGTTCTAGACAGCTCCTCACCTGCTGATGACAACCCAACGATCTCAAATTCAGAACCCTCAAACTCATTCATATATAACAACCATATTCTTGTGTCATTATTCCCATGGATAATCTTGGCTTCCTTTTCAACGCCTCTTTTCTTTTCAATAACCATTACTCGTGCGATATCCGAGTTGCCGATGATCCCGAAATATATTGGGAATGGGGTACCTTCTATATTGGGGGAATAATCATATGTTAATCCAAATTTATCGGCAAAGAACTTTGCGTCTCCCCGTACACCTCCATAGATATATTTCCATCCTTTAATGCCCTTTCTAAAAAAGTCGGTATACAGGCTATCCTCTCCTTGTCGCGTATAAAATGCAATGCTTCCAGTAGCCGTTTTTTCTTCATGAATCATGATGATGGGATTCGATGTCAATCCATTGATTACTTCTTCTATAGTTTTTGGGCTGCTGCCCCCTTTGAAAGCAGTGAAAGACACAACAACGAGTATTATCAAAATAACACTCTTCCATTTTTTGTTCATAAATCTCTCCTTTTTTTAAAGTCCATTACTTTTTCTTTTCTACCAATTCTTTGATATATAGAGGTTGAAATTCCCTTGTCAAAACATCCATATAGATTTCATCATATTTCTCTCCTGCGATTTCCTTTGATTCTCTTATTCTGCCAGCTTCTTTAAAACCTGCTTTTTTATAGCAGCTTATTGCAGGCTGATTATAAGAAAATACTCTCAAATAAATATTATGGAGATTCAATATGTTAAACCCAAAATCAAGCAATAGATGTATTGCTTCTGTACCATATCCCTTTCCCCAATAGTCCTTATTGCCAATAAAAATACCTAATTCAGCCACCCTGTTCATATAATCTAATTTTGGAAATCCAATATTTCCAATCAGCTCATCTTTTTCTATATCCACAATAGCAAAATTGAATTCAGTTTCCGACAGTCTCTCCAATGTTCGTTTTTCTTTTGCTGGTGTAATCAAGCTGGCTGAAAAGATCATACCCACAGCCACTTCCATATCATTTACCCACAATGTATACTTCTCATAATCATCCACATTGATCGGTGATAAATAACATTTCCTGCCCACCATTTTTTTATAGTACATGCATATCTCCTCCTATCTCCCACTCTTAATAATAAACTATCTATTCAAACACTATTAAACATTATAAAACCACGACACATCAATCACCTCTACTATAATGTTATTCTATACTTTCTTCTTAGTTCTCAATGACTAGCCTATGTTCATCACAGGTGTTATTCTCCCCAATACATAACCCCTTGCCGAACAGCCATTTTTTCTTTATAATACATCTTCTACATTTACCATTAATTTCCTCCAAGCAAAATTGGCATTTTCTTACTGTACGCTTTAATAGGTACAATTCCGCATAATGACTTATTCAATTTAAAAAAGTAGGATATTCTCCTACTTCAAAAAATCATATATCTCATTATTTAATTATAATCACTACAACGCATAGATTTATTATCATTTGTTAGATTTTTACTCTATCCCATTTGCCATTTTGCAGGACCATAACTTCGCTATATCCAACTTCCTTCAAATAGGAAAAAGCCAAATCAAAATATCCATCAATAAACTCTACCGAATGGGCATCTGAATTAACCATAACATCTATGCCCTTCTTCTTACATTCTTTCAGTATCCATTTGCTTGGATAGGGCTCCTTTATATAGCCTCTGGTAATCCCACCAGTATTCACTTCAACAATGGTTCCATGTTGCTTTATCACATCTAAAAGCTTGTGAACTTGAGTGATATACCATTCCTCTTGTTCAGAAAAATACCTTTCGTCCCCATTATTTTTCTTCACAACATCCAGATGTCCAAGTATATCAGGTTGATGTTGCTCAATCATTTTTATAAGCTGCTCATAATAGGAGCATACCAAATCCTCTATATTTCCATCAAAATATTCGTTGAGTGTTCGTTTGAAATCTTCATCGTTGCCATCCACGCTGTAATAAGTATTATTTATATGATCACTAAAAAAATGAACCGAGCCAATCTGATAATCCACATCATATTTGTTGAATATATCTCTGCTATCTCCACCAAAATAATCTATCTCGAAACCAGTATATATCTCAATCCTATCTTTATATTCTATCTTTAGCTTGCCAATCGCATCTAGATAATGGATCACGTTCTCTTCTTTCATCGTCCATGTACTATCAAAGGGAATGGGTGCATGACTTGAAAATCCAATTATCTTAAACCCTTTTCTTATCGCTTCTTCAACATATGTCCTTGGCTCACCGATGCCATCGCAGTAATCGCAATGCATATGATAATTTGATATTTTCAATTTCAATCCTCCTCAATCTACATAATCCTTCTTATTGCTAAATACAAGCAATACGAAATTACTTCATAAAAGCTCCTCAATCATTAAAAACTATTATACCATTAATAAAGCTATTACTTCTACTTCAAAATCACCCATTTTACTTCCATTACTTGTACAGATCACATTGGATCACTAGAATAAACTATTCCCAAATTATTAGTAACTTCTATTACAATTTGTATGTTATTATCTTCTTTATTTGCTTACACAGTTTCTTCCTTTCTTTTTGGCTCGATACAATGCCTTATCTGCAGCTTTCATGACATCTTCTGCTGTTCGATAATTCTCATTACGTTCTGCTACGCCAATGCTAATGGTAACATTAAGCTGTTTACCTGTCGTTTTCTTATTACTCTTTTTTGTACTTTTCTTTCCTGTATATGTATAGTTTGTCTTCGAAACTAACTCCCTCAACTCTTCCAAATGACCTGTAATCTCTTTCATATCATTGTGTGGAAAAACGATTGTAAATTCTTCACCTCCATAGCGAAAGGGCTTACCACCCCCATTTACATGGGTTAAGCAGTTCGCTACGAGTTTGAGCACATCGTCCCCAATATCATGTCCATACGTATCATTGAACTTTTTAAAAAAGTCGATATCTAACATAGCAATAACATAATGCCTACTCAGCTTAGACAGTTGTTCTTTTAAGGCTCTTCTTCCCGGCAAACCAGTTAATTCATCAATATAGGCCATTGAATAAGAAGACTGAATCACTGACATAATTAGCAGTAGTAATGCTCCAGAAAAAAATATGGATAGGGCAAATTGTTTTGATCTAAGAACAAAAGCCATAAATATTTCAATCATAACAGCAATATAGAATATATCTATAATTAATTTTTTATAGATATATCTGCCAACAAAGATAATGATAGCTGCTGTTATTAAAAGCATGGCCAGCTGTGGCAAACTCCAATGGTTGAAGACATTCTCTCCTATTAAATTCATATCAAAAATCTTAATAGCATCATAATTTTTTAGTGCGGCTGTATGAAAAACATATATAACTTCCATAAAGATAAATGCCATTCTCAATTTGCCATAAAACGATAAAATGCCTCTTTCTTTCAACAATGAGAATAATAGTATGTTTAGGGGAACTAAAGAAAGAAGCATATTTTGAATTGCTTTCGCCTCAACATCTGTAGCAAAATTCATTTCATAGGAAGGATCAAGAATGAATTGGCTCATTATGATAACAACTGATATGAAGAAAATCTGACTCCTATTAAAGTAATAACTGATTATTATTGTTACTATAAAAAGTATCAACGATATATACTTTAATATGGATAGGATTCCAGGACTAAATTCACTAATTCTATTAAAAAGGAAAGTAGTCATAACAAGTACGAAAATAATTGGTATAACTGATAAAAATTGTTTAGTAGAACTTTTCAAGTAACTTTACCCTCTCTTTCTTTATGAATAGGATTAGTAAGGATTTTTGCACTTAAGATATTCGACATTTTACCACAAATTCCTACCAAAATTTCTGATTTGGGTAGTTAAACCTACTTCTTTTGTTACAAGGCAAGTAAGCGCTTGATTGAAGTCAATCCGCCATGGATATTCTATAGCAACAATAGGTGGGCAACTTGTTTCAAATCCTCTTCTTCAATCTTCTAAATAAGCATCGTTGTTATCTCTTCTGAACATAAGTTGATTTTTCTTTTTACCTATTATATCATAGGAATTAGAAAATTCTTACAATTATTAGGATAGTGATATTCTATAAGGTGGATTGATATTATGAAAAATTACTTAGATTTTCAAATAACTATGAACTTGCAAAAGGATGTAGAAGGCTACTTTTTGCTCCATGGCAGGCAAGATACATATGAGCATACACTAGACGTCGTCGAAACACTCTATAATATAGAACAGCAATTTGGATCTATAGAGCCTGGAAGTAAAATTGCCTGTTATTGCCACGACTTGGGACGAGTAGTTAAGAATGATGAAATGATTCGTTTTTGTATACAACATGACATTGATATTAGTGATGAGGAAAAGCTATTGCCCTCAATTCTGCATCAAAAAATATCATGCTACTTGGCAGAAAAAGTGTTTGGGATAAAAGATATATTAATATTGAATGCTATTAAATACCACACAACCTCAAGAAAAAGTCCCAGTGTGATAGAAATGGAAGTGTTTCTAGCTGATAAGATGAGCTGGAAAGAGAATGAATATAAAGAATTGGTCAGTGATCTTAAAGAAGCGCTGACGCATTCAAAAGAAAATGCAATGTTATATTATTTATCTACCCTAGAGAATAACAAAGAAAAGATGAGGTTATATCATTCGGATTCAAGAGAAGCTTTTCTATATTTTTATCAAAACACATCAACTCGTAATGTTTAAATCATTTCTCCAATATATTTATGAAGCTATCTATGGACGACATTGTTTTGCCCGCAGAAAGAAACCATGAATAAAGAATTACGATATTTTTAAAGTGGGGGTACAATTGTGTTAGATTTCAATGAACTTAAAGATATACCCGGCTATGATGCTTGGCAATGCATTAAACAGATAAATCAAGGATTTTCAAGTGACAAAAAATTTTTCATCAAGGATGCCAATGGCAGAAAGTTCTTTTTAAGACTATCGGATGTTTCTTTGTATAATAGAAAAAAGCAAGAACATGAAATAATTTGCTCTATGTCGCAGCTTGGAATACCAACAGTACAAGAAGTAGATTTGGGCTTGTGCAATTACGGAAAAAATGTGTATATGCTCCAAACATGGATAGATGGACACCTACTTGAAACTGTACTCCCAACATTAACTGAAACCAGACAATATGAGCTTGGCTTAGAAGCTGGTAGGATTTTAAAAAAAATACATTCCATACAATCAGCAACTACTTGCGATTGGTATTCAACACGACTTAAGCAATATCTATCAAGCTATGAAGAATATAAAAAACATCATATAAGCTATGAACATGAGCAACAGATTGATAAATTTATAAATGAAAACATCGATTTACTTAAAGGCAAGCGAGTATCCCTAGTGCATGGTGATTATCATGTAGGAAATATGATTTTACCTCCAACAGAAGCTATCTATATTATTGATTTTGATCGTTTTGATTGGAAAAATCCTATTGAAGATTTTTATAAACTGGCAGTTTTTAGCCGTTACATCAGCACTTCATTTTGTATCGGACAAGTAGATGGCTATACAGATTTCAGTCCATCCAGAGAATTTTGGAAAATGTATGCCTTAAGCGTAGCCATGACTTCTTTTTTATCGTTATTATGGGGAAAACGGATATCTGAAGATATGTACAGACATAGAAAAAGACTTTGTGACATCTTGGTTCAAGACCATGATTACTTTAAAAGCAATATTCCTAAGTGGTATAGAAAATAGCTATTGGTGAATAATGTATGAAATCCCCTTTAAATGCGCTGCATAGGCTCTTGTATGCCCATCAGTGAAAATATTTAGTTGCTTAACAGGTATTCCTTCGACAGCAGACCAATCAGATGGATTAAACCATTCTAAAATATTGTGTAACTTATCAGAATTGATAAATAGCTGACTCGGCTGAATTTTCTTTAAATCAATAAAGAAACAATCTGACACTACATTTCTCTCCTTACGAAATAATCTTTCTATGAACTTCTTCTCAATATTAAATTTGATTTATTCGATGTATGACATCTTTATTATCCAATATCTCTGCTATATAACCACTTAAATACCTTAAAGAATCCTTATGAAAATTTTCGTCATAGGAGTTAATACAATCAACCGCTAAAATAATTTCCATATCCCTTTGATAAGCGTCAATTGTTGTCATTCTAACACACGCATGGGTGTTTATCCCAGCTATAATAATTTTGTTGATATTCATGTTATCTAAAATTTCGTCCAGTTCTGTTCTAAAAAATGCACTATATCGCTTCTTTAAAACTTCAATGTCTTCTGGTTCTTTTTTAAGTCCTTCAAGAATCTGACATCCAATCGTTCCTTTAATAGTTTTCTGTATCCTTCTTTTTCTCATAATTAGAAAAGCATCATGTAAATCCTCATGAAACTCTTGTCTGACCCATATGACAGGAATATCCTTCCCTCTACAAAAACTAGACAAGTCATTGATATTTTTAGTGAGGATATTCCTCTTTTGGCTCAGAACTCCACCTTCTTCGAAAAAATCTTCCTGCATATCAATGATAATTAATGCCCAACCCATGTGTTCCCTCCTCTTTCATCCTTAACCCCTTATTCTTGCTGCTACAGCCTATCGTACCAATAAACTATGCTATCATCATCAAGTGCCTTGCCACCTGTTGATTCATATAAATGAACTGCTCTTGTATTCGATTTGTTTGTAATTACAAAAACCTTAGACATGTTCTTGCTTTGACAGATATCAATGAGCTTATTCATTATTTTCTTTCCAATCCCTTTTCCTCGATACTCATCTAAAATCTCTACTTCATGAATATACATCATGTTATTTTTCCCATCATACCTTTGGAGTTCATATCCGAGAACAAACCCAATTATCTTTTCGTTATCTATACATGCAATCATATAGTTCATGCCCTTTTCAAGCATTTGTCTGACAGAATCGAGTTTCGATGAGTAGGAACGAAATTCTTCTACCATCGTAAGAATTTTTTTATCATCCTCTAAAGTTAATCTTCTTATTTCCACTTAGTTCCCCCCTCGCCTTTGTAAATTCATCTAAATATTCATTTTATTTTAGATAATCATTTTGCAAATAGTTCTAATGTATGCTCAATCAAATTTATATCTCCCCACTTACCATGACCTGGTATAACAACTTCTATACTCGGATACTTTTCTGATACCTTTTTAACTGATGATGGCCATTGATTTATATTAGCATCAGTGATACTTCCTAAATCCTTAGATTCTAATGACTTTATTAAACAACCTCCAAACAGTACCTTATGCTCTGGAAGTCATACCGTGATATTATCTACAGAATGTCCCTCCCCTGGATAAAAAATTTCAAAGTTCTCATTCCCTATTGTGATGGTATGATTTGAATCCAGTTTTGGCTCTGGCGTCGCAAATCCATTTTTTTCAGCTTCCTTAGCAGTTTGACTTGTACTCAGAACATCGATTTCGTTATCTATTAAGGTATCAATCCCACCGATTCTATCAGCATGAGCGTGAGTTATAATGGCGGTAGTAATCTCTTTATTAAACACTTCTTGGGTTAGTTTCAATAGTTCTTTCATCTGCCCATTATTCCAAGGTGTATCAATTAAAACTATACCCTCAGAAGTAAGAACCAACATGCCATTTGACGGTGTTCTAATGCCATTATAATTTTCGTAACTGGTATGTATCCATATATTGTCCTTTATCTTTGATAATTCAACATAGTTTTTATCATACGAGCCACTCTCGTAACTACTCTTCTCAACTTTAGAACTACTATTCACATCGACATTGCTTTGACAAGCAATTAAGCCAAAAGTGATTAGCATAATAAGTAATAATAGATAAACGTTCTTCATAATAAGCCTCCCAAAATGCATATATTTAAAGTTGATATAACCCGATTAGGTATGAAGGATGTTCTTTGAATTTCCTCTTGCCATGACATATTTTTTCAAGTCTAAAATCGATAATTATTGCATGAATCCAAAAAACTCAACTGCTACAATCAAAATTATCGCTATAGTTACAAAGCTTGTAATTGCCCAAATAAATGAATATAACATCTGTTGTTTTACTGTATAGGCTTTTGATTGTAATACAAATCCATACATCATCACTAAAGTTCCACCGATAATAACATAAACGGGAATTTGAAAAATTAATCCCATTACTACCATAAAACTAAATAACACAATAAATTGAATGATTAGATTCTCTTTTTTCCTAAAATATTTGGAATACTCATAGTAATCAATCTCTCCCGAGTAAAAAGCAATTTGCATATACATGAATTCTTTTAATTTTTCTATCAAACCCATTCCCCCTTGTAATTTGCCCCTTTAAGCTTATATCCTTCTCCCTATAACATGATATAACTATGTACTTGCATTAATATTTCTGCTAAGCCCGTATTTTGTAGTATGTATATTATTTATTTCTCCATTTACCATTAATTTCCTTTAAAATGAGAAAAAAGTAGGTTCTTACTTTCTAATGTTGCATCAAAGAAATAATTACAGATTGACAATGGAAAAATTTTAATAATGAAAAAAAGAACCTCTTTTGCTTTAATGGAAGTACGCC
>NZ_JACHEN010000020.1 GCF_014205875.1 Anaerosolibacter carboniphilus
CTTTTTTTAATGGGATAATATTCCACGTATGCACTTTAAGCCTAAAACCCCCATATCACATGGAATAATCCATGCAATCTGAGGGTTTTAAATTGGTCAAGATTAAATATTTTACTTAATGCAACACTAGAACTAGCGCACTAGCTTTTATTTTTTATCCTTTCCATACTGATCACTTCATCAAAGAAAATTTTAGGATATATCACACTTACGATGGCAGTTCGATCATTTTTCTTGCCGTTTTGAATACCTACCACAGTACCTGAACACACCTTTTCGCCTTTTCTCCCAACCAGTTGCACAATATCTCCTTTTTGAGGAAAGGGGAAGTATTCATAAGGAAAAGAGATCCGTGCCTCTTGCTCTGAATAGGTATAATCCTTTATATAGATCGCCAAGCCCGGGCAAGCAGCCACACAAAAACCACAACCAATGCACTTCTCAAAGTCTATCCTCGGAAGATTGGTAATGGGGCTACCTACGATAATTGCCCCTTTTTCGCAAGATGTTTCACATGGATTACAAGGTATTTCCTCAATACATTCAATTACTGCAATAGGACCTTTCATAAAATCTTCTCTTCGAGGAAAGGCAGCGGAATTTCTTAGCTCTTCTAAAGAAGGAGCACCTATCGTTTTCAAGCAGAATTCACTCATGATATCCTCTCCTTCCCTATAGCAAGAATTCTATCTTTGGCATCTTTTCTTTTTTGCCCAAACTGGCCACATCTTAAAGCATCTAAATGATGCCATACCTCACTGGTACGTCTCTCCTTTTCTTCATGGGTATAGTAGCCTAAATCAGCTGCAGCACTAATACCTGCCAGACGCCCCTCCTCCATAGCTGTACTAGCCTCTTCTACACCTGAGATATCACCAGCAATATAAATACCTTTCACACTGGATTCCATCTGATAATCATGAATTGGCACATGTCCGCCTAATTCTGATATGTAAGCAAATTTGCATCCTGCAATCCATACCAATTCAGCCAATGGAGTTAATCCCGTTGCCAAACATATCGTATCTACCTCTAAAACTTGCTCTGTGCCTGGTATAGGCTTCCATTCAGCATCTAGCGCAGTGATTTCCGCAGCTTCCACTCGCTGATCGCCAATGGCTCTCGTAATTGTATGGGATGTGTAGAAAGGTACACCCGCCCTTCTTACCTTTGCGGTATGCACCCCATATCCACCTAACTTTGGTGCAGCCTCAATGATTCCTACAACCTCTGCTCCAGCTTGCATTAATTGATAAGAAACAATTACTCCCACATTTCCAGAACCAACCATAAGAACTTTTTTCCCTGGCAGAACACGATGAGTATTGATCATGGTTTGCGCAGCACCAGCTCCCATGACACCTGGTAAGGTCCAACCCGAAAATTTTACTGCATTTTCAATAGCTCCTGATGCCACAATTATTCTTTCAGCATGAATATTTATCGATCTATCTTTATTACGGATTGCCCATATATTTCGATCTTGATCAATACCACAAACCTCTGTATCTAACCATACTTCAATGCCTAACGTCTTTGTTTCCTCAAGCAATTGTCTTCCTATATCTATCCCTCTTACACCTGCTTTATGAACTCTTGAACCAAAAAACTTATGGATTTGCTTAAAAAGCTGACCCCCTGGCTTAAGATTTTCATCTATAACCAAAACCTTTGCCCCTGCCTTTGCAGCTTCAATCGCTGCTGACAAACCCGCTGGCCCAGCCCCAATAACGGCAATAGGGACACTATTCACGGAGATCACCTCTTTTCCACTCCCCAACCCCCACTTGGGTTTCTATCACCATTCCATCTCGAACTGGGGTGATACAGGTTCTTATATTCGGGATCCCATCCACCGTCATAATACAATCCGTGCACCGGCCAATACCGCAATAAATCCCCCTAGGTTTATGATGATGTGCCGTATACCTGAAAATCTTGATATCATTTGCCAGTAGGGCTGCAGCAATCATTTCTCCTTCATAGGCTTGATAGGGCTTTCCATCTACAATGATGGTTACCTGTTCCTCACCTGCTGCTTTCCCCAAAATAGGATGTTCATAGATCCTTGTCATCTTCATTCATCCTTCCTTTCTGCATCTTTAAACAAGATCTAGCTTCCTCATGTGCCTTTGGATCTCAGCTTTTATCGATGGTTTTGCCGCAGTTAGCGGCATTCGGAGATCTCCCACGCGAATTCCCATCATGTTTAAAGCTGCCTTTACTGGGATAGGATTTGTTACAACAAATAATCCATTAAAAATGTCCAATAGCTGAAAATGGATCTCTGTAGCTCTTTCCGTATTTCCCCTTAAAAAGCTGTTGATCATTTCTTTCATTCTCGAACCAACCACATGGGATGCGACACTCACGACCCCATAAGCACCCACCGAAAGACTTGGAAGAGTCAATACATCCTCACCAGTGTATACAAGAAAATCATCGGGTGTTCGTTTCACCGCCTCAGATAGCTGAATTATATTTCCGCTGGCTTCTTTTAGTGCAACGATATTTTCAATCTTAGAAAGCCTTTCAATGGTTTCAGGACCTATATTGCATCCTGTTCTACCTGGAACATTATATAACATGATTGGAATTTCAACAGCTTCGGCTACAACTCTAAAGTGTTCAAACAAAGAGTCCTGATCAGGCTTATTATAATAAGGTGCCACAATCAAGAGTCCATCGACACCGCATGCCAAAGCTCTCTTAGCATTTTCGATGGTGGATGCTGTTGAATTTGTTCCAATACCTGCAATAACGGGTACGCTTATATTTTCTTTTATCTTGCAGAAAAGATTTTCCTTTTCTTCAGCTGTAAGCGTAGGCCCTTCACCCGTTGTTCCGCTAACCACCAAAGCTGTTGTTCCCTCCGCAACCAATCTATTTGCTAGTTCTACCGCTTGTTCGTAATTAACCTCCAGCTTTTCGTTAAAAGGAGTAACCATAGCAGTGATCAGCCTGCCCCAACTCTTCATGACTATTTCCCCCTTATACTTGTTTACCTCTATATTCAATAATTATAAGCATTATCGATTTTCAAATTTATCCCTATTCTCTATTTCACTGAAGATTCCCATTCTTATAGGCCGTACGGGTTGACGATAGGTAGAGGGTATAATATCTTTCAACGGTTTTCCCGTTTCCTCTGATAGAATACGTTCCACTAATCTTCTGCAGGTCCTACCTTGGCATAATCCCATACCAGATCGGGTCCAGCGTTTAATTTCATTTATCGTAGTAGCACCTTGCCGTATGGCCTCTCGGATTTGCTCCTCTGAAATTTCTTCACATCTACATATGATTTCATCATTCATTTTGTCTACCTCCATCTATGTTAGCGTGACCTTCGATAGCATATTCATCCCAATACATGGTAACATCTTGAATTAAGTTTTCTGTATGTTGGATCATACACCGCTCTGCCTCGTCAGCATCATGGTTTTTGATGGCATTGAGAATATCTCGATGAGACTTGGAGTAAGGTGATTTTACCTGAGTCCTCACATGTTCAAATAATTTTGACTGCTGTCCCATGGTAGAAATAATAGTATAAAGAGATTCTAGAACTGTGTTTCTAGAAGCCTTGGCAATAGCCTTATGAAAATCTATATCATCTTGGGCAATGCTGCTATGATTGGTAAAGTGATCTTCTTGACGTCTGAGTATGGACGCCATATACTCAATCTCCTGATCCGTACTATGCTGTGCTGCCAATCTTGCTGTCTCTCGCTCAATGGCTTTTCTAGCTTGGAGTACCATAATAAAATCTTCAAGGACTTTCGTATTGATCATCTTATCCAGTTCGTTCTTATGGAAGTTTATTTTTTCAATGGTTTTTGCATTTCGAATGGCCTCTAATCCTTTTTGGGTGATAACTCTCCCCTTAACACTCTCTTTCTCAACATAGCCTACCCTCTCCAGCCTGTTCAGAATCCTTCCTATGGTTGCAGAACTCGTATTTACAGATCTTTCCTCTAGCAGTTCAACAAGAAGCCATGACCCAATAGGTTCCTCTGAGGATGCAATACACTCCAATACAATTAGTTCTTTATCGTCCAATATTTGTTTCATATTCTTCCTCCAGTAAAAATGTTATATGTTGAGAAATGGCGATATGTATCGTCATTTCTCAACACCCTAATATTAGGCGAATTATACCGCTTCTCCTTCTTCTATTTTATTTTTATTTCTTGTAAAGCCAGATACTACCACAATCAGAACAGCCGAAATTACCAAAGCGATCAACATGCGATTCGGTCCCAATGCAGTCACCTGTGTTAAAACAGATCCTGTAACAATGCCTACCCTTGCTCCCCATGGTGTTACTTTACTGTTTTTCTTGCCCATCTCAAAAGCTTCATTCGTCCGCTCTTTCCATAACAAACCGACAAGAAGTAATGGAACTAGCCCTCCCCCAGCCATGGCGTAGGCTCTAGAGAATAGATCAATAATTGAGCTTGCATAGATAGCTGCCAAAGCCGCAAATATACCAATTACTATCGTTAAGCCTTTGGCATATTTAACAAGTTGTACATCGGTTGCTTCCTTGTTAAAGGGTTTAATCAAATCATTTACAATCAAAATGGATGCAGAGTTTAAGTTAGAATCTGCAGAAGACATGCCAGCTGCCAAAATTAATACAAAAATCATTGCTGAAATCCCTACGGGCACATAATTTAACATAAACCAAGGCATTGCATCATCTGGTTTTAATCCTTGGTTCAATGTTAATATTACCATTCCTATCAACGCGGTAAGCATTACCATGATAATTGCAATAATACCACTGTATAACAATCCATTTCTAGCAGTTTTACCATCTTTCGCAGAGAAGCATCTTTGCCAATAAATCTGTGCCACCAATATCCCCACACATCCAGTTACAAATTTCGTTATGAGTTCAAGAGTATTCCCACTTCCCATAGTCCAAAGCTCAGCCTTCCCTATTTCTGCAAGGCGTCCACCTAGCTCGGCCATGCTCCAGTTAACCGGCGAAAATGCATAAATGTAGAAAGCTGTACCAAATAATACCACCAATACTCCTTGCAATAGATCTGTCCAAACAACAGAATAAATACCACCCAATGTTGTATAAAGAATAAATACCCCTGAAAAGAACAATATGATTGGAATTGGATTTGCTCCTGTTACAATGTTAAAGATATTACCAAAGGCTTTTCCTTGGCCCCCTACCCATGCAATCATGATCATAGATGCTAAAATACCGCCAAGGGCCCTTGTAATTCTATCTCTTGTAATGAGATCATCAACCATTTCTGGGAATGTATTATAGGTAAATCTTCCTGCCAATCCTGCAAAGAAAAGCGCAAAAATAATTTTAGATCCTTGCTCACCTAAGATAAATGCCATCCAAGGAAGTCCCACAGAATATCCTTTGCCCGCATGGCCAACAAAGTTACCAACTCCCATGATTGTGGCAAACTGGGTAAAGAAAATCAGATACATTGGAAAGCTTTTACCGCCAATGGCGTAGTTAGAAAAGCTTGAGGATGCTGTGTCCTTTACCTTCCATGAGATCACCAAGAAAGCACCACAAAGTAATATGGTCAGCAACCACAATAATGTCCCTAAACTCATACTCAATCCCCCTTTATTTTAATTTGAGCATCAGGCAAATGCACATTCCACCTCCTCCTGCCTAAATCTCTCAAGCTTTAATTCTTCCATGTTATAATGGATGCTTTTATCATCGATTAAATCAGCAATCAATTTTCCTGTTACAGGTGCAAGGGCAATGCCATCACCTTCATGACCAGCAGCAATACAAAAGCCACTTCGATTTTCTACTTTTCCTAGGATTGCCTTTCCATCTTCGGTAGCAGGTCTAAAACCTGCAAAGGTGCGAATCAAATGAACTTTTGACAATATAGGAAAAAACTGTATAGCTTGATTTACAATCAATTGTATTGCCTTTGGGTTTGTACCTTTGTCAAATCCTGCCTCTTCTCTAGTGCTTCCAATAAGATAATTCCCGCAGGATGCCTGAGAGAGCGCGAAACCAATCCCTAACCTCTTGAATTCTTCTTTCTTTTCATCTGCCAACTCCGGCTTCAGTTTGGCGACAATATACTCGGCACTCCATACATTGGTATCTCCAAGCCTTGGTATCTGTTCTGTAATAACAACCTGCCCTTTTTTCGGTCGAATAGGAATATGAATATCTACCAGCCTCCCGATCTCCGGTGCCCACGCACCAGCAGCATTTACAATATATTCAGTTTCAACATATGTACCATCTTCAAGAACAAGCTTCCATCCACTGCTTTTCTGTTTAATTTCAGAAATATTCACATGCTTTCTAAGCTCTAGGCCCATGGCAGACCCTCTTGCCAAAAATCCACGCATCACCCTCAATGGATTCACTTGGGCATCTGTTGCACTATAGGTGGATGCCAAAATCCCCTGTCGAACATGGGGTTGTTTTCTATATACGTCTGATTGATCAATGATTTCTACATCTAAACCATAACACTTTTGCTTTTCAACATATTCTTCCATCACGCTAAGGTGTCGCTGATTCTCTATTAAAATCATACCTCCGCGACTTTCATATTCGATATCTATCCTCAGCTCCTTTGACATGATTTTATACATATTGAGGCTTTCGATGGCCATTTCCAATGAAATACCTAGCTTTTTTGACTGAAGAAGAATCATATCATCACAGGCTCCTGAAGCACCGCTGCCTATTTCATTTTTTTCAATTATCATTACTTTTTTTCGGCGTTTCAACAACTGATAGGCTATGGACAATCCGACAATGCCTCCTCCAACCACTACAACATCATAATTCTTTCTCATAATAAATAATCCCCTTTCATTTGAATTGTCCTTTAGCTACTCATCATATGATGAGTAGTATATCTTAATGATAAACGCTTTCGGTTTTCTGTGTCAATATATTTTTAAAATATTCTGAATTATTTTTTAGTATATATTGTTTATTCATTTCAAGTCAATAATTATTCAAAATATTCTATTATATCTTTTTGATTGTTCTATACTCATTTTTATGAAATGATATTGACTTTCAGAATATTAAAATAATATAATGATAAAAAAGCTACTCACCACATGATGAGTAGTATGAATATATTTTAAAGGGGGATGTTCCATGAAAAGTTATCGTATCGCCATCGTAGGAGCTTTGGGAGCCGTAGGACAAGAGATGTTAAAAATTCTCGATCAGCGTAAATTTCCTTTTGAAACCATTAAGCTGCTCGATATTCCTTCCAATGCAGGTACAATGGTACCTTTTGGCAATGATTATCTAATCGTTGAAGCTGCCAAGAAAGGCGCCTTCTCCAATGTGGATATTGCTCTTTTTTCAGCTGGAGGAGATGCTAGCCAAGAGCTTGCGCCTATTGCCATAAACGAAGGGGCCATTGTGATAGATAATAGCAGCGCTTGGAGGATGGATCCAACTGTTCCTTTGGTTGTACCTGAAGTAAATCCTGAGGATGTAGACTGGCATAAAGGCTTAATAGCTAACCCTAACTGCTCTACGATTCAGATGCTGGTAGCCCTTAAGCCTATACATGATATCTTTCAGATTCAGCGTGTTGTCGTGTCTACCTACCAAGCAGTATCAGGTACAGGCCAAAAAGCCATTGATGAGCTTCGTCAACAAGCAGAATGCTATGTGACAGGTAAGGACATCATTCCTCAGGTCTATCCTTATCAAATCGGCTTTAATGCATTACCTCATATCGATGTGTTTCAAGAGAATGGTTATACAAAAGAAGAAATGAAAATGGTCAATGAAACAAAAAAAATACTAGATAATAATGTTCAGGTTAGCGCAACCACTGTTCGAATCCCTGTATTCCGAGGTCATTCCGAATCAGCGAATATTGAAACAAAGAAGGCTTTTGATATGGATGAAATTTACACCATTCTGCGAAATGCCCCTGGTATTCAGGTGATAGATGATCCTGGGAATCACGTATACCCCCTTCCCATTTTGGCTGAGGGTAAGGATGATGTTTTTGTTGGTAGAATTCGTAAGGACTTCACCATCGAAAATGGACTAAATCTATGGATTGTATCTGATAACCTAAGAAAAGGCGCAGCCTTAAATGCTGTACAAATTGCTGAGACCCTCATACAAAGAAGTTTAATATGAGGGGTGGTTGCAATGGCTGTGATTGTTCTTAAGTTTGGAGGTACTTCGTTACATACTGCAGAAGCTCGAGAAGCACTACTTCGCCAAGTACAGCAGTGCAAAATGGAGGGCAATGATATGGTAGTGGTTGTATCCGCCATGGGGCGATCGGGTGATCCTTATGCCACAGATACATTAATTTCTATATTATCCAATGTACACAAAGAAGTTGATGGAAAGAAGAAGGACCTTGCCATTTCCTGTGGTGAAACAATTTCAGCAGCTTTGGTAGCCCACTTGCTGGATGTTCATGGTTTACCCAGTGTCGCCCTTACAGGCTTCCAAGCAGGCATTATAACCAACAATGACTTTGGCAATAGTGAAATCCTTCATATTGATACAAAGAATATTTGCAGGTATTTAGATACAAATAAGATCGTTGTTGTTGCAGGTTTTCAGGGCATGACCAAAGATGGAGAGATTACTACCCTCGGCCGAGGCGGCAGCGATACCAGTGCTGTTACCCTAGGAGGATATCTTGGTGCAGAGAGGGTGGATATCTTTACAGATGTTCCTGGAATCGCATTGGTTGATCCCCGGATCATTCCAAACCCATACTTTTTAGAATATATTTCCTATGATAACATGTATAAGCTGGCTTCCAGCGGCACAAAGGTTATTCATCCGAGGGCCGTTTTAGCAGCAAAAAAATTTCAAATTCCAGTAAGGGTTCGGTCCACTTTTTCTAGCGGTATGGGTACGTTAATCTCTGAAAAAGATGAAGATACACCCTACCCCTTCATCGGAATTTCCGCTGACAAAGATATCCCATGCATCCAGGGCATCTCTCCCTCTGAATATGACAGGCTAGGCAGGATATCCGTATTTTTTCGTCAAGGAGCAACCGATCAGTCGGATAAACTAAAAAATCTAATCCTAGAAATAACCTCTCAAGCCTTCGATTATTCCTCTGGAGAAGATTATATTTCTATCTTACTGTTGAAAGACCACATTTCACATGCCATTCAACAAATCTATATGCTCGCTTATGAACAAGATGGTTCTCGAGACTTATGTTGTCCATCCAAATCTTCATAGATTTAGTAGAAAGGAGAGAGTTATTTGATACAAATTATTCTAAATGGATGTAATGGAAGCATGGGAAGGGTTGTCAGCCAATTTATTGCCGAGACAACAGATATGACTGTGGTTGCCGACATCGACAGGAGCCCTAATAAACAAACGAATACCTATCCTGTTTATAACCATATCTCTAACTGTAAGGAGCGAGGTGATCTCCTCATAGATTTTTCCCACCATAGCCTTTTACCAGGTCTTATTCAGTATTGCCGCACTACCCATACTCCCCTTCTCACGGCTACTTCTGGTTTTACTGAAAAAGATTATAGGGAGCTGGAGGCTGCTTCTCAAGAGATACCCATATTTCAATCAACTAATTTTTCTTTAGGTATTAACTTACTTATAGCGCTTACTTGCTACGCAGCCAAGTCCTTGGACGAAAATTTTAATATCGAAATACTTGAAAAATATCATAACAAGAAGATTGATGCTCCTAGCGGAACCACTTTGACGATTGCGGATGCTGTAAAAAAAGCAAACCATGAAGAGGCAGATTTCATATATGGCAGGCATGGAAGAACAGAAGTCCGTAAGAATACGGATATCGGTATACATTCTATACGAGGAGGAACTTATATAGGAGAACATACCGTTATTTTCGCAGGGATGGATGAAATCATTGAATTGAAACATGTGGCATTATCCAAGAATATTTTTGCCCTAGGTGCCTTAACCTGTAGTCGATTTTTGGTTCATCAAGAAACTGGCTTATACCATATGAAAGATCTTTTAGCTTTATCAAAACAATAGAAAGCCAATAGCAAATGCTATTGGCTTTCTTCTTAATCTACAAAGGCAAACACATAAGGTACATTTCTGTAATAATCTCCATAGTTCAGTCCATATCCTACGATGAACTTATCTGGGATCGTAAAGCCTACATAATCAGCTTCTAATTCTGTTTGTCTTCTAGAAGGCTTGTCCAATAGGACGCAGGATTTAATGCTAGCTGGTTTCTTTGCAGCTAGATGTTCCATCACAAATTTCATGGTTAATCCTGAATCTGCAATATCATCTACCACAAGTACATCATATCCCTCTAAAGCATCCTTTAAATCATAAAGGATCTTCACATGCCCTGATGATTCTTCTCCATGACCGTAGCTGGCCGTGGCCATAAATTCAATTTTTACCGGCGCGTCGATGGCTCGTACCAAATCCGCTGTAAAAATAAAGCTTCCTTTTAATAAAGACACCACAAGAATTTTCTTCCCTGCATAATCTTCAGCAATTTGTTTACCCATTTCCATGACTCTTTGTCGAATATCCTCCTGGGTAAAGAGAACCTCTTTTTTCTTTTTTTCTATATCCATGACTAGTAATCCCTCCAATATCTATAGTATGTAAGAACTTGTAATGACCATATAATTATAAATATTCTAATGCAAATCAATTTCTTTGTCAAATAGAATCCCCAAACAAATCCTTCATTATTAGTTAATTCCCGGTTTTTTATTCTAAACACGCTGGACAAATTTCTGCTAATTATTACATTTTTTTAAGATCTATTTCCTATTTCCTTCATTGAAACTCGTATACTGGCATAGTAAAATGTAGTGGTATGTAAACGTTTTCTCAAAATTGATACTATATTCTATTGAATCAGATGGAGGTATAAGATGAAATCTATGGTCAGCACAGATGAAAGTTACCAATACACCACCAATCGTAAAAAATCAGTATCTATGGAAACCTATGTTTTTCTCTTTGTATGCGTAGTCGGTTTCGGTTATCTTATCTCAAAAATGGGTGTCGGTATCATGTTTAATATCATTATGTATACCGCTCATGACCTATTGCTAAACACTGTTTTCTTTATCATGGCAATTGCAGTACTGGCCGGTGCCTTTGCTGCTCTTTTATCTGAATTCGGTATTGTAGCCCTGATCAACAAAATCATTTCTCCAATTATGGGACCCTTATATGGGTTGCCTGGCGCTGCTTCCATCGGAGCCATCACCACCTATCTTTCTGATAATCCCGCAATTATTTCTCTAGCCAAAGACAAAGGGTTTTCAAAATACTTTAAAAATTATCAAACTCCAGCTCTTTGTAATCTTGGAACAGCTTTTGGTATGGGACTAATCCTAACCACCTTTATGATTAGTTTAGGGAATGGTACTGAATTCATCGCTCCAGCAATCATCGGTAATATTGCTGCAATCATTGGAAGTATTATTAGTGTTCGTTTAATGATTCGCCACACAAAGAATTATTTTCATGATCAAAACGATCCTGAAGGCAGCCTTTCTCCTGACCAAGATGATTTTCTAAACTACAGAGACGTTCGCCCCGGCAGCATCTTTGAAAGGGCTTTGGATGCCGTACTGGAGGGCGGAAAAAACGGTGTGGAAATGGGTCTTGCCATCGTTCCGGGTGTAATATTCATCTGTACAATTGTTATGATCCTTACCTTTGGCCCTAGCGAGGTAAACCATGGTGTTTCTGTCTATAAAGGTGTGGCCTACGAGGGTGTAGCCATTCTGCCCAAGGTTGGACAATTCCTTGCTCCTATTCTAAAACCTCTCTTTGGATTTAAGAGTGTAGAAGCCATTGCATTTCCAATTACCTCTTTAGGCTCCGTGGGCGCAGCTTTAGGCTTGGTTACAAAATTCTTAAAAGAAGGCTTGATTGGTCCTAATGATATTGCCGTATTCACAGCCATGGGTATGTGTTGGAGTGGTTACCTGAGCACCCATGTAGGGATGATGGACGCCCTAGGTGTAAGAAAATTAGCCAATAAAGCAATTATCAGCCATACCATAGGTGGTATTTTTGCTGGTATCACAGCCCATTATTTATATCTGATCTATCAACTTATTAACTAGTCAAACAGAAACAGGAGCGGCACTGTATTGCCGCTCCTGTTTCTATAATGCCACCTGCATTTCCTTCATTATTTTCAAGATGACTGTATCTGTACTGCCCATGCCATCCTGCCCCAATTTTCCCAGATTCTCAATGGTTTCCTCTGCAGTTTCAGCCACTATCCCATTCTTGGCTGGTACGATCTTATTTCCTAAAGCTAGGATTGCAGATTGAACCGCAGTAGATGCCGCTGTCGCCAGTTTCAATGCACATCCCACCTTTGCACCATCACAAATCATACCACTAATGTTGGCGATCATGTTTTTGATCACCCCATCCATTTGTTTATGGTTGGCTCCCATTAACCATGCAATGGCCACAGCCGCACCAGTTGACGAGGCAACACCACATCCACATAAAGCAGAAAGCCTACCTATGTGGTGCTTAATATAGCCATTGATCATGTGGCTCATGGCCAAGGCCTTGGCCAATTTTTCTTCACTTACAGCGTACTTATTTCGATAGGCTACGATGGGCAAAATCGTAGTCAGCCCATTGTTTCCACTCCCATTACTGCTCATCACAGGCATTGAAAACCCAGACATCCTGGCATCTGCACCAGCAGCCGTCAACATCATAGCTTGATTCATCAAATCATCCGATAGAATGCCATTTTTTATACTCTGATAAAGACCGCTTCCCACACCCATGCCCATATCTTGATCTAGAGCAGCTTGTGCAATTCTTTCATTCATGTCCAATCCTTCCAAAAGAAATTCAATCTGATAATACGATAGATTTTCTATCCCAAGTATAATGTCACGAATGCTGAAATCATATATTTGCTGTTCTCCTTGAGATGCTTCTACCGCTGCCAAATGCTTATTGAATGTTTCTTGCCCATCGATTCTAATAGAAGCAAATTGATTATGTCGTTCTCTGATAACGACTTCTACCATGCCAGCATCAGCTTTCAAACAAACCTCAACGTAAATTTTTTCACAGGTGTCTTTCATGCCTACAGAAATTTTATTTCGTTCTAGCAGTTTCTTTGCGGCGCCTACTTCATGGATTGTCAATCCTTCCAAAATTCTTAGGTCCTTCTCACTTTTACCCCCAACAATACCAAGAGCAGCAGCTATTTCTAGCCCTACTTCTCCTGTATTTGGAATCCCTACGCACATGCCGTTTTTGTAAATATTTGGACTAACTAAGATCTTTACTTCTTCTAATTCTTCGTAAAGCAATAACTCTCTAGCCTTTGCACAGGCTAATGCCACGGCAACCGGCTCCGTGCAGCCCATAGCTGGCACAACTTCTCTTTTAAGGGTATCTAAAATAAGATTTTCTAGTTCCACGAAGCACCTCCATCAAATTTTCATACTAATGAAAGAAGCAATATATGTGCCAAAAATCACATACATAATTTCGTAGATTTCTACTTTTTTATCTCATTTTGAGATAAAAATCTCAAAAACAATCTCAAAACGAGACATTCGTCTCACTTTGAGATTGTTTCAATTGATACTCTTTTAGCTTTCGATATAAAGTGGCTCGACTAAGGCCTAATAGTTCAGCTGCTTTATCCATAGATTGCTTAGATCCCTCACACAACTTTAGTGCTTTTTCGATCTCCCTATATTCCAGTTCTCGAATCGTCATAACCCTCGTATCAGCGTTACTCTGCTCTTGATTTTCCCTGTTCTTTAATCGTTTCGGAAGATCTTCTTCTGAAATCTGATTTTGGCTGCACATGTTTACAGCATACTCAATGGTATTCTCTAATTCCCGAACATTTCCAGGCCATTGATAATTCTGTAGTATCCTCAAAGCCCCGGTTTGTATCCCTTCAACCCTTTTTCCAAGCTTATGGTTACATTTCCGTAGTAAATTGCCCACAAGGATATCAACATCCTCCATTCGATCTCGTAAGGAAGGAATATTTAAAGGAATCACATTTAAACGATAATACAGATCCTTTCGAAACTCCCCTTCCATTACCTTTTGTTCTAAATTCTTATTGGTTGCTGCGATGATACGAACATCAATAGGTATATACTCTCTTCCTCCAATTTTTTCGATCACATTTTCTTGCAATACCCGGAGGAGCTTTGCCTGTAAATGCAGCGGCATGTCTCCAATCTCATCTAAAAAAATAGTTCCTTTGTTTGCTAGCTCAAATTTTCCCGCTTTCCCACCTCTTTTTGCTCCTGTAAATGCTCCCTCCTCGTAGCCGAAAAGCTCGCTTTCTAAGAGCTGCTCAGGTATAGCAGCACAATTGATCGGAATAAAAGGTCTCCTTCTGCGGCTGCCTTGGAAATGAATTGCCCTTGCAAACAATTCCTTACCTGTTCCACTCTCCCCTTGGATCAGAATAGTAGATGGAGATTCCGCAGCCTTTTGTGCTTCTTCCTTTGCTCTTGCCATACCCTCGCTTTCTCCAATGATATGGTGAAATTTTGTTTCAATGGCACTTCCTATCACATCGTTCACCACATTTAAAGCCTCTGAAATATTGCTGAAGGTAAATACATAACCTACAGTGTCCATACCAACAATAATGGGATTGATCCCGTAGATACCGCGAACACGGTAAGCCCCTTTTTTATAACTAAATTCCCTATTCTTTATAGAAATATTCCGCATCTTTAGATCATAAAAGTCGATTTCACCCAGTATCTCATCTATGTTTCTATGGATCACACTTTTTTCATCCAATCGAAACAATTGGGCTGCCTTCAAGTTAAAATGCATAATTTTACCTACAGCATCCACAGCGATAATACCGCGGTCTACAGCGTCCAATACAATCTCTAATTCTCTTGCCAGTAGTTTAATTTTCTCCGTCTTTTCTTCTTCCATCAATTTTGAAGCAATCAAATCTGCCATCCTATGTAGAAATGCCATCAAATTCTCTTGATTGTTCACTATCGATTTTTTTTGAGTCTCTTCAAAAGCAATCAAACCAATAACACCCACAGTTTCATGATATACCTTGATAGGACAACATACCTGGGCATGTTCTTTACACTGATGCTGATCCTCACATTGCTTACAAGCCATATGATTCCTGGGATTATCTATGATGAATCCCTCTCCTTGCCTCAGGGCAAATCCAAAAACTGAATTTCTGCTGACTTTTGTTCCGATATGGTCGCCATAGCATCCTGTGGCCGCTATGCGGTTCAATTCACAATCTACAATGGTAACATCCACATTGATTACACTGGCTATGACTTCTGCAATTTTTTGAACACTAGCAGTAATACGCATCAAGTTCATTTTATTTCACCCTTTCGACAGTATAGTTATTAAAAAAGACTGGATTATTAATCCAGTCTTTTAAGCTTCGTCTCTTGATAAAATTTTTCTACGATTTCTGGATCAATATGGCCAATTTGCCTTTCCATAGCATTCGCTGTCCCTGCAGCGACTGCCAGTTTAAATGCGTCAGGTAGATCTCTCTTCCTAAAAAGGGCCACCGCACATCCAGCGACAAAAGCATCTCCACACCCCACTGTATTCACAGCTGAAATCTTGGGGGCACAGATCTTGTAGACCCCATCCTTTGTGGTAAAAATAGCTCCCTTATCTCCTAAAGAAATCGCTACGACCTCTATGCCCTGCTTGCATATGTATTTTGATTCATAAACAATCTTATATTCACTATCTAAATCATAACCAACCAATTCTTTTAACTCATGGAGATTCGGTTTAATCATGAAGGGTTTTGCCTTAATTGCTTCTACCAAATAACTTCCACAAGCATCGATTATCATTTTTACATTATTATCCCGAGCAATTTTAACCATGTCTCCATAGATGGTCTTAGGTAGACCTGGTGGTACGCTACCGGAGGCAATCATAATTTCACTATATTTTAATGTTTTCACAAATTCTTTTACAAAAGCATTTAACTCTTTCTTGGTTACTGCGGGACCTTTTTCACTAAGAAAGGTTTCCGTATTGTTAACAGGATCAACAATAGCGGTGAATACCCTAGTGGCTTCATTAATCCATACAAAGGATGTCGATATATTTAGTTTATCTAATTCCTCCTGTACAAACTTGCCTGTGACGCCACCTAAAAGACCTGTGGCATTTACCTTTTCCCCCAACATGGCTGCTACTCGCGCTACGTTCAGACCTTTGCCACCAGCGGAGACCTTCAC
This sequence comes from Anaerosolibacter carboniphilus, assembly GCF_014205875.1. GTDB lineage: Bacteria > Bacillota > Clostridia > Peptostreptococcales > Thermotaleaceae > Anaerosolibacter > Anaerosolibacter carboniphilus. The sequence continues at coordinate 16,249 of NZ_JACHEN010000020.1, forward strand.
GTCATCCACCATATATCTGGTATTCGGTTGGAAATTATTAATCACGTAAGCCCTGTCAATAGCAGGATTTAAGGTTACCGTAGTAATCATGGAATCCCCTTCTTTACAAAACAAATTCAAAAAAGAAAACTTAACGTATTTCTTCGACGTAAAACGGCATAAATCTATTATATACGCATCTTATCTACTTTGCAAAGATTTTTTGTTTTTATAATACTGAATACGATCATGTTTGTCCATTAAAAAAACTTCTTTCATTTGGTATCTCATGGATATTCTATAAAATTTCAATCATCGATGGAATATGCTAAAATACCCATTTTTCATCGGTCTTATAGCTTATCCCTTGCTTGAAGAGTTCTTAAAATATCTTTTATCTCTTTCAAGAGTATAATAATTCTGTTTAATGAATACTGCATGGTAATCAATATAATAAAAAAGATTACAACACAAATCAGTATATAATTCATTATCATTTCCTCCTAAGTATCTTTAACCCCATTATAATTCATTTCTAATTTCTCATCAATTAAAAATCGGTATAACACCACAGCAGCTTAGAATACGCCAAGAAAATTTTCTGTAACATAAATACTTCTATACAAATACAAATAAAAATACACTTTTTCTAGAGCTTCTAGCCACCAAGTTGCTCTAGAAAAAGTGTACTTCATTCTATGAAATATATTAGAGAAATCACTAATTTCAAACATTTAAATAAAATAATTGCATATTCCTTTCTAATCATTAGTAGGTTCGTCGTAGTCTGATTCCTTTTCATTAAAGCGATTATTATCTTCTTCATTGATTTCCATTTTCGATACGGATACTTCGTAAGCAATTTTTGTTATCGCCTGCTCATCTTGTATTTTTTTCTGGTATTCTCTACTTTGCACTCTCCCCCAGATTTTAATATGATCGCCTACCTGTAATTTTTCTGAGTACCTAGCATTCCTACCCCAAGCAATACATGGAATATAGTCGGACTTGTTATAGGGTCGGTTTACAGCAATTAGCATATCCGTGATTTCCCTACCAAATGGTGTCGTCCTATATACTGGTTCTTTGCAAATAAATCCGTCCAGAAAAATTTGATTTGGATTTTTGATTTCCTCAAGATTCTCACATAGGCTCATGTCCCGAGCAAAGATTGTAAGTACTAGTTTATTATTTCCGTCCTTGTACTTATTGTATGAACGTAATTGTCCTTCTACCTTTACTGCAATACCTGCCTTAATCTCCAAGCCTACCAAAATCCGTTCAGAAACAGTCACAGGTAGTACATCATTGTAGTCGCTCAGCCTAGGTATCTTTATATCAAATGTATAGAAGCCCTCCCCATACATTTCATGGCTAAATTCTAGTTCTGAGTGTACTTCTCCCACAACTGAAACTACGTTCGTTTCAATAACCTTATCCTGCATTTAACCCCCACGCTCCTTCCCACTTCTTATGTATTTTTTCAGGGTTAACCTACAAATATATTTATTCATCTAAAAACCAGATTATGATTAAAGAATAAAAAATAAGAAGAGAATTCTTTGCTAAATTCTCTTCTTATTTTTTATTCCTTAATCATTCATCGAGATTCATATTTTATTTTTTTTGTTGTTTGCTCATGAACTTGAAAGGCTTCCATAATTTTTTCTAGAGATACTCCACATATCAAGCCAACCCCAATAGCTGCTAAAGCATAATGGACATCTTCTTTTCCAAAATTAGGAATAAACACAGGAAATTCCATAGGATCAATTTCCAATCCGCTTCGTGTCGTAATCCCCCGCTGAATGCAGCATGTAAAATGAAGATTTGATGCCGCTTCAATACTAGATGCTGTAATAGTAGCTCTTGGAGAAAGGCCGTAGGTAATAATAAGCTTATCTTCAAGATAACGAACAAAATCTAAGTGTGCTTCATCATCTACATTGATAATGGCTAATCCCTTCGATGAAAGATTCTTAAACACTTCATTTACTCTGTGTCTTTCATTTTTTGAACTCTCACCAATAAAGGTATGAATAACACTATCTAGAGAAATATTCAACAAATCATTATGACATAAAGCTTGATATGGTAAATGGGCAACGGCATATTCCAATTCACCATCGCTAATGTTCATATGGGAATACAGAAGTTCTTCCATCCTCAAGGAGTGGTTGGAGGAATCAGCTAAATCAATAAAAGCTACTTTTTTTCCTGCACTCATAAAAAGATGATTCAACAGAGTTGATATTTTCTTATCTTCATTTACACCCATCATCCCGATGAGCTTTATATTCTCTAATGTATACCGCTTCATATCATTACTCTCCATGATACCTCCGGTCAAGCTTCTTTCGTCAATCATTTGCGACCTCAACTCCCTTTTCATCAGGTATGATAGAATAGTTTATCCTCCTATAGGATTGCCTATACATCTCCAGCATCCAATTTCCTGCATAAAAAATAGCGAGCGTTATTCGCTCGCTGTTTTTTATATGTTATTTCTTAGAATTAAACGCTTTATTCAATAAGAAAATAAAGCCGCCACCATAAAAACCTAAGGTAATTGTCATCATGATAATTGAAGTTGTAGACATTGCCTTACCTCCTTTATTCCATGTCTTCTTCAGAAGCCATGATATCTCGCCCTTTACCAATTTTCTTAGCAAGCCAGTTGTTTGTTAGGAATCCTCCTATGAGGAGGATGGCAAATTGCGCTGCAATGGTTCCTACGCTGAATACTTCCATTGGATTCCACCAGTTATCTGGATACCATGTAATGGCTTGCCATAACCACCAACCAATAATGATAGTAACAAATACAGGAAACAAGGATATGCTAATGGTCCACCATTTGTTAATTTTAAAGTCTGCCCACTCTGTATTGATGTCGTTATTTCTAATCTTTTCTAAGCCATTCTTCATGAGGGCAATCGATACAAAGAGTCCACTAAAGAGTAATCCTACACCCCATACCCAATCCTGATTATCATTGAAATTCAAACTGTAAGCTGATGGTATCCCTAAGAGAAATCCAGCAACTATTACGATAAGCGTTGCTTTTTTTCTATCCATGCCAGCATCCATAAAATTCCTTACACCGACTTCTACCATTGGTAATAAGGATGTTAAGGCAGCAATAGACATGGCTAGGAAGAATATTGATGCCAATATGGAACCGAACGGCATCGTTGTAAACAATTGTGCCAAATAGATAAATGTAATGCCCGTATTTCCTGCAGATAATGCTTGCTGTGCAGCTTCTGAGCTTCCAGATAGGGCAAAAATAGCTGGTAATACAGTAAGTCCACATATGAGGGCACCTACATTATCACTAAAGCCCATGATCATACAGTTTCCTGCCACATCTTCTCTTTTCTTTGTATATACAGCATAGGTGATAATAAAGCCCCAGCCTGCACCAGTAGACCATGCTGCTTGTGTAAACGCCTCAAGCCATATTTTAGGATTGGCTAGCATATGAAATTTTGGACTAAATAGATATTCTAATCCCTTTGCTGCCCCTGGCAGGGTTAAAGTTCTTATAGCCATAATAATAATAAGTGCAAATAAAGTTGGTATCATGATTTTAGAGGCTTTTTCAATACCTGAGGTTACACCTCTATAGATAATAAAACCTGCAATTGACATAGACACAAAGTGAAAAAATATGGTTTGAGAAGGTGCAGTCGTAAAGGTTTTCCATATATTTTCTGTTACTTCAGTGGTTACAGGACTATTAAATGCACCAGTAACCGCTAACGTAAAGTATTTTACACACCAACCCATAATTACTGAATAATAAAACATGATTAATAAACATACGGCGGCAATCCAGGTTCCCATCCATGTATACTTTTTTCCTACATAATCGCGGAATGCCCCAATGGTACCAAGACCCGTTCTCCTGCCCATAACCATTTCGCCCATCAAAAGTGGAATGGACCAAACAAACAAGGCAATCGTCCAGGCGATAATAAATGGTCCTCCACCATTGGCGGCTGCAACCCTTGGGAATCTCCAAACGTTACCTGTTCCTATGGCCATACCAATGGATGCTGCAATAAAGCCCCATCGGCTTCCCCACTGCTCGTTTTTTCCAGACATGAGATTTCCTCCTTTACAATGTGTAATATTTTCACCTTCGTTATGATCACTCCCTACACAAACGCTAGCAATTTATGGATGGAGGTTATAAGCACAAAAATCTGTTTATTAGACAAATGAAAATTACCTATACTATATTTCCCCAAATAAAAAACTCTCATCCCTGAAAGGGACGAGAGTTACCCGCGGTACCACCCTAGTTAATCAATCGTGCACGATCGATTCTTCTTTTCTCTTCGTAACGGGATGAGATCCGAGTGGTTTATTCACCACCTGCTCCAGAGCGGGTTTCAAAAAGCTAGTTTGCAAGTCTCTCACCAATGACCTACTCTCTGTGAAACATGACTTTTTTACTTTTCTCTTTCACTGCAATTCCATGTATTTATGTTTATACAATATGATATATAAAAATTAGGCAATGGTCAATTCTAAAGTTTATTTTTTATGTAAAAAAATTATATTCTATAGCATCTTTTTAGTTACGCCTTGATACAGATTCATGCTATCCCTATTTGGGCATTTTTTTCTGCATACCTGTATGATCAATATAATAATCTTCTTTCATAATCAACTGAGAGATAGGCACAATCTCATATCCCTGTTTTTGCAGCCTTTCAATAACAAGGGGAAGGTACTCCAAAACATACTTTGCATTGTTATGGAATAATACAATAGAACCTTTCTTAACATTTCTGGTAACCCGATCTACTACTGGCTGAGCACCAAGTTCTTTCCAATCTAGGGAATCCACATCCCATTGAATGGTATAGTAATCATTGTTTTTTGCCGTTTCAATTAAACGATTATTATAGTCACCGAAGGGAGGTCTGAACAAAGTAGGCTTTTTACCGGTTATTTTCCCAATTTTATCCCCAGTGGTATTTAGCTCTGTTGCGATTTGATCCTCTGACAGCTTTGACATATGAGGATGAGTCGTTGAGTGATTCTCTACTTCGTGGCCCCGTTCACTAATCTTTTTTACTGCATCGGGGTATTTGTCAACCCAGAAACCAACCAAAAAAAAGGTAGTCTTTACATTGTATTTGTCAAGGATATCCAAAATACCATCTGTATATTGATCACCCCAAGCAGCATCAAAACTGATGGCTATCTTTTTCTCCTCCGTATCCACACAATAAATCGGCAAAATTTTATCCCGATTAAACACTGCTAATAGCTTATTGCCAAACTCTCCTGAATGGATCAGTAATGCGCCTGTAAATAAGACTACTACAATAAAGCTCAATACTATTTTTTTATTTATTACAAATATTCTCATTCCGATTCCCCCTTTGTTGGCAACTATGGTTTCTATACTAAATTTATTCCAGCTTTTTTTTTATATGCATGAAATTATTTTCTCCATTACGCATAGGCGCTTCGTTCATACGATACATATAGTATGAGAGATAAATTTAGGGGGCTATCTTATGCTGATTTCAATGTTATTGGGTCTGATCTCGGGTTTAAGCATTTTTTTCGTTGCCATTCTCATCATGTCTAAAACAATAAGTAGAGCTGCAGATTATCAATTCAAGAAATGGGTTTCCATTTTCACCACCAATCCCATTATGGGCATTTTCGTAGGAGGAGTCGTTACCGCCATTACTCACAGCAGTAGCGGAACCACCGTCATGGTAGTAAGCTTAGTAAATAGTGGTGTGATGAACCTTTATCAGGCTACTGCAGTCATTATGGGCGCCAACATTGGTTCTACCTTTACAGCCCAGCTCATAAGCTTTAATTTTTATAATGTGATTCCCCACCTGCTTTTTATAGGCGTGTTATTCTACTATCTGAATTTTCATCCTGCCATGAAGCAGTTGGGAAAATTTATGATTGGATTTTGCTTATTGTTTGTCGGCATTCAAATCATGAGCCAATCCATGGACCCCTTGAAACATATGTCTAGTTTTCAAAACCTTATGATTTCCATTGAAGATCAAAGCTTTAAAGGGATACTGGTAGGTCTGATCACAACAGCCATTATCCAAAGCAGCAGTACTGGTGTCGCCATACTTCAAAGTCTTAGTTTCCAAGGCCTTATCAATCTTGCTCAAGCACTACCCATTCTTCTTGGGCAAAATATCGGTACCTGTATCACCACCATCATGGCCTCTTTTGCCGTGGATAAAAACGGAAAAAGAGCTGCCATTATCCACTTGCTTTTCAATATCAGTGGTGTAGTCCTCTTATATCCATTCTTGGACTCATTTTCCCAATTTGTTTCCCAGCTGACGCCCTTAAACCCAATGAGGCAGATTGCCAATGCCCATACAATCTTTAATGTTCTCAACACCTTGATATTGATTCCATTCATTTCCCAGCTGGTGTGGATTTCTCAAAAAATAATAAGATAGCTTCAGATTTGGCTATCTTATTATTTTGTTATTAACTATTTTTCTAATATATAAGTTTTTACTTCACGATTTCCTATCTTTGCTGAATCCAAAGCTTCTTTAAAATTCTCTGGTACTGTTACCGTGTCAGGATCTCCATCGGAAACAAATCGCGTTCGACTCCCCTTATCAAACTGCTCCAGCCAATTATACATACCTACATTCTGTACATATTTCTCTAATTCGCTTCCACGGATTCTATGAATTGCCAAGGGATTAAAATCCTTATGATATGGAGATTTGTCCGGGTCCCAACCTACATTCAGAATGGCAATATTCTTATAGCTAGTACCTTCATGGATACCTTGTTCCAAATAGGTATACAAGCTCTTATCCTTTGGTCTGGAACCAAAAGGCAGCGCTAAAGTATTTACTTCATAGTCAGGCAGATGTTTTCCTATCATTTCCACGATACCCGCCAGCTCTTTTTGCATTCTCTCAGGATCAGCCTTTGTGAAATCTACGTGGGTCACTGTATGATTTCCTACATCCATACCTTTTTCTACGATATATTTCAGCTTAAACGTCAAGTGTTCCTTCTGACCAAATGGAATGTTATCATTCACAAAAAAGGTTGCCTCCAATGGAAAATCAGGGTGCTCTGTATGAAATTTCTCTAAAATCCCCACAGCACTATTGGAATCAACAATCCATTCACCCTTACTATCTTGGATCAAGTTGAAATTATTCTGCCATCCATCATCAAAGGTTAAGACAACTGGTGTATAGCCTGCCTCGATGGTAATGTTTCCTGTGACATAATCTCTCAAACTAATAGGCCTATATCCCTTATCATACAATATTTGTAAATCTTTTCTTAAATTATCCGGCGTCCTTGTCCATTCTGCCTCTGGCTCTGAAATATTGTGATACATGAGTACCATGATCTGACCTGCTTCATTGGGCTTTACCATTTGCAGATCAATTTCTTTTTTTACTGCTGGTGCTGCTTCTGCTTCTTTTTCTCCTTCTTGGTTTTTTTCCATCGTAACTCCAGAATTCTCTGTAACCGGCACTGAATTTTGAGATGCTAAACTATTACATCCAGCAGTAAGTATCATGGATGCGACCGCTAGTGCAATGATTTTTTTATTCCTAGTCAAAAGATTGTCCCCCTCTTATTCTGTCTATAAGTCAATTATATATCAGCCTTGTCCTATTTTCTAGGCGAGACATTTTGCTAATAATTTCCTTCTCTAAAACTATCTGTATTTACATTTTTTGAATCTTATCTATAGACGAATCTCAACATATTTTTGTTTCAACAGGTCACAATAATAATGAGTATTGCGATGACCTTATCTATTCTTCAAGAAAGGAAGTGTATCCATTTGTCTACCATCAGAAGCCAATACACCACAGTAAAAGGTGAACGTACAGAGCTAGGCAGAAGAACCTTCAAGGTTGAAGAAAGACATTATCATCGGGAAGCAAAATCCCAGCATGCTCAACTGGAAAGTGTTCATCAACATGGCACAAGAAAAGACGTTAAAGTTAAAATGAACCGCAAGCTAACATAGGGTAGAAATTTCTGCCCTATCTTTTTAAAACATTTTGTCCTTTAGGACATTTCTTGATGCAAATTCCACATACAGAACCTCTTCCGATATGCTGATAATGTTGATGCATATGCGTGCTGCATGCCCTAGCATCCAATATCTCTGCCCTCTCCATACCAGGCTCCCAAAGTTTTCCTCGTAGTGCTAATGCAGGGCAGGCTTGAACACAATTTTTACATAAGCCACACCTTGATTCAGTGATCGGCGTATCATAATGGACATCCATATTGGTTAGCACCGTTCCCAATCTTATCCTTGGGCCATACTCCTCCGTAATCAAACATCCATTTTTACCAATCCATCCAATTCCTGCACGAGTAGCTGCCGTTCTGTGCTGAAAAATACCTCTATAATAATTGCCCTCCATATTTACAGATTGTGATGCTGCAATGGTCATGGCCAAATATCCCCATTCCTGTAGCAGCATCGTAATCCTTAAACTAATTTGATCGATAAATGCATTTACACTTCGATAATGATGAAAATAAGTGTGGGTTGGTGTCAAATCAATTTGACTGATGACCTCATCGGACAACCGTATCGCTATGGATATTCCTGTTTTTAAGTGTTTATATTCTTCAGGCAATACATCCTCTAGATTTCCGTAGCCGACTTTAGATGCACCCCATTCTAAAATCTTGTTTTTTAAGATAATATCTTTGTCCATTTATATCCCATACTTTCTCAATTATATTTCATTATTTATTTTACCTTGAGTTTCTCAATTTTAATAGTTACTTTTTTGGAAATATATAGTTATATGCATTTTTTCCAGTAATTATGCACGCTAACACAAAATGCTAACATATTTAATTTCCTTCCTGGTTAAATTAATAGTACAACATTGAAAGATGTTGTAGAACCCAACACAATATAAGACAACTTAGGAGGGATAATTCATGGCAAACAGTAACAGAAATAGAGTCGTTGTACCTGAAGCAAGAGCTGCATTAGATCAAATGAAATTAGAGATTGCTGGTGAACTAGGACTTTCTAATTACGCTACAGTTGATAAGGGAAATTTAACTTCCAGACAAAACGGTTATGTTGGCGGATATATGGTAAAGAGATTAGTTGAAACTGCTGAAAGAAGCTTAGCAGGTCGACAATTCTAATCATAAAAAAGAAAAGGAGAAAGAAATCATTCTTTCTCCTTTTCTTTTTTTTGTACACTTTTCAGCATCATTCTATGCTATAATTTATTATATTAAGCAAAACATTTGATCCTTGCAAAAGTAGGTGAACCCATGTTTTCCAACAATACACAGCAGCAAGCAGAACAGAAGCTAATTCTGCTACATATTCTTCATGAATTTAATATTCCCCTTACCAACACACAAATTACTGAATTTGTCATGGAAAAGGACTACATGAATTATTTTTCTCTTCAGCAATATTTAGGTGAGTTGGTTTCTTCCCATATGCTTGAATACAGTGCCAGCAGCGATCAATATTTTTATCTTTTAACTGAAAAGGGGAGAAATACTCTTCAATTTTTTAAAGATCGCCTATCCCCAGATATGATTACTGCAATCCAAAAGTCTGTAGATTTAAAAAAACAAATGCTTTTAAAAGAAATGCAAATAACAGCAGAATATATAAAAAGAAAAGACAGCGAATATATTGTAGACCTAAAGGTAGTAGAAAATGATATTACCCTTATTGACCTAAAATTAAGCGTAGTCACCAATAAACACGCAAAGCAGATTTGTGAGAAATGGAAAAACGAAGCACCTAGCTTGTATGGTGAAATCATCAACCTATTAATCCGATAATAAAACCCTTTATTTTGAAAAGAAATAAAGGGTTTTATATACAAAGGATACCATTCGGCTCTATTCCAGTTGCAATATGCTTTAGTACCTTCCATTGCTTCATGTCTATTACCGTCAGTGTATTGTCTTGAACGTTTGAAACAAAGATATATTTATTGTGACGATCCTTTACGATGCTATTGGGCATACGCCCAACGTTAATCCTTCCCACCAGTTTTCGGTCCTCTATTCGTAGTATGTGTACCGCATTGAGGTCTGCATCCGTGATAAACAGGTGCTTCTCTTCTTCATCCAAGGTCGCTTCCATAGGCATTCGGCCTAATCGAATACGCTCCACAATCTTCATGTAATGGGTATCTAAGATGGTAATACTTCCGCCTTCTATGGCGGAAAAACTTGTGTTTACAATGTATAGAAGACTTCCCTTCTCATTGAGGGTTAAGTGATATGGATTCAAACTTACTCGAATAGATCTTTCAATATCGTTTGATTCCGTATCAATCACAGTTAAAGCGTTGGTATCTAGGTTGGCAACATAAAGCTTCTGCCCATCTCTACTCAGTTTCACATCATGAGGCATACCTCCTACAGGAATCTGAGTGTGTAAAACTCTGGTCTCTAAGTCAACCACTGATACAGAATTGGAATCTGAATTCGATACATATAGGCTTTTATTTTTTTTACAAATCTCCATATGGGTAGGACAGCTACCTACACAAATTTCGTCAATAACTCTGTTAAGGATTAAATCAATGATACTAATGCCCCCTGAATGGGAATTTGTAGTATACAGATACTTATTATTGTAATCAATGGTAATGTGGTGGGGCCCTAGTATCGGTTTTTTGACTGTTCTGAAATAACGTCCATGATTGAGATAAATCTTACTTCGCTCCTTCATATCATTTAAATCTACAATCGATATGGTGTCTTCTCCCATATTGCTTACAAAAACGATATTTTCAAAGCCCATTACCATCCCATCACCCCATAGCAAAGTTGCATTCTCCTATTTTCGTCGCTTTATATCATAGTATGCTCACAGTCTATTGTTGTGAATTGTTTTTATTGACCTTTCCATCCTGTTATATTAATATATTGAATGAACTATATAAGGTGAAACAGGAGGCTTAATATGTATATTTATAAGACAACAGGTGTTTGTTCTAAACAAATTGAATTTCATGTAGAGGAATCTATTTTGAAAGAAGTGAAATTTTACGCTGGATGTCCCGGTAGTCTTCAAGGTATTAGCAGACTGATTTCTGGAATGCACATTGATGACGCCATTGAGAAATTGCATGGAATTACATGCAGTGGAAAAAATACATCCTGCCCTGATCAATTGACAAAAGCACTAATGCTGTTAAAGGAACAGATTGCATAGAATATAAATAAGGTACCAACCAAGGTTGGTACCTTATTTATATAGTATTCTATAATAAAGATTTTCCTTAGAACACCTTAACCTTCTCAGTTTAGCTTCCCGAATCAATTGATCACATCGCTTTAAGGCCTCATCATCGTGTATATCCTGGGTTCGCATATAATCAAAGGTATGATGGATTTGATTGAGCAAATCATTATCCTTCATTTTTTTATAAGGTCTAAATTCTAGTATTTTCATGATTTCTCCCCCACTTCCTATTGCTATTATATTCTGCAAGGGAGAAAATATGATTGTTTGTTATTACTTAAAACTTTGCATACGGCGGTGGCAGCTGATCTATCTCTTATCTGTTTTGTTCTTTCAATAGACTTCGCACATCTCCAATCATATAAAGAGATCCACAAAAAACAATTACATCATCTATAGACGAAGAATTCAACGCCTCATTTACCGCAGAAGGAATGGGCTCTGCCTTGATGGTTGTTTTTCCATAGACACTTACCTTTTCAGCCAACATATCCAAATCCATGGCCCTAGGATTATTAGGTTTCGTCAATACAATCCGCTTTGCCAAAGGCACGATCTCCCTCAACATCCCCTCTACATTCTTATCTCCTAGGATCCCTATCACGAGAACGATGTTTTTTTCACTATAAAGGGTTTTGATTGTCCTTGACAAAGCCTGCATACCATGAACATTGTGAGCACCATCTATAATGATCGTTGGACTTCTTCTAATTACTTCCAGCCTCCCCGGCCAGTTTGCGTTCATAAATCCCTTATACAAAGCTTCCTTTGAAATAGTAATTTGATGAACAGATTCTAAAATATATAGGGCAGTTAAAGCAACCGTAGCATTTTGGATTTGATGCTCTCCTAGCATAGAAATTTTCATGTTTTCTATTCTCTCCTCCCCATAGGAAACATGAAAGCATTGGCCAGAGTCATCATAGGAAACTATTTCGGCCATAGCAATCGGTGCTATAGTTACTGGTGCTTTAAGCTCTCTGGACACACCCTCTATAACCTCCATTGCCTCTTCTTTTTGGGGATAAGTCACCACAGGACAATTGTTCTTGATAATACCTGCCTTTTCAAATGCAATTTTTCCCAAGGTATCCCCCAAGTAATCTACATGATCATAGTCAATAGGAGTAATGACAGAAACCAAAGGATCATCAATGACATTCGTAGAATCTCCTCTACCGCCTAAACCCACTTCTAGAACTAGATAATCCACCTTCTTTCGTTTAAAGTATTCAAAGCCAATGGCTGTAACTACTTCAAATTCCGTGGGATGATTCTTTCCATGGGATAACATCAATTCAACCTTTTCCTTGGTATAGGCCGTAATTTCTGCCAACTCCTCTTTGGGGATATTTACGCCGTTGACGCGAATCCGCTCCGTAAATTCCTCAAGATAGGGCGATGTATATAAACCTACCCTGTAGCCTTGTTCTATCAGTACGCTGCTAATGTAAGCACATGTGGACCCCTTGCCATTGGTACCTGCCACATGGATCACTTTTAGCCCTTTATGGGGATTTTCCATGAGGTGAAGAAGGTAATTTATATTGCCCAACCCCAGTTTACTTCCAAACTTATAGGTGCCATGGATATAATCCAATGCTTGTTCATAATTCATCCTGCGTCCCCCCGATTTTTACTATTTAGAACAGCCGGGTTCCGGGCCCGGCTATTTTTACTTCATTTTTTTCTTAAGCTGTTCTAATCTCTCCAATACCTTTTCCATCATGCTTTGATAACTATTTTGCTTTTCTGTTTCCTCTTGGATCACCTCTTTAGGCGCCTTCGCCAAGAAGCCTTGATTCGATAACTTTCCACTCACCCGCTTCAATTCTCCTTCAAGTTTTGACTTCTCTTTTTCTAATCTTTCAATTTCTTTTTCAAAGTCTACCAGATCATCTAACGGTAAGAATATTTCTGCCCCCTTAGTTACAGCTGACATGGCGTCTTCTGGAATATCCTTCTTTTCCTTCAGAATCACAACTTCAGATGCACTGGCTAAGGTGACAAAATGCTCTTTTCCTTGGGATAAGGCCTCAAAAGCTTCGCCTGTTGCTACCGCAATCACCCTTGCCTTTCTGGAAGGAATGACATTCATCTCGGAACGGATATTTCTAATGCTTCGGATAGCCTCCATGATAATCTCCATGCTTTGTACTTCGCCAGGATAGTTTAGTTCTTCTCTGTATTGAGGCCATTCTGCAATCATGACGCTCTTTTCCGTTGTGGTAGGAAGGTGCTGCCATATTTCCTCCGTGATGAATGGCATGAAGGGATGCAATAGCTTTAATATATTCTCCAAGACATAAGTTAGCGTATATAGAGCCGCTCGCCTCGTATTCGCCTCCTGACCATAAAGTCTTGGCTTTACTAGTTCAATATACCAATCACAGTATTCACTCCAAATAAAGTCGTAAACCTTCTGAACAGCCATTCCCAGCTCAAACTTATCAAGATTCTCTGTTATTTCCTTCGATACTGTATTCATTCTAGATAAAATCCATTGATCCGCTAAGGTCAAGTATGGCTTACTTTCTACCATGCTGAGTCCTTCTTCATTTAAGTTCATCAATACAAATCGCGTTGCATTCCATAGCTTATTTGCAAAATTTCTGCTGGCCTCCACCCTTTCCATGTAGAAACGCATATCATTTCCCGGGGAATTTCCTGTAGCCAAGGTGAATCGTAAAGCATCGGCACCATATTGATCGATAATATCCAATGGATCAATACCATTGCCCAATGATTTACTCATCTTTCTTCCTTGGCCATCTCTCACAAGACCATGAACAAAAACATATTTGAAAGGAATATCCTCCATTTGTTCCAAACCAGAGAATACCATTCTTACAACCCAGAAAAAGATAATATCATATCCTGTTACCAATACATCTGTAGGATAGAAATATTTTAACTCTGGTGTCTGTTCTGGCCATCCTAATGTTGAAAAAGGCCATAAGGCAGAACTGAACCAAGTGTCCAATACATCCTCGTCCTGCTGAAACGCCTTGCTATGGCATTTATGACATTCTTGAGGCAATTCTCTTGATACAATGAATTCTCCACAATCTTGACAATAATATGCAGGGATTCTGTGCCCCCACCATAGCTGTCGAGAAATACACCAATCTTTGATATTTTCAAGCCAATGAAGATAAATCTTACTAAAGCGATCTGGAACAAATTTTAATTTTCCATTGTGAATCACCTCAATGGCAGGCTTTGCCAATTCCTCCATCTTTACAAACCACTGATCCGATAGTCTTGGCTCTACGACGGTATCGCAACGGTAGCAAATGCCTACATTATGTTGATGCTCTTTCACTTGCATTAAAAAGCCTTGGGCTTCTAGATCCTGTACTAGGGCCTTTCTGCATGCATAACGATCCATTCCTTCATACTTGCCAGCATGTTCATTCATCGTAGCATTTCCATGCATTACTGTTATTTGAGGTAAGTTATGTCTCAAACCTACTTCGAAGTCATTTGGATCATGGGCTGGGGTGATCTTTACGGCACCTGTACCAAATTCCTTATCAACATATTCATCAGCGATCACAGGTATTTCTCGATTTACAATCGGTAATATGAGTGTCTTTCCAATCAAATGACGATATCTTTCATCCTCTGGGTGGACAGCAACCGCTGTATCTCCCAACATTGTCTCAGGTCTTGTCGTTGCAATTTCAATATATTCATCAGAATCTTTTACTGGATATTTAATATGCCAAAAATATCCTTGTTTCTCCTCATGCTCTACCTCTGCATCGGATAGGGAGGTCATACAGTCAGGACACCAGTTAATCAGGCGATTTCCCCTGTAGATATATCCCTTTTCATAAAGCTTGATGAATACTTCTGTCACAGCTTTGCTGCAGCCCTCATCCATCGTAAATCTTTCACGAGACCAATCGCAGGAGTTTCCAAGCTTCTTCATTTGATCGACGATTCTGCCACCGTACTCTTCTTTCCATGCCCAGGCACGCTTTAAAAATTCTTCTCTACCTAAATCTTGCTTACTAAGCCCTTCCTCCTCTTGAATCTTCTCAACTACCTTTACCTCTGTAGCAATACTGGCATGATCTGTGCCCGGCAACCATAAAGCTTCATATCCCTGCATTCTTTTCCAACGAATCAAAATATCCTGTAGGCTATGATCCAGTGCATGACCCATGTGGAGCTGACCTGTAATATTCGGTGGCGGCAATACAATGGTAAAGGGCTTTTTATTTTCATTTACCTCCGCTTTAAAATATCCTTTCTCCATCCATTCATCGTAAATTCTTTTTTCAAAATCTTGAGGATTATAGGTTTTATCCAAATTTTTAATTTCCATAAAAACTCTCCCTTCGTCAATTTATAATATTCTTATCCACTCCAAATATCTTGGAATTTCACTCTTAAAAATAATGATTACTCCTATCACAGCACAAGTGAGGCCGATCATTTTGATTTGTAATGCTTGATTCTTCCCCCTAACAGGGATAAATCTTGTTATAGATGCTGTGCCATATACCAAGCATGCACCAACCATTAGTAACAACAATCCTACAATAAACACATCTTTCACCTCAACAGAACAAAATAAAAACCCTTCAATCCTTAATTTAAGGACGAAGGGTTACTCGCGGTACCACCTTAATTCCAGAATAACTTCTGGCACTTCGATGATCTATAACGGGATTACCCGGCCGAACCTAATACCAGCGTTTCTCAGTTCAGCAACTCAGAAGCTACCTTCGATTACACTTGCCTAAGGAATCTTTCAGCTCATAAATTCCTCTCTCTAAAGGCAGTACCTAATCTACTCCTCTTCATCAATGTTTTTGATAAAATTCTTATTGTCCATTATTATATATGATGTATACCAAAAGTCAAGACACTTTATTGTATTTCCCAATTACGCATCTATATTCTTATGGATCTGTTTAAAGCCGGACACATAATTATGAAAAGCCAATAAGGTAAAACAAACTGCTAAAACCATAATATAGATAGCAAAAGGTAAATGAAGTACCACAGCTAAGATAGCCACATACATCATCACCGTGGCAAATTTTCCGTAGTGATTAGCCTGAATAACCACTTTGTCTTTATAATAATAGAGTATCAGTGCACCAAGGATCATGAATAATTCTTTGATACCAATCACAACAATAACCCAAAGGGGAAGAATACCTTTATCCGTAAAGCAAAACAATACCGTTAACTGCATAAGCTTGTCAGCCAAGGGATCCATCGCTTGTCCCCACTTCGTAATCATATTGTATTTTCGTGCAACATACCCATCCAGAATATCCGTAAAGCCTGCAAACAAAAAGATTGAGGTGGCTGCCATTATGCTTCCTTGTCCATCACCATACAATACATAAACAAAGACAGGGATTAATAAGAAACGAACAAAGGTTAATAAATTCGCAATATTCATCCGTCACCCCTTTTCTTGCCATACTGACATAATTTACCTATATTATTATTATACACTACATTTTACTATTGTGCCCAAAATTCCTTTATTCCATCATTCAATTTTGTTGAAAATTTAATTCAAAGCTTGATAAAAAACTAAAACTATCCACATAGGGATAGTTTTAGTTTTTCATTATTTTACACTTAAAGTAAGCTCCATGAATTTTCCTGCCTCTTCAGCAGTCTTTATCACTTCTTCTGTAACGATCTGCCCTTCATAAGCAATGAGAACTTCTCCATCAAGAATTGTCTTTACTAATTCTCTGCCTAGTAAATACTCTTTCTGCTTTCTCGCAATGGCTTCAGCGGTGTCTTCAGCTCCTGGCTCGTCTATAGTTTCCAATACCTTTCTATCATTTAAAACTTCTTCAATGGAAGCCATCAATTTGTCATGGACATCGTGCTCTACGATGGTAACTTCCTTTCCAAAGGTGATAATAGATTCCGATGAAACAAATTTCGCGTCACCATCTTTGCCAATTTCACAACCCAGTATTTTTCCGCTTTCATCATCAATGAAAATTTCTGTGATCAATCCTAGGTTCTTGCCTTTTTTAGTAAAAATCTTAGAATTTACCACGGAAACATTCTTGTTTAAAAGTTCAACCACTTTTGATTCCTTTTGGGCATCTACTACCAAATCAGAAGTCTCAATCATCAATGCCTCATCACCGATTCCCATGATTTTACTCATAGGAACCACTTTAACATTAAACATGGATTGATCATCTACTAGAAAATATTCTAATCTGCCATCCTTTGGCTCAATCACTATATCTTTGATCTTTCCAATCTCTTTACCTTCAAATACACTGATGATGGGCAAATGGATAATTTCCTTCAAGCTTTTCACTTCGTTTTCCCCCTTATATCCTAGCTTTTCAAAATGTGCGCAATTTCTTCCATTCGCTGGCTCTGTAAGGCATCTCTATGCTGCTGTACAAAGCAGTACAAAACATTCTCTGCCTGCCTCGATTGGCCTATTTCTTTATAAATTGCCGCTATATTTATACAACTAGTAAATTCTTCATCTAATGTGGTGGCTCCCTTCAGAGATGTCATAAATCCTTCCAATGCCTTTATGTAATTTCCTTCTTCTCTATATACAAGGGCTTGTTGGTATGGATCCACAACCTCCAAGGGCTTTGTTTTTTCTACGTCAGAAATACTGTTATCTTTTTCCAGACGGATCTCTTCCATATAAAGGGAATCGAAGTATTCTCCAAGTAACCCCAAATCTTCATCCTGCCCTTGAGCAATTTCTAAAACTTCTTCTAGAGACTCTGGTAGCTCTATGGCGGATACATATTGAGCCTCAGCTAGATGCTCCATCGGAGAAGCCAACATCATATGCTCATGAAGCAAGGATGGTTTCGAAGCCAAATAGTTCATTCCTTCAGGAACCAATGCAGCATATCTGTTGTTCAGCATGAATACAGCGGTAATGATTACTACAGTATATAGAATTGCAACATTTTTGAAATTATAATAGATTGCGAGAAAGGGAAACGTGAATCCCGTAGTAGTACCAAGCAATGTACTATTCATAAACAATCTTTTGCTAATTCCCATTCTGTAAAAAATTTTATCATAAGAAAAATAGAGTAATACATTCACCACAGCAATAAACAAAACTATCCCATTTACAACCCTCCTTTTTGACATATTTCTCACATGATCATTTCACATTTCTACATAATGCGGCGAATTCCTTTTCCCTCCTGTCAATTCATGGCAAATGAGTCTGCATGCCCATAAAAAAACAAGCCATAGGTCCTATGACTTGTTTTAATAGCAGATGGTTCCCATCTTATTCGTCATGATCAAGGGTCTTTTTGACTCATCATAATTGGCGGCCAACACTTCAGCAACAAAGAGGGTATGATCCCCTGCAACAACGGCATCCTTTACACGACATTCTAGGTTAGCGATTGCTCCTTTAATATGAAATCCCTTCACAAATTGGGTTTCTTGCGTTTCAATACCAACATCATCGAACTTATCGATATGATATGCTGTTTTAGTACCGCAGGACAATGCTAAAGCTTCTTGCTCTTCCGAGAGCAATGCAAGTACAAATTCTCCTGCTTCTTCAATCAACGGATGTATGTACCTTTCCGGAGCAATACTAACCACAATCAATGGCGGATCATTAGAGACCTTTGATATCCAAGCAACTGTGGTTACATCTTTTTTATCATCCGTTTTGGCAACAACCAATCCCACAGGATTTACTATTTTCCGCAGCCCTTTTTTTATTTGCTCATCATTCATCCTTTGAACCTCCTCTTAACAGACGAAGAGAATATCTTCGATCCAAGTAATCTACCAATTGCTTCACCATCTCCACATAATTGCTGTTTAATACATCCCACTCTCTTTTGTAGTTCGCATAGATGTATCGCTTTACACTGGACGGTGACAGGTATCGATTTTCCTTCTGCTCTGCAAACTCTTTATAAACACATAATCTGGATATCCTGCCATTGCCTGTTTGCAAATTCACTGGATTGATTCCGTGCTCTATCTCATTCTTATGTACCAGTGCATACCAATAAAAGTCACCTACACTGCCCTTTATGTAACCAAACTTATATTTTCCTTCATCAATTTTAATATTATAATTATTCACCTGATGCTCTACCTCCTGCTTTAGACGATGTTTCTCTAGTTTGCTATAGTTATATTCATTATTCTTGCCATTTAGGCATATTTTTTACCATAGCGATTAAATTTTATCCATCGTCATCAGTGAGGAGTGTACAATATGGTGAAACGCTACCCTATCTGTCGCAGTTTATTCCTTTATCTTCTAGGCATTCTTTGTGTTTATTATAGTCATATCCTCCTTTCATTAGATTACTTAGCTTGGTTTGCTGCCATAACAGAAAAAAAGAATAGACTTTTCATCTACCTCTTAGCAAATCACGCCTTTGGCGGTGTAGCAATGGCAGTTACAGGTTTTGTTCTTTTGTTCTATTTAGCTTATACTGCTGCATCTAAGCTCCTCTATCACCGACATATAATCCCAAGGCTGCGTATGCTGATCCTATTCTGGATTTTTCTATTGTTCGCTTCTCTGATTTATCATTCTATATTTCTTTATCAGATTTCTATTTCCCTGCTTTTCTTCTCCATTAGCATCTTTTTCTTTTTTCTGATTGCTCGCTATCTTATATTTCCTTAAGAAAATCAAATAAAAAAGCACCTATAAAAAAATCCACTGCTATTTTACAGTGGATTAAAAATATTATGCTATGGATTTTAAGAATTCTTTTTTTCTGCATGTCATCTCTACATATTGAGTCTCAGTGATCGACCCGTTCTTTAGCAAATCATCACAAAGACTAATAAATCTCTCAATGACATCCATTAGTTGTTTTTCTTCCATATTTTTCCCCCTCACTGTATTTCTTCACGTTTTTTAACATTAGTAGATTATACGCCAGTGAAAGAGAAAATATACCTTATTTATGGATAAACTTTGTTTTTTTTACATCTTTCGCATTATACAAGACACTTTGGTTCCTGGCTCATTGGCAATCCTAACATTTTGACCATTTTGATTTTCCAATTGCCCAATCCTTTGCCCTTGGAAGAATCCATAACCAATCAATACAAGGAAAAATAATATCCATGTCACCATTGGTAAAAAAGTATTCTTTTTGAAAATCAAGTTTAAGCCGACTACCACAAAAACTAAAGGCCACAAATCATTAATTCCATCCCACAAAGACCAAGTGATAAAACCTAGGTTTTCCATCATCCAGAATATGCCCAGTAGGATAAGAATAACCCCTGCACCGATATTCTTGTTTTTCATCTTATTTCTCTCCCTTTCCCTTATAGATAATATAGATACCCCCGCCAATTAACAACAGTGGCCATAATCTTCCTATATCTATCCAATGGAAAAACTGCTTTGAAAAAAAGACAACACCTAGAACAATCAGTAAGACACCTGCCAGGGTTCTATTCTTTTGACTTATCTCCTGTTGTGAATGGTTTTCTCCATCAAACATAGATGTCTGCTCCTCGGCATGGTCCGCAATTCCAAAATGGTAGGGATTCTCTGGAATAATAATAATACTGACTAGATAAGCGATAAATCCGATACCTCCTGGCACTGTAATAAGAACCCACAGCAATCGAATGAGGGTTGGATCTAAATCTAAATATTCGGCAATACCGCCGCATACTCCACTGATCACACGATTTTTTTTTGATCGATATAATTGTTTTGTCATTTTGCCTCTCCTTTCTTCCATTTGAAAATCCTAATAAATTCCCCGCATAAATATCTTTCATAATGTACTACGATAAAAAATCACAAAGGTATGCTGTCAGTAGTTTTTTAGAAACGAATGATATCGATTTTCAAATATAGGTAATTTCATTGGCTAACTACACTTTCAGATTAAATAAAATACACCAGCGATCAATCAACTGGTGTATTCCAATGATTTAGTCATTCATTTGCTTTTCTTTGGTGCCTACTTTAATTATTTTGGAAGTAGCCATATAATTATCTGTACTCATCGTCTTCACGCCTGCTAGGCTACCATCTATATATACCTCTTTGATGAGCTTTGACTTATAGCCTACATGCCCTGGATCTGTCACTTTTCTTTCACCGATAACCATTGTCTCATCCTCAATTTCTTTTATAGGCGCTGGTATTGAAGCAATCGTTTGAGATATTAGCTTTACTTCTTTGTTATCCGCTGTACTAAACAATTCAAAAATGATCTGGTTTCCTCTTATTTCACCGTGAATAAAAATGTTATGCGGTGTATTGTTTACAAATCTAAAATCCTTAGATCCCCAAGATACTGCGGCATCACGACTTAAAGGTACATAGGGAACTGTAAGACTATGAGGATGTCTCTCCTGAATTTCTAAATCAAATAGTAATGCCGCATTATACAAGGTCGTTGATACTTGACAGATTCCCCCGCCTAATCCAGTTTTCACTTGTCCATTGACATAGATCCCAGCCTCTTGATACCCATTTTCGATAGTCCTTTTACCGACGATCTGATTGAAAGAGAATTCTTGTCCCGGTACCAATACAGTTCCATCAATTGTCTTTACCGCTTTTTTCAAATTGTTTGTTCTTGTTCGATTATTTGGGTCAAAGGTAGTGCTGAAAACAGACACCCGTTCTTTCACCCCACCCTGTTCCAACTGGCTCTTTGAAATTTCTGGTGGAATTTCTTTTAATGGTATCTCAGCATGAATTTCTTTTTCAATCAAAGAGGGATCTATCATCTCAAAAAGCTCTTCTTTATCCAAACTGTAGCCAGACGCTCCTCCTATGATGATAATCTTTCCATTCTCGTACTTGTACTGAGCATTTTGGGGTTGTCCCAATTCTATTTGATCAAAATAGTCTAGTGCTTCAATAAACTTGGCTTCATCCTTTGTATACGCAACCCTATATGCTTTACCTTGTTTCTTGATTTCATTATATGCTTTAATCTTTTCAATCAGCGTTAATTCATTTTCAACAATATACCTAATTTCATCAAGTATTTCTAATTTGTTTGTTCCGTAACCCAACATGCTTAATTCGTATTCCTTTTGATAGATTTTATCTGCATCGCTAAACACAACAATAATTTTTTTATCCATCATCTCTCTTTCAATCTCATTTAAAATCTCTTGAACTTCCTGAATGTCTTTTTTCCCTATAGAGAGATCATTAAGCATCACATTCTGGGGAAGTATTTTGTATATCTTTCCAACACTATTAATGCCAAAAGCAACAACGGGTGTTGCAAATATAATTACAATGATTGCAGTAATAAAAATTTTAAATTTAAAGACCTTTCGCATACATTTCACCTCCAAATATAATTTTATCTGTAGCTGGATCTCACTAAATAATAAGTTTATATCACTAGTATTAAAGGGGTAGCTTCTAACTACTTAAGTATTAGACATATTTTTTTATAAAAAGTTTCATACTAAATCCTTCCTTTTATTTGAATATAAACTAGGAATATCCATATCATCTTGAACAAAAAGATCCTTAGTAAATCTTAAGGATCTTTTTGTCTCTTATTATCACATTTTTAAAACTATCCTAATGCCACGTCCAATGTCATCATCACTGCAAACCCTAACATGGCGCCCATGGTTGCAATATCTGTGTTCTTCTCCATCTGGGACTCAGGTATTAATTCCTCTACAACGACAAAAATCATCGCGCCTGCTGCAAAGGATAGGGCATAGGGCAAAATCGGCTTCATCATCATGACGGCGGCGGCTCCGATGACGCCCGCTATAGGCTCTACTATTCCAGACATCTGTCCATACCAAAAACTCTTCCACCTTGAAAAACCCTCCCTTCGCAGAGGAACAGATACAGAAGTTCCCTCAGGAAAGTTTTGAAGTCCAATTCCTACTGCCAATGCAACAGCACCTGCCAAGGATGCAGAAGGAAGCCCAGCTTTCAATGCACCAAATGCTACACCTACAGCCAATCCCTCTGGTATATTGTGTAGCGTTATAGCCAAAACCAATAAAACACTTCTATGCCAGCTGGTTTGAATTCCTTCACTTTCCTCCCTTGGAAATCCGGGATGAAGATGGGGTAAAAATTTATCGATCATGCGAAGAAACATGCCTCCCATCAAGAAACCAATCAATGGTGGAACCCATGGAGTAATCCCTGCTGCTTCTGACATTTCAATAGATGGCGCCAACAAAGACCAAAAGCTTGCTGCAATCATAACGCCTGCTGCAAACCCTAACATCACATCCAGGACCTTTCGTTTTACAGTTTTAAACACAAAAACAACTGCCGCCCCTAGAGCTGTAACAAACCATGTAAAGCAAGTCGCTAAAAAAGCTTGATATATGGGGTCAAGCTGAATAAACCATGCCATAATCAAAGTACCTCCTCCCTAAAAGTTAGCCATAGCTAATAAATCATTCGCTCAATCTCATCATATGCCATGCCAAAAATATGGTTACATGAGATTTATATAAGAACTATGATTTCTCACTAAGGGATCCTCTTTGGGTCGAGTAACCATTATTCTTTTCCTGAATATAATGAAACTATATATCTAAATCTTAATCATTAGTTAATGGAGGGATTTTTTGTGAAAAACTTTAAAGCGATTGCTTTACTGTTAATCTTCGTAATGCTTCTTTCTGTTGCATTAACAGGCTGCGGTGAGAAGGCGTTGACGAAGGTTAGGTTATCGGAAGTAACTCACTCTGTATTCTATGCGCCTCAATATGTAGCCATCTCCGAAGGATTCTTTAAAGAAGAAGGACTTGAGGTTGAATTGATCAATGGGCAAGGCGCAGACAAGGTAATGACGGCTCTACTATCTGATCAGGTAGAAATCGGTTTTATGGGTCCTGAAGCTTCCGTCTATGTGTATAACCAAGGCAAAGAGGACTATGCAGTTAACTTCGCTCAACTCACCCAAAGAGACGGTTCCTTCCTAGTGGCAAGAGAATCCATGCCTAGCTTTAGCTTTGAAGCATTAAGAGGCAAAAACGTTATTGGTGGAAGAAAAGGCGGTATGCCTGAAATGACCTTTGAATATGTATTGAGACAGCATGGCATCGAGCCAGGAAAAGATGTAAATGTAAGAACAGATATACAATTTGCAGTGATGGCAGGCGCCTTTACTGGCGGTGAGGGAGATTTTGTCACATTGTTCGAACCCGTAGCTTCCTCCCTTGAAAAAGAGGGAAAGGGCTATATCGTCGCATCCATAGGTGCAGAAGCTGGATATATCCCCTATACATGTTATTCAGCTAAGAAAAGTTATATCGAGAAAAATCCAGAAGTCCTTCAAAAATTTACAAACGCTATTTATAAAGGCATGAAATGGGTAGAGACCCATAGTGCTGCAGAAATTGCACAATCCATTGCACCACAATTCCCTGATTCAGATATGGAAATTCTAGTAAAGGTTGCTGAAAGATATAAGAACCAGGATACTTGGAAACCTGACCTTGTATTGACCGAAGATGGATTAAACCATATGATGGATATTATTCAAGCAGCAGGCGAACTGGATAAGAGGGCGCCTTATGATAAGATTGTAACAACCAAATTTGCTGAAGAAGCAATGAAAACTATTAAATAATCTTAAAATATTACCACATAAATATGGCTTACTTCTTCGGAAGTAAGCCATATTTATTGACGGATATATACAATTCATCTTTTTGAACAAAACGAGTGAAATGATTACTGCCTTATTCTTTTTTCTCTTATTTCACCAGCAATATAAATTCTAGCACAGCACCTCCTTACACAAGTAATAGCGATTGGAAGCATTAAAAGTTCATTTTCTATCTTAATTTTTTCCTAAGTAATATGATATGCTATGTATAGAGTTTAATGAGGTGAGGTTATTATAGATGAAAATTGGTGAGTTTGCAAAAAAACACAATGTATCTGTCGATAGGATTCGTCATTATATGGATTTAGAACTCCTTCTGCCGCAAAAGCTTGGAGGTCATTATTCTTTTACGAAGGAAGATAGCACAAATCTTGTGGAGATATTGGAATTAAAAAAGATGAATTTCTCCCTAACAGAAATACAGCAGCTATTTGCATATAAGCGTCTTACAGCGATGAAAACCAATGAGGATCAACTGCATTTTAAAAGATTTTTGGAAACCAAGAAAAATGCATTGCTTCTTCAGCAGATAGATTTGGAAAAAACTATACAGTATCTGCAAGAAAAAATAGAAGATATCCAGTTTGAAGATGCTTTACCCCATGGAATCCTTGGCATTCCCCTTTCCTTTATTCCTTCTATCTATTGTCCTTTATGCAATAAATCATTGCTGCTTATTGGCGGTCGCATTGAGAACAACATGCTCATTGAGGGGAGCTTTCAATGTGACTGTGGTTATTCTGCCAAAGTGGCCAAGGGCATCTTGATATCCTTGGATCATGAAGATATCGGTAAGATAACTCCCATTGATCAATCTTATACCACTTTGGATTATGTAATGAATACCTCTACAAAATTTATAAACTTTATGTATAGAGCAATTAATACGGTAAAAGAAGCTCTAAAAAATGAAAACTTAGCGAATTCTGTTATATTAGAGCTTGGGACTGGATCTGGTATCTTTCTTCGGCAAATATTGGAGCAGCTACCAGTAAACACCTTCTATATCATCACAGATCATGATTTGAAAAGAATACAAGGTGTAAAAAACTATCTACAGCGGGAATCCATTCATAAGAATTTTGTGTTTTTATGCACGGATTTTGAAAAACTTCCCCTGGCCAGTGCTTCTATTGACTATGCCATCGATTATTGGGGTTCCGTCACCTATAATCCCAAAGCCACTAAGTTTCTGCCCGATGTTTTAGCTCCAAAGATAAAGCAAAATGGAAAATATCTAGGTATATTTGTTTGCTTTAACAAACTATCTCAACGATTGAAGCAGCTTCCTGAAGAAAATCGTTGTTTCTATCGATCAGTCTATCTACAGAGCTTATTTGAAAAGTCTCACTATAAAACTTTAGAGTACAAAGAATTGGGATCTATTGATGAGGCTGGGATCTATGAGCCTCTCATTGATGGGGGTTCCGTATCTGAACTCTATTGGTGTGGAGAGAAACGACGTTAAGAACATGGGGTCAACCCCATGTTTTTATTATATCATTGCCTAATTTCCGTTTTTCTTGTATTGACCTTGGGAGAACCCCATCCTTTAAAATAAAAGAAACAACACCTTATGGTGAAAAAACATAAAGGATGGTAATTGCCATGATGTCCACATTGAAAAATAAAAATTTTTCATTAATATTATCAGGTAAACTAGTCTCTCTTCTTGGAAATGCCATTTATCACATTAGCCTCATCTGGTACGTCCTCTCATTGCCAGGAGAACAGAATGGAAAAATGCTCACTTGGATTATGGTATTGGGCCTCGCTCCTGCCGTAGCATTTGGAGGATTTATAGGAGGATTTGTTGATCGATATGACAAAAAGAAACTCATTGTGCGCTCTGATATCCTATCGGGTATTACGGTGTTACTCTTGGCTTTCTTAATGGATCAACAGCTTTTAAAACCAATACATTTGCTCATAGCCACCTGTATTCTGTCCATCTCAACTTCGACCCTATCTATTGCAGTGAGGAGCATCATTCCTGAAATATTGACGGAGGGCGAGCTACAGGCAGCCAATGCCTCCAATCAATTTATTGAGCGTCTCACCAGTTTATTGGGTCTTTTATTTGGTGGTATCCTTATATCCTTTTTAAGCGTAAACACTATATTTCTTCTCAATGGAATATCCTTCTTGATCTCAGCTATTTGTGAAATGTTCATCCAATATGCATCAAAGGCCAACCTTGAGTACCATACTAGGACTCACTCAGCTTTTAGGGACGATTTTCAACAAACCTTTCGCTTCTTATTTCAAAACAAAGATATCCTTACTTTAATGTTTGTCTTTACCTTTGTAAATCTATTATGGGATCCTCTCTTTATGATTGTGGTTCCCTACGTACTGAAAACAAATTTTGCCATCACACCCATAGAATTTGGTGCCGTAGAAGCAGCATTAGGTCTAGGCTTCTGCCTAGCTGCCATCTATTTTTCAAAACGCCCCGGTTTTCTTCAACATCATGCTGTATTATTTTATTCCATTATGGGCGTGAATACCCTTATCTCTCTTTTTGCTATCCCCATCATGTTTTATACGTTTTTTTCTAGTATAAAATATATATCTATTTACTTTGTTGTTATGCTCATGATAGCAGGTTTTTTTTCAGCTTCCCTAAATATAGCCGTTGCTACCCATTTGCAGAAAATAATCCCCCAAAATCTTCGTGGTAAGTTTTACGGAGTATCTACCAGTATCGGTCAAGGGCTTATCCCTCTATCCAGTGTGGTCATGGGAAGCTTTATCGGTAAGGTTCATTCCTATATATTCTTTGTCATCTCCTGTGCCTTGGTTTACATGGTACTCTTATTTGTTCCTGCTGTATCGCGATTGACAAAACATTTATATGAAATAAAGCAGCATCAAGAGCCTTCCCGGTTATCCTGAGCAATAGCGAAGAATCTTACGAATTTAATATCTTTTATACAAGATTCTTCGCTTCGCTCAGAATAAAACTTGCATATATCTGTTGTTTGAAAAAACAATATCGCACTTTAACAGAGGGTTTCTAAAGATGGTCCATGGACCTGTTTTGAAGCCCACACCAAAACAGGTCCATACTATTATAAAAAGGGTGAGATCAACTCACCCTTTTTAACTCCATTTTGGTGTTCTAAAGTCACTGTCCTTTATCCGTTTTCCTTCTTCCTCGGAAACAATGTATGCAGATACACCCTGTTGATCATATTCTTTTACCTTCTTGATCGCTTCTTCCCGTGTCATTGGCTGGGAGATCGAAGCATCTGTTCGAATAACATATTTTTTGTTCACAGATTATCCTCCTTCTAACATTAGGAATCTAAAAGAAATTCATTGTACTTTCTCTAGTATTCCTCAATTATAGGAAGAAAGATTCATCTTTTGTTCTAGGCTTTCGTACAAAGCTCAGCAATTTTTACGATAACTTCTACGGCCTTTTCCATAGCATAAGTAGGAATATACTCATACCTGCCATGATAATTATGACCACCTGTAAAGATATTAGGTGTAGGCAATCCCATATAGGATAACCGAGCGCCATCGGTACCCCCGCGAATAGGTACAATGATTGGCTTTATACCCACCTCTTCCATTGCCTTATGAGCAATCTCTACCACATGTTTTGCTTCATCGATTTTTTCTTTCATGTTGTAGTATTGATCCTTCATCTCTAATACCACCGTACCAGAACCATATTTTTCATTCAATGTATCTACAATGTTTTTCAACACCGTTTTTCTTTCCTCAAACCTGTTTTTATCAAATTCACGGATGATATAGTTCATCTTTGTATTTTCAACATTTCCTTCAATGCTATTCAAATGATAAAATCCCTCGTAGCCTTCTGTATATCCAGGTGTTTCATTTGCTGGCAGCATACTAGCCAGTTCCATCCCAATGAGGGTTGCATTCTTCATCTTATTTTTAGCAGAACCAGGGTGTACGTTTCTTCCGTGAATGATGATTTTAGCACCCGCCGCATTAAAATTTTCATACTCCAATTCACCTATTGGCCCACCATCTACTGTATAGGCGAAAGCTGCGCCAAATTTTTTCACATCAAACCGATCTGCGCCTCTTCCAATCTCTTCATCAGGTGTAAACCCAACCTTGATCGTACCATGTTGGATCTCTGGATGCTCCATGAGATATTCCATGGCAGTAATAATTTCTGCAATGCCCGCTTTATTGTCGGCACCTAACAGTGTGGTACCATCGGTAGTAATAAGAGTTTTGCCAATATAATCATGTAGATCTGGAAAGTCCTTTGGAGAAAGAATGATATTTCCATCCCTATTTAAGACGATATCTCCACCTTCATATTGCACAAGCTGAGGCTTCACATCAGTTCCCGTCATATCTGGGCTTGTATCCATATGAGCAATAAATCCGATCACTGGCACATCCTTATCCATATTGGATGGCAATGTAGCCATGATATACCCATTTTCATCCAGATATACCTCCTTCAACCCAATTTCCTCCAGTTCTTTGGCCAGGTCCTTCGCCAATATCATTTGACTGGCAGAGCTTGGGCATGTATCAGATGCTTCATCGGATTTTGTATCATATTTCACATATCTCAAAAATCTCTCAACCACTTTTTCCATATTTATGACTCCCTTCCTTATATTCCCTATCTATTGTAACACTTTTATCGTAATTTTAGAAGATTTTACATCTCTATTGTGCGCAAAATGCCCAATGATAACCTCATTTTCAAATAAATTATGAATAGGATCCCCATACATTGAATCTCTTTATTCAGGTAATAATAGATTTAGAAAATAAGAAGGAGGCGTCCTATGCAACAACAATATTTAGACTCATTAAAAGCATTAAACTTTGCTGACTTATCAGAAGAACAGGAAAGACATTTAAGGGACTTAGAGAAGAAATTTAACAGTGAATTTGGTAAAGAAGTATATTTCATGGTAATGGAAAAATAAATAAAGATCCTTCATATCATTATTCACTTATAGATAAGCCCGTACTGTAATTTAATACAGCACGGGCTTATCTGCATTTAGAAATAAAACTTATCTAAGAACTTATTCCTGATGGTTCTATATTGGCGTTCAGCGCACTATGCTTTCTCTTTAAAATCCATATGGCTATTGGCAGCCAGAACACCGTATATATTCCCATTTGTATCAAAGGCTCCTTAATGGCATTTACAGATAACCCTTTCAATAGGACCTCATCAAATGGTCTTGCAAAATAAATTAACGGCCACAAGCTTTTGATAACATTTACAAGTATCTTCGGCATTTGATCTATGGGCCATACATAACCACAGCTTACAAAGGTAGGCAAAGATAGCATGAAAGCAATTTGACCTAGTTTTACCTTGCTATCTGCAAAAGTTGCCAAGATAATAGCTGGACCACTCATTGCCAAGATAAACAGCGCGCACATCAAAAGTGAAAATCCTACGCTTCCTCTAATCGTTACTTTGAAAACAAATGCTGCAATGGCCACTGCAGCAGAAGTTGATAATAATGCAATGCTGCCGCAAGCTATAATTTTGCTCAAAATACCCAATATCGTATGTTTTTGAGCCAAATGTTCTTTGTCCTGTAATACCGATATCCCTAATCCAGAAAGAATAATTTGCTGTAAAAATACCGCTACAAAACCTAGCAATAGGTAATTCATATAGGTCATTCTTGGATCATATAAGGTCCGATCATTGAACTGAAAGGCTAAAGCCATATTCTCCGCCACTTGGGGCATCATTCCCTTTGCAGAAATGATTTTCATTTGTGTGCCTGCCGCTATGGTTTGGATAATCCCTGCCGCTGCAGCATAAGCATTATTTCCGATGATCATGTTTGTTCCATCGACGATGATCAATATCTCTTTCGAATTACCTGAGCTGACATCCTTATAGAAGTCTATAGGTATATACAATCCCATATGAACTTTTCTCTGCTCAATCAGGCGCTTCAATTCTTCCCTTGTACCTGCATAATCTTGAATATAAAACCGCTCATTCTCATCAAATTGTTGAATGATCATTCTGCTCATACTGGAATTATCTTCATCTAATACAGCTATGGGGATATCTTCCACATAGCTGTTGCTATAGACACCTCCAAAGATAAGGGTTAGAAGTATGGGAGCACCCACCAAAAGGATAATGATATCCCGATTCTTTAATGTCGACTTTATTTCATCTTTCAGCGTTTTAAGAAAGTACAATAGCTTCCATCTCCTTTCCTAATTCTTCAGTCTCAGTTTTTCGAAAGAAAATCATCCCTAATAAACCAACAAAAGAAACAAAAGCAATATAGATTATCAGCCACTGTATATCCTTCATCATGTGGCTTAAAGAACTTCCTTTTAAAAACATATCCCTTAGATTATCTGCATAGCGGTAAAAGGGAAATAATCTACCCAAGATTTGATATGGTTTTGGCATTGCTATTAATGGCCATGTATATCCCACCATAATGGTGTTTGGAATAAATAGCACAGCATTGATCTGGGTAGCTAACATCTCATGCTTCACCCACACAGAAATCGTAAGAGAAAACACAGCCACCGCCATTGACAATACAAAGCTTAGAAGAATAGCTTCACGCATCTGGCCTCTAAATGGAATATCAAATATATTGGATTGTATCCAAATACTCATGATAAGTGAAATCCCGCCCATAATACTATAAAACAATGCTTTTCCCAAATAATAGCCGATTCTATTTCTTTTCCCTCCCTCAATTTCTTCCGTTCGGATGGCGACAGCTCCCATGAGTACAATAGCCGTTTGGACAATAGCCGTACTGAAGCCCGGATTTAAAAAGTTCTTAAAGCTCTTCGCAGGATTATATAACATACGATTACTAAATTTAATAGACAAAGCCATTTTCTCTGCCACATCTGCTGGCAGACTTAGCTTTCCTTCAATGAGCTTTATCAGAATGCCTGTTTTTAGTGTCAATAAAATCTCCGATGCCTTACTTTTTGCTGTACTGGCAATCGACATATGACTCCCATCGTAAATCATCATGATTGTAGGAGACTTTAATTCAGCTACATCCTTTGAAAAATTTTTGGGGATAATCATTCCTACTCGTATATGACTTTCATCGAATAACTGCTTCATCTGTTCACTATTATCTATGTAGTAGTTTACATGAAAGATTTCATTTTCTGCAAACTGTTGAGCAATCATTCTACTTAGGGATGAGTTATCCTGATCGTAAATCGCCATAGAAATGTTCTGGATTTGATTCTTGGAAAACTCGAAACCTATTAAAATATTCACCAGAAAAGGAATAAACAGAATGACAATAAAGATCATCTTTTCTCGAATCATTTTGTCCCATTCTCTTTTCATCGTTTTCAACATAGTGCTTGACATCAAGACCACCACCTAGTTTTTGAACTGTACAAAGGCTGTCATACCTGGTCTTAGAACTTTATCTTTATTATCTAACTCAATCTTTACTCCATAAGAAAGGATGTCGAACTCTCCATTGTCGTTTGTAGATCTCTTTGTAGCAAAATCAGGCTTTTGATTCATTCTTACCACTTTTCCCTCAAAACCTTTTTCAGGAAAACTAGATAGTTTCACATCTACCTTTTGATCTACCGTTATTTTTTCTAAATCTGTTTCTTTTATCTTTACCTCTACCCAAGTATTATTCAAATCTGTTACGGTTGCTATGGACATGCCAGAAGACACCAGTTCCCCTTCATCCGCATTAATGATTGTAATAGTCCCTGAAATAGGTGACACAATTACTGTGTCCTTGAGATAGGCTTGCACTTCTTGTAGCCCCGCCTGGGCCTGTTCCAACTTCCCTTTTGCTGCTTCTCTCATTGATAACGCTTGGGCTACAAGGGCCTGCGCCCCGCTTTTATCTTCAGTTCTTGCTCCCTCTTGTGCAAGACTTAATTGCTGCTTTGCAACCTCTAACTGTGTGGCTACCTCATCTTTTTTCTGGGCAGAAACTGCGCCTTTTTCGAAGAGTTTTTCTACACGATCATAGGTTTTTTGCATTAAATCACAGTACGCCTGGGCTTGTGCAATTTCCTGGACCCTAGCTCCGTTTTCTGCCTTCTGCAACTGTGCATTCGCAGCGTCTACCTGTCCTTGTGCTGCATTCAATGAAGCCTGTGCTGCTTCAATCAATGCTTTCGCCTGGGCTTCTTTGGCCTTCAATTCATCACTTGATATTTCAACCAAAATATCTCCAGCCTGTACTTCCTGGCCTTCTTCAACGTGGAGTTTCATAATTTTCCCTGGGATTTTGCTATTGATGCTTACTTCTTTTGCTTCAACAATTCCTTGGGAAACAATGCCTTGTGATTCATCAAAAGGACCTGTATGCGCCTGCCCATTTGCTGATGAACAGCCAGATATCAAAAATGGGATCATTAGCAAACCTAAAACACTTATCGTTATTCTTTTATTCTTCAATTTCATCACCCTCACCTCGTCAATTCATTATGCAAGATAAATTTAAAAAGTCTTCGCTCCAATATCATTAAAGTATTTCATTTTTGCTAGGTTATAGCTATAGGTAATCTCTACGATCTTTTCTTCAATCTGAGCTAGATTTTCTTCTGCTGCTAAAACCTCTACCATAGTTCCAGCAGCAGCCTCTAAATCAAGCTTTTTAAGCATGCTAGTATCTACGCCAAAACCTTCTTGATATTTATATTCAGCTATTTCTAGATTTTCCTTTGCATGCGCTATCATTTCATCAGACATTTTTAACATCTCTCCCACGCTTATCAAGGTTTCATAGGATTGACGAATAGAATTTTCTACCTCCAATTTTGTTTGTTGGAGATTTAGAGCACTTTTGTCACTAAGAAGCTCTGCCTCTTTATACTGATAATCTTTTTCTTCGTAGTTATTTCTAATAATATTTTTAACGTTCTCAATCTGTAGCGTTCTCTCTGCTAAAGCCTTTTTAATCTCTAATCTGTTTCTTAAACCAGCTTCGATACCTGCTTTAACATCAGGTTTCTCGACTTTCTCTGCCAATACATCTACTAATTTAACCGCTGTATCAAAGTCAATCTTCATCACTTTCTTCAATTCAGTCAGGGCGTTATTCAATTCACCCTGTGCCTTTGTATATTCAATCTGTGTCCCTTTATAATAAATGTTGGCTAATAGGAAATCATCCTTTGCTTTCATCCCTTCTTCATAGCCATCTTTTGCAAATTCATACTGTTTTTTCGCTCTTTCCATAGCCTTTGCTTTTACTTCTAGCATTTTTTCAGCTTTCAATACATCATAGTAGTTTTTTTGTATGAGCAAAGCAATTTGATTTCTATAAATATCATAAGAAGCTTGGGTAACATCATAGGAAATTTCACTCATCAAATCTAGCATTTTTTGTGTACCATAGGTTCCAATCTTATAGGAACTTTCCATTCCCAATTTTTCACCAATTCTATCGTTTACTTTTTGTAACGCTAGATCAAATTTCGTTTCACCGGATTCCAAGTCTCTCTTCCCTTCATCCACTTGCTGTCTCATTTCTGCAACATCTTGAGAAGTTAATCCAATGGCCGCAAGTTCTTCAGATGAAAGACGTTCCAGTTTTCTAACTTGGCTGTCATTTCGATCCAGCCTGCTTATTCCGTCATATACTTCATCTTGAGCCTTATCCAGATCTTTACCAACCTCCCTTGATCTTTGTTTTCCTACAGAACTTATTTCGATCTGGTTTTGAACGATCTTCAACTGTATGCTGTTTTCCAACCCAATTTTTACTGCATCCTCAATGGTTAATTCTATCACTTGATCTTTCATTTCTTCCTCAGCTTTTGCAGGTATCTTCACTTGTTCCTCGGCCTTTGCTGGTATCGTCAAACTTGTCATAAGTAAAGAAAAAATAAGTACTGTAATAATCGTTTTAAAATACTTCATTCTCTTGATCTCCTTCTTTATAATGATGAGCTATAACAATGCCATTCTGTATTTTTTTTAGTGTGAGAATAAGTTCATTTTTTTCTTCCATCTTTATGTCAACTAAAATTTCTTTTGTCCATCGCTTATAGTCTTCTATGACCATTTGCGTAAACACTCTTCCCTCTTCAGTAATGACAGCACTAATCTTTCTTCTATCGTCATCATCACGGATACGTTCAACAAATCCTTGTTTTTCCAATCGATCAATTAAACCTGTCATATTTCCTTTTGTAACCAGCATTAATTCACTAATTTCTGATAGGATCATCCCTTCCATTGGTCCATTATATAGAATGGCCAATACATTGAATTTTGTATTAGAAATTCCATATCTAGAAAAAAACTGGCTATGCAGCTCCTCTAGAATATCCGAAGTTTTCTTTAACTCTATAATTACTTTGTTTGTAATCTCATCAACCCAGCTATATCCCTCAAGTAAACCTTTCAATTTCGCCATGCCATCACCCCCAAATTATATTTCCAAATCATAGTATACACCTTCAAATTTTATATGTAAATAGTTTATATATAAACTATTTTATTCAAAATAGTTATCATCAATACAAAAGTCTTAGCTTCCTATACCCATAAAAAATAGTCCTTTGATTAGGACTATTTTAGCATGCTTAAAAACTCAATATTCTTTTTTCGCACATAGGCCATGGTTGCATGATCCGCATGTCCAGGATAGATCACAATGTCATCTGCCCATTTGGCTATTTTGTTTACAATAGATCTCTTCATTTCATCTTCTGAACCATCTTCCAAATCTGTTCTGCCCAAGTCATCATCAAAAATAGTATCTCCTGTAAAAATGATGTTCTCATTCTTAACCTTTAGACACATGCTGCCATGGGTATGACCTGGTGTATGAATAACCTCTAGAATCACTTCACCTGCTTGAATTTGATCGCCATCAGACACAAGCTTATCAGCAGTAATGGCTACAGGTTTTCTGTAACCACCGATGGAATGATTGATCTCTGGCGTTTTTAATCCTAGAGCATCCTTCTTATGTATATACACGGGACAATTATATTTTTTCTTAATATCATCCACTGCCCCAATATGATCGTAGTGATAATGAGTTAAAATGATGGCTTTCACTCTCAAAGCGTTTTTTTCAATATATTTAAATAATGTTTGGCTTTCGTCTCCCGGATCAATAACGAAAGTATCCAGCGTATGCTCATCATAGATGATATAACTATTGCTTTCCAACATACCTACTACAAATCTTTCAAACTTCATAGGCTACCACCTTTCTACACTTATCAAAATAAAGAAAAGCCCTATAAAAGAGCTATTGATTGGAGCGGGCAACGGGAATCGAACCCGCACAACCGGCTTGGGAAGCCGGGACTCTGCCATTAAGCTATGCCCGCATTTGTATTATTAGCCTCATTATAATTATTTTTCCCAATCTTGTCAATATTTAAAATTTCTTACAAGCCTTTCGTAATAATCTATTGTTCTTTTATAATTAGTGTATTATGATACAATTAGAATAGTGATTGTCATGGGGTGAAAGGGGAAGATGCAGCTTGAGTAAACAGTTTATAGATTTAGAAAAGGATATTCATGAACTTAAACTAAGACAGATGGGTGCTGTCGTTGAGGATATCAGAGGTATTATGCATTATGTACGCTTTGATATTGATGGTACAGCTGTAAAGTACGTCTATCATATTAATAAAAAGGGAACGTACTTTCTTCAAAGACGTTCTCCATATCCACTGAACGTGGGTACATTCGAATCAAAAGAGGATGTGATAAATATCATCCAGCATGATTTGGCACAAATGAAGAATGCAAAAAATAGTAAAAAATTTGATAAGTTCATCGAGATCAATAAGTCCTTAAGCAGCATCATGAGGAATTTTGAAGATCTATATTTATATTATAATGTTTCCCGTGTCCAGACAGAAAAAATCGAGGAAACTTTACAGCATCTTAAAGACTTAATTTTCGAGACTCGTGATAAGAGTGAAAGAGTATATTTCGAAAAGGACCCAGATACCCTATAATGGGTTCCTTTTTATTGTCTTAGAAATCATGGAAGATATTCTTTCGGATTTAATAAATTAAATTGTTATTTTTTCGAATATTGATGAAAATAATAGTATGGCTTGCTGTTGTATATCTATTCTTCGATAATCATTTTAAAAGCCATTAATTATATGAATATTCTTCAATATACCATTTTTATATTTTGTAGAAAAGATGTAAAATGAATACATTGTTTTCTTTATCTTCTTTAGATAAATTAGGGAGGGATATGTTTGCCAGGGTCTGTACATTTCATCGTTGCTATTATCATTTTCATTTCTATTTATGCCATCATCATATCTGAAAAAATAAATCGCACCACTATTGCTTTTTTTGGGGCAGTATTGATGATATTATTCAAAATCATCGGTCTAGATCAAGCTTTTGAAACCATTGATTTTCATACCATCGGGCTATTAATTGGCATGATGATTATGGTAAATATATTGAAACGAACAGGTGCTTTTCAATATATTGCCATTAAATCAGCAAAGCTTACAAAAGGTGACCCTTGGTACATACTCGTCATGCTAAGTACTATAACAGCCATATCTTCAGCCCTCTTAGATAACGTGACAACTGTTTTATTGATCGCCCCTGTTACGTTGGTTATTACAGAAGCCTTAAAAATAAATCCTATCCCTTTTATGGTAGCTGAAATTCTTTCGGCCAATATTGGCGGTACAGCTACCTTAATCGGTGACCCGCCTAATATTATGATCGGTAGTGAAACGGGCTTGGGTTTCATGGACTTTCTTATTAACTTAGCGCCTGTTGTAGTTGTGATTTATCTGATTACCCTCTTTATGTTGAAAATTATTTACAAAAAGCACCTTATCGTGCAGGAGGATCTCAAGACAAAAATTATGGAATTTGATGAAAATTTAGCCATAACAGATAAAACTTTGTTAAAAAAATCCATAATTGTTCTGACTTGCACCATATTGGGTTTTGGACTTCACCAATTCGTTGGCCTTGAAACTGCCACGGTTGCCCTCACTGGTGCCTCTATATTGCTTTTAATTAGCAAAACCGATCCTGAGGAAATTTTTCATGAGATTGAATGGCTTACCATCTTTTTCTTTATCTTCCTTTTTGTTTTGGTTGGAACCTTAGAAGAAGTTGGCGCTATAGAAATGATTGCAAAAGGTGTTGTTAGTATCACGCAAGGCAACCTGCTGCTCACAGCGCTGCTCATTCTTTGGATTTCTGGTATTGCCTCAGCATTCTTAGACAATATTCCTTTTGTTGCAACCATGATTCCATTGATTCAAAGCATTGGTTCCCTAACTTCCATCAATATTACACCCTTATGGTGGGCACTTGCCCTTGGTGCTTGTCTAGGTGGAAATGGTACTTTGGTCGGTGCATCAGCCAATGTGGTGGTAGCCGGTATCCTGGAAAAACATAAACACCGAATTTCTTTTGTAGAGTATATGAAAATCGGATTTCCATTGATGATCGTATCTATTATCATTGCAACAGCTTATCTTTATGTATTTTATTTGATGTAATTTCATTTCGTGAAGGAGTACTTAGGATGAATCAAATTAAAAAATTCGAATTATTATTTCCACTTATTTTATTGATACTATTCCTTATTACAACATCTATGGTATCTGCTCACTATGAAAACGATCATGAAAAAGATGAAGCCATCAAAGATCTAACACAAGGAAATTTAGATTTTTGGGGAATACCTATAGAGATTCATGATAAAGTCCTTACCACAGATCATGATGTTCAACAGGAACAATACTTTTTTTGGGGGATTTCCCCTCATCTTCTTAAAAAATAATAATTAGGCCTGAGGATATATCCCTCAGGCCTTTCAAAATTACGATAAGCTATTGTAGCCCATGTTTTGGCTGCCACTGTTTTGTACTTTTTGTCTTACTTTCTGCACTTCCTGCTGTCCTATGGCTGTAGAATTCATTAAACCTGCTGCTCCACCAACTGTAACATTTGATGTCATTCCCTGTACCATCGCATTTGTGTTATTCATACTTTGCTTTACTTTCTGAATCTCACCCTGATTTACAGCACTGGAATTACTTAAGCTAGGCTTATTTCCCATAAGATTGCTCATATTTGGCATACCTCCACAAGTAATTTTGGCAAGCTCATTGGCTTACAAAATTATTATGTGCAAAAACCACCCTTAAATACCATGCAGATAAATCATTCTTTGGAACATATTAGAATGACAATAATATGAAAGCAGTTTATATAAAATTACTGGGAACAAATGTATTTTTCTAAATAACCTTGGCATAATAATAACTGAATCCAATATAAAAAGGAGTTGAAATCGTGGATAGATTAGCGCTTTTATTGGTAATCATAGGAGCACTGAACTGGGGACTAATTGGTTTATTTCGATTCGATTTAGTGGCGGCTCTCCTTGGTGGACAGGCATCCATACTTAGCAGAATCGTATATTCTTTAGTTGGACTCGCTGGTGCCTATTCCATTAGCTTCTTATTTAGAGAAAGAGAAAAGGTTAGATAATTATAAAAATAGAGGGCAATACCCTCTATTTTTATTTATTATTCTATCGTTACAATGGCTTCTGGCCGCTTGATTCTTAATAGTAATGTTTCAAATACTCTTAAACGATGATTCATTTGTTCTGGCCCTAAGTAAGCAGTTATTAAATCTTGGCCAATGACTAGATCCATGTTTTCAGAACCCTTTGCCAAAAGAACAGCTTTGTTTTCTCCTAATACAGGCGTTTTATAGACCTTGGCACCAACTAACTCTTTTACGCGATCTAGCTCCAAGATTCCAGTACCTTGTTGTAAGCGCTGCATCTGAACATATAAATCAGGACTAACTACCAACACGTAAGGTCCGTAAAAGCCTTTTCTCACCAATTTTTCGATTCCTTCCGCTACATCTTTAAAGGCATTTTCACCCTCGCGCCAGTCTCCTTTTCTAAGTATCTGCCTACCCTCTACATTGGTTAAGCCTGGATATCCATAGGCTGGATTTCCATTAAAAATAATACTATCTTCCTTCTGACAACAAGCTGTGGCTGCAATCGTTATAGGAGATAATTCTAACGGAAGTCCTGTTTGTTTACTTCTCTCAATATCTCTCCAAGCAATAGATAGATCCTTATACAGCATAGGAATAGCAACATACTTTCTGCCGCTAATCTTAATAGGGGCATCCTCTTCTTCTCCATTAAAGTCCACTTTTGTATCCATATCTACTTCTAAAGCATCTACATGAATACTATCTATCCCTGCTCCTAGGGGACCAAAAATTGGTATAAACCTTCTACCAATCAACTGTTGCGTAGCTACATTCACCACGACACCGTCCACACGCTCCCATATTTCTCCACCGAATGGTGCATCATCCCGAAATAAATGGTCCATTTTCACCCCTCCTATTCTTCTAATAAACTTCCAACGGTTTTCGCCGGAACATCATTAACATCCAATTTTTTTTCTTCAATTCCTAGCTCAGCAAGCATTTCTCTTACCTCTTCTTCCCCCTCAGCAAACAACTCACCTTCTCGAGGATCTAAAATTCTCAAGAGTGCCATAAGCTCGCCTATATGGGCTTTTTCTTCATCTCGAATATCTGCTATCACTTTCTTGGCAATGGGGTTATCCGTTGCCTGAACATGCGCATCATAGATATAGATAGCTTCTAGTTCACCGGCAATATCTAGTCTTATTGCCTGAATCAGTTCTTCATCACTAATTTTTCTGTTTACATTTGCTCCAAAAGGATTAGCAAAACTTGGCATATGTACAACCTCCCTGTAATGTTTTTCCAATTAAATTATACCCCTTCTGATTCATCCCAATCAATAATTATTTAAATATTCAAATTTAATTTTTCCATATACCACCTCTGCTTTCACAACGAAAGAAGTAGAGGGGGTCCTCTACTCCATTCGTTATTTAGATAATAGCTCTATGAATTTATCTACTTTTCTACGTTGATCATTGTCGAGTAATCCAGACATCTGCTTTAGCATATGAAGTTTCTGGATCATATCCTTCTTTTCCTTTTCTGAAAAACCTTGAGCAAGCTTTTTCATTTCCTTTTCCATTTGTTCAGGGCTCATTCCGCCATACTGATTCGCTAAATTCGCAAACTGCTTCATTTGATCTTCTGTAGGTTGAATATTTCCTGCCGCCTGAGCCAGTTTCTTATTCATCTGACTTAAATTTTTTCTCATTTCTATAAATAGCCTCCTTCCACTCTGGTACCAAGAAAAATACACTATATAGCATCATATGCAGCATCCTTCGAAAAGGATCTTTTTAAATCACAAGGTATTCATATAAAACCTATATAGCTTCACTTTTCTCCTTTCGCACTAATATAATATGTGAAAAGTATAGATAGGTTACGGGTTGTCTTCCCTATTAAAAATAAAAAATACAACCCATTCCAGGTTGTATTACAATATCAACTGATAGATTATTCAGTCTGGTGAGACAATTCTCTTTTCAATAACAACAGCAGTAGCAATACCATAGATAAGAAGAAAATGATCATACTAAATCCAACAGTTTCATTGAACATATCATTCACCCTTCCAATCAACCAATTAGCCGTCATATTGATTACGCTAGAAGCTGTCATCACTACGCCTAGTATACTGTTCAATCCTTTTTTAAAGGACTTTATTAATACCACCATAACCGTTGGATAAATAATTGAAAAGAAAAACCCTCCGATGGATATGACGATGGTTAGATTTGATCCACCAAATAAACCAATCGTAATACAACACAATGCTGAGAATACAAATAAGAATATACTCCGCATATAACCCACTCTCTCTGCAATAAATCCCCCCACCAACCTGCCAACGGTGAATATCATAAAGAATAGAGATAGATAAGATGCACTTTCCAGCTCCGACATCCCTTTAGCATATTGCAGATATGTAGCAAACCAGTTGGCCAATCCTACCTCTGAAGCAACATAAAATCCAAATATTAGTGAAAATAAAATAACCCTTCTATTTTTTAGTATTTCTAGTAGAGAGACTTTCTCTTCTTTCTCTCCCTCCTCAATCTTAGGAAACTTACAGAGGAGAAAATAAACAAGAACGCCTCCTACAGGAATAAGACTATAACGATAAATACTCTGCCATGTAAACCCTGCATCCAGCAACCCCCCAGCAAATCGAGGCCCTATGGTAGCTCCAACACCATAAAAGAAATGCATTAAATTCATCATGATTCCTTGATTTTTTATAAAAATAATTGGGGCCAAAGTACTGGCTCCTATGGTGAGCAGGCCAATCCCATAACCCAATAAAAGCATGGAAAATACAAACAAATAATAAATGCCAGCCGTTGATATTCCTAGAATCGCTATCAATATAAAGCCAAAACCTGTTAAGATCACTTTTTTTTGGCCGATTTTATCCGTCATCATTCCACCCGTAAAGGTTGCCAAGATATACCCAAAGGTTGTCACCAACATCATCGTGGCAATACTGGTATAGCTTACCATAAATGCTTCTTTGATAGATGGTATCAATACACCCCTTATATTATCTATACACCCTTGCGCCAGCATCAATCCAAAGGTTAGTACAATCAGCATTCGTCGCATTTTATTTTGCATTTCCATTTTGAACCCCCTTTACGATAATCCAGTATCTAATTATACGCCTCCTTCCATCTATTGTAAATATTTATTCATCTTC
This sequence comes from Anaerosolibacter carboniphilus, assembly GCF_014205875.1. Classification (GTDB taxonomy): domain Bacteria; phylum Bacillota; class Clostridia; order Peptostreptococcales; family Thermotaleaceae; genus Anaerosolibacter; species Anaerosolibacter carboniphilus. Next base: position 58,779 of record NZ_JACHEN010000020.1, read on the forward strand.
ATATTTTCTCAGATATCAAGTACAAGCTAAAAGCTGATCCTGTGATCAGCTTTTATAGCATTAATACACCTTCGTCTTTGATAATCATTTGAAGAATTTTTTGTTCATCCCCGGTATCGGCATTTATATAGATTAAGAAAGTATCCTGTTTGTATTTAGCTTTAAATTCATAACAAAGGATTTCACTGCCACCTTCTGTAGGGATTATCGCCAGCCTTGGTTCAGATACATCTGCAGCCATGCTGATTTTTTCTCTGGCTTCCTCTGCTGTAATCTTCGGTGGATCAATATTTCTTTCATAGTTGTTCGATAAAAAACCCTCCGCTTCAAAGCCAACAATCTTTCCCTCATCTAACCCTACCTTTACCTTGATCAGATCGGGATATATGACAATATCATTTTGTTGATACGCAAAATTAATAACCATTTGCCCATCATACTGAACAGAATATGTAGGAATCATTTGCTGATAACCTTTGTTTTTCAGAAACGCTTGTGCAATTTGGATGCCTTGTTCCTCCGAAAGCTTGGCCTCACCTATATTACCAGCATCCAACATCCATATGACTTTTCCTCCAGTCTTTGTGATCGCCATAGTAAGATCATGATTCGCTTCTCCAGTCCTAGGTTTCAAGCTCACCACATAAGCAGGCATTCTGGTATCATTCAAATCTCCTAGCACATTGGCTTCATATTTTGTACCATCATTGACAAAGGATTCTGCGATTCGTTCAATCTCATTTTGATTGATTTGCTTACCTTGCAAACGAGGTTTTTTTCGTTTTAAATGTTCCGAAAAAGGTCCATCATAAATTAATTCTGGATATTCCCTCATTTTCTCTTCCATGTTTACAAAACTGGTAGTGAGCATATTGGCATTCGTCTCTTTTAACTGTTGGTTTGCCTTTCTAGCTAACTCCCCTATTCTGGTGCCCCCATTGGCAATCTGGCCTTGAAGTTCAATCAACTGCTGAGATAAATAATTCGCATAATTATGCAGTTCTTCCAGCGTATCCGTTTCAGTTTGATCTAGAGGTTTCCCATCAAGATTTTTTCTTGCCAGCGACATGCTTAAATCGCCTACCTGACTGAGGAATTTCTGGGTCTTACTTACATTGCTATGATCTATAGGAAGCTGACTCAGCTTTTCCTGTGCATCATAGCTTAGATGCATGATATCGGTAAAAAGCATGACATTCTGCTTCGGTGTGCCTGTGACCATCGCCTTAGCCAAAGACACCTGGATGTTCTCGACATCCACAATCATATCATAAAACATCCGTTGAAACTGATTTTCCAAATAAATATTATGCTCCATATTCTCTTGATACTGCTGATAGCCCCATATGCCTGATCCGACTAAGGCTATAGCTAAAACAATCATCAGTCCTCTGCGCATTCCACCACCTCTTTCCTAATTATGGGCAAACCAATGCTTTCCAATCTTTACAGTAGGCGTTCTAGTCCAGATCCATTTACTAGTAGCTGTTGCTGGATTCCAATAATAAATGGCTCCTCCTGTTGGATCCCATCCATTTAATGCATCTCTTGCCGCCTTGAAAGATGTATCATTTGGTGAAAGATAGATTTGTCCATCGTCAACAGCTGTAAAAGCTAGAGGTTGATAAATAACGCCAGCGATGGAATTAGGAAAGGAAGGATGTCGTACTCGATTTAAAATTACAGCACCTACTGCAACCTGGCCCGCATAAGGCTCCCCTCTGGCTTCTCCATGAATTGCCATTGCCAATAGTCTTACATCATCATTTCTTGATACCCCCCTACTGGTTGGCGCATAGGCAGTAGTTGTTCCTCCAGTTGGAAGACCTAATGCCTTTTTCGTTTGGGCGCCAATGATTCCATCAGCTGTCAGCCCATTTTTTCGTTGAAATCTTTTTATGGCATCTCCTGTCCGTGACCCATAGATTCCATCAATCGCTCCAGCATAGTAGCCCCATTGTTTTAACTTCCGCTGGGCCGCCCGTACCGTTTCATCTACTTTCACAGATGTAGTTGTTGTAGAAATGCCTATTGCACGTTTGGTTGCGGGACCCACCTTCCCATCGGCATTTAGGCCATTTTTTCTCTGAAATTGAACCACAGCTCGATAGGTTCCTGCTCCAAAAACTCCATCTACTGCTCCTGTATAATAACCCCATTGCTTGAGCTTTGTCTGTACTTGCCGTACTTCGTTTCCCCTTGAACCCCAAGAAAGACTCCCTGCAAAAATTGTTTCGATAAATATCATGCTAAAAACGAATGTAATCATCAAAGCAAAGCAAACAATCTTTGCTACTTTTTTCATCTTCTGTCCTCCTTCCATGAACTAATTTTATTTTTCCTTATTCATCTGTCATTTATTCTTTCCTTGCACCAATGCAAAAAGAAAGTGAGTCAATCTTCATTGACCCACTTTCTTTTCGACGTTAGCTTTCTTTTCTATATCATTTTTCCATCTCTTTACCATAGGCATAACAAGCTTTCAGATCTTCTGCTGTAGGCACATATTTGACCTGTAATCCTTCCTTGACCAACTGAATCCCTGCTTCCTTCAATTTTCTCTCTATATTTGCTATAGCGCTCTTCCCCCATCCATAGGAACCAAAGGATGCATCAATCTTATTTCTTGGTTTTAATCCCATGAGTTCCTCCAAGAAGTGAGCTACCTGGGAAATCATTGTATTGTTAATGGTAGATGATGCTACCAAAACAGCCTTTGCATCTAATATATCCGTAATGATATCATTCCCATCATCAAAAAAATAATGGCCTTCGCCATTATTTTTAAAAACACATAAAAATTTATGAACTTTGTAACGGATTTTTGAGGCCATAATTTTCTATGTATTTTATAAATGTCTTCCTTTACAAATCTTCGATGAAGACCTTTTTACTGTACTAACAGTTTACTTATGTTCGTAATTCCAGCCGTAAGACCAGAAATTAATACGAAAAACATAAAACCTACAATCAAAGTTTTAATCTTATTCATTGTCTTTCTCCTTCTTACCAAAAATAATGTATCATGACTTCTATATTATTCACAGAAAAATACTGCTTTATTCTTCAACATAAAAAAAATCTGAAAAAACTTCAAATCACTTTCATCGTATTATCTTTGTCTCCCCACATTCCTTACCCCTATGATATATATACCATATTAGACAGCCTTTAATCAATTACATTTGTATTACAAATTCTATGATAAAACGTCATAAAACCAACTCAGGCCTGCATTTTATGCAGTTAATAGGTAATTTGAACCAAAAATATTGATGAATAAAGGACAAAGTTGCCTATCGGCAATTTGTTTTCGCTAGGAAACCCTAGGTTTCCTTCGACGCCTGCAATGCAGGCTGAGCACCTTCCTAAATACGGCAAAGGGGAATCCCCTCTGCACACCCCATATAAAGGAAATTGAAAACCATAATTTCCTTTATATTAAAAAAAGACCCGATTTCTCGAGTCTAATCATACTTGCTATTTTAAACCTGCTGCACGCTGAATGGCTTGCTGGTGCTGAGGATCGACTTTATCATCCTTGTGTCTCAAGCTATTCTTAAAGTGCAAATCAATATGTCCATCCATGCCATTGTCTTTTATAAAATCAAAATTGTATCCACTGCCATAGCCACCACTTCGTCCAGATACATTTGTACCTCCCGCTGCTGAGTCTACGCCTGCATGAGGCATTGCTGTCATAGAAGCCGCTATGGTCTGATCTCCTGTATAAACCAGTACAGGCCTTCTATCCCAGCTAAATCCTCCCCAAATACTTTTTATGACGGCAGTATCTTCTTTGCTTAAGGTTTCAACATCAGCATGATTGGTTCCAGCAGTTACCTGTACCTTGAAAGTCTTGCCTGTATCCAGATCTTCAATAGTAAGTATATCGTTTCGGCTAATCATTTTGGATACTTCACTCCACCAATCTAAATAGGCCCCGCTGCTTCTTCTTGAGCCCCTACTTACGACTTGGCTATTGTTCGTACCATCGATCAATCCCAACGCGACCATCTTAGAAATCGTCCCTTTACCAACGATTCCATCAGCCTCTAGCCCATACTTTTTTTGAAAATCCTCCACCGCCTTTTTTGTGACAGAACCAAAGTATGTAGTCGTCTTGTCATTCTTAAACACGCCGTCCTTTTTTAGCGCTGCTTGGATGATTTGCACATCTCCGTGGGTCATGCCTTGCTTGTAAACATTCTGAGAAAGGCTTGTCCCCTCAGCAGCCCATGCACTTGCACTAAAACCAACAAACACCACTAGTAAAACAAAAACCCTTAAAGCCATTTTCATTAGTCTTTCCTCCTTACTCTCGCATAGCTGCACCCACAATCTACACGAAAAATAATTTGTTAGTACCTAATACCTAGATGATACTATATCATTTTTGGTTAACATAAATCAAGTTATTTTCTCTATTGGCTATATTTTCCTGAAACTTTTATCACCTTTTTACGTCTTTTATGTTAACCACTGCTTATAGAATACGGGAATAATTTATATTTAGGGCCTATACATAAAAGAAAAACTGTTGGATTTATTATCCAACAGTTTTTCTTTTATATACATTCTACATGCCAATAAGATCTCTTACCACCACAGAGGCAATGATTAAACCGGCCACAGAAGGTACAAATCCGATGCTGCCAGGAATCTGATGTCTCACTGTACAGGTTCTGTCCTTATTTGGACAGATGCAATTTGTCTTGCAATCTGCATTAATCTGCTTAGGTTCAATGGGTTCTTCCTTAGAATATACCACCTTGAGGCTTTCCACTCCCCTTTTTCTCAATTCCTTCCGCATCACCTTTGCCAAGGGGCAAATAGAGGTTTTGTATATATCCGTCACTTCAAATCGCGTAGGGTCCAATTTGTTGCCAGCTCCCATGCTGCTGATAATTTTAATTCCTCTTTTTGAGCAACGCTCAACCAAATCTAATTTAGCAGTGACCATATCAATGGCATCAATTACATAGTCATAATCATCTGAAAGAAGCTGTTCTGCTGTTTCAGCCGTATAAAGCATCTTGTGAGTTTCAATGGTAGCCTTGGGATTGATTTCCAATACTCTTTCCTTCATCACATCTACTTTTGACTTCCCTACTGTACTGCGTAAAGCGTGAATCTGTCGATTGATATTGGTAAGACATATATCATCATCATCCACTAGAACAAAACTACCTACACCTGTTCTAGCCAATCCTTCCACTGCAAAGGTACCTACGCCACCTATTCCAAAAACAGCAACCTTACTATTCTTTAATTTCTCTAAATTTTCCGTTCCAATAATCAACTCACTACGTGAGAATGCATGTAATCCCATTTTTTTCCTCCTTCGTAAAGCTATTTCCTTCATATAAAGCAATTGCTACTCACTGATTATATAGGGGATTTTCTATAAAATCAACTATTCTTTCCACAATTCAAGGTACATCCGCCATATTCCGAATCTCTTCCACATGGGTCTAAATGAACAATTACATCCTTCACATTGTTCATTTTTGATTTCACCAATTCTTCTACCTTTTCACCAATATTATGCCCTGCATATACAGAAATTAATGGATCAACGCATATTTTTATATCTACATATGCTTTTGAACCATGTTTTCTTCCTCTCAGTTCATTGATAGCTATGATTCCTTCGAGACAATTGATTTCCTTCTGAATTTCCTCCATTTTTTCTCTATCAATGGCACTATCCATCAATTCATCGATACCTGATTTCAATAGCTCCAATCCAATCTTTACGACAATCAATGAAACAATAGTTCCAGCTAAAGGATCTAAAAAGCCATAGCCTAGCCTAGCTCCTAAAATACCAACTAAGGCTGCTACAGATGACAGTGCATCCGATCGATGATGCCATGCATCTCCCATCATTGCATTACTATTCAATGCTTTTGCAGCTTTCATTGTAATCCTGTATTGATATTCTTTCATAATAATTGAGATTGCAGCTACCAATGCTGTCAGAATATGAGGCGTCTGAAAGTTTCGACCAGCGAGGAGTTTGATGGCATCATATCCAATTTTAAGTCCTGTAATGACAAGAACAATGGCTAATAAAAAACCAGCAATCGATTCTGCTTTTTCATGACCATACTGATGTTGATCATCCTCTGGCCTCGCGGCCAAAAACATACCAAGCACTACACCTACAGAAGTAATAATATCCGAGGCAGAATGAAGTCCGTCTGCGATGATTGCAGTACTATTCCCAATGACTCCAATTCCCATCTTCATGATAGTCAGTAAAACATTTAAAATAATTGTGATCAAAATAATACGATTCCCTATTTTAAAGCGTTCTTGATGATTTTGCGCCATCTATAGATCTCTCCCTTATTTTCAATTGATACAATTATAGTATATTATATTACATCTTTCATCTTTTGCAACCCTTTATTTTCAATATTTTTATAGAATGTCTATGCGGTATATATTATCAATTGAAATAATTATATTCCTCTTTTACACCCCATAAATAAATGGAAGGACTACGTTTGTAGCCCTTCCAATTTATTTATGGTTGCTAATTTTACAAAAACAGTCGTAAATAGCTGCTTGTTCTCCAATGTCAGATATGATGTCTTCAGTAAGAAAGTTTACAGAACCACTCTTGTGCCACCAACCCTCATAGATCATCAGAATCTCATCCCCAACGCTTTCATCAATCTCTGGTTTTGCAATGAGTATACCTTGTTTAGATTCAATTTTCACAAGACCGCTCATTTCCAAATGATTAGATACAAAGGTCTTCTTATTGAGATACACTACAGGAACTTCACTGATAAACACAAAGTGCTGGGAGTGAAGAGATTTTTTGCAGTGGGGCGTAAGCAATCTTAATGGAAATTCACGCCCCCCTTCTAAGGCTGGTATATAGGTAGGCAGTGGACTTGTTCCTTCTGCCATTGCCATTTCCGAATATAGCTCAAATTTTCCTGAAGGTGTCTCAAACTTTCCATCCTCCCAAGGAATTTCCCTTTTAGGAATAGAAAAATATGAATGCTTTATTTGGTCCAAGGTAATTTCAAATGTATTCATCAAGGGTTGAATCGCCCTCTCTAGAAATTCACCTTGGCCTATATCGGGATATTCTTCCAACCCCAACTTTATTGCAAGACGTCGAAAGAACTCATACTCTCCTATGATTCCATCAGGAGGTGCTACTGCTTTCGCTGAATAACTTATATAGGGAGAGAACATAGATGAATAGATAAGGTCTTCTTCCTCTAATATGCTGGTGCAGGGAAGTACAATATCAGCTAACTTTGCTGTATCTGTCATAAACATATCAACAACCACTTTAAAATCAACTTTTGCAAAGGCTTCCATAGTTCGAGAAATGTTCGGTACTTGTACCAAAGGATTGGATTTGGTAACAAAAATGCATTTGATCGTCGGCTCTTGTACCGATTCTAAAAACTCACCTAATTTTGTTTTGCTGTAGGTTCTTTGATTTTTTATGAAACCTTCGCTTTTTACCACTTCACCTTTTACATATCGCGATATACTCTTATTGGCATAATTCACACCACCACCCTGAATCCCTATATTTCCAGTAATGGCTCCTAAAGCATCTATACATCGGACATTATTTCCACCATTGATATATCGCTGTAGACCATATCCGATGATAATACAGGATGGTTTATTGGCTGCGTAGGTTATGGCTAGTCTTTTTATGGTCTCCTGATCAATTCCTGTAATTTTTTCCACGCGCTCTAGGGTGAAATCTGCCACATAGTCTTTAAACGCTTCATATCCCTTTACATACTGATCAATATATCTTTGGTCTACCAGGCTCTCTTCAATGATTACACGGGCCATTCCCAAAGCTAAGGCTCCATCTGTTGATGGTTTTATGTAAATGTGCTCCGATGCTATATTGGCTGTTTTCGTGCGTATAGGATCGATTAACACAATATGCGTTCCCTGCTTCTTCGCTTGAGCCAGGTACTCCATTAGATGTAGATTGGTATTATATGGATTTCTCCCCCATATAATGATCGTCTTTGCATTCAAATGATCTTTTGGATGATGTCCTTGGTTATCTCCAAAATCATATTTTTGCCCTTGGATTCCCGCACTCCAGCATAAACCACCTCTGGAAACCGTAACCCCACCATAATAGTTAAAAAACATCTTATCTACAGACTTGCTCAATCCACCATACCCAGCGTCGGAGTAGTGGAGTACCGCCGTTGTTCCATATTCTCTTTTAATTTCTAAAAGTTTATTACCGATTTCATCGATAGCCTCTTCCCAGCTAATATCGATCCAGATATCTCCCATTCTTTTCTTAGGTTTTCTCAGCCTTTCTGGGTGGTAGAGCCGTTCTAAATGCCTCTTTCCTTTTTCACAAACGTATCCTTTCGTAAATGGATGGGCAGGATCACCTTCTACCTTTATCACCTTTCCATTCTGCACTGTAGCGATCATACCACATGCATCAAAGCAGTCCATTGGACAAGTAAATTTAATCATCTCTTTATTCATATCCTCACACCCTACCAGTCATATTTTCTTCATATACAGATATATTACTATAATCACTTTTTTTTATACAACACAAAAATAAAATGACCCATTAAGAGTCATTTCATATAAGTACAAATCATCCATCATTTATTCTTAATCAGCCGATCCGATGATCGGTTTACATAGTCCATAAACTCTTGATCTAGCACTTTCTCCGCAACATGCATCACCATTTCTTCTAATTTCATTTGATCTTCTTTACTTAAACTATCTACAGCTTGCAAGATTTTATATGGATACCCTTCATCACAATCTCTTTGTGTTTCACTCCGAAGTCGTTTTCCTTCCTCTGTAATGTAAACCCGAGTGATCCGTCCATCCAGCATATCCTTTTCTTTTTTAACCAATCCTCGCTGATCCATTCGATTTACAATATCTTGGGTAGTAGAAAGGTTCCATAAACCTTTGGCTGCTAGATCCGACAATTTTATACCATCATCCAAATAAAGAATCCACAACACATGAAGATGAGCATTGGTCATCCCGTATTTTTGCGCATGCTCTTCCCATTCTCTTTCCATCGATTTGTATAGCCCCTTCACCAAATTTAACATCTGATGAATTCGTACGGTATTTCTCTTAACCACTCTCTACACCTGCCGTCTCTTGATATATATCCAACAATACTGCGACTAAAAATTTAAAGCGTCTTCTTCACAAAAAAGTCTTTTAGGCTTAGAAACAATTCTTCAAAGCATTTCCAAGTTCAAAATTACAATGCTTCAAAAAGTCTATCTTATTTTTTGTAAGATCTTCGTATTCCTTCTGAGTGATTTTGCCCTCATCTAGTAGACAATCTAAAAATCTTATAAACTGTACGATCAAATCTATCAAATTTTCCTTATACTTTAGAGTTTCCTGTTTTTCCACAAACCGCATTATACCACCTCATATAATGATATAATAATTATATTATACATTTGTAATAAAAATCCTGCTATAAAAGTAAATTTTTAGTAGGTTGCCCATTTCCTTTTTTACAGCATGAGAACGCACACTTTCTTATGTTGTAAAAAAACTAAGCGCTATCCCCTCAATTCAATGGCAGTTTTAGGGAAGTTCATAATAAAGGTAGTTCCCACATCAATTTTACTCTTGACCTTTATTTTTCCACCATGGGCTTCCACAAGGGCTTTGGTAATTGCTAAACCAATTCCTGTTCCACCCGTCTCTCTACTCCTTGAGATATCCCCTCTATAGAACCTTTCGAAGATATGGGGGAGGTCTTTTTCTCCAACACCTATGCCTGTGTCCCCTATTTCAATGACAATCTCCTCTTGCCTCTCTTCTAGCTCTACCCGGACAAAACCACCCTCATTGGTGTACTTATAGGCATTAGTAAGCAAATTGATTAGAATCTGCCTCACTTTGTCCCTATCCATAAATACATTCTTATCCCCATCAAGCTTCATGGATACCTCAATATTCTTCTTAATAAATTGGGGTCTCATGGCCTCTACCATTTTTTGTATTTCCTCTGACAAAGAAAACTCTTCTCTGTTTAACTGGAGATTGGCCTGTTCAAGCTTTGCTAAGTTCTGTAGATTTCCAACCAGCTTCGACAATCGCTCTACCTCTTCATAGCAGCTGGCAAATCGATCCTCCGTAGGTGTCCAAATGCCATCCAGAAAAGCTTCTATATGGCTTTTTAAAGTAGTTAAGGGTGTTCTAATTTCATGGGCCATATCCGTAGTCAGTCTTTTTCTGAGCATTTCTTGTTGTTGCAGGCTCTCTGCTAAATAATTCATCGCCTTGGACAACTGATCTAACTCTAAAGTATTCGTATTTACATTTGCCCGTACGTTTAGATTACCTTCTCCCATGATTCTAGCTGTTTGTGTAATCCTAACCAGCGGCGTTGTTATCTGACGTGAGAACCATATACTTACAATAACTCCGAATAGCAAAGCTGCCGTTGCCGAAATACCAAAAGCTTGATTCAACGTGGATTTAAATCCAATATCTCGTTCCGTCAAATTCCATTGTCCAAAGTAACCAATGATCACAGTTCCGATTTTTTTGGCATTATTCTTTAGGGGATAGCTTTCTTCTATATATTCTCCCAGCTGCTTTCTCCAGCCCATCCCCATCATTCGCCCTGGCATGGCATACATCATTTTTTTGTGGAGAAGATGATCCTGGCCCGATGAAAAGACTTGACTCCCCTGATCATCTAGCACGCGAATATATAAGTCCTCTAGGACAGCAACCCTTTCCAGCTCGCCATCATTTTTATTTTGGAATCCATTCTTTTCATCATAGATGGTATTTACTAGTTCAATCACCTTATCAATCTTTCGTTGATGCTCTCCATGAAGATACTCATTAAATCGCCGATCAATCATATAGTTCGATACTAGACTTGTAATCAAAATAGCTCCTAAAATCGCGATCAAGAAGCCAAGGGTCAGTTTTTTTACTAAGGATAGCTTCATTTTGTACCTCCGAATTTATATCCCATTCCATAGACCGTAAGAATATATATCGGATTTTTCGGATCATCTTCAATCTTTTGTCTTATATTTTTAATATGGGTATCTATTGTTCGATCAAAACCATCATAGTCACGCCCAAAGGCCTTTTCGATAAGCTGCTCTCTTGCAAAAACCTGACCTGGATTTATAATGAATACATAAAAAAGTTTAAATTCATTGGTTGTAAGACTGAGTAACTTTCCCCTTTTTTTGACTAGCATGCGTTTTACATCAATTTCCAAATCTCCATTATTAAAAGTCAAAAAATCAGCCAAAGGTTGTTCTTCACGGTAGCTCCGCCGAATCAATGCCCGAACTCGTCCTATCAATTCCCTTGGACTAAAGGGCTTAGTCATATAATCATCCGCGCCTATGGCCAACCCCTCAATTTTCTCGTCTTCTTCCGTTTTGGCCGTGAGCATGATAATAGGTATATCAGACATAGTCCGAATCCTTCTGCATACATCCTCCCCAGATACCTTCGGCAGCATAAGATCTAAAATGACCAGATGAACAGTCTCTCCCTTCAGGATCTCCAAAGCTTCCTCTCCATCCTCAGCAGTCAACACATCAAATTCTTCATTCTCCAAATATGCTTGTATCACATCTAGTATTTTCTTCTCATCCTCTACCACCAATATAATCTTGTTTTTCATACATTCCTCCACAATCCCAGATCTATACGTTCCCTTATTTTCTATTTTTTCACTTTCTTTGCTCATTGTAAAGCATGTTCTAGGATCGATTTTACCTCAAGATTGTTTTACACCCCTCCATTCCATTCATGATATAAATGATTCTCTATGCCAAGACTTCTCATGACTCTGCCTACGATAGCATCTATCATATCCTCTATGGTTCTAGGCTTATGATAAAAACTAGGCATAGCAGGCAAAATCGTAACGCCCATCTCACTAAGACTGAGCATATTCTTTAAATGAATTGTACTTAATGGCGTTTCCCTAGGTACCAGCACAAGATTCCTTTTTTCTTTTATACACACATCGGCAGCTCGAATCAAGAGATTATCTCCAATGCCATGGGAAATTTTTCCCATGGTTGACATGGAACATGGCAGTACTACCATGCCATCGATAAGGAAAGACCCGCTGGCTATTGGCGCGAACAAATCATCAATGGCACATACACGGAGTTTTTTTCCATGGTCTCCACACTGTTTTACAATATGCTCTATTGTCAAATTCACTTCATAGTTTAGAACTTGTTCTCCACATTTGGTACATACGAGAAAAACCTCATGCCCTGACTTTAAAAGCTCTTCCAATAATCTAACAGCATATATACTCCCACTGGCTCCTGTTACTCCTAGTACGAATTTCGACAAAAAATCACCTCGTCTATTATATAAAAATGTCTAACGCTACAAAAATGCATAATACAACACTGACAATTTGATTAATATTATAGGAAGCAATCTTCATGGTCTTTAGATTTTTAGGTGAAACCATCATATGCTCCATAAAAAGCAATATAGCTGCAATGGATACCCCGATTAAATATAAACTTCCCATATTCATAAGGTAATAGAGATAAATTAGGAGCGCCACCACTGTCCCATGAAAAAAGGCAGAAATACACAGGCTGTTTTTGATACCAAACTGCGCTGGCATTGAAAATAATCCATGACTCCGGTCAAAATCCACATCTTGGGTGGCATAGATAATGTCGAAGCCAGCTACCCAAAGGGTCACCACAGCCCCTAATACAATAGATGGCCATCCGATTTCACCCGTTACCGCCATCCATGCACCTACAGGTGCCCCTCCACAAGCAATACCTAACACCACATGACAAGCCCAAGTAAATCTCTTGGTATAGGAATAAATACCAAAAGCAACTAGCGCTAAAGGAAGCAACTTAACACATAAGGGATTTAACATAAAAGCTGCAATTGCCATAAGGGCAAAGCAGAAAACAGTCAATGCGATTACTTCATACACCTTGACACTACCTTTCGGAAGATGACGGTCAGCTGTCCTAGGATTTCTTGCATCGATACCCTTATCAACAAGACGATTTAATGCATTCGCTCCATTCCGAGCCCCCACCAATGCAACCAGCATCCAGAAAATAATTTTTCCAGAGGGCAGCCCTTGGGCAGCCCAGAGCATAGCGATGATTGCAAATGGAAGTGAAAAGAGGGTATGGGAGAACATAACAAGCTCTCCATAGGTTTTAACCTTACTTAATCCCATACTATTCCCACCTTACACTCGCCAGATTTTTTTCTTCTAATCTCTTAATAAAATACTGATGATCTTTATACGACAAAACAGCATCCCCTTTCTACCTTCCAATTCATCTACTGACTAACATCTTGGATTCATAGATTTTAGATTATTCGTTAGATCGCTAACCAATTACTTTTCTACATTGAGCACGAAAAATCCTCTTATATGTCGAATATAATTTCGACTCTCTAAGCATTTTCTCTTAAGCATGTTAGCCATCAACGTTTCTGTATAGCTTCAAGAGCAGACTATGTAAGATGCTAAATATAAGATATCCCATGGCGCCACCTAAGGTATTCAGAATAACGTCATCCACATCAAAAGTCCCTACCCCTAACGCAAATTGAGTCATTTCAATCAGTAAGCTGAATACGCCAGTAGCCACAACTACAGACTTTAATCTTCTTACATCCCTGCATAAGGTCGGTAATAAGAAGCCAAAGGGCATAAAAGCTAATATATTCCCAAAAAGATTAAAAAACCATATTTCCTTACTTACAGCGCGATAATTTCTTATATATGCAAAGACTGTTTTAAAAGGCACTAGATTATACCCCATCATTCGACCGACAACACGATGATAACCTCCATAAGCATAAAAAAATACACGCCATAAAAGGAAAACAATATAGCTGCAAAACAATACGCTCATTAGGATATATAGATATTTTTTGATATTCTTGTTGTCTCTCTGATTCAAGCTTTTCAAAAATTCATGCCACCTTTCCTATATCTTTCCAATACTTTCATCTATTATATATCTTTACAAAAAGAAGTGTATCGTAATAAAAAATCTTTTATATTTATCATCGGCACGATTATCCTTGTATCTATTTTCAGTGTAAAATATTTTTAGACATCATGTCAAAGAGCAGGATCGAGATCCTGCTCTTTGACATGATGTCTAAAAATAATAAATAAAACATATTTTCGTTTAATTGAAACAGTTAAAACTATATGAGTCAAGAGGCTATATCCAAGGGATAGTCCTCCTTCGCAAATAATAGTATGAAGCCTTCTTCATGGTCTGTGGACGGCAGAACATCTATTAAGGTCCATCCATCTTTATTTTGGGCTTCAACCACAGTATAGAATTCACTAAAGTCTCTGATTGTCTCAATAGAATATATTTTCATCATAAACCGCCTTTTTGGTATATTTGGATATATTCAGTATACCAAACTAATGCTGTAGATTCATGAGACCCGGGGCATATTCAATCCTAGGCAAATAGCCCCATGCTTTCTATATCTAAATCATTTTTCGACCATATATTTGCTCCCAAAAGCTTTCCCTATCCATAAGTCACCATTCCCCCAAAGCACGAATATCATGAACTATACCCATTTTACAGCTTAGGGAGGAATGCCAATGACTGCTGAAAAAGTTGTTGAAATACAGAACATATCTATGAACTATCATACCTTGGATGGAGAAACCCTTGCAATTCATAATCTATCCTTTGACGTTTATAAGGGTGAGATCATCGTAATTGTAGGACCTAGCGGATGCGGAAAATCAACAGCTTTGTCCACAATTTCAGGTCTTATTAAGCCTTCATCTGGAAAAGTACTTGTGAATGGACAAGAGGTAGGCGGCACCAATAAGTCCATCGGCTACATGTTCCAAAAAGATCATCTCTTTGAATGGCGAACCATCATGAGTAATATATTGATCGGCCTGGAGATTCAAAGAAAGCTCAATGATGAAACGAAGAAGAAAGCAGAACAACTACTAGAAATGTATGGATTGGCTGAATTCAAAAACTATTATCCCAGCCAACTATCTGGCGGTATGCGACAAAGAGTAGCCTTAATAAGAACGCTGGCTGTAGAGCCAGATATCCTCCTGCTGGATGAACCCTTCTCTGCTTTAGATTATCAAACACGGCTATCTGTCGCTGACGAAATCGGTACTATACTAAAAAAAGAGAGAAAAACAGCCATTATGGTCACCCATGATATTTCAGATGCTATATGTTTAAAATGGCTACCAATATTTTATAGATATACCTAACTAGAATACGAAAACATTTCGTCCCTTCCCACCAAAAATGAAGCAAAAGCCTACTTTTCTTATATATCTCCCTTACTTCATCTTCAATTTTTTTTGCTACCAGTTCGTTCATATCTTCAGTAGTAGCCCTGGATAAATCGTAGTGATGATAGCTGCCGACATGGACACATCTGCTATGGCTCCGACTAAAAAATCTGCTTGTGAAAACTCATCTATAATTTCTATATCTATCATATAAAGATTTGTCTTATTATTAGGGCTTTTTTGGATATTCGTAACGGTTCCCTCTCTAGATTCATTATTTAATTTCACATTTGTTTTCTGATTTATTTTAATCTTGCTCATATCATTTTGGGATACTCCCACATTTATAATTTGTTTTTCTCCCCTTTGAATAATCACAGGTACAGATGGGTTAGTATTTTGTTTTCTCGCATATCTACTATGATTATTAACCTTCTTCACTAATGATCAACCTTAACCTTCTTTGCTCTTCCAAAGGAATTGTTATTTCGCCCTTTTCCGCCATTAGCTTATCTTCTCTAAAAGTCCATATAGGGATATCAATTTTAAATCTATCACATAACGTCACCAGAGCGTAGAAAAAACTCTTTTTATCATGAAATGGCATGTTAAAGATGCCTACTATATTACTTTCTTCCATCATTTCACCTTTTAAAATTTTCATTTTCAAGACCCCTTTTCGTAATTACCCCAAGCGGAAGTGTAAGTCCTTCAAGAAATATGGCAGTGACGGCTGCTACAGATAAATCATTTCGTAGCAGAAAACTTAGCACTCCAAAAAATATACATAAAAAAACCGCTAGTACCCTAAGTTTTTTTCTCCGAATATTACTAATGATTGGCTTATTTGGATGATCTACTGGTGCATATCTCCATACTAGAATGAAAGATATAAGTAATAGGATCAGCCTTTGAATCGTAGACAGATGAATATAGCTACTCGTCAGCGCAATAATAGTAAATATCGTTAGACTGGTGGCAAAGCATCTCCAATAGGTTTTATCATGATATCCGCCAGCTACTAATCTAAGACTACAAAAGAATGCTAAACCCACAAGAAAGTAATCTGTTACTGAAAACACTGAAAATATAATCAGAAACATAAATATTTTACTTAATTCACTAATAATACAGGTAAGCCCAAACTCAATCTTCTTGATCTCAAGGTCTGTCAGGTTCAAATTATTCGTTATAATTAAACCCGTAATTTTTCTTGCTATTATCTCCATGACTTATCTTCTCCATTTTAAAAGTTATTAGGAACTCCGTCTCTGCCTCAGAACTATTCACCATGATCTTTCCTTTATTCTTTTCCACAAGTTTTTTAGTGATAAACAGACCCAGGCCATGATCTTCTTTATCCTCTAACTTTGTTGAGAATCCATTCTCAAAAATTTTCTCTACAAACTCTGTTGGGATAAGAGGTCCATTGTTTGCAATGGATAAATGAAACAGATCATCTTCAATATAAGTACAGATGGATATAATTTTCAAGCTGTCATTTGCTTGAGATAATAAAGCATCAAACCCATTGTCAAGTATGTTGCTAGTAATACTTATCAGATCATACGAATCAATTCGAATTTTATCTAATGACTCTTCAAAATCCACATCCATATGAATATTATGGGTAAATGCAAAATTGCTTTTGACAGCCAATAGACCGTCTAAATACTCATCACCAGTATTATAGTAACGATAGCTAGCGTTCATATTATGTACTAACTTATCAAGATATGCCTTGATTCTCTCAACAGTATCATCTTTATTTAACATACACAAAGCATAGACGGTATTAATATGATTTGAAAAATCATGTTTTTCTCTTCGAACAATACCGATGGTTTCTTCAATATTTTTTATATACTCTTCTTGAAGCTTATATTTCTGCTGTATCTTCCAAACTTTAATCATATCCCTATAGACAATAACACCTATAACAATAAAGGTGAGAAAAATTCCAAGTAATAATCCTTCGTATAGAACCAAGTTTCCTTTTTCACTAACTGCATAGCTAATGCTGAAGGTAAGTACTCCAATCAAGAAAGTGCCTAAAAGAAAATACGATATAACACTGGTATTTGAATCTGATGTTAGATTGTTAAAGAAACTTTTCTTCATTTTAAAACCAAATATAACTAGTACTACTTGAAAAAACTTTAAGATCAAGGAGATTTTGAATTTATTAATTGGATTATGAATTATCTCTGAAATGTTTATTTTCATAAACACTGATAAAATAAGGAAAAGCAACCCTTCTGAAGCCATTATAAAAATAGCTGCAATAATTATAATTAAAACAGATGTCCATAAGCTGGTTTCCGTTATAATTCCTAAGGTTATCGATGCAAAAATAACGATGGCAAGGGTATGATAACCTAATGGCAAATACATTGTAGCCCAATAGGCAAACATCATATAAAATATTGTAAAAACAAAAGTTTTTAACTTGTTGTCACGACAAAAAGTTCGTTGATTTGATAAGATGGAATAGATCAAAATAATTATTAAACTTTCAACAGCTGCAAACAAAGTCTCATTAATGATTACAAATAAATTCATATATTTTCCCCTTCAAGAACAAAGTTGCCTATCGACAATTTGTTTTCCCTAGGAAACCTAAGTTTCCTTCGACGCCCGCAAAACAGACTGCACACCTTTCTGAATACGGCAGAGGGAGAGTTCCCTCTGCACGCTTCATATCCAGGAAATCAAAAACCATAATTCCTAGATATTAAATAAGAACGATAAGAATATCGTTCTTATTTAAGTAGTTCTTCTGGACACTTTGGCTGATGAGACAGCATTAATGTCGCAGAGGATGCAGATGCTGTACCAACAAATAATGCGAATAGGGTAAGAATTTTTAAAGAGTTACTTTTTATAAAGTTCATCATATGTATTACCCCCTTTCATATTTTGGTAACTGCCTGTACAAATATAATACTACAAAAAATCAAAAATCAATGTCAAAATTTGTAATTTGCAAAAATATTTTTGAATTTTTTGATTATTATAGATACATCATTGGCTCTTTTCTATGAACTGATAACATAAAGCATCATTTTCTATTGAGTGTCATCATCATTTTATACTTTTTTACATTTTGTACATATTTTGGGTATTTTAAATTGTGTATGCTATAATTGAAAATGAAATTTATTTTATTGTGGCAGGTGGGTAAATGAATCGTTTGGAAATCATCAGAATTTTTATTGAGTCTCGCAAGAAAGACCTAGATAAACTTATCATGGCTGAAGATAATCTTTTAAGTTCAGAGGTACTGAACCTCAGCCAAGAAGTTGATCTTTTGATAAGTGAGTACTACAGATGCATGAAAAAAGCTGCGTCAGATGAAACACCATAAATCATATCAGAGTTTGAATTCATAGTAAACATAATGATTAATATTTCACCAAGCGTTCTTTTCATTGAGTTCTATTACAAAATTATGTTAAAGAGAACTTATTGTTGGTGTAGACTCTATCATATGACAGATTCGAGATACTTAATAATATCTTTTGGTCTTTGAAATTTATATCTTCCGTATAAGCTTATTATTCTATTTTTAGTATAATTTTCCATTATTGTTTCAAGAAATAATTTTCGTTTATACGAGCTGATGAATAGCTAAAACTTCATTTCACATAATAACCCATGTTTCTTTATCATAAAGAAATTCCTCTTTACCTCAACCTAGGTAAAAAGGAATTCAAGGAAGGTACACACTATATTGTTACATATAGTGGGAGGGGCTTAATTATTTTGAATCAATTCGACTGCAATTTTTGTTTCTCCTACAATCCCACCTTTATGATTCTTACTTTCCATAACATAATGTTTTTCTAGCTTTTTAAACTCTTCAGAACTGATCACATCCAACTTTCTTAACACTTCCAAGACTACCCCGTTTACAATGCCCTTTCCTCCGTCTTCAATCTTAAATGTTATGCCGATGCCTCTTCCTTTCAGTCCAATGGCATAATAGGCACCAGCTCCTGCTTTCGCAAATAGTCTATCTCCACATAACTTCATCAGATCGGTACATATTCTGTCTGTACCGCCTACCATCTCAGGATGGGCAATCATAGCCTCCGTGATCCGTGTAACGGTTTGACTGCGTACATCTCCTAAGACTTCTGGTTTTGAAAGTCTTGCAAAGCCTTGGGCAAATTTATATAATGGCATAGCATGGACAGGTACTCCGCATCCATCTATAGCTGTAATAATCTCATCTTCATCATACTGACATACTTCAGATAAAATGTTCATGATTCTCTTCTGAACAGGATGCTCAAGCTGATAATAATGATCTAAATCTTCCCCTAGGTGCTTAGCCGTAACCAGCATTCCCGCATGTTTTCCAGAGCAGTTGCAATGGACAGTTTGCGCCTTTAGTCCCTTCTCTTTTAACGCCTCAGCTGCATACTCTGCAAGGGGCATATGTATCCCACACTGTAGATAACTTTCATTTAGCCCAGCCTTTTTCAGCACACTTCGTACGCCCTCCACATGGAAGCACTCTCCACTGTGTGATGCGCAAAACAATGCAATCTCCTTATCTGTAATACCGTATGCATCAACTGCTCCACTCTCTATAGCAGGTATCGTCTGCATAGGCTTCGCAGAAGATCGGGCAAATGTTACTCTATAAGGATCTCCACAATAATACAATATCTTGCCTGTGATATCTACTACCGCCACATGCCCTATATGGGTCAAATCAATCACATTTCCTCTATACACCTTCGCTACTACTGACATACTTTTCCCACCATTCTCAATATTTTATTCATGAGACGATTATAACATACAATTATAATATTTACTTTATTATTTTATTTTTTTAAATTAATTTATTTCATTTTTATAGTATTATATATATTTTAATTCTTTGTATTCCAGAATCCTAGGCTATAAAAGCGTTAAAACATCCCACTATACAGGCAAAAAAGATTCATTAAACACTTTTAACCAAAGCATACACTTTAATTTTCATAATATTCTAGTTGACTTGCTATAATAAATATAGTAGTATACTTAAAAAACGAGGTGAGATTTTTGACCATTATTGAAATTATTAAGAATCATTTTTCCAACTTAAGCAATAAACAACAGAGCATTGCGCGATATCTTACTCGAAACAAAAGCAAAATTGCGTTTATGAGTTTAAAGGAATTAAGCAGTGAACTTAAGGTTTCTGAAGTGACAATACTAAATTTTTGTAAAGCGATTGGTGTAGACTCATTTATCGAACTAAAGAAAGAGTTTCAGACCCTCATCAAAGAAGAATTACAGGTTCCAGCTAAGATGAGATCCTCTTTAGAAGAGCTAGAAAGCCTCGAAGATGCAGTCAGGAATACAATCCAGCTTCAAAGAATGAACTTTGATAAAATTCTAGCGAATAATTCTATTGAAGTTCTCTATCAGGCTAGTCAGCTCATTCAAAAAAGTAAAACGGTTTATCTTTGTGGCTTAGGTGTTTCTAGTCTTGTATGCGATTTTCTGTATCCACGTTTAAAAACCTTACTTATTGATGTGAAAACTTTAGATTTAGATGATATTAACATACTCAGTAATGATTTGATCAGAGCTACGAAAGAAGACTTATTTATATTGATTTCATTTCCTATTTATTCAAGTCAGATTATACGATTAGCACAATATTTGTCAGCCAACGAATTTAAATATATCGCGATCACAGATAGCCAACAATCACCTATCGCCCAGAACGCAGATATCATACTAAAAGCAGAAAATCAATCTTTGGTTTTTTACAATTTTATATCGGCGACCATCACATTAATTGAATTGCTACTGATCGTTCTCAGCTATAACAATAAAGAAAGTATCATCCATGATGTAAAAGAGATCAAAGCTATTCACGAGTTTTTTTCTCATAAACCTGTTAGCAATAAAAAAAATAAATAAACATCTATTTTAAAAAAGGGGGAAAAAAGATGTTCAAAAAGAAAATTGCATTGGTGGTAGCTGCTATGCTAATGGTTTTAACAGTTTTAGCTGGATGTAGTGCTAACAGTAAGGACACTTCACAGTCTACAGATGGAAATACTCAACTGGGGTCTGCCGTACTTAACTTTAATTTAGCTGCAGATCCAAGAACTATTGATCCCAGCCTAAACGATGCCATCGATGGGAGCCACGTCATCAACAATACCTTTGAGGGACTGATGCGAGAAATCGATGGAGAACTACAAAATGCCATGGCTGAAACTCTTGAGATCTCAGACGATGGGTTAGTTTATACTTTTCATTTAAGAGATGCTAAATGGTCAGATGGGCAACCTGTAAAGGCGCAGGATTTTGAATACGGCTGGAAAAGAGTATTGGATCCTCTTACAGCAGCGCCCTATGCCCCTCATATGTTTTATATCAAAAATGCACAAGCCTATTATGAAGGCAAAGCATCCATAGAGGATGTCGGCATCCATTCTGTGGACGATAAAACCTTTGAAATAACCCTTAAAACACCAACACCATATTTCTTGTCCTTGATTACCCGAGGTGCTTTTATGCCTCTTCGCAAAGATATGGTAGAAAAATCTCCTGAAGGATGGGCAAAAGACCCAGCCACAGCCATATCCAATGGTCCTTTCGTTCTAGCTGAATATACGATAGGAGATCGACTGGTATTAAGAAAGAATGCAAATTATTGGGATGCTGAAAAAACAAAACTAGATCAAATCAATTATCTGATGATCATCGAAGCATCTACAGCGCTTACAGCCTATGACTCTGGAGAAATAGACATCATCAATGCTATGCCAGCTCAGGAAATACCAAGACTAATGAAGGAGGACCCCACATTTAATGTATTGCCACAGTTGGGAACCTATTATCTGATTTTTAATGTAAATAAAGCACCTACAAACGATGTGAAGGTACGCCATGCCTTAGCTTTGGCTATTGATAGAAAAGCTATTACAGAAAGTGTAAAAAAGGGAGGAGAAATTCCTGCTACTGGCTTTAATCCTATCGGACTGAAAGACTCTGCAGGAAATGACTTTAATAAAACAGCAGGAGATTATGGCGTTAATGTGGATGGCGGGAATGTAGAAGAAGCTAAAAAACTTTTGACAGAAGCAGGATTCCCCGATGGCAAAGGCTTCCCTCAAGTCACATTGCTCTACAATACAAGCGAAAGTCATAAGGCCGTCGCCGAAGCAATCCAGGAAATGTGGAAGAAAAATCTAGGAATTTCTGTAGATCTAACCAACCAAGAATGGGCAGTATTCCAAGAATCCCGTAAACAAGGAAATTTTGACATTGCTAGAGGTGGCTATATTGGAGATTATCCAGATCCTGTGGGATTATTAGAGTTATTTGTTACTAATTCTTCTAATAATGATCCTCATTGGTCAAATCCTGAGTATGATGAACTCATCAATCAATCCAGATTCGCAAAAGGTTCAGAAAGAGATGAATTGATATACAAGGCTCAGGATATATTGATGAAGGATTTGCCAGTTACTCCGATCTACTATTATACTGATCCTGTAATGGCAAAAGAATATGTAAAGAACTGGCAGAAAAATAGCATGAGTTACTGGTATTTTGGTAGAACATCTATTGAAAAATAGCTTCCACCATTCCATCCAGTCATTGAAATGAATTGCTGAGAAAAAATAATCAGGGGGCACTCTTTATTGATGGCTCCCTTTCTTCTTCAATTTTTCTATAATCAGATCATATGCTGCCAGCCTTTGCGCTTGGGGGAGTTGATTGATCCTGGATTCGATAATGTCTGCCCATGCTTTCGCCATTAGTTTTCCTACAACTTCATCATTAGGTTTATTCACTATCACTTCGATCTTTTTTCCTTTCATCAAACCCCCCCTTTCTATAAGCTATGAAATATCCAGTTTGTACTATGCTGTTACAAGATAAATTTCAGCGATCCTAGTCCATGAATAAAAAAGAAACCCATGCAACGAAATAGATTGCATGGGTTTCTCTATCTTTTTATCTCCAAAGCATCCACCTATATAATTAATAGATTCTGCAGCGCCTAATATGTACTAATCTCTGATATGCATGTATCAGAATATTTTTTACCTTTATAGATATCCAAGATCGTAAATTTAATTGATGTTGTCCTGACCGGTTTTCCTAGCATGATAGATGTCTTGCCTAAATCATCTTTAAAAGTTTTTATAAGCGATGTTCCATCGGAAAACTCTATTTTTACAGCTTTTAGTCTACTATTTGCTTGAAATAACTCATAGCTTTTTTGATATCCATTGTAGATGTCAACCTTGTAGATCTCTTGGACAGAAGGGCTCTCAAATTTTATCCATTCACCAACCCCATCATCTTCTTTCCCTTCAACCCATGCTGTAGCCGTGTTTTGATCTGCTATGTTTTTAGGGATATAATTTGGCTTATTCGGATCCAAAATAGATGAAGCTGTTATACTCTCCCATCCTGTAGTCTTAAAATTCGATGCTATGGCATCAATAAAATCTCCGCTTTGTTTTTTAAAAACACAAGTGTCTATATTGTCATCAGGATCCCCGAAAGTTACATATACCTTATTATCTTTCAACATTATCTCATACGGCCAGTAATATTGGTCCAAATCATCTACCTGCCACTTAATACCTCCATCAGGATACACTGCTGTAATAAATGGTCCATAATAGCCCGCGCAGTAGATTACGCCATCTTCATCTACTACTGGAGCAGGGGTTGACCCAACAAGTACGTTACCCCATTTTTCTCGACCTGTCTGCAGCTCTAACGCATATAAATTGGCACTTACCTCAATATAAACCATGTCATTTGCTATGGTATATTCTGATGCCACTTCTAACTCCGTCTCTTGAATGTCTTTCCATACCTTTTCCCATAATTTATTTCCAGCCTTATCTTGTGCAAAAATATGAAAATCTAAAGCACTGTTATCTTTTCCGTACTTTTTTTCGGTATATATGTAAACCTCGTTTTTCGTTGTCACATTCTTAGATAGACTGTCTGCCTCACTATTATTACTTTCTTTACGGTCATCCTCCAGCTTTGCGCCACTCTCCTCTTTAACAGTAGATTGATTATCATCAGTAGAAAGATTTTTCTCTGAACTCGAAGCAGAGTTCGTGCAAGCTGCTAAAACAATCATACAGCAGAGCATTAATATAACAATCAATTTCCTTTTTTTCATTGTTCCGCTCCCCTTATTATGTGTCGGTGTCATTCTATAGAAAGTCCTAAAGCATTGTATTCTTTAAAAAACAAATCATACTAAAGGTTTGTTGATATCTTATTTTCAACAAACCCATATTTAATTGCCACCGTATTTACTATGACCAGGGCCTGCTCTCTTGTAAGCAGGCCTTGCGGTTCAATTTTGTTATCTCCAAGACCCCTTATGATCTCATTCGTTAAAGCAAATGTCATATAATCTTTAGCCCAAGGTGAAACTCTATTAAAATCTACAAATGTCATAGAAGATGGGGTATTGCTGATTTGGACATTAATGTTATTCTTCTCTAATAATTTACATATCATTGTTATCATCTGTTCCCTTGTCAAATTTCCTGACGGATTAAATTTATCAGAAGATACACCACTAACAATGCCTAGTCTATAGGCTGCTAATACTTTCGGATTATCTACATCTTCAAATGGATTCGTCTCTGATGCCTCTAAAATTTCTTTGTTTACTGCTTGCTGAAGTGACATCAACAGCTCTGTTACTTCTTCCCTAGTAATATACTTTTTACTGAGACTTTCATTTATCAGTGAGCTAGGTACAATATTTTGTAATTTAAGATTATTCACATGAGTTTTCGCCCAGTCCGATATACCAAGATTTTGAGGTTGATCTGGCAGTTTATTTACCCCTGGTTTATATTTACCACTTGACACCTCTTTCAAAAATGCAATTACTTCCTTGGCATTATTACCAGATTCCAACGCTACAGTCAGCGGTGTTTCTCCTGCACTATTTTTACTATTAAAATCTGCTCCGTAATCAATAAGTATCTTAGCTGCATCAACTGAATTAAACCAAGCCGCTTCATGAAGTGGTGTATTACCTAATCTACCCTCTTGCGCTTGAAGATTTCCACCATGTTTGATCAGCAGTTCTGTAATCTCTTTCGCGTTATTTGCAGCCGCATCATGCAATGGTATCCTTCCGTTTGCACCTATTTTATTTACCTCTGCTCCGTTCTCCAACATGAGTCTAGAAATATCGGCTCTATTTTGGCTTACTGCATAATAGAAGACACTGCATCCGAAGTTATCTACGGCATTCACATCTGCACCGCTGTTTATTAAAAGTTTTGCATATTCATAATCATCGGGGGTATTATTATTTGCCACATAGTATAAAGGTGTATTCCCATAAGCATTTTTTGCATTCACATCTGCTTTACCTGTTTCAACGATTATCTTAGCAAACTCCACTGGTTGATCCCAAAAAGCCGCTTCATGTAAAGGTGTATTCCCTTGAAAAGTTTCTTTAATGCTGGGGTCTGCTCCTTTGTCTATTAATAATTTCACAATATCAATATTTCCATAATGAACTGCAATAAGTAATGGCGTCCGTCCATCTTTATCCCTCGCATTGATATCTGCACCATTCGCTATCTCATTTTTTGCCATTTCTAAATCACCCTCTACAGCGGCTATATGCAGAAATGTAGCGCTATTTTGAGTATTATTTGCATCAGCAAATGCACCAAAACTGTTTAACAAAACAAAAGCAATAATTAAAAAACAGGTTTTTTTATTCATTCATATCCTCCCACAAATAAATTAGTGAACTCGTTAAAACCATAGTAATAATATAACTTATCTTTTTCGTTCTGGCTACTCCCCTCATTTCTTATCTCACATATCATTTATAGGTTAACTCTTTGATATATTTTCAATATATACATCACGAATACCCTTTTCCCTTCCATCAAAATTAAACTTTATCCATAACAGAACCTACTCTGTAATATTGTCCCAATTCATCATTCTCTCTCTAAATGAAATGAGAATACTTTTAAAAGTTTTTCAGAAGCGATTAAATTATGTTCTCATGTTAAATATTGTCCTACTTCATTTTTCGAACACCATAGGTAAGGTTGCCAATATCCACTTCTATCTGGCGTTCTCTTCAAAATCAAAAATTGCAAGTCTGAGTTTCTTGTGAATATAAAAGCTTGTATATTTCTTCTCTCTACCATTTTTTTCACATCCTACTCAGCGCAATAGCAAAACATTCAACGAAGATACACTTAAGTACTATAGATTTAACTTCTACATCTTCCACCTATTTCCTTCTAACTAAAAAGAGTAGGAATTCACTCCTACCCAATCTGATTTGATATATATTATGCTATTGGAAAGATATATATGAAAGGAAACCACTAGCTCCCAATTTAATAAATTGCAGCTATCATTAGAATTATTCCAATGATAGGGTACATATACCAAGATATTCTCTGCATCGTGATATAAAGATCTGAGGGTTCTGGGTTTCTAACATGTAAAAAATTTTTAAGCATAAAGAAAAACAATGGGAACTTGATATCTATTGCCGTTAAAACAAATAATATTATAGCGAACATCAAAAGTTCAAATCTACCACGAATTGTTTCATTTGAAAAGGTAGAAAAGTCTACTACGTTTTTCAATGGTATTCTATAATCCGCATTATAGGATATTTCTTCATCAATTATATAATCATATTCCATTAATGGATCCCCATTTTTATCAAACAAAAATGGCATGTTCTTACTATATTCACCTTCAAAAATAATGTTTCCTTCTTCGTTCTTAATACTTTCTATACCTATTTCTAAATTAACAGCATCTCTAAAAGTTACAGTATATTTCTTATTCAAGTCATTTGGCAACCTATAAATCACATCTACACCACTTTGCTGATCGATTCCCTTCTTTACTGTAATGTGGTGAAAATCCCCATGCTTCGATTTGCCCACATAATGGGTATCAGAACCTTCTGCCTCTTTTTTTAGAAAAGTATCATCGAAATATACACCCGTGGTGAAAAAAGTCTTAAAGTACAAAATCAATATTGCCATTAACAAAGTTGCTAATAGAATCTTCAAGGATATACTTTTAGGAATTCTTTGCTTAATTCTATCAATCGTAATAAAACGCCCCCCTTATTATGTAATATGCAAGTAATTGTTACTTTATAATTTTATTAAATCAAACATATATCTCAGCCATAATCAAGTCTATAATGACAACTCATCCGTTAAACTTATTTTTATAATTCTAGGATACATTTATTGCAATATCCATCCTTTTACTGTATCATACTGCCTTCTTGTAGATGTAACCTCTTTTAACCATTCTTCAATGGATGTTTTATTAAAGTAATACTTTTTGTTTATGATCAAATATGGAAACATTGGTCCAGAAAATGTACCATACTGCTCAAGTTGTTTCTTTTCCGTATTTATAATTCCCAACACTTCATTCTCTGAGATATTAAGATATTTGGCGACGTCTGAAACAGTAATAAGATTCCCGTTATCAGCTTTCGTAAGTTCAACTTTTTCAGGTTTTGATTGTATAGCCGATTGAATAGCATAGCCAATCATTATGCCATTGAATATTATCGATATACCTAAAAACACAATACAAATTAACAAATATTTTCTATAATTTTTCATTCTATCAATCTCCTTAAAAATTTCTTTTCTTGCTCTTAAATACAATAAAGTAGCCTTAAGCAATGATTTAATACATTATTAGCTACTTTGTTTTTTGACCTAGAAAGTCTTCTTAATATTTCTCAATATTTTACATATCGACTTATCATTTTATAATATTAATTTCTACAAATTCCATTTATTCCCTTCTAAAATAAAAAACTAGAACGAATCTTTTCGTTCTAGTTTTTATGTAAAACCAGCGACGACCTACTCTCCCAAGGCGCTACCGCCTAAGTACCATCAGCGCTGAAGGGCTTAACTTCTGTGTTCGGTATGGGAACAGGTGTGACCCCTTCGCTATAGTCACTGGATTATGCACTTCGTGCAGATTAAGTTTAGTTTGAGATTGATTCAGGGTCTTCCTCTTAGGTCTTCAGGTCTTTAACCTGAGCCATAAGCACTTAATATGGTCGGGGTGGCAGGATTTGAACCCGCGGCCCTCTGGTCCCAAACCAGATGCGCTACCAAACTGCGCTACACCCCGATATGAATGAAATTTTGGCAGGGGTAGCAGGACTTGAACCCACGACACGTGGTTTTGGAGACCACTGTTCTACCAACTGAACTATACCCCTGTGAAAATGATGCCCTTCACGGGCTTGAAATCCAGTCCTACCGGTTATGAGCCAGAGACTGTAACCCCCTGAGCCAAAGGCCCTCAAGATGTTATGGCGGAGAAGGAGGGATTCGAACCCTCGCACCAGTTACCCGGTCTAACGGTTTAGCAAACCGTCCTCTTCAGCCTACTTGAGTACTTCTCCATATTTGGTGACCCATCCGCGGCTCGAACGCGGGACACCTTGATTAAAAGTCAAGTGCTCTACCTACTGAGCTAATGGGTCATATCTTGGAGCGGATGATGGGAATCGAACCCACGCGATCAGCTTGGAAGGCTGAAGTTCTACCATTAAACTACATCCGCACAAAATGGAGCTAGTGAAGGGAATCGAACCCCCAACCTGCTGATTACAAGTCAGCTGCTCTACCGTTGAGCCACACTAGCATAATGGGTTATAAGTTGTAAGTTGAAGGTTGTAAGTTTTTAGCTTATCTCTTTCAACTTTTAAACTTTCAACTATCTGAAAAATGGCGACCCGGAAGGGGCTCGAACCCTCGACCTCCAGCGTGACAGGCTGGCATTCTAACCAACTGAACTACCGGGCCAAATATGGTGGGCGCAATAGGGATCGAACCTATGACCCCCTGCTTGTAAGGCAGGTGCTCTCCCAGCTGAGCTATGCGCCCGAAATGGTGACCCATCCGGGAATCGAACCCGGGTTACCGCCGTGAAAGGGCGGTGTCTTGACCGCTTGACCAATGGGCCGTGTATGGTTGCGGAGACAGGACTTGAACCTGTGACCTTCGGGTTATGAGCCCGACGAGCTGCCAACTGCTCCACTCCGCGATATAATGGCTCCAGAGCGGGGACTCGAACCCTGAACCTACCGGTTAACAGCCGGGTGCTCCACCATTGAGCTACTCTGGAATATTTCTACGTCCTTTTGAAGTGACAAAAACTATAATACCATATACACTTAGATATTGTCCATATGTAATTTATTCCAAATCCCCTCTTTTCTTCACAATATAATTATTTAGGTTTACGATTTGGAATAAATATCTGTTACATATTTTGTTATGTCGGAGATGTTCGTGAACTTGAAGGTTTTAATACTGTATATATATATTTGAAATAAACGCATTAAATATGTCCATGATTACTTCCCTCCTACCTCTTTTCTCAGTTTGTTTAAAGCAGCTTGTTTGATTTTATTGACAGCTTGTTTTGTAATTCCTAGCTCTTTAGCCACCATTTCTTCTTCTTTATCCTTAATAATACATTCATGAATGATTTGTTTTTGCCTATCCGTTAATGTTTCTATGGCTTGGAGTACTTCTTTATCTGCAAAAATCTCGCGATAGTCTATATTTTCTTTATCCCCATAGATTTCTTCTATAAAATCCATAGGGGCATCGGCAATAGTGTTGATTCTTTCCTCTTCAAAATCGGCGTCCAATACATTTAAGTACAAACCTTCTTTTTCTCTGATTTCGCTCTCCATTGTCTTTATATCCATGGCTGCAAAGACAATGGATTTCCTTATATAACTGTAGAGCTTGATTCGAAACAGGTAATCATTAAACTTTTGATTGAGGACATCTAGAACTCTATCATTCTTGAAGATAATTCCCTGGACATATAGCTCCTTATTTGCCGCATCTTCTTCTAAAAACTGCTTTGCTAAACGATCCACTTTATCCCCTCCTTGTGTAACCCCCTGTAACCTGTTTACCCATAAGATACATTTACTAATTGCCCAAATATATTTAAGCTCCCCTCCTATATAAGACAACTGAAAAGTAAATTTGGTCAACCTTTTTACATGCATTTTTGATTTTTTTAACTTTGTGTCAATTATTACATTTAGATTATAATTCATACTCAGATTATTCCTTCCAAAATCCCTTCGCCATAAGAAACACAATGAGATCCTTATCAGCTACTTCTCTTAAATCCATTTTTCCCATGTCATCACCACTATTAATAAGGCACATTAGCTAAGGATATTTTACTGGCACATATGTTCGGCAGCAAATATACGAATATGGTTTCTAGAGTGAACTAACTCATCTTTGTTCTTCATTCTTTCCATATTCAGCCTAATTCGGAATTTTACTATCGAACTCACGTTCGGTATAATCTATCTATAGTGACTCTACCATAGGAGGTGTATATATGCTAACAACAAGTCAAGACAAGATTTTAAATGCTATCAAGTTCTATTATCGAATGTTCGGTTTCTCTCCATCCGTTCGAGACATCGCTGATCTTTGTGGAATGAAATCAATCAATACAGTGCGCCAACATCTTCAAACATTAAAGCAGAAAGGGCTCATTTCCATGGAAGAATCTAAAGCCAGGGCTATCAAGATCCTATCATAGATCAGAATGTGAACTTATAAAAGATAAGAAACGTGTGATCATACATATTGACTCCATATTAACTCAAACAAGAGATTGATACTTGCAAATGAGTGTTGTTTAAAATATAATGGATACATAGCACTATATCTAGTATGTTATGCTAAACTAACTACTTTATTTAGAACTTCAAGGGGGAATTACTACATGCTGGATGAACGAATCTACAAGGAGCATTATGAAACAATTTTACATATGACCAGGAATTTAGGCATTGATACGACTGATGATTGTTTGCGTCAAGAACTTTCCAGTGCATCTAAGGAAGTTGCTGTTTTGCGTGAGAAGATCTTGAATATGAAAGCATCCCTCCATCAAAAAACAAATATGGATGAGTTTCGCCACCTTCAGTATGATTTAGAAGATGCTCAGGCTCTTCTAGATAACTTACTACACAAACTGCGAACAAGCGATGAAAGGTACCTATGTTTTAAAGAATATCTTCGTCGCAATCCTAAGGAAATTGAATAACTAAAACTGAAAAAGACTGGAAAATTCACTTTCCAGTCTTTTCTCTATTTTATAAATTCATTCAATCTACCTAAATAAGCTTGATATTTCCATTAAATACAATAAATGAACTCACTGCAACAATAAGAAGGACTATCACATAACAACTTTCGAAAATATTTCCCCATGTACTTCCTGTGCTCATAAGGGGTAGCCTTACCCTAAAACTTAAAACGCTATTGATGATTTGATACACTTTGAATCTTTTTAGTTTTTTCTTAAGTCCCAGTTTATTTATAATCATTGGTATAATGGAAAGGGGAACCCCCTCTTTGGTGAGGGCATCCGTCAAATAAAGATGACTAAAATATCCTATCATAAAGGGCTGCATAATCCATGCATGCCCGATTTTATTGCCCAAGTACCAGGCAGCTATAGCAAACAGTATAAAACCTTCTATAGAGTGTAGAAAACTCCTATGGGGAAATATGGCTATTCCTATGAATAGTAGTCCAATAAGATATAGATAAATATTCCCGCCATTTAGATAGCTATATCTAATGATCCCTGCTCCTGTCCCGCCATAGATTAAGATCATGGCTCCACGCTTTAAGAAATTTCCTCCTTTGTAGACTATAGACATAATTCCTTCATATAGATTCCCAATAACAGGTATGTTTCTTAAAAGGTATCGCCCTTTTCTACCCATAAATCCAAGTAATATGAAAAGAATTGCTGCAGCATAAGTAATGGTTATTGCATAGTCCTTCGTAGGCTCTAAACTTGATAGAATGCCTATAAAAGCTCCTGGATTGAAAAGTATGTACACTCCAATTCCAAGAGTAAATACGAACCCTATGATTGTTTCTATGATCCTTTCTAACGTATTGATTGCTCCTTTGGCCATTCCCGTTACAGGATTAAGATGATTAATTTTACTGTGCTGACTATCGGCATCAGCCATGAGACCTGCCATCCCTGCCACAGCCATTCCTGCAATGGTTAAGCTCTGAGCAACGCCTTCAAAGGGCAATACATTAAATGCTGGCACTGTTGAAGCAATGACATAACTTAATACACCTATCTGAAAATGGGTCTTACCCATCATATTAATGCACCTCCGTAAAAAAATAGGTTCTGATCCCAGCATTAGGACCAGAGCCACTGTATTGATTCATTTTATTTTAGCACATTTCTCTGTTCAAACACAAAGCCATTTACATTAAAATTACCCTTTCCAAATCACGAAAAATATTTATTTTCATGGATAAATCCCAGTATTTAAGCTGTCTATAGACTTTTCATCAATAAAGTTATTATCTGTGAGAATAACATCATAAACGACAGATTTGTAGAAAAAAATCGGTTCTAATCATAAATTATGAGCCAAATTTCTTATTGAGTATCCCTGCTAATTTTGCTAAAATTTACTTCAGATAGAAAAAACGAGTACATAATATATAACCCTTTGGAAAGCTTGAGGGTATTTTTTATTGCTTTTCAATCTATATATAGTACACCAGCTATATTCGCGCACAATATATAGAAGAAAGGAAGTTGGAAATGATCGACAAAATCAAGAAGAGAGATGGCCGAATTATTAACTTTGTTCCTCAGAAAATTACAGCAGCAATTTTTAAAGCAGCCCAGGCTGCCGCTAAGAAAGAAGACCGGGAAGCAGACTATGACATCGCTGAAAAGCTGACGGAAGATGTGATGGCTTTATTGAACAAAAAATACATAGGAGAAATTCCTACTGTTGAACAAGTGCAGGATGCGGTTATAAAGATATTGATTGAAGCAGGACATGCAAAGACAAGCGAAAATTACATCCTCTATAGGGCAGATCGTACAAGAAGCAGAGAGTCAAAATCTCGCTTGATGAGAACCATAGAAGCAATCACTCTAAAGGATGCCACCGAAAGTAACACAAAAAGAGAAAATGCCAATATTGATGGAAATACTGCAATGGGTACAATGCTTCAGTATGGGAGTGCTGTTTCAAAGGAGTTTTGTAAAACCCATATGTTGAAGCCTGAGCATGCCTTTGCCCACGATAATGGAGATATACATATTCATGATCTTGACTTCTTTAATATGGGCACGCTAACCTGTGCTCAAATAGATATTATCAACTTGTTTGAAGGTGGATTCTCTACAGGTCACGGCTTTTTAAGAGAGCCGCAGGACATCATGAGTTATGCTGCATTAGCTGCTATAGCTATTCAGTCCAACCAAAATGATCAACACGGCGGACAAAGTATCCCCTTTTTCGACTTTGGTCTTGCGCTAGGGGTAAAGAAGACTTACAAAAGACTTTATAAATCTAATATGGCAAAAGCCATTGCAATATATTGCAGCTTTGAGGATGAAGAACCAGAGAAAATAGCAGATGAAATTATCCAAGAATCTCAACTAGTTTCTAAACTCCCATTAACCATGGAAAATGATCCTTCCTATGTGGATGTGGAAATAGATTTATTAGCGAAAAAGCTAAACATCAGCAAAGAACAAGCTGTAAAAATACATAAATTCACGAAAAAATATACTTTCCAAGAAACTGATAGAAGAACCTATCAAGCAATGGAAGCTTTTATACATAATCTTAATACGATGCATTCAAGAGCAGGTGCCCAAGTACCCTTTAGCAGCATAAACTTTGGGACAGATACTTCTATAGAAGGCAGAACAATTTCTAGAAATCTGCTATTGGCAACAGAATCAGGCCTTGGAAATGGAGAGACAGCAATATTTCCAATACTGATTTTTAAAGTTAAGGAAGGCGTGAACTATAATCCTGAAGACCCGAACTATGATTTGTTTAAATTATCCTGCAGGGTATCTGCAAAAAGATTGTTCCCCAACTTTAGCTTCTTAGATGCATCTTTTAATGCTCAGTACTATATACCTGGTCGTCCTGAAACAGAAGTCACCTATATGGGCTGTAGAACCCGGGTGATCGGAAATGTCTACGATAAGGAAAGAGAAATTGTTACAGGTAGAGGAAATATTTCCTTTACGTCGATCAACCTGCCAAGACTGGCAATCAAACATGGCCAGGCAGCAAAAGGAGAAGCAAATATCGATGGTTTTTTCTCAGAGTTGAATGAAAAGATTGATCTGGTCATTGATCAACTAATGGAGAGAATGAAGGTACAGCAGAGTAAAAGGGTAAAGAACTTTCCTTTCTTAATGGGTCAAGGCATTTGGATAGATTCCGATAAACTTGACTGGGATAGCGATTTGAGCGAAATCATAAAGCATGGTACCCTAACGGTTGGATTTATTGGCTTGGCTGAAACATTGAAGGCTTTAATTGGAAAGCATCACGGTGAAAGCCAAAAAGCCCAAGAACTTGGACTAAAAATAGTAAAGTTTATGCGTGATAAGTTGGATACTACGGCCGAAAAATACAAACTTAATTTCTCATTAATCGCTACACCTGCCGAGGGATTATCCGGAAGGTTTACACGAATAGACCGCAAAGTATTTGGAGAAATTCCAGGAGTTACAGACAAGGACTATTATACAAACTCCTTCCATGTACCAGTCTATCACACCTTAAGCGCTTATGAAAAAATACAGTTAGAGGCGCCTTATCATACCTTTACAAATGCAGGTCACATTACATATATAGAGTTGGATGGAAAGCCTTCAGATAACTTAGAAGCCTTTGAAACAATTGTTAGAGCCATGAAAGATGCAGGGGTTGGATATGGCAGTATCAATCACCCTGTAGATCGGGATCCTGTTTGTGGATTCAATGGCGTTATCGATGATATTTGCCCTGGATGTGGTCGAACAGAAGAAGACGGGGTAAAATTTGAAAGAATTCGGAGAATAACAGGTTACTTAGTAGGAACAATCGATCGATTCAACGACGCGAAGCTTGCAGAAGTGAAACAAAGAGTAAAACATAATTTTAAAAGGATATAAAGGATGTGGTTAAATGCTCGTCCGTTTAGCTCACAAAATGACGAGGGATAGTATTGTTGATGGACCGGGTCTTCGAGCGGTCATTTGGACTCAGGGCTGTAAGCATAAATGTAAAGGCTGTCACAATCCTTCTACCCATGACTTCAATGGTGGGTTCCTCATGGATACACAGGATATTATATCGGAATTAGAAACTTTAAAGTTAAATCGTGGCATTACCTTTAGCGGTGGCGAACCCTTCGAACAACCCCTAGAATGTCTCGAAATTGCCAAGCAGGCAAAGGAATTAGGTTTGAATATTTGGTGTTATACTGGTTATACCTTCGAGGAACTGACCAATGTGAAAAGCTTTAAGTATAAAGAAGGCTGGCTAGAATTTCTAAAATACATTGATGTACTCATTGACGGCCCCTTTATTCTTGAAAAGAAAAATCTACTACTAAGATTTCGAGGGTCAGAAAATCAAAGAATTTTAGATGTGCAGCGATCCTTAAAATTGAAAATGCCAGTTCTACATGAAGACTATCATGAAATCCATATAGATGAAGCAGCCATAGCCCGATAGACAAATTGAGTAAATACATACAAACTATAAAAACCATGGAAAGACATTTGTTCCATGGTTTTTTATGTTCTCAAAGCTGCCAACTTATTGATTGTTAACTGGAAATAGAGATACTATCTATCATGCAGTGTAGAAGGCCCGCTAAATCTTTAGGTGCCAACTCTATTTGATGCCCTATCTTCCCTGCGCTTACAATGAATGTATCTAATTCTCTGCAGGAGCTATCCAGTACAGTTTTATATTCTTTTTTCATTCCTATAGGCGAGCATCCCCCGCGAATATACCCTGTAACTTTGTTAATATCAGTAACCTTAATCATCTCAACCGCTTTTTCATTTACTGCCTTTGCTGCTGCTTTTAAATCAAGTTCTCTAGCAACAGGAATGACAAAAACATAGTATTCTCTGGTTGTTCCTTGGGTAACAAGAGTTTTGTAAACCTTTTCAACAGGCTGTCCTATTTTTGAAGCAACTGAAATACCATCTACCAAGCCATCTCCATGATCATAAGCATGTGTTTTATATAAAATTCCTGCTTTATCAAGAATTCTCATAGTATTTGTCTTTAAATTTGCCAATGGTTATCCCTCCTTTGATTATTTCATAGTACTAATTTCTACACATTTTATTTATTACCTTCTCAAATCAACAAGTAGGGGTTCTTTGTTCTACTTTGCCTCATTAAGGGTATATTTCATAATATATATTTAATGGCTTTATGAATGCCGTCGCTTTTAATCTCATAATTATATAACTAGCTTTATATAATTATGAGATTAAAAGGTGATCACATGAAAGTTGCAATTTATTCTAGAAAATCTAAATTCACTGGCAAAGGTGAATCTACACAAAATCAAATAGAGTTATGCAAAGAATATGCTATAAAGCATTTCAGTATTGATGATTTCGTTGTATATGAAGATGAAGGCTTTTCTGGGGGAAATACAGACAGGCCAGAATATCAACGGATGCTTTCAGATGCAAAAAAGAAGAAGTTTGATACACTGATTTGCTATCGTTTGGATCGTATCAGCAGGAATGTATTAGATTTTTCAAATACCATTGAAATGCTGCAAGCGTATAATATCTCTTTTGTATCTATTCGCGAACAGTTTGATACCTCTACCCCTATGGGGCGTGCAATGATGTATATCTCTTCTGTATTTGCCCAACTTGAGCGAGAAACAATTGCTGAACGTATTCGTGATAATATGCACCAGCTAGCAAGATCCGGCAGATGGTTAGGTGGTATTACTCCAACCGGTTTTGAAAGTGTTTCTTATACATATCAAGATGAAAACCTCTCTAAACGAAAGGCTTATAGACTTTCTCCTATCCCTGAAGAGCTTGATCTCATCAGATCAATCTACTATAAATACCTGGAATTGGAATCATTGACCAAATTAGAAAGCTGGTCTTTAGAAAGTCATGTCAAAACCAGGAATGGGAATAATTTTGAAAAAAGCACTTTGAAAATGATATTAACCAACCCAGTTTATGCTGTCGCCGATCAATTACTCTATGAATACTTTGAATCTTATGGTGCAGACATGGCAGGGCCAAAACAGGAGTTTGATGGCTATCATGGCTTGATGGTATTTAATAAGCATGATGAAAAAAAGAAGAATAAAGTTATGCGCAAAGATAAATCGGAGTGGATTGTTGCTGTAGGAGATCATATGGGTATCATTCCATCGAAAGACTGGATACATGTGCAAAATCTAATTGACGCAAATGCTGATAAGGCTCCCCGTGCGGGTACAGGAAACTATGGCATTCTAACCAGATTATTAAGATGTACAGAATGCGGTTCAAAAATGCGCGTTTCCTTAAAACATAATAAAAGCAAAGGCATTACGCACTACTACTATAAGTGCCTCATGAAAGAACAGTCTCGCGGGTCACACTGTAACATTCAAAACCTTAACGGTATAGATACTGATCAAATTGTACTTGGTGAACTTAAGAGACTTGCGTTTGATGAGAGTGATCTGGCTAAAGAATTAGGCTTAAAAAAGAAAACTATCCATACACTAAAAAAAGTATATGAATTAGATAGAAAACATCTTGAGAAAGAATTAGCAAAGCTTGAAACATCTATCCAAAATCTAACGCTGCAGTTAGCAGAAAATCAAAATTCCTCAGCTTCAAAATATATCATACAACAAATCGAAAGTATCGACGTCCACATTGTAGAGATTAGAAAGAAACTTCAAGATATTGATGATGAAAATGAATCTTCTTTAATAAAACAAATGAATATCGAGATTATTCAGGAGCTCATGAAAAATTTCACTGAAAACTATGACAATCTAAGCTTTGAGGAAAAGAGAAAAATGCTAAATCAAATCATTGACGAAATCACTTGGGATGGAAATAGAATTGAAATAAATGTATTTGGCTATAATAGAACAAGTCTTTGACTTTTCAGCCTTGAATTCAAGATTTTCATGCCCTACAGAAGAATTTTCATCTTCTCCAGGAACGCTTCCCGAGATATCTAATAAAAATCCACCTATCGAATCATCATATTCAGCTGTAAGCGCTAAATTGAGTTCTTCATTAAGCTCATCTATATTAAGAACCAATTTATTTTTCTCAGCCTGTCCAACCCTTACAGCGTCTAGAGAAAGATATAGTAATTCATTATAAGTAATAGTATAATTAGTATGATAATTTCGAGTATAGAATTAGTGTGAGAAGCTATGGGTCATTCTAATCGTCTTGTAGATGACTAATTTGTTTTCTCAATATTAAAGTCTATATATAACCTGCATCTAAGCTGAAAGGAGACTCATATATTAGATCCAGTATTTATTGATAAGCTGAAAAAGACTGCTATCTTCGTCGTTGCATTTTCTTTGTTGTTTATTCTGTTTTTCTCATCCCTGTCGTATACCCTACCCTTTGTTCTGGCGTTTATTATAGCTCTATGGACAAAACCATTAAACAAATATCTTCAGAAAAAATTTAAAATATCAAACGCTATCTCTTCAATTATATCTACAACCCTTGTGTTTTCATTACTAGGAATCCTAATATCCGCAGTATTATATAAAATTACAAATGAAGCAAGACTGCTGCTTACTAAAATCCCTAATCTTGAAACGATTAGAAGCTATGTTGAACTATATCTTAACGAACTTAATAGCTTCTTTGGTCAGTTAGATCCTGCACTAATAGAAAAAGCTTATCCCCAACTTACAGCCATGCTGTCTGGTACCTTTGATGTAACTGTAGGTATCCTAAATACCATTATCTCCTTTGTCATTGGACTTCCCGTCGCTCTCATGATTGCGTTCATTACATTTCTTGCTACCTATTTCTTTTCTAAAGATATGCCCGACATCGTAGAAAGATTCTATTCTATTTTTTCCTTTCACGGTAAGGAAAAAATGCATAGCATTCTTAAAGAGGGTAGTAGTATGATTGCAGGCTATTTTAAAGCATACTCTACGGTGATATTTCTTACATTTCTTGAGACGTTAATTGGACTCTCAATATTAGGAATAGATTATGCCTTAATTCTCAGTATCTTATCAGCAATTATGGATGTACTCCCTATTCTAGGTATCAGTGCTGTCTACATACCCCTTGCGTTATATAATCTTTATTTGGGCAATACCTTTGTTGCTGTTGGACTATTGATTCTCTATGTGATTGTCACTGTAGCGAGACAAATCATTGAACCAAAGCTAGTTTCTACGACTTTAGATATTCATCCTGTAATGATATTGGCAGCAATTTTCATTGGTTTAAAAGCATATGGCTTTCTTGGAATGATTTTTTTGATTGCCCTCATGGTAGTCTATAAGATATTATCAAAAGTGCGTATTTTGTAATGAAAAGATGCTTAATAAAAGATGAAAGAAGCCAAAGAATTCTTTGGCTTCTTTCATCTTTTATTAAGCAATATCTAGTCTTTTTTCTTTTTTTCTAATTCTTTCTCTCCTGCACGGATAAGAAGCATGCCTCCAACAGCAAATATTGTAAAGACAACGATTACTGCTATTACATCCATGTGTATCCTCCTCTCCTCATTAAGTTTCCTAATGAAGAGAGATGCTTTTATACCTTTCCGAGTTATGTTTAGGTAATAATAAATCTTTTAGCCTTATAAAACAGTATTTCATGTTTTCTTCTCTATATTTATTTAATCGTTCTTTGCTCAAAGCGAGCGGGAGAAAGAAAATATTCTTTATGAAGAAATATACGCAACGCAGGAACAAAGATGCAGTGAAAACGATGCCTATTCTTTCTTTAACTATTCTAACATATAAAGTATCATTAGCATCAGTCAAAGGTGTAGCTATCACAAATCCAGTCGTTTTTTCTTGTTTATTATCTATATTGAAAAAGCCTGCACAAATAAAAATGATTATAACAATACACTGAATCATAATGATTTGAGATTTATGTCTCCACATTTTACCCTCACCGCCATTATCCTATGCATACCTGATAGTCTTATTATATACTCGTTTGTTTTATAATGCACAACATTTCCTCAAAGGAAAATAATGAATTGTTATCAAAAGCATACTAGTCTTCCTATGTCGATTACCTAATGATAGTCTATTGATTTTCATTCTCTTTCTCCATTTAAGAGATATAGCAGAAGCTATAAGCATGGCAGATCGAGTGGTTGTTTTGTCCAAAAGACCAGCATGCGTAAAGAGTGTTCACGAAATCAAATTGACGTTAGACGTGGAACGAACACCTCTTACTTCAAGGGAAGCTCCTGAATTCAGACATTATTTCAACACCATATGGAAGGAGCTGGATATACATGTTAAATAAAGTGAAGTGCAATAGTAATGTCGAGGAACAAAACTATGAATTCTCCCAGGAGCACCTAGACTATTTGTGCGCAGTCAAAAGAAGGAGACGTGCTATTCTTTTTACCCAAATTGCACTATTGGCTGTATTCTTTATCGTCTGGGAGCTTGCAGCACAACTGAAACTGATCGATACCTTCTTAACCAGCTATCCTTCCCAGATGTGGAGACTATTCTTGCAACTTGTTAAGGATGGTTCACTACTAAAGCATATGGGCATTAGCACCTTTGAAACAGTGATAGGATTTATAGCAGGAACACTTCT
Source organism: Anaerosolibacter carboniphilus (assembly GCF_014205875.1). Lineage (GTDB taxonomy): Bacteria > Bacillota > Clostridia > Peptostreptococcales > Thermotaleaceae > Anaerosolibacter > Anaerosolibacter carboniphilus. The sequence continues at coordinate 99,838 of NZ_JACHEN010000020.1, forward strand.
AGGAACTATCGTGGCTATTCTTCTTTGGTGGTCAGATTTTGCATCGAAAGTTCTTGATCCTTATATGGTGGTACTCAACGCATTACCAAAAACCGCCCTTGCTCCCATCATCATTCTTTGGGCAGGTGCAGGCATCACTGGAATCATCGTTACAGCAATGACTGTATCCATTGTTTTTAGTGTCGATACTGCATAATCATCTATTGCTAGTCATATATATTAGCATGGATGCTTATATGATTATTCTACGGATCATACTAAGGATAATCAACAAGGAAAACGAAGAACAAAAGGAAGAAGAGCAGGATTAAATCCTGCTCTTCTTCCTTTTGTTGAGACTGTTGACAAAGTCCACCCGAAAGGGTGGATATTTTTTATGTGTCAAAAAGGGATTACGAAGTTAATGTAGAATATATAAAGTGAGGTG
>NZ_JACHEN010000021.1 GCF_014205875.1 Anaerosolibacter carboniphilus
GCCGCCAGCGTTCATCCTGAGCCAGGATCAAACTCTCTATAAAAAAATTCGCGTTATGCTCATCGCAACCGCTCATGTCGCCAACGAAATTTCTTTGAGTAAGACTCTCGAAATTTCCGTTGCTCAAAATCAGCGTTACGCTAAGCGTATATATGCTGGCTTAATTCTTACACTGTGTAGTTTTCAAAGACCAAATATGGTAACGTTTTCATCGCCAACCTCTCGTGTTGACTCTTACTATATTACACTAATCTTTACTTCATGTCAAGCTGCTTTTTATTGGTAATTTTTCCTGCCTTCGTTACAAGGCAGATATTAAATATACCATCTATCGCATCACTTGTCAACATGTATTTCGGAAAAAAATGAAGGGCTGATTCCCAACCCCTGCTGTCTCAAGGACAAAATATACTATACCATAGTTTTTCTATGGAATCAATAGCTTATTCACTTGTAAATTATTCCATCATGAATTTGCTTTTGATTCCAATAATGGCTCATACATCATGACAGCATGATTTTCAGCAACAAACTCATCATTCAATAAAACACCACTATGACCATATCTTCTCCTATAAATCTGATTGTGACGGGTATATCCGCCCCAGTATTCCTGTTGGATATAATGCTCTTTCTCATAAACCTCATAACGATCCTCTATGGCTTCCGTACTCCGCCATTCCCCTACCAGATCCGTTTCTGTTAAATAGAGATACAGCTGCATAGGCTGAGATGTTTCGTTTTTGATTTGTAGATCGATATAGTTGTAGGAGCAAGTGGCTCCACTACCAAAGGGTTGGGTCCGATCCGCATCGGGGAATACATCATAACTATGCCTCCACCGCTCTACAATTGTCAATGGTGTATGGAGTGTCATCCAATAAATTAGATTAGACAACTGACAAAGCCCTCCTCCGATTCCCGGTTTAAATCCCCCGTAAAACAAGACCATCCCTTCGACGAACCCATCCTTCTTTCTTGGTTTTCCAATCTGCTTCCAATAGGAGAAAGTCTCTCCTGGATAGAGTACGAGACCATTTATCCTTTCAATCCCAATACGCAGATTTGTAATCTTATTCTGTTGTAGCCACATATCTACTTTTCTTAACTTCCTGATCAAGGGAGTTTGATGTTGAGAAATAACTTCCTTATAATGTATGATATCTTCTTTTTTATGGGCAAATTTCACCCCAGATCCATACCAGTATAGATACCGTTTCAGAGTATACACCATTCTTCCCGCAAACACTCTTATATTTGATCGCTCTTTAGGTCTCATATCTGGCCTTTTCAAAATCCCATTATTTGTTCTTTTCAGGTTCATAAGCATCTTCCTCATAATCAAACTCAAATTTTTTCATGGTTGCCTTATTGGTAAATGCTTTATTTTTCTTCTGACTGCGATATAGATTCTTCAGCCGATCATAGTCATCTTCTTCAACATCGAAATCTTTTCTAAATATATGTCTGTAATCATCTCCACCCATTTTTCATCCCCTCCTCCTCTTTCATCTCATTTGATCATCTTATATAATAAGAATAACAAATTATAGGGGATGTAGAAAATGAAAAGTTCAACCAAATATATTATTTTTATTATGCGATTCATCCTTTTGGTATGTTGCTTCATATTTGCCATCGGCCTTGAGTCACCCAGTACCAGTCGCTATATGGTGCTCATACTCACTTTCTTATTTTTGCTTTTCACCTTACATCTCAAGGAGTTTCCCAAAATTCAGTCCTCCAAATACTACACCTATGCCTATATATTAGATGTTCTCATACTTTTAGTCCTGGAATACAACTCCAAGTTCCTTTTGAACTACTATTTTCACTTTATCTATTTCATTCTGATGCTATCTGCCGGGTTGTTCTTATCTCGTTTCCACGGTTCCATGATAAACATCGTTATCTTCCTGGCATCTATGTTCAAATTCATTCAAATACTTCAAATCAATTGGAATTTGTCCAACGTCTCCCTTACGATTTTCACTTTTTTCACCTCCTTACTGATGATTCTCATATTAAACTATGGAAAATACTATTCTGAAGAGCAACAAAAATCCAAGGAGCTCTATCGTGAATTAAAAGCCTATGCTGACCAAGTGAGGGAGTTAACCCGAACAGAAGAACGGAACCATCTCGCCATGGAAATTCATGACTCCATCGGTCACACCATGACAGGCTTAATCATGGAATTAGAAATGTGCAAGCGAGTCATTCCGCAAAATCAAGAACAAGGTATTCAACTGATTCAGCATGCCCTAGACACTGCTCGCAAAGGCTTCATAGAAATACGAAGCTCTGTAGATGTTCTCAAAGCTGAGACCTCCCAATCTGAGAAGGAAAATTGGGTAGAAATGATTCATCGTTTCCGTAATCAGACAGGATTGAACATCCACGTAAGCCTTGATCCCGAGAAAATACAACTTCCAGCATCCATTGCATCTGTGGTTTATCGTATTCTGCAAGAAACTCTGACCAATGCAGCTAGACATAGTCATTGCACAACGGTGAACATAACCATTCAAAAAAAGAAAGACTCTCTTTACATGAAAATTTTAGATAACGGAGAAGCATGTAACCCTTATGTAGAGGGAAATGGCTTAAAAGGTATGAGAAAAAGAGTCGAAGGGTTAAATGGTTCCATAGCATTTTCTCAAACCCCTGGTTTTTGTGTAGAAGTATGTATTCCTGTAAATTTGAAATCCAATAAAACAAAAGCATTTCATACTCTAATATAAAAGGAAATACTTTTGTTTTTCACAGGGAACTAATAGGTGCTTTGCACCCGGCCGCCTCACCGCCTCGGCGGCGCTCGTAGCACAGCATCACTTATTCGTGATGCCACTCGCCCTATGACGCTTCGCTGTAACCCTCCAATTATTAGACATAAAGGGGGGAACCCCTTTAAAAATCCCCCTTATCTAGGAAATCAAAGACCATAATTTCCTAGATAGGATAACGAGGTGAGATGATGGAAAAGATTAAAGTCATGATTGTAGATGATCAAATTATTTTGTCCCAAGGCTTAAAGATGATATTAGGAATGGAAACAGATTTGGAAGTCATTGCGGTGGCCGCCAATGGTCAAGAAGCTATTTCTCACTGCCATTGGCAGTGTCCAGACATCATATTAATGGATATAAAGATGCCTATCATGAATGGTGTAGATGCTACAGAAGCAATCAAATCCCAGTTTACGCATCCCAAAATTATTGTCCTCACAACGTTTCATGATACAGAGTACATTTTTAATGCCCTTAAAAAAGGGGCCTCTGGCTATATTTTAAAGGAATCTCCTCCAGAAGATATCATCCATGCCATACGTACCGTCCATCAAGGTGGTTCCATTCTGCAACCAAACATCGCAACCAAGGTGATTGAAGAATTTACCCGGATGGCCTCCCAAACAAAAACCAGTCCCAAAGATGATCGAATCCATCTTCTCAGTGATCGAGAGAAAGATATTATTCAATGTATCGGTGCAGGGATGAATAACAAAGAAATCGCTGATCATCTATTTCTAAGTGAGGGGACTGTTCGAAATCATATCAGCCACATGTTAGAGAAACTTAACCTTCGGGATCGTACCCAGCTGGCGATCTTCGCCATCAAAAATCAACTTACATAATTTCATCATTGCCCCATGACAAATGTCATGGGGCAATGATGATTTAAATGATTTTTTACACAGGTAAGGATTTTTGTATTTTTCTATAATAGTATTAGAAAATATCCGAAGGAGGTTTCCATCATGAAAAAAATCCTCTGTGTTTCCCTGTTGATAGCAACAATTCTTACCCCTACCATCACTGGCTGCACCAACGGAAACATCATGGATCAGTACAAGCAAGCCCTTGAACAAACAGAAAAAATACAAAGATCCAGTGAGCTCGTGGAATTTACTATGGATCTAGATCTTAGCAGTTTGGATCTCACCCTGGAAGAGAAGAAGCAATTGGATATGTTCAGCAACATCAAAGGATCCTTTGTTGCAAAGCATGATAAAGAGAAAGGCATCTCTTTTCTAGATGGGCACATTGAAATGAAAAATCTTGGTTTTGATGTAAAGATTTATGAAGACCAAGAAACCATCGTGACCCTGATGCCTATCTTCTCCAAATATATGGTGATCCATAAGGACCAGGATCAATCTTCCTTCGAAAAGAATCTTCCTGTCATCCAAATAGATCAAAAGGAAATCAAAAGTCTATGGAATAACATGACTACGAAATCTAGCATCCAGAATCTAGGCAACAAGATGGTAAGCACCACTGAAGGGGAGATACGAGCCACCGCCTTCGAGGTCACTCTTCAAGATGCTGAAATCAAAGAATTTGCTAAAGCCATTATACAAATAGCTCTAAAAGATCCTGAAACAAAAAAATCCTTTATGAAATTTATCAATGAAATGCCTCAGGGAGAAAAATTCGAGTATGCTTTACGCACGGATGAAGACTTTGAAGAGTTCCTAGGTTATATGGAAAAAGGTATTGACCAGATGAAAATCAATGAATTCCGCCATACCGGTTCCTTTGATAAAGATCATTATATCATTGAAGAGAATGTCCGTCTGAACTATGCGGTAGAAGTTGGCCCATCAGAAGATATTCAGGTTTCTTATAACATTCAAGTAACTCGCTGGAATATCAATAAAAGCTTTGATTTTGAAATGCCTGTCTTAACAAAAGAAAACAGCTTTACAGTGGATCAATTGAATGAAAATACCCCAAAACTCATCGAAGATCTGCTGAAATCTCCGAAAAAATAGAAGAATCTATCATGAAAGGAGTACCTCACCATGTACATGGTTGAAATAAAGAATTTAACAAAAAAATATGGCCCTTTAACAGCCGTAGATAATATCAGTTTAAATATAGAGACGGGAGATCTTTATGGCCTCTTGGGTCCCAATGGCGCTGGCAAATCAACCACTATTTCTGTTATTAGCACCTTCATTCAGCCTACTTCAGGAGATGTTCTAGTCGGCAGTCATAGTGTGCTAACAAAGCCATCAGCTGTTCGAAAACTCATCGGACTAGTGCCCCAGGATATCGCATTGTATCCTACACTGACCGCCCGAGAAAATCTCTCTTTTTTCGGTAAGCTATATGGCCTAAGGGGAAAAGATCTATTGAAGAAAGTAGATAAAATTTTAGAAACCGTTGGTCTCTATGATCGAAGCAATGAAAAAATAAATACCTACTCTGGAGGCATGAAGCGGAGAATCAACATTGGCGTTGGATTAATGAATGATCCGAAGCTATTGATTCTTGATGAACCTACTGTAGGCATTGACCCCCAATCTCGCAATCATATATTGGAAACGGTGAAATATTTAAACGAAACAGGTATGACCGTCATCTACACCAGTCATTATATGGAGGAGGTAGAGTTTCTCTGCAAGCGTATCGGTATTATGGATCACGGCAAGTTGATTGCCCAAGGCTCCAAAGAAGAAGTTTTTGCCTTGGCTGGCAATGAGGAGACCCTTGCCATTCATATCTCTCAACTATCCCCTTACCATCTTCAACAGCTGCAAACCATTCTGCCCGAATATACATTGCATTATGAGGAGGGTATTCTGACGATTCTGGGCAAGAAAACACACTCAGTATTAGGTGATATCTTAGCCATCCTCAATGCAGAGAAATTCAAAATCACATCCTTGAATATTCAAGAACCCAATTTAGAATCGGTTTTTCTCCACCTCACCGGTAGAGCCTTAAGGGATTAGGAGGGAAAATCATGCACGGAGTATATATAGCCCTCAATGATTTGAAAATCACTTTGAAAGATCGTAAAGTTACGATGATTTTACTGATTATGCCCATGCTGCTTATCACAGTTCTTGGAACTGCCCTTTCCTCCGCCTTTACGCCCGATGCCATGACGGATCTTTATCGAATTTCTATCGCTATCGTTGAAGGTGAACCTGCTAACCTATTGGAATTAGAAGAATTTATTCCAATAGACCAAATAGAGAAACTTCAAACCACCCTTTCCGATTTGGATATCAACCGTATCACGATAGAGGAAGTGCTTCAGTCTGAGGATATTAAGAATCTTATATCCTATGAGATTCTAGATCAAAATGCTGCTCTGACCAAGCTAAAGGCGAAGGAAATCTCAGGGATTGTGTATCTCCCTGACCAATTTGCCAACCGCTATATTATGGGAAAAAAATCAGAGATTAAGATTATGACCAACACCGATAGCCAAATGGATAAAATGATTCTGCTTGCTATTTTTAAAGGCTTTAGCGCTCAGCTTTCTCTGCCAAGAATTGCTGCTAACGTGGTACAAGAGGAAAATATCAAGGAAGGTCTTGGCTCCTTTTCTTTCTCTGCTACAGGAGAAGATATCAAATCCTTGGCAATAGATAAAAACATCTCTCTTCAATTTTACCAACGGACAGAAGTTGGAAAGCGACTTATTACATCAAAGGAGTATTATACAGCAGCTGTGGCTGTCATGTTTATGCTATTTTCTGCTGGCTATGGACTTATGAATATGCTCCACGATCGAGATCATTTCACCCTCATGAGACAATTGATTGCAAGTGTATCCAAATTTCAGATGCTCTTGGGAAAATTCTTATATACCCTTTTTCTATGTGTGATACAGCTAACAATTTTATTTGCCTATGGATATGTTGTGATGGGGATACGTCTTCCATCGGACCTACTGGCCTTTGTAATCCTAATCTTTGCTGCCAGCTTTTCCATGGCTGGATTGTCGGTGCTTCTCTGCGGTATTGTAAAGAATCAAAGGGGAGCTGTCATCTTTCAGAGCTTAATCATCAATATACTTTCCCTATTGGGTGGCAGCTTTATTCCTATAGAAGTTATGCCAAAGATATTCAGGCCACTAATCGATTTCACGCCTAATGGCCGTGCGTCCAGGGCTTTTCTACATCTGATTGAAGATGGACAATTGAGCGAAATATCCTCTAGTATTCTGATGCTATTGGGATTCGGAACCCTATGCCTACTCATCGGCATCCATATTTTCCGTCCCACAGAAAGGTGATAAATATGAGAAAGATAATGTTGATTACCTATTTAAGATTTCTTAGATTCTTTAGAGAGCCCGGCCTTTTCCTTATTATGCTGTTTCTTCCCATCTTGTTCACCTACTTCATGGGAAATATGGGCTCTGGCAATTACCGCATTTCCATCGCCTTTGTAGACCTAGACCAAAGTACTTACTCCAGCAAGCTTATTGAGAGATTTTCAGATAATAACACCTATCGTGTTTTTCAGTATAATCAGAAAGAAGCCACGGAGCAGGTTAGGAGGTACAATGTGGCAGCTGCCTTGATCATTCCTCAGAACTTTGAAGAATCTATCATAGAAAAGGGTGCTCCTGAAATTGAAATCATTCGTCTCAAAGAGTCCTTTGAGTTAATCACCTTGCAGAATGAGCTGCGATCCAATCTAAACTTTATCCACGGCAATATTAAAATTGCTGATTATACAATAGCGCAACTCAAAGAGAAAAAGAATATCGATGATAGGATAGCCTCTATCTGGCAGCAAGCCTATCATAATGCCTTAAGCAAGTGGTTTCCCTATCCTCCCGTATATGCCACACTATCTAGTCTGAGCCAAGAAGATTTTAGCGGCTATAATCCATTAGCCCATTATTCCGTTGGCTTCAGCATGTTCTTTGTAATGTATACCATCATATTTGGAATAGGCGAGATCTTAGACGAGAAAAAGAACGGTACATGGCAGCGACTCCTTACCCTTCCTATTTCTAAAGTTGAAATCCTAACGGGAAATCTGCTTGGTACTTTCTCTGTCGGTTTTCTTCAAATATTCATATTGATTCTTCTAGGCATTTATGCGTTTGGTGTGAACTGGGGTGCCGACCTACCCCTTACACTCCTTGTGATCGGCATCTTCGTATTGACCATTACCTGCTTTGGTTTGTTTCTGTCAAGTGTGGTTAAAACTTCGGCCCAGCTCCAGGCCATCACCCCAGTGGTTACTGTCTGTACTGCCATGCTAGGTGGTACGTTCTGGCCTTTGGATATTGTCCAATCGAAGCTCTTATTGTCATTAGCGAAGCTGACCCCTCAATATTGGGCAATTTCCACCATCGAAGGAATCATCCATCAAGGTTATTCTTTTCAAAACATTATATTCCCGACCCTGATCTTACTTGCAATGGCCTCACTATACTTTCTTTTAGGGCTAAAACTATTAAACTGGGAGAATTAACGAAAATGATGATAGTCGTAAAATTATACTAACAGAAAAAGACAATATGCTGGAGCCATTAAAATTAATATTTTCTAAGGTAAGTAAAATAGGACAAAATTCATCTTGGTGATATTACAGTAAAAAAATTTCTTTCAATATATCATTAAAAACTCATGGTATGATACTTTATCAGCCATGAGTTTTTTTAAAAATACAGCATTTCATTTACAAATAAGTACTTTAAAACCTTTATAAAATGCATTTGCTGTGTAAAGAAATCCATTCCTTGTTTTCTACAAATTTCGACTTTTCTGTTCGCGATAGTGCTTTTATTGATGCTACCTGGTCTATCTGATACGCCAAGTGCCCTATTTATATAGGATCTACACGGTTTCACTTTTTTACTTGTTTTTCGACATGTTTCTTCATAATTATCTAATTTTTTACATTAAAATGACATAAGGTGCAGCAGGTTACGCAGGGGACTATACTCAAAAATCATTGTTAGAAATGAGGAATGTAGAATGGATGATCTAAATATAGCACAAGAGACCTTGAAGCTAGTCATTGAAGTTGCTCGAGAACATCTAGAGAAATTGATTGAAAAGAAGGATGGCGATCTTTTACATCCTGATATTATCAGCTTAAGTCAATTTCTTGATCGCCTTTTGTCGGAGTACCAAAAACTAAGAAATAACTAAGAGCCACTCAGTACCTAAATTCGTATAGTCCTGCTGCTGCACCTTTTTTTCCGCCATCAAAAGGAGCTCTATCGAGCTCCCTCGTCATATAATATACTTTGAATACATTTTTCTCAAATTGATCGATGATTTTTTCTGCTTCTGCTTACCCTTTTTTCTCCAGTTTTCTTAATCAAATTTACTTTTTGTTGCTATTTCCCTTTGCCTTCTCGAACAACTATCTATACCCGTGATTACTGTGCTCTCTTGTCTAAGATTTTTATTTTTGTCCTCCATAGAATCACCTCGTCATTATTATAGGGCATCTAAAAAAATATATACATATGGGGATACTTTTAAAATCATGGTACAATATAATGACTAGAATCTAAAGGAGGGCTTCCATTGGAAAAAGGATATATCCATGTTTATACAGGAGATGGCAAAGGCAAAACCACGGCAGCTTTTGGCCTTGCCGTCAGAGCAGCAGGCGCTGGTAAAAAGATATTCATAGGGCAATTCGTGAAGTCCATGGAATATAGCGAGCTAAAGGCCATGACATTGCTAAAGGATTATGTAGATATTGAACTATTGGGTTATGGATGCTTTATCACAAAGGATCCTGATCCACAGGATATAGCCGCAGCCAAAGCCGGTCTCGATAAAATCAGGAGGATTTTTCAAAGTAACCAGTACCAAGTAGTAATTCTAGACGAAATCACGATTGCACTCTTTTATCATCTTCTTTCCTTAGAAGAAGTCTTGTCCCTCATGGATGCAAAGCCCTATGAAATAGAGCTTATTCTGACTGGTCGTTATGCCCCAGCAGAAATGCTGGAGCGCGCAGATCTTGTCACAGAAATGAAAGAAATAAAGCACTATTATACCCAAGGTGTATTGAGTAGAGAGGGAATAGATCGCTAATCCCCTCTCTTTTATTTTGTTTCGTTACGTAATAATACCATACTTAGGAAGCAACTCATTCTTAACAAAGAACTTATGCATCGTTAAAGCATCGTGGAAGTATTTCCAGTCTGAATGGCTAAAGCCTTCTTTCTTATCATACTTCATATTTGATTTATCTAAGACCGTTACAGCCTTTTGAAACCATTCCCGTTCATCATATTTAACCGCTGCCTGAAATCCAAAATATCCTTCTGCCAATTTTCTCTCCCATGTTTTTATTCGTTCTTGTTGAGTACCTCTCATGGCAAAGACATATCTCAGCCTGTCTTCTATCCTTTTCCAAGGTTTTAAGTCATCCTTGAAAATATGAGGGATTTGCTCTCTTACTTCTTTCGATAGAAACTCATAAATATGGCGTCCTGCATCCATGAATCTAGACAAATTATCAATTCTGATAGATCCTTCTCTCTTATAGGGTTTGTAGCTCCATATCAAATAGGGTTCATCTGGACAAGTAAACGCCTGGGCATGCCCTATGGGAGGGAGCAGTTCAGAAAAAATGTTTGCTCCAAACTCTTCCAATAGGCTATACTTACGGTTTTCAGGTTTTAAACCTTCCACTTCGTTATTATATTTTCTTAATCCACTAAAATTCTGGTGGGCCCAAGTATCTGCATACATGTGCAATGCAATTCCCAAACGATGTAAACCATAGGGCTTTTCTAATGTATTGAGGGTATCTCGCAACACTTCTTTCGCCGTCTTACTATTCTGCCTGCAGCAGATCTGCTCAAAAAAATCATCCCCCTCCACCCCAGGCAGGAAATGAAAAGGCATCAAAATCTCATAAGCCACTTCTTTTTTAAATACCCCTAGATCCAAAATTTTATGGGCAGACATTTGTTGTTGAAAACGCCCACCACTCTCAAAAATCAATTCATGGCTATAGATCGCATCATCGGTATGCTGAGAAGCATAGGCAATGATACTACTTTCCTCAGGCTTTATTCCAGCCGCACGGCATAGCACATACACGCCATAATAGTGAAAGTCGATCTGCATGATATCTCCACCTCCTTAATGCCTTCAATGCTCTAAATAATAAACATCCTCTTATGAATATTCTATGGTGGTGTTTAGGAATCGGTACTATCTTTTATGCTGACGCTCTACGTTCTATCTTCTGTTCACGTTTCAAATCTTTCTCTTCTATATCTGGCATAAAAAAAGGAAGAAATCTTAGATTCCTTCCTCATGGTTTGTTTCATTTAACTGTCTTTCTATAAATTCCTGACGACACTGCCAGCTGCAAAAAAAATGTGCCATCCCCTCTTCAGTGGCAATTTGATATGCCTTTCTCCGGGGAATTTCTTTGTTACAGCAGAAGCTTGTAACCATCTCAATAGGTTCTTCCAAGTCCTCTTTTGCTGCTTCTATTTCTTCATTGACAGCAGCCTGAGACTTTCTTCTTTGCGTTGCAGAAGCTGCCTTTTTCATGACTCCCATTCCGATCCATACAATTCTTTGAATAAAAATATATATCAAAATGATCCATAGAATTTCTAATACATTATTCATATATCATCATCCTTTTTTTCCAAGACTATAATCTAGAGACAACTTTTTGATCAGCTCACTTTTGAATCTTAAACTTTTCGAAATATCCTTTTATTTTCTTTCCAATTTCCTCTAGCACCTCTGGGTCATATGGATGAAATTGATTTGTTCCAGCCAATACTGTATTCCCATCCTTAAAATTTTGTATAGAATAACGCTTACTAGGGTTTATATAAGCTGCAATCTCTAATATATCCTCTTCTGTGTGGAGTTCTTTGCAGACAGTAGTTCTAAATTCATAATCTATATTTGAGCGCCTTATCATATCGATACTAGTTTTAATATGCTCTATATCCACTTTTGTTCCCGTCACCAGTTCATATTTGTGAAAGGGTCCTTTGATATCCATTGCGATGTAATCCAATAATTTTTCATTAAATAGAGTTGTTAAAACATCTGGATTTGTACCATTGGTATCTAGCTTCACCAAAAACCCTTGGTCCTTGATTTTCTTAATAAACTCCTGTAAATCCTTATGTATAGTAGGCTCTCCACCAGAGATGCATACAGCATCTATAAAGGGTTTTCTTTTTTTCAAGAAAGAAAACACCTCATCTTCATCAATATTCTTTCCATTCCATGTCACGATATGTCCATTGTGACAATAGCCACATCTAAAATTACAGGATGCAACGAAATACATGGTACAGATTTTATCTGGATAATCAATAAAAGATGTTTTTTCATGCCCTGCAATATACATTTTCGGCTCCCCTTTTTACTCCTTTTTCATAATCCTTCGCTATTTCCATCTAAAAATCCTTACTATGCAAATTTAAAATCTCTCTTCCTATACTATCATACCCATATCATACAATACAAAGAAAGAAATATCGGATAGGAGGATAATGCTGATTATTGACATTTCCCATCCATTTTATGCGGGTTGCCCAATGCGCAACCTCTACGTTATTTGACGCACCATTCAATAAAAGCAACTTGGTTCGTAAATATCATGCAGAACCGTTATTGGATCTTATCATTTAATAAAACCATATGCATAGTTCCAAATAAATAACCATCTTTTCTTGATCTGCTGTAGGGTTGGACGACCCTGTCCAACCGTTATCACTACATCGTATTTTACTACATCTGCGGTACAACTTATTCAAAATAAATTTTACCTTTTTCATGGTATTTGCTATCATGATGGATGAAAAAATGCTTGCAGATCCACCGCAGTTTATTCACCTTAGCTTTAGCCTCTAACACTTCTTGTATCTCCCTATCTTACTTGAATATTTCATATGTTCTTTCATATGCGACCTTTAAAAATTCCTCTGGAGAAAGTCCTGTAAATTGCTTTGAAAACTCATTGGTAATTTCCAGGGATATTGCTCCTGAATATTCAAGGGCGAATAGCTTTTCTGAAACCATCTCCCAATTTACAGTTCCTTCACCAGGGATTCTATGCTGGTCCGCTGACCCATCATTATCATGTAAATGTAAAGCCATAAGTCTATCTCCGTAATTGCTTAGGAAATCTTTATCTTGTGAATAGCAGTTTTCATGCCCACTATCATAACAAAAACCTAGGCACTTCGATTGAATATTTGAGAAGATAAAATCAAGATGTTTAGGCCTTTTCAAATTTTCGAGGGCAATATTTACGTTTTTTCTTTCAGCAAATTCAATGATGTCTTTGAACCGATCTATCCCTATTTGACTTGGAGCTGGTGGTGTCTCTCCATCCATGACATGAAGTACCGCTGTCGGTATATGATGTGCTGCACAATCTGTAATACAACTTTTATAGAATTTCACCATGTCCAATCCATTGATTCCATCTATCCAGATATCGTTTACTTTTTCATAGGGTAGATGTACATTCTCAACAGCTAACCCTAATCGCCTTGCCATATCAGGCAGCACTGCCTTCTCTCCATCAATCTCTATAAATTCATCGCCCCACCAGAGCATCACATGATCGAATCCTGCTTCTTTGATCAACTTAAATCTTTCAAAGTTCTGTATAGGATAGCCAAACCAGTAATAAATGCCCATCCTTTTCATCAGATCACCCCATCTAAATACCAGTACTATGCTCGCATCCATTAAAAGCGACTGCATTTTATGCATATCATTTTCAAGTCTTTTTCATGTATTATAACTAGAATAATATCCCACTACTTTAAAATAACAAAAACAAGCAATACTGTCTCGGACTCATTATATCATAGTCTAGAAATTTATTACATTTATACTCCAAATGCTCATAGACTGCCATTGGAAGACTTTGTCACCTCTTGATTTATCTGTCTTTTATGCTAGGATAAGATTAAAGGAGTTAATGGAAATATTTTGTAACAGAATCTACAGTCTAAGTATCATACTGGATTCTTAAAGGGGAGATGTTGCAATGAGAAAATATCTATTAAAGAAATTTAGAATTTATCACGTTGATGCTTTCACTACGGAGGCTCTTACTGGCAATCCTGCTGCTGTTTGTATTCTAGAGGAGTCTATTCCCGATGAGTCAATGCAGGCAATCGCCTTTGAAATGAACGTATCTGAAACAGCTTTTGTGATACCGAAGACACACCTGCCTATCGATCAGCGTAATGTTTTTTCATTGCGATGGTTTACACCGATGAAGGAAGTTCCTTTATGCGGACATGCGACCCTTGCATCCTCTGTGGTATTGTTTGATGACCTCTCCATCCCCTATGATGAAATCACTTATGAAACGAAAAGTGGTCCCTTGGTCGCTAAAAAAGATCCTCTTGGCATCGCTCTAGATTTCCCTTTGGATAAGCCCATAGAAGCAAAATTTCCACACAAAAATGAAATCCTGCAATCTATGGGCATTATAGACTATCAGAATATTTTTATAGGTCAAAAGACAAAAAAACTGGTGATTCATTTACATAGTGCCCATGAAGTTCGCTCTTTGAATCCAAATTTTGAAAAAATGAAGAACATCCCTGTAGAAGATATAAAAGGAGTAGGTGTTACCGCTGGCGCAGATGCCTCCAACTATGACTGTATAACAAGATACTTCAATCCTTGGGCAGGTGTTAACGAAGATCCAGTAACAGGATCAGTCCATACCTTATTAGGATACTACTGGGCAGAGCTTCTCGATAAGAAGGTAATCTATGCTTATCAAGCTTCCCAACGAGGAGGAGAAATAATACTAAGATTGAAAGAAAATATGAGAATAGAACTCATAGGCAAAGCTGTTATTGTAGATCGTTACTAAACATTGCTCTCAAATTGACTTCCAGAACGCTGCTTTAAACTTCGAAAAACCTAATTTCTCAAAAAACTTGTGGGCACCCTGATTGAACATCCATGAACCTAGCTCAATTCGGTCTGCCTCTAAATCTTTTGCATATTCTTCTACCTTTTCCATCAGCATACGCCCCACCCCTATATTTCTATAGGCAGATGATACAACCATCTGATCAATGTACATAACACGTTGTTCAAATTTAAATGGATTTTCCGGAACACAGTGTATCACTGCACAGATGTAACCAGCTGGATCTCCTGTATCTGAAAAAGTAATAAATATAAGACCGTTTAGTTGATCAATCATTTTCTCGAAAAAAGCTTCTAACGCTGATAGATCCACTGGGTATTTAAATAGATGGGGATGTGCCTCGGCGTGGATTTTCTGGACAGTATCGTTTAACGACACAACAGTAGGTAAATCTGATTTTGTAGCTTTTCGTATTTCCATTACAAGTTTCCTCCCTTTATTCTGCCTTTGCTTTTCAAGGATGTCTTGAATCTACCCTTCCTTTAAATCCTTAAGGCTTTCATTTTAGACACTATTTTCTTATAGACCTTCTGCATATGGGGTTCATTGGTATATGTATCGATTTCAGCTATGGGAATCCATTTCACGCCGCTGTTTTCATCGATTTTAACAATTAGTGATTCCTCTTCATCAGCCTCCACCAAATAGGCCACTGACAAATGGAGATGGGACGACACGTATGCTCCTCTCTTTACATGACCTAACACTGGCAAGATATCCAGAGAGATGATCTCCGTAGCCACAGGATGAATATTTTTTACACCTGTTTCTTCCTGAGCTTCCCGAATGGCAACTGCTAACAGATCCATCTCCCCATCAGCATGTCCACCGGTCCACGCCCATGCATTGTATATATTATGATGTATCATCAGTACGCTGTCTCTCATCTTATTCACGATAAATCCTGAACTTGTGATATGGGCTATTTTATTCTCTCTGGTTAGAATATTATCAAATTGTTTTATACAGTCTAGTATAATTGCTTTGTCCTTCTCTTCCTGTTCATTACAAGGAGTATATCTCTTTATTTCTGTAATCCAGTCCATATTTACCTCCGTGTTTATAATATGAATTTGTGCAATATACCACTTGAACATCATAAATGAAGGATGCGACACAATCGGGTGGGAAAATTCCATCCTTCTAATGTGTATAGACTCGTAGGGGCGATCATTGATCGCCCGATGATTGCCATCATTCACGGGCGAACACTGTTCGCCCCTACAGGTGTGATCGAAATTCTAAGATCAACACTATTTCATACTATTCTACAAATATACCCTAACATTAAAAACAAATCTAAACCCACACTAGATTTCAATATTGATCACTTTTTTATAAGCTTTAAAACCTAATTTTTCATACAGTTTCATTGCTCCCGTATTCTCACTATCTACAAACAACATTAGCTTATGATCTCCAAAATCCCGAAGAACAGAGTTTAATAAGCCTGTTCCAATGCCCTGCTGACGTAGGCCAGGTATTACATAAAAGCTGGATATCATGGCTAAGTTCGGGTCCACCTTTTCGATACAAATGGTTGCGATAACTTCCCCTTCTTTATACACACATAGCCATTCCATATTATCTGGTTCGAATTCTATAAATTCTTTGTCGTATCTTTCTTTAAATCTTCTCGCCATCTCATACCATTCCATCTTATCTATCCGCCTATATTCGATAAATCCCTCATTGATAGGCTGATTTTCAGATGTGTACACCATAATCAAATTGTATGTAACCGATCCTTTAGGAATCTTGCTATCAAATTCTATAAGTTTTTCTTCTGCAAAGGCCACTTCCAACTCATAAAGATTATACTCTCCATACAGTCTATCAAACCATTTGCTACAGAATACGCTATTACCTCTTAAAGTGGCTCCTTTTTCTGTTTCCCAGATAGCAACAATACCATCGATATGGTGATTCTCATCATACGAAATTTCATATCGAAAATCCCTAATGCTATGGACCATACCTCGAATCATATATACATTTTCGTATTCATTCTTTTTCAGATAATCCAACATCCCTTGCATTAGAACAATCCCCCTGTTCCATATTCTTCCTGATATTGTCCTAATTATAACACACCATGATTTTTTCAAAAAGAATGCGTTCTGTCATTCACTCATAAAAGGCCAGGGCTTACGCATCTGCATAATCCCTGGCCTTTATATATTCGTTATCTATATTTCTTGTCTTCTTATATAAGCTGTAATGCTTTAAGACCCTCATAGGTTATGAAGCCCATCAGCACATAATCATACGCTTCATCACTCTTTTCCGTGATATAAATATACTTTTTCTCTTCTAACTCCTTGGCACGGGCAACCTTTGCGTACCAGTTTTTATCCTTTGCATCCCTTGAATACATGAATCGATAGTCTGATTTATCCGCAATCCTATACAATTCGCAAAAGAGTGGATCTTCCTTTTTCACTACAGATAATTTCTTTAATCCCTTTACCGTTATCATACCGATAAGCACCACATCTAAAATAAGAGCACTTCTTTCAATTAAATGAATATATCCATCATCATGGAGTTTCTTAGCATTTTTTAAGGCATCAGCCCATTCCTTTCCATGCTGTTCCTTGGTATATACAAAATGAAAAGTTTGTTTATCTGCCCACTTATAGATTTCATCCAAAAAAGGAGTTTCTTCTTCCACTATTTTAAGCCTTTGTAATCCCTTTACAGTTATGCTCCCCAATAGTGCTACCTTTAAGCTCTCATTATTTTTATCTGAAATATATATATATCCTTCTTCCTCTAATACAAAAGCTTTTGACATCACTCTAGCCCATTCCCGGTCATCTACATTTTTGGGATATATAAAATTAAAGGTTTGTTTGTCTGCACTTTGACTTAACTCGTTTAATAATTTGTCCATAACGCTGCCGTTCCCCTTTTGGTTAATATCATTTTTCTTTGTTCGTTTAATATAATTATACCATTCCCTTTTTTTGAACAACAATAGAAAAAAGAAGGAGCTGTCTCCTTCTATAGATTGTCCAAATATCATATTTTTAATAATTTTATTCAGCTTTAAGGTTGCTTCCCAATGGAGGTCTTTTCACAATAAAGTTGAATGCTAAATCAAATAGCACCTATCCAATCAACTATATCTCATCCTCCTGCCAATAGATGAATTACCTGAACATCATCTCCATCTTTGATCACCTTTTCATCATATTCTTCTTTATGAACAAGTTTTCCATTCACCTTCACAATGATCTTGGGATACGTATAATTCTTTTTCTGCAGTAGTCTGCTTACGGTTAATTTTTCTTCCCACTGAAAATCCTTACTATTTACCTTTATCATCGTTCGCCCTCCTACCGTCGACCGATCGCTATTCAACAATACTGACAGGTGATCAGCCTAAATCTCCATGAGCTCTTTTGAACAATAACTTTAGACGACTTTGTATCACTGCTATCAATTTGTTTCTTCTACTCATCCGAGATAAGGTTTTACAACCGCAATAACCTCTGGCAGATTCATACCTATTTTCTGAAGGTATTCTATCGTAGGTATGCCGTTTAATGTCCATCCCCTTCTTTTGTAAACAGCATCTATCAGTTGCTCATATTGATTCTCCCTGTATTGCCTTAAGGCTTTTATCTTTTCTTCTGTGGATTTCCCTTCTGGGTCGTATCCAACAGATTCTCTCAGCTGCTTGTCATATCGTTCCTGTCTTGATTCGTATTCTTCCACCGTTACAGGTCCCATGGCACGATAGGGTATGGCATCATCGGCCCTTTTGCCATGACCCATTCTTATATTAAAAATTCTTTGGAAATTATATACTCTTTCTGATTCTCTTATCAACTCTTCTTTATCTATATTTTTTCCTGTTACACCATTGCATATATCTACATAATTTTGTACATGCTCCGGTATTTTTGCAGGTTCATTAGCCTCCCCATTGCCTTCTGGCGTAATATCGTTCCATGGCAACTTGCATAAGCCGTATAAGCCAAACCAGGTTCTAAACATAGGGAAGTAGTGGAGTGCTTCTGCCTTATCCTCAAAGGTTGGTATTTGGTTGTTTACCATATCCATGAAAATGAGCCATGCTTCATCATGCTGTGGTCCTTTATTGGTAAGCCCATACCCTCCTTGCTGTGCAAGGGATTCCTTTGGCAGATATTCAGAAAACTCTAGCCCCTTTTGCTCCATTCCTATATCATTTAAAAATTCTGGGTGTGCACCATATTCTTCTACGAATAACCTTTTCATTCTACGTACACCTTGACCAGCAATCAGCCCAAATCCTTCTCCCCTTGACATCTGATGTAGCAGCTCTAGGGCAGCTTCTGCATTTCCAAAGTTCAGTGCAAGCCCTCCTGTTATTTCTTTGTTTAATATTCCTGCTTCATAACATTCCATGATAAAGGCAGTAAGAGTTCCAAAGGATATGGTATCTATCGCATACGTATCACAGTAAAAGTTGAGTTCCAAGATGACCTGGGGATCAAATATTCCACAGTTTGATCCGAGACCTGCTGCATTTTCATATTCTGGGCCATCTACCGTTACTTTCTGCCCCTTGTATGGACCAGTTTTTAATTCAAAACTATCTGCAGCTTTTGCACAAGACATAGAACACCCATACCAGCAGCCATCGGGCATTCCTTGTGTTATATATTTTTCAATAAATACATTTGATGCTATTTTATAGGTATCAGGATGGCTTCCAAATTTATAGTTATGGGTAGGAAGCAAATCATAATCATCCATCACTTCTATGATATTTGCAGTCCCTATTTTTCTCATTCTGTTTTGCGCATTATCTAATTTACATATCTCTTTATGAAGCTTAATTCCCGCTTTATTAATTAGAGACTTATTCGCAGGGTTATTTAAATCCCCCTTCGTCCCCTTATACTTGATTATTAAAGCTTTTATCTTCTTATCTCTAAATACAGTTCCGATCCCGCCTCTTCCAGCTTGCTTCAACCTAGCTACCTGTCTCCTTATATCATAGAAGCTAAAGTTAAGAAGTCCTAAACGTGTATGTTCCGCCGCTGTTCCTGATGTGACTACAGATATGTTTTTCCTATCTTCCTCAGAATCTGCATACATTTCTGTTAGCACTTCACTTAGTATATGTCCATCGACAGGCTCAAGGGGTGCTTCTTCAATTTTAATAATCCCCTCATTGCCATCTATGAATATAATTACATCTTTTTCAGCTTTTCCTTGTAACTCCAGGGCATCCCACCCTGAAAACTTAAGATATGGTCCAAAGTATCCTCCCACATTGCTGTCCATAGGCATACCTGTCAATGGAGATATGGTACATACCAGTGACTTTCCTGATCCCGGATATTGTGTGATGCCACATATAGGTCCCCCGGCAATAATGATTTCGTTTTCAGGATCATTCCATTTCGTTTTTTCATTGACTGCATTCCAAAGATACCATAATCCAAAACCCTTGCCTCCTATAAACTTTTCCTTCATCATTTCTGTCACAGGTTTTGATTCTATTCTATTATCAGATAGGTTTATGTAAAGACTCCTATTGGTGTACCCTTTTTCTACTTTCCCCAATGCATACTTGTGCTCTTTTAATAGTTTATGGGCTTGTTTCATTTCTAAAAAATTCATAGATGATTTCCTCCTTATACCTTCTTGTATACAATACATAGTTCGCTATCCTATCTTCAATAACCCTATTATAGATTTCCACCACTTGCTGCAATTTGCTCTAGCATTTCTGCTTCTTGTCCTTCAACCTCTCCTATGAATATTGCCCCCGTCGGACACGCATGAACACATAGTCCACAGGCTATACACTTAAAAGGCTCCACGTAGTCATCATGTTGCCTCATTGCCTCCTCTGGACAGAAGCCTACACACATAAAACACCCTACACAGTCCTTCTTTTTAATGGTTACAACACCAAGTGTATTTCTGCTAATTGCTCTAACAGGGCAAATGTCAATGCAGACGCCGCATTGATTACATACATTTATCTTCTCTTCTTTACTGGACTCAATCTTAATACATGACTTTTCGCTGGCTTTTTCTTTAAAATATGTTTTTGAACATACTTCTTCACAAGCCCCACATGCTATGCATAATTCTTGTTTCTTTGATAATATCTTCATGTTTGTCACCCCATTTAATCAATTTTCTTCACTAAGAAGCAGCTATTCTTTCAATTGAAAGAACTGGAAAATTACTTTTAATAATTTCCCAGTTCATATTCAACACAATTGCTTACACATTTAAAAGCGCATATGTTCGCTTCTTTCAATGATTTCATCCTGTAATCCCTTGTTGAGATTGTTGAAGTAATCACTGTAGCCCGCAACCCGAACAATCAAATTCTTATATTTTTCAGGATTTTTCTGGGCATCTCTAAGGGTATTTGCATTGATAATGTTGAATTGAATATGGTGTCCATCCACTTTAAAGTACGCGCGAATTAAATCTTTCAGTTTTTCTAACCCCTCCTGCCCTTGAACGATCTGAGGGGTAAATTTCTGATTCAATAGGGTTCCACCCGTTCTTAAATGATCCATTTTTGATGCAGATTTGATTACTGCTGTTGGTCCTTTTTTGTCAGCCCCTTGTACAGGTGAGATCCCTTCTGATAATGGTTTGCCTGATTTTCTGCCGTCAGGTGTTGCCCCTACAACAGATCCAAAATAAACATGACAAGTGGTAGGAAGCATTTCAATTCTATAGGTAGACCCTGTTGGTGTTTTTCTGCCGTTCACTACATCGTAGAATATATTAAATACCTTTTGCATGATACGATCTGCATAATCATCATCATTGCCATACTTTGGCGTCTTATTTAGCAGTCGCTGGCGCTCTTTTTCGTAACCTTCAAAATCGGCATGCAGAATATTTAAAAGTTCTCCCATTGTAAAGTTTTGCTTGTCATACACGTGGTATTGAATAGCCGATAGGCTATCTGTTATACTGCCGATACCTACTCCTTGAATATATCTTGAGTTATATCGAGCGCCCCCAGCATTGTAGTCCTTCGCATTTTCAATACAATCGTCAATAATCATAGATAAAAACGGCGCTGGCATACTCTCTGCATACAGCTTTTCAATAATATGATTACCTCGTATCTTAATATCCGCAAAATATTGAACCTGCTTTTTAAATGCTTCTAGCAGTTCTTCTAAAGAATCGAATGCTGCTGCATCACCCGTTTCAAGGCCTAGTCTCTTTCCTGTTCTTGGATTTATCCCATTATGAAGGGTAACTTCTAGAATTTTAACGAGATTAAAATATCCTGTTAAAATAAATGCTTCTTTGCCAAAACATCCTACCTCTACACAACCACTGGTCCCCCCACAGCGGGCATCTTCCAAAGCTTTTCCCTGTCTTAGAAGTTCTTCAATCACTGCATCTGTATTAAACACCGATGGAAAGCCCATGCCTTCTCTTATGACCTCTCCAGCTTTTATGATAAAGTGATCAGGGTTCTTTCTACTGACCTGTATATTGGTACTAGGTTGCAAAATTCTCATTTCATCAATGATTTCTAACAGCAAGTAAGAGATTTCATTGACACCATCGCTGCCATCCGATTGGATACCACCAATATTGATGTTGCAGAAATCTGTATAGGTTCCACTTTCCTGCAGTGTAATACCTACCTTTGGTGGTGCTGGCTGGTTGTTAAATTTCACCCAGAAGCACTCCAATAATTCCTTTGCCTGTTCACGGGTTAATTTTCCGCTTTCACTTTCTCTTTTATAAAAGGGATATAGATGTTGATCAAGCTTTCCTGGGCAGAAAGCATCCCATGTATTTAATTCTGTAATGACACCTAGATGCACAAACCAATATGCCTGCAACGCTTCATGGAAAGTTCTTGGGGCATAGGCAGGAACATGACTACAAACCTGGGCAATCTCTTCCAACTCTTTTTTTCTTATGGGATTCTGCTCTATACTTGCCAGCTTCCTAGCCTCATCAGCATGTCTTTCAGCAAACCTGACGATCCCATCACAACATATGCTCATCGCTCTTAACTCTTCCTGTTTTTCATAGGCTTCCGGATCATTAAAATAATCTAGTTCTTGTAACTTTCTTTCAATATCCTTTTTAAAGTCAATGAAGCCTTTTTGATAGATTTTTCCGTCAGCCACCGTGTGCCCTGGTGCTCTTTGCTCCATAAACTCCGTGAATATGCCTGCCTCATAGCTATCTTTCCACGCTTCCGTCATTTGATTGAAAAGATGATCTCGAATGGATTTTCCTTTCCAATAAGGGATGATCGTTTCCCGATGTACCCGTTTGGTCTCTTCATCCACACGAAAGAATATTTTCTCTCGCCTGTCAATGATATCGAAGTCTTCTTCTGTATGACAGCATAATTCGGGATAGGTTGGTGCCTGCTGCGGCCCCGGTCCCCGTTCCCCAACAATTAATTCTCCATCATGAATACAAATAGACTTGTGCTCCATCAAATATTTGAATGTTAAAGCTCGTAAAACCGGTATAGAAACTTTACCTGCATAGTCCTTATAGACTTCTGTAACCAATACGGCCCTTTCTATGGAAAGGCGGGGAACCGTGGTAACGCTTTGTTCTCTAAGTTTTGCAATCCTGTCGTTCATCCCAACTTCTCTTCTCAACATCATCAATCACCCTCCAATTTTTACATGTAGTCCAAAAGTCCTTAACTTTTCACGAATCTCATTTAAAGCTCTATCTGATGGAGGCTGTACCCAAGAAAGTTCATACTTTTTCCCAAGCCTCTCATATTTATCAACAGCAGTCTTATGATAGGGCAGTAGAAAAACGTCTTTTAGGTTTAATGAGGACAAAAATTCCCCGGTCTGTTGTATATTCTCTTCATCATCATTTATATTAGGTATAATGGGTATACGAACCCATATGTTGCTGCGATGCTTTACAAGCTGACGTAAATTATCTAGAATAATACGATTCGATACACCCGTATATTTTTTATGCTTATCGTCGTTCATGCACTTCAAATCATACAAAAACAGATCTACTTTATCAGCTACTTGCATCATGGAATCCCACTGAGCATAGCCTGATGTATCTAAAACCGTATGCAATCCTTTCTCTTTGCACGCCTTAAGAAGCTTTGTTAAAAACTGAATTTGTGATAAAGGTTCCCCACCAGAAAAAGTAACACCTCCGCCAGATTGTTCATAAAAAATCTGGTCTTTCTCAATCTCTGTCATAACATCCGATACGCTCATTTTCTTCCCTACTAATTCTAGTGCCTCCGTGGGACATCTATCTGTGCATCTTTCACAGAGACTACACTTTGCCTGATCTCGGATTCTGTCTCCTTCTAAATAGCTTATTGCCTGATTTATACATGCTTCGAAACAATCTCCGCATCCTATACATTTGTTTTTTCTAAACAATATTTCTTGTGTATATCCTTGGCTTTCTGGATTATGACACCACCAACAGTCCAAAGGACACCCTTTTAAAAACACGGTAGTACGTATACCTGGTCCATCATGAATAGTATAATTTTGGATATTAAATACAATGCCTTCCCTCAATATATCACCTCGTTAATCTCCAGGAGAGTCCCCTGGGAAATTTCATGTATGTGTATTCTATATGTAGTTCCCAGGGGTTTTCTCCCTTTATAAAGTCTGCATGATAATTAATCAGTGGTCTTTGACTTCTCCTTCGATGCTGCAAGACTGGCAAAATATACAAACGGCCCAACGATTGCACCAAGCATAATAATCATCCAAACAATAGTGCTTCCTTCCATATTACTCTTCCTCCCTTACTTCAGCTAGAAACTGCCCTTCCATCATATATCTTTTTCCCTGAATCCATTCTGCCAGCCGTCCATTGGCTAAATAGAAAATAATTCCCGTCAGTAAGACTTGAGCCACGACGGTGCCTAAACTATCTACGATGAAAGGATTCCACCAGTTATCTGGGTGCCATGTAATTGCCTGATAGAACCACCATCCTACAACAATCGATAATAGTACAGGAAAAGACTTCACTGCTACATTGAACCATTTACCCACTTGGATATCGCTGCATGAATTAATAACTTCTGTACGGAATTTATCCACACCAAACTTATATACCGACATAGCAAAAAATAGACCACATATGAGAAGACCAATACCCCAAACCCAGTCCTGATTGTTCAAAAAATCTATACTATATGCAGATGGAAGTCCAAAAATAAAGCAACCTAAACATACTAGGATCGTTGCTTTCTTTCTGTCATACCCTGCATTTACAAAATTTCTTATTATTACTTCCGTTTGTGGTATGATGGAGGTTAACGCGGCAAGGGATAGGGCAAAGAAAAACAAAGCGGCAAGGATATTGCCTCCTGGAATCTTAGGAAATAATGCAGCTAAATAAATAAACGTAAGACCATAATTGCCTGTTCCTAATGCCTCAATAGCAGCCCCTTCACTGGCGGAAAGAGCAAAAACTGCTGGTAGAACCGCCAGCGCACCTAGCATAGCTCCTATCATATCCCCAAAGCTGATCATGAAGGCGTTTACCGCTATGTCTTCGTTCTTCTTAAAATAGTTAGCATAGGTCAACATCATTGCCCAGCCAGCGCCCGCAGACCAAGCAGCCTGTGTCAAAGCGTTCAACCATACTTTTGAAGTCCCTAAGGCTGCCCAATCAGGAACAAAAATGAATTTTAGTCCTGTAGCTGCACCTGGTTGCATTAACGCCCAAATAGAAGCTACTAAAAGGCTAACAAATAATGTTGGAATTGCAATTTTTCCGATACTTTCTAATCCTTTTTGAACACCTCTGTAGATGACAATACCCATCGCCAACAATGCAATAATCTGGAAGAAAATCGTTTGTCTTGGGTCTGCAATAAAGGAGTTCCATAATGCTTGAGAATCAAATCCCGGTTTCATAATCCCTTGCAAAGCGAATACGAAATATCTTAGTGCGTATGCAAATACAACAGCATAATAGAAGGTTATGGCTGCACATACCCATGTAGCCCATCCTCCTAGCCAAGCTTTCTTTTGACCGTAGAAATCTCTGAATGCACCAATAGCTCCCAATCGAGTTGATTTTCCTATACCCATCTCCATCATAAGAAGAGGAACGACCCATAACATATTACAAATAATATAAGCAATAATAAATGCTCCACCATGATTACTTCCTACAATACGAGGAAAACGCCAGATGTTACCTGTTCCCACTGCCATCCCCAATGCAGCCAAAATAAAACCTAACCGACTACCCCAATTTTCATTTTGATGACTACTCATACACATCCTCCTAATTCCATAAAATAAGAACAAACTAACCAGATAGATTCATACTACCCTCCTTATTTTTTGAATATTCAATAAACCAGATGTTTGTTTTGAGTGCAATTCTCGTGCCAAGGTTTTATAATCGTTTGGCATGGCTATTTATTGAGTTTTCAAGACTTTGCAGTTCACTTTTTTGCATTAAAATAAGGCGTCCCAAATTCAAGACGCCTTTTACATCAAATTTTCTACAATGTCCCATAATTGAGACATTTACTCTGCTATGACTTGCCAGCTTATATTATACTTCTTGATCTTGTTATGCAGTGTTTGCCTTGGTATATTTAGAATCCTTGCCGCCTTTGCGCAGTTGCCATTTGCTTTTTGAATCGCTTTTCCTATCAATGTGATTTCATATTGTTCCATTGCTTCGTACAAAGGAATGCCTCCTTCTTCAAAATACGCTTCAGGTTTTATATCTTGCGATATTTTATAAGAACAAGTTATATTGACAGGCACATCATCTTGTTCTATTATTTCTCCATCAATGAAATTCATGATGCTCTCAATACTATATTTCAACTCCCGTATATTTCCTGGCCAATCATAACGTTGAAACATTTGCAAGACTTCTGGAGCGGCGCTTTGAATATTTTTAAACAATTTATCATTGTATTGTTTTATAAAGTAATCTACCAATATAGGAATATCTTCTTTTCGCTCTCGTAAAGGAGGAATATTCAATGAAATCACATTTAGTCGGTAATACAGATCCTTCCTCAGTACTTTTTTCTCAACGATGGTCAATGGCTCCTCATTGGTAGATGCAATAATCCGAACATCTACCGTCGTTGTTTTTGTTCCTCCAATCCTTCTTACAACTCCATCCTGCAATACTCTCAACAGTTTTCCCTGTAATTCTATATCCATTGAATTCACTTCGTCTAAAAACAATGTTCCACCATCAGCCAATTCAAAAAGGCCAGGTTTATCTTTCGCTCCTGTAAAACTTCCTGACGAAGTGCCAAATAGTATGCTCTCCAATAAAGACTTGGGAAGGGCGGCGCAGTTTTGAGCAATAAAAGGTTTGTTCTTTCTCATTTTGCTAGCATTATGCAGTGCCTGTACAAATAATTCCTTACCTGTTCCCGTCTCCCCATAGATTAATATGGGAGAGCTGCTGTCTGCAATTTTTATAATCTTCTCCTTTAACCCCCTGATGGAATGGCTATTTCCTATGATATCTTTCATACTATAGACCGTCCCATTCCCTTTAAAGGATTTATCATTAGCCTCCCGCTTAAATAATTCCTTTTGCAGCGACATAATCTTTTCAGACAGTTCTTTGACTTGTGTTAGATCACGGTAGATCTCTAATGCGCCAACGATTTGATCATCTCTCATAAGTGGTATCGTTGATGTTAGGGTAGAAACCTTTTTCCCCTGAAAGTTCATATAGGTTTGCACAAAATCAATCACAGGTTCTCTTGTTCGTAATACTTGATAAAACGTGCTAGTTTCAAGGGTAAGATCAGGAAAAATATCCAGTATGTTTTTACCTATGGCTTCGTTCTCTGTGATACCAGCAATATCCGTTGCTGGTTCATTATAAAAGGTCACATTGGCTTGTGTGTCTACAACCAATATCCCCTCGTCTAAATTCTGTAAAATAGATTCTAAAAGATACTTATAGTCCATCAAATCACCCCTTATTAGTGTTTCGAGTATATATTTCTCATTAATCAGAAAAATCCTTCTTTATTCGATACAAATTTAGTGAGCATTGTGCCATTTATAATCTTATTTCATAGCTGCCCATGAAGACTCTTGCATTTCAGTTTTGTTCTTCTCTTCTTTAAAATAAGAAAAGGTATAGTCACAGTTCGACTATACCCTATACTTAAAAAACATATATCTTAATATATACACAATTAGAATTTAACAAAATAATCTAATAAGCTTTATATCCCATTTGCAACTTTATTATGAAACGCTTTCCATTTGGTATTCAATCTTATGACTTGCATCTAGCTTTAATGATTCTTCACAGGAGAACTCTTCCCGATCTTTAAACTCTTCTTGTTTCCCTCTATTCCATGATTGTACTGGTCTGTGGAAGCCCACTACCCTGGTCCATACCTCGGCTTCTCGGTCGCAGTGTGGACAGTTGAAATGTTCCCCGGCAATATAGCCATGTTCTGCACAAATAGAGAAGGTTGGCGTAATGGTCAAGTAGGGTAAGCTGCTGTTTTCAAAAACTCTCTTAATCAGCATCTTACAGGTTTCAATGCTCTCAATCTCCTCTCCGATAAAACCATGGAGAACAGTTCCGCCCGTATACAAAGACTGAAGCTTTTCTTGCTTCTCCAGCGCTTCAAAGATATCCCGTGTGTAATCCACTGGCAGTTGGGTAGAGTTTGTATAATAGGGCTCATCCTTACCCTGGGTAAAGATATTGGAGTACATCTTTTTATCCAATCTGGCAAATCGATAGGAAGCACCCTCCGCCGGAGACGCCTCTAGATTCCAAAGGCTGCCTGTTTCTTCCTGGAAGATTTGAATCACGCGATTCATGAATTCCATGATTTCTACGGCAAACTCATTCCCTTCCTCTGTCGTAATATCCACATCTAAAAGATTCACGCAGGCCTCATTCATACCATTTAGTCCGATAGTGGAGAAGTGATTCTTAAAGTATTCGCCCGTTGCATCCTTCACGCCTTGAAGATAATGTCTAGAATATGGATATAATCCTGCATCCATATATTGTTCCAATACACCACGCTTATTTTCACAGATTTCCTTGGCAATCTCCATCAATTCTCTAACCCTGCGTTTAAATTCCTCTACGGTTTTAGACACATAACCGATTCTCGCCATATTCAATGTAACCACATTGATAGATCCTGTCAGTGGATTGGCACCGAAAAGTCCGCCCCCACGTTTACGCAGCTCACGATTATCCAGTCTTAGTCGACAGCACATGGAGCGAATATCCTCTGGAGATAAATCTGAATTCATGAAGTTGGCAAAGTATGGTGTCCCGAATTTCCTCGTCATCTCCATTACATAATTTACCACTTCAGTATCCCATGGGAAATCATTGGTGATATTCACTGTAGGAATCGGGAAGCTGAAAGCTCTTCCTGCGCCATCCCCTTCCATCATAACTTCACAGAAGGCCTTATTGAACATATCCATTTCCTTCTGGAACTCCTTATAGGTCTTATCCATGGTCTTACCACCTATAATAACCCCTTGATTCCTTAACAACTGATGGGGTGCAATATCCAGGGTTATGTTCGTAAATGGCGTCTGGAAGCCTACCCTCGTAGGTACATTTAAGTTAAATACAAATCTCTGAATCGCCTTTTTCACTTGGGCATAATCTAGTTCATCGTAGTAGATAAACGGTGCTAAATATGTATCAATGCTGGATACCGCTTGGGCACCTGCTGATTCTCCTTGCAGGGTATATAGAAGGTTTACCAATTGTCCTAAAGCCGATTCAAAATGCTTTGGCGGCTTTGATTCGATTTTTCCTTTCGCCCCTTTGAATCCGTATCTCAGGAAGGACTCTAAGTCCCATCCACAGCAATAGGGGGCCAACAAACCAAGATCATGTATATGTAAATCGCCTCGAATATGGGCGTCTCTTAACTCTTTTCTATAAATCTTATGTAACCAATATTTCGTGGTGATACTCTCTACAATGTGATTGTTGAGCCCCTGTAGTGAAAAACCCATGTTGGCATTCTCATTGACTCTCCAATCCTCTAGATTTACATACTCCTCTACCATTTGCTCTGCATCCATAAAAAGATTTCTGACTTCGCGGATTTCTTCATGCTTCTTTCGGTATAAGATAAATGCCTTTGCTGTTCTGGCATGGCCTTCTTCAATCAATACCTTCTCCACAATATCTTGTATATCTTCTACCGATGGGATACTGGCA
Organism: Anaerosolibacter carboniphilus; assembly: GCF_014205875.1. GTDB lineage: Bacteria > Bacillota > Clostridia > Peptostreptococcales > Thermotaleaceae > Anaerosolibacter > Anaerosolibacter carboniphilus. The sequence goes on from NZ_JACHEN010000021.1 coordinate 29,883, forward strand.
GCATGGGTTTCATTGACAATATCCATCACGGCCTTGGTTAATTTCTGAGCAACAATTTCATCTTTCCCACCTACAGATTTGGCAGCTGCAAAGATAGCATTCTTGATTTTACCACTGTCAAAATCGACAATTTCGCCGTTTCTCTTTTGAATCTTAGTAACGGACATGATACCCCTCCTCTTGTGACGCTTATTTCCTAACATACTACATATTGTATATTATGCACTATTCTGGACGAGTATGACAATAATCCTCTAGTACTAAATGTTTCGAATTTTGATATAATTCTACAAGAAGCTTTCACATCCTCTCCTATTCTTAAAATTCAAATTTTCGATTTTCCGAACAATAAATAAGGATGCACCTGAAGGTGCATCCTCTCTACTTACTAAATATATATGGATCTTTGCTCCATTTTTCCAGCAATTCCAACTCATGTTCCTGGATCATTCCCTTTTCCACTGCAATGGGCAAAAGGATTTGATAGCTGGTTAATGTATGATAGTTGATCTTTTCCATGGCAAAGGCTTCTTCCACCTGGGGAAAACCATAGGTAAAAATTGCCACAACCCCTAATACTTCCACTCCGGATTCTCTAAGGGCCTGGACAGTTTTCACAGAACTTCCACCTGTGGAAAGCAGATCCTCGATAACAATGGCTTTTTGGCCTTTTTCAATCTTACCCTCGATTTGATTTCCCTTTCCATGTCCCTTGGCACTGCTTCGCACATAGGCCATAGGTAAATTCATTTTTTGTGCAACCCAAGCAGCGTGGGGTATTCCTGCCGTAGCCGTACCTACTAGGATCTCCACTCCCGGATAATAGGTATGGATGAAATCTACAAATTCTTGGGCGATCATTTCTCTCACCGCGGGATACCCCATGGTCAGACGATTGTCACAATAGATCGGTGATTGTATTCCCGATGCCCATGTAAAAAGATTCTCAGGGTTTCTCACCGTTACGGCACCGATCTCCAAAAGCTTTTCTGCAATTTCCTTACACATATTCATTTTTTATTCCTCCTTGTTAGCCTCACTGGACTTCCTTTAAAGGCATTTTCATCCTATCTATCGTAACACAGCACTTAACCCTTGTCAATTCGTCAAAGCTAGCCTCTTATCGCTCTTCTCGATGGTAGGCGACGCCGAGACTGGCAGGCGCAGCTGTATGCTGGCTACCCTTTCTCGCCGAGATAAAAATCAACACACCGATGGTAAACAGATAAGGGATCATCTTCATCAAAAATGGTGAAGCTGTCATTCCCAAGGTCTGTACCCGATATCCAAGAATGTCTAGACCTCCGAAAATGTATGCACCCGCCATCGCCCGCAGGGGATGCCATAGGGCGAAAATAACCAGCGCCACAGCAATCCAGCCTCTTCCTGCTGTCATATTTTCTAACCAGGATGGGGCATAGGCTAAGGATAAATAGGCGCCTCCTATCCCCGCCAAAACACCTCCTAGAAATACATGGGTATATTGTATCTTTGTCACTTGAATACCCACTGCATCGGCAGCAGCAGGATTCTCCCCCACAGCCTTAAGCTTTAATCCCATATTGGTGTGATATAAATAAATCCAAATGATGATGGCAACGCCATAGCTTAAATAGATCAATAGATCCTGCTGGAAAAAAACCTCTCCAATAAAGGGAATCTTCTCCAATCCAGGAAACCCTGTTTTGCTAAATTTCACAGGTGCAGGAATACCGATAAGCTTCTTCCCGATAAAACTGCTTAATCCCGTTCCAAAGATGGTCAAAGCCAATCCACTTACCACTTGACTAGCCTTCAGCGTAATCGTAAGAAAGGCATGAACGAGGGCCAATGCGCCTCCGGCCAGCATGGCAGCCAAAATCCCTATCCAAGGATTTCCTGTCAGAACAGCTGCTTGAAAGCCGCAGACAGCTCCTACCAGCATCATTCCTTCTACTCCTAAATTTAAATTCCCTGATTTCTCACAAAGTATTTCTCCCAGAGAAGCATAAAGAATCGGTGTTCCTGCCGTAACCGCTGCAGTCAAAGTACTAATTACTACTTGATAATCCATGGACTCTGATCTCCTTTCCCTGGGTTTCTTTCTTGCGAATCGTCACCTTATACTGGGTAAAAAATTCCCCACCCAATATAAAGAAAAGAATCAAGCCTTGCAGCATGAGGGCTGTAGAGGCTGGCAAACCACTGGTCTGTACTGCATATCCTCCAACCAAAAGCCCTCCGAACAGAAAGGACACAACAATAGCGGCAATTGGATTCAATCTCGCCAACCATGCAATGATAATAGCGCTATATCCGTAACCTGGTGAAAAGTTGGACTGAAGACGATGGGTAATACCCGCAACTTCAGTCATCCCTGCGATCCCCGCGATTCCCCCACTGATACACAATGCCAAGATGATATTTCTGGTTACGCCTATCCCTGCATAACGAGCCGCCTCACTATTTTCCCCTGCTACGCGGATTTCATAACCCCATACGGTCTTATTGATCAATATATAAATGATACCCGCCAATAACAATCCTATAAGAATCCCCATATGGACCCTGGACTTCCCAAAGGTCGGCAGCACAGCTGCGTCACTAAAGGCTGGTGTAATGGGAAAGTTAAAGCTTTTAGGATCCTTCCATGGCCCAAATACAAGATAATCTACCCATAAAATGCCCACATAGTTCATCATAAGGGTGGTGATGGTCTCATTGGTTTTCCATAATGCTCTAGAAATGGCTGGTACCAATGCCCATAGAGCTCCTCCTATAAACCCTGCCATCAACATAAGGGGCAACAGCAAGTAAGATGGCAAATCTCCAAATTTCAATGCTACGCCGCTGGCGGCAATAGCGCCCACATATATCTGCCCTTCCCCACCTATATTCCAGAGTTTCATTCGGAATGCGATGGAGATGCCTAGGGCTGCCAGGAGCAACGGAATCATTTTTACAATGGTTTCGTTCACACCATAAGCAGAACCAAACGCACCCTCCATCATCGTCTGATAAATGGCTAGGGGTGGATGCCCTGTAAACGTAAGAAAGATCCCCCCTGTTACCAGTGCCAGGAGGATGCCCATTATCCGAATCCCAGTCAAAATATAGGGATTATCGATTACCTTTTTTTCTATTTGTATCATCGGAATCATCTCTTTTCCTCCTAACTTACCTTTCCATTGAGCATCATCTTGCCGATTTCCTCGATCGTTGTCTCCTCAGGCTTTGCCGATCCAGCCACTCTTCCGCCTTCCATCACGATGATACGATCTGATAAATCCATGATTTCATCCAAATCCTCGGAGATGAACAATATCGCACAACCCCTGTTCCTTTGCTCTAGCAGCAAATGGTATACCGCCTCGGTGGTAGCTACATCCAAACCTCTTACAGGATAGGCTGCGATCAACACTTTAGGTTCCTCTAAAATTTCTCTTCCTAAAAGAACTTTTTGGAGATTTCCTCCCGATAGTACACGAATCGCCCCATTGGGTTTAGAAGCCTTTATGTCAAATCGTTGAATCACCGCTGTAGCGTGTTCTTCCATTCTCTTTCTATCGATAAAAATTCCTTTGCGGAATTTCGACTTTCTATAATCCTTTAAAATTAAATTTTCAGCGATATTCATGTTTCCGATCAGTCCCATTCCCAGGCGATCTTCTGGTACATAGCTCAAGCCTAGATCAATGATATCGACTGCTGCTTTTCCCTGAATCTCTATTTCTTGAATCCGTATGGTTCCTTCATCGATGGCTCTCAGCCCTGCAATGGCCTCAGCCAGTTCTTTTTGACCGTTCCCTGATATCCCTGCGATCCCAAGAATTTCTCCCTTTTTCACCTGGAAGCTGGCTCCCTTTACCGCTATCATTCCCTTATCATTTTTCACTGTAATACCTTCAATTTCCAATACTGTTTCGTTATCCCTTCGGGGTTCCTTCTTTCTGGTTTTTCCTATGTGCTCACCCACCATCATTTCTGTCAACTGCTGCTCATTCACATCACTTTTTTGTACAGTCCCAATTTTTTTCCCCTTTCGGAGCACCGTAATTCTATCAGCAATTTCCATTACTTCCTGCATCTTATGGGTAATGATCACAACCCCGCACCCCTGCGCTGTCATCCTTTTTATGATCTGAAAGAGTTCCTTTGTTTCTTGAGGTGTTAATACAGCCGTAGGCTCATCCAGAATCAAAATATCCGCTCCCCGGTACAACGCTTTCAAAATTTCCACCCGCTGTTTTTCTCCCACAGACATATGGGCCACCGTATCTTTAGGATCGATGGTTAACCCGTAGCCTTGGGAAAATTGAAGGATCTTCTCATTTACTTTCTTTCGACTTAAAAACATCCCTTGGTTTATACCTAGTATAATATTCTCCGCTGCCGTTAGGTTTTCTACCAGCTTGAAGTGTTGATGGATCATGCCCACCTTATGGTTGATGGCATCCTTGGGAGATGAAAGCTCTGCTCTTTTCCCATGTAGGATGATTTCTCCTTCATCTTGGCGATATAGGCCTGCCAAGATGTTCATCAACGTGGATTTCCCTGCCCCATTTTCCCCCAATAACGCATGGACTTCCCCTGGCACCAGCTCAAAATCTATATGTTCATTTACAGCAATTCCTCCAAATCTCTTAACGATATTTTTCATCGAAACCAATAGCTCAGCCATCTTCTTCACCTCCAGTTGAAATTGGCACACAAGTTGTGCCTGTGTGCCATTTATGGATATACATCAATCTTTACTTAGGAATCGTTCCCTCTACACCTTCTACGAACCAATCGAAAGAAAGCATCTCTTCATCTGTCATTCTTTGTCCAGCATTTACCCGTACTGCCCCTGTCTGGTCTTTGATTTCACCCGTAAATACATCCCATGTTCCATCCAGGATTTCTTTTTGCTTTGCTTCTACCAAGGCTTTTGCCTCTGCATCCACCAAGTCTGTCATTGGTGCCAGTTGTGTAACCCCGTCCTTCATGCTGCCCCAATATTTCTCTGATTTCCATGTTCCCTCTTGCACTGCCTTCACTGTTTCCACATAATAAGGACCCCAATTCCATACAGGAGATGTCAGATATGCTTTTGGTGCAAACTGGCTCATGTCTGTGTTATATCCGATAGAGAAAGCGCCTTTTTCCTCTGCCGCTTGCTGTGGCCCTGGTGTATCTTGATGTTGTGCGATTACGTCAGCGCCTGCATCTAGTAAGCTTTTTGCTGCTTCTTTTTCTTTCGCTGGGTCATACCAAGTGTTGGTCCAAACTACCTTTACCACTGCGTCAGGATTCGCTTCTTTTACACCTAGGGCAAAGGCATTGATCCCTCTGATTACCTCAGGAATTGGAAAAGCTGCTACATAGCCAATCACGTTAGATTGTGTCTTTTTACCAGCTACAAGACCTGATAAGTATCTTGGCTGATACATTCTTCCGAAATAAGTACCCACATTCTCTGCTGTTTTGTAACCTGAACAATGGAGAAAAGTCACATCAGGATATTTCTTTGCAACGTTCTCTACATAATCCATATAGCCAAAACTAGTGGCGAAGATAACTTTGTTTCCCTTTTCAGCCAGCTCTGTCAACACTCTTTCTGCATCGGCACCTTCAGGCACAGACTCAACAAATGTTGTTTCCACATCTGGCATTTGAGATACAAGATACTCTCTTCCTTTGTCATGTGAAAATGACCAACCTGCATCTCCTACAGGACCTACATAGATAAACGCAACCTTCATCTTTTCATCTTTCTTTGCCTCTTCAGCTGGAGCCGCTGGTGCTGGCTTTGGCGTACATCCCGTAATCATCAGTACTCCAATCAGTGCAATGCAGACAATCCATAACAACCTCTTTTTCATTTTGCGCCCTCTCCTTTTCCTTGTTATAGTATTTATTTAAAAATAATCTCTTTTTCCTCCATCCTTTCCACGATGGCTAAGGATTCTACACGGATTCCCTGTCCCCGCAGGAGTTCTCCACCACTTTGGAAACCCTTTTCGATGACCGCCCCCACACCTACCAACTGAGCTCCGCTTTTTTTCACAATCTTTGCTAGCCCCAAGGCTGCATGTCCATAGGCAAGAAAATCATCAATGATGAGTACCCGATCTTCTTTATGGAGAAATTTCTTAGAGACTTTGATATCATAGGTAGTCCCTCGGGTAAAGGACTCCACTTGTTCCACGTATACTTCTGTATCCATGGTGGTTGCCTTTGTCTTCTTTGCAAATACCACCGGGACACCCAATACAGCCGCCGCGGTCAATGCTGGAGCAATACCAGAAGCCTCAATGGTCACCACCTTTGTAATTTTCTCATCTTGAAATCTATGGGCAAATTCTCTCCCAATCTCCATCATGAAACCCGCATCAATCTGGTGATTTAAAAAGGAATCTACCTTCAAAATGGAAGATGAGACAACTTCACCCTCTTGTCTAATTTTTTCTCTCAATGCCTCCATAGTCATCCTCCAACTATTGATATCTTTTCACTGCTCCTTAACTGAAAAAACAAAAAACCTAAGGTATTCCGTTTCCTCCCATGGTGAAAACGGTAAACCTTAGGTTTACATAGAAATAGCAAAACAGAACAAATATACTCTGCTATATCCGAACATTTTTCACTCATAGTCCTATAATTTACGGTTCTAGGGTAGAAACTTTTGGGCCATATTCCCAATATTATATGAGTTTTTATTTAGTTTAATAAACATATTGTATAGTCAGACTAGTTCCTTGTCAACCATATAATCTATTTTTTGTCGAAAATTTTCAAACATACTTTCTTAGACAATAAAAAAGGTGATGCTTTACATCACCCTTTTCATTATTTCTTGACGGCTTCCTCGGGATATTTATTTCCTGCATTCCAAAGCAAGTATTCATCTACACCATTTTCCTCTAATGCTCTGATTTGATCTACTACCTCTTTTGCATTATATTTGATATGGCCTTTTACCCATGGTGCAGTGAAGGCCTGAATCCATGGTCTGATGGTAGCAGGGGTCTGAATATTTTTATTCCGATTTATAGAATCCTTTGTACTGTGGTAGATGGTTTCATATGGATATGCATCAGGAACAGAAAGTCCATAGGTTCCATTGGCATAATGGCTTGGATACATCATCGGAGATACATAATCCACCACATTGCTTACAGCTTCCCAGTATTGTCCCAATGCCATATCATCAGCAACAGATCCCACCAAGCCGTAAATATCCGCAGAGATATATACTTGCAGCGGTGCTAACTGTTCCCTAGCAAATTTCAAATAGTTTTGAATCGTCTCAGGCTTTGATTCACCCTTTGTATTTCTATAATCCAATTCCTTGTCCAGCTTTCCACCATTGGAAGCCGGAAAACGTACATAGTCAAATTGGATCTCATTGAACCCTGCTTCGGCCGCTTCCTTAGAAACTTCAATATTATAATTCCATAAATCTTGGTCATGAGCTGATGCCCAGATTAGACCATCACTATTTGTAAATGGCTTACCAGTTGCACGGTAAACAATGGCACGATCCGTATGCTGCTTCGTATAGGTTGGGTCTTTGAAGGATACAATTCTTGCAATGGTATAGATATTATTATCCTTCAGCTTTTTCATCAATGCCTGAATATCCTTCACAGGGGCATTGGCATTAGCCTGTGGGCTATATTTCTCCGCTGCCTTTGTCTTAAACAGCATATGTCCATTATCATCCTTCACATCAATAACAAAAGTGTTGATTTGTGTTCTCTTTGACAATTCAATCAATTCATCCAATCTGTTGTTAGACGCTGAATAAAGAGTTAAATAAATTCCCTTTACCTTTACCCTTGGATTGTTTGGATATTCAAAGGTTTTCACTTGTGGCGCGTAATCCAGCTTCTTTAATTCTTCACTTAGAAGCTCCGTCCGATCCTTTACAGTAAAAGAAGCTGCAATCCACCCTGTAGCCTCACCTTTTACACCATCAAACCCAATCTTGTACCAATTTTCATTGCTCTCATCCGTCTTTTCTTCAATAATCTTAACAGCAGAACCTTTCATTAAGCTGTCCACGACTCCTGCATCCTTTTTTGCTTCCTCACGAACATTTAACTTGCTGGCACTGATATACACCACATTCTCATCCTGTGCGGGTGTTTCAGGCTGTACTGCTTCTTGCCCCTCCTTTGTTCCATCTGCGCTTTGTTCCTGGGTAGTTTGCCCTTTTCCAGCTTCATCTGCCTTAGACGTCGGTGCCACTTGCCTGCTGAAAGCAACAATACCTACAATGGCTAGTGCGACCATTACCACTAATAGAACTTTTTTCTTGTCCATTAAGCCACCTCATCCTTTTCCTTTTTAAATTCATTATATCATGGGATCTACAAAGACTCACTTCATTTCTCATATGAAAATTTTACTATATTTCTCTTCCTTTCCCTCTCCCCTCTGCACATCCCATGTCATAGAAATTGAAAACCTAATTTCCTCGATATCAAGAAAATATACACTTCCTAAGACGCATGTCATCGACAATTTGTTTCATCCATTTTCAAATTATGCAAAAAAATTAGCAGCTATTTTCGCTGCTATCCATGGTTTTCTTCTTTTAGATCATTTCTACCGTGCTCTTCTAGAAACCGCTTCTTATTCTTCACAAGCTTCTGGTACTCAGTCTCATCGATGATCCCCTGTTTTTTTAGATTGTCTATCATCTCAATGAACTGTACGCATAAGTCAATTAAATCCTTTTTCACTTTGTTCCCCGTATACATTCCCCATAACACCCTTTTTCTTATTGTATTGCATCTGAAATAACATAACAAAGCCCATAAATCTCTTCCCTTTATTCTTTTAATATATCGTGAAAACAGTTTTTTGTCAATATATTTCCAATTATCTGATTACACTCCACCTATTATTATTCAATATATTCAATTCTATAAAATAAAAAATTTACATATTTCACGCTCATTCTGGTCGATAATCCATTTATTTATACCCTTATAAGATTTTGCTAAACATAATATCTTGCCACTAGGTCTAAATAAAGAAAAAAGCTGCCGTTTTACCCGGCAGCAGATATTATTTTCGTTATATTTATTTCTATTCCTCTAAGCCAGTCGCATCACTGCTCCATGCCTTAGATGTTGTGTTTGGCTGAATGCCCCAAGATCTAGGATTCTCAGCATTCGATACCACACTGAACCCCATGTTCACCAAAAGCATCAACACAACTGCCACCAAAACCTTTTTCATACAGTCCACCCCTTTGTTTTATTTTAGATTTGCTAGGACTAAGTCCAGCAATTCTTTCGCCTTGTTTGTGTCTCTGTCCATATAATAGCTTGCTGCCTTCAAATAGATTCTTCTCAATTCATCATCATTCAAGACCCCAGGGTTTGCTTCACAAGCAATGCTGATTTCCCGTAACAATTGTTCGATGTATATTCCTTTGTCCTGGTTAATGTAGATAGTCAGCAGCCGCTCATAATTTTTCGCTTCCCAGCCCCTTTCCTGGGTATCCTTTGCCTTATACAAGGCTTTTAAATAGGCATTCTCTGCCAGGTCATAGTTACAGATACTGGCATAAATATCACCCAGGTCCATATACACATCACAGCAGTAGACGCTGTTGGTTTTCAATGCAACAGCGATGCCCTCATTCATGTAGTCGATAGCCTTCTCTGTCTGTCCATATTTGTGGTAAACGCGTCCAAGGTTTTCCAAGGCCAGCACCCTGCCTCCCTGGTCAGCATTTCTAATATCAATAATATCAAGTGCCTTTTCGTATTCTTTTTGTGCAGCTTCATACGCCCCCTGCTTAAAGTAACAATTTCCTTTTAGAATTAGAACGTCTGCTTTCTGTTCCACGCTTAAATCAGGAAATCTTCTTTCAAGTTCTTCTAAGCATTGCAGACTCTGTTCAACAGAACCGAGTTCTATGTGGGCCAGAGCATTGTTAAACAAAACTTTTTTCATGATGGCTCCATCTTCAATATTGCAAGTCTTCATAATTAATAAGGCATGATTATGTAGATTAATCACTTCTTTATAATTTCGTGAATCATATGCGCTCTTCCCCAACTTTGAGTAAAGTTTTACAACATTTAAATTATCATGAATCCGTATATAATTTTCTAAAGAAATCAGATAATGGATATAACTCTCATTATAGTGATACCCTCTGGCATAATAATCCCCTGAGATCTCATAAATTTGAGCTTTCTTCTCCGTAATATCCCATATTTGCAGTATTTCCTTTGCCTTATTCAGTTCCACTTCGAACTTCTCAATATCTGCGTGGAACATCTCCTGTAAATGTTCTACATATTTACCAAGAAGATGCTCGGCCTGTTCTAATTCGCTTCGCATGAGATATTCAGCAGTAAAATCTACAGATATCTTTCGTTCCCTTGCCAATCTCGTCAGGTTTTCTACAATGACCTCTGCCGTATCCTTCGTCAGCTTCGTCTTTCCCTGCTCGATATAGCTGATTAAATTTCTGCTGATCTTACCGTCCGCTGCATCCTGCTGGGTCGCATCTAGGTAGACTCGAAGTCTTTTCAATTTTTCACCTGGTGGTAAAATAGTATCTTCTAAAAAATACATGGGCTTTCCTCCTGATGCTTGACAAATCTGAACTTGAGCTTCTGCATCTTTCCGCAACTTTTTACAATATTCTGTATTCTTTTCTATATTCTATCAATTTTCGATTCGACTTGTCAATCATTATTTTTATTTTTTTTACTAATATTTTATTATCTCAATTCTTTGTATATGATAAATTAATTTTCATTTCCTGTAAAATTCTGTACTATCTATAGAAATATGCAATAAACCTTGCCCCAGGGAGCAGGAATAACTGTCCCAGCAAAGTGCCCAAAAACTTCGTTCCGATGAGCATAATCACCAATGCCTTTACATCTCCAAATTCGCGGCTCCCTCGATAGGCTTCATCGGTAATGATGGCTGCCTTTGGATCAATAAATAAGGTAAGTAAAATACTTGCTACCCCATTGATCATACCCGAGGATGCCGATGCTGCCAATCGGTTTTCAGGCACATAGATGGCGGAATAGTATGCCGCCAATACACCTATGCTATAAATTCCTGTAATCAAGGCATTAAGCAGCAGCAGCCTCTTGGGTATATTCTTGAAACGTAAGCCCTCCACCATGCCTCGCGTAGGTTTTGTAGCACTTCTGGCAATTCGCCCCATATTTCCTCTGCTTAAGGCATGGATCACCAGCCCTGGAATAGACCCAGTCTCCTCTAGTTTTGCAACGGCTTTCCCGAACAGCTTCAAGAATGTTGGAATAAAGAGAATACCCAACAACGTTCCCAGTGTTGTAGCCAGGATTACCTTTCTCACTTCTTGGATAGGATCATAATTCATTTGAATGCTCTGATCAATCATCAGTCCAATCAAAGGCCCTTGAAGCATATTGGCAGTTCTTGATAATAGTACGATAAGATTAAACAGCGAAGTAGAAAGGGCAAAATTTCCGCTCCGCACGGAATTAAGTCGTACCGAATAGGAGAGGGTATCAATAAAATGAATAATTACCGTCAATACAACCAATTTCCATGATAAAGACGCCATGAACGCCATAAGAATCTCCTTATTCCCCCACCCCGTTAAGGGCTTTTTTTACTCTCAAAGCAATAGTAACATGTATTGATTCTGAAATAAATCCTAAGAAATACCCTTTTACCATAAATTTTATCCCAATGGAGTCCCATTTTAAACATGAACAAATAAGATACCTCAGCATAGTATGGAATTGAAGATAAGATATCTATGGGGGTTTTGTTATGTATTCCAATATTTGTCCATTTTGCGAAGTCAATCAAAAGCCTATGTGCTATTACTATATGATGAACCGAAATCAAATGCTTTACCGTTCCGAAGCATATTATGATTCTTCTTATGCACGGACAGACTCAGGAATTCCTACTCACACAAGTAAAAAGGGCTTTACAATAGAAGAAGCCCGTCAGATTGCAGCAGTTTTGGGCATAGATTTTACAAAATTTGATGTGGAACAATTTAGGATGGGGCTGGATGTGGAATTAGAACATGGTAGAATCGATCCCCGTACAAACGTCACTGGTGATGATCCTATCCTTACTGGAAAGATCGCCTTGGCCCACCTCAACGAATTTCCAGACTACTATACACGCCTTGCCAAAATGGAAGCTGAAGGAAAAGTCTACTGGGGCATTACCGATTGATCGCTGACAATGCAAAAGGATCTTAACCAGATCCTTTTGCATTTATTTATTCTATGACAATAACAGCACTGCTGCCAATCTTCACCCAATTGTACAAAAACTCTGCATGACTTGTATAATTTCTTACACATTTATGGGATCTGGGCACTGTACCCAGAGTAAAAAGATATTCTTTATGCCCTGGATCCACAAGCTTGCCATCTTTTTTCCCATAATCCACAGGAATTCCGTGGATGTAGGCTCCACCCGTAAACCTGACTGCATAAGGGGCATAGCCTGCAATTTCCCGCGTAACATCATCCAAATATAGAAACTTTGTTTTCTTTTCAATAGCCATATAATAGCCTAGGGGTGTTTCAAACTTATATTTTTCCTTTGCACCTGTGGTTGCAAGGGTATAAGACACCAGTGTCCATTGCCCATCCTTAAATTCAAATACGCCTTGGTTCTGATTTTTTCTATCCACCACGATGACCTGTTTTAGCTGCTCTAAAGAATTCTTAAATGAAACATATTTTTTAGGAACATAATACGCTCCTTCGAAGTTTAGGGTTGTGATCTTATAAAACCTTTGATCCTCTTCGAGGACAGTGACGATGGCCCCATCAGAAATATACCGAAACTCCCCACTGGTGCTAGGCGTCACATAGGCTGGCGCACTTTGATATCGCAAGGTTCCATAGGCATCCTCCTCTTTTCCTTGATAGGCAGGGGCAGTACCATTTCGATTCTTATAATTGGAAATGAAGGCTGTCGTATGATTTTCTACTTCCTGCTTAAGCAAATTCACCTCTTGCTCCATCTTTTCAAATTGAAATTCCCTAGGCTCGCCGAGAGCCCCAAATACATAACCTTGCTTAATTTCTTCTCCATCTTTCCAATAGACCTTATACCATAGATCCGATTGATATTTTTTTAGATATTCGCCCTTTACCGCCTCAGTAAGATTTAATTTCTCGTAAGTAACAGCTTTTCTTAACACTTTTCCGCTGGTATTGGGATGTTCACGGATGTTGATGCTAGCACCCCATACCAGAAAATAATTATAAGCCATGGGATAACGATCATAAGCAAGGTCCATACGAATACTCGCAGGCAACTGGGTTTCAAATGTTCTTACGGTAGCATATAGAGATGCTGCATTTGCTTGCTGCTCTATCGTCCCTTGGGGCAGCAATTGGGATTCCTCTATCTTATTCTGGGTTTCTGCCTGATCGGTAATGTTCTCATCCTGTTGAAGATCGATATCATTAATATCTTCTTCCACATCATTGGGATCTGATATATCGTTCTCCCCTTGATTTTCTGGATTTGTCAAAGGTTCTACTTGTACAACAGGAGGTGGCTCCACGGGATCCGCATTACTGATCACCATTTCTATTTGACAACCTGTTAGTACAAGCATTAGAATCACTATCCATATACTTTTCTTCATTCACTACACCTCCTAAATAACTTGTCTACTAGAAGTTTATTCTATTGATACCCAAAATATGATCTCCCTACCCCTTTCCTCCTATTCATTTTCGTCCATAATATCCTTAATATTCATAAATACTTATTTCTTTCCATAAAAAAAGCGCCTAAGGGCGCTTTTTTATCATATTACTATTTTACTTGATTCGTTAACGTTCCTAGCTTTTCAATGCTGCACGTTACAACATCCCCAGGGTTCAAGAATTTGAAAGGCTTGAAACCCATCCCTACACCAGCAGGCGTACCGGTAGCAATAATATCCCCTGGTTTTAGGGTCATCCCCTTGGATAGGTCATGGATAATCTGGGGAATATCAAAGATGAGATTCCGTGTGTTGGAATGCTGCCGCAGCTCTCCATTCACATGGCAGGCGATCTCCAGCTCCACAGGAAAAGGAATCTGGCTTTTATGTACCAAATAAGGCCCCATAGGGCAGAATGTATCCAGGCTTTTTCCCTTATGCCATTGCCCGTGTAGTTTCTGCAGTCCTCTCTCACTGACATCATTGAGGATCGTATAACCAAAAATATATTCTTCTGCTGCCTCAACAGGAATATTTTTCCCCTCTTTGCCTATAACAACTGCCAGCTCCACCTCATAATCCAATTTTTGAGCAATGCCTGGATGACTGTCGATAAAGTCTCCATCTGCAATGGCAGGGGCAGCCACCTTGCTGAAGTAGATCGGTGCTTTGGGAATCTCCTCTTGATCCCCGAGAACTGTTCCAACTTCCTTGGCATGATCCAAATAATTTTTCCCTAGACAAAAAATGTTTCTTCGAGGGTACGGAATCGGCGCCTTAATTTTTACTTCACTACACGCTATTCCCTCATTTAGAAAAGCTTCTTGACCAGCCCATCCTTCCATCTTTTTCCCTAATTCCACTGTAAAAATATCTATCAGTTCAAGCATTGTTTTTGGATAGCTAGTGATTTCTTCTTTTTCAAAAAATCGATCTATCGAGATGATTTTGCCCTGTTGGGGATCACACAAACCCACCTTTTCCTCTTTTCCTACTTCATAGGTTACAAAATACATATTCATTGCTCCTTTCTATATTCTACTTTATAGTTTTTTCGATGAAACTTACCCTAATTCCTTTTTCTATGGAGGAATTGTTCATAATATTATGGAATATTATGAATAATTGATTATATCCTCCCTTTTCTGGGGTATAGATTTGATAAACATAAGACAAAGGAGCGGATTCTATGAAGATAAGTTTTTTAGGTGCTGCACAGATGGTTACGGGTTCTAATTATCTCATTACCACAGATACTTATAAAATTTTATTAGACTGCGGACAATTTCAAGGTGGTAAAGAAACAGAGAAGCTTAATGCCTTGCCCTTTCCTTTTAGTCCTTCTGAAATTGATTTTTTGATACTAAGTCATGCCCATATTGACCATAGCGGTAGAATTCCGAAGCTTGCTAAAGAAGGCTTTCGGGGTAAAATCATTTGTACACGGGCCACAGCAGACCTGGCAAGCATACTTTTAAAGGATAGTGGTCACATCCATGAGATGGAGGCCGTATGGGAAAACAGGAAGCGGCTGCGGGCCGGATTGGATCCTGTGGAGCCGTTATACCGGGTAGAGGATGCAGAAAACAGTCTCCAGTTTTTGAATCCGATCCTTTATGATCAAAAAATAGATTTAACAGATTCTATCAGCCTTCGCTTTCAAGATGCAGGACACATTCTTGGCTCCTCCATTGTAGAGCTGTGGATTCGAGAGGAAAATCAAGAAACAAAACTTGTCTTTTCAGGAGACTTGGGTTCTAAGGATAGACCTTTGCTTCGAAACCCATCCCTTATTGAAGATGCTGATTATTTGATCTTAGAATCCACCTATGGCAATCGACTTCATGAGGAGCCAGAAAAGAGAGTTTTCAAGCTTATGGATATCATCTCCAAAACCATCGCCAGAGGCGGCACGGTAATCATCCCCTCCTTCGCTGTAGGCAGAACCCAGGAATTGATTTACGAATTAAACAAATACTATGATCACAAAGAGATGATCCAAGATCTTTTAAAAGTTCCCGTTTATGTAGACAGTCCTATGGCGACCTCTGCAACGGAGATTTTTAGAAAGCATGCAGACTGCTTTGATGAAGAAACCCGGGGATACATTCTAAGCGGAGATAACCCCCTGGATTTCCACAATCTTCGATTTACCAAAACTGCTGAAGAATCTCGGTTGTTAAATGCTTCTGAAGAGCCGAAAATCATCATATCCGCCAGTGGCATGTGCGAAGCTGGCAGAATCAAACATCACCTTAAGCATCATCTATGGAAGAAAAACTCCAGTGTTATCTTTGTCGGTTACCAAGCCGAAGGCACTTTGGGCCGTTCTATCAAGGACGGTGCAGAAAATGTAAAAATCTTTGGCGAGAAAATTCAGATTCGGGCTGAAATCCATAGCATTGAGGGCTTCTCAGGCCATGCAGATCAAAGCGAGCTGCTGGATTGGCTTCGAAGCTTTAAAAAGCCTCCGAAGAAGATTTTCATTGTCCATGGCGAGCCAGATGCATCCACCCATTTTGCCCATATGATTCGCGATACATTTGACATAGAAACTGTGGTACCAAAACTTTATGAAAGCTTTGAATTGAATGAATACGGTGTGGATCTTTCCAAGTCTATTCCCAAGATCATTCCTGGTCAAGCTGGTGAACTTGACGCTAGTGCACAGAATATGCTGCGTGATTTGAATGTTGCCATTGATCGCATTCACATGCTATTAAGTACCGATTTATCCGCAAAAGATTATCAAATACTAAAAAATAAGCTGATTCAGTTGGAAAAGGATGTTATCGACCTCAATATGCTCTTAGGTGATAAGTAAGAAAGGAAGAAATAATGAAAAAAAGGTGGTTTCTTTCTCTTTTAATCTCATTTGTACTCCTGTTCTATTTGGGAAAGCTTCCATTTTTCTACACCCTTAGAAGCTATATTTTGATGCCTATTTACGACCTTGGTATAGTAAAAAGCAGTACACTCCATCAAAAAGGTATTCGTTTTTACATCCCTGATGGAAGTCAAACTCCGGAAAGGGATTGGTATCCCTACATGCTCCATCACAATGGGAGTGAGGCCTTTTCCCAATATATCGGGAAAAAGGTCTCACTTGATATCTTATATGATTTTGGGCACTTTGACTTTTGGAAAGGTAGTTCTTCCTTCTATGATTTGGATTCACCCTACTGTGGCGCTTTTTATGGGGGATATGCCGTCTTTACCCACGATTCCCACTGGATGTATGGTTTTGACCAAGAAGGTACCCCCATGATGGATGAACTTTCACAGGTTCCAAGCTTTGACCAAACCCATTTGGTATTGCCTTCTGTAGGCTTATCCTCTGATCAGGTGACCTTTCGCTATCAAGTCAAGGATGTGCAGTACAATCAATCCTATATGGGCTATAATGGGTGGGTTAAAATTGATGCAGATATTGAAACCAACGCTCCCATCCATCAAAGGGACCATGTCAACTACCCGGGTTATTATCAGTATGGTCTGCCTCATCCCCCTTGGTTTCCCGGGGTAAACTATCCTGTCATCATTTTAAAGGGACGTACTTACGTACGCTATTTTGCAGAATATGGCGGAACTTTTTTTCTATATGTGATGGCACAGGATGAGAATACTTTAAACAAATGTGACCAGCAGCTCCTTTCTGCAGCCTCTATTACCAGTAAATAAGCCCCCAAGCATCAAGCCTAGGAGCTTATTTTTTTATTCATCTACAATTTAAAGATTTTAATCTTGTCTGATAAATCGCCTACCATGGTGTTCATTTCCTGAATCGCAGAGGCGATTTCCTCCATAGATGCTGTCTGGTCCTCGGCTGAAGCGCTGATTTCTTGGGTTGCCGCAGCTGTCTGTTGGGATACAGACGAAATATTTTCGATGGCACTTAATACACTGTTCTTTGCTCCATCGATGGACTGTATATCCTGGTCCAATAGATGGATTTGACTAACGACCTCATCGGTTGAGCTTTTGATGCTGTCAAATACTATTTTGGTTTGCCCTAATGAAACATTGGCATTTTCAATAATTACCCTCGTTCCATCAATGGTTTCATTGGTATTTGTAATCACTTCCACAATTGCTCCGATGATATTTTGAATCTCTCCTGTTGCCTTTGCTGACTGTTCAGCCAACTTCCTGATTTCATCGGCTACAACAGCAAATCCCCTCCCTTGTTCCCCGGCACGTGCTGCTTCGATGGCCGCATTGAGGGCTAATAAATTCGTCTGATCTGCAATGGAACGAATGGTCTCTATAATGATTCCAATGGACTTGGACTTTTCTGCCAACTCACCTACACTGGCTGCCACATCCATCGAAGCATTGGTATTTTCATGGAATCTGCTTTCCAATTCTTGAATAGTCCTCAATCCCATTTCATTCTTTTCTCTCATTTCTATTGTGTTTTCTACAGTTTTATTGAGTTTGTCTGTAGCAGCTGCAATCATGTGGGCCAGATCGTTTGTAATTTCCAAGCAATCTCCCGTTTCGGCAGCTTGGCTGCTTGCTCCTGAAGCTATTTCTTCAACCGTCTTCGAAACCTCCACCGTAGAAGCGCTTACTTCTTCTGTCGAGGCAGCAATCAACTCCGAAGCTTCCTCTAGCTTGATGGTGATTTCCTTTGCATTGCTAACCAGTTGCTTAATGCTTTCAATCATCTTGTTAAAGCTTTGAGATAATTGTCCGATTTCATCTTTTGATTGTATGTCCACCCTTACGCCAAGATGCCCTTCTCCTGCTTGTCCCATAACATTTACCAATTGATTTAATGGCTTAATCGCCAAACGATGAATCACCAAGGTAATTACCACAGCTGAAAGCAATATTGCGCCTGCTAAAATCAACAACATTTGTAGCCTTAGCGCATTCAGTGGCCGAACAAATTCATCTATAGGAACAGCAATCACAGCAATATGTCCATTTACTTCTTGAAAAACTGTATATCTCTCCGCCTCTTTAAAAACATAGTTGAGGCTGCCATTTTTTTTAGTTAAAATTTCTTTACCCCATTCGTAATCATTGAGGTTAAGCCCTACAGTGCTTTTGTCAGGGTGAACGATGATAATTCCCTTTTCATCTACAATATAAGGATATCCTAGCTTCCCTACCTTCATTGTATCTACGATGTCCTCTATGTCTACCTTATGTTTTTCCTGCATCATCACTACAGTCTTCAATTCGTTGGCTGTCTGTGTATAGAGTTGATTCATAATAAGGTTTTTCGCATTGAGATAATTGCTGATCCCTAAAGTCCCAATACCTATCATCATGATCAAAAGTATTGGTAGTAAAATCTTATTCCGTAACTTCATATACTTGTCCCCCTTTTTTGTCCTAAAAATAATGAATGCTTTGCGAGTCTCTTCTTTATCAGAAAAATACACTCATTCTATTTTACCTTTGATTCTTACTCATTTGTCAATCTTCCTGCATTATATATTCCCTCTAAATTTACCTTAAAACATTCCTCATATACTTTTTCCCCATGCATTAATTGGAAAAAATGTTCTTTAGCTTCATTTTGATATAATCATCAATAGCTTTCTCAATCTCTTGATTAAGGTTTTGTTTCTTTTCACCGATGACGTCTTCCATAGTTTTTCTCACCTCTCCAAGGATTTCCGCCTTTCGAGCATTTATCATTTGATCGAGTTCCTTCTCTACCTCTTCCCTTAACTCCACGATGATTACATCTTTCTGCTCAATGATAATTTCTTTTACCAAAGCTCCAGAATCATGCTTTAGTTTATATTGAAGGACTCCCAGGGTTGTCAATGAACCAGCAATCCCTCCCAGCAAAGCCCCAATGATCAGATATATAAACATTCGATTCCTCATAAAATCGCCTCCCTTTATGTCAATATATCCTAACTCCCTACTCAATATTACAGTAGACCTATTTTCTCCAAAAAAACTTCAAAAGACGCAAAAACATTGCGTCTTTTGAACAGTTATCTTCCTAAATATTCACAAATTGCTTTCTCCGCCGTACCGACCATGAAATCAATATCTTTTTCATCGACGACATAGGGAGGCATAAAGTAGATTACATTTCCCAACGGTCTTAATAAGACGCCATGTTTCAATGCAATCTGATAAATCTGATAGCCCACCCGCTGCTTCCAATCAAAACCTTCTTTCGTTTTCTTGTCTTTGACTAGTTCAAGAGCGCCTACCATACCCAGCTGCCGAAATTCCCCCACATTGGGATGATCCAACAAGGGCCGTATTCTTTCCTGAATGCGCTGGCTCGTAATCCTATTTTTATCAATCACATTCTCATCTTCAAAGATGTTGAGAGATTCGCAGGCAATGGCACATCCTATGGGATTTCCCGTATAGCTGTGGCTATGCATAAAAGCTCGTAAGCTTACGTAATCATCATAGAAAGCATCATAAATTGTATCCGTCATCAGTACCAAAGACAATGGCATGTAGCCCGCCGTCAATCCCTTGGACAGGCACATGATATCCGGTGAAATTTGGGCATGCTCACAGGCGAACATCTTACCCGTCCTTCCAAAGCCTACAGCGATTTCGTCTGCAATCAAATGAATATCGTAGGTATTGCAAAGCTGTCTTAGCTTTTTCAAATAGATGGCAGGATAGATTTTCATACCTGCAGCCCCCTGAATCATAGGTTCAATGATCACTGCGGTGATCTCTTCATGATGCTCCGATACAATCCGCTCCATATCCTCGATACAGCTTCCTTCACAGTTCTCCCTATCCTCTCCATAGGGACAACGATAACAATTGGGGCCTGCTGCCTTAAAAGTATTGAGCAATAAGGGCTTATAGATCTCATTGTATAAGTCGATATCCCCTACCGATAGGGCAGCCAGGGTTTCACCATGATAAGCCTCAGAGATAGCCACATATCGTATCTTTTTTGGTTTTCCCATCTGTTGATGATATTGGAAGCTCAGCTTTAGAGCAACTTCTACTGCTGATGATCCATTATCAGCAAAAAATACCTTATTCAAGCCTTCCGGTGTAAGTTTCACAATTCGCTCTGCCAGCTCTATGGCAGGCTTATGGGAAAAGTTTGCGAAGATGGCATGCTCCAGCTTGTCTACCTGATTGGCGATAGCTTTGTTAATCCGTTTGTTGCTATGTCCAAAAAGATTAACCCACCAAGAAGATACAGCATCTAAATAGCGCCTTCCCTCTATGTCATAGAGATAAGGCCCTTCCCCCCGTTCCAGCACGATGGGTGGAAAGCTTTCATAATCCTTCATTTGAGAGCAAGGATGCCAAATATACTGTAGATCCTTCCGCTGCAGCTCATTCATCCTTTATCACGTCCTTTGTATCCGCCATGCTTTCCAAGAGAACTTGAATATCCATTTTTCTTTCAAATTCTTCTTTGAGGTTTCCGTAACTTCCTTTTTCTACATCGATATATTCCAATTGGTCAATGACGCCAAGCACAGGTACTCCTGTGAGTCTTTCCACCATTTTTATATTGTCTTCCTCTGCAATGCTGCCTCTATAACCATTCATGACAATAGCCTTTACTTCCAGTCCCATTTGCCGGGCATGTTTTACCGTCAGCACCGTATGATTAATGGTTCCTACCCCTGTTCTAGCCACCACCAATAAGGGCAAGTCTAACTCCTTTATAAAATCATAGACCATATACGCTTCATCAATAAGAGGCACTACCAATCCTCCACTGCCTTCAGCAATAACATAATCATATTTTTTACAAAGCGCTTGATATTTCTTTAAAATTACCGCTTTCTCCAATTTGACACCTTCTAGCTTCGCTGCCAAATGCGGAGATACAGGGGTTCTCAGGCAATATCCATTGATATTTTCTTGATCTTCCTCTAGGCCAGCCACCAGATTCACAAATCGTGCATCTGCTGAAATCAGCCTACCATCTTCTTCAATGCCACCACTTTGAACAGCCTTGTAGCTAACTCCCCTATAACCATTTTTTCTCAGCAAATATACTAGTCCCGCCGTAATCACCGATTTCCCCACATCTGTATCCGTACCTACAATGAAAATTCCCTTGGCCAAGTTTATCCACTCCCTTATTTTAAAACACCCCATGGCGTTCAAATGCCATGGGGTGTTCAGTCTATATATCAAAACCTTCGCAACGAATTAGTTGAATATCGTCTTCAATCTTACTACCAATTGTCGTTAAATAATTACCTACCAAGGCTGCGTTTACTCCTGCCCTAAAGCCGATTTTCTGTAGCTCTCCCAAGATCATTCTGCCACCTGCATAACGAATATAACAGTCTGGAATGACGAAACGGTACAGGGCCATGGTCTTTAGCGCCTCCACAGGAGATAGTAGTTCCAAATCTCCTAGCGGTGTACCTTTGATAGGATTTAAAATATTTACCGGAATGGATTTTACCCCTAGCTCTCCGATTTCAAAAGCCATTTTTACACGATCTTCTACAGACTCACCCATCCCAATGATACCGCCACAGCAGAGTTCCATTCCAGCTTCTTGAATGTTACGAATGGTATCCAAACGATCTTGGTACGTATGGGTTGTACAGATTTCTTCATAGTAATCACTGCTGGTTTCCACATTGTGGTGATACATACTAACGCCAGCCCCTTTTAACCTTAAGGCTTGTTCATGGGATATGATGCCATGGGAAGCACAAATCTTTAAGCTTGTCTCCTTACTTAAACGGCCGTACATCTCCACAAGCTTTTCAAACTCTTCCCCATCTACCCCTCTGCCACTGGTCACCAAAGAGAAACGATGGGCCCCTTCTCTTTCCATTTCCTTTGCTCGCTCTATCACTTGATCATAATCTACCAAATCGTATTCACCGATCCCTGTATGGTAATGGGCTGATTGTGCACAGTACTTACAGTCCTCAGAACACTTTCCTGATTTCGCATTCATAATCGTACATAAATCCACCTTGTTTCCTGCAAACTTTTTACGAATCTCATTGGCACCTTCGTAGAGGGCTTCCAGTGATTCCACATCACTTTCCGTAATAGACATGATTTTCATCGCCTCATCAAAGGCAATCTTCCCACCATTTAATATCTTTTCTGTCATTTCATGAATAAATTGCTTCACCTTGTCCACCCCTCTACTTTATCTCAGTCCTACATATCCTGCACGTCTTAATGCTGGTACTACCATGGTTGCCGTAAAGGCTACCACTCCACTTAAAATTAAATCCGATAGAATATATGGTGTGAATCCTGCTGCGATGGCTCCTGAGATAGGCATAGGCTTACCCATATATAGGTTGATGATTAAATATAAATGAGTTACTCCAAACAAATATACGACCGCGAGTCCTGCAAGCACCCGTGGAAATAGATTTCCAAATTTAACTGTCTTTAAATTCTCTGTAAGTTTACCGATAAGCCATGCACAAAGAGTAAATCCTATCAAATATCCGAAGGTTGGTTCCAATACATAAGTAAGGCCACCACCCTTTGTAAACACGGGAACACCTGCTAAACCAATACCTATATAAAGCAGTTGAGAATACAATCCTAATCTTGAACCCAAAAATATCCCTGCAAAAGCACAAAATAAAAACTGCAGCGTAAATGGTACAACAGGTGTTGGGATTTTCAGAAAAGCACCAATGGCTGTCAATGCTGCAAAAAGTGCGACAAGAATCATGTCTCTTGTTTGTAACTTCATCTCTTGCTCCTCCTTTGATATGTATGTTTGATATTATCATATTATAGGTTAACTTATTTGTCAACTTTATATTCACAATAAGTTAACATTGCTGATAAAAAGGTACACTACGTGTGCTTCGCTAGGGGAACCTAGTTCCCCTTCGACGGCTGCCAAGCAGCCTGATCACCCCTCTGACTTCGGCATGGGAATACTTCCCCTGCACCCCTGCTTTTTTATGGTATAAGAAAATACATTTTCTTATACCATAAAAAATAATACTCTGTTTCTCAGAGTATTATATAAGTTCGCCAATCCTTGTGAATGGAATCCCACAGTCCTCTTCTATAGGACCGTCGCTAAACAGCAGAACTGCTGTACAAGGCCCCGCCGACTTCTCTAGATTGATGGGTATTTTTCCTTCAAATTTCATATGCAAGCCTGTATGGGCTGACAATTTATCCAACTCCCCTTTAATGCCAGAAGAGCCTACAGGTAGGATTTCCTTAATATTTTCCCATTGCAAAAGGGGGATCAATGTAGAGATCGTAGCAATTTCCCCTCGATCGTCCACTACCTCCTGTCCCATCTTTGGAATCCCCATCACATATACCTTGTTCCCTTTGCCTACCCTATAATGTCTTAGCCCATCTTCTTTGCAGGTCCCCAGCACAGTTACGCCTAAAGCAGTCATGGTTGTTTCCATGTTTTTCTCCGTACTGATGGTAATGGGTATGAGAAGATTACATTCCTCCAGCTCATCCTGGATGCCTCGGAGGATTTCTCGGCCTGTAGGCTCCAACTCATTGCAGATATTCGCTGTCATAGCTATCGGCAATGCACCCACTGCAAAGGTCTCCATGAGGCATACCCTGGCCGTATATTTTCCTGCAATAAACGGAGGCGCCTTCACCACATCCCGGTCCTTTAGTCCAATAGCACCGCAAGAATCACAGGCAATCACCAGAATATCTCCATTGGGAAGCGTTACTAGATCTATATCTCGATATTTATTTGCCATCTTGACCAAATCCTTTACTTATTTGTACACCTGATTTGTTCAATGCTGTAAATATGACGATTCCCAATATGGCGTTTACAGCACTTGCTACCAGTAGGAATGGTACTATCCCCATGAAGAAGGGCCAGCCAAAGTTCGGTATGAATACCAATACCAAGGGTGCTCCTACCGCGTTGAGTAGAATTCCCACAATCCCCGCGCCAATGAGATTGGTCTTTCTATAGGCAAAATGAAACCCAACCATAGTGATGGCCATCATCACTGCTACAATAATATGCACTGGAATCGTCATATAAAATCCCGCAGTTGCTGCCGTGAGCATATGCCCTAAAAACCCTATGATTGCCCCCGATAATCCGCCAAGCATCAATGTTCCTAAAAATGCCGGCATGGCATCCAGTGCTATACTTTGGAATGGACTAGGAATTTTTATATTTGCCCCAACAAAGCTTAAAGCGATCAACAATCCCATCCATACTAGTTTTTTTGTACTTACTTTCATCTTTTCTTCCTCCTCATCAATAGAAGACTTCTAATTTTTGTAGGGACGAACGACCCTGTCCGTCCGTTAACGTAATCAAAATCATTGCCAGGTGGACAGGGTCCTCCACCCCTACGTTTTCCGGCTTCTTTATTGCTGTAATATTCCCTACAACATAAAAAAGTCCATAGCCTATTTGAATAACAAATAGACCATGAACTTTACCATCATTCATGACGCTTCGCAGAAAGGCAGGTCTCCTGGCTCGATTCAACGCCTTTTGTCCCTTCCCCGAATCAACAGGTGGTTATAACAAAGGCTCCTCATCACAGTGGCGGGTCCGCTGAAGATTTACACTTCATTCCCTATTCTCCCCTATGGGGCACCCAACTACGCATATATTTTCATCTATAGTATATTCTTTTCTCTTCCTTCTGTCAATCACTTAAAAAGCTGCCCGAAGGCAGCTTTTTTGCTGATTTAAGGAATCAATAGCTTTTGTCCTGGTAAGATCAAATGTGGATTCTTTAATTGATTGAACTCGGCAAGCTTTTCATAAGCTACACCAAATTCCTTCGCAATCTTCCACAATACATCCCCTACTTTTACGATGTACTCTTTCGCAGGAGTAGGAGCAGGTGTAGAAGCTGGCACAGGCGTTGGCGCTGGAGCCTTTTCTGGAACTACGGCTGGTTCTATGGCAACAATTCTGCCCTCTACCTTTGCATCAGCAGTACCTTTTGCGGCAATATAGTCGATAAGAATTTCATCCAAGGAAGGGTATTGCCCTAAAGTAGGCGTTCCTTTAAACATATCATACTTGTCGCCGCCTGCTGCCATGAAATCATTAGTGGCAACCTTATATGTCTTGTTTACATCTAGTTTCTCCCCACCGACCATGGCTTCTGTAACTCTCTGACCTGCGGGCTTATTGGGATTAAATTTGTAGGTTACGCCTGCTACCTGGGCAAAGTGACCTGCTTGTTCTGGGTATGCATCTACACCATGCTCTAATGCCGCCAAAAGGGCCGATCCTTTTAATTCTGTCAATACAACATAGTTCCCAAACGGCAATACAGTAATTACTTCACCCTTTGTAATCTCTCCTTCATTAATAGAAGCTCTGATGCCACCACCGTTGGTGATAGCCACGTCTGCTTTTGTGGCATCTAACATGGCATCTGCAATCAGATTGCCAAGGTTGGTTTCACTGGTTCTTGCATGGGCTCTTTCTCCATCCAATACAACAGTTGATTTACCGACCACCACAGAAGTTATTTCATCATTCGCCGCCTTGATGTCTGCCACTAGATCTGTGATTTCTTTGTCTGCTGTGACCGCATCACTGGCAGCCTTGTTGATGAGGCTTGCCTTCTTCTCTATAACCTTTCCATCCTCCACACTAAATTCAATTATCCCTACATTTTTTCCATATTCACCAGTTTGAGCAATCAAAACATCATGAACGACCAACCCATTTTCCAATACGGTGTGGCTGTGGCCGTCGATGATAATATCTATGCCTGCGACTTGTTCAGCAACCTTTTTGCTTGTATCTACACTGCTTTGGTCCAAACCTAGATGGGCAATCGCTATAATGACATCTGTCTTATCCTGAAGCTCTTTAACCATATCAGCAGCAGCCTGCGTTGGTTCTTCAAAAGTCAATCCTACTACATTGTTTGGATGTGTCTTATATAACGTCTCAGGTGTCGCTAAACCAAAGAATCCGATTTTTACTCCATCCACCTCTTTGATTTCATAAGGTGTTAAGAAGTCAGAACCATCGGCCTTTTTCACGTTGGCAGCTAAGATTGGGAAGTTTGTTATGGCATTTAACTCCAATAATCTTTCCTGTCCATAGTTGAAATCATGATTACCAGGTGCCATGAAGTCATAACCTATTTTATTCATGACTTTGGCTACACTTTCACCCTTCACCAAATGAGCAATGGTTTGACCATGGAAAGCATCCCCTGCGTCAATCACCAAAGTATTCGGATTCTTCTCCTTTGCTTCCTTTACGATGGTTGAGATCTTATCAAAACCAATCAATGCTGTTTGATCCCCTTCAATTCTGGCATGGGTGTCATTGGTATGTATGATGGTGATTTTCTTTGCTGTTTCTCCCGCAGCAAAAACTGTGTTATTCGGCAACACCAAGGCAAATAGCAACGCAAAGACCAAGAAAAATACAGATAACTTTTTCATCGTTCCTTTCATCCTTTCTCCTCTTTGTAATATAATGCTTATACACTACCATTCTATCATAACTTTTTCAGTTCGAAAGACAATATATAGAATTTTTTGAATCATTCGACTTGTTCGTCATAGGAATAGCCTTGATTTTTCAAGCTACTTCCTCATACAAGTTTCCTTCTCCTATGGCTGAGGAATGCTCAGTACCTGTCCTGGGAAGATCATATTCGCATTCTTTAATTGGTTGAATTCAGCTAATTTCTTGAGATCGATCCCAAACTGCTTAGCAATCTTCCACAACATATCTCCTGCCTTTACTGTGTATGTCACATTGGCAGCAGGGACTATCGGCGCCTTTGTTATGGAAACAGGCACTGGCTTGCTTCCACTGTCAGCGGCTAACTTTCCTTCCTTTATTAGATCATTTACATTCAATGCTTTTACATTTGGAGTTCTTCCATCTTCAGAAGTAGGGATCTTTAACTCTCCTTTTTTCACCATCTCATATACCTTGTCTTTTAATGGATGATTTAAGTCTGCGCCAATAATTTTCCAATTGTTATCTGTTGTTGGCATGATCGTTTCTTTTTCTTGTACATACTTAACGATCAAGTCTCTAACCCTTCCGTCATCCCCAAATTTTTCATAGGAATCATAAACCTTGTTGGATTCCTTAATAATGCCGTCCTTGGATAATCCCCCAAAACGATAGTTATTCAAAGCAAGGGTAAACTCTATCTCGTCGGTTACTGGCTTTCCTTTAAATGTCAGGTTGACAATTCTTTCTCCCACTGGCTTTGATATATCGATCTGATAGTCTACACCAGCGAACATATCAAAATTGTATCCTCTAATATTCGGATCAAAGCTGATAGTCACATCTCCTGGCTTATATGTATTAAAATATTTTCCCGCATAAGCTTCCATGTATTCTTTTAATTCCTTACCATTTACCTTTACAGCCATTAAAGTATTTTCATATTTGTAGATATTTGCAACATCCTTTTTCTTAAAATCCCCTGCCAAAACATTGGATTTTGAATCAAATAATGCCGCTGCAGAAATATCTGCTCCAGTATAATGCATCTGTACTTCATTGATAAAATCGACCAAGGCTGTATCCTGCACCTGGGCTGTAGGAATGCCTGGCAATACATCTACTTGATCCAAGAAGTTCGCTGTTACCTTACCAATGACCACATTTACTTCTTCCCTCGCCTTGTCATGGTATGCTTTGAATGCAGCTTCCATCTCTACATCTGAAGGATAGGTTTTTGTATCGATATTCTTACTAGCTTTATCCACTACGATCCATTTCCCGTCTTTTTGCTCTAGGGTCAAATCAATTCTTGACACTTTATTTCCGTTATTCTTAGGTTCCACCAATAATACGCCGTTTACGTCCTTCCCAGGGATATCAGAGTGGGCATGGCCTGCAATCATTGCAGTAAATTGTGGATGGGCTTTTGCAATTTCTGCAAGGCCTACTGCCCCATATTCCCCTTCTTCCCCTAAATGATAGGATCCAATAATCACATCGGCTTTACCGTCCAGCTCCGCCAATACCTTCTTTGTTTCTTCAGCGGGATCAACAAAGGTTAATCCTTCGAAATTCTTGGGTGTACTGGCTTCCCATCTTGGAATATGGTGGGTAATCATCCCTACAATGGCAACCTTCACCCCTTGAATTTCTTTAATCATATATGGATTCACAAATCTTGTTCCATCGGCTTTATAGATGTTTGCTGCCAATATAGGTGCCTCTGACCCTTTGATTGCTCTGCCAAGCACATCCAAACCAAAGTTAAACTCATGATTCCCCAATGTCCAAGCATCATAATCCATCATATTCATGGCCTGTATCATCGGGTGTATTTCTTCATTGTTAAACAATGACGCCATGTTATCTTGAATGGTATCCCCGTTGTCAATCAAGATCGTATTTGGATTTTCTGCTCTTACTTCCTTTACCACGGAATAGGCTTTTGCAAAACCCGTATTGTCCGTAGCGGAGTCAATCGCATAGTCCCATGGGTAAATACGACCATGCATGTCACTGGTGGCAAGCACTGTGATTTTCACTTGTTCGCCAGCTGCATAGGACGTGCTGCTTGGAATGGCCATGGCAAGTACCATCACAAGAGCAAGCATCAACGCTGAAACTTTTCTCATTGTTCCCTTCACTTTAAATACCCCCTAGTTTTGATTGCACCTATCGTGCAAATTTATTTTAGCATATAAGAAATGTAAAACAGTGCTGAAATGTGACAATTCTAAAAATTAAGTTTTTAACATATTTTTTATGTGTTTAAACACTTCCATTCTCGGTATATATACAATAAGAAGGACAATCCTTCTTTCGAGTAGAATCCGGTAACTCCCTGGCAACCAATAATATGAATCGCTTGTTTCATGAATGAACCCCATCCTCTCGTTTTACGAAGGTAACAAAGATTTAAACTTTTTCTTTGAAGTATGCAGGAAAGAAGGTAGAAAAGTAAGTGAATGATCAACCCCCAAGTTGTTTAACCGGTTGTTATAGTTACTTCCGATTCTATTCATCATAAAAATGAGCCACTGAAATGGAATTCAATGGCTCATTTTTTATTTAGCATGCAAGCGTGTATATTCGTTTATTACCCTTACCCTGTTGATCCTACTCTCCTCTTTTCAACCAACGAATGCGACGATCTTCTTTAAACCCCATTTTTAATGCCAATCCCATTGACTGTACGTTGTTTTCCTCAATATGCACAAAAGGTATTTTCTCCTGCTTGCGCAAGCGATCAACCATTTCCACCGTGAGATCGAGGGCATAACCTCTTCCCCTATATTCATCTAGCACATGTAGAAAGCCCATTGCGCCGTCATCGTGGGTTATCAGCCACGCGACTAACTTTTCATCACGAAGTATCCCCAACCCAATTCCTTTTTCAATACGTTCCGTAATGTATTCTACAGAGGTAAAATCTTTATACTTTGAATGATCGAATATGTACTGTACATAATCATGGGTTAAATCAACAATTTCGCTCTTTGGCGGCCCAACCGGTTTGTCTTCTGGAAAATAAAGCTTCATGCACACAAGCTCCCAGATCACTTTCTTATCCTTTAGCAAATAGGGCAGCATCCAATCCTCGATAATCGCAAAATATTCATCTTCCTCATCCACCTTTTCTACCAGTGCTTCAAATTCCGTTGGAGAGTTGCTGCTAAAATATACCCAATCTTGGTCACTTCTTCCCCTAACTAAAAATGAATTATCTGCTTTTTCTATGCTGTGGATCGGATAATCTTCTATAAAATTAATTAGATTTATATTTTGAATCCTGTTTTCCACTAATTTTGACAAAATCTCCTCTTTTTTCACTGTAACCACCCCTAACCCCAGCTTATTCCATATTTATGCTACTGTCAATCAGGTAAGCACGAATCATCCTCACATGGCTTTATTTTTTAAATAGTTCTTTCAGAAAATAATTCTGCAAAGTCTTTCCATATTTCATTTTCATGTTTTATGTTTTCTTGTATATCCTGATATTTGATTTCAAATTCTGCATGGTCACCTGCTGAATGTGAGATTTGCACACTGATACCCAGTGAATCTTCTGTTAAATACCAATACATTTCTGAATCGTTTGAGTCTATATTGTTAATTCTGCTTATCCACTCTTGATTTGAATATTCATCAAGTATATATTTTTGTTCAGTAATGGACGATTTCAGCTTTCCACCCTTGAATTGGGTCACAAAGTGCTCATTAATATTTACGAGGTCAGTTAGTCTAAGTGTTTTTTCCTTATTTATGCCAATATTCGTCGTATAGAACTCGTAGTTAGGATGAGCCGCTCCTTTATCATAACTATACCCAGAATATTGGATACTAAGTAAATTGCTGCTTTTCCATGTAATATGATAGTCTAAATCCAAATCAAAATCATTATTTCCTTCCTCAGAATAATTTTTCAAATATCCATAAGCATCATCTTTTATGATCTCGTTTATCTTTTTTTGCTTACTTTCATCACCTAAATGAACTATTTGAGGGTAGTTTATTTTAATATTCTTATCAATATAACTTGCTTTAATGATTTCGTAACCTATCCTATTTGAAGTATCAAAATCATTCTTATTGCTACTGTCTCCATTTCTAACACTTTCTTCAAGCGAAGACTCCTGTATAATCTTTTGATTTTCTTTTATTAAGATGCTTGTTTTATCATTAACCTCGAAGTTCTTATTATTGCATGATACCATTACAATACCAAAGAGTATCAATAATGATATCAATATGCTTTTCTTCAACTTAGACTCCCTCCTCTATGGGCATGCAACAGGGGACGACTCTCAATTGTCGCACTCTATTTTTTATTGATTCTGATTAAGCCTTAAAAATTATATCCTTGCTGATTCCTAATATGTATAATAATTTTTGTACCGAGTTTTTCGTTGATTCTTTAATTTCTCTTTTCCTTTATTATGCCATATCGCTTCTATCGTTTCTATAAAAAGAAAATGCGACAGAGAAGAACCGTCCCCATGTAGCAAATGATGACATGCGTTATGTTATATAAAAGAATATCGTCTATAAGCCTACATTGACATGGTAGGTTATAGACGATATTCCGAAGAAGTGGGGTCATTTCTTTTGGATAATACTAATTCGAATTCTCTATGGCATTTATATAGTTATTGGTTGCAGCTTCCCATTGCTCAATCAGCTTTGCGGCTGAATCCATTTTTTCATTAGCTTTTTCTATTAATTTCTCATCGTTATTCTCAAGGGCTTGAATCATTAGATTAAAGGATTCTAAATTAGTTTTAGCGGCTTCAATATATATTTTATTTAGTTGATCTATTTCTTTTGTTTTTGGAGATAGTTTCTCTAATCCAGCAAGGAATTCTTTATACGTTGGAATAACCTCTGCTGTTAATATATCATAAAAATCTTGATCAGTTGCGGTACTATCACTCGTTACACCAGAATAAGCATCTGTAGCTTGATTTTCAAGATCTCCTAATCCTAATTCCTCCATTTGAAAGATATACTCAGCAAAATCTATTAAAATGGATTCTGTAGGGTCTATTTCACCAGTAGTAACAGTGTTACTATTCTCATCAGCCTTGTTACTTGCTATCACTACCATTTTCTTGCCTGCATCCCAAGATACAGATGCACCTAAACTCTCCGCAATGAATCTTGCAGGAACCATTGTTCTGTTATCGATAATTTTCCCTGCAACCTCTAGTTCTTTCTTTTCACCGTTTACCATGGCATAGTTATCGCCAATTTGAAGAATGATTTTATTGTTCCCTTTGATGCCCGTTACAGTTTTTGTAGCATTATCCCATTGTATTTCTGCACCTAGAGATTCAAAAATTGCCCTTAGGGGAACCAGTGTCCTATTTTCAACCACAGTAGGATTCACATCGAAAGTCAATATGGTCCCGTCTACAGAAACCTTAATTGGTTCTTCTGCATAGATGGGAGTTAGTCCTATTATCAAGACTAAACTAAGGATAGTTAATAAGATAGCTATTTTTTTCAAATGTCATACCTCCTAAAAGTCGTAGTATGCTTTATTTTACAATATAGAAACAATTGTTAATATAGTGCTATAGTCACATTCCAATAAATTCTTTCCATAAAAGACACAAAAGACTGTCTTTCCATAAAGCGCGACAGAGGGACGGTTGAAGTGCACCATGATGCGACATCTCGCCCCCCTCCCGCCCAAAAATGGCGGGGGGTAAAGAAAGAATCAGACTAAAGAAAAAAGCCTTATATATAGAGAGTATATTACCCTGTACATAAGGCTCTGTGCTAAATTCTCATAATAACAATGTCATTCTAGAGCTACAGAGTATCAAAATATCTTAGTGTTTTTCTCCTACATACCGTTGATATTGGAGGGTAGTGCGATTATTTTTAAAATAGCCACTAAAAGAAAAACCTTAATGAAGAGAATATATATATTACCCTCCATTAAGGTCTAATAGATGTATCATACTACTTAGATATTCAGTTTAGCTTATATTCCTTAGACTGATTCTCCCTTGGTGTATCATACCATAGGTGTGGTGCGAATCTTCATTAGCTTTCAGCGCATGATATCTTTGTAGAATTAAAGCTTCTTTAATTACTTCATCGAAGTAATCTTCCGCCACACTCATTCATTACAAAAAATCAATGCATGTTAAATGCTGTATCAATCCTTTAAAAAGAGAAAATATTTGACCGTATGTATCTTATAAACATAATTTAGAAAAGCATTATCGCTAACATCAAACCAAAAACATGCAAATAATGGAACCATCTCATATATCTATAGTCTCTTTTTACTATTTCTAAAAGTGGATCATCACAAATGTCTTCCGAACTAAAAGTAGATTTCCAACTACTAAAGTGAACTATCGATTTTTTCTTAGTGTCCCAAATATTTGGATAAAACTTACGGATAAATCTATCTACCCTGTAAAGTTGAATACAAAATATAACTATATACCATAATATATATCCTATAACAACTCTTGCTTTAGCTCCAGTATCTAGTATTGGCATAGCTAGTATTGATAAGACTATTAATAACACAATGATATACACTAAAAAATATGATCTATATTGGGTATTCATATCTCTCCCCCCTCATAAAAACTACTCACAATTTTGTCTGAAATTCTCTAGTCTCTAGCAGTTCCAACGTAACTTCTTTCATAGTTGTTAGGATCACGCAGACTAGTAACTCCAAAGCCTATAAAAACATCACCAACTGTTACTACTGTAGGTCCACCACCAATTTGTGTATGCGACATGGGGACGGTTCTCAAACGTCGCAAATTATTCCTGAATATCGAGTTTCCTTGCTCAAATTAGATATCCTAGTGATAATAGATTTTCCCTTATTATACCATTCCTATAGAAAGAAAAATGCGACAGAGAAGAACCGTCCCCATGTCGGTAATGATTCTATTTTCATGCTTTCCTCAACGGTCACTGCCGCGAAACTTCTAATGCATTAGATACTTTTATCCATTGCCTACGGCCTCACGTCCCCTTGTTTCATTTGCAGAAGTGATACGTGAAAAAAATTTGCTTTTCTCTTAACAAAATCAGCTCTTGGGCCATCCAAGAGCTGATTCGTTATCTTATTTCTATTTTCCAAGATCTAAGTTCCAAGGTACGGTTCTCCAAAGACTTTTCTCATTGCGTAGAATCGTTTGATTCAATCGATCTATTAGATACGCTTCACTTTTCTCGTCCTCCCTATCTTGTCCAGACCAAAATTCAAATCCAAGTAATTCATGCTCTGCTAGCTCTTCCCAGGAAGAATATGTTTTTTGCAGTACCTTGGCCGCGTCCATACAAATATCATAATTCTCTTCAAGGGTCAGATATCCCGCTATATAGCTCCAACGTGTAATAATGATAATGCGCCAATAATCCCATGCAATCAAGCCTTTATCCTTTAACGCCTCTCTATTTTTTTCATAGAATGTTAATACCCGCAATACCTCTGGATCTTTCTTCTCAAAAACCTTTTTTAGTTGTTGTACGTCCTTTCCCCTTAATTCTTTTTCTAGCGCTCGATATGCTTGATCATCTCCTTGATTCTTAAAGCTATCTAAAGCTTCAAAATAGTCATCTCGACTATAAATACCGAATCCTTCCAACGCATGTCTCAGAGTAATTACATGAGGTCTAAAACGAACATGCTCCCCTGTAGCATCATAAATACTATAATTAACATAGTATTGATTGGCACTTGGTGCTACTACCCATTTTCTCTGGGCTTCAGTATATTTGTATTTACTTTTTGGCTCACTTATTTGTATTGCTGGCCAGATTTCATCCTTATAAGCTTCCACTTCTCTCCATGTTACCTGTTGCCCTAGGGTCTCTGCTATAAATTCAATGGGTATAAGAATGGCATCAGCTTTTAGAACAGGGTCATTGTAATATTTTTCAATCAATATGGGTGCAGCTTTCAAACGTACCTCTTCTCCATCTACTTTAGCTGTTTTGCTATCTACTCTCAATTCAATTTTTTTCCCTAGTTTTGTCATGGTAATAGTTTGCGTGAATTCATCAAATTTTACAAAGGCGCCTAACGATTCTCCTACTTCCATATAGGAAGCTAGAGCAGTTCCATCCTTCAGTGTAACCTTCGTCATTGATTGGTTATCATCAATTACCAATCTAACCCCTGTGAGGTTGTAGTAATCATCTGTATTTTTGATGGCTGTGAAAACAGGATCTGTTCTGAACTTATTTACATAAGACCTTCCACCTTGAGATTTAAATGCCAGTCGTATATTTTCTAAGGCATCTGATTTCTTTCCTTCTATCATCAATAACCTACCATAGTAATAATATAGCCCAGCTAATTTTTCATCATACAGTTTGCTTTCTGAGTCTACTTGAGCTTGCCGTATCTCGAGGGCACTTTTCATAGATTGCATAGCTTCCGCATTCATCCCTAGCTCACTAAGGGCTCTACCTTTATAATATTGTATTTGCCATAGGAAGGTATCTTTTATATTTGTTTTAAGTACTTCATCACTGATTTGAATAATTTCCTTATATTTTTCCTGTTCAGCTTGCCCTTTTAACTTTTCCGCTTCTTCAAACAGTTTTTCTATCGTAGCAATCTTCTCTTTTTCAAGAGATATAGCATTAGCATCTTGTCTTGGAGGCAATTCTCTAATAATAATGGTTTTTGCTTTTTCGTTCCACCCCACAGAACATCGCAGGTTTTCTGCCACAAACCTAAAAGGTACCATTGTATAGCCATCAATAATACGCGGTTCAATCTCCAATTCTTTTTTGTACTTATTTATCTGGGCTTCTTTCTTTCCTATCCAAAGGATCACCGTATTCTCTTTATGGGTGATTGTAATTCTCTGCTCTTTCCCATCCCAAGATACAGTTCCACCTAAACCCTCTATTACTGGTTTAATTGGAATTAGTGTTCTTCCATAATAAACAACGGGTTTTACTTGCTTACCAGGCACGATCTCTTTTTGAACACCATTCACAGTGATATAGGGACTATCAAGCTGTAATGTTATTGAATTTAGACTATCTGCCTTCACATAATGTACATTGCCGATAAATCCTATAAATACCATCATCCATATACAAAATAAACGCCTTCCTAACCTGGATCTACTCTCATGCTTCATCTTTCGTTCGGTAAGTGTCCCTAAGACCTTACCAGCCTCCTCTCCAGTATAAAAGTTCAATAACTCCTAATCAAGATACATGGAAGATATTGTATCTGCTTAACTATTGTACCAGAGAATCACTATATTCATTTGTAGGACTTTAGGATTAAGTTTCTGAATTGTCTTCTGAGTTATTCTTTTCCTATTTTTCGTTAATTATCATATAACCCTGCAACACATGTCATAATGCGGCAGGGGGACGGTTCTCGATTGTCGCATTTTATTCTTATTGATTCTGATTAATCTCTAAAAAATATATCCTTACTGATTCCTGATATGTATAATATTGCTTTTAGTGAGCTTTTCGTTGATCTTTTATTTCTCTTTTTCCCTTATTATACCATGATTCCTCTATAAAAAGAAAAATGCGACAAGGTAGAACCGTTCCTTTGTCGCATTCTTATCTATTGCCTACGGCATCCTGTCGCATTTATTATCTGTAATAGGGCCATATGAAATCATCTGCACTTCCTGTTCTGGACCATACTGTGTCCCACCTTTCTAGCACCCACTGCCCATCTTTTCGAATAAATCTAAGCAAACTACCAGTAACTCGATTATTTCCCACATAATAAACGCGAGCAGATGTATCCGAATAGTCCATGACTTTGAAGTAGTCTATTCCGTCAATCATATTAGTCAATCTGTAAAGGGTTGCGAATTCTGATCCATGTTGCCAAGTCAGAATTTCAACTCTTATATAGGGAACGATCAGGAAAATTAAAGTACAAATAGCTATCACAATAAGCGTTTCTCTAAATTTTTTCATATTTATATTACCTCTTCCATTTTTCTAGTAAAACGTCTAATACTAATAGACCTTTAATGGAAATACATAATTAGTCTAGTCCAAGCAAATCTCCCATAGTATCATAGTTATTTTTCACGTGTTCTCCAAATGAATTAGGTTTAGGATTTGAGTTAGGTTTCGTTATTTCATGACCTATGTTATATAGTGTTCCTAAAATATCTGGCCGATTTGCGATTGATGGCAATTCATCCTGCCATGTATCTTGGAAATATTTAATATATGCGGCTACATACATACATAAAAGCAACTTCATTTCTCTTTTGATCAGTTTCGTGATTTCGTTTTGTTAGCATACTTATCACCTCAATATATATTTCGGCATAAAAAAAGGAACTCCTTTTTGATTTAAGGAATTCCTTTGACTTTTTCTACAGCCTGACGGTTATCATTTAGATAACCACTCTTGTGTGTGCTAAATCAAAATCACTTAAATTTGATAAAATCATATATTGTTAGATAAGACTTTGGGGCATATATATCTCTAAATGAGTCTCGTCTGATTGGTGATACTATTCTCCACTCATCTACTTTAAAATCTATCATCAAATCTCCAGCTTCATTTAGTACATTTCCTTCTTCCCCAATAAAAACATACTTATTTCGTGTGTAATATGGTACAAAACTTTTATTTAGGCTTTTTAGAGGATCTTTTCCACTAAGCGGCTCTGCCAAATAAATAGAGCCACCTGTTATTAAATCTCTTACTCCATTTTCGTCACCAATGGCCAACCAAATAGAGCCAGTTACCTGAGTATATCTACAAATATATAGCTGCTTTGTTTCTCTACCTTTCAACATTTTTTTCAATTCATCTTTTTTTGTATTAATCGCCATCTTAACAGGTATAAAGTCAAGTAAAATAATAAAGGTAATAATGCTTAAAATAATTATAACTACTTTTCTCCCCCTCATTTATCTCCACTTCCCGTATTTATCTTTCTTAAAAATTTTTCCAGTAAATATGATTGCCTACTTCTTCATAACTGGTATAAAGAGTATATTAATTGTGAAATGCATTAACAAAATTAAAATAACTATCATTGTTTTTATCAATATTTCAAAGCTTGCTGTTAGTACAAAATAGTAAGTAATGGCATACAATATGTCTATTAAAGATGTATAACTGGGAGGACCATATTTTTCTCCACAATTACTGCATTTTGATTTGTACCTAACATCGAGCATAGCTTTTTTAATAATACTTATAGAATCTTTACCGCAATGTGGACATTTGTACATTTTCATAAGTAACTACTCCTCCACATTTTCATATTTGCAACAAGGGCGCAACAAGGGGACGGTTTTCGATTGTCGCATTTTATTCTTATTGATTTCAACTAAACCCTAAAAATTATATCCTTACTGATTCCTGATATATGATATGTACAATATTTCTTGCACCAAGCTTTTCGTTAATTCTTTGATTTCTTTTTTCCCTTATTATACCATACCATTCCTATAGAAAGAAAAATGCGACAGAGAAGAACCGTCCCCCTGTCGCATTAAAAGTATATTAGCTCTTTTATCAAATTTAATATAGTATAGTATCATTGTAGGTAATGTGTTTTTTA
Source organism: Anaerosolibacter carboniphilus (assembly GCF_014205875.1). GTDB lineage: Bacteria > Bacillota > Clostridia > Peptostreptococcales > Thermotaleaceae > Anaerosolibacter > Anaerosolibacter carboniphilus. The sequence goes on from NZ_JACHEN010000021.1 coordinate 68,524, forward strand.
GTATCATACTTAACAAAAACAATCCGCCGACTAATCCTATATTCTTAATAATATTCGTACTTCCATTATCACTAATAAGTAAAATGCATAGTAACAATGAAGAATATACGATATGTATAATCGTGAAATTACTCCTCTTCAAACTAATCCCCCCCTCATCCAATCTATAAGCAATTTACTTTAGAGCTTTATAAGCATTATATACTGCATCAAAAATATTAATTTTAAATACTTTTGTTGTAGTAACTCCTGTATTTATTTCTGCAGGGACAAAAGACACGTTTCCACCAACACTTATAGTGCTAGCCGTTACTGTCCTATTATCATCAGTGTGTCCAACAGAATGTGAGTAATCAGCCGATATCGCAAGCCCTTCCCCAAAGTCTGCCCCCCCTCCAAAAAGGCAGATGTTCCATTCATATCATCTACACTTTCCATATTATATGAAACAGTAGCATTTACTGATAGTCCTCCTTCAATATCGCTTTTTCCTTTGAAACCTCCAGTAACTGCTATCCCTACGTTACCTTGTGTATCAAAAACCAACTGGGCAGAACCTGTAGATCCGATAAAATCTACGCCACCGCCCGCTGCAGATACCGAAGGTATTTCAAGGAAAATACTACCATCTGCACTAGCAAATTTGTTATATTTATCTACAGCATTTGTACATATCGTTTAATCGGATTTTCTACTTTACCTTCACTCGTCCCCTAGGTTGTAAAGATGACCGTTCTATCTCAAATCTACATTACAAAAACTCCTGCAGGCTCCGCCTTTACTTCAAGTTTTTTTATATCAATATCTGTTTCAACACGCCTACCATCAAATCCTTCTTCTATCCTTTTGCCTATGGCTTTTATGGCGGGGGGTGGGGGCTGGTAGGGAATCAAACTAAAGAAAAAAGCCTTATATATAGAGTATATTCCCCTATACATAAGGCTCTGTATTAGATTCTCATAGTAACAATTCTGTCTAGAGATACAGCATATCAAAATATCTTAGTGTCGTTTCTCCTGCATACCTCTAATATGGAGGGTGGTACGGTTTGATATTAGAGTTGATTGCAAGAGTCTTATTTTATTACGCTCTTACTCTCCTACCACGGTAACTTTATGAAGTCATAGATAGTTAGGTAGGACTTAGGTGCATACATATCTCTTAAAGAATCTCGTCTAATTGGATAAACTATCCTCCATTCATCTACTTTAAAATCTAGCATTAATTCTTGAACCCCATCTACAATCAGATCTCCAGTCTTTTCTGTTTGCTCCGTATTTCCAATAAATACATATTCGTTTCCTGTGTAATAGGGTATGAAACTTCTATTTAAACTTTTAAGAGGATCTTTACCACGAAGTGGCTCTGATAGATAAATGGCTGTTTTAGGAATTAAATCCCTTACTCCATTTTCATCTCCAATAGCCAACCAAATCGATCCTGTTACCTGTGTATATCTACAAATATATAGTTCCTTTGATCCTTTAATGTCCAATAATTTCTTCAAATCACCTTTTTCTATGTTAACCGCTGTCTTTACAGGTATAAAGTCAAGCAGGATCATAAAAGCTATAATAACTAGAATGATCATAACAACCTTCCTCCTCCTCACGTTTCTCCACCTCTCATATTTATTTAGCTATAAAATACTTCCAATATGCTTCTTTACCTTCAACAGGAAAACGGAGTGAACCCTCTTGTCTATATCCAGTTGCTTTTCTGTCTTCCTTTATTTTAGCTATGTCTGGGTCAGGCTCTCCAAATACTTTATACCGACCTCTCTGTATAAATGACCTATTTTTTATAATCTCATGTTGCTCTTTAGTATATGCAATGAAATCATAATCTGTTTTAAGCACCATTGCTTTGACATTTCCTCCAGTCAAATTTGCCCAAGCTTGTGCAAAGCTACTATCGCCTCCAGTTCCAGCATTACAAGAATAGAAGGTTGAATTTGTTTTATTAAACGCACTATTATTTATTGAGGATAAATCTGATATTTTTATATCATAGTTTGAGCCAAAATTCAGTTCACCAGGATGCCCATGCCCAAATAACGTAAAGTTTGAAATAGTCATTGACCTACTAGCATTACCTTTGACACTACCAGTATTAATATAGTTCACAAATTCCTGCTTACTGTTTACGAAAACAATTGATACATTAAGGCTATTAGCAGTATTTTCAAAGTTCTTTATGTCTGTTGCTGAATAACTTCCCTTATCAATCATCCATGTTATAAGCTGTTTTGGATTCAATCTCTTATAGTCATTTATCTGCTTTATGGCTGTCTCAATGAAGTTATATTTAAATCTACCCACATCACCTTCTTGTCCAGATGCTACGATTATCTCTTCACAACCATTCCATTTTTTTGGAGCCAATCCCAATGGATCCACATACTTCAGAGGATTATTTAACACATATGGATAAGGATTCATTGTATTCGGTTGAACTTGTGTACCACTCCATGGGTCTTCTGATATAAACCGTCCTATTTTTGGTTCATAGTATCTTGCTTGAGCATACCACATTTCTGCTGCTGCATCATACTGGTAGCCTGTATAGCCGAAGGTATTGTCTGGGCCTGACCAATTTTGGTCGAACTTTCTAAAGGATAGAGGTCTACCAAATTCATCGTAGTTGTAATGAGCGGATGTTTTTCCATCTTCTCCGATGAGTTTTGTGGTACTTCCCAGTTCATCCTGTAGGTAATATACTCTTTCTGGTGTTCCCGAAAGATTTGTTTCCAATCCCCTTGGTATCCAGCCATTGTCATGATCCTCTATCATCCACATATCCATACTGAGTCTATCTAATCCATAGGTATAGCGCTGGATCTGATAGTGGTCTCCGTAGATCATCAGTACGTTGTTGTATGGGGATGTGATGTCTACCACAAAGTTTTGTTCCATGTAGTCTCGTTTGTTTTGGTGTCCCCAACCTGGCTTTGGGTTTCCATGGTTATTGTCATTTCCATAATGGTTTCCTGGATTGTCTCCATCGTTTCCATAATGGTTTCCAGGGTTGTCCCCACCTTGACCCGGCGGCAGTGGTCGATTGTCTCCACCAGAATGGTCTAACTGGGTAATGGTTTTTATTCTGTTGCCAAATCCATCGTAGGTATATTTGGTGATATCGTTATGCTTGTTGGTCACTTTGACCAGTTTGTTTGTTGCATCATAGTCATACTTATTAAATATTCTACCTTCTGTTCTTAGTTTAATCAAGTTGCCACGGTTGTCGTATTCGTAGATTTTTTCTCCATCTTCTTCTTGGTCTGTGATGATATCGTCATAGGTAGCGATGAGTCTATTCAGTTCATCGTATTGGTAGCTGATAGCCTCCTTGACTTCATTTCCTATCCATTCTTCCATTCTTACTCTGTTACCTAACGTATCATAGAAGTATTTTCTGTTTTCCTGGTTATTTTCCATGACTTCTGTCAGTTGGTTGAGCGGGTCATATTTATAGGTTGTCTCTTCCCACTCTTCACCAGCCACTACTTCGATATCTAGATCATTTCTTTCTTTAGATATCTTGATTTTGTTTCCTGCGGGATCATAGTAGTATTTATATCGATCAGTAATCTTTCCTGTTGGACTCAGTTCTTGTAATTCTGTAATCTGTGATACGGCATCATACTCATATTGGGTTTTTGAGCCATTAGGAAGTATTTTTTCTACCACATTCCCCAACGGATCGTATTGATACCTGGTTAATTTGCCGAAATGATCTTTTACGGAGGTTAATCTTTCCGCCAGGTCATATCCGTAAGATACTTGGCTGCCATCGGCATAGGTGATGGACTTTTTCTCTCCCGTAGGACTCCAGCTGTATTCTGTGATGCGATTGTCAAAATCCGTTACTTTTAGGATTCTTCCCAATGGGTCTAGGTCCAGCTTGGTTGTCCCTAGCCAATCCTTCATCTCTGTCATTTGTCCCAGTGGGTTGTACTTAAATTCCACTTGTTTTTCATTGTTGTAGTTAATTTTCTTTAGTAAATTATTTGGATCATAGTCATAGGTTGTGGTATAGCCATCCCTGTCTTTTTGAGAAATCAGGTTTCCATTGGCATCATATTCATATATGGTCACCTTCCCTGCAGCATCTCTAGCCTTTGTCATAAGTCCTCTTTTATCATAGCTAAAGAAGGTAGATTGTAGATCTGTAAAAGGTGATAGCATTTGAGTATATACTGCTCCTGCCACCGTAGCTTCACCGTTTTCAAGCTGGGTAAGCAGCGGTATATCATCTGATCCATATACACTTTCCACTACTGTCTGTTCTTGCTCACTTCCAGTATCTGTATAAACACCATCTGCTACTGTTTGGTTTTCAGGCACAGAAAGGAACGTCATCTGTGTAAAATCTGCTATGTCTTGTCTATCTAGGCTTCTACGTTGATGTATTTCTGTGAGGTTTCCTAATTTATCGTATACATACTTTGTACTGTGGCCCTTAGCATCAATGACTTCTATAAGATTTCCTTGGGCATCATATTTGTATTCCGTTCTATTTCCGTTTTCATCGATTGTAGCTGATACTTGGCCCATTTTTGTATATTCAAAGGATTTCCTATGACCGAGGGCGTCGATAATGGTTTTTACACGATTTAAGCGGTCATAGGCATAGTGTGTTTCATTTCCTAATGCATCAATAGTTGTCTTTACATTACCATTTCTATCATACTTCCACTCTGTTACTGCCCCTTCTGGATCTATCATTTTTGTCATCTTTCCTAGAGAATTGTATTCATATTTCATGATAGCTCCCTTGGCGTCAGTTACAGTTTCTACTAGCCCTAGCTTGTTATATGTAAAAGAGGTGATGTTATTCATCTCGTCCTTTACGGTCTTTACCTTACCATCATCGTAATAGTCATATTCAATGGTATTGTTTAAAGCATTGGTAAGTTTTTTGATTCTTCCTACAGAATCATATTCATACTTGGTTTCTGCTTGGTTTGCATCCTTCGCTTTTTCCAAGCGATTTAAAGCGTCATATTCAAAGTTTATTTCATTCTTCTTCGGATCAATGGTTTTGATCATGTTTCCATTTGGGTCGTATTGATACTCATAAACATAATTCTCAGGATCCTTAGCAGAAATCAATCTGTCTTGATCATCATAACCATAGATGGTTATACCACCATTGGCATCTATGATCTTCTCTACATTTCCTCGCTTATCATATTGATATTCTGTAATGCTATTTAGTGGATCCGTTACCTTGATAAGCTGGTCAGCTTGATCATATTCGTATTTTGTGATATTTCCATTTTGATCCTTTACTTCTTTCAATTTTCCATTGGCTGTATAGAGATAAGATGCGCTGTTGTTCTCAGCATCCGTTACTTTTTTGATTTCTCCTGTCTTTGTATATTCAAGACTTGTTCGATTTCCTTCAGGTTCAATAATTGCTTTTACACGGTTTAATTCATCATATTCAAATTTCGTCACATGTCCAAGGGGATCTACCATTTCATAAATATTTCCCTTACTGTCATAACGCATTTCCACTTGACTGCCGTCAGGCTGCACCATTTTCCTTGGAAGTCCCTTTTGATAGTCTCTATACTCTATCGTTCTATTCATTGGGTCCGTACTTGTTAATAGATTTCCATTATTGTCATAGGTGAAGCTATGTACCTTACCATCTGGCTGTGTGATAGAAGTTACTTTGTTGTTATGATCGTAGGTATATCTTGTAATATAGCCTAATGGATCTTTTACTAGAGTGACATTGCCCTGATCATCGTATTCGTAAGTATAAGTATTACCCTTTTTATCAGTATAGGAGGTCATCTCATCCTTGTCATTAAAGGTTTTTTTCTCCATACCATCAGAAAAAATCTTTTCAGTTATTCGATATCTTTCATCAAACTTATAGACGACTTTACTGCCATCCCGTTCCGTCACCGTAGTCGTTCTATTCACGTCGTCATAGTCAAAATACATTTTGTTATTATCAGGGAAGGTCTGTTCGATTACTCTTCCTTTATCATCGTAAATATTACGTACGCTGCCATCTTTTAAAGGACTTATCACTTGCGTTAGTTGATGCTTATTACCATATCTATATTCGATAACATTTCCTTCAGGGTCTCTATAGGAAGCTAGTTCGTCTCCATCATAAGTATATGACACATACCGTCCCGTTTGATCGGATATCATCTCGATACGTCCATCTCTATAATACTGAAGGACTAAATAGCCGCTATCATTTCTAATCTCTCGGATACGCATATTCTTATAGGTCAGCGAGGTTTTATTGCCATTGTTATCAACAATAGAAGTTAGCTGCCCTCTTTCATTGAAGTGATACTTCCATTTGTTTTCCATGGTCAATGTATATGTTCGATCACTGTTTTTAGCAAGTTCATTATGGATTCCAACGGGTGGTTCATAGGTTCTACTATTTAATAGTTTATATATTTCTCTTTTCCCATCATAAGCTATGATTTCAATGGATTCGTCCTTCATCACCTGGAGTCTATATTCAAAGTTATGGTGCCAATTCATTCCCAAATCACCATTATATAGATCTCTTGAATTATAGAATCGGCTAAAGGAAACAGGGAAGCCTCCATCTATTCTAATATCCTCATGACTGTAGATGAAATTACCTGTTGCAATATTGACTGGATCGGGTGTTGTCTCTCCAGTGATAAGATTTACGGTCCCACACAGAAATTCTACGTCTTTATACTCATCAGATTTTGACTTTGGTGGTTCCCCATCAATTACAGGATCAAAGACAAGAAGTTCATTGTCAAGGTATACAATATATGGCGCAATAAGCTCATTATCTTTCATAATATCTATATGTTTGTCACTATTTCCATAATAGTATCCTGCCATAAGCGCAAGGCTATCTTGGGGTCTTACAATGTGCTTTAGCACACTGATTGGCCCTAAGTCGATCTCTTCTGATTCCCATTCGATATGGCTGCCATTTTCATCTGTTATTGTTTCTGGAACCTTATTGGTCTTTACTGCTGTTATTTTGACCTTTTTATATGCTGGCAATGTGATATCCATAGACCACATTCCTCCAACGACATTTGCATTTCCAATGCTGGCTCCATCCATGAATACTTCTACGCTGTCCGTATACTCTTCCTCGCCGGTCTCATTCTCTTCAGCTGAACCATAAAGCAGGAAGGGTTCTCCTTCTACGCTAGGTGCTAAGGCGATATCTTTTGAAGGTTTATCTAAAATCATCACCTTTGTTTCAGAAGGATACATATTCCATTCTCCTTGAGGGAGAATATACACCAAATATGTACCGTTTGGAACGACATTTCCTGCATCATCCGTTCCATCCCAGGTCTCCATATTCGTTACAAATTCACCTGGATAAACTTTTGCCTCATGTATCGTCTTAATAGGATCCTTCTTATCTGTATCATCGCTTCTATAAATCTTCACAGATGCCGTTTGCTGGTACTGAAAATTCCACAGTATTTTTGTTGCCTCTCCCTTATAAGGATTGATAACAGCAGGCTGTGCTTTGGTGAACTTCGTCTGCGTTTGATTTTCATCAGCAAAAGTCTCTATCGGTAAAACTATGGTAAACATGATGGCAAATACCAATAGAAAAGAAACATACTTCTGCCAGTTCTTATTCATTCACTTCGCCTCACTTTCTCTTAAGTCTTACAAAATATCTATAATTGATTTAGTTTTTCTAAAAATTGATACAGCATAGCTGCCGCTTCAGCTCTCGTAGCATTTTTCTCTGGTGTCAGCTCATTGTTATAGCCTTTGATGATGCCATATTTTACAGCCTTTTCCATAGAACCTATCGCCCACTGGCTAATCTTCTGATGGTCTTTAAAACTGCTTAGTTCTATGTCGTTTACAATGTTTAATTCCCTGTTTGTATCTGCTAGAACCTTCATCAAGATGGTAACCATCTGTTCCCGGGTGATTGGTTGATTTGGATTGAATTTACCATCATAACCGGATACCCAGCCCTTCTGATGGGCAGCATAGACAAACTCCTTCGCCCAGAAGTTTTCTTCTACATCTGTAAATATTTTTTCTTCTGAAAGGTTTTGGTTTATTTCCCTATCTCCCATGCTCTTCATGATGACGGTTACGAACTCTGCCCTGGTCATTGGTTTATCAGGTCTAAAGGTTTCATCCTCATATCCGCTGATGATATATCTGGCCGCGATTACATCTACGATCTCACGGGCCCAATGGCTGTTCATGTCCTTAAACTGTTTGTTGTACATCATAAGGGCAGCATTCCCATTATCCACTACTTGTGTAACCAATTGTTTCGTGGTATTATCTCGTGCTGCATTCGTAGGTCTTAATGTACCATCTGCATCTACATTGTAGATACATACTTTCTTATCCATCCCCTGTAGATTGATCTTGTCATAGCTTAAGGTCAGCTCCATAGGATAAATCGGCTTTAGGTTTCCTTCGATCTCCCAAGTATAGACTGGGGTAAGGGCGATATATGAATCTTTTGCGGAAGGAGTTTGCTGATTAAGGATCATATAGACATCCTTTTCAAAACTTCCTTTCGTCACTTTTAATGTCATCCTTCCATCCTTGGAGGATACAACCGTGTCTTCATTTGCTTTTACAAGTATTTTGTTTTCTTGCACCTTCACCGTATATTCTCTAGAGTCTGAAGAACGCGGTTTAGGCAGTGGCGTATTGGTTGTTTTTTGTGCTCGATCCAACGCTGTCTGTATCGATTCTTCAATGATGTTTTTACCATCGTACCAAACCACCCTATCTCCTATTAAGAAAGCTTGCTTCGGTAGGGTACTAAAAGGGGATTTGATCGCCTGATCCGTAATGCTGTTTACATCATTGAGGATTAATTTATCATTTTCAATAATTAATAGTGCATCTCCAGAAAAAGCAATGGGTCGGTGATTTTCTGGTCCTACAGTTAGTTTTCTCTCACGAGCCCTTTGGGTATCATACATATGCCCGTGGCTGTACCCATCATAGGCTTCCATCCAAATGATTTTCCCACTATTCACCAATGGATCCAACTCATCCCCTAGACCATAGGTGATTCGTTCTTCCTTTCCTACTGCCAGAGAATACATGTAGATATCAAAGTCTCCTCTCCGAGAATCCATCCATGCAATGATATCTCCATCAAATGCAACCCCAAAAGCCTGCGCCCCATCAGAGGATACCCTCTTTAAAATATCATTCTTTAAATCATAAAGCATGACATCCTTTCTTCCACCTTGGTGGTCTACCCATACTACCTTATTTTTTGCAATGACAGGGGTCTGATGGTTTCCTTCCACATTGGATATCTTTTTTTCTATGCCTGTAGTCATATCATAGAGATAAATATCAAAATATCCTGTTCCATCAATCAGATGATCTCGATTATCCTGCCATACGATGTAGTTCTCCCAGACATCAGAATACCCCTGGGTATTGAAATCTGTGGTAATTTGTTCAACACTGCCTCCTGTCAGATTTAAATGGTAAACGTCCCAGTTACCACTATCATAGGACATCCATACCACATGATTTCCATCTACTTGTATGGTCCCTTGCGGTTGGATTCCTTCACTGGCACCCCAAGCAATATTTATGCTGGTGAGCATAAGAATCCAAGCCAAGATTAGAACCAATGCGCTTCTTTTTCTTAACATTGTATTACTCCTTTCTGATTCATTTTTCATGTACACATGAATAGATTTTTGGGGGAAATGAGTCCATTTCCTGTTGAAAAGATAGGATGGATTTGCACGATGGGCATTTATAAAGAAAAACAATTGCAGCAAAATAAAAAAACTCCATGCCGAAAAAGGGCATAGAGATATCCTAGGCTCATTCACCGGCAGCTCGGCGATCATGGCAAATGCTTTAGACCCGTAGCTTTGCGTCCTTGCCTTTCGACAAGTTTGCCTTTATCGATTTTATTTTACATTGTTTTCCACGGTTTTATTTTTTTTGACATAAACTAAGAAAATCCTTTATATTTTCGTCGATATATTTTGTCACAATTCGACATTTCCCTTTTTTGTTTCTCTGTTTCCATTGATATCTCCATGTTTTCATTCATCTGGGACTATCTTCCTAAATAATTTATGGATATCCACATCAAATTCATTTTCACCTTGTTCTTTGCAGCTTTTATCAAGGCATTGCATCCATGTCCTGGTCATTTTCTTGACAATCATCACATAATCCTGTGACACATGTCACAGATTGCTCCCGTAGAATTCGTTATTATAATACTATACTTATGAATTGCTAGGGAGCTTCCCTACTCATATGAAAATATATTTAATAAGGAGGATTACAAATGTTTTTCAAAAAAGCTGAGAAAGTTGAAAAAAGTGAACCAAATCCAATGTTCTGTTACCAATGTGAGCAGACACCAGAAACAGGGTGTACAAAATTTGGGGTATGTGGAAAGAATCCTGATATCTCCAGCTTACAAGATACAATGATCTTAGGTCTTAAGGGTGTAGCTGCCTATGCAACCCATGCCAGAGAATTAGGTGCTGTAGATCCAGAAGTAGATGCAATCATGCATGAAGCATTATATACAACTTTAACAAACTCTAACTTTAACTTAAATGAACACATCGGTATGGCCATGAAGGTTGGTCAAGCGACTGTAAAGGTAATGGATCTATTAGACCGTGCTCATACATCTAAATTAGGTATTCCACAACCAGTAAAGGTTTCTCAAGATAAAATTGAAGGACATTGTATCCTCGTAACAGGACACAATTTATATGCTTTAGAAGAATTATTAAAGCAAACTGAAGGTAAAAACATCAACATCTATACTCACTCCGAAATGCTTCCAGCCCATGGCTATCCAGAGTTAAAGAAATACGCTCACTTAAAGGGTAACGTAGGTAAAGCATGGTTTGATCAAAGAAAATTATTTGAAGAGTTCCCTGGGGCTATCCTTGGTACAACAAACTGCTTAATGCCTATCAAAGGAAACTACTCTGATAAAATGTGGACTTATGGTACGGCTGGATTAGAAGGTGTACAAAAAATCGTTAATGATGATTTCTCAGCACTAATCAACAAAGCTCTTTCCCTAAAACCAGCAAACGTTCAATCAGACAAGACGTTGACAACAGGTTTCCATCACAATACAGTATTAAGTATTGCACCTGAAATCATTGATGCAGTAAAAGCAGGAAAGATTAAGCGTTTCTTCGTGGTTGCAGGCTGTGATGCCCCAACAAAAGGAAGAGACTATTATAGAGAATTCGTGCAAGCATTGCCACCAGAAGCAGTATTGTTAACAACTTCTTGCGGTAAGTTCAGATTTAATGATTTAGAAATGGGAACTGTTCCAGGAACAGAGATCCCAAGATACATTGACTTAGGTCAGTGCAACAACTCCGGTTCTGCTGTAAAAATCGCCTTGGCATTGGCTGATGCATTTGGATGCGGCGTAAACGATCTGCCATTATCCATCGTATTATCATGGTTCGAGCAAAAAGCCGTTGCTATCCTACTTGGTCTATTCAGCTTAGGTGTAAAGAACATATATGTTGGACCAAGCGCACCAAAATTTATTACACCTGGTGTATTAAAGGTATTACAAGATAACTTCAATCTTCAATTAATCAGCGGTGATGCAAAGGCAGACCTAGCTGTAATGTTAGGCGGAGAAGCTTCAGCAAACGCATAAAACCATAAAAAAAGATTTGGAACTCAGTGAGTTCCAAATCTTTTTTATTTATTTTCTTCAGGATCGATCTGTAGACCCATGGCAATGGAATCATAATACCTTCCGTCGATGCAGAAATCTCGAGTAAGTCTTCCCTCTTCTCGAAAGCCCATTTTTCGATAGAGCTGAATCGCCCCTTCATTATCTTCCTTAACCCGCAGATTAATCTTATAGATAAAACCTACTTCCCTCGCCCAATCAATCAGATATTCCAGCAGATATTTTCCGATTCCTAATCCCCAGTATTTTTTCAATACAGAAATCCCAAATTCACCTACATGGGCTACCCTTGGTCTATGTCCACCCCTAAAGGTAAGATTGCCCACGATCTCTCCATCGATTTCCCCTATCAAAAACAGTTGATTCAATCCCTGTTGAAACTCTGCTAAAATACTTTTCTCTTGATCCAAGGTAACAGCAAATTCTCCTGGGCCAAAGGTAAGGTTGTCACTTTCTCCTGCTACTTGATTCACAAAGGTGATCATCGCCTCGGCATCCTCTGGCACAGCTTCTCGCAGAATCATGCTCTGCCCATTTTTTAGCTTCAATACCTTTCGCTTCATCGTCTTTACAACCCCCTTATTCACCATAATGTACTTCATATAAAAATAATCCTTGGGCAGGTGCTGTTATCCCAGCCTGGGCTCTGATTTTTCCTTCCAGAATCTCTGGAATCTCCTCTGCTTTCATTTTTCCTAATCCAACCTCAATCAATGTTCCCGCTATGATCCGCACCATGTTATGTAAAAATCCATTTCCGTGAAATAGAATATTCAGTTCACTATCCTCTTTGTGGATATCTATGGCATAGATCTTCCTTACTGTGGATTTCTTTTTCGATTTCACGGAGGAAAAAGCCTGAAAATCGTGTTCTCCAATAAGATAGCTGGCTGCCTTCCTCATAGCCTCAACATTTAACCGTTGGGGAATATAGTAGGTATATTTCCTGTGGAAAACTGTGGGGATTCTTCCCGTCCATATGCGATACAGGTATTTCTTACTTGTGGCATTGTATCTGGCATGAAACCGTTCTTCTACTTCCACCGCTTCCTTTACTACAATATCTTGGGGAAGGTATTGGTTACAGTAATCCCTCATTTCATAGACAGACATCATGCTGTGGGTTTTAAAATTGGCAATCTGATGATAGGCATGGACACCTGCATCGGTTCGCCCTGAGCCTATGATCTCGATATTTTCCCCTGTCATCTTACTCAATACCCCTTCAAGCTTCGCCTGTATGGTATTGTCTGTATTCCCTAGCCTTTGCCATCCATTGTATTTTGTTCCATCATATTCTATGATCAATTTCACATTTCTCATGGGTTCTTGTACTGCTCCTTCCTCTTACGGCTTTTTAGTAAGTATTCCCTATTTTATATCGTTTTTTGATTTTACTTCTTCAGAAGAAGGATTTATTCGCCTTTCCAGTTCCTTTCCTATGGCAAAGGCCAATCCTGAGAATAGAAAAAAGTAAACCATCGCATTGGTTAACAAAGCAAAAAAGAAGCCGATGAACGCACCTATAAGCATTGTATTCATCGGTATATTTTCCATAAATCTCTTCATTCTCTCCAACCCCCTACATTTTAATATGGTCATTCATTTCTTTTCTTTATCCTCAGGTTAGCGTTTCCTTCCATCTATCGCTATCCGTAGGGGTGTATCTGATTTAAAACAATTTCTTAAACTCTTCCTTCGTTAAGCAAGTAGCAAAACCATTGGATAGAATGGCCGCTTCTACTCTCTGCACTTCTTCCCTGGGAATCCATTCTCCATCCTTTCCTATCATATCAAAGGTAGCTGTACCATCCATAATAAAATAATTTCTATACCCTAGGGCGTGGGCCTCTCGGGTGGTGGTATCACAGCAGTGATCGGTTTGCATCCCGGTAATCACCAGATTTTCTATACCGCTTTCCCGAAGATATCCATCGAGGTCGCTATTGAAAAAGGCCCCTGGTGTATGCTTGATCACAATGTGATCCTCTGGCATAGGCTTGATTTCTTCCATAATTTCTGCGCCTTCCGTTCCCTCTTGGAAGAAATCACTATTTTTATTATGGGTGATATGCTTCACATAAACGACCTTCGCGTTTTTTGTTCTACAGAACTGGATCAAATCTTTAATATTGGATAACAAGGTTGGGGGAGGTACTTGTGGAAGCTTATATTTCCAAAAATCCCACTGCACATCGATGACCAATAAAGCTGTTTTCTCTGGTATCAGCTTAAACATCCTATCTCCTCCTAACAATCATGAAATATTAAAAATATTTTTATTATTCATACCCATATTTTAGACCAAATACAACTGTAATTCAATCCTTCCCAAGTTCTTTTTTCGATTCTTACATCCTTTCTTAACATAAGTAGTACTTTCTCACTATTTCAATATTTATCAAATCAAAATAAAATAATATTTAAGGTACTCAAACTTTTTTCTTTTCTCGTATGTACTTATATGTGATGCTACTATCGAATAGGAGGACTAGCCATGGTTTACAGGGAGCAAAATACAGATTTCTATGCTTCAAAAACCTGTAAAAGGTGCAAGGGTCTGATCCGTAATGCATCCATCTTCGGTTATTGTGAAAAATGTGAAGAAATTATGCAGGATGCATATATGAAGATCAAAGATTATCTTGAAGAATTTCCTGGCGCCACAACCATAGAAATTCAGACACAATTAGGTTTGTCTATCAAAATTATTCACCACCTTGTGGCGGAAGGCCGGGTATCTCTTCAATTAAAATAAAATTTCCCTCCTTTTATACAGCAATGGCTGCCGTAGATACGACAGCCATTGTTTATTTCAACCTTTCTCAAAAACTTCCTACATTCCACAGCCACAGCCCCCACCACAAGGAGTAGTGTTTGGTACACCACAAGGTCTGCTGGTAGAATTACGCCCTATACCAAAGGTTGAAAAGAGTTTCTTTACTTTTTCGCTCTGACAATGGGGACATTTTTGTCCTTGATCCCTGTCACTGGTTTTCACAAGCACATCAAATATTTTTTCACATTCTTCACACTTATACTCAAATACAGGCATTTCCCTTACCCCTTTCCCAACATTTCCTTTGGCGGCTTTGGTCCAAAGAATTGATAATAATCTACCTTGATTCTTCCATTATATAATTTTCTCTTCTTGCTGGCTTTTTTTCCATATAGCGCCTCAAACTGCTCATCAGAGGTTATCACATACACAGACCAAGTATCCAATTTGCTAAAAGCCTGCCCCATCCGCTTATAGAGCCGCTCCACTTCTTTCTTTTCTCCCAGTCTCTCTCCATAGGGTGGGTTGCAAATAATATAGCCATATTTCCCATCGGACTCCACTTTGGCCATATCCTGTACCTTAAAAGTGATACAATCATCCACCCCTGCGCGATAGGCATTGTCCTCGGCAATCTTCACAGCCTTTGAATCTATGTCAGAGGCTAGGATATGAATATCCACATCCTGCCGAATAGCTTTTAGGGCCTCCATACGGGCTTCCTTCCATAGCTGCTCAGGCACCCTAGGCCAAGCTTCAGCAGTAAATTTTCGTTCCAACCCCGGTGCCATATTCCGCCCAATCAAGGCTGCTTCGATGGCAATGGTTCCAGATCCACAGAACGGATCTATCAACACCCGATCTTCCCGCCATCGGCTAATCATCACCATGGCAGCTGCCAGGGTTTCCTTTAAGGGTGCTTCATTGGCCTTTTCTCTGTATCCCCTCTTATGTAATCCTGCTCCACTGGTATCGATGGTTAGAGTTACCACATCCTTTAAAAGAGCTACCTCGATCTCATACTCAGGGCCATCCTCTTGAAACCATTCCACATTATAAACACTTTTCAATCGCTCTACTACCGCTTTCTTTACGATGGCCTGGCAATCAGGCACACTGAAAAGCTGGGATTTTACAGACTTACCGATGACAGGAAATTTTCCATTCTCAGGAATCCATTCCTCCCAAGGGATTGCCTTAGTCTTCTGAAAAAGCTCTTCAAAGCTTCTAGCTTCGAATTCTCCCATCTTCAAAAGGACCCGATCTGCTGTCCGTAACCAAAGATTCGTCTTTGGAATCGCTGCTTCATCACCAGTGAAGCTAACCTTTCCATTTTCCACTTTTATATCTTCATATCCCAGCTGTTTTACCTCCAGCTTTACCATCTCTTCTAGGCCAAAGGTAGCTGTAGCAATTAATTCAATTTTCGCCATACAATCTCTCCTAATTCTCATCTGTTTTCTTACTTATTGGTATTATAGCATAATCTTTTATTAGAAATACATGAACCTTTTTTTCCTATATGGATATGTTATGAAGAATCCAAATTTATATTTCCAACGGTTTTCTTCCAGTTTCCTAGGAGCGGACACTATATATTTGTCCTCTTCCTATGGAGACAACAGCATAGGGCATCCCCTACCTAAGATATAGTAACTAAGCCATAAAAATTTACTTACTTGTTCAAATATTTTTTATATACAGTCAATTATCGTCGTGTTATAATATACTCTATGGAATTATTTGGATTTTATTTTAGGAGGAGGCTTTTTAAATGAAAAAATTCCTTGGGCCCTATAAAGATTTGCCCAATAATGTCTTTGTTATTTTTTTCGCCCGGATGGTGAATAGTGCTGGCCATTTCGTCATGCCTTTCATGGCAATGTTCCTCTCAAACAAGCTGGGTCTATCTACAGAAAAAACTGGATACTTCATGATGCTGGCTGCCTTTGCCTATGTACCTGGCTCCTTCATCGGTGGTAAGCTGGCGGATCACCTGGGACGCAAGAAGATCTTTATTTTATTCCAGTCCTTGGCGGCCCTTAGCTTCATCCCCTGTGCCTTCCTTGGAAATTCTACTGTTATTCCTTGGCTTTTGATACTATCCAGCCTCTTTGGCGGTGCTGCTGGTCCAGCCAATGGTGCCATGGTGGCCGATTTAACCAATAGCACCAATCGAAAAGAAGCATATTCTTTGTTGTACCTAGGCCATAACCTTGGCTTTGCCGTCGGTCCCATGGTAGCGGGGCTTTTATACAAAAACCATTTACCTTGGATTTTTATTGGGGATGCCCTTACCACTTTCCTATCCCTTATTCTGGTGGCTGTATTTATCCCAGAAACAAGGCCCGATGAGGAAAAAATTGCAGAAATTCATGATGATCTGGAAATCAATGAACGGGCAGAGGGCGGCAGTCTACTGTCTGCCATGATCAAAAGGCCTGTTTTGATGACGTTCTTGTTCTGTATCATGCTTTACTCGTTTGTCTACGTCCAACATTTGTTTACCCTACCTATGCAAATGCAACAGTTTTTTGGTGATGATCAGGGAGCAAAATACTATGGTTTCATCATGGCAACCAATGCCCTCACCGTTGTGATCTTTACTACTTTGGTCACCAAGCTAACTTTGAAATTAAAACCGATCTTCTGCGTAGCTTTGGGCGGAATTTTTTACGCCGCAGGGTTCGGTATGCTATCTAGTATCAGTCATCTATATTTGTTTATTTTCTCTACCTTTGTCTGGACCTTGGGAGAAATACTGGTCAGCACCAACGGCATGGCCTATGTAGCCAATAACACCCCCGTCACCCATAGGGGTAGGTTCAACGCCATTGTTCCTATTATCGCTGAGGCAGGTCACGCTTTAGGGCCATTGTGGACAGGCAAATACTTGATGACCCACCGTGTCCTTTCCGTATGGCAGTTAACTTTATATGGTGCATTCTTTATCGCTTTACTCCTTTTCGCCCTCCACTATGTGGAGAATGGCCGCACCCAAAAGTTAAAGCAAGAAGAAATGTAATCCCATAGAAAAACCAGGTGAAATATTTTCACCTGGTTTCTTTGTTAGCATCCACCTTGAAAAGTTCTACCCAAATGCTCACTGACAATCTTATAGGCACAAAACTTTCCGCACATGGTGCAGCAATCTTGAGTATCTGTGTTCTTCTCTTTTCTCAGTCGGTCAGCCTTTACAGGGTCTATAGCCAATTGAATCTGTCTTTCCCAATCCAGATTTTTTCTGGCCTTGGCCATTTCTAAATCCCATTCCTTGGCACCCTTTACCCCTTTTACGATATCGGCGGCATGGGCAGCGATTCTGGAAGCGATTACCCCTTCCTTTACGTCCTCCATAGTTGGTAATCCCAAATGCTCCGCTGGTGTTACATAGCATAGAAAATCTGCGCCAGAAGAGGCCGCGATGGCTCCACCAATGGCAGAAGTGATGTGATCATATCCCGGTGCTACATCAGTCACAATAGGTCCCAATACATAGAAAGGCGCATTGTGGCATAGGGTCTTTTCCATCTTCATATTGGCCGTAATCTGATCCAATGGCACGTGACCCGGCCCCTCTACCATGACTTGAACACCTGCATCTCTCCCTCGTTTTACCAATTCCCCGAGGATGATCAATTCTCTAATCTGGGGTGCATCACTGGCATCTTCGATACATCCTGGTCTCAACCCATCTCCAAGGCTCAGGGTTACATCGTATTTTTTTGCAATTTCCAACAGCCTGTCATACTGAGTATAGAGGGGATTTTCCTTTTGATTATGGAGCATCCAGGCAGTCATGAAAGACCCGCCTCGGGATACGATATCCATCACCCTTCCATTATTCCTTAAAGCCTCAATCACTTCCAACGTCACGCCACAGTGCACCGTGATAAAATCTGCCCCATCTTCACAATGCTTTTCGACAGCATGGAAAATGTCCTCATCGGTCATTTCCACCATCCCTCTCCCCTTTTCCTCTGCATCTACCAAGGCTTGGTACAGTGGCACGGTTCCTACCATCACAGGACTGGCTTGAAGAATGGCCTTTCTGGATTGATCAATGTCTCCTCCTGTGCTTAAGTCCATAACGGAATGGGCGCCTGCTTCAATGGCAGCCTTTAATTTTTCTAATTCCTTTTCAATTTCTGGATAGGCATCGGAGGTTCCGATATTGGCGTTTACCTTGGTGGATAACCCCTTACCTACTGCGATGGGCCGAATCCCTTTATGGTTAATATTGCATGGTAATACGATTTCCCCTTGGGCAATTCCTTCTCTTAACAACTCTGGAGAAATGCCCTCCAGTTCTGCCGCAGCTTCCATTTCCTTTGTAATGATTCCTTTTCTTGCACTTTCTAATTGTGTCATCTATATGCTCCTCTCCGGATAAAACTGATAAAAATGATGGGTTGGGCCAACACCCTTTCCAATGCTAAAGGAATGGGCAATGGCCATGGTAATATAAGACTTGGCTTTTTCAACTGCCTCCACCAGATTACAGCCCAATGCCAAATGGGCTGCAATGGCAGAAGCAAAGGTACATCCTGTTCCATGGGTGTTTTTTGTGTCCACCCGCTCTCCTTCAAAATATATAAATCCTTGCCCATCGTATAGGACATCGGTAGCTTTTCCTTCCAGATGACCACCTTTTACGATCACATGCTTAGGGCCCATGGCATAGATCACTTTGGCAGCTTCTTGCATTTCTTCAAGGGTTTTGACGGTTCTACCTGTAAGTACTTCTGCCTCGTGGAGGTTGGGTGTTACCACATAAGCTTGTGGAATCAGCTTCTGAATCAATGCTTCCTTAGATTCAGGCCTGAGAAGATGACAGCCGCTCTTGGATACCATCACCGTGTCCACCACGGCCTTTTCCATATGGTAGGACTTTAGCTTCTCACCGATCATTTCAATAATCTCTATATTGGATACCATTCCTACCTTCACGGCATCCACAGGGATATCTTGAAAGACTGCATCCATTTGCATCCCCACCATCTCTGGCGAAATCTCTTCCACCCCTATAACACCCTGGGTATTTTGAGCCGTAATGGCTGTAATGACACTCATGCCATAGACGCCTAAAGCCGAAAATGTTTTTAAATCCGCTTGTATTCCCGCGCCTCCGCAGGAATCGGAACCAGCGATGGTCAACGCCTTTTTCATGTACTCACCTCTATTTCATCATCCCTCTTAAAGCTTTAATTTTTTCTCCAATATTCTCTGCCCCTACGATCTCCGTTACAAGGCAGATACATTTTGCACCTCTGCCCTTCACTTCAGCGATATTGTGCTCCTTGATACCTCCAATGGCCACAAAAGGAATATCTAAATTCTTTACCACATAATCTAAATAAGTCAATCCCACTGGATCACATACATCCTTTTTCGTGTAGGTCTTGAAAATAGGTCCTACACCTATATAGTCTGCTCCCCTCTTTACAGCATCCTGGCCTTGTTCCGGTGAATGGGTAGACAAACCGATGATCATGTCCGGCCCCACCAATTCCCGAACCTTTTCAATGGGAAGATCCTCCTGGCCAATATGGATACCATCGGCCTTTACCAAAAGAGCAATGTCAATATCATCGTTGACGATAAAATGAACCCCTGCTTCCTCGGTCAGCTTACGAATAGCTAAGCATTCCTCATATTTATAGAGAGCCTTTTTATCCTTCTCCCGGTATTGAATCACCTTGATGCCAGCACGGATCATTTCCTTGACAACTTCGATATTACTCCGACCAAGGGAATGC
This sequence comes from Anaerosolibacter carboniphilus, assembly GCF_014205875.1. Classification (GTDB taxonomy): domain Bacteria; phylum Bacillota; class Clostridia; order Peptostreptococcales; family Thermotaleaceae; genus Anaerosolibacter; species Anaerosolibacter carboniphilus. The sequence goes on from NZ_JACHEN010000021.1 coordinate 88,768, forward strand.
TCCTCCGCCGTAATGCCATATAAATCCGTATCAATGATATTTTTACGCATTTGATCACCCCTTTACATATGGATTCTCTCCCAAAACATAGGCTAAAACCACATCTGCCTGTTTTGCCGCTGCAATATTCACCCTGGGAGACATGGGCGGCACGTCTTCGCCCACCTCTGTTTCCAGGTCTCCAACGAGATAAAACCTTTCTTTCATCCGATGTACCTGGATTGCATCGCTTTTTCCCCATCCAGCCAAGCCCGATGCGGAAACCAGCAATTTTTCAGAATTGAGATAGTGCTCCACAATCATCCGCTTATACTGGGCCTTGTCAAAGGCTTCCACCACCACATCACAATCCTTGAACACATCCCCCACATTATGGGATTCAATTTTTTCCCGATAGGTTTCAATCCAAAGATCACAGTTAATATGTAGTAAGTTCTCCTTCAATGCATCCACCTTTTTTCGCCCTACATGCTTGGCAAAATAAAATTGGCGATTCAAATTGGTAAACTCCACCACATCGAAATCTGCCATGACAAAATGCTTGAATCCGCTTCTCACCAGATTGAAGGCACAGTTGGAGCCTAACCCTCCTGCCCCTGCGATTCCTACTTTGCAGTTTTGCACCTTTTCTAAATTTTCCTTACCCATATGACTCAGCAAAGCCTCTTCAAACAAGTTCATACCTGCCTCCTATATTCGATCCCAGTCCTTGAATACAGGCTGATATCCCTTTTCTTTTAGCATCCTCTTCATCTCATATACGCTGCGCTGATCCGAAATGTCAAATTGACTGGAACCTTTGTCATCATCCGTATGCCCTCCTACAGAGGTGGACACCCCTGCAGACATTTTCGTCACCCCTAAAGGCAGCAAATGATCCCGCAGATAGCTCTGTTCCCGGGTAGATATGGCAATCGCCGCCCTTGGTAAGAACAATCTTAAGGCCATCATGATTTGCACCAAATCACGATCTGCCACGGGACTTTTCGGCTGGTAACTACCCAAATGGGGTCTAATCCGAGGCAAAGACAAACCTACCTCTACGTCCAGATACTTATCCTGTAGATACGCCCCATGAATCCCTGTAAGGAAAGCTTCCCTTCTCCAGTCATCCAACCCCAGCAGGGCACCTATATTGACGGAGCGCATACCCGCTTCACAGCCCCGTTCTGGCGCATCCAACCGATACTGATAGTTCTTTTTAGGACCTGAAATATGAACCTCGTCATAGATCTCCTCGTTATATACCTCTTGATAAATCGTCAGCCCATCCACGCCTTCTTCCATAAGCTCCCTGTATTCCTCTGTCTCCAAAGGATAAACCTCGATGGAAATAGATGAAAAGTGTTTTTTCAATATCCTGACGCAGTCCCGGATATATGCCACCGGAGTATGGTGCCGTGATTCGCCAGTGAGGATCAAAACATGCTTTAGCTCTGTTTCAGCGATGGCTCGGGCCTCCTTCTCCAATTCCTCTGGGGATAACTTCTTTCTGGAGAACTTATTATCCACATTAAAGCTGCAATATACACAACGATTAACACAGTAATCCCCAAGATAGATGGGTGTATATAAAAAGATTACTTTCCCAAAATGCTGCACCGTCAAGCGATGAGCTCTTTGAGCCATGGCTTCCAGGTGTTTGCCTGCTTGGGGAGATAATAGGGTTAAAAAGTCCCGTTCATCTAGCTTTTCCTTGGACAATACACGGTGTATGTCTTGATCCGTAATACTGCTAAAAAATCCATATAGATCAAAATCTTTATATTCTAGGTAACGTTGATAAAAACTCATCCAAATCCCTTCTTTACACTTATTCTAAGAATCCTGTCAAAGGCGAGGATGCCTCTGCATAAAGTTTTGTAGCGCCAGGTCTGGATAGATAGGCCAGCCTTCCAGCTTGAACAGCCAGATCAAATGCCCTGGCTATCACCACAGGATCTCCAGCCGTGGCAATGGCTGTATTCACCAGCACAGCAGCAGCTCCCATTTCCATAGCTTCTGCTGCTTCAGAAGGCTTTCCAATCCCCGCGTCTACGATAATAGGCAGATCGATCTCATCAATAAGAATACGTACCATTTCCTTGGTTTTCAAGCCTCGGTTGGTGCCTATAGGTGCTCCCAACGGCATCACCGCCGCCGCCCCTACCTCTTTTAGCTTTTTGGCTACCATCAAGTCAGGATTCATATAGGGCAACACGATAAAACCTTCTTTGGCCAGAATTTCTGTAGCCTTAATAGTTTCATAATTATCAGGCAGCAGGTACTTGTTATCGGATATGACCTCGATTTTAATCCAATTGCCACAACCAGCAGCTCTGGCAATGCGGGCGATTCGTACTGCTTCCTCTGCTGTGCGGGCTCCTGACGTATTGGGCAGCAATACACAATCCTTTGGAACAAAGTTCAATACATTTTCTTCTTGAGACGCCAAGTCAATCCGTCTTAAAGCTACGGTAACCACTTGGGAACCTGAAGCTGCAATGGCCTCTTTCATGATCTCATAGCTGGAAAACTTCCCTGTGCCTACAAAAAGCCTGCTCTTTAACTCCACACCACCAATTTTTAATAAATCCTCCATGTCTTCAACCCCCTCCAACAAATCTTAATACTTCTAGCTGATCATTTTCTTTAAGAATGATATTTCCCCATTCTTCTTTTTTCACAACCGTATAGTTGTGTTCTACCACTGCCCGGTTCGGGTCAAGGCCCTTCAATGACAGATACTGGAGAATACTCATAGATTGGTCTATAGATTCTCGCTTGCCATTCACAACAATCTCCATCCATTCCTCTCCCTTCAATATAAAAAGCCCCTATGGATAATTTCCATAGGGGCTTTGATAGACATATAAGGTACATCATATATATGACCACTTTCGCTTCCCTACGCTGGTATTATCCATGTCAGGTTCAAAGGGTCGGACTCTTTTTCGTGTCCTCTCAGCCTTAATAGCTCCCCTAGCTCTGTTCGTAACGATATGAAATTTTCTAACAATAGCTTATATCTTTTTCAGTTCTTTGTAAAGAAGAAATTCATATCCTAATTTTTACATATGAAATCTATTGAGAAAATAGAACTCTTATTGAAGTTTTTCAATCTTGATCAATCTCAACTGTCCACTCTCAGCTTCTTTATACTCAATGCGAACCTTTTCTTTACCCTTTAGCCCATTGATCGCCTTGCTGATATCCTCCATCCAGAAAACCATAGGTTCTCTACCCACTTGTACCTCAATGGAATTTCCATCAATCTGACCAGTATAGATACCTTCCACTTTTTTCACATCTTGATCTTCTTGCTGCTGTGTTTCACTTGGATCAGGCGTCTCTTGATCGTCTGCTGGCTGGGTTACAACGCTATCCTCCGGCTTTTTCTCTTCTGGCTGGGTCTTGGTGCACCCTACAAAAACGCTCAAACTCATAACTCCTATCAATGCAAATGCTGCTATTCTTTTCATATATTAATCATCCTTTCAACTTTTGTTTTTTACTCTTCACCTATTAGACGTTAATTTCATCCATTCGTTACATGTTTTTTTAAAAAAGCTCTGCTATCATTCTATATTGATATTGTATCATACTATTCGTGCATATTTGTAGGTAAATGCGATTTAAGGCTTGTAGGGGCGAACAGTGTTCGCCAGAAGACCACAGACATCACCGCACCTGTCATCCTGCACAACAGCGAAGGATCTGTCTCATCCTTTAGATGCTTCGCTACACTCAGCATGATATACCCTAGGTGTTAACACAAATTATACAAATACAGGGGAACACTGTTCGCCCCTACAGTTTTTTCTAGCCTTAACCTATATGATCTATCCTTTATTTATTACGCAGAGAGGTTCTACATGTGAAAAAAGACTCAGCCGAAGCCAAGTCTCATCCTTTACACCTTAAAGATTCTATCCTTATACTTTTCTAATCCCATCATCAATGGATAACCTAATCCATAGCACGCTACAAACTGACCAAGGGCAACCCACCCCATGGTGGCCACCAATGGCATCTGGTAAAGATAATTCAGTATAAATCCTACCACGATCCCATTTACGACAATCGGCGGTATGGGTACCAGCCATTTTTTTGAAGCCTTATAGGATAAGAATGCTGCCAGCAGTGTTGCCAAGCTGCCAAATACGATATCAATCATACCGTTGCCTCCAAAAATGTTGGCGAGAATACAGCCTACAAATAACCCTGGTATGGCTGCTGGTGTGAAGGCTGGCAATATAGTTAAAGCTTCTGCTATTCTTACCTGCACTGGTCCATAACTCCATGGTGCAAAGGCTACGGTCAATACGGCATAGATCGCCGCAATCAGCGCTCCTTGCACTAAAAATCTTACATTTTTCATTTTTTATCCCTCCATAGTTTTGTTTAAAGTCAGGATGGTTTCGAACTGACCAAGATATAAATATAACATATTTGTGGAAGAAATAAAAGCTATTTTCCAATATTTCTACGTTTTATATAGACGACAAGACAAAACCAAATTACTTTATATACTCGGTAACGAAATCTGTAAAAAGAATACCTTCTAAATGATCAATTTCATGGCAGAAACATTTTGCTAGATCTCCTGTGCCAGTCAATATAATTTCCTCACCATTTTCATTTAATGCTTGTACAGTTACCTTTGCAGGTCTTTTTAGCACGCCCAACTTATTAGGGATACTTAAGCAGCCCTCTATCACTTCTTGGGTGCCTTCTTGCGCAATGATTTTGGGATTCACCAATTTTATCAGTCCTTGTCCCATGTCAATCACAACCAATCGCTTCAATATACCTACTTGTGGAGCTGCCAAGCCTCCACCATTTTCCGTATTATACATGGTATCCGCCATATCATTTAATATCTCTCTTATTTTATCATCTACTACTTCAACCACTTTACTCTTTTTTCTTAGTATTTCATCATCAAAAAGTCTTATTTGTCGTAATGCCATTTAAATTACACCTCTACTTTGCTGTGCCCTTGATTTTCTCTCACTTTCTTCAAAAAGAAAAACCTCTTCTATGGAACAATGGAATACTTTACAAATGTCATAAGCCAACCATATGGACGGCTCATACTTCTCCGTCTCAATTGCATTGATTGCCTGTCTTGATACACCTACAAGTTCTCCTAATTGTTGTTGTGTCAATCCAAGAGACTCACGAAACTCTTTCATTTTATTTTTCATCATTCATCACTCCTGTAATGTTAACCTTACATTATAAATATATTACGATTTTTCTTTCATGTCAAGTTAACCTTACAAAACTAGCGATGAATAGTCTTTCGCTATACAAATAATTTTCTTCATGGTCATTCTGAGCGTAGCGAAGAATCTCAAACCCAGAGTACAGATCCTTCGCTGACGCTCAGGATGACAAGTGGCCGGATATCTGCAGTCTGCGGACCACGATATTTACTCCTACAGCCTTACCCTCAACCTTATGCCGTACTATTTTATGGATATATTTTTAATCATCCATTTGTAAGATAATTCCTACTCAGCCTTCAAATATGATAAACTATTACAAGAAAATGCTACTCGCTTTTGAAATAGGAGGAATGTAACCATGAGAGCAGGAATTGTTGATTTGAGCTATACCCTAATATTCCAGATTATCAATACATTACTGATAATAGGAATTATATGGGGTATTTTTTACTTGATTTTTAAATTGCCAAAAAAATTAAAAGCATTGGAAAATGATCTTTGTCTTGCTAAATCTAAAATTGATGAATTAGAGAATAGGCTGAATCAGCTTAAGCAATAATGCTTATCGTAACTTTCATAAACAATATGACAAACTATCTTAATATTTATAATTCCTCAATGATCACCTTGAAGTGAAAATACTTTTATATCATTTGAAAAAATAATAAACACACCCATAATGAGTGTGTTTATCTATTTAGAACCTTTGATTACCTGTAGCTTAATTTCTTGATGTTCTACACGGTCCGCAAGCTTATCTACCTTATCTCTTAATTCGTTGATACCTTCCATACTTTGCTTGTATCCATCATATAAAGCCTTATGATTTTCATCCATTTTGTTTTCTAATCTTATTAATACATTTTCACTGCTAGCCGTTCTGCTCTGAAGATCATCGATTCTATCTTCAAGACCATCCATTCTGTTTTCAAGGCCACTCATTCTACCTTCGATGCCACCCATTCTAGTGTCCAGCCTGTTAAAACCTTCCTGCATTTCTCCATACATCCTTGATAGCATTTCAAAAGTTTTATCTTCCATAGGCTCCACTCCTTTACAATGATTTTATCACAAATATCCATCAAGCACATTAGTATTGTCCATCTTTTATTCTATTTTCTATTTAAATACTTCATACTACATAAATCCGATACTCCTATTTCCATAGGTTCCAGGATATACGCCAGGTATGATGGCAGACAAAATATTTTTCTTCTTAAAATTTCGAATGGCATTTTTGCTATGACAATATGCTTGGATAGTATCCCCATCTATTTTCCGAACCTGAATCTGCCGTTGGGATATCTCCATTCCTTTTTGATACATAATGTTGATGGGCATATGGGTTTCTAAGGAATACTTCAATACATGATTAATCATAGACACTCCCTCCTAGATTTTAAATAGCATCCACTTGCAGGTCTCTAAGCCATACTTTAACTCATAGACTTTCTCTACTCCGTTGATGGCACTTTGACACCTAAAGATAAACATCTTATTCCCAGCCAGTTTTTCCAACTCTCTAGTCAGCACTCGATCGACCTTTATGGCCACCTCTGCTTCGGCTTCACCAACGATTTTAAACTTTATAGGTGTGGGAACACCTTCTTTATTAAATTTTGCGAGGACATCTATGGGCTTTGCAACTATTTTCACATTTCTCGCCTCCTATAGTAAACTGGCCATCATAGGGTAGTCATCAGCACCAACGCCGCCAATCATCGATTTGATTCCCGAGTTTAACAATACAGCCTTCATGATAGATGTTGAACCGTAGCGCAGCCTTACCTGATCTATCACAGCATCCAATGCCTTATTTCTTTCTCGGTCGATGTCATCAAATAATGATTTCTGTTGGAATTCATTACTGGACAATTCAGATACTCTGACCCCAAAATTTCGAATCGGCTCCCTTCTCCATGCTTCATCGAATAATTCCGCGACGGTCTTAAAGATTTCCTTTGTACAATCTGTGGGAGAAAATAGCTTCCGTTGGTGAGAATAAGTCCTAAGCTCTGTATCTCTTAGACTTATGGCGACCAATCCACATACATTTTCTGTATGCCTAAGGCGCATGGACACCGTTTCTGTAATGGCAAGAAGAATTCTATAAGCCGTAGCTTTGTCTTCCACATCAAAGGCGATGGTACTGGAATTGCCAATGCCCTTCATATCCATATGTTTTCCCCCACGGACAGGGGAATCTTCCCGCCCGTTTGCATAATTCCAAATCATAATGCCATGGCTTTTTAACCTGTATTTTATGTGCTCATAATCACAAGTGGCAAGATCTCCTATGGTATAGATGCCTATCTTATTCAGCTTAGGCAGCGTCGCCCTGCCCACGTAAAAAAGCGATTCTACAGGCAATGGCCATATTTTCTGGGAAATTTCCTCGGGAAAAACTGTTGCCACAGCATCTGGCTTCTTCAAGTCTGATGCCATTTTGGCCAATAGCTTATTGCTAGATATGCCTATGGAAACGGTAAAACCCAATTCCTCCTTGATCCTATCTTTTATCCTGTGGGCCATCGTGATGGGATCACCCCAGCGATGTTCCATATCTGTATAGTCTAAAAATACCTCATCCACAGAAAACCGTTGAATCACTGGCGAATATTCTTCCAATATCGCCATCATAGCATTAGAGCATTGCATATACAGGCCGTAGGATGGAGAAACAATATGGAGACTTGGGCACTTTTTCAGTGCATTATGAAGGGTTTCTCCCGTCTGAATTTTATATTGTTTTGCAGGAGTGCTTTTGGCCAGGATAATCCCATGGCGACTTTTCGGGTCTCCCCCCACTGCCGAAGGTATCGTACGTAGATCAAGGGGCGCTCCATTTTGCAAGCGATATACTGCTTCCCATGAAAGGTAGGCAGAGTCCACATCAATATGAAAGATAATACGATTCTGTTTCATAAGCTCACCGCTCAATCCATTATTTTCTATAGTATATGCTTATTATATACCGAACATGCGTTCTGAGTAAAGAAATAAAAATAAATAAAGGTAAAGTGAAAGACTAAATTCCAGTTTGTAAGACTAAATTCAATCCTATGGATGTTACTCTTACACGTCTCTTTCAGTATAATAAAAGTGCAGA
>NZ_JACHEN010000022.1 GCF_014205875.1 Anaerosolibacter carboniphilus
CAATTCCCTTTTGGTAGGACCTATAATTTTGAAAGCGTCATTTCCCAAATCTGCTCCAACAGTTAACAAATTATTCCTCATATGTATCCCCCTTGAAAAAAATTATTGTAGAGTGCTGTATCCCCCTGTCTGATAGCATAATTATATATCTTAAAATAGGTCGAATCAATAAAAAATGTTGAAAATACTAGGGTTCGACAAAACTTCTTATATACTTATAAAACTAGTGGTTTTTCGATAATCTTAGTTTTTGACAAATGAGAAAACCATCCTTTATTATGAAAATAGATAATAAAACGAATGATGAGGTGGTTCTTGTGGAAAATAGTAGGGAACTTAAAGTTATTCATATAGCATCCTGTAAAGGATGTGGAAGACCCATGAAAGATGAGTGGCATTTCTGTCCCCATTGTACAACAAAAGTAGAAATGCAGCGATGTAATTGCTGTTCTAAAGAGATAAAAGCAAATTGGAGATTTTGCCCGTTTTGTAAAACCGAAGTAAAAAAGGGCAGAAAGCAGAGACTGGTATTTGAACATGGAAACCAGTGGCTAAAAGAACTACTCGGACAATAAGATAATGTAGAAAAGCTATCCTGGAAAAAAGGATAGCTTTTTGTTTGAAATGCAACATATGGTGTATCATATGGAGCACATGAAAACTCAATTCCACATGATATGAAAGCAAAGCTACAGCAATAAAAGGGATCAATGGTTTGCAGTGCTAGAATACAGAATGTTTCCAGGATGTTAGGATGGAGTGTCGATAACGAATGATCTCCATTCTTTTGTCATTTTTGGCATGATTGTTGCAATTAAACGATATATGTAAAAATCAGTTGGTGATAGATGCAGTATTTATAAGGACATTAGAAAGAGGTGGGAGATATGAAAAAGAAAATCAGTATCTCTATCATTTGTTTAGTACTCGTTGCGTTGATTCTATACATTGGGACTATGTATCATCCGCTGCAAAATGGTGTTTGTGGTTCAGGGATGCTTGCACTGCGAACCGTTGGAATCATAATTGGAATAATGATACTAGGATCTGTATTGCTAGACTTCAAGCGGTCCATGATGTACAAAACGTTGTGTTTAGGGTGTGCAGCAGAAATGGAGGAAGATTGGGTTATGTGTCCTTATTGTGGCTTAGAAAGAAGGGGTGATGATCTGCGATGATATTGGTAGGAATGATAATATTCGCCTTAATCATTTATCTTATCTATTCTGAAAACTCAAATAAATGCACATGCGAAACAGAAAATGCACGTGCGAAGTGCTATAATTGTGGACATTTAATAAAAGACGATTTTGTATACTGCCCAAAATGCAAAGTAGCACTTAAAGAAAAGTGCGAAGGCTGTAACAAATTAATAAATATTGCTTGGAGAAGCTGTCCTTATTGTAATACGAAGAGGGCTGATTTGTAATACTGGATTGAGGAGGAAAAAAAGTGAAAGAATTATTTAGGGTTGGAAATCTTGGAATATATGTATTTGGTGTAGCAATTGCTTTCGGTATGCTAGCTGGATTATGGGTTATGATGAAAGAAGCCAGAAGAAAAGGGATGGATAGCAGTAAAATGCTAGATTTAGCTCTATATACCATGATCGCTGCTGTTGTTGGGGCAAGAATATACTATATTTTGGCCTTTAATTTTGACCATTACCTTCAAAATCCTATAGAAATATTTCATTTCCGCAGTGGAGGCTTGTCCATACAAGGGGCGCTAATATCGGGTATTTTATATGCTCTATGGTATACGAAGAAAAACAATATTTCATTTTTAAAAGCTGCGGATACTTTTGCGCCAGGGATTATCATTGGACAGGCCATTGGGAGAATAGGTTGCGATGTATTTGGGGTTCCGATGAAAAATATCTATCCATGGGCAGTGAAAGTTGGCAATCAATTATTGCACCCTGCACAGTTATATGAAATGTTTTTAGATCTAATATTATTTGCCTATCTTTGGAGAGGGCGAACCAGGATAAAATACAACGGAGAATTATTTATCAAATATATTATAGGATTTTCAATAAATAGGGCTATCGTTGAATTTTTTAGAAGTAACCCTATCGTAATTCAACCTTTTTCAATAGCGCATATGACGAGCTTTGTTATCATTGTTTTGGCGCTATTTATTGGAAGAATTATCAAGCGTAAGCAATCAGATTTTCAGAAGGATTTAGTAGGCAGTGAAGCCAATGTTTCAATTTTGGAATATGTATTCATTGCTGCTATTGGCTTGATAGGCACATGGATATATTACAACATTCATTCATAAGAACAACAGATTTGATGACGGAATGGGATAAGCTATTAATAGCTAATTGACTTATATTGTTCAAAGGGAGTGACGAAAATGGATGACCATACGGAGAAAATAAGAAGAAGATATGATAGGGTATCAGCTATATATGATATTTTTGAAAGTCCTATGGAATTAATGGCACTTAAAAAATGGCGTTTGGAAGTAATGAAGGAGTTAAGTGGGAAAGTACTCGAAGTAGGGGTTGGTACAGGAAAAAACATAGAATACTATCCTGAAGGATTAGATATAACAGCCATTGATTTTAGTGAGAAGATGTTGGCCAAAGCAAAGGATAAAGCAGAAAGACTTGGAAAGAAAGTAAATCTCCGACACATGGATGTACAAAAGTTAGAATTTCCAGACCAGACCTTTGATACCATATTCACAACTTGTGTTTTTTGTTCTGTACCTGATCCGATAAAAGGGCTGAAAGAGATGGGACGGGTATGTAAACCAAACGGAAAAATCATCATGATCGAGCATGTAAGAAGTGAAAGCGCGGTATTAGGGTTGGTGATGGATCTATTCAATCCACTGGTTGTAAACCTTTATGGTGCAAATATCAATAGGCGCACTGTGGAGAATGTGTACAAAGCTGGTTTTACCAAGGTTGAGGTTAGTAATCTCTCTAGTGATATTGTAAAGAAAATACAAATCTTATTTTGATTTATCGAGGGCATCTACAGATAATCTGTAGGTGCTTTATTATATTTGCTCTACTGTATTATAACCGTAGGTATGAACTTCCCTGCAAGACCTGAATTTATTTTTTACGGATGATTAGGGGGACAGTGGACAAGATATCATTTGCTATATTAGGGGCATCGTAATACAATAAAGATTAAGAATATTGGTTGATTGTAGCCCCTATAAAGAATGGCATTATTATATTAGACATTTGTGACGCAGAGGAATATATCAAAACAATGCCAGGTGGATTTATCGGTTATCGGTCATAGAAGATAAACATCGGCAGGACTGAAGGTGATATCTTGCTAAAAAAAATAAGAAATACATCACTACAAGTGAAAATCACATTTATTTTTGTGACAATGACTTTGTTCATTTTATTCATTTTGGGCGTGACATTCTATACAAATAGCATTGAGACCTTTAAGGCGTCAAAAGAAAAAGAAATGACCACGATTGCCGTTGAAACTGCCAATAAAATCGAGCGGTTTCTATTTGAGCGTTCAGCAGATATCAACGTTCTATCAGAATCAAAAATTCTAACAATGGCTGAAGTACAAGATAGTACGCGGCGCCACTTCTTAGAAAATGTGATGAGCGCTTATAAGGCCTATGATAGTATCTTTGTCATTGACTTGGAAGGCAATGTAATGCTGTCTACTGGTAATGTGCCAGATATTAAAGAGATACAAGAGAATTTTACAGGTACAAAGTTCTATATATCAGATATATTTAAGCAAGACAATGGTGAAAGTTTAATATTTTTTTCTAGACCATTGATCAATGAAGATGGGATTCATATTGGTGCTGTTGTAGAGGCCATGAATTTTCATTCGATTGAAGATATTATAGACAATGTAGCGATTGGAGAGACTGGCTATGCCCAACTAGAGATAGTAGATTCCAGCGTTAATGTAGATCAAAATGAAAAGATGACAGAAATAACAGATCGCGGGATCAAATATATTTCAGTTAACACGCCTGTTCAAGATTTTCAATCACATAAAGCACAATGGCGTGTGAAAATTCTACAAGAAGAAGGGGAAGCATACAAGGTAATAGATGATTTTACCAAGTATCTTTTGCTGGTATTGTTTGTAATTTTTATTCTGTTTTCTTTTTTATCAATCATTATTTCTAAACTGATCACTGAACCTATAAGAAATTTGATGGATAAAATGAATCAATTGATGAAGAACAATAAGAGATATAATATGAAAAATCAAACGAGAGATGAAATAAAGAATTTAACTTTTTCTTTTGATATTCTGCTTGAACAATTGAATTTTATGATGCAGATGGTTTTGGAGAAGACAGGAGAAGCTGCGTACATGGATGAAATCAATGAGAATATCAAAGAGATCTTTGAAAGTATTCCAAACGGTATTTTGACAATAGATGCAAAAGGTGAGATCACATCCATTAATCGATCGGCAGGGCAGATTTTGAAATTGAATAATGAGAATCAAAGCTATATATCCGTTTATGATACTGAAGTGCCAGGGCTTGGAGATTTTTTTAAGATTCTCAAAAACAGTTTGATGAATGACATTAAATATAGTGGAGAAATTTGCTATATTTCAGATGGTCAAGATGGATGTACCCCCATCATCTTCAATACCCTTAGGCAGACAGATCCAGATGGAGTTCTGATAGGGATGACTGTAATAATTAACCATTTGGAAGAAAAGAAACGGTTTCAAGAGCGCATTTTTAGAGCAAAACGATTATCGGAACTTGGTGAATTGTCAGCAGGCGTTGCCCATGAAATTCGAAATCCATTGGCATCGATCAAAGGGTATGCCCAGATTGCGCGGATGGAATTGGATGAAAATCATCAGAGCTATAAAGATTTAACCATTGTGCTCAATGAAGTGGAAAGATTAGATAGAATCATCGAGCGATTTATGGCTTTTGCACGACCAAATCAACCAGTGAAAACCTGGGTTTCTATGGGTGATTTAATTGATGAGACGATTAAACTCATACGCAACGAATTTATGGAAAAACAAGTAAAAGTGCGTTTTATCAGATGTAAGAATGATAAGTTGCTGATAGATTACGAGCAGATGAAACAAGTGCTCATTAATATTTTAATCAATGGGATTCAAGCTTCTTCTCAAGGAGACGAAATCCTTGTAAGAACCAATCGACTTGAAGAAAAATCATTTTTTATTATTGAAGTCATTGATCAAGGAGATGGAATCAAAGAAGAAATGATGGATAAGATTTTTACTCCTTTTTATACCACCAGGGAAAAAGGATCAGGACTGGGTTTATCCATTTCTACTCGAATTGTTGAAAATCATAAAGGCGTCCTCGAAATAGACAATACACTGAGTAAAGGCACAAGGGTATTGATTAAATTACCAATGAAGGGAGAACTTTAATGTGAGGGGCATAACAATTTTAATTGCTGAAGATGAAGAAAATCTAGCGCAGTTATTAGATCGAATTTTTGAGAGGAATGGCTATAAGACCTATGTTGTAAATAATGGAGAAACAGCACTGAACATCGTTAAAACTCAGCATATTGATATTGTGATAACCGATATACGTATGCCTGGACTTGATGGTATTTCTCTTTTAAAAGAAATTAAAGCTTGTGATCCTTATATTGAAGTCCTTGTGATGACCGCTTTTGCAAACTTAGATACAGCTATTGATGCAATAAGGATGGGCGCAAGGGACTATATTCGCAAGCCTTTTGATATTGATGAAGTACTGGAGGCAGTTGAAAAAGCAGCATTATTAGTAGGGCATCATTCAGAATATGATGTTCATAAACTCAAAAGTGATGAAATTTTAGTTGCCAACAGTCCATCTATGAAAAGTTTGAAAAAGCTTATTGAAAAAGTTGCAAGCAGTACGGCGACTGTAAACATATATGGTGAAACGGGCGTGGGGAAAGAGCTGGTGGCGAAAGCAATCCACGAATTAAGTGACCGTAGGGAGCACCCCTTTATTACAGTGAACTGTTCTGCGCTTCCTGAGACCCTCTTGGAAAGTGAACTATTCGGCTATGAAAAAGGTGCCTTTACAGGAGCATTTGCCCGTAAACTTGGACGTTTTGAACTTGCCAATGGCGGAACTATTTTTTTAGATGAGATAGGTGACATCTCACCGGTCATTCAGCTAAAACTTTTGAGAGTGATTCAGCAAAAAGAGTTTGAACGTCTGGGAGGCACAAAGACTTTACCTTTAGATCTTCGTGTGATTACAGCAACCAATAAAGATCTGAAAGCCCTTGTGAAAGAAAAGAAGTTTAGAGAAGATTTGTATTATAGATTGAATGTAATACCTATTGAAGTAGCGCCATTGAGGGAAAGAAAGGAAGATATCCAAGAATTATTGAATACCTTTATAAGGATAGCTAGTAAGAATAATAAAACCCCTATAAAAAAATTATCTGATGAGGCATTAGAAGCTTTGCTCAATTATCCTTGGCCTGGCAATGTTCGTGAGTTAGAAAATATTGTTGAAAGGATTATTGTAATTAGTGAGGAACCTATTATTGAGCTATCTGATTTACCAGAATATATTCGCACAGGAATAGACAATGGGAAAACGAATAGCCTGGATGTCCATAAGGATGAAGTAGAAGAACGTATTATTCGTAATGCGATTCTTGAATCGCAAGGCAATATGACAAGAGCTGCAGAAAAACTTGGCATTTCGAGAAGATCCTTGTATCGTAAAATTCACAAATACGGCATTGACGATAATCGGATGGTTTAATTCAATATTAAATGGGACAAAGCTGTCACAGTGTGACAACTTTGTCCCATTCATTTGCAAGCAATTATGCGCTAAAGTAGGTAGAAACCTACTTCTTTTTTTGGCACATTCTTTGCTTAATTTGATAATGCATCATATAAAAACATAAAGGAGGAATTATAATATGGGTTTTGATACTGGCAGTACCGCATTTATGTTAATTGCTACAAGCTTGGTTATGCTTATGACACCAGGATTGGCATTTTTTTATGGTGGTCTTGTAGGCAGAAAAAACGTTATCACAATCATGATGCAAAGTTTTGTGTCATTAGGGATTACGACAATCCTTTGGTACACGGTTGGTTATTCTCTAAGCTTTAGTGGAGATATTGGTGGGATTATTGGAAATTTAGATATGATGTTTTTGAAGGGTGTGTCTATTACAGATGCTTTATCTCCTACAAACAATATTCCATTAATCGTGTTTATTGCTTATCAGATGATGTTTGCAGTCATCACACCCGCATTGATTACAGGCGCTTTTGCAGACCGTGTAACCTTTAAGGCGTATATGATATTTCAAATTGCTTGGCTAATGCTAGTGTATTTCCCATTTACCCATATGGTTTGGGGTGGTGGCATTTTGGCTCAATGGGGTGTTCTTGATTTTGCTGGCGGCATTGTTGTTCATGTAACTGCTGGAATGGCGGCATTAGCTTCTGTCTTCTTCGTTGGAAAACGATGTACTAAGCCGAGTGAACCCCATAACATTCCGCTCATTGCAACAGGAACAGCTTTGTTGTGGTTTGGTTGGTATGGATTCAATGCCGGGAGTCAGCTTCGCGTAGACAGCATCACAGCATTGGCATTTTTAAATACAGATATTGCGGCCTCTTTCGCAGCAATTGTATGGTTGATTATTGAATGGAAAGAAACAGGTAAGCCTAAATTTATTGGGCTGTTAACAGGTGCGGTGGCAGGCTTGGCGACGATTACACCTGCAGCAGGCTTTGTGAGTACACATACTGCAGCGCTCATCGGTATTATTGCAGGTGTGGTATGTTATCTAGCAGTTAAACTAAAAAATAAACTCCAATGGGATGATGCCCTTGATGTATGGGGGGTACATGGTGTAGGTGGTATTTTAGGTGTTATTTGTTTAGGTATTTTCGGTAGCACTGCTGTTAATAGTGCTGGTGCGGACGGACTAATTTATGGAGGTACTCAATTTTTCTTAGTTGAAATAGGTGCAGTTATTTTTACAGCAGCTTATGCTTTCGTAATCTCTTATGCGTTGCTAAAATTGATAAACTATATGACACCAGTACGTGTGACAGACGAAGTTCAGAATTTTGGATTAGATATAGAACTTCATGGAGAACATGCTTATTACATTGATTAAGTGATGGGATAATTATTATTTATTATGGTAGATGCGAAGTATACTGTACGGTTGATTCTAAAAAATAAATTTATACAAAAAAAGAAAATAAAAATTTGAGAAAAATGTGGATAATGAGCAGATTTCACGCTGCCTTTGTCCACATTTTTTATGCAGAAAAGAGATATAGAACAAAAAAAGTTATGTGTAAACATTATAACACTGTTTATATAAAATTTAAAAGGTTGAAAGTGAATGAGAAAATTTATCATAAAAGAATTGACAATAGGAAAGAGGGCATGCTATATTGATAAAGATTAATAATGAAAATCATTATCAATAAAAGGAGGAGTGTTGGTGAAAATAGTTTATCAAAGAAAAATATGTTTCATGCTGTCGTTGGTGATTTTAATGAACTTATTCTTAGTTATTCCAGTGCATGAAACATTTGCAGCAAGTGAAAATCAATGGGAGGAGATAGGGCCTAACGCAGGAGAGTTTACCCATGTGTTTGTCGTTGAAAATCAATACATAGGCGTTCGGAAAAACGATAAAAAATCTACGGTATATGTAGGAAATGGAACATCCTGGCAAGTAATGCTGGATAATGTTAATGAAATTGAAGCTGCTTTTCGTACGGAAAGTGGTGACGTATATTTGGTAGGCAGTAAAAATGGAACTTCTTTCTACAAGAGTACAGATGGAGGTCAGAGCTGGAGTAATCTAAGCGGTAAGTTTCCTTCAGGAATTAGCGGCAGTAATAAAGTGGAAGGGATCTACGTAGATGATGATGAGATTTATTTTGCAGTAGAAAAGAAGGGACTCTATTATTCCGATAATGGGGGAACCACTTGGCAGATAAAGAATGGCAATCTACCACCTGAGCCTGGAAAAACTGATTATGATGTCCGGGCTATCTGGGAATATAATGATAGTCTTTATGCAGGCACGAAAAAACAAGCAGTATATGAAGCTGTTTATGAGGAAAACTGGGTCTCTTTGAAGGGAGGAGATGGACTCAGCGGTGATGGAAAAGAAGTATTTGATGCGGTATTCATGGGAGATGATATGTTCATTGGTACGAAAAATGGCGTATATCAAACGAAGCTTTCGGATTCAGCCCAGGGCTGGAGCAAAATTGCAGGGCTCAATGATGAAGTGAAAGATTTATTCCAAGTAGCTGATCGAATTTATGCCATGGCAAAGAATGCAAAAAATCTGTATTATTACGATTCGGAGCAAGAAAAGCTTGTGGCCTTTACGAAGCCTTCTTCTGGCGTTACGATAGATGAACTTAGATATATTGACTACGATGAACCGCATTTTATCGTCGCCCATAAAAAGGGAATCCTTAAAGTCTTGAACCCGTTTTCTGATGAAGAGAATGAAGAAACAGAAGGGGTAGTCAATAAAGGGGCCATCACATCCCTGATTAATACTATCCAGTCAAAATACAATGTTGCGGTAGAAGGGTCTGGGGCAGGGCAGTATCGACCAGGATCAAAGGCACTGCTGCTGGCAGCTATTGATGCAGCTGCTGATGTTAGGGATAATGCTACTACCCAAGAAGAAATTGATCAGGCGATAATCGGCTTGAATTCAGCATTGGCGCAATTTGAAGCTTCCCTAAATCCTGATGCTTGGCAGGAAATCGGGCCTGATCAGATGGATGGTAGCCATGTTTTTGCCATTGGGAATAAATATTTGCTGATCAGAAAAAAAGATGAAAAATCAACTGTCAGCTTAAGAAATTTGGAAGGAATATGGGCCGACAAGTTCGTGAATATTCCTGAAATTGATGCTGCGTATAGATCCAGCAACGAAGTGCATATGATAAGCAGTAAAATAGGACAAGCTTTTTACAAGAGCAGCGATGGAGGAGAGTCTTGGGTGGACCTTCTTCAAAACGGCAGAACACTGCCTTTAGGCGTAAGTGGAAGCAAAATTGAAGCACTTCATGTAGAGAATCAAAATATATATCTAGTGGTGGAAAAGAAAGGATTGTACTACTCTGCTGATGGGGGAGAAACATGGCAATCGAGAAATGGTAATCTTCCACCTGAGCCAGGGAAAAGTGATTATGATGCTAGGGCCTTATGGAAATACGATGGAAAGCTTTATGTGGCGACTAAAAAGCAGGGATTATATGAATCCGCTGATGGTCTCAACTGGAGCACGTTGAAGAATAATCAAGGTTTAACCACAGAAAAGGCAAGAGAAGTATTTGATGTATCTTTTCAAAGTAATATTGTATACATCGGCACCAAGGATGGTGTGTATCAGACGGACTTATCTGATCAGACCCAGGGATGGAGCAAGATCAGTGGTTTGAACGATGAAGTGAAAAATATGAAGAAAGTATCTGGTCGAATCTATGCTACAGCAAAGGAAGGTAAAAACCTGTACTATTATGATTCCTTTGGAACTTTTAGACCTTTCAACAACAAGCCTTCGGGTTTGAGCGTGGAGGAACTGAAGTATATGGATCATGATGGGCAATATTTTGTTGTTGCCCACAAGAAGGGGCTGTTGAAAATCGCGGATGGGTATATGGAGTTAACAGCTACTGGTATAGCAGACACTATTACCAACATCCAAGCTCCGTATATGAATGCAACCACGTTGGTACTACCAACTGTACCACAAGGTTTTACTCTTACGATTGATTCTTCCAGTAATCCTGAGGTGATTAACCTCAATGGAACTATTGCGCCGCCGGAGGCTGAGACGGTGGTTACCCTCGTACTGAAAGTCATCAATACCCATGATGGAACCAAAGCTCTTACGCAGCCAATTCAAGTGGTAGTTCCTAAAAAAGGAGTAGGTGGAGATCAAGATGGAATATATGAAGGGATTGGCAACGGAAGAAATGGAGTCATTCGGGTTGAAGTAATTATCAGTGGAAATCAAATCGTTTCCATCAAACTATTAGAGCACAGTGAGTCTATAGAACGTAGTGATGTTGCCAATGTATTGACATTGATTCCTCAAAAAATTATCAATGAACAGAAGGTTGAGGTAGATACTGTTACTGGAGCTACGCTAACCAGTGCCGGAATTATTAAAGCAGTTGCTAATGCTTTAAGGGAAACCTCCTTTGTCAGTGTTCCAGGGGATGAATGGCAAGACCTTACACCAGATGGACAAGAAGGTACTTTGGTCTTTGCCGTAAAAGGAAAATATCTGTATGTCAGCAAAGATAAAGACAGTAAGAAATCTACGATTAGATTGCGCAGTGAAAACGGGAATTTCGAAGTAAAACTGCAAAATGTCAATGAAATAGAAAGCGGCTATCGCGTGCCTGGCACGGACAGCATCTACTTAATAGGACGAAAAGAAGGCGCCATCTTCACAGTTAGTCATGATGGGGGAGAAACATGGAGTAATCCTATCGAACCATATGGGATAGGAGCAGAAAAGGTGGAATCCCTATTGGTTCTATCTGAAAATGAAATGTATATCTGTGTAGGTAAATATGGATTGTATCGTTCAATAGATGGAGGAAGTAACTGGATGCTATTCAATAATGATCTTCCTAAAAATCCAGAAAAAGATAGTGAATATGATGTGCGTAAAATCTATACAATCAATGGGTCATGGTATATAGGTACTAAAAAGCAGGGACTCCTTACTTCTGCCGATAGCATTAGTTGGATTCCGTATAAGAAAGATGGATTATCCTCTGAGGGAAAAGATGTTTGGGATATTTACAAAGATGGTAATACCCTTTATATGACGGGTAAAAATGGAATGTGGACAACTAATGTCAATGATACCAGTGGCTGGACACAAGTTCCTGGCTTCAGCGGTGAAGGTAGAAAAATCATGGCAGTCGGAGAGCGAATTTATCTAGCTGCTAAAAATTTAGTTATGTATTATCTACAGGGCGGGGTTTTAAAAGCCATGGGAAACAAACCCACTGCTATTTCAGGAGAAGATCCGAAGAGTATGGATTATGCAGACGGATATTTTGTTGCTGCCCATAAGTACGGTCTAGTAAAAATCAAGGATTTACTTCAGGTAGATACGCCTCCAGATGGTACATCGGGAGCCACACCTTCAGATGATGGAGATGAAACAGACGGTACATCGGGAGCCACACCTTCAGATGATAGAGATGAAACGGATGGCACATCAGGAGCTACTCCTTCAGGGAGAAATACAGGAGGCACAGGAGAAACCGATAATAAAGGTGCGGGAAAAATTACCCTGACAGAAAAAGACATTGTGAAAGATTCTTCCGGAAAAGCTGTTGTAACGCTTACACAAGATCATATTAGAAAAGCATTTGAGGGAAATAGTAACAATGCGGTTATCGAAGTAGTTATTTCTGGAGACTTCCCAGAAATAGAGCTTAAGATTGATAGGGCAGCCTATCAGGAAATGAGGAATAAAGAAGCTTCACTGATCATTACATATCCTGGTGGAAATTATATCCTTCCTTTACAATTAGCTGCTTTGGATGAAATGTCAAAAGAACTGGGTGTATTGTCAGATATGACTTTGATTGTGAAGAAGGTAGATGCTACAGATGCCATGATAGGAGATTATCAGCTACTGGCACAGCCGTGGGAATATATACTGAAGGCACAGTTTGAAAAAGGCACAACTGTGATTTCGGATTTTGGGAAACAGTTTATTGAAAGAAGTATTATAATCGATTCAATCATTGATTTTAAGAAGAGTAATGGTGTCGTATTTGAAAATGGTAGTTGGAAACCAGTACCTACAATCTTTAGGATAGAAGACGGAAAAACGATCGCTACTATCAAAAGAAATTCAAACAGCATATATAGTGTTGTAGGATATAATAAGACTTTTGGAGACATTAAGAATCACTGGAGTCAGGAAGTCGTTGAACTGCTTGCTTCAAAAATGATTCTTAATGGATTGGGTGACGCTTTCGAGCCCGAAGGTTTTTTGACAAGGGCGCAGTTTACAACAATGCTGGTCAAGGGACTAGGATTAAAGCTGATCGAAGAACCAATGAATAGATTTTCAGATGTGGTGCCAGGCAGCTGGTATGAAAACTATGTTTATACTGCAACTTCCTTTGGAATCACCAGTGGATATGAAGACGGAACCTTTAGGCCGGAAAAACTCATTACGAGAGAAGAAATGGCTGTGATGGCCACGCGGGCAATTGAGTTGGTAAAGGGGCTGGAGAAACTTGAAATTCTCCCGGGAGTGACGCAAGTGAAATGGACTGATGGAGCATATGAGGGAACTGCAACAGGGGCCTATGGAACACCGCTTCGTTTAAAGGTTCAGGTTAAAAGTGGTGAGATTCAAAAAATTGATGCATTAGAAATGAATGAAACACCGAATATTGGCAGTGTGGGTGTAGAGAAGACTATTGAAAAAATAATCCATGCCCAATCTACTGAGGTAGATGTCTATACAGGAGCGACTATATCCAGTAAGGCTGCCATGAAGGCTGTATCGGATGCTTTAGCAAAAAGTAAAGACACCTCGAAAAGTGAGGTGAAAAATAATCCGGCACAGTATAATCCATTTATTGATGAAAGCCAAATGAGCAGTTGGACAAGGGAAGCGATTCAATATGCTTCTCAAACAAAGCTCCTTAATGGATATACAGATGGAAGCTTTAGACCGAAAAATACTTCCAAAAGAGCGGAGGCAGCGGTTGTCATTAAGAATGTACTGGAGGCCTTAAAATTTATTTCTTTCTAATAAATTGAAAATAACAGCTTCAACGAATACGTTGAAGCTGTTATTTTTCTATAAGAAAGCAGCTCTCCCTCGGTATTCCAACAAGGGAGAGCTGGGAGATAACAGTATCAGGCATCGAACGTTTATGCGCCACCTGTCCGTCTGTTCTGAGTATTTGGTTTTCTTGTTACTTGGCTTTGCTTCATTGTGCTAGTATTGCCAGAATCGGAGCCAAATTTATTCGTTGATTTTCCTTGTTTTTTATTTGCAAGCATTTGCTTCATGGCATCTTGCAAACTTATCTTTTTTTTCTCAGCATTTTTTGTATCTTGCGATTTATTTTCTGAATTAGACATATTTGCGGTTCTCCTTTTGCTTTGAATAATGATGTTTTTTCAAGAACAATCACCATTATAATATACCAAAACGAATTAAACAATAGAATGATTATGGCATAGGCAATTTGAAGTGATATTTGCTAATAAAAGGAATGCCTTGGACAATTCATCTTAATAAAATAAGGCTACCTGAGATGTTCAGGTAGCAGCTATGAAAAGGAGGAATGCATAGGAATAGCATATGGCTACTAACGAATAAAGACATCTATGAAATAATAATTTTACGATAAAAGTTGGCGAGTTTACTGGTATAAACTGAGTTCATTCTGAAAAACTTACTTATTGATAAGAATTTTAATTTCGAAGGGGAGGAATGGATATGGAATGGACGTTCTATATAAAAATGCAACTGCGTGTAGAGGATCGATTGAGTATCGAAAGCATCAATCAATCTATTGCGACCTTGGGAGAAAAACAATTTCAAGATAAAATAAAGAAAAATATCGAAATGCAACTAAATAGTGAATTTGGATCCGACGATCCAGAAGAATATGTGAAATTTGAGGTTGTTGAGAATTGAAGGGTGTTCGTATTCGTATAAATAGGGGAATACAAAAGTTTGATGATGCAAAGTAAATAGAATATGAATTTTTCATTGGATTTTCAAATTTTGATGAAAAAGATTGACACTTTTAGGGGATTTCCATACAATAGTAGATAATTAAAGTTATATATAAAAAATTATTTTGAGAGTGCATCTAGGGTTCCGACTACTTGACAGGATCAGGTCCGAGCGATGCAGGCTAACAGCTACACTTCTAGGAAAAAAGCCTGGAGGACGAGTCTCAATGATATGAGCTATGTCCTTCAGTTTTTTTGTTCTTATCTAACGAAAGGGGGAGTATACCATGAATCCTTTTAAAACCTATAGGGGACTGCCGAAAAGCATATATATCTTGTTTTTCGCCCAAGTGATCAACCGGTTTGGAGATTTCGTTTTACCGTTTCTAACGCTATACTTAACAAAAAAATTGGGGTATTCCTACGGAACCGCTGGTATTATTGCCATGATCAGTTCTTTGTTGGCCATTCCGGGATCATTGGTGGGAGGAAAGCTTGCTGATCAAATCGGCAGGAGAAAGACCTACCTGATGGCCCAGACATTGGCAGGGATCTTCCTCGTACCTTGTGCTTTTGTTCAGAAACCAGGAATCATCGTTATCCTATTATTTTTGTCAACCTTTTGTAATGCGGCTGTAAGACCATCCATTAGTGCTATTGTTGCTGATCTCTTACCTCCGGAAGAAAGACAATTGGGATATTCACTGATTTACCAGGGCATAAATATAGGCGTGTCTTTAGGCCCTATTGTAGCTGGATTTTTATTTAATAATTATTTATCTCTCCTTTTTATAGGAGATGCATTAACATCTTTTATTGCTGTGGGACTTGTTTTTATGAATATAAAGGAGACGAATCCCATACATAAGGAAGAGGCACATAGCATCCCAGAAGAGAGCGAAGAAGCTGGCAATATTTTGACGGTTCTTTGGAAAAGGCCTCAGATTCTTGCATTTTTAGTGATCGATATTGGCTATACCTTTGCTTATACCCAGCACAGATTCTCACTGCCATTAATGTTGGATGATATCTTTCAGAATAAAGGGGCAGAAGCCTTCGGTTATTTAATGAGTATCAATGCATTTACCGTAATTGTGATGACGGTGTTTATTATTAGTATCACCAAGAGGCTTAAACCTCTGGTCAATATCATCATAGCAGGTGTGCTATATGCCATAGGGTTTGGAATGATCGGCATGATCAAATCTTTTACACTATTTTCAATTTCTACCATTCTTTGGACCGTTGGAGAAATTCTAGTGGTAACGAATCATGGCGTCTATATGGCCAATAACAGTCCGAAAAATTTCCGTGGTAGATTCAATTCTATCGGGGCATTAAGCTGGGCTTCAGGAAGTGCCCTGGGAACGTCTCTGATGGGTAGATATATGGGAATCATGGGAGTCAGAGCTGTTTGGCCCCTGACTGCAGCCGTAGCTGGGACAGCATCGATACTGATGCTTATGCTGCATATCTATTCATTAAACCGTTCAGAGCGATTGAATGGCACTAGTGAATGAAGATGAAGGTCGAGCCAAATAAAAAGAAAAGGCTGCTGGCTATATAGCCAGCAGCCTTTTCTTATCTCAAAATATTATCAAACTGGGAAAATTCAAGTCTTATGCTCTAGGCAACAATATTCTAAAAGATGTACCGAGACCAGGTTTGCTATTAACAATGATTTTCCCCTTATGGGAATGGATGATTTTATAGCAATAGTTAAGTCCTACTCCCCAATTTTTGATGCTTGACTTTGTACTATAGAAGGGAATAAACAACCTGTCTATCTGCTCGGAATTCATTCCGCAACCAGAATCGGATATGGTGATGATGGACCATTTTTTTTGGATGAACAGCTGTATAGATAAATTTTTATCAGTATATTGCATTGCTTCTACTGCGTTTTTGATAATATTACATAAAACTTCAGTCATTTGATTAGGATCTATTAGTGTCAATACGGCCTCTGGAGGTTCCTGAATATCTATCTTTATTGCTGAGAGATTATGTTTTTTGAGGGCGCTTTTAAGTACTAGTTTTAAGTCAAAAGGTTGTATATAAAGAGACAGTGTTTTGAATTTATCATTAAGATAATTGAGACTCTCCATAAATTCATGGTTCAAAGTTAAAATTCTATTAATGTATTCCAGGGATTCAGGATCATCCTCATACTTTTCCTTTAAAAATTCAGCATCGAGGATGGTTGCCATGATATAGTTTTTAAAGTTGTGGGAGATCATCCTAGTGCCTAGACCTGCGGTATCAAATCCTTTCACGATAAGGCGACTGGTTTGTTTCATAATCAGATGATCATTATTGTATTTAAATAATGCTGCAAGCAGCGTGATACAAGAAATAAAAGAGATATAGGGAAAAATAAAAAGAATTTTACCTTCCCAAAAAAGGGAGACCGGTAAAACGTGAGTATAGCCTGTAAAGACCGATACACTGATAAGCCTCTTTGGAGCCCACCAGAATACTGTTGCAAAGGTTATGATGTTCGTGGAAAATCCTACAAGAATGGTCAAAATGTAGGTGTTAAAGTACTTCATTGCAGGCGTTTTAATATAGTAATAGATAATAATTACGATTGAGACGATAAGATAAATATAGTTAATAGCAAGTGTAATATTATATATTTTGGGCTCCAAATTCAGCAAAACTTGAAAATCCGGTGAACTAAGGCTTTTACCCATAAAATACCAGTTATAAAAAGCTGAGTACGTATAGGGATTATATATAATAAATTCTAGTACAGGTAAAATTGCAAGGGCTAGATAGAGCTTATAACCGTACCTGTTTAAATTAGTCAGAGAAATTGAAAAGCATAAACATGCATAGATGAAGCATAACGTTCCAAAACTCATTTGAGATATTGCTGAGATTACATCCATTTGTAAAAAGTCAAGATTACCCCAAAGGATAAGCGTCGGACTGAATACTTTGGCGAACATGAAAAGATATAATTCTCTTTTTTGAAGATAAAGCAGATAAGATGTAAAGCCTAGAATGGAAGCCACCCAACCTAATATCATTAAGAAAAGAAAATACCTTGTGGTCCCCTTTTCTTTCACCATAATAAAGATTCCAAATACGATTATGGAAACGATTGCATACATCATAGGCTTACCTGCCCGGACTTTGTTTGTTTAATCATTTCTATAATATTGGTTTCTGTTAGCATTTGGATCAGTTCTTTAGAGGATTCTTTGTTAAACTTTCCAAGGATATTGTTTATATGGGTTTTCGTTGTAGAAAATGCGATGTGCCTCGTTTGGGAAATCTGCTCTCGAGAATACCCTTCGCTTAGTAAGATTAAAATATCTACCTCAACGGGGGTTAATTTTGATAGAATACACAATGTCATGAGTACACTATCCTTATAATTACGCATTTTCTGAAATTCTTTTCGAAGTCGTTCTGCTATTTCAGGTCGAATGGGGGATTGATTATTATACGCAGCATAGACAGCATCTAAAACATCTTTCGTTTTCGCATTTTTCTTGATAATATAGTCTGCTACACCAGTTTGATAGGCTTTAAAGATGATCTCATCATCATCAATAACTGAAGAAATGATGATTTTTGTATCGGGCAGCATTTTGATGATTTCTTTCGAAGCTTCAATGCCGGATATGTCATTTTCCATTCTTACATCCATGATGATAACATGGGGCTTTTGCAGTGCTGTGAGAACGATTGCCTCGTATCCATTCTTGGCCAATCCAATAAGCTCGATATTTTTGTCGCTAGACAAAGCATTTTTGAATCTTACTCGAAAGGACTCCATATCATCAACTACAAGAACTTTAATTTTAGTATTCGTATCTGCCAAAATAATCACTCCAAAGTAAATTTTTTTTAGATTACTTAAAGTTTCAATTACAGATTTTACTTCGTTCTGCAACAATTGGTAGATATATTTGGCCTCAATATTGTTATGAGTATGAATGTCTGATCATTTATAATGTAACGACCCAAAAGAAATAGATCCATTATGAAACCATATAAAGAAAATTTCTGCTCGTAATATAACATTACTTTACCATAGTTAAAACTGCTTGTCGACTAATATAAATACGTCCTATAACAAAGACTGATTCTCTCTTAAGGAAAGACGATAAACGGAGGGTGGAGAAAATATAATCGATATATGATTAGAATGATTCACTGAGCACTGATCTCAACAAGCTTGAGGATTGTATGACAATAAAATAACCATAACAACATGTGAAATTTGCTAGGAGGGCATTACATAGGGGGTGTATAAAAAATACGCCTTACGAAACGAGAACCCTATCATTATAATTTAAATAAGACAGGTTGCACCAAAAAATGGGGAGGTTATAAAATGAGAAAACTAGCACTGATTGTATGTATTCTAATTATGGCAAGCACACTCTTGACAGGCTGTGGAACGACACCAAAAGAAGCACCTAAAACAAAATCGACAGATGCTGAAGTAGAAACTGTCATCCTAAAAGCTGCAACAAACAATCCTAAAACAAGCGGACATTACAAAGGTCTTGAAATCTTCAAGAAGCTGGTTGAAGAAAGAACAAATGGTGTAGTACAAGTTGAGCTCTACAGTGATGCAGTTCTTGGTGATGAGGAGCAGATGGCAGAAGGCATGAAGATGGGCACTGTGGATGCAATGATGGCTGCATCAGCAAAATATGCCAACTTCGTTCCTGAAATGGATTTATACAGCCCTCCATATACATTCAAGAGTTGGGAACATATGCAAGCTGTTGTAAAAAGCGATGTAAATGAGAAAATAGCGAATGCAGTTAAAGAAAGACGTGGAGACATATATCTTGGCGTTTTCACAGATGGCGTGCGTAATGTATTTACAAGAAAGCCTGTAAATTCACTGGATGAACTTAAGGGACTAAAATTAAGAACAATGACTGGACCTAATGAGACGAATTCATGGAAGGCATTAGGTACAAACCCAACACCTTTGGCTTATACAGAGCTTTACGCTGCATTAGAGAGTGGTGTTGTTGACGGTGCTGAAAACTCAATGGCAGCAATCCTAAACATGAAATTCTACGAGAGCTGTAAGTATGTTTATAAGACGCAACACAATTACTTGACATTACCTTTCTTTATCAGTGCGAAGGCAATAGAAAAGATTCCGGCTGATTTAAGGGAAATCGTTATCCAGGCTGGCATGGATACCTGTAAAGAACAAATTGACTGGGCCATAGAGAACGACAAAAAGGCGGAGGAAATATTAGTAACGCAACATGGTATTACGATCGTTGAAATGAGTAAGGAAGATAAGGAAAAAGCTTTAGAGCTTTGTAATAATGTACAGAACGAAAATGCAGCAAGAATAAAAATGGAAGCTGATCTAGAGAAAATAAGAGAAATAGGGAAAAATTATTAATCGTTTTACATGGGCAAATCAAAAAAGTGTTTAACATCCGGGAATCTTGAAGTAAATAACAAAAGATTCCCGGAAGTCTTATAAGGGGGTTTGTTGAATGAAGGAAAGGGCTACGAGGGTCGTTGATAAGATTGTGAAGATGCTTGAGTTTCTTACCGGCTTCTGTGCATCTATCATGTTGATCTCCATCATGTGGCAGGTATTTACTCGGTTTATTGTAAAAACACCATCCATCTGGACTGAGGAAATTGCAAGATACTCCTTTATCTATATGGCAATGTTTGGAGCGGCTGTGGGTGTAAAAAAGGGTTCCCATTTTGGTATGACCTTGTTCACGGATAGATTGAAGGGGAGGGCAAGGGATTTATACATGAGATATGTAGTAAACCTCACTATCGTCATATGTTCCATTATTATTGTTTTTTATGGTTGGGATTTTGCTATCCAATTTGGAATGACAAGGGTATCGCCTACATTTTTAGTGCCAATGACCTGGGTGTTTATATCCATACCCTTAACAGGCGTTTTTATGTTAGTGTTTGCTTTATATAACATTATATTTGAAGATTATTCAAAAGAAGTAAGCCTTGAAGAAGAACTAAGAAATCAAGAAATAGAACTCAATATATAAATAAAATGCTGAAATATATCGCTGGAGGTGTATTATGGTAACGTCATTTTTATTATGGCTGTTTTTAAGCTTTGTTATATTAGTTGGCATGGGCATACCGCTTGCTTATTCATTGTTTCTTTCATCAGCATTGGCAATGGCCGCAGCCAGCGATCTTCCTTCGGTCCTCATCATGCAGCAGATGCAGAAGGGGATAGATTCATTCCCTATATTGGCGATCCCCATATTCTTCATCGCTGGAGACCTGATGAACAGAGGGCAGGTTTCCGATTATCTCATACGCCTCTGCCTTGTTTTTGTCGGTTGGATAAGGGGTGCCCTCGCTTATTTTACTATCATTGTATCCATGATATTTGCTGGTACAACCGGTAGCTCAGCTGCTGAATCGGCAGCAGTAGGCTCGGTATTCATTCCAAATCTTACGAAAAGAGGGTACGATAGAGGATTCTCAGTTGCCCTTGTGGCATGCGCTTCCGTTATCGGGATTATCATTCCTCCTAGCACCTTCATGATCATATACGGTTCATTCGGCAATGTTTCTGTTGTGGCGCTGTTCGTAGCGGGCATTCTTCCAGGGGTGCTGATAGGCTTGAGCCTTATGGCCATATCCGCCTATTATGCTAAAAAATACAACTACCCTAAAGAGATGGACCGAATTGCCAAGCCAAAAGAGATGTTCGATGCTGTCAAGAAAGGTATTTGGCCTGTAGGCGTACCAGTGCTGCTTATCGGTGGTATGGTAGGAGGTATATTCACGCCAACAGAAGCTTCCATGGTGACCGTTATCTATACGCTGGCAATTATATTTTTAGTATATAAGACTTTGAAGTTAAGAGACATTCCAGGCATCATCACCCATAATGCCCTGGGTTCAGCGATACCCCTTTTCTGCCTTGCCTGTGCAGGTATATATGGATATCTGCTGGCTTACTACAAGGTTCCGGATTATGTAGGAGATGCTGTTGCATCCGTTACAACCAATCCCAATGCCATCATGACGTTCATTATCGTTTCTTTTCTAATCATAGGAACATTTATGGACGGTACGCCTGCCATTATCGTGATGCTGCCGATCACACAAAAGCTCGGGCAGATTGCAGGTTTTCATCCCGTGCATCTTGGACTGGTTGTTTGCCTCACAATAGCCCTTGGCCTTCTGACCCCACCTTATGGTCTTTGTACACTGATCAGTTGTGCCATTGGAAAGGTCAAATTGACAGATGCAATAAAACCTCTGACGCCGATGTTTGCTTCGATGTTGCTTGTTATTTTAGTACTGGCATATTTCCCTGATGTGGCCTTATTCCTCCCAAGGCTTCTAGTTCCAAATATGGTACCATAATACGCAGCATGTTTTCGTTAAGAATCAGTTGATCTTAAGGAGGGAGTTTATGATTAGAGTGGGTATTCTATCCTTTTCTGATGGAAGAGAAAGGGTTCATGGCAGCCTCAAAGGATATATTGAGGAATGTGCAGATCGAATTGAAAAATGCCTTAAAGATACGAAAGAGGTTGAAACTTTCAAAGCTTTACACATCGTGTGCAATAATGAATTAGCCCGTACACAATCCATAGAGGTTGCATCAAAGAATCCTGATGTGGTCATATTGAATGTTCCTGTTTTTGCCTTTCCAAACTTCTCAGCTATTGCAGTGAGTCTGCAAAAGGTCCCATGCTTGGCAATAGCTCCTGTAAACGGGAAAATGCCAGGTCTAGGAGGTCTTCAGGCGGCTGTAAACATGGCCAGACAGGTAGGCCTGCGGTGTGAAAAGGTTTGGGGGAATATAGAGGACCCGAAAACCATCACAAAAGTTCTAAGTTTTTTAAGGGCTGCACATGCTGCTACACGGCTTAGCGGTCAAATCTACGGAGTTTTTGGCGGGCGAAGCATTGGTATGGGGTCGGGCTCAGTAAATCCGGATATCTGGATGAAGGTGTTTGGGGTAGACACTGAGCATATCGACCAACTGGAGATCATACGGAGAGCCGAAAATATACAACCAGAAAAAGTTGAGCATGCCTTTCACTGGCTGCAAAAAAATATGGGTGGCATTCAATATGATAAAGATAAGCTTACAAATGAATCTCTCAAGTGGCAGATAAGATGCTATTATGCAACCAAAGAAATCATTGAGGATCGAAAATTAAATTTTGTTGGTGTAAAGTGCCATTATGAGCTAAGTGAATATCACGTAACACAATGCCTTTCGGCTTCCTTCTTCAATGACCCATACGATTGGGAAGGGCCAAAGGAGCCTGTCGTGTATTCCTGCGAAGCCGATTCTGATGGGGCATTAACCATGCAAATCATGAAGCTCATTTCCAATAAGCCCGTTTTGTTCTTTGATTTTAGGCACTATGATGAAAAAGACAAGGTCTTTGCTTTCTGCAACTGTGGGGCAATGGCCACCTGGTATTCGGAAAGAAGCGAAAATGCCCTGGTGAACCTAAAATCAACCGCATTATGCCCGATTATACCTAAATATGGGGGCAGGGGATGTCATGTGCGCTATATAGCCAAAGAGGGTGAAATGACCTTTGGCAGACTGACAAGATGTTTGGATAAATATAAATTTACCATGTTCCGGGGCAATTTTAAGAACATGTCTATTGAAAAGCTTGATGAAACGTGTAATGTATGGCCCCATGGGTTTGTCGAAGTTTCAGTCGATTCAGAGGTACTAATCGACCGATATGAGAACAATCATATCCATGGCGTTGCAGGGAATTATATCGACGAACTGAAGAAGTTCTGTGAGATAAAGGGCATTGCATACGATATTGTTGAATAAAAGCAGGAGAAATAGACTTCACAATTTAGGAGGGTTGAAAATGAACAAAAGTACGATTTGGATCGGGAATGATCATGGAGGCTATGAGCTGAAACAGCACATTATAGAATTCTTAAAAAAGAAGGAAATTCCATACAACGATATTGGTACCGATTCCACTGAAATCGTCCGTTATCCGTATTTTGCAGCGAAGGTGGCAGGCGCAGTTTCAAGAGGCGAAGCAGAGAGAGGTATACTGATCTGTTCAACAGGAATTGGGATGAGTATCATCGCAAACAAATTCAAGGGTGTTCGCGCATCTCTATGCACCAGTACATTTGCCGGTAAGATGACGAGAGCCCATAACAACTCAAATCTGCTAGTACTCGGTGGTAAAGTAACTGGGACATTGGAGGCGTTGGACATACTCGAAGCATGGCTTACAACAGAATATGAAGGGGGAAGGCATGGGATTTCACTAGGACTAATCAGTGAGGCTGAAGACACATTATGTAATGGAGATACGTGGGAACCTACGGGACCGATGCGTTAGAAAAAGGAGGCAATGTAATGAAATTAGCAGTGGCAATTGCAGGTGAAAATGCGTTACCTTCGGCATTTGTCGTATGGCGAGGATTTCGTGAATCCATGCGGAAAGCTTCTGAATTCGGATATCATGGTGTTGAGCTTGCATTAAAGACAGCAGATGATGTTAATCCCCATGAACTTCACACATGGTTGAGTCAGTACAATTTGGAAGTGAGTTGTATCAGTACAGGACAGGTTTTTGCTGCATTAGGATTGTACTTTACACATCCAGATAGGGTTGTGAGAGAGCGAGCGATAGAGGTATTTAATGGTCTTATTTATCTGGCAAAAGACTTTGGAAAAATTATAAACGTAGGACGAACAAGGGGATTTATCGCAGAAGGACAGACATACGAACAGGCGGAGAAACTTTTTCTCGATACGGCTGAGCGTATTTGTGAAACTGCAGAAAAAAACGGTGTAACCATCATTTTAGAACCAGTTAATCGATACGAGATTAATTTTATTAATAGTTTGGATGAAGGGGCGGAACTGGCATCAAAATTGAAGCATAAGAATATTGGGCTTATGCCGGATGTGTTTCATATGAACATTGAAGATGATCGGATAGGTGCAAGCTTAGTACGTAATGCTTCCATGATAAAATACATCCATTTTGCAGACTCCAATCGACTTGCCCCTGGGCAAGGGCATCTGGACTTTGATGATGTCTTCAATGGACTGAGGGATGCTGGGTTTGACGGTTGGGCCTCCATTGAAATATTGGCCAAACCGGATCCAGATACGGCAGCAAGGCAGGCTGCAGAATTTATTCTCCCAAGGATCGAAGCATATAACAGAAATAGAATTGCCAATAAATAAATTTGAAAGGGGAAGCGATATGTCAACATTTGAAAAACTACAACAGGAAGCACAAGAGCTCCGTGTTACCATCATCAACATGATACATAAAGCTGGCAGCGGGCATTCTGGCGGAAGCCTCTCAAGTGCTGAAATATTAACCGTTTTATATGAAAAGGTAATGAATATTCGGCCAAATGAGCCCCAATGGGAAGACAGGGACCGTTTTGTTCTTAGCAAAGGGCACGGTGCACCGGCTTTATATGCCATCCTAGCTAAGAAAGGATATTTTGAGGCAGAAGATCTTCATACGTTAAGACAGATAGAAAGTTGTCTGCAAGGTCATCCTTGTATGTTTAAGCTTCCAGGAATAGAAATGTCCACAGGATCCTTAGGGATGGGAATATCTGTTGGCGTTGGTATGGCTTTGGCACTTAAACTGCAAGGAAAGAGCTGCAAGACATTCGTCCTCTGTGGAGACGGAGAACTACAAGAAGGACAGAACTGGGAAGCAATGATGACCATATCAAAATGGAAACTGGATAATTTAGTAGTTATCATCGACAGAAATCATGTCCAGCTGGATGGCTCCGTAGATGAGGTATTGCCTATGGGAGATCTGCGAGCAAAGCTTGAATCTTTCGGACTTCATACATTAACCTGCAATGGACATAATGTCCAAGCTTTGACGGAGGCTTTTGATACAGCCCTTGGCATAAATGGCCCTGTTGCAATCATAGCAGAAACAGTGAAGGGTAAGGGTGTCTCATTTATGGAAGGACAGTCTGCTTGGCATGGTAAACCAATAAGCAAAGAGGACTATGAGCAAGCCATAAAGGAATTAAAGGGGGTGCTGGCATGATTACACCAAAACCAATGAGACTAGTGTTTGGAGAGATGCTTTGCGAGCTGGGCGAATTGTTTCCCCAGTTGGTTGTTCTGGACTGTGACGTATCCAGCAGCACGCAAACCAAGCTATATGGACAAAAATACCCGGATAGATTTTTTAATTTCGGGATTGCAGAAGCCAATATGGTTAGTGCAGCTGCGGGTATGGCGACCTGTGGTTTGATACCTGTGACATCCACGTTTGCATTTTTATTAACATTGAGGGCAGGAGATCCTGTCAGAAGTCTTGTTGCATATAACAATTTAAATGTAAAGCTGGCAGGAGGATATTCAGGTCTTTCAGATTTCGCAGATGGCGCCAGCCACCAATCGGTGCTGGATATGTCCATTATGCGTGCTATGCCGAATATGACAGTCCTTGTTCCTTCGGATATTGAAACGACCCGTGGCGCAGTAAGAGCAATGATTGAACACGACGGACCAGTCTACTTGAGACTCTCCCGTGACAATGTAGGTTCATTTCACGGTGGAAGTGAGACGTTTGAAATAGGAAAGGCAAAAGTGCTCCGTGATGGTAATGATGTTACATTGGCAGTGTGCGGAACTTTGCTTCCATTTGTTTTAGCGGCTGCCGACGCGTTAAGCAAAGCAGGAATCAGTGCTGCTGTAGTAGAGTTTCCTACAATAAAGCCATTCGACAGTGAAACACTGGTCACCTATGCGAAGAAGACAGGTGCCGTAGTGAGTGTGGAAGAGCACACAATTATTGGAGGCCTTGGAGGAGCGATCGCAGAATGCCTTTCAGAGAAATGCCCTACCAAACTTGAACGAGTGGGATTAAAGGATACTTTCGGTGAGAGTGGAGCCTACAGTGCATTGCTTGATAAGTATGGGCTTACAACACCGCATATCCTGAAAGCTGTAGAAAGAATTTTAGAAACAAGATAAAGTGGGGAGGATTATATATGAATGAATCAATGCATAAGTATATGAAGGTGGGACTTATCCATTTTATGGCCTTTCCGTCCACGATGAAGGGTGAAGGTCCCATCGTTGAAACCATAAAAAGAATTGCTTGTGATGATTATTTCTCAGCCATTGAGTTAACCTGGATAAAAGATCCGCAAGTACGAAAAGAAGTGAAGAAGATTCTGACATCAAGTCATATGGCCGTGGGCTATGGCGCGCAGCCTAGATTGCTGACGACAGGTATGAATATCAATGATCTGAATGAGGAAGGAAGAGCGAAAGCTGTAGCCTCCTTGAAGGAAGGAATTGATGAAGCTTATGAAATAGGCGCCAAAGGCTTGGCTTTTTTAAGTGGTAAATACCAGGAGGAGACCAAAGAGCAATCCTATCAGGCCTTACTGGCGTCTACCAAAGAGCTGTGTGCCTATGCCAAGTCTAAAGGTAATCTAAGGATCGTACTAGAAGTTTTTGATTATGATATTGATAAAAAAAGTCTAATTGGACCTGCACCATTGGCAAAACGATTTGCAGAAGATATGATGAAAGAGTATGATAATTTTGGGTTAATGGTAGATTTAAGTCACATTCCTATGATTTATGAAACATGTGAGGAATCGATACTACCGATCAAGGACTATCTGGTGCATGCCCATATGGGGAATACCGTAATCAAGGACCCTAGCTTTGAAGCGTATGGTGATACCCATCCAAGGTTCGGATTCCCCAATGGAGAAAACGATGTGGAGGAATTGGTGGAGTTCTTAAAGGTATTGATGAATATTGGATTCTTAAATACAAAAAATCCTCCAATCGTAAGTTTTGAGGTAAAACCATGGGGAGATGAAGACCCAGAATTGGTTATCGCCAATGCAAAAAGGACTTTAAATGAAGCTTGGGCAAGACTTTAATAGAAAGGAGATCATGAGGATGAAAATTGTTGTTTTAGATGGATATACCTTGAATCCAGGAGATATAAGCTGGAAAGAGCTGGAGAAGTTAGGTGAGCTTACGGTCTATGACAGGACGCCAGAAGAAAAAATTCTAGAAAGGATACAAGATGCGGAAATTGTATTCGTCAATAAGGTACCCCTTACAAAGGAAACCCTGAGAAAAGTGCCATCGGTAAAATTTATCGGGGTACTGGCCACCGGCTACAATATTGTAGATACGGATGCTGCCAGAGAATTGGGCATTCTTGTCTCAAACATTCCGACCTATGGGACGATGGCAGTGGCTCAATTTGTCTTCGCTTTATTGCTGGAAATCTGCCACCATGTGGGGGTACACAGCGAAGAGGTTCGGAAAGGTGCATGGACAAATAATCCAGATTGGTGCTTCTGGAACTATCCGCTCATAGAATTGGCTGACAAAACCATGGGTATTATCGGATTTGGAAGAATTGGGCAAGCTACAGGAAAAATTGCCCAGGCATTAGGTATGAAAGTATTGGCGTATGATGAGCATCCAAATAAAGCATTGGAAAGTGATACGTTAAAATATGTAACACTGGACGAATTGTTGGCAGAATCCGATGTGATCAGTTTACACTGTCCATTGTTTGAAAATACAAGAGGAATGATCAATAAGCATACCATTGCCAAAATGAAGGATGGCGTAATGATTATCAATACCTCCAGGGGGCCGTTGATTGTGGAGGAGGATCTGGCAGAAGCATTAAACAGCGGAAAAGTATATGCAGCCGCCGCCGATGTAGTATCCACAGAGCCTATCAAAATGAACAATCCATTGCTGGGTGCTAAAAACTGCATCATCACCCCTCATATTGCCTGGGCGCCAAAGGAATCTAGGATACGGCTGATGGAAATTGCAGTAAACAATTTAAAGGCATTCTTAGAAGGAGCACCTGTTAATATTGTGAATAAGTAGCATGAATATGGGAGTTAGTGAAGAGGTTTTCGCTGGCTCCCTATTGGCATTTTCAAATATAGAAATAAAATGGGAAAGTATTTGTAAATTCGTTTCGTTAGCTTAAATGGGGGTGAAAAGTATGAAAATTGTTATTGCACCAGACTCTTTTAAAGGGGCATTATCTTCCATAAAGATAGCCAATGCCATGGAAGAAGGTATAAAAAGGACATTAGTAGATGTGGAGATCATAAAAGTACCAATGGCTGACGGAGGTGAGGGTACTGTAGAGGCTATGGTTGAAGCTACGGGAGGCCGAATGGTATATACTGATGTAACAGGACCTTTGGGGGATACAGTTCATTCTTTTTATGGTATTCTCGGAGATGGAGAAACGGCAGTAATAGAAATGGCTGCTGCTTCTGGACTCCCCTTAGTTCCTATTGACCAAAGAAACCCTCTCTATACAACAACCTATGGAACAGGAGAGCTGATAAAGCATGCCATTGAGAATAAATGCACAAAGGTGATGATGGGGATTGGAGGCAGCGCCACAAATGATGGTGGCATGGGAATGGCACAGGCATTGGGCGTCAGATTTTTTGACAAAGAAGGCAACAAATTGGCGCTTGGTGGAAAAGAGCTTGAGAAAATACAACAAATTGATATGTCAGGCATTCATCCCAATATAGCGGATGTAGAAATAAAGGTTGCTTGTGATGTAACAAATCCGCTATGGGGGGAGAGGGGAGCCGCTTACGTCTTTGGACCCCAAAAAGGAGCCAACCCTGAAATCGTTGAAAGGCTTGATAAAGGACTAAAGCACCTTTCTTCTGTAATTCAAAAGGAATTAGGCAAGGAAATAGCAGATTTACCCGGTGCCGGTGCTGCCGGAGGTCTAGGCGGTGGATTAGTAGCTTTTCTGAATGCGAGATTAGAAAGTGGTGTTCAGATGGTGATAAGATCCAGCAAGCTTGAAGAGAAAATTAAAAACGCGGATCTCGTGATGACTGGTGAAGGTAAAACCGATGAGCAAACAGCCTTTGGGAAGGTTCCTTTTGGTGTGGCTCAGATCGCTAAGAAGTACAATGTACCAGTGGTTTGCCTTTCGGGAGCTTTGACGGAAGGCGCAGAGAAACTGTACGATCATGGAATCACAGCCCTTTTCAGCGCTGTGAATAAAGATATGAGTCTTAAAGAAGCCATGGATCATACCGATGAGCTGGTTAAAAATGCATCTGAGAATATCGTGCGTTTGTTTGTAGCAACAAATATAAAAAAATAAAGGATGTGTTTTGTAGAAGTAGTATGAAGAGGTGAATACCATTGAAGAAAATAGCTGTTTTGACTAGCGGCGGAGATGCGCCGGGAATGAATGCGGCCATAAGGGCTGTAGTAAGAGCCGGCATTAACAGCAAGATCAAGGTAATGGGGATAGAGCGGGGATTTAGTGGGCTCATAAATGGCGAGATAAAAGAAATGAATCTATCCTCTGTAGGCGATATTATTCACAGAGGAGGAACCATCCTTAAGACAGCGAGATGTGAAGAATTCAAAACTGTCGATGGGAGAAATAAAGGACATAACGTATTGAAAGGATTTGGCATAGAGGGGCTTGTGGTTATTGGGGGAGATGGCTCTTTCCTTGGCGCGCAAAAGCTTTGCCATGAAGGTGTTCCGACCATAGGCATTCCAGGAACGATTGATAATGATATGCCATATACAGATTATACGATTGGTTTTGATACGGCGGTTAACACAGTGTTAGACGCTATCAATAAAATACGAGACACATGCATGTCCCATGAGAAAGTGAGTATCATTGAGGTCATGGGAAGGCATTGTGGAGATATTGCTTTATATGCAGGCCTGGCTGGGGGTGCAGAAAATATTTTAATACCTGAAGAAAAATCGGGTTTGAAAAAAATCTGTGAAAAGCTAATAAAAGGGAAAGCAAGGGGAAAATTATATCACATCATCGTTCTAGCTGAAGGAATAGGAAATGCCAGTGAACTGCAAAAAGAAGTATTCGATAAAACGGGTATTGAAGCTAGAATTACCACTTTAGGGTATACGCAAAGAGGAGGGAATCCTACGGCTTCGGACAGAATATTAGCCAGTAGAATGGGTGCAAAAGCAGTAGAATTATTGTTGAATAAGCAATCAGGAAGAGCCATCGGTGTAAAAGGCAATCAATTAATTCATCTTTCAATCGATGAAGCCCTCTCAGCGAAAAAGAAGTTTAATCGGGAATTATATGCATTATCTCAAGTGCTTTCCATTTAAGTAGAAGCAATAGGACCAGGCTTGCCAAATTGACAGAAGCATTTAGAAAACTACGCTAATTCGTCAAGCCTACCTTCCTTTATCTTTCATAGTTATCATATGGGGACTAAAATGGATGGGATATCCCGTAGGTTTTATGGCCCTTTTAGGTGCAATCAGTTTGATGGGGGTTGTTGTTAACAATGGGATTGTACTGCTGGATTATATTAAACTTCTGGTTGAGGAATATGAGGATATGCAGAAAGCTATTGTTGAGGCTTTTGTATTTATCAATATTTATTCTTTATATAAACCAAATAGGATTAAGAACTGACGCATTTGTCAAAAAAATCTCATACCATTATTATAAGTCCCTGAGACCTACTTCGTTTAATATGAAAAAATTGCAGTCGAATACATCTAAATATCCTCTCTAATGTCTAAACTAAACCAAAATGTCGACCCTTTCTGCAGCTGTGAAGTGAAATAGAGCTTAGAATCATGGGCTTCAATGAATGATTTGGCGATAAATAGGCCTAGTCCATATCCTTTTTTATCATCATACTGCCCTGTGTAAAATATATCAAAAATTTTATCCATATCATCTGTAGCAATGCCGATACCTTCATCTATGATCTTAAAGGTTATTTTGTTATTTTCTTGAATAATATGTACCTGGATCTTACTTCCCTCATGGGAAAACTTGACTGCATTATTTAATAGGTTATTCCATACACGGCTAATTTTGATTGAGTCAATTAGGAGCATTCCCTCCTCACAAAGCAATAGACCTTCAAATTGTCTTTGAGAATCTTTTGCATATTGTTTTGCAGTTTCAAATAATTTTGATGCGAACTTTTTCATATCTACTTTCTCAGTGTAAAGCTTTGGAATATTCTGAGCTTCATATGCAGAATCAAGAATATCGCAAGTGATTCTTTCAATATCTTCCGCGCTGTTATAAATTCCTTCTAAAAATCTGCTTTTGACCTCGTCGCTGTCTATGATTCCCGAAAGAATACCTTTAGCATACCCTTTGATCAATGTAATGGAAGTTTTCAGATCATGGGATAAGACAGAGATAAATTTTGCAGTTCTACCACTTGTTGCTTCGATGGTATATGATAACTCCTGTGAAGTTTTAATAAGCTGCTCGCTTTCATCATTAAATTGATGTACAGCAGAAGCAAGGTATTCCTTTAAATTCTTAAAAGACCTTGTCAAATTACCAATCTCATCGTCAGGCTTAACATGATTCTCATGATGATCATGGACGAAATGTTCTTCAGGATCTTTAAAACCGTTTATAGAATCTGAAATCGATTTGGAAATTAATAAACTACTACGGGCTGCATGATTAATATATCTTGTAATCGCAACAATAGGAATAGAGATTTTATCAGAAATATAGGTTCCAATAAATACGGCCAATATGGTTACAAGAATACCTATGACGATGACATAGATGAGCAGACTCAAGGATTTTTCTCGCAATTCCGATTCAGGTAATACAGCGGTGAGTACCCAGTTGTTGCTCTCTATGAGCTTATACATTTGTAGTTCTTTTGAACCATTGTTATTGAAAAAATGTTTTTTATTGATGGTACTTATAACTTTTGTTTGTCTATTCAATCTAAATTCATCGGGAATATCATAATTTATGTTGGTTGCCTGTGTTGCAATAAGCTTTTCATTTGGATGAGACAAAATTAAGTTGTTTGAATCAATAATCACATAATATCCTATTTTACCTAATTCAAAAGTCTTAATAAAGTTTGAAAGAAACTCAGCATAAATTGCAGTGCCAGCATAGGCAATTACTTGTTTGGCGTCATTTATGATAGGACTAACAGTAATGATGATTAAAGAACCATCAGATTTAGCAGTCAGTATGTCGCTTGTAACGGTTTTTTTGAAATCTTTTGCTTCTTGAAAGTATTTTCTGGTAGATAAATCTAAATCCATTGCGCTGGGCATCGTCGTTGCAACGATATGACCTTCCTTATTGATGATAAATAGATCCATATAATAATTGCTCGAATTATTCTTCTCCTGCATCATTGCAGTGAGATGGTTATTTAAGGCGCGGACACTCATTTTATGATCTAAAAAACTTTTAACATTTAAATCTAATGACAGTTTTTCTGTTTCTAATTGATTGATCTTTATGAGTAGATCGATGTTTTCTTGCGCTCTATCTAACTGGGATTCCATATATGCTTCTGCATCTTTATTAATAATAGAGGCAGACTTATTGTAGATGATATAACTGATCAGAGTCAATAATAATATAATCATTGAGCAAATTGTTAAAGTAATTCTTCTCTTTAGACTCATAGACATCACCCGACTTGTAAGATTTAAAAAGAGTCAATATCTATAATCGAAAAGTCATTATAGATATTGACTCTTTTATTTTACCATAATGTAAAATGAATAGTTTTAGTTCTTCAATGATTGTTTGATTGAAATTACTTAGAAAATTAAGAATGCAATAGGTGTGGTTAAAATCAATGTTAGAATCGTTCTCTCGATCCAGATGATAATGATTTCTGTAAGGGTAATAGGTATCTCCGTTGACAGGATACATGGGATAGAAGCTGAGAAAAACAATATAGAAGATACAGAGACTACAGCAATAATAAACTTTGTAATGATTGGCGCACTTGCTGCCAACAGTGCAGGTAGGAACATTTCAGCGACTTCTAACGCAGACGCCTTTGCTGCTAACATAGGTTCAGGGATTCTTAATAATAATGTGAATGGGTAGAAGATATACCCTATGACATCAAATACTGGCGTATATTTTGCAAGTAATAAACCGAATAGACCTACGGAGAGTATTGTAGGCAGTATGCCCATCGCCATAATGAAACCATCTTTCAGATTATCTTTTATGTTTTTCAATAATGGAAGGGAATGGGATGTAGCTTTGAGACCTTCATAAAGGGCATTTTTAAAAATGTTTCCTTTCAATTCAGGTTCAGGGTCGCCAACTTCTGTGATATAGGCGTCACTTTTTTTTCTTAATGGATAAATGCGGACGGTAATTGCTGTAACGATAAAGGTAATAACTAGGGTAGACCAGAAATAAATATTCCAATAATCCATAATGCCAAGGGTTTTCGCAACAATAACCATAAATGTTGCAGATACAGTAGAGAAACCAGTAGCAATAATAGCGGCTTCTTTAATTGTATACTTACCTTCTTTGAACACTCTATTGGTGATTAATAAACCAATGGAATAACTTCCAACAAAAGAAGCCACGGCATCTACAGCAGATCTACCAGGCGTTTTCCAGATAGGTCTCATTACTGGGCGTACCAAGACACCGATAAATTCCAGCAATCCATATCCGACTAGGAATGATAAAAAGACGGAACCAATGGGTACAATCAACCCTACAGGAATAACGAGTTTATCAAACAGGAAAGGAATCATATCTGCTTCAAAGAGGAAGCTTGGGCCATATTGAAAGCAAGCCATAAATGCAACAATGATTCCTAAAAGTTTAAAAATAGAAAAAATAACAGTTACTTTATCCTTATTCCATGTCTTTACAATAAAGGGGCGTATACCACCTAGAATGATGACAATAAGTGCAACAAAGGGAGCAGTACTGCCAAGCAGATTTCTAGTTGCTGTTACGAGATGATCCAGCAGGATCGTAGACTTTCCGCCGATACTGACAGGAATAAAGAACATAAAAATACCAATTGCACTAAAAAATAATAGTTTTAGCAGATTTTCAGTTGTTTTAAATTCTGCTTGGGTTTGAACAGCATTTTTCTCCATATGATTACCTCCTTATATCGTATATGTTTATTGCAATCTTGTTTCAGTATA
Organism: Anaerosolibacter carboniphilus; assembly: GCF_014205875.1. Classification (GTDB taxonomy): domain Bacteria; phylum Bacillota; class Clostridia; order Peptostreptococcales; family Thermotaleaceae; genus Anaerosolibacter; species Anaerosolibacter carboniphilus. Next base: position 34,718 of record NZ_JACHEN010000022.1, read on the forward strand.
GCATCAACCGCATTATATATTTGAAAATTCACAATAGTTAAATAAAAATGTCACCAAACTGTCATAAATAATTTTTTGGGAATTGAGTAAATGAAATATACGTATGATATGATAAAAAAAGATTGTAGGAAATCTATGATGAGAACTGCAAAGAAACTCGTTATCTTCTTGCATGAGGAGAAAGGAAGATTAGGGATGCACAAAATATTGGTTGTAGATGATGATAAGAATATTGTATTGATGATTACTGAATTCTTGAAAATTCATGATATGAAAGCGATACAGGCCTTTAATGGAAAGGAAGCGATCGAATTATTAGATGAATCTATTCAACTTGTTATCCTGGATATCAATATGAATGCGCTTAATGGGATTGAGGTATGCAAAATGATTCGGCAAAACTATAATGTCCCGATCCTTTTTCTCAGTGCAAACACTGCACAACATGATAAGGTATTAGGTCTGGGGGTAGGCGCGGATGATTATATTACAAAACCCTTTGATCCATTAGAGTTGGTTGCAAGAGTAAAAGCGCATATTCGAAGACGTGAAGAATATAATAAAAACAGCCTAACGAGCATGGTAATTGGTTTCGATGAATTTTGTATTCATCGAAACGCACATAAAGTTATAAAAAATGGAGAAGAAATTTATCTATCGTCTACAGAATTCAAACTGTTGCTTTACTTTATTGATCATGCTTATATGGCCATGACAAGAAAGCAGATATTGATGGATGTATGGGAAAGCCAACATTATGATGAAAATACGGTTACTACTTATGTGAAGAGATTGAGAGAAAAACTGAAAAGTGATGAAAATGATCAGGGATATATAAAATCTGTGAGGAGTGTGGGCTATATTTTTGAAGCGGATATCACAATGCTTCCTCATCAAGCCAATCCCATCTATCTAAAGGACAAGTCCGCAAGATAAAAATAGTATATACGTACAGTGAAAACAGAGGTGATGGCATGGATAAAGAAACGGTATTCGACAATAGGGGATACAATGCCTTAGTCGTGGAAGGCGGTGCAATGAGGGGGATATTTTCCACGGGAGTCCTTGATGCTTTTTTAGAAAATGGATTTAATCCCTTTGATATATGTATAGGCGTTTCTGCAGGAGCAACAAATATTGCATCTTACTTGGCAGAAATGTACCAAAGAAACTATAAAGTTTATACGGATTATTCCATTCGCCCTGACTTTATAAATTGGATAAAATTTATGAAGGGTGGACATTTGGTTGATTTGGATTGGCTCTGGGATGCTACCATTAGGGAGATCAGGCTGGACTTAGAAAGGATATTCAGCACAAAAAAACAATTTTTTGTCGGTGTGACTGAAGTAAAAACAGGTAAAGCAGTCTATTTAAAGCCTGATAAAAATAATTTGGAAGAGATCATGAAAGCCTCCAGTTCTATTCCAGTATTTTATAGAAACTTTTTAAGAATTAATAACATCGATTTTGCAGATGGGGGATTGGCAGATCCGATACCAGTGATGGAAGCGTATAAGCGTAATGCTAAAAATATTATGGTTATTCGTTCGAGGCCCTATGATTATACGATGAAGTCTAATTCTAATAATTTCTTAAGCAAGTAGTATTTTAAGAATCATCCCCAATTATTTAACACGATTAAAAATAGACCGAAGGTATATCATCAATCCATTGAATTTATGCGTAATCCACCGAAGGACGTAAAGATTTTAGAAGTAAACCCGCCTAAGGAATTCCAAACGAAGAGGTTAACAAAGGATATTTCTATTTTAAGACAAGATTATCATCTGGGATACAAAATAGGAATAGATATGATCCAGCGGTGGAATAGAGAAGTTACATAGAAATAGGTAGAGACATTTTCTTAGGAGTCGATTTGGAGCAGTAACAACGTTTTTATACCAGTTCGTAGTAGTAGAAAAATGTGACATAATAACATCGGTTGGACAGGATCGTCCGACCCTACGGTAGATCAATAAATCATGGTTTTGTGTAGGGAACGACGACCCTGTCGTTCCGTAGGATACAGCTAAAAACCAAGGAATGGCGTCGATCCCTACGAGATACTGAACACATTGGTAGGGGCGATTCATGAATCGCCCTTTGACCACAGATATCACCTCAACTGTCATCCTGAACATCGTGAAGGATCTGCATTTAGGTTCTTAGATGCTTCACTGTGCTCAACATGACACGATCTAGGGATTGACGCATATACGACAAATACAGGCGAACAATGTTCGCCCCTACGATTTTTTCTAACCTTAGCTTACGTGATTCATTATGTTGCATTTTTTATTTTATGTGATGAAAGAAAAATAAGGGGGAAATTGAATTGGCTATTATCTATTCAAAGGAGTATATTATAAATGAAAGAACTGTAGAAATACGAAGTGCTATCCCCAGTGATGCAGCACAATTAATAGAATTAAATAAAAAGCTGGCGGTAGAAACGAAGTATATGGTAAGAGAACTTCATGAAATAGATATTGATATTACGAACCAGGAAAACAGGATTAAGGATTTGAACGACCATGAAAATGGGTTATTGTTGGTAGCGTCTGTTGATGGAGCAATTGTCGGTCAGTTAGGAATCCTACCCGAGAAATTTGAGAGAATGAAACATATGGCTGGATTTGTAATAGGAATAGAGAAGGCATATTGGGGATATGGCATTGCAAAGTTATTGATGGATGAAGTGACGTCATGGTTTAGGTTGTCAACGCTGAAGAGAATAGAACTTAATGTCATCGAAGACAATGTTCGAGGGATTGCGCTGTATAAAAAGTATGGATTTCAAATAGAAGGGAAGAAGATAAAAGATCATCATATCGGAGATGGAATATATCTTAATACTTTGCTCATGGGAAAGCTATTGGATGAATAAGCTTGGATAGCTTTTCCATATAGCTGCCCATGCACAAGTTATAAGAAACTGAAATATGCAATAAGTAGGAGAAGTCCTGCTTTTATTTTTTTGAAAAAAAAACATTGAAGCTATAGTGACATATATAAAGTAGATATTTATATACAGACATAAGTCTTCATGTGATGGCATAAATATGGCTCAAAGGACAAAGACAAAGCCCATTAACAATGGAAAGGAGCGTGTATTTATGAAAACGATCGCGATTCTAGGTACCTTAGACTCAAAGGGAGCAGAGTTTAAGTTCATTAAGGATACTATAGAAAAAGCTGGAGTCAATACTTTTGTTATCCATGTTGGTGTATGGGATGCACCTTTTACACCGGATGTTTCAAATGAAGAAGTTGCCCAAGCTGTCGGGGTGTCCGTTGAAGAACTGCAAGTAAAGAAAGACAGAGGCTATGCCATGGAGGTCATGGCTAAAGGTGCCGCTGAAATTGTAAAGAAGTTATATGGGCAAGGTAAGTTTTCCAGTATCATCAGCTTAGGTGGAACTGGTGGTACCAGCATCGCATGTGGGGCAATGCGAGCATTGCCTATTGGCGTTCCTAAACTTATGGTCTCTACGGTAGCTTCTGGCGATACAAGGGCTTACGTGGGTGTCTCAGATTTGACGATGATGCATTCTGTAGTGGATATCTCAGGGATTAACAGTATTTCAGCAAGCATCCTTTCAAATGCTGCCCATGCGATCGTCGGTATGACTGTCCATGAAACGGTTAAGCTGGAGAATGAAAAGCCTCTGATTGGAGCTACCATGTTTGGGGTTACCACCCCTTGTGTCACGAAGGCAAGGGAATACTTAGAGAATGAAGGGTATGAAGTCCTTGTTTTCCATGCCACAGGCATAGGCGGTCAGGCAATGGAAAGCCTCGTAGAAGCAGGGTTTATCAAAGGCGTATTAGATATCACCACCACGGAATGGTGTGATGAACTGGTGGGCGGTATACTGGCAGCAGGACCCCGTCGATTAGAAGCCGCTGGAAAGTGTGGGGTGCCCCAAGTGGTATCTACCGGTGCCCTAGATATGGTGAACTTTGGTCCCTATGAGTCTGTACCAGAGAAGTTCAAACACAGGAATCTATATAAGCATAACCCATCCATCACATTGATGAGAACGACTGTGGAAGAATGTAGAGAATTGGGCAGAATCATAGCTGGTAAATTAAATATGACAAATTCACCAACGACTTTGGTACTGCCACTGAAGGGGGTCTCTTTAATAGATGTGGAGGGACAAAGCTTTTATGGACCAGAGGAAGATCAAGCGCTGTTTGATGCCTTAAGGGAGAATATTGATCGAGAGAAGGTAACGGTTGTAGCGCTTGAGAAAGATATCAATAATGAAGAAGTAGCGTTGTTTATGGCAAAAGAGCTCATCGCGTTGATGGGAAGATAGAAAAGTTTAAGGGGGATTGAAAATGAGATTAGGACGGAGTGAAATATTAAAAAATTTAAGGGCACAGATTGCTGAAGGGAAAATGATCCTTGGAGCGGGTGCTGGTACAGGTATTTCAGCAAAGAGTGGAGAAGCTGGCGGAGTAGATATGATCATCATATATAACTCGGGTAGATATAGAATGGCGGGGAGGGGTTCTCTAGCAGGATTGTTACCCTATGGGGATGCAAATCAAATCGTTATGGATATGGGGAATGAAGTATTGCCAGTGGTGAAGAAAACCCCGGTGCTGGCAGGGGTGTGTGGAACTGATCCTTTTAGGCTGATGGATGTTTTCTTAAAACAGTTAAAGGATGCGGGATTTGTAGGTGTTCAGAATTTCCCAACGGTGGGATTGATCGATGGCATATTTAGAGCCAATCTTGAGGAAACTGGCATGGGGTATGACCTGGAAGTAGAGATGATCAGACAGGCCCATGGGCTGGATCTATTGACAACACCTTATGTTTTCGATGAAGCGCAAGCCAGAAAAATGGCAGAGGCAGGGGCTGATATTTTGGTTGCCCATATGGGTTTAACCACAAAGGGAACCATAGGAGCCAAAACAGCTTTAACACTAGATGATTGTGTAGCGAGAGTCCAAGCGATCCATGATGCAGGCAGATCCGTAAATCCTGACATATTGGTTATTTGCCATGGTGGTCCAATTGCTGAGCCGGAAGATGTCGAATATGTGCTTTCCAGAACAAAGGGAGTGGTAGGTTTCTTTGGAGCATCCAGTATTGAAAGATTTGCCACGGAGGTTGGAATCAAACAACAGGCAGAGGCATTTAAAAATATAGGCATATAGTGATCAGACCAACGGATGGACAGGGGCGTCCATCCCTACAAAATCACAGAAAATCATGTTTTGCGTAGGGAACGATGCACCGATCTCTGCGAAATAGTGGTCATAATGATAAGGGTGGGGTTTTCCGCCTGATTATCAAACATCATTTTAATATTATGCAAAAGAGCCTGCATGAAAAAAGCAGACTCTTTTGTTGTTTTCACTGTGAAAGATACTGTTGTATGGTTTGAATCGGGATTAGGAGCCTACAAAGTTTAAATATCTGTAGGCTAAATATTTAAAATCTGGAAGGGTTACGGAATCTAACAATTTGGCTGGTTCGGTTGCCTCATTTTTTCGATATTTTTCGAGAACCTGAATGATTTTATCAACCGATCCTATGCCGATACCATGACCATAATAGGTGTCGTTGCCTAAATCGATAATATTCTCTCCTTGCCATTGGGGAGTTAATGGATCCACATCGGGATTATCGATATATCTACAATCGCCAGGTAAGTAATCAGGTCTTTTTTTGTAAGTGGTAACGCCCAGATCTTTATCAAGCGCCTTCCAGTTCATCAAATATATTTCAGAAAACATTTCATCGAAAAGCTTCTTGGGAAGTATGTTGAGGAGAGCCTTGTAATAAATAATGATGATGGCCGTGGCGCATTCAGTACCATATTTTGGACCGTTTATGAAAATATCCAGAATTGCATCCGATGGGTGTACACCATTCTTCAGGGAGAAACCTCCTTCTTCGCTGCGGTCCCAATAATCAGGGTTGCAGATGGATTTACGAAAAGTCTTAAAATGTATCTTACTGTTATAAAGCTCTCTAGCTGCCTGAATGATATTTGTTCGTAAATCCAGTTCAAACTTGAGCTGATCCAAAGACGAATAGGAATAAATATATTCACTTGCGGTTAATATCTCCATCATTTTTCTTTGTAAAGGATCTAACGGGTACTGATTGGCAAAGTCATCAAGGAGAATCACGCGATCAAAGATGATAATCATTGTTTCACCCCCATAGCTGCTCCAGCAATGGCTATTTGGTGGGCGATTGGATATTGAATCCATGTTTTCCACGAAGATATATTCTTTTGATGGAGCAAATAGGAGAAGTTTGCAAGCAATATCTTGGTATCCATATCTAGCTTTGTATATACATCTAAAAGCTGCGATTCTTTTTCAGAAAAGGCTTCAAATGTTTTGCCAGTGAGAAGATCAATGGATTTGTATAGATATTTAGCTTCTAAAACAATAACGTATGGAATTGGATACGTTGATTGCTGAAAAGTTTCGCCTGTAAAATGCAAGAATAGGCAGTTTTCTTTCATCCAATCAACAAATGCTGCATATTGTTTTTCTCCGGGTGCATTGTCCCTTATATCTATTAGGGGACAAAAACTTAGAAGTTTGCGAGCTAGATCCACATCCTTTGCGTTTTCTGATTTTAATCGAGCTGCGATCGAAATCAAACTGTTAGGATCATGGGACTGAAAAAAAGTCCAAACCAAATGATTGATAAAAAGCCCTTTGGCATATCGTTTAAAAATCATATCTATGGTCATTGGCAGAATGGTTTTGTCTCGGTATACTTTTATGAGCAGTGTTGCTGTGATGTCCAATATCTCATCATATTCATTAGACAGTCCGTCAGCTATGGATCCTGTTTCCAGCATCCATTTCAAAACGGAATGAACAGTTTGTATATAGTCGCAGGATGAACATTGAATGGCTGAAGTATCTTTTCTGCCTATGATGATCTCGTCAGCAATGGATAGTGCCACGCGATTCCGTAGATTTAATTGATCAAAAATCTCATATTTTTCAATATCATGTTTCAGCAAAAACAGGCTGGAAAAGGGCAGGTTTTCCCCATTGATTAGGCTTATTGCTTTTTCTTGATCAGTTTTCATCAGTTCATGAAATGACGCTGCTATGTTGTAAGCTTCACCGTGGGAGTTCATTTCATCGAAAGGATGCAGGTTGTCTAAGGAATTTAAGGATACATAATAGTCCTTATTGCTGGAATGATTGTTTTTCGTTGACGATGGATGATCTGGAAAGGCTGAAGAGAACATGCTTCTATGATGGGTATCATAAACATCTTCTGTCGATCGATATAGGCCTTGAGGAAAAATACATGCCAGCCTATAAGGATACATATTTTTGTACATGGGAATATAGGAGTATTGATAGTACGGAAACATCATTGATTCACCTCATATTTTTGGTATTTATACATCATATGAGGTTCAATCAAAAAAGGAGAAACCATTTTGATTTCTCCTTTAAATTGCATATAGACCCACTATGTTTTGGACAGGAAAATGCCTCATTTTGTTTTTATTGAGAAATCCTTTTTTCTAAAGATAGAACGGAGGAGTACAATCCATCCCCAAGAAATAGATAGGGAAGGAAGCGCTGCTATCCATGCAGCTTCAAAAGGAGATATTTTTGAGAATCTTAACGGACTGAAAAATATAATAAAGCTAATTACCAACATCAAAAATAACGTGATACGTTCAAACATTGTGGAGGGTGGATTTGTAAAAATTTTAAAGATATCGATTTTTACTTTCATACTCACACCAACTTCCCAATTTTTTCTTCTACCAATGCGATGATTCTGCCTGAATGGATCAACTCCCTTAAAGTATTGATATGAGGATATAGGTATAGATCTTCTTCCATGATAGGCACCGTAAGGCCTATTTCTTCCAAAACTGCCTTGGAAGCAGTGCCTGGCTGTAAAGTATGATCCATTAGCTGGTAAGCTTGAAATACAGACAATAGTTCGATGGCTAAAATATACTCAAGCTTCTCTACGACCTGTCTGGCTTTCTTCGAAGCGTTATATCCCATGGCTACGTAATCTTCTTGGTTGCCGCAGGTAGGTATGCTGTCTATCGTGGCTGGATGGGATAAAATCTTCATATCATTTAATAAACCTGCCTGAGAATACTGGGGAATCATCAAACCAGAGTTAAGGCCCGGGTTCTTCACAAGAAACCATGGATATTCTGAGAGATTTCCATCTATCAATCGATTATTTCTACGCTCTGACATTTTTCCGATCATGGTGGCAGCAATACAAGCTGAATCCATCTCAATGCCTATATAGGAGGAATCAGGATTCCCACCTGAGATAGCCTCTCCATCATCGCCATCGGGCCATAGGATAGGATTGTCACAACAGGAATTCATCTCAATTTCAATGGTTTTTAAAGCATCCTTTAGGGTTTTCTTTGCAGCTCCATGGAGCTGAGGGATACATCGGATTGATAGGGCATCTTGAAGGCGGTAATCTTCATGATGCTTTGCAATTTGTGAATCCTTTAATATGTTTCGAACATTATATGCCGTATTCCCTTGATCCTCATGGGGGCGTACAACCATCAATCGATCATCAAAGGCCTTGGTAGTTCCTTTTAGTACCTCCAGGGTCATGGCGCCGATAATATCAGCAGTCTTGGAGGCTTGCAGCATATCATAGAGGGCCAGCGCTCCAAGGGCGGTAACACTGGTAGTGCCTGATACCAATATCAGGCCTTCTTTGGAAGACAATGTCGTAGGCTTCAGGCCAATTTTGTGTAGTGCCTCTTTGGCAGGTATCAATTCTCCATCTACGTATGCGTTGCCCTCACCTATTAAAACCAAGGCCATATGGGCTTCTGGAGAGAGATAACCGACGGACCCTTCTTTTGGGGCGAAGGGGGTTAGGCCTAGATTTAAGAACTGTCTATACATCTCAAGGGTTTCCATGCGAATCCCGCTATAACCTTGTCCTGCATTTTGGAGGACCATCAGCATCGTTCCTCGTACTTCCTCTATAGAAAGAGGGTTACCGATGGAGGTAGCGTGGGATAGAACAATATTTCTCTGTAGCTGGGTGGTTTCTTCAGGAGATATGGTCTGGGTACAAAGTGCGCCAAAGCCTGTGGTGATCCCATACATGATACGTCCTTCTTTGATCCATTTCTCCACGAGGTTTCGTGAATTTTTCACACGCTGCGCATAGGCATCAGAAAATTCTACTTTGGCACCATGACGAGCAACAGCAACGAATTCTTCTATGCTAATCTTGTTCCCAAGAACAACTTTTTCTATAGCTTTCTCAAATTTTTTTTCAATCAATGTTACTGCCTCCTTATATTAAATTTATAGCAGCCTCTTAAATTTTTCTTCTACCAATTCCATGATCCTACCTGAAGGAGAGTATGTATTCCCATCTTTGCCTATAATGATTTCAAAGAGTTATCTTTCAATCTTATCAAAGAAAAACATTTTAATAGCTGAAATCACTTGTAATACAAACACGAATAGCACCAAAGAACCACCGGCGGCAGCGAGATATTTAACACCATCAACGCCTTGAGACCCGCCGGCATAGGCTACCATAACAAAGGCGATAACACCGATGGAAAGACCCCAAAGAAGTTTCTGCCATCTTGGAGGTTCTTCATCGTGTTTCATATTGGCAGTACAAAGGGAAGCAATGGTCCTTGTCATGGAATCCGCCGCTGTTGAGAAGGATAGAATCAATGTCAGCATAATGATCGGGATAATCACAGCACCTAGCGGCAGATTGCCCAGGAAAGCCCACAAGCCAGCAACTGCGCCACTATCTGTAATGGTTTTAATCAAATCCACACTTCCTTGTTGCTGCCATTGAAGGGCTGTAGCACCCCATACACCGAACCAAATAATACTGAAAATAGAGGGCAGAATCCAGTTGATCACCATAAACTGTCGAATAGTTCTTCCGTAAGAAATGATGGCTAGGAACAAGCCCATCAATGGCGCATATGCGATCCAAATGGCCCAGTCATATAAAGTCCACCACATAACCAATGCTTCGCCGCCCATATCGATTGGATCTAATCCCCATATCCAGAAATTCTGCAGCCAGTAAGCCATTCCAGCGGTTGACATTCTCAAGATGTACAGTGTTGGGCCGATGAGAAATAAAAAGATGAGAAGTAGATAAAAAACTTTAGAGTTTAAATCTGACAGCCATTTAATGCCTTTATCAATTCCCATTAAAGAGGATAATGTAAAGGTTGCTGTTGTGATGATCGCTAAGATCAACCAAACCATGATGCCTTGAGGTATACCATAGGCTGCTTCGATACCAGAGCTTACCAGAGCAAGGCCAGCACCGAGAGAAGAAGCTAACCCGAGGGCGATAGCAAGAAGCGCCAACGTATCAATGATGTTTGCCCAGATACCATCGGTTACTTTTTCACCGAAAAGGGGAATGAGGGTAGAGGTAACAGACAATGGCTTCTTCTTGTTGAAATACATGTACGCAACAACCAGACCACAGAGTGAGTACATGGCATATGGGATAAAGGTCCAATTGTAGAAACAACGGGCAAGGGCATAGATTGCTGCCATAGGAGTGCCTGTTTCCACACCCGTTTGGGCCATCTCGCCATAGATATTGCCAAAATAAATAATAGGTTCATTTACACCGTAGGTGATTACCCCTGTGGCAATACCACCAGTCAGTGCCATGGCGAACCAGGTAATGAAAGGATACTTTGGTTTTGCATCATCTCCACCAAAGCGAATATTCCCAAGCTTTGAAAACGTAATGATAGTAACAAGAATGAGAGCTACAATAGATATGATTTGATAAAGCCATCCTAAACTTCGTAAAGACCCTAGGAAAGAATTCATGGCTACGTCGGCCAGCATTTTGTTATTGAAAATTCCTAGTAAAGCTGCGCCACCCACTACAAGAAAGGATGGCCAGAAGACGCCGCTTCGAATCTTCTGCGGATTTGATTCGTTTACTTTGATCATGTAATATCCTCCCTTTTTTATTTTTTTGCCACAGTTCGAAAATGTTTACTATGTTCACCTCCTGTTTTTTCTGAAAGTTTTTAGAAATGGATAAGAGATGGTGTTCCAAAGAACCACCATTTAAAAATGAGATAGTACTTGCATGTATTTATAGCAACTACCGTGCCAGAACAGATCTGCTTTTGAAAAAAAGATGAAACCACTGCAAATGCTTATACGGTTTTGCGCGGAGGAAAAATAAACAATAAAATTAGGGGATATTATTCAGATTATTCTATGTATTCTGATCTGATTGTGCAAAAAAAATTTGCATATGGAAACTGAAAAGGGGGAAATCAACAAAAAAAGAGATGCAAATTAATTTTGCATTGCAGCAAAAAAATTTTGCACTCGTCAGGTTAGATACCTAGTTTTCTCATTCTGTACTGAAGGCTTTGTCGGCTCATTCCCAATGCTTTCGCACTTCTGGAGATGTTACTGCCATAGATTGATAGTATATTTTCTATCAGTTCTTTTTCAAAGGTCTCCATTTGCATATCGAAAGTACCAGCCTTGCATAGAGGAGCGGCAGTATGTTGGTTGGTCTTATGTTGTACACTTTCTATTGTTTGCAAATAAGCGGGCAAATGTTTAAACTCTAATACTATGGTATCCTCGGGAGCACGGTTAAAGGCATACTCGATGGTATGTTGAAATTCTCGTACGTTGCCCGGCCACTCATATTGAAGAAATAGATCTAAAACTTTTTCTGATAGGGTCATACTGGGTTTGTGGTAGTGTTTACAAAACACATCCAGGAAATATTTCGCCAAAGCAGGTATATCTTCTTTTCGCTCTTGCAAGGTGGGGATGTCGATTTTGATCGTAGAGATTCTATAGTAGAAATCCTTCCGAATCTTTTGTTGCTGCATAAGCTCAAAAAAGTCTTCATTGGCGGCTGTAATAATTCTCACGTCACTGTGGATATATTTACTTCCTCCTATTCGTTGAAAGCGCTTTTCTTGTAATACTCTTAGCAGTTTGGACTGCATCTCAGGCGTAATAGAATTCACTTCATCCAGAAAGAGTGTGCCACCTTCTGCCATTTCAAAAAAACCTTGTTTTGTAATGCTGCCGGTGAAAGCACCTTTTTCTGTTCCAAAAAACATACTCTCAAAGAGGTTGCTTGGGACAGCGCTGCAGTTCACATCGATAAAGGGTTTATGTCTCCTGGGGCTAAAGGAATGTATACTTTGAGCCATGAGTTCCTTCCCTGTACCCGTATCACCCACAAGCAGAATGCTTGAATCCGTAAGAGAAACCTTTTTGGCAAAGTGAATGGCCTCTCTCATGCTTTCAGATTCATGGACGATATCATCAAAGGTATACAGGGGCTCTTGATGCATGGGGTACTGACTCTCAACATAGGCTTCCAGGTCAAAGGTGCGATTCTTCATTCGCTTTAATCCAGATAAATCACTTTCGAAGACGCAGGCACCATACAGCGTACCATTAATTTTTAAGGGATACCCAGAATTAATGGTGGTTAATGTCTTTCCAGTTGTCATTCTGAAGTTATCACAGCGATTGAGAACAGGCTTTTGTGTCCTTAAAACTGTTAGAACGGTACTGAATTCTTCCTTCAAATCATAAAGATCCATGATGTGCTTTCCCTTAAAATCTACATTTTTATATTGTTCTAAAGCCTCGCTGGCAGGATTGCCATGCAAAAAGTAACCGTTGCGATCATAGATTTGGATTCCCTCTGCTACCTGCTGAATGGTCTGTTCATAAAGGTCAAGTAAAATTCCATCACGGCTGAGAAAAAGGGTTACACCTTGTGGTTCGTCCATCCACTGATACTTGAAAAATTTACTTTGAATTTCTAATATGCCTCCCGAAGGATGAACAGGAGTCCCCAGAATGTAATCAATCTTTTGTCCAAGGGACTCTGACCACGTCTGTTCATCAAACCATTCGTTGGCTTTACCTAGACATCGTATTTCAGTGAGTCGATGCTCAAGATCTATTTTAAAAATCAAATCTACCATAGGGATAGAGATCCCTCCCTTCCTATTCAGAATATTGATTCTATTATATCATGAACAAGTTTCCATTCAATCTAAGGGTTTAAATGAAAAGAATTAAATATCAGCATGAAGCATAATAAAAAGAGTCAAAGAGGGAGTGTTCCTCTTTGACTCTTGGATGACTTCAACATAATTATGCTTGCTCTCTAAGCTTTTTTGCCATTTGTTTTGCCATTTCCATGCAGCCATCGATATCGTTGCCGCAAGCAGCACATTTGGCTTCTACTGGTTCAGTAACCACAGGAAGTTTGATTTGTTCAGCAAATTTCATGAGATTACTTACTCCGCCACCATTCCAGCTATAGGTACCAAAAATCCCTAAAATTCTATTTTTTAAGCCCACATGAATCAGTTTGTCGGTCAAATTCTGTACAGGTGGAAACATAGCCGTATTGTATGCACAACTGCCAATAATCAATCCTTTATACTTCCAAATATCTCGCAGAATGAAGGATGCATGGGTTTTAGATGCATCGTATATCTTGATATTTTTGATTCCTTCCTCAGATAAGGTTCTGCCAATCGTCTCAGCCATTTTACCAGTATTGCCATACATGGTACCATAGACGATGACTACTCCTTCCTCCGCTTCATATTTACTCCATTGATCATAAAGGGATACAATTGTTGCAATATCATTACGCCAGATGGGACCATGGGTAGAACAAATGGTTCTAATCTCCAGGCTGCTCAACTTCTTTAAGGCAGCTTGAACGGTTGCACCATATTTACCAACAATATTGGAATAGTATCGGCGCATTTCTTCTTCGAAGAAGTGCATATCTACTTCATCATTGAAGATCCCTCCATCTAAAGCGCCAAAGCTGCCAAAGGCATCTCCGGAAAAGAGGATGTGATTGGTTTCCTCATAAGCCATCATAGTTTCTGGCCAGTGAACCATAGGCGTCATATAGAATTTTAACTTATGCTGTCCAAGGTCAAGGATGTCCCCTTCTTTTACGGAATAATGATTCTCTGTAATTCCATAGAAGTTTTGGATCATATCAAAGGTCTTTGGATTACCAACAATTTTTATATCAGGATACAACTCAACGATGGCTTGCATTGTACCAGAATGGTCTGGCTCCATATGATTGACAATAAGATAGTCGATCTTTCTATCTGAGCCGATGATTTTCTTGATCTTCCCAAGATATTCACTGGTTTGTCCAGCATCAACGGTGTCTACCAAGGCTATTTTTTCATCAACGATCAGATAAGAGTTATAGGCAACGCCATGATCGAGGGGCCAAAGATTTTCAAATAAAGCAGTTCTACGATCATTTATGCCCACCCAATAGATTTGATCTGTAATTGAAACAGAGTTAAACATAAAGAAACTTCCTCCCTTATCAATAAAAGTGCTATTGATTTCAATTATTGCACAAGAAAATGGATTTGTACATAAAACATTATTAAAATACCCCAAATTCTAAAAGATAATCAACCTATTTACAAGTTATAAAAAATAAGCAATCAAGAGATAAAAAATGAAATATAATTACTTTTACCCTTGACAGATATGATTAAGTAAAATATTATTTAGTTAAGTGAATACTTAATTAAAACAAGGGGTGAATCATGGATAGAATCGTACAAATCTTTAAAGCTCTCGGTGATGAAACCAGGCTAAAAATATTGATCATACTTTCCAGGAGGAGGATTTGTGCCAAGGGAATTGCCAAACATTTAGACATTTCTGAACCGGCGGTATCACAGCACATAAAAGTTCTCAAGGAGGCAGGAATCATTGCTGGTGAAAAAATAGGGTATTATGTGCAATATGATTTGCAAGAGCCAATCCTTTCAGAAATCATAAGATTTGTCGAGCAAATAAACCATGATCACAGCCTAGGCAGCTGTAAATTGGGTGTACATATACCTGGGGACTGTATGGCAGCATGTAAAGCCAATAAGAATAAATGCTGTCAAAAAAATAAATAAAAGGTGAAAGGAGAAAAATATGAAAGTATGTATTCCAGTAAAAGAGAACAGGGGATTAGAAAGTATTGCTTATAACCATTTTGGATCAGCACCGTTTTTCTTGATTTATGATTTAGAAAATGAAGAAATAAAGGTCATTCAGAATGAAGACTTGCATCATGCCCATGGAATGTGCCAACCTCTAAAAGCGCTGGGGGGAGAAAAGGTAGATGCCATTTTGGTTGGTGGAATTGGTGCAGGGGCATTGATGAAATTAAGCAATCAAGGCATAGCTGCATATAGAGTTGCCAATGAAACTGTGCTGAAAAATATCGAGTTATTAAAAAGAAACGAACTGGCAAGGTTCGATCTCAGTCATAGTTGTACACAGCATGACTGTGGCCATTAAAAATGAATTGTGAGTAGAGTCAAAAGAGTAAATTCTTTTGACTTTATTTATATATAGGAAATTATGGTTTTCAATTTCCTATATATGGGGTGTGCAGAGGGGATGCCCCTTTGCCGTATTCAGGAAGGTCCTCAGGAACCTGCATTGCAGGCGTCGAAGGAAACCTAGGGTTTCCTAGCGAAAACAAATTGCCGATAGGCAATTTTGTTCTTTTGTAGTATTCAATGCCAATTACTTGTAAAGTGTTTTTATAAGAACAAAACAAATTTATGGGAGGGAGCCATATGATTCATTTCTATGGGGAAGCACAAAAGAAAAAAGATGAACTGGTCAAGCTTCTTGCTCAGTGGGTTGCTATACCATCTGTATATGACCAGACTACAGCAACGGAGGATGCGCCTTTCGGAACAAGCATAAAAGAAGCGTTACAGTGGTTTGAGGATTTAGGGCGAAAAGATGGATTTGTAAGTAAAAATATTGATGAACATGCTGTCTATATAGAATACGGTCAGGGTGAGGAATACATAGGTGTGTTTGGTCATGGTGATGTGGTACCTGCCGGGGAAGGATGGAAAACAGATCCCTACAAGCTTCATATCATTAACGATACGGCCTATGGAAGAGGTGTGGTGGATGATAAAGGGCCAGTGCTTTGTTGTTATTTAGCACTAAAAATCATAAAAGAGTTAAATATACAAACGAAAAATCGTATTCGGATAGTCGTAGGGGGAAACGAAGAAAGTGGTTTTCGATGCATCCGACATTATTTTTCAAAGGAACCTCATCCTAAATTAGGATTTACGCCCGATGCCAAATTTCCGGTCATCCATGGAGAAAAGGGGGGAATGACTTTGGAATTCAAAGGAGAAATAGATGGGGAAAATATAGAAATAATGGCAGGCGTATCCCAGAATACGATTCCGTCCGTTATCAAAGTAAAGATGCCGTCTCAATATAAATATCTACAAGAACCTTTCTATGATTTTATCACAGAAAATAATCTTGGGGGAACGTTTGAAGGGTCAGGTGAAGGTGTATATATGGAACTCATTGGCGTTGGCGGACACTCATCAAAGCCGGATCAAGCAAGGAATCCCATAACAAAATTAATGCGTTTTTTAACCTTAAACGTAAGTGACGTATGGGTAGAGGCACTAGGAAAACTGATCATGGATGGGAATGAAAGAGGAGAAAAGTTTTCCTTAAGTGCGGTAGGGAAATGTGGAGATCTAACGATTGTGCCCACGATGCTCCGTTTATCAAATGGTGAATTTTCAATCATATTCAATATGCGGTATCCTGAGAATGTGACGATGGAATGTATTAATCAAAAAATAAAAAAGTACATCATCGAAAATGATCTTCACCAATGGGAATTTAAGGTGGAAAACATAAAAAAGCCTCATTATGTCGATCCGTCAGATGACTTGGTGAAGAAGCTTCATCATATCTTTATTAAGCATACTGGCGATACCGAGCGTAAGGTTAGAGTGACGAGTGCAGGTACTTATGCCAGTGAAATGAAAAACGCTGTAGTTTTTGGGGCTGAGTTTGGCGATGGCAGTTCAGGAAATGTCCATGGCGCCAACGAATATATGGAGATTGAACGATTACTGCAAGCCATGGCAATCTATACGGAAGCAATGATTGAATTGTCAAACATGGAGATTGTCACTTGCAATGACATTGTTTACCAATAACTTTAGTCCAAGAAGTATTACAATATAATCAGGGGTGGTGGTTAGGGTGTTAAGCAAAAAGCATTACTTAATAATTGACTATCTTAGCGATAAAGATATATACCTAACATCCCAGGAGTTAGCCCAGAGAATAGGCGTATCCTCACGTACAATTAAGCGATATATTGAAGATATCAATTATGAGATGAAGAATTCCAGAGTAGAGATTGTCTCAATAAAAGGGGTAGGGTATAAATTAAGCGGACCGCCTAAGTACATTCAAAGTATATTAAAAGAGGCTTTAAAAATCATTAAGGGCTTGGAATCAGATGATTCTATGGAAAGCAGAGTTGAAAATGCCATATGCTTATTGATCAACAATGACTATTTGAGTGCCGATGAACTGGCAGATCGATTGAATCTAAGCACATCCAGCGTTCATAAGATGACATCTCAAATAAAAGAATGCCTCGATAAGTACAATCTAAAGTTAGTTTCCAAACCCTATCGAGGTACATGTATTGAAGGGGATGAGTTAAATATTCGATCCTTGATTTTAGATTATAGCATTAAATACGATGATAACAATAGCATTCGAGTTGGCCTTTCCAACATTACAAATAAAGATATTGTCACAGCGGAAGAAACGGTGGCAACCTACTTGAAGAATAGAAATATTATTGTTGCAGATAAGGATTTTAATAATCTTTTATCAAAAATACTGGTATCTATGTCTAGGACGAAAAAGAAGAAGTCAATAGAAAATCTATTCTTAACAAGCAGCTACACGCTGCACAATTATTTGGTGATTCATAACATAATGACCGAACTACAGGAAAGTTTGTGCATCCCATTTGATGAGAAGGAATTTAGATATGTGGCGCTTTACTCTGGATTTATGATCTATAACTATACGGAAAAGAATATTCAGCCTGATGAAGTGATGGATGACAATATTTATCATTTTATCCATGAACTGCTGGAAGAAATAAAGATTATTACGGGCAACGATTTTGAAAAGGATTTGAAGTTCATGGATGCCTTTTCTATTCATATAAAAATAGCGATAAACAGAGCGAAAACAGAAGTGCATATTAAAAACCCATTATTGCAGCAGATTAAGTCCCATTATCCAGTAGAGATGAACTTTGCTATGTTCACGGCAAAGAAAATGAATGATCGATTTAACGTAAAGTTGGATGAGGATGAAATCGGGTTTATTGCAATGCACTTTAGTGCAGCTCAGGAAAGAATAAATACTCATCATATCAAAAAGATATGTATTTTATGCCATTATGGCATTGGTACCGCCCAATTATTTGCTGAGAGGATAAAAAGATGTATAAAGAATGTGGAGATCGTTGGCATATATCCAGTAAGGTATGCAGATATGGCGTTGACCCAAAATGTCAACTATATCATTTCCACCGTAAATGTTGAAAATTTAAAGGGCAATATCCCAGTCATTATTGTTGAAAATATGTTATCCGATGAGTCCATTAAAAAAATAGATGAAACCCTATCTGTAGCCATAAAAGAACGAGAAATCCTCTATGATATGTTTCATGAGAACGCCTTTTATTGTGTTGAAGCCAACGCAAAGGAAGAAATAATTGCCGAGATAGGCAAAAAAATGACACAAGTTGGATTAATTGATGAGGGTGTGGTGGCATCTGTTTTAGATAGAGAGAAGATATCAGCTACAGATATAGGTCATATGGTAGCCATACCCCATTCGCCAATCAATGGGATACATAAATCTGTGATAGGGGTAGCTGTATTGGATAAACCAATTCTTTGGGATAAATACGAAGTGCAAGTAGTCTTTATGATATGTTTTAATCTGGCAGAGCGAAAAAATCTTCAAATCTTTAAATATATGTATAACTTGATAGAAGATGCTGATTTAGTAAAATCCATCATAAAGTGTAAGAGCTTTCAAAGTTTTATGCGCATCATTCAAGACGGTATTTAAACAGCTTTTAATATATTATCGATAAGGAGAAATACATATGGATATGGTTACTTCGATATTTGAAAGAAATTATATACAAATAAATGTTGACATGGTGAATAAGGAGCAAGTGTTGCGATATATAGCAAAGCTAGCTGAGAAAGCCGGCGTATCTTATGATTCGGAGCAGACCTATGAAAGTATGTTAAAAAGAGAAAATGAGTTTTCAACAGGCTTTGGGGATGGTTTCGCTATACCCCATACAAAATGCGCCAGTATTAAGAAACCAGCTGTATTTATATTAAAACTGCGTTCTTCTGTTGATTGGAAGGCAATCGATGAAAGACCTGTATCCATTATCATCGGGCTACTGACTCCCAATGAAAATAATGGCGCTATTCATCTGAAACTGCTGGCAAGCTTATCGAGAAAATTGATGGATGAGGACTTCAAAAGAAAGTTTATACTTTCTTTTGATGAAGAGGAATTGTTTCATATGGTTACAGAGGCTCTCGTAGCTTTTGAAAACGAATAAAAAGTAAAGGGGGAATGAAAATGAGTAAGAAATTAGTAGCACTATGCGCATGCCCTATGGGATTGGCTCATACGTTCATGGCAGCTCAAGCCATAAGCAAAGCTGCAAGTGAGCTGGGTTATGAGGCAAAGGTAGAAACCCAGGGAGCCGATGGGACCCAAAATGAGCTAACTGTTAAGGAGATAAGAGAAGCCGATCTTATCATTCACGCCATAGCGATTACACCAATGGATGTTGAAAGATTTGATAACGTTGAAGTTTATGAAATTACACTTCAAGAAGCGATCAAAGACGCGAAAGGCGTGATTCAAAGAATTGAAGCAGAGAAATAAAAAAAGACCCCCTCTGAACAGCCATTCAAATGAGGAGGTTTAAGCACTACCTATAATAGAATATAACCCATTATGTTCATAAGTACAATATGAGAATCAAAAAATAAAGTGAGGGATTTATATGACAATCAGTGTAAAAAAACCCGGTACTTCTATTTGGAGAGAATTTAGCAAGCATGTTATGACAGGTATTTCTTATATGATTCCTATTCTTATCATGGGAGGACTTATAGGTGCATTTTCTCAGATGATTCCCTACGTATTCTTAAAAATTGATGCATCACAATCTATTGTAGATGCCATGAACTCAGGGCAATTTACAGATACATCCTTAAGCATGCTAAAATTGGCATCTGCAATGGAAAGCTTCGGGTTTACTTTGTTTGGTTTTGCAATTCCTATGTTTGCAGCATTTACAGCAAATTCCATAGGTGGAAAAACGGCCTTAGCAGCAGGTTTTATCGGCGGTTATGTTGCGAATAAGCCCATTGCATTATTGGCTTTAGACGGGGGACAATGGGCAGCAAAAGCGCCAGTACCTTCAGGGTTCCTTGGTGCAATCATTATTGCTTTTGCTATTGGGTATTTTGTGAAATGGTTGAATAAGAAGATTGTACTGCCTCACAATTGGCTGGCTTTCAAAGCTACTTTTCTAGTTCCGTTATTATCCGCTTTGTTTTGTATGATCGCAATGGTATTTATCGTAACACCATTTGGAGGTTGGATCAACACCCTTATTCGATCAGGACTACAAGCAGCTGGAAGTGCGGGCCAAATCGCATATTCCATTGCCCTAGCAGCGACTACAGCCTTTGACCTTGGAGGACCTGTTAATAAGGCAGCAGGCTTTGTAGCCCTAGGCTTTACAACAGAAAAAGTACTTCCAATAACAGCGAGATGTATCGCCATCGTAACACCATCCTTTGGTCTTGGATTATCAGCAATCATTGATAAAAGATTAGTTGGCAGAAGGGTATATGACAAACAATTCCATGAGGCTGGGAAAACAGCTATTTTCTTAGGCTTTATGGGGATTTCGGAAGGTTCAATACCTTTTGCTTTGGAAAGACCAGGTTTTACAATTCCACTTTATGTAGTGGGATCTGTAATCGGTGCTTTAACAGCTGTTCTATTAGGAGCTGTTCAATGGTTCCCAGAATCTGCAATATGGGCGTGGCCTTTGGTGAGCAATTTAGGTGTGTACATAGCTGGACTCATCGTTGGCGCATCATTTATTGCCGTCGTGAATGTATTCTATAGAAATAAGTTAATCAAAGACGGTAAATTAGAGGTCATAGAAGATTAATAGAAATACATGGATGAAGGGTTGACTAGCATAGTCAACCCTTCAATAAAAAGAAGGTGCTCTTATGACGAAACTTTCAAATCTAAGGAAACTACTAGAAATCAATGAGCTGGATGCCATACTTATAGCTTCTCCATATAATAAATTTTATTTAGCAAACCTCTATAGTGGATCAGGATATGTGTTTGTAACCAACAAATCTCAATATGTTATAGTGGATGCTAGATACTATGCCCAAGTCAAAGAAAATGCAAAAGATTTTATAGTGATTGAAACTTCAAAAATAAACACCCTTGAAAATATATTAAATAGGATTATCAGGGAAGAAGATATTCAAAAATTAGGATTTGAAGGGGAGCACATCACTTTTGATACATTTTTTTGTTTAAATATGCAGTTGCAAGCTTTGATGATCTCCATTTCTTTAAAGTCTTTAAGAAGTTTAAAAAGTGAAGCAGAAATCAAAATGATAGAGGAAGCGGCACTGATAGGGGACAAAGTGTATTCCCATATTCTTGAATATATAGAACCTGGCATGTCAGAGCGTCAGGTAGAGAACGAACTTGTAAGAATGATAAAAGAATGTGGAGGAAAAAAGGAGTCCTTTGATATCATCGTTGCATCTGGAGAGAGAGGCGCATTTCCCCATGGGAAGGCGTCTGACAAAATAATCCAAACAGGTGAATTTGTAACGATTGACTTTGGCGTAAATTTCAACAATTATTGTTCTGACATGACAAGGACTTTTGCCATGGGATATGTTAAAGATCGTCAGCTAAAAGAAATTTATGAAGTCGTCCGAAAGGCCCAGGAGGCAGCTGTTCAGAATATTAGAGCAGGGGTTACGGCAGGAGAAATAGATGCAATTGCTAGAAATATAATTAAAGAAGCAGGATGGGGAGAATACTTCGGACATAATTTAGGCCATGGCATCGGAATCATGGTCCATGAACATCCTGACTTGTCACCAGGTTCCCCAGTGGTCCTTGAAGAAGGAATGGTTGTTACAGTGGAGCCCGGAGTTTATATTCCATCCATTGGAGGCGTAAGAATCGAGGATGATGTGTTAGTAAATAAAAATTCCTGTGTTGTCTTAACGAAAAGCAGTAGAGATCTGATGATCGTAAAGGGGTAATGCACATGTATGATTTTAATGAAAAAGTAGATCGGATAAGTGAGCACTGCCGCAAATGGGATAGAAGTATCATAGAAGAACATTTTGGAAAAGTACCTGATAATTTTATTCCTCTTTGGATTGCAGATATGGATTTCAAAGTGCCTGGAACTATAGCCAATACTTTTCTTAGAGCAGTGCAAAGAGGGACTTTTGGTTATACCTATGTGTATGATGAATTTTATGAGGCGGTTATAGATTGGCAAAGACATATGCACCATGTGGAGGTGGGCAGGGAGGCTATCACCCTTACCTATGGCACTGTGTCGACAATACATTACGTCATTCAAGCTTTTTGCAGTGAGGATGACAAGATATTACTGAATACGCCAGTTTATGACCCTTTTCATAAAGCGGCTGATAAGCAAGGCGTAGTGTGTATATACAATCCTTTATCTATCGCAGCGAATCGATACTATATAGATTTTGAACGATTAGAAATGCAGCTGAAAGAAGAAAAACCGCGGCTCTATTTCTTATGTTCACCCCATAATCCATCGGGCAGAATATGGTGTAAAGAGGAATTGTACAGGGCAGCAGAACTCTGTAAAAAACACAACACCATTCTTGTAGTAGATGAGGTCCATGGAGAACAAGCATTATATGGAGACTTTACCTCTATCCTATCTCTAGACAGAGATTTAATCGATAATGTGATACTGTTGACTTCACCGAACAAAGCCTTTAATTTAGGGGGGCTGAAAACTTCCTATACCATCATTCCAAATGATGAAATAAGGAGAAATTTTAAAAAGCAACTGGATAAAAATTCTATCACTTCACCAAATGTATTTGGAATCTTGGGATTGATAGCAGCTTACAAATATAGTAAGCAGTGGCTGCGAGAAGTTACGGTATATATAAAAGGAAATTATGAATACTTAGAAAGTTATATAGAAAAAAGAATTCCAGCGATAAAAGTAATGAAAATGGAAGCTTCCTATTTGGCATGGATAAATATAAGTGAACTAGGCTTATCTTCTACAATACTAACGAATATTTTAGCTTCCAAGTATGGGGTTTTAGTAGAAAACGGTAAAAACTTTGTTTGTGATGGAGAAGGATGGATCAGAATAAATCTAGGAACCCAGAGAGAAAACATTATTGAAGCCTTGAGTAGGATAGAAAGATGTGTCCGTGATATGAGTAGTATCTAATAGATTATTTTCGACAAAAGTAGAATTAAGGAAGTTACACAAGTAGATCAACAAGGAGGGTTACATATGACATCACAAAGTGCCACGATTATGAATGAAACAGGAATGCACGCAAGACCAGCTTCTTTATTTCTTAGCACAGCAACTAAATTTAAATCAGAAGTTACGATTTTTAAAAATGGCAAAGCAGCCAATGCAAAGTCTTTGATAAGTATTCTCTCTTTATGTATAACCGTTGGTACGGAGATTCAAATCTCGGCGGAAGGTGAAGATGAGAGGGAAGCTGTGGAGACGTTAGTAAAATTAGTTGAATCTAAGTTTGGTGAGGCTTTGTAAATAGACAATCTAGAAGAATTTTAATGTTATACAATAATATTTGAAAAAAACATACGTTTAAAGAAATAGCCTATTTGATTTTGAGTGTATAAATATACAAAAAAACCTTAAAGGCATGCTCATAACACCTTGTACAAGCAAGATGTTCAGAGTATGCTTTTAAGGTTTTTTCAGCTTTCTAAGCAATATACTCAGTTGGTGGTGACATAATAGGCCAGTAAAACGAAAGTCTAGTTATAATAAAGGGAAGCTTAACCTGTCTAAGCTGCATATGGATCCAAATTTGACTATTCTTTTGTAATAATCATTTCCACATTTCGAGGTAAAGCCAATCCCATTTCAACTTCGATTGCTTTTATGATAGCCGATGGCACGGGGCAGGCTAAATGCTTACAGTATTTATCTGTTACTTGATATACCAGAGAGGATGAAAATTTAGAAAAGCATTCATTCATTCCATTCAGCTCCTTTAATTCTTCAGCCATTTGATTGATATGATTGCATTTGGATTCAATATGGATTTCTGATGTTTTTCTGTCTTTTTTATGGACGACAATTTTTGCTTCCATACCACAAACGCCAGGATGAACAATTACTGTTGACATAAGAATACCTCCATTCGTAAATCCTATTTAATTACATTATGGCATTAATCGATGGGAAAGCAAGAAAATTTTTAATATTGACTCTTTTTCGATTTTGATGTTATGATTAAACACAAAATGGAAATCCAGAAATTGGGTATTTATATTTTATGAAATTTTAAATTTTGTTTTATGAATAGGCGTTGCCGTGCAGAAGGGAGGTGACATATGTGAGCAACGTAAGAAAAATGGTATTTTTGAGCCTGTTTATTGCTTTGGAAGTTGTACTTACTCGTTTTCTTTCTGTCCAAACGCCAATTGTGAGAATCGGGTTTACTTTTCTACCCATCGCCATATCATCGATGATGTTTGGCCCTATTTTCGGAGGGGTAGCCGCTGCATTGGCGGACATCATAGGAATGATGGTTTTTCCATCAGGAGGTGCATACTTCCCTGGATTTACCCTAACTGCTTTTCTAAGTGGTGTCATTTATGGTGTGGTGCTGTATAAAAAACCTAAGAATTTAGTTCGCATCAGCATTTCTGCCATCATTGTTTCGATCGTTATAAATCTCGGACTGGATACGGTGTGGCTTATGATCCTAACAGGAAAGGGATTCATCGCCCTGTTACCAGCTAGAATTATTAAGTGTTTGGTCATGATTCCTATACAGATACCAATGATCCATATTGTTTGGAACTATACGGTAGGTCGTCTGGATTTTAATTATGCTACGAAGGGTGTAAATGCTTAAATAGATTGGGAAAAACCTTGCTGTGATTGGTCAGCAAGGTTTTTTATTGATATATATAATATTTTGAATATTTCAAAAAAACGCCTCTTGATATATTGACATGTTTTGATTGATTGAATATAATTAAGCTAAAGTTATAACAGTTAGATACATGTATATACAGGTTTTGTGTGAAGTGTAAATGAATAAAACATGATAGACAAATGAAAATGAATGATTCTTAGAACGCTGATTCGAGTTATGCTTATTCCTGTTGATGGAAAACGTTTTTGTGTTTTCTTATATTTGAAATCATAATATGCAGCATATGCTGATGGCGTTTCGTAGATATCATAATTCGGATTTTCAAGGATGAGTAGGACATAAAAAATAATGAATAAGGGGGATATGAACGTATGATGGATTTAAGTGCATTAAAGCAAGCTGTTGGAGACCTTGATGAAGGGACCGTGCTAGACATGCTAAACAAATTTGTAGCCACAAATCCTGGTGAAGAAGAAGCACAAAAGGTGGTCAATGCATGTCAGCAGGGAATGGCAGTTGTAGGGGATTTGTTTGACAAGGGTGAGTATTTTGTAGGGGATCTGATTTTTGCAGGGGAGCTTCTTACCAGTGCCATTGATGTGTTAAAACCAGTCATTGGATCAGGAAGCACAGAAAAGGCAGGAACCATCGTCCTTGGTACAGTACAAGGAGATTTGCATGACATCGGAAAGAACATTTTCAAAAGCATGGCAGAAGCAGCTGGTTTCGAGGTTCATGACCTTGGCATTGATGTGTCTGTGGATGCTTTCGTAGAAAAGGTAAAGGAAGTAAAACCACAAATCGTAGGTATGAGCGGTGTTCTAACCCTAGCCATTGATGCCATGAAAAATACAATCGATGAACTGAAGACTGCAGGTGTAAGGGATGATATTAAAATTGTTATCGGTGGAAACCCTGTAACGAAAGAAGCCTGTGAGTTGGTAGGGGCCGATGCCTTCACCACCAATGCAGCAGAAGGTATCAAAATATGCCAGGGGTGGGTGTGCTAATATAGCAGATGCGGGATCTTTACAGCAGGAGAGAACGCGGCTGTTTATAGATATATTACCAGCAGCAAATGTTTTATCAAGAAAAGTTGTTCATAATGATCAAAGAAGGGGGATTTTTATGAAGACAGATGTACAAATTGCGCAAGAAGCCAAGATGCTTCCGATCATGGACGTGGCGAAAAATCTTGGAATTGGGGAAGATGAACTGGAGCTTTATGGCAAATATAAGGCAAAGGTTTCTCTGGATGTATTAAAGAGACTTGAAAACAAACCGAATGGGAAATTGGTTTTGGTTACGGCAATCAATCCAACGCCAGCAGGAGAGGGAAAGACAACAACGAATGTGGGCCTGTCTATGGGATTAAACAAGATAGGGAAAAAGACAATTACAGCTTTAAGGGAACCTTCCCTTGGACCATGCTTCGGTGTAAAGGGAGGAGCTGCTGGCGGTGGATATGCCCAAGTTGTGCCCATGGATGATATCAATCTCCACTTTACGGGAGACTTCCATGCCATTACCTCAGCCCATAACCTTCTCGCAGCTTTATTAGACAATCACCTCCATCAGGGGAATGAATTAAATATCGATCCAAAGCGAGTGGTTTGGAGAAGGGTGCTCGACATGAATGATAGAGCTCTAAGGAACTTAGTGCTGGGTCTAGGTGGAAAGGGAGATGGTTTTGTTAGACAAGGTGGATTTGATATAACGGTTGCATCGGAAATCATGGCCATCCTTTGCCTCGCAGACAGTCTTTCAGATCTAAAGAACCGGCTTTCGAGGATGGTTGTTGCATATGATAGAGACGGGAAGGCGGTTACAGCGGGAGATTTGGAAGCAACAGGTGCGATGACACTGCTTCTGAAAGACGCCATCAAGCCAAACTTGGTTCAGACCCTTGAGAATACACCAGCGTTTATCCATGGTGGGCCATTCGCAAACATTGCCCATGGATGCAACTCCGTCATGGCTACAAAGGTGGCACTAAAGTTAGCTGACTATGTTGTGACAGAAGCAGGATTCGGTGCTGATCTCGGAGCTGAGAAGTTCTTCGACATCAAGTGCAGATTTGCAGGTCTGCATCCAGATGCCGCCGTAATCGTAGCTACAGTAAGAGCTCTTAAAATGCATGGTGGTGTTGCGAAGCACGAACTTAGCTTTGAAAATCTTGATGCCCTTGCCAAGGGATTTGAAAATATCGAAAGGCATATTGAAAATGTTGCCAAGTTTGGTGTGCCAGTGGTGGTTGCAATCAACAAATTTCCAACAGATACAGAAGCAGAGATTAACCTTTTAAGAGAAAAATGCAGTGTATATGGAGTAGAGGTTGTACTATCTGAAGTATTCACAAAAGGTGGAGAAGGCGGCGTTGACCTTGCCAAAAAGGTTGTTGAGATTTGTGAGAGCAAAGAAAGCCACTATGCGCCCCTATATGATGTGGAAGGAACAATTCCAGAAAAGATCACAAAAATTGCAACTGAAATATACAGGGCGGACAGTGTAGAATTTACACCAGAAGCGAAGAAGCAAATTTCAAATATCAAAAAGCTAGGACTTGATAAAATGCCGATTTGTATGGCGAAGACCCAATACTCATTCTCTGATAATCCATCCCTCCTTGGTGCGCCAACTGGATTTAAAGTAACGGTTAGAGAGGTCAGGGTATCAGCAGGTGCAGGTTTCCTAGTGGCATTAACTGGAGAAATTATGACGATGCCTGGTCTTCCAAAGGTTCCTGCAGCCAATGGTATGGATATTACAGAGGATGGAGAAATTATCGGTCTATCATAATCTGTACATAAATAAATATATGATGAGAATTGTTTTAATGTAAAAAAAATAGCATTACGAGAGATTATTGGGGGGAACTGAAGTGGGCGTTAAATTAGATGGTAAACCAGTAGTACAGCACTTGAGGGAAGATATCAAAAAGAGAGTAGCATTGCTTGAAGAGGATGGAAATACACCAACGATGCTCATCATTCGTGTGGGTGAACGGGAAGATGATATTTCTTATGAAAAAAGCATACTAAAAAATTGTGAGATTCTTGGCATTCGAAGCTTTGTAAAATGCCTGCCTGTAGATGTTTCACAAGAAGATCTCATCGCTGTCATTGAGCAGGCCAATACCAATGATGATATTCATGGTATTATGCTTTTCAGGCCGCTGCCGGCGCATCTTGATTTAGAGGTCATTAGAGATGTTATAAACCCTATGAAAGACATCGACTGTATGAATCCTGTAAATCTACAAAAGGTGTTGGAAACCAATGTGAAGGGAATAGCACCTTGTACGCCTAAAGCGGTTGTAGAATTGCTTAAATACTATAACATTCCTTTAGAAGGGGCCAATATCACTATGGTAGGGAGTAGTTTGGTTGTAGGTAAGCCATTGGGATTACTTCTTATAGAAGAAAAGGCAACGGTGACTTTTTGTCACATATACACAAAAGATGTGGCAGCTTTTACAACGAAAGCAGATATTGTCATTGTAGCTATCGGAAAGGCAAAACTGATAAAAGACAACTATTTCAATGAAAATACTGTTGTTATAGATGTAGGGATTAATGTCACAGAGGACGGAAAAATCTGTGGAGATGTGGATTATGACTTGGTTTTTGACAAGGTAAAAGCCATCACCCCTACAGTAGGTGGTATAGGAATTATCACCACTACCATACTATTAAGTCATGTGGTAGAAGCATGTGAAACGTTCGTGCAGTCATATAGTGTGAATGCATAAAAATATGAATTGCAAAAGTAGATTAGGACGGTAGACGGAGTCAAAATGGACCATGAGAAGAGAAGGCAGGAAATAGATACTGCCTTCTTTAACGAATTGGGAGGGATACCCTTGCTGGAGAAAAGCTGTGATGATTTTTTACAAGAACTCTCATCAAAATCTCCTGTACCAGGTGGTGGTGGAGCATCCGCTTATGTGGGCGCCCTGGGGATGGCCTTGGGTAGTATGGTAGGAAACCTTACCCTGGGGAAAAAGAAATATAAAGATGTGGAAGAAGACATTCATGAATTATTGGGAAAATCCGAAGAGATTATTCTTCAGCTAAAAGATCTTGTTGCAAGGGATGCTGAAGTATTCTACCCCCTATCCCAAGCATATGGATTACCTCAAAATACAGAAGAAGAAAAAAAAGAGAAGGATGAGAAGCTGCAGCAGGCTATCATTGGGGCGACAATAGTTCCACTAGATATTGCTCGCTATTGTTTAAAAGCCATCGATTTACATGGGGAATATGCACAAAAAGGTACACGTATTGCTATCAGTGATGTTGGTGTCGGTGTCGCATTTTGCAAGGCGGCGCTGCAGGGGGCGAAACTGAACGTTTTGATCAATACAAAAATGATGAAAGACAGCGTACTGAAAAATGATATTGAATGTCAGCTGCGTGAAATTGAAAATGAAGGAATAGGGAAAGCTGATCAAATATTACAATATGTTGAAGAATTACTTACAGCAGAATAGTATACATAATTGACAAGTTTCACAGTGGCATATCGTTCAAAGGGGGAATATTATGTCAACAAGGAAACTCTCTTTCCGAGAAGCATTGCTCGATCCGGAACAAATGTCCGTTACGTGGGAATTGGTTCCAGGCAGGGGTGCACGAGAAGAGGCTCAGGAAAGTGTTGCTCAGATGGCTGAACTGGCTGCTAGGGATTCTAGAATTAACTCCATCACCCTAACGGATAACCCAAGTGGAAAGCCTGCTATACTGCCCTATCCTTTAGCCCTTGAAGCAAAAGAGCTAGGGATTGAAACACTGATACATTTTACCTGTAAAGATAAAAATAGAAATGACATAGAAAGTGAGCTCCATGCCCTTGCCAGATCAGGCCTTCCAAATCTGCTGGTGATGACTGGAGATTATACGACGGAGGGGTTCGGAGGTCGGCCCAAACCAGTATTTGACCTTGATGCGGTGCAGGCCTTAAGATTTATTAGAAAGATGAATAATGGATTTGAAATACCAGCCCATAAAGGCTCTAAAAAGCTTCAAAATACGGATTTCTTTGCCGGTGCAGTCGTGTCTCCTTTTAAATCAAAGGAAGCTGAATTGATGGCGCAATATTATAAAATGCATAAAAAGATTGCAGAGGGTGCCCAGTTTATTGTGACTCAATTGGGATATGACGCAAGAAAGTTTGATGAGCTGAAGCGGTATATGGATTGGTACAACTTAAAAACGCCTTTGGTAGGCAATATATTTGTACTGTCTTTACCTGTAGCGAAGATGATGAATAAAAACCTTATTCCAGGGTGTGTCGTTACGGATAAGATGGTTGCAGACTTAGAAGCTGAAAAAGCCAAGGGAAATGTAAAGGAACAACAATTATTAAGATCTGCGAAGCTCTATGCCATCTTTAAAGGATTAAAATACAATGGAGTAACCATTGCAGGACATGGAATCGGTTATACCGATGTAAAGCATATAATTGAAAAGGGTGAAGAGCTAAGTGCCAATTGGCTGGATTATGTAGCGGAATTCGATTATCCTCAAGATAATGGATTCTATTTCTTCGAAAAGGATCCTGTGACGGGTTTAAATACCAACAAGATCGTGGATAGAAGCACAACTGGTGCTAGAGCTAAGTCTACCATGAAAGATGTCATGTTTAGCATGGTGCATCATCTCGCACTGAGTGAAAAAGCGCCCCTTTACCCTATGATCAAAAAAATTGCAAAAAAAATAGATAAATCCTCTATGAAAAAACCGTTTACCAAAATGGAGTACTGGTCAAAAAGCATAATGCTTGAATGCCGCTTCTGTGGAGATTGTGTCATGCATGAACTTGCCTATACCTGCCCAATGTCTCAGTGCGCGAAGCACCAGAGAAACGGAGCCTGTGGCGGTAGTCGTGATGGATGGTGTGAGGTCTATCCTGAAAAGCAGAAATGCATCTATGTAACGATGTACGAAAAGTTTAAAAATGCTGGAAAGGAAGGTACCATGAAAGAAGGTTACATACCTCCTGTGAACTGGGATTTATATAGGACATCCTCCTGGTTAAACTTCTTCGCTGGAAGAGATTATAATTACAGAAAAGATGTGGAAGAACAAGAAGAAGCTAAGAGTTATGCCGAATAATAAATCTTATCAAAAGGATACGGGGGCAGTGGACCTACCTCCGATCCTTTTCCTATTTTAAATATATTATTTTTTGAATACAGATGATGAATTCATTGTATTGGTAGGAAAAATCTCAGCATTCTCCAATGCACTATAATGCAAATAGCCTCCGATATGGAGGATCGTATCACCAAGTTCAGGATCGATTGTCATGCCGCCCATGCATGGGAAGCTATGCCATGCTTTGGCTACTACTTTTTTTGCTTCTTCCCCTAATTGGGCACCTATGAGGTGTTTCGCAACATTATACCCATTTCCACAGGGGGCAGACTGTATTACTTCAGCTTTTACGATAATATTTTCCGAATTTACGTAGAGGCGAAACTTGGGCTTTCCAATTCTAAAGGTATCCATAAATTGATTTAGAATTTCAAATTTGCCTTTTGTCATACTACAAAAAGGTTTTGGAAAATCGTATGCGAGCCCATACTTTTCACATTCATCGATCGCTTTCTCCCGAACCCATCTGGATACCCAATCGGCACCTTCGCAGGGAACTAGGAGAGCTTTCCCATTACTTTTAGCAATAATTTTAGGCAGCTCAATCAAAATATCCTCATGAATACCAAGACATACAAATACATCACTCTCTTTAAATGCTTTGGGAAGGTACGCAAGAGGATCATCAAGGTAAATGGGATATAAATCAGGCAGACCGATCATTTCTTCAATAAAATTGGAAAAATCCAATTGGTATGCCCCCCTGCACCAATGGCATTTTTTCCCGCAAAGATTACATGCAAGCTTTGAATTTTGCATGTGAGGAATAAATTTAATATTGGCAAACCTTGTATCAGTCTTCATTTGGAATATATTTTGAGGCAGCATATGGCTTTTCTGAGAATAGACGATTGTGATTTTCATTCTATCAACCTTTCATTTTGATAGGATAGACTGTTTAGCGATTTAAGAAGTTCGATCATTCATACTCTATGAAAATAGATCTCTATAAATGAATGATTCTAGGTTATTGAAGAAATTCCTTTCAATCGATATGCTTAAGGCATTTAATATTTTGAAGTTTAAAATGTATACTCTGAATTGAAACAGGCATCCCAAAAAGATAAAATGAAACTAACAAAAAAACAATTAGAAGAAGGGGGATGCAGTATGGGTTATAAAATAGCGGTGGCAGGAAAAGGTGGAACAGGGAAAACAAGCTTGACAGGACTTTTGATTGATTATCTAGTAAAAAAAGGCGAGGAGCCGATTCTTGCTGTGGATGCAGATGCTAACGCCAATCTAAACGAAGTGCTGGGGGAAGAACTGGAGGTAACCATTGGTGAAATAAAGGAAGAAATCAATAAGGCTGAAGCGTCGGGCAGTGGATTTCCAGGAGGGATGACAAAGGCGGACTACATGAAACTTCGACTAAATACTGCGGTTATAGAAGGAAATGGCTATGATATGCTGGTAATGGGTAGAACCCAAGGTGAGGGTTGTTACTGCTATGTAAATGGGTTGCTAAAAAGCCAATTAGATATTTTAACAAAGAACTATAAATATTTTATCATAGACAATGAAGCAGGGATGGAGCATCTAAGCCGGGGGACTGTAAGAGATATCAATACCCTGCTGTTGATCAGTGATTGTTCTACCAGAGGAATTCAAGCAGCAGGAAGGATTAGGAAATTAATTGACGAATTAAAACTAAAGATACCACAAGTATATCTTATTGTAAATCGAGCACCACAGGGTGAATTAAATGAAGGAATAAAAGCAGAAATAGAAAAGCAAGGATTAGAACTAATCGGGGTTGTACCAATGGATCCCATGATCTATGAATATGATTCGAGTGGGAAACCATTGGTGAAGTTACCCGAAGATGCTGTATCCAGACAGGCAATAAGAGAAATCATTGCAAAATTAGGTTTATAAAGGAAGAGGTACTGTCCTAAATACTCTATGAACTCTTAAGGAGTGATTTTCAATTGAAGGAATTGCAATTACGGATAAGAGAATTGGAGGAAATGTTAGCGGAACAGATACAGCAAAGCAAAGAATTAAGGTTGGATAACCAACGGCTGGCGGAAGAGAATAAAGATTTAAGATTCAAAGTGAACCTAATGGATGATATGCTGGACAATATGTATGAAGGCGTCCGTGCTGTTGATTCAGAGGGAAGAGTCATTATTTATTCAAAGGCTAACGAAAAATATGATGTATGGAAAAAAGAAGAGGTCATCGGGAAGCATGAAAATGACCTATGGAATCCTCCCATAGGCTTCACCTTTAACAAACAGCAAATCATCAGATTAAAAAAACCCATAAAAA
Organism: Anaerosolibacter carboniphilus; assembly: GCF_014205875.1. Classification (GTDB taxonomy): domain Bacteria; phylum Bacillota; class Clostridia; order Peptostreptococcales; family Thermotaleaceae; genus Anaerosolibacter; species Anaerosolibacter carboniphilus. The sequence continues at coordinate 68,367 of NZ_JACHEN010000022.1, forward strand.
ATGTAAAAATGATTGGCAGTTCAAAGGCTGGGAAACAATTTCATATCATAGCAGGTTTTTATCCATACTTTGAAGATGGTGAATGTAAAGCCTTCTATTATACGGGGAGAGATATTACCACATTGGATTCATTTATCATGCAAACCTATGAAATTCAGCGGAACATGACGAAAAAGAACAATGAGAAGAAACGCATGAATGGCTGTAGGTTTACCCTAAATGATATCATAGGCACCAGTGCAGCGATTACGAGCTGTAAGGATAAAGCGAGAAGGTTTTCGAATTATAATGCCAACATACTCATTTACGGGGAGACGGGAACCGGAAAAGAAATGTTTGCCCAAGGTATTCACAATGAAAGCTTATACTCCCATGAACCTTTCATTGCATTAAACTGCTCAGCAGTACCTGAATCCCTTATTGAAAGCATATTGTTTGGTACTGTAAAAGGGGCATTTACAGGGGCTGAAAATATGTCAGGATTATTTGAACAGGTAGGGAAGGGGACTCTTTTTCTAGATGAAATCAATTCCATGCCTTTGGCCATGCAAGCAAAACTTCTTCGGGTACTTCAAGAGAAAAAGATTAGAAGGATCGGAGGTGTTAAAGATATCGATGTGGAATGCTGCGTGATTAGTGCAACCAACATGGATCCTAAGGAAGCAGTGAAAAAATCCATCTTAAGAGAGGATTTCTATTATAGAATATCCACAGTATTGTTGACAATACCACCCCTAAGAGAAAGAAAGGAAGACATTGCTCTACTTATTCAGCATTTTATAAAGGAATTAAATAAAAGATTTTCAAAGCATATAAAGAGTATAGATCCAGATGTACTGTCTTCCTTGATGGAGTATCACTGGCCTGGAAATGTACGAGAGCTTCTAAACACATTGGAATATGCAGTTATTCTTTGTGAAGACAATCAGACGGTCTTAACCTATGAGCTTTTTCCTAATTATATTTATTATAAAAAGAATAGACAGTGTGATTTTGGAGAGGTCAGCATTGGACAGGATAGTTTCATTGAATACAGCAATACGGAGGATTTAAACACCCTATTGGATAATTACGAAAAAAATATTATTGTATCCGTCATCAATAAGTCAAGCGGGAACATTTCTACAGCAGCGAAGAAACTAGGTATTGATCGGAAATCATTGTATAGAAAGATTGAAAAATATAAGTTGAAATAATAGGGATGTGTCAGCATGACACATGTGTAATCTTGCTACAGAACCATCTGAAATACCAAATTGTTTTCTTTTTATCAAACAACTGTGTCTTGATGACACAGTTGTTTTTTTTATTATTTTTTCAAGTGCTAAGAAAGAAAATGCTGAGATATTGGAATATCAAGGCGAAAGGGGTTTTAATGGAAGATACAATACTTGGCATAAATATTGCTTTTTCCATTCTTAAGCATGACAGAAATGCAAGGACAGCATCAGCAGAATAGTGAACAGCGGATGATGATAAAGGATGCATGCATTGCTGTCTAAGTGAAAAGGGGTGTATAGCAATGTCGGATGTAAAGAAACTTCAACAAGAGAGAAAGCAGTTGTTTGAGGATTTATTTGACGGAAAAATACCAAAAAGGGTGCCCATTCGTGCCAACCTGCCTTTGGAGTTTAGTATTCAGTATGCAGGGCTGCCTTTGGCTGAAACCCAATGGACATTAGATGGTGTGGAAGAGGCCTTAGACAAAGCGTGTCAAATGTCAAAGTCAGACTATTACCCTTCGGGATTTTCAAGATATCCTGCCCATCTTCAAATACTGGGAGCAAAGGGATTTGTCATGGGTTCCAACGGATTCATTCAGCATCCAGAAATCATCGGTATGGAAGTAGGTGAGTATGATGAATTCATTAAAAATCCATATGACTGTATTATGGAAAAAATACTTCCACGACTCTATCCAGAATTGAATACAGATCCGACAACACGTTCCATCGTATTTGCAAAAGCTTTTAAAGCATTCTTTGATTATATAGAGGCATATGGAAAAATAGATGCAAAATTAATTGAAAAATATGGATTTCATGTGATTCCTAGAGAATCCTTCAGTGTAGTAACTGCTCCCTTTGATTTTGTGGCGGATTTCTTAAGAAGCTTCAAGGGAATTGCAATGGATGTAAAAAGATGTCCTGAAAAAATACAAGAGGCATGTGAGGCCATGCTGCCGATTCAAATCAAGAGAGGTATACCGCCTGTACCTTCAAAGTATGGTCATACTTTTATTCCGTTACATATGGGCAGTTATTTACGAAACAGTGATTTCGAAAAGCTGTATTGGCCCACATTCAGTAAAATGGTTCATGCATTGGCAGACGCAGGACAGCCTTGTCTGATATTCTGTGAACATGATTGGATGAGATATTTGGATTATCTCTATGAGCTCCCTGAAAATACAAGGCTCTATTTTGAGTTTGGCGATCCAAAGCTTGCAAAAGAAAAACTTGGCAAGAAGCATATTATTTCTGGCTTCTATCCTTTGACGTATCTACAGTCAGCTACCAAGCAGCAGTGTATTGACAAGGCAAAAGAGCTTATTGACATTTTAGCTCCTGGTGGGAAATATTTCTTTGAATTTGATAAGAGCCCTGTAAGCTTGGACAGTGTAAATGTAGAAAATTATATGGCAGTACTTCAGTATGTGGCTGAAAATGCAAAATATGATAACCCAGGAGAAGCGGCAGCATCAGAGGATAAGTCTGCCAATAAACCTAAAACGATTGAAATACCTGAGTTTAAATCTAATTACTATAAAGCGTGGGAAGAATACAAGGTAGGACATCCTGAAATCGGGCCAAAGATAGAACCAATTATGGCTTCAAAATTACAAAGTTACGAAGAAATGATATTTAGAATGATTTTCATGCTAATATAGTGGGGATCATTGGGTGATATTCATTATTGTGAAAATATGACACATGTGTAATTATGTCACAGTGATCATGAAAACATAGTAAACATTTTCTTTAGTAAAATAAGGTGTGGTATTTTGCCACGCTTTATTTTACTTTCTAAAATCAATACAGAGCAGGGCGCCATGTAAACCACGTAATATCAATAGATGAAAAAAATAAACAAATGGGAGATACTTGGCATAAGAATTGCTATTAATTTCTATATAAGTGCGATGTAGGCTGAAGAAATAAAAATTTGTCAAGGGTGGGTGAACAATATGACCGATGTAAAAGCATTACAACAAGAAAGAGTACAGATCTTTACGGATTTATTTGATGGTAAGGTTCCAAAGAGAGTACCAATCAACTTGCTTTTATCCTTTGAGTTTGCGATTCAGTATGCAGGAAAGGATTTAGCAGAAGCTCAGTGGGATACTTCTACGCTTGAAGAAGTATTTGATAAAATGTGCAGAGACTTTATTACGGATACGAACCCCGCACTGGCATTTAGATATCCTGTATATTACAAATTGTTAGGGGCTAGGAATTTTGTGATGAGCTCCAGTGGTTTTTTACAGCATCCAGAAGTCCATGGGTTTGAAGCTGAAGAATATGATGAGTTTATAGCATCGCCCTATGATTGTATTATGGAAAAGATATTGCCAAGGATTTACACAGAATTAAACACAAATCCAGTACAAAGGTCTCTTGTAATGGCAAAGGCTTTTAAGGCATTTTACGATGAAATGATCAATGGAGGAATGATTGTTGAAAAACTGAATGATAGATATGGTTTTTCTCCTATAGGAGGCTTTCAAGGAATGTGTGAAGCTCCCTTTGATTTTATGTCAGATCAATTGAGGGGATTTAAGAATATTACGGGAGATATCAGAAGGATTCCTGATAAGGTAGAAGCAGCTTGTGAAGCAGTTACACCTTTGATGATTAAAACAGGAATGCCTATAAATCCTTCAAAGTACAGTGCTACTTTCATTCCTCTACATATGGCGCCTTTTATTCGGGATAAAGACTTTGAAAGATTCTATTGGCCAACCTTCAAGAAAGTAGTAGATGAATTAGCGGCTGTAGGGCAGCCATCCTATCTCTTTGTTGAACATGACTGGATGCGTTACCTTGATTATCTGTATGAACTGCCTGAGAATACCAGAATGATGTTTGAGTATGGAGATCCAAAGCTTGTGAAAGAAAAGTTAGGGAAAAAACATATACTAACTGGATTCTATCCAATTTCTTTATTGAAGGCAGGTACCAAACAACAATGTATTGATAAAGCGAAGGAGCTTATTGATATCCTTGCACCTGGTGGAAAGTATATGTTCAATTTTGATAAGAATATTATTACTGCAGATAGTGTTAATATTGAGAACTTACAAGCGGTATTATCCTATGTGGCTGAAAATGCCAATTATTAAAGGAGGGAATATAGATGGAAACAAAGTATTATAAAACTTGGGATGAATATATAAAGGAACATCCAGAAATTGATGAGAAACTTATACCTGTTATAGCACCTAAAATACAGAGTTATGAAGAAATGATGTTTAGTTTCGTTATGACGCTGCTCATGTAAGGAAAGAAAAAATCTTCCGTAGCAGAGGGGAGAAAGATCAAGGCAGTAAAACAGTTACAAGTGTGACGTATTGTCACATGTGTAATAATGATACAAAAGGGTCAGAACTTAGAAAAGATCTCTATCGTACTAAAAAAGCTGTGAAGTCGTGCCACAGCTTTTTTTATTTTCTAAAACAAGAGAATAAAATGAAAAACATCAAACTTTGTAAAATCAAAGGAAATGGGTGAGAGGATGAATTAGGAAATATTTGGCACAGATATTGCTGTTTATTTGTATATACATGTACATGGTGGTTCTAAATGCCGTCAATACGTGAATCTATACAATAAAGGGGGCAGTTTTATGATTGATGTAAAAGTACTATCACAGATGGTGGGGGATCTGGATGAAGGTGCCGTATTAGACATGCTGAATGAATTTGTGTCTACAAATCCCAGTGAAGAAGAGGCACAAAAGGTAGTCAATGCATGTCAGCAGGGAATGGCCATTGTAGGGGATTTGTTTGACAAGGGCGAGTATTTTGTAGGGGATCTGATCTTTGCAGGGGAACTTCTTACCAGCGCTATTGATGTGTTAAAGCCAGTCATTGGGTCAGGAAGCACAGAAAAGGCTGGAACCATCGTCCTTGGTACAGTACAAGGAGATTTACATGATATCGGTAAAAACATATTTAAAAGCATGGCAGAAGCAGCTGGTTTCGAGGTTCATGACCTTGGGATTGATGTTTCTGTAGGAGCATTTGTTGAGAAAGTAAAAGAAGTAAAGCCACAAATTGTTGGCATGAGCGGCGTGTTGACCCTAGCCATCGATGCCATGAAAAATACAATCGATGAGCTAGCCAGTGCAGGTTTAAGGAATGATGTAAAGATTGTTATCGGAGGAAACCCTGTAACGAAAGAAGCCTGTGAATTGGTAGGAGCCGATGCCTTCACAACCAATGCAGCTGAAGGAATAAAAATATGTCAAGGGTGGGTGAAATAGTATGACAGATGTAAAAGCCATACAGCAAGAAAGAATCAGCAATTATCATGATATCTATGATAACAAGATCCCTAAGAGGGTTCCTGTAAATATTACATTGCCCTTTGAGGCGATCGCAGGATTCGGTGGACTTGATTTGGTAGAAGCTCAATGGAATCCTTCTATGGTGGAAGAAACGCTAGATAAGCTTTGCCAAGTTTTGTATTCTGATGTTTGCCCGAGTATAGGATCTTTTCGATATCCATCCTTTTATCAAGCTCTAGAATCCCAGTCTTTTGTTATGGGCTCGAATGGGTTCTTTCAGCATCCAGAAGTAGTGGGGATGTTGGAAGAAGAGTATGATTATTTAATCGAAAAGCCCTATGACTGCTTGCTTGAAAAAGTTATCCCAAGACAATACAAAGCCCTTGATCTAAACAATCCAATAAAGATGATGCTAAGTTTCTCAAAAAGCTTGTTGGGCTATAATGCGGATATGATGGCAGGCGGCATGATGATAGGGAAAATGGTAGAGAAATACGGCTATTATCCTGGCGCACCTTTTGGTTCAGGCGGATTCACAGAAGCACCTTTTGATTTCTTGGCAGACCAATTGAGGAGTTTTAAAGGGATTAGTATGGATATCAGGAGAATGCCTGAAAAAGTCGCAGAAGCCTGTGAAGCCCTCTATCCAATCGTGTTAAAGATGGGTATGCCTAAAACAATCTCTAATTACGGAACCGTAATGCTGCCGCTTCACATGCCTACCTTCATGCGTGAGAAGGACTTTGCAAAGCTGTGGTGGCCTAGCTTCAAAAAATTACTCGAGGAATATGCTTCAATGGGAATCCACTGTCAAATTTTCTGTGAAGACGATTGGACCAGATATCTTGACTATCTGTATGATCTTCCCACTGATACAACCTTGATGTTTGAGTATGGGGATCCAAAGCAGATTAAAGAAAAATTAGGTAAGAAGCATATCATTACAGGTCTTTATCCAATTACGATGCTCAAAACCCATACAAAGGAAGAATGTGTGAATAAAGCGAAGGAAATGATCGATATTCTAGCCCTAGGAGGAAAGTATATTTTCGGATTTGATAAACATCCGCTTACTATCCATGATATCAACTTAGAGAATCTGTTTGCTGTGGCAGAATGTGTCCGTGACTATGGTGTATACAGCAATCCGGGTGAAACAGCTGGTATGCAATTTAATAAGGATGATTATAAAGCGCTGCCATCAAGAAAATTGGAAAGTAAGTATTTTACAACATGGGAACAATATAAGGCACAACATCCAAATGTGTCAGAGCTTGGAGCCCCTAAATTACAAGGTTTTGAAGAAAGACTATTCCAATATTTAATGTTCCTATTAATATAATGAAGCAATCCATGTGAAGTGTTATGGTCCATTATAAATAACAGGGGGTACTATATATGGATGATAAAAAAGTCCCAAACAAAATTATAAATATTTATGGTTTTGCAGATTTTACGTTTAATATGATGATGATGATTGCAATATCGTATTATGCATATTTTCTTACAGACATTGCAATGATCAGCGCAGCGACGATGGGGACCATTCTACTTATCGCCCGTATAGGGGATGCGGTTTCTGTACCGATTACAGGGGGAATATTACAAAAAACACAATTAAAATGGGGACAATTCCGTTCGTGGCTGTTGGTAACGCCGCCAATAACATGTCTATTCTTTATCTTAATGTTTACAAATGTTAGTATGACTGGAACTGCAAAGGCAGTCTTTCTTGGAACATGCTACGTGATTGCCCATGTATGTGTTAACTTTACCTTTAATGGGCATATAGGTTTATTGGGCATTTTGGGAAAAACCGCTGAAGACAGGATAAAGCTCTCTGCTAAGAAATCCCAATTTCAAACAGCTGCGAATATTGTTTTTAGTTTAGCGTTTATGCCTCTCGTTGTATTCTTCGGAGGTACAGATCAAGGAAAGGGTTTCCTGTATGCAATGATCATCTTTGCCATCCTACAGGTATTAGGCTATTGGAATGTCTTTAGAGTGACAAAAGAATATAATCCCTATGACCCAAATAAAAAGTTAAGCGGTGCAGGGAGCATGGGCTTAACCGTTGGAGAAATGGTACAGCAAATCTTCGGAAATAGTCAGCTGTTATTGATTATGCTGGCAGATTGTATTAAAAATGCTGCAATGTTTGCCGTACTAGGTATGGCCACCTATTATTTTAAATATGCAATTGGCAATTTGGCATTAATCACTGTATATATGCTTGTCACCAATAGTGCAACCTTCTTGGGAAGCCTAGCAGCACCCATTGTGGTTGGAAAGATTGGGAAAAAGCCGACCTATCTTCTGTCATGCATCATTCCGATTGTTGCATTTGTATTGGTACGGGTGCTTGCTGGTACAAATCCATTTATTTATATGGCGTTAGTTAGTATTTCCAGCTTTGCATTAACCTTTGGAATGGCGATCGGACCCGCTATGTATTTAGATTCAGCCGAATATGGACACTATAAGACTGGAAAAGATGGTAGTGGATTCATCATGTCCATGTTCGCAATGCCTATTAAAATTGGTGTAGCGTTAAGTAGTGTAATCATTGGTTTTGGACTTTCATCCATAGGGTATAGCACAACCGTCGAGGTTACACCTAATTTTGTCAGCGGACTTATGAAGATACTTTCCATTATTCCTGCTGGATGCTGTGCATTGGCATTGGTGCTTATGCTATTTTATCGACTGAATGACGCGAAAGTACAGGAATACATGGAAGCAAACGCCAAAAGAAAAGCCACCGTATAACAATATTTCTTTTTACTATTGTCAATAATGAACTATCATATGGGACCTATACATTGCTGTGGCATAATGCCACATGTGTAATTATGCCACAATAACCTTGAAGTAAAGGAAACGTTTTCTTTCCAAAATAAGCTGTGTAATTATGCCACAGCTTATTTTGTTTTTTCCAGGATTAGAATATGTAGGAGATCCATATAAAACCAGGTATATCAATAGATGCAGAAAAACTAACAAAGGTCAGGTACTTGGCATAAGAATTGCTTTATGTTTGTATATACATGTATATAAACAGCCTTTGGAAACAGACCGAAATACATAAATCTATACTATAAAAGGGGGAAGTATCATGGTGAATTGTAAAGTACTATCACAGATGGTGGGGGATCTTGATGAAGGTGCCGTATTAGACATGCTGAATGAATTTGTGGCTACAAATCCTAGTGAAGAAGAGGCACAGAAGGTAGTCAATGCTTGTCAGCAGGGAATGGCCATTGTAGGGGATTTATTTGACAAGGGCGACTATTTTGTGGGGGATCTGATCTTTGCAGGGGAACTTCTTACCAGCGCTATTGATGTGTTAAAGCCAGTCATTGGGTCAGGAAGCACAGAAAAGGCTGGAACCATCGTCCTTGGTACAGTACAAGGAGATTTACATGATATCGGTAAAAACATATTTAAAAGCATGGCAGAAGCAGCTGGTTTCGAGGTTCATGACCTTGGAATCGATGTTTCTGTAGGAGCATTTGTTGAGAAAGTAAAAGAAGTAAAGCCACAAATTGTAGGGATGAGCGGTGTTCTAACACTAGCCATTGATGCCATGAAAAATACAATCGATGAGCTAGCCAGTGCAGGTTTAAGGAATGATATAAAGATCGTTATCGGTGGAAATCCTGTAACGAAAGAAGCCTGTGAATTGGTAGGAGCCGATGCCTTTACGACCAATGCAGCAGAGGGGATCAAAATCTGTCAAGGGTGGGTGAAGTAGTATGAGTGATGTGAAAGCTTTGCAACAAGAACGAATAAGTATTTTTCGAGATGTGTTTGATAACAAGATTCCAAAGAGGGTTCCTGTGAATATGAGTATACCCTTCGAGGCCCTGGCAGAATTCGGTGGACATGATATTGTAGAAGCCCAATGGAATCCCATGATTATAGAAGAAACGCTAGATAAACTCTGTCAGACATGGTATACAGATGTTTGTCCAGGTGGAAGTTCTTTAAGATATCCATCCTATTATCAGGCACTGGATTCTCAATCCTTTGTCATGGGTTCAAACGGATTCTTTCAGCATCCAGAAGTAGTGGGAATGCTGCCAGAAGAGTATGATTACTTAATTGAGAAACCTTATGACTGCTTACTGGAAAAAGTAATTCCTAGACAATATAAAGCTTTAAATTTAGATGATCCAGTAAATATGGCCATTAGCTTTTCCAAAGCGATACTCGGTTATAATGCTGATATGATGACTGGCGGAGCACTCATGGGTAAGATGATCGAAAAATATGGCTATTATCCAGGTGGACCCATCGCATCTGGCGGATTTACAGAAGCACCCTTTGACTTCTTGGCAGACCAACTGAGAAGCTTCAAGGGTGTAAGCATGGATGTAAGAAGAATGCCTGAAAAAGTAGCTGAAGCTTGCGAGGCCCTCTACCCAATCGTATTAAAGAAAGGTATGCCGAAAGTGGTATCCAATTATTCACATGTGTTCTTGCCACTTCATATGCCTACTTTCATGCGTGAGAAGGATTTTGAAAAATTGTGGTGGCCTAGCTTCAAGAAATTATTAGATGAGTATGCTTCTTTGGGTATTCACTGTAGAATCTTCTGTGAAGACAATTGGGATCGATATCTTGATTACTTATATGAATTGCCAACAGATACATTATTACAGTTTGAATATGGTGATCCTAAACTGATTAAAGAAAAATTAGGTAAGAAACATATTATTACAGGGTTATTCCCAGTAACCTATCTAAAGACCCATACGAAAGAAGAATGTGTTGCTAAGGCTAAGGAATATATAGATATTCTAGCACCTGGTGGAAAATATATATTCTGTTTAGACAAGAATCCGCTTTCCATAAAAGATATAAAGATGGAAAACCTCATGGCTGTAACAGAATGTGTTAGAGATTATGGCGTATACAGCAATGCTGGTGAAACTGCTGGTATGCAATTTAACAAAGATGATTACAAGGCTCTTCCATCAAGAAAACTAGAGAGTAAATACTTTAAGACCTGGGAAGAATACAAAGCTTTATATCCAACTGTATCTGATTTTGGTCAAGAGAAACTCCAAGGGGCAGAAGAAAGAATATTCCAGTTCCTTATGTTCCTATTGCTGTAATTTTAGGGAAAAAGATCTAGCTTCAAAGGGATCTGCACTGCCGGTTTAGAATGTGTATCTGCCACAATGAATTCTAGCTGGCAGTGCGGTTAACGAATCAATAGATCCTATCCATTTCGAATACAAAATTTGCACAGTTTGAAATCCTTATAAATGAATATTAAGGAGCGTGTAATTTATGAAAAAACCATTAAGTAAGGCGATAAAGACTTTTTATGGTGTCGGTGATCTTGGCTTCTCACTAATGACCAGCGTTGAACTTTATTGTTTCGTATTCTTCATGACAAATGTGGCAAAGTTCTCACTTCCTATGGTTGCTCTCATAGGGTCTATTACAAGTATCGTTGATGCCTGTTTGTCTCCATTCTATGGAGCCATCATCAGTGGTACAAAAGCTTTAAAATGGGGGCGAAACCGTTCATGGATGCTCATAGCGCCACCATTTGTTGTACTATTGTTTATGTTCCAGTTCACAAAAATTGGGCCAGAACCGATTGCAGCAGCCATCGTATGTGCCGGATTTATTTTAAGTCATATCGTTTGGAATATTGCATGGGTTGGAAATGTTTCCTTGATTCCCCTTCTTGCAAATAATCCTGAAGAACGTGGGCTGTTAGCATCAAGAAGAGCTTTCTGGACCAGTTTATCAGGGGTATTCTTCTCTTATATCGGTACTCCTTTTGCAATACTTCTAGGCAGAGCTACCGGCAATGATGTGTTAGGCTATACATTATTAGCAGGAACGATGGCTCTCGCCATGATGATTGGTTATTGGACTGTATTTAAGATTACAGATGGTTATGAACCAATAGAAGATGAATCTCAAGGTGCTGGAAAATCAGAAAGAGTATCTGTTAGCATTATGTTAAAGACGGCCTTCCAAAATCCACCCCTTTTGATATTGTTAGTGGGAGACTTTTTCCGATACATGACAAACTTCATCATGACTGCAGCAGCAGCCTATTACTTCACCTATGTTGCACAAAATATGGCCCTTCTTCCAGTGTATCTGCTAGTGGGCGCTATTGCCCAGGTAGTTGGATCATACATAAGCGGCGCCATGGCAAAGGCTTTGTCTTTAAGAACGGCATCGATTGTTGGACTCTTTGGTCTTGCAGGATCATTGGTTGCATGTAAATTTGTAGCGATGAACGTCACCATGTTCTTTATTGTCGTATGTATTGCCAGGGCGTTCCTTGGCATATTGGCGGCTGTAATGGTAGCTCTTTATTCAGATGTTGCCATATATGGTGAATGGAAAACAGGAAAAAATGCTTCTCCGTTTGTGATGGGCCTCATGAACTTATCCTTGAAAACTGCTGTTATATCAAGGGGAACTATTATACCCATCGTACTAGCGGCAGCAGGTTTTGTTGTGGGCGCTGATCCAGCAACAGCTTCACTGGAATTGAAAAACGCTGTAAATACTGTATTCTTATTTATCCCTGGTATATTTGCGTTGGTCTCTGCACTCATCATGACATTCGGTTATAGATTGACAAGGGAAAAAGTTGTTGCTTATCAGGCTGAAATAAATGAAAGAAAAGCACAAGTTGTATAAAAATAATTACCACAAGCGCTTGGAAATTTACTCCAGGCGCTTTATTATTTTGGGACTGGTTATAAATAAATCACTTGGTTGCATAGAGTATAACGTAGGAAATATGGCGTGATTCATCCACGAGGGTCTATAAGGTTTTGTAAAGATTTGCAAGGTGTTAATGTAATATTCCGAATATTTTTGCAAAAAGTCTGTTCATGTATTGACATGCCATGCACGTTTGATATAATTAAATTAAAGTATATACAGTTATACTACCTGTATATACAAGTGATCATATTTCTGAATAAAGGTGGGGGATTTTGATGATTGTTATCGGGGAAAAGGTCAATGGCACAATTCCAAGCGTAAAGAAGGCCATCGAAGAGAAAAATGAAGAATTTATTCGTAATCTTGCTATAAAGCAAGTAGAGGCAGGGGCTGATTATATCGATGTATGTGCCAGTACTGCGCCAGAGTTCGAGGTAGAGACTTTAAAATGGCTGATGGACATTATCCAGGATGCAGTGAATAAGCCGTTATGTATTGATAGTCCTAATGCAAAAACAATAGAAGCTGTTTTCAAGCATGCAAAACGTCCTGGTGTTATCAATTCCGTATCTGAAGAAGGCGGTAAATGTGAAACGATTTATCCCCTTATTCAAGGAACGGAGTGGCAGGTAATCGGTTTAACTTGTGATAACAGAGGTATACCTTGTGATGTGCAAACAAGGGTAGACATTGCGAAAATATTAGTGGAGAAGGCTGATAAATATGGCATTACGCCTGACAGAATACATATAGATCCACTCGTTATGGCACTTTCAGCTGATAATACATCCTTGATGACTTTTGTAGAGACTTTAAGAACGATTAAAGGATTGTATCCAACCATTAAGATTACTTCAGGGTTGAGCAATATTTCATTTAGTATGCCTTTGAGAAAGGTTGTAAATCAGAGTTTTTTAACCATTGCAGCTTTTGCTGGCATGGATTCAGCCATTATGGACCCATGCAATCGAGATATGCTTGCAACCCTGCTTGCTACTGAAGCATTATTGGGAAGAGATAGACACTGTAGGAACTACGCTACAGCATATAGAAAAAATAAGATTGGTCCTTTAAAAGAGCAATAAGAGGGAATGAATTGGAGCATTTTTTACTTGTTACACTGGAAAACGCTTTTATTTTCAAAGGGGATTTCGAAGTATAGCAAGGAATTTATTCTATTTAGGTATGTAGAATATCCTAATAGAATTTCCTATCACAGATGGGATAAATAAATTCATAATAAACAAGGGGGACATGAGAGTATGATGGACTTAAATGTATTAAAACAAGCTGTTGGAGACCTTGATGAAGGTACTGTGTTAGACATGCTGAATGAATTTGTAGCGACAAATCCCGGTGAAGAAGAAGCACAAAAGGTGGTCAATGCATGTCAGCAGGGAATGGCAGTTGTAGGAGATTTGTTTGACAAGGGTGAGTATTTTGTAGGGGATCTTATTTTTGCAGGGGAACTTCTTACCAGCGCTATTGATGTCTTAAAGCCTGTGATTGGATCAGGAACCACAGAAAAGGCAGGAACCATCGTCCTTGGTACAGTACAAGGGGATCTACATGATATCGGTAAAAACATTTTTAGAAGTATGGCAGAAGCTGCTGGTTTCGAGGTTCATGACCTTGGCATTGATGTGTCAGTAGATGCGTTTGTAGAAAAGGTAAAGGAAGTAAAGCCACAAATTGTGGGCATGAGTGGCGTTTTAACCCTAGCCATTGATGCCATGAAAAATACAATCGATGAGCTGAAGAATGCAGGTTTAAGGAATGATATAAAAATTGTTATAGGCGGAAACCCTGTAACGAAAGAAGCCTGTGAATTGGTAGGAGCCGATGCCTTTACAACCAATGCAGCAGAAGGAATAAAAATCTGTCAAGGGTGGGTGTGTTAGTATGACAGATGTAAAAGCTTTGCAGCAGGAAAGAACCCAATTATTTAAAGATGTATATGATGGAAAAGTACCCAAAAGAGTGCCTATTAACGTGGGCTTGACCCTTGAGTTCGCAATCCAATATGCAGATAAAGATTTGGCTGAATTACAATGGAATACTGCTAACCTTGAAGAAGTATTTGAGAAGTTATGTCAGAATTTCATAACGGATACCAATCCAGCAGGAATTTCATTGAGAAATCCATTGCACTATCAATTGCTAGGAGCAAGGAACTTCATCATGAGCTCCAGCGGCTTTATGCAGCATCCGGAAATTCATGGATTAGAGGTGGATGAATATGATGAATTCATTGCTTCACCTTATAACTGTCTTATGGAAAAGGTACTACCTAGGATTTATACGGAACTAAATACAAATCCAGTCCAAAGATCGGTAGTATTTGCAAAGGCCTTTAAAGCCTATTGGGATGAGTTGATCAGCGGAGGCATGATGACACAGAGATTGACGGACAAATATGGCTATTCGCCTATCGGCGGTATAGACATATTGACAGAAGCTCCTTTTGACTTTATGGCGGATCAACTAAGAGGATTTAAGAACATTACTGGTGATATCAGAAGATATCCTGATAAAGTACTGGCTGCCGTTGAAGCTGTAACTCCCCTTATGATTAAAGCGGGAATACCGCCACAGCCGCCATCAAACTATAGCTCTACTTTTATTCCATTACATATGGCACCTTTCATTCGGGATAAGGATTTTGAGAAATTCTACTGGCCATCCTTTAAAAAGTTAGTGGATGAGTTAGCAGCCATGGGGTATCCTTCAATGTTGTTTGTTGAGCATGACTGGATGCGGTATCTTGATTATCTATATGAACTGCCTGAAAATACGAGAATGTGGTTTGAATATGGTGACCCTAAGATTGTAAAAGAAAAGCTTGGGAAAAAACATATCATTTCTGGTTTCTATCCAATTACATTATTAAAGACAGGTACAAAACAGGAATGTATTGATAAGGCTAAGGAAATGATTGACATCCTTGCACCTGGTGGAAAATATGTCTTTAATTTTGACAAGGGTATCATAACAGCTGATAGCGTAAACACTGAGAACCTTCAGGCTGTGCTACAGTATGTAGCTGAAAATGCGAATTATTAAGGGAGGATTCTATATGGAGACAAAATACTATAAGACTTGGGAACAATATGTGGCAGAGCATCCAGAGATCGATAAAAGATTAGCAAATGTAATGGCACCTAAGATGCAAAGCTATGAAGAAATGATGTTTGCTTTTGTTATGATGCTGTTGATGTAGGTAAATAAAATAAATCCGGTAGGTTTCTAGAGAGTAGTAGGTAGAAAAGTAGCTGCAATTCTATGAAATATTGGGAATTGCAGCTGCTTTTTCAGCTTCTATTAGAGCTCTATATGCTGTTGGTAACGGATATAGAACTGCGATAGCAACATAAAAATTTAATGATAGGCTGAAGTGACTGCACTGAAAAGACAAAAAAGGATGGATGATCGAATCATGGATAAAACCATACAAAAATTTACGATATTGTCTATATCGCTGCTGAGTATGGCTGTGACAGCAGCATCACCAGCATTGGGGGATATCAGTAAGGCTTTTCCCGATACAAGGCAAAACATTATCATGTTAATTGTCTCTTTGCCTGCGCTGCTGATTATACCATTTACATTGATTTGTGGAAAGCTTTCAAGCATAATGAGTAAAAGAAAACTCTTATTCATTGGACTGATATTGTTCATCATTGGAGGTGTTAGCCCGAGCTTTTCCAATAGTATTACCTTTATATTAGGCATGAGGGCTGTCTTGGGAATTGGAGTAGGCTTTATCATGCCCCTTGCCACAGGATTGATCGCAGACTTCTATCATGGAGAGGAATTGGCTGCCATGATGGGCCTGCAAAGTGCTTTTGTAAATGTGGGAGCCATTATTACCAGTCTAATCGCCGGGTTCTTGAGTGTCATTAACTGGCACTATACTTTCTTTGTATATGTATGTGGTATTGGGGTGCTTCTACTGACATTCTTCAAACTGCCTGAACCGGAAAAGACTTCCCATAGCAATAAAGAAAAACCTTCACTGAGTATATCTGTATATGTGATTTCTTTTCTCCTGCTCATTTACGGTCTATTTCTTTTCTCTTTCTTTACAAATACAGCCATGGTGATAACAGGGGAAAACTTAGGAAATGCCGCTTCCGCTGGTGTGGCAATTACGATGATGACGGTGGGAGGTCTTATTGCAGGAATATTTTTTGGAAAAGTATCTCAGGCCCTTAAGAGATTTACCCTTGCTGCCAGTGTAATACTGACAGGAATTGGATTCATTATGTTAAGCTATTCTCACAATTATCATCTGATTCTAGCGGCAGCGGTTATGTCGGGTATAGGATTTGGTACCACGATGCCAACAGTGATGATTAAGGTTTCAAATCTCGCACCTAAGGATGCTGCTACTTTTGCGATTGCCATTGCAACAAGCGCCATGAGCTTAGGACAATTTCTATCACCTCTGGTGCTGTCTTGGATTGGGCAGCTAGCAGGAAACGGATCAGGACGATTTTCCTTTCTACTATCAGGTGTAGGTATATTAATAGGGGGATTGTTATTATTGGTACAGGCAAGAAGGCTTGAAATGAGGCCAAGTAATGCAGTAGATGGGGAATAATTAAAAAGCATTAAAATAAGGAGCTATCTCGAAATGATTGAATAAATTATTGAAGAAGATAGCCCCTTTTTTATGAAAATATGAAAGCTATCTGCGTTTTCTTGGAGAGTTTAAGAAATGGTAACATAGCGATTGTCCATATCTTTTTGTTCATAGTATGGACTATAAAATTCTTTTAAAATGGATAAATCCATTACAATTCACGCCTCTATTACTAAAGCATGAATATCCTTAATCGTAAAACGAACCATCTGTAGTAACTGTAAAAATTTTCTAGTTTCTATGATATAATAGATAACAATAAAAATCAACTTGCATTCAAAGGGGGAGAAGCCATGTTTATCCGAAAAATTAATGAGGGGGATCTTGAAGAGGTTGCTCATATTATCCAACGGAATTTTGACGAAGTGATGATTCAGAAACATGCACGTGAAATTGTAGAGAAGTTTAGAGATCGAAATAAGATAGAGGATCTAAGACAACAAATGACTTGGAAAGATATTTATGTTGTTGAAATTGAAGGAGAAATAGTCGCTACAGGTGCTCTTGCTAATTTTGGAGATACAGCTACCCCTAAGTATAGTGTTTCGAACTTCCATGTAAAACCAGAACATCATAAGAATGGTATAGGTA
This sequence comes from Anaerosolibacter carboniphilus, assembly GCF_014205875.1. GTDB lineage: Bacteria > Bacillota > Clostridia > Peptostreptococcales > Thermotaleaceae > Anaerosolibacter > Anaerosolibacter carboniphilus. Next base: position 85,822 of record NZ_JACHEN010000022.1, read on the forward strand.
AAGCATTATTTAACTATCTTTTTCATGAGGCTAAAAATATGAATATTGATTTCCTACATGTGCCAAGCAGTAGAACAGGGTATGACTTTTATGAGAAGATGGGCTTTATAAAAGATGAAGCCCAAAGAGATGAAGCGGATGAGATTATTTGGATGACCATGAAGATAAGGGCATAGAATTACCAAAAATTTAACACCTAAATTTATGCTGATAATGAGAATCAAGGTTTAATAGTTACATGCAACGATATGTACATTTCACTCATGTCAAGGAGGGTTTTTATGGAATCGATAGCACTGATTTTTCCCACAAAAGAATATGAAAAACAAATATTAGATTATAAAAATGAATTTGAAACAAACGGCGATAGTATGGATGGTACTGCTGGATTACAAAGGATTAAAGATATTAACGAGTGGTTTGCTATGCTTATGGATAACGCAAAAGAAGAAACGGTGAGAGAAGGCCGTGTACCAGCTTCTACATACTTAGCAGTAAGACGTTCAGACAATAGAGTAATTGGCATGATAGATATTCGACATCGATTAAATGAGTATTTGTTTCAATTTGGAGGGCATATTGGATACAGCGTAAGAAAGTCTGAACGCCAAAAAGGGTATGCAAAAGAAATGCTTCGTTTGGCTTTGGAAGAATGTAAAACTATGAACATGGAAAAAGTACTTATTACTTGTAATAAAGAAAATATTGCATCAGCAAAGACGACCATCTGTAATGGAGGCGTGTTGGAAAACGAAGTATTAGAGGGAGAACGAATTACACAAAGATATTGGATCGACTTACTGTAGAATTTAGCCTAATAGACACTATGAATTTTATAATATAAGCAGGGAGATTTTTTATGAGTTTTCATCATGATTATGAAAAGTGGATACAGAGAACAATTCCTTATAATTCTCTATGCCATTCTTGGATCCTTTTTAATTTTACATTTTTGTTATTTTGTGTAAAAATATAAATATCAAATTTTCAAATGAGAATAATCGTAAAAATGAAAAGTACTATGGGAATTTACATGAACAAAGTCAATTTTCATTTGCTTGCATATGAGATATTTCTGATGAATAAGAGAGATTACCTATAGGAGGAATTGAGAAAATGATTCAATCAATTGTGCACATAGCCCTAGTTGTGAAAGATTATGATGAGGCAATCGCGTTTTACACAGAGAAACTTAACTTTACGCTAATCGAAGATACTTATCAACCGGAGCAGGATAAACGATGGGTAGTTGTATCTCCACCTGGATCAGTTGGGACAACTATATTACTAGCGAGAGCATCTAAGCCTGAACAAGAGCTATTTATTGGTAATCAGTCGGGGGGGAGAGTGTTTCTATTTTTAAATACAGATGATTTCTGGAGAGATTATAATGAGATGGTCTCAAAGGGAATAGAATTTGTGAGAGAGCCAAAAGAGCAATCCTATGGTACTGTTGCTGTATTTAAAGATTTATATGGGAACTTATGGGATTTACTAGAACTGAAAGAAGATCATCCGATTATGAAACGGATGAAGTGACAAGAGGATAGATTGAAGACATTAGAATTTTGATCCAAAGATTCTAATATAAAAGGGTCAATTGAAGAGGAATTATACGATGTTTTATATTATGTCCTTGCTCTAGCAAATGTCTATGGTATTCATATGGTATCTTCAACTATTTTATAGAATGAAATGCTTTGTTCTTGATTGAGGCAAATAAAATAAAACCTTCCAGGTTATCTTGGACCAAGAAAAAATAAAAAAAGTAAAAATGATGTACAGAATATTCAGAATAACATTGACAATCCATTGATTCTGTTTTATCCTAGAATATATAACAATTAAATAGATATAAACCGTATGAGCAGATACCATTTAAGTATTAGAAGCGATTAAGAAACCAGTACAGATTAATCCTTTCTAAACTACAGAATGGTATTTTTTTAACATTAACCTGTATATACATGTAGATAAAATACCCTAAAAAATGATAAAGAACTATGAAAAGGGGGAGGGGATTGAATGTAGTCATTGCAATCTAAAGAGCAAGGGTGTTGTGAAAATATCGTGGGAGGAGGTAACTCAGTTAATTTTGCTTAATAGGCAAACGTTTACACAAGAGAAGAAAAAATTTTTCATCAAGATCAGCGGTCTTGTAAGATGACAATGATCGGCATATGAAGATCATGACGTTTTGTAGAATCGCTATGACATAATTTAAACAAAATCCAGCCATCAAATTAAATGAATGGGGTGTTTAAATGGATAAGAGAATATTAGGAATCATACTAGGTATATTCATCTTTATATCAGGTTTTTTCATAGGAGAGATACCAGGCTTAACGGGTGAAGGAAAGGATGTACTTATATTACTGGCAATTGCGCTGGTTCTTTGGTTAACAGAGGCGATTCCCCTAGGGATAACGAGCATGCTGTTGTTGGTGCTTCAACCTATTCTTGGCATCACAAATTTAAAAAACTCTGTGGCTGCTTTTTCGAATCCTGTAATATTCTTTGTTATAGCGAACTTTGGTGTATCCTATGCCATCACAAAATCATCCATCGCAAAAAGAATGTTATTCTTCCTGTTAAAAAGATTTGGTACAAATACGAATACAATCCTTTTTGCATTTATGAGTGCCACATGCCTCATTTCTTCCATTATGTCAAATGTGCCTGCTACAGCATTATTTATGGGCCTGGCCTTGGGGTTAGTAGATCTTGCTGATCAGGAGAACATCAGAAAAAGTATAGGAAGAACTTTCATGATTGCAATTCCCTTTGCAGGAATGATTGGGGGTATCATGACGCCCGCCGGAAGCTCCATCAATATTCTCACATTGAACTTGATGAAAGAATATAGCAATGCTCATATCAGTTTTGTTGAGTGGATGCTCATTGGGATTCCTATTGCAATTGTACTTTTGCCAATGACTTGGTTTATTCTAGTAAAAATATATAAACCCATGAACATGAATCCAGATAAGATAAATGAATTTATTCAAGGCTATAGTGTGGAAAATAAGATGGAGCCATTAGATAAAAAAGTAGCAGCAATTATTTTAGGAATGTTGGCATTTTGGGTTCTTAGTTCGTGGATTCCAGCCTTGGATGTCACAATCGTAGCCATCATTGGATTGGCCATCATGTTTTTGCCTGGTATTGATATACTCAACTGGCCAGAATTTTCTAAGAGCGTAAGTTTGAATACCATATTGATGATAGGTAGTGTCATCTCTGTGAGCAGTGCCGTGGTTTCGACAGGGGTAGGAGAATGGCTGCTGAAGAACTTCTTCGATGTTCCACAGGATATAAGTATCGTATTGCTACTAGGTATTTTAGGCATTTTTATTGCATTATTGCATCTGCCGATACCTATTGCACCAGCCATTGTGATGATCATGCTGTATCCTCTTGTTAGTGTTGCTGCAAACATGGACATTAGCATCATTGCTTTTGGTGTACCTATGGCTTTTTATGCGGGATGCTGTATGATGCTGCCACTTGATCCTGTACCATTGTTGACTTATTCTACAGGCTATTACACCATGCTTGATATGTTTAAAGGCGGCAGTTTGGCTACTTTGTCCTGGATTGCCTTTACGTCAATATGGACCCCGGTAGCCCTTACGATGCTAGGCATACTATGATGGAAAAATATACGCTTAAAAGGACTATAGGGATATTGACATGATAATATCGTCTGATATAATCAAATTAATATACAAAACTGTATACAAGTATATACAAGGAGTGCTTTAGATCATAGAGATATAGTATGATAAGGTATTTAGATGAGGCAAATGATTTATCCATAACTATATGAACAAGGGGGACTTGGGAGTATGTCGGATGTAAAAAGTTTGCAACAGGAAAGAATACAAATGTTTACAGATGTTTTTGATGGTAAGATACCAAAGAGAGTGCCGATTGGAGCTGCAAGGTTTTCATCTGAGTTTGCCATTCAATATGCAGGCAGAGACCTAGCGGAGGCACAGTGGGATACCTCTACGTTAGAAGGTATATTGGGAGGCGTATGTGAAGATTTTCCTTCGGATACACTGCCGTTAAGTTCAATAAGATTTCCTTCATATTATAAACTATTAGGTTCAAGAACCTTTGTCATGGGTTCAAGCGGTTTTCTACAGCATCCTGAGGTTCATGGGTTGGAGCCAGATGAATATGATGAATTTATCGCTTCACCCTATGATTGTATCATGGAGAAAGTATTACCAAGGCTGTATACTGCATTAGATACAAACCCGGTTTCAAAATCTGTGGCATTAGCCAAAGCATTTAAAGCGTACTATGATGAAACCAGTAACATGGGGATGATATTTGGAAAGCTGTCTCAAAAAAAAGGTTATGCACCACCTTTATTTTCAGGAGCTACTGCCGCACCCTTTGATTTTGTAGGAGACTTAATTAGAGGATTTAAGGGTATTACCAGCGATGTGAGGAGATACCCAGAAAAGGTGGTAGCCGCCTGTGAGGCTGTCACACCCATGATGGTTAAAAAAGGACTTCCGCTGAATCCATCAAAATATGCATCAACATTTATTCCATTGCATATGGCACCCTATTTGCGTGATAAGGATTTTGAGAAATTCTACTGGCCTACCTTTAAGAAGTTGGTAGACGATTTGGCAGCAGCAGGGCAGATGACAACCCTTTTTGTGGAACATGATTGGATGAGATTCGTTGATTATCTATATGAACTTCCTGAAAATACAAGGCTGATGTTTGAATTTGGAGATCCAAAGCGCGTAAAAGAAAAGCTAGGAAAGAAGCATATTCTTACAGGATTTTATCCCCTTACATTATTAAAAACAGGAACGAAGCAGCAGTGTGTTGATAAGGCAAAAGAACTGAATGAAATTCTTGCACCAGGAGGGAAGTATTACTTTGGTTTCGATAAAAGCATTATAACTGTTGATAGTGTGAATATTGAAAATCTACAGGCGGTACTGCAGTATGTGGCTGAGAAGGCGATTTATTAGAAAGGAGATGGGATATGAATACGGAATATTATAAGTCATGGGAAGCATATATGGCAGTACATCCAGAAATTGACGATAAAATTGAAAAGGTGATGGCACCTAAAGTGCAGCAATATGAGGAGATGATGTTTAACTTTATTATAACATTATTTTTATAACCCTTGATAGGAACAGTATGTACAGCCATATTTTGAATATTGTGTAATATCGATAAAGGAATTTTACAATCATAATAGAATAAGTATGTATCACATATGGATGGTGTATATCCTTTGAAGATGGAAGCGTAATATGGTTGTTTAACGATACATAATGGACTTGTTGTTATGTATCGTTGTGGATAAGTAATAAAATATTAAGGGTTGATGGAGGATAAGATGGATAATCTAATGAAATTAAAGGAATCGATTATTGAATATGTAGAGCAATTAGATGAAGAAAGAGTGACAGAACTAGCTGCCAAAGCCTTAGATGCCGGAATAGAACCATTAGATCTGTTGGAAATTATCAATGAAGGTATGGGCAGAGTAGGACAATTATATGAGAGAAAAGATTATTACATAGCAGATTTGATTGTGGCGGGATTGATTTTTAAAGAGGTTTTAGAGCTAGATAAAATGAAGGAACATTTTCAGAGCACGGATCGAAAAAGAATTGGAAAAGTAGTTTTAGGTACAGTGAAAGGGGATATCCATGATATAGGAAAAGAGATATTCAAGGGTATGCTAGAGGTGAACGGCTTTGAAGTGATTGATCTTGGGGTGGATGTTTCGAAGGAATTATTTGTAAAAAAGGTTATAGATCATAAACCTGACATTGTAGGACTAAGCGGTGTATTAACGTATACGGTTGATTCAATGAAGGAAGTAGTAGATGCTTTTACTGAAATGGGTATAAAAAATGGCGTAAAAATTATAATAGGTGCCAATCATATTACAAAAGACATATGTAATTATATTGGGGCTGATAGTTTTGCCAACGATGCTTCTGAGGGCGTTAAGATATGTCAAAATTGGATGAAACACAAGAATAAATAGGGAGTAGTAAATTATGAAAAGTCCAGTATATATGATAATAGTTGAAGATATCCGTGAGAAGATTAATAGTGGGAAACTGAAACCGGGTGATGACATACCATCAGAGACAGCTTTATGTAATGAGTATGCTACTAGCCGAATGACAGTAAGGAAAGGTCTCGCTATCCTGGCCAATGATGGGTATATCTATTCGATTCCTGGCAAAGGATATTATGTTAAAAAACCTGAATACAATAAATATACGATTTACTATGATGAGATGAATAATTTAATTAATAACGTTGATAATACGAAACTGTTGGGTGTAGATATTGTTATGCCTCACGACGAATTAGCCCATAGCTTGCAAATTAGTAAAAAAAAGAAAGTAATTATGATTCGCCGATTGTTTTATACGGATGGAGAACCTATGGCCTATGATGTGAAGTATTTGATATATCAAAAGGGGATGCCTATCGTAGAGAAGGAGATCAAGGAAGCTACATTCCCAGAAATGATATCCAAAAACATGTCTCTTTTTGCTATGAAAAAAGAGCTGATGATTTATGCAAGAACGCCGGAAGAAAAAACAAAAAAAATGCTAAATATATATGATGATCTTTCGCTATTGGTAGTAGAACAAAAGTTATATGATAGCAAGGATAAGCCTATGGGTTTAGGAATAACTTATTTTAGAGGAGATTATATAAAATTGCATGGCATTAGTCAGTAAGTACATGATTGATCGTATATACTCGGTATAACCTAAAAGGGGAGGGAGTACCTTGGAAAAGTACAAAGTAAATTTTCAGTCAGTGGGACGAATGATTGAAGTTCCTGGGGGAACCACTGTCATGAAAGCAATTAGCGAAGCAGGAATCGATTTTGATTTTCCCTGCGGCGGCGGAAGAAGATGTGGTAAGTGCCGGTTCCGAATTTTAGAGGGTGCCATTCAGTCTGATCATATGGAAAGAGAATTCCTTAGTGAAAAGGAAATCAATGAGGGTATTCACCTCGCCTGTTTCACAGAAATTTACAGTGATATCAGTGTAGAGCTATTAAGAGTAAATGATGTAAAACATCAAATTTTGATGGCAGCAGAAGAACGGTCTATGAGGATTGAGCCCCATATCACAAAAAGATATATTGAGGTGAAGAAGCCATCCCTTGGGGATCATCAATCAGATTGGAGACGTTTACGAGAAAGCCTCTTTCAAGGTGAACATGCAGCTGCGTTGGATGTGCAAATACCTGTTTTAAATCAAATACCGGAAACATTGCGAACTGCTCAGTATCATATTACTGCAATTACATATGGTCGCCAAATTTTAGGAATTGAACAGCAGGATACAACGAAGACTTTGATTGGTATGGCTTTTGATATTGGCACGACTACCATCGTGGGATTCCTGATCGATCTCTATTCAGGAAAAGAGTTGAGTGTTGTTTCTACACTGAATCCCCAGGCCAAATTTGGAGCAGATGTCATAAGCCGTATCAGCTATACAGAACAGGAGAAAAATGGATTAGAAACCCTTCATTTTGAAGTGATCAAAGGGATTAATCGATTGATAAAGGAAGCTGCTGAAAAAGCGGATATAAATGTTGAGGATATTTATGTTGTGACGATTGCAGGAAATACTTGTATGCATCATCTTTTTTTAGGCTTAAATCCTCGGTATATTTCCAAATCACCGTATATACCTACCATCAGTGACCCATTGGTGCTGAATGCCGAAAGTCTGCATATTACAATCAACAAAACAGGAAAAATTTTGGTTTTGCCGAATATTGCAGGCTTTGTGGGGGCAGATACGGTAGCAGTACTTTTAGCAACAGAAATGGATCGAAGTGAAGAGATTAAGCTTGTAGTTGATATTGGAACTAATGGAGAAATTGTTCTTGGATCCAAGCATAAATTATTTACTTGCTCATGTGCTGCTGGGCCAGCTTTTGAAGGTGCTCAAATCAGCAGCGGAATGAGAGGCGCTATAGGTGCCATAGATCATGTGGTCTTTGGAGAAGAACTGGAATACACTGTCATTGGTCAAGTAAAGCCTCAGGGTATCTGCGGTTCAGGACTCTTGGATGCAATTGCAGGACTCTCTGAAATGGGCATTATTAATGAAAAGGGTAAGTTTTTACATCCTGACAAAATAACAAATGCGAAGGCAGAAGTATTCAAAAGCCATATTATCCAGTATGAGGGGACATATGCTTTTTTACTGGCTGATGAAGAGATCACTGCCCATGGAAGACCAATCTTGATTACACAGCAGGATATACGAGAATTCCAGCTTGCAAAGGGTGCAATGGCCGCAGGGATCAACATACTTATGGAAAAGTATGGAATAAGTGTAGAAGAAATTAAAGAAGTACTATTGGCAGGGGCTTTTGGCAATTATATGAATCCTCATAGCGCATGTTCTTTAGGTCTTATTCCTAAGGAACTGGAAGGCAAGATCAAAAATGTAGGAAACGCTGCCGGTACAGGAGCAAAATTGGCGCTGCTTTCAGCGAGCGAATACGGGCGGACTGCAAATATTGCCGATGCTGTGGAATTTGTAGAATTGGGATCTTATCCTAAATTTTCAACGATTTTTGCTCGATCTATGAATTTTAAATAAACTGCGATAAAAATCCTATAAAGGAAAGAGCCATCTTTCATTTATAGGATTTTTGAGTTTGTAAAAATATTTTTATGCAGATCCAGCGGCCGCATGGGAACAGCGGAGGGAAACAGCACTTGCAGCCTTGGCTAGATTTCCATAAACATGACCTAGGGTTACGCTTTCTCCAGGCTCAATGACTACAAACTCTTCATCCCAAGGACCCATCAATAGTTTTTTCATGTATCTTAAGGTTCCTGGAAACACTTCATGATTTAGTTTCAAATCCTTTGCCATTAGTTCTGAACTTTCTAATAGATTTTCTAATTCATAGGCACCCGTGTCTATGATTCCTAATCGTTTATAATGTTGGAGAATTGTCTTGTAAATTCTATCAGCTCTTGCTTGCCCGTAACGAGATACTGTTTCTTGATATTCCACCCAGATATTTTTTTCGAAATCTATCCATCCTTTGGTAAGAAAGTAAGTGCCTGCTTCATTGGATATTTCCTTGCGCCTCTCGGTAGAGCCAAGGAGTAATGTGATACAGTCATCAACATGGGGAAAAATGAGACGATAGTTCGAGGCAGTTAGCCCCACGAGGGAGTTACCACAAAAGCCAAAGGCCAGAAGGACCTGATCGACATTGGATAAATGATTCAGTTCTTCTTGCAATCGTTTTCTCAATGAGTCTGGATATAAATGCAGCCCTGACTCAATCCATAGTATAGGATAATTACATCCTGTTTCGCGAATGGCCATGTTTAGCTCATCCCCAATAGTTTTGCAGGCTACGATTAAGCTATTCATTTTTTTGCCCCCTTTTAACCTTGTATTACCTTTGTCTTTGCACAAATTGTTGTCTATATATTTAGAATATTGCCACTTCCAAAGATTGTCAAGAGAGAATGCTTTAAAAGTATTCATTACAGAATGATAAAGAATATTGACAGAAAATATTGCAATAGGATAGCATGAAATCAAATTGTATATGCAAAAAAACAGGCTGTATCAATCTTGTTTTTTTATAATCAAGTATCTAGCGGAGAGGAGGGAGAAAAATTGCTAGTTGACGCACATATTCACATAGCCCTCAACAATATTTATACTCGCCAATCTTGGCAATGTGCGAGTATGGAGCAGAAATTTCAATGGACCAGTAATATTTTAAAAGAATATAAGAAACGAAATATTTATATTTTAAGAGATGGTGGAGATAGCATGTCAGTCTCACAGATTGCTAGAGAAGCAGCCAAAGCGGAAGGTATGATTTATAAATCACCCATCCATGCCTTATATAAGGAGGGCAGCTATGGATCTTTTTTAGGTAAACCAGTAAAGGATATGCATAGCATAAAAGAAGCGTTAAAAATTCTTCTTGACCATAAACCAGATCATTTAAAGATTATTTTGACTGGGATTGTGAATTTTAATAAGTATGGAGATGTTGGAGAAACAGCGTTTACATTGGGTGAGTTAAAACATATGGTTGCCTTTGCAAGGGATAATCACATGCCAGTCATGGTGCATGCCAATGGAAAAGAAGGGGTTGAGAGAGCTATAAAAGCAGGGGTTACTACCATTGAACATGGTTATTTGATATCGGAAGCAGAACTTTATGGTATGGCTGAAAGAGATATCATATGGGTGCCGACTTTGTCTCCATTGGGGAACATTGTCTATTCTGATGATGATAAATTTATAGAAGAAAGAGGAACGATTCAAAGAGTATATGAAGAGCAGCTGGAGAACATTGCAAAGGCCATAGAAATGGGAATAAAGGTAGTGCTAGGAAGCGATGCAGGCGCATATCGGGTGGGTCATGGAAGTGGTCTGATAGATGAAATAGAACATTTTAAAAGAATTGGTTTGAAGCAAGAGGATATAGAAAAGATGTGTCTGGAAAATGGCCTGGAGGCATTAGGATTGCAGTTCGATGAATTATCTGTAATAAAGTAAAAGTCTATTTGGATTGATTAAAATTCTATAAGGATGTTGTATCCTATTTACAATGAACAATTGTAGAAAAATATGACATAACAACATTGGTCGGACAGGGCCGTCCAACCCTACGATAGATCAATTTATCATGTTTTCTGTAGGGAACGATGCCCCCATCGTTCCGAAAAAGAGGGATTTAAAACCACGGAACGGCGAGGGCGCCGATCCCTACAAAAAGCCATGTCTATTGGTAGGGGCGAACAGTGTTCGCCCGCAGACCACAGATATCAACCCAGCTGTTATCCTGGGTAGGGAGCGCCCCCTGTGGCGTTCCGTTGATAGACAGTCAATAATCTGGAACGGCACAGGGGCGCGTTCCCTTGTAATATATAGTTAGATGGATTATCCATTTTCTATCTTAAAAAAGTCCGAATAATCATGTCAGTGGGTATATAAATCTGGAAGGA
>NZ_JACHEN010000023.1 GCF_014205875.1 Anaerosolibacter carboniphilus
CACACCTGTTCCCATACCGAACACAGAAGTTAAGCCCTTCAGCGCTGATGGTACTTAGGGGGTAGCCCCTTGGGAGAGTAGGTCGTCGCTGGTTTTTTTATTACATAAAGAATGCAAGACGAAGAAGAGTCGTCTTGCATTCTTTTATTTTATCATCATCCTACTTAAAATCTTCCAAATGAGATGAGGAACTTAAAAACCTGTTGCACGTCTAAACATACATAGGCTATCATATATATATATCAAGAGAATTATGAAAACAAGCTAAGGTAGAGTGAATACTTTATAACCTTAGAAGATCAGCAGAGAAGGGGGGATTTGTGGGATATGAAAGAACTCTTTGAGACAGGGAGCACATTTCATGAGTTTGTAAATAGAGACAAAGATACCTATAAAGAAAAAACCCTAGAGAACTATCACCAAATCGAATTAGATAAGGGATTAGAAAATGAAATAAAAGAAATTGATGAGATTGTCAATATACTTGTTTTTGCTGAAATATGGTGCCCAGACTGTATGATTAATGTTCCAGCCTTACAGAAAATGGCCGATATCAATGATAAAATTATCATCCGTATCGTGTCCCGTGAGGGGAATGAAACTCATATGGCCAATTATTCGCTAAATGGCAAACCTAGGATTCCAACATGTATCGTGATGAATCAAGGATTTCAAGAAAAGGGCGCTTTCGTAGAGCAACCTCAAGCCCTAAAGGATATTGTAGCAAAAGGAAATCAAGCAGAGATTATTGTAGCCAGAAGAAAATATCAAAAAGGTGAGTATACTCGTGATACCATCAAAGAAACATTGGATATAATCAAGAAATCTTAATGATATTGAAATTTCTAGCTTTCTATGAAATTCATAGGAAGCTTTTCCTATTTTTTGATCATAGTGGGTATAAATGATATGAATGGGAATAAATAAGAAGGAATCTCTAGTAAGAGAGAAAAAGAAGGCAAAAGAAAGAAGTGTTTAACGAAAATTGCATGGAATGAACAATTATCATTTTGACATCAAAAGGGGTAGGTGGTACAATATTTAGTACATCGACTTTACCAATTATACCAAATGTAGTAATAGGAGGTACTATTATGCAAATTTCAGAAAACGCCTTGAAGGTTTTAGAGAGACGCTATCTCGCTAAAAATGAAAAAGGTGAAGTGATCGAAACAGTAGAAGAAATGTTTAGAAGAGTGGCAAAGCATATTGCTAAGGCGGACGAACACTATGACGCCAATGCCGACCTTCAAACTTTAGAAGATAAATTTTATCATATGATGACAAACTTAGAATTTTTGCCAAACTCTCCAACTTTAATGAATGCCGGTAGAGAGCTAGGACAACTCTCCGCTTGCTTTGTACTTCCGGTGGAAGATACGATGGAAGGAATCTTTGATGCCATTAAGAACGCAGCGATTATCCATAAGTCTGGAGGAGGTACAGGATTTAGTTTTTCCAGATTGAGAGCCAAAGGATCTACGGTGGCCTCCACAGGAGGTGTGGCATCAGGCCCCATCAGTTTTATGAAGGTATTTAACTCAGCTACAGAGGCTGTGAAGCAGGGAGGAACACGCAGAGGTGCCAACATGGGGATTCTGCGGGTAGACCATCCAGATATACTAGAGTTTATTCAGTGTAAAAAGGAAAACACTGAGATCACAAATTTTAATATCAGTGTAGGAATTACTGAGGCCTTTATGGAAGCAGTACATGATGGCACAAAATATGATTTAGTAGATCCCAATACCAAAGCGGTTGTAGGACAGTTAAATGCGAAAGAAATATTTGATAAGATTGTTGATATGGCATGGACAAATGGAGAGCCAGGAATTGTATTTCTGGATCGTTTAAATAAAGATAATCCTACGCCTAAGGTTGGAGAAATTGAAAGTACCAACCCTTGTGGAGAGCAGCCACTGCTTCCTTACGAGTCATGTAACCTGGGTTCAATTAATCTGATGAGAATGATTAAGGGAGAAGGAACTGAAAAGTACATAGATTATGATAAGTTAGGAGAAGTTGTAGATTTAGCGGTACACTTCCTGGACAATGTGATTGATGTAAACAATTATCCCCTTCAGGCCATTGATGAAATGACCAAAGGAACACGGAAAATTGGTCTGGGTGTTATGGGCTTTGCAGATATACTTATCGAATTAGGCGTCTCCTATAATTCAGAAGAGGGCGTACAGCTGGCTGAAGAAATCATGGGATTCATCGATCAAAGATCAAAGGCAATGTCTATGAAACTGGCTGGGGAAAGAGGCGTGTTTCCATATTATGAAGGCAGTATTTATGAGAAGAAGGGCATGAGACTAAGAAATGCTACGACAACCACCATAGCGCCAACAGGAACCATTAGCATTATCGCGGGTGCTTCCAGTGGTATTGAGCCCCTCTTTGCCATCTCATATTTTAGAAATGTGATGGACAATGATAAGCTTGTGGAGACCCATCCTCTATTTGAAGCGATGATAAAGGAAGAAGGATTGTATTCTAAGGCTCTCATGGAGAAGGTGGCGGAGCAAGGCAGTGTTGCGCATATAGCTGAAATACCTGAAAGAATAAAGAAAATCTTTGTTACAGCCCATGATGTATCACCAGTGTGGCATATTAAAATGCAAGCCGCATTTCAGAATCATGTGGACAATGCAGTATCCAAGACAGTAAACTTTTGCCATGATGCTACAAGGGAAGATGTAAGAGAAGCTTATACGCTGGCCTATCAGTTGGGATGTAAGGGTGTAACCATCTACCGTGACGGAAGTAGAGAGGGCCAGGTATTAAATATTGGTACAGTGAAAGAGGAAACGATCAGAGAAGAAGCTGCAACGACAAAAGTATCAGCATCTATTACACCGAGGCCAAGACCAGATATTACAGCAGGATTGACTGAAAAGGTGAGAATTGGTTGTGGAAATCTATACATCACGGCAAACTATGATAATGATGGTATTTGTGAAGTGATTACCAACTTAGGAAGAGCCGGTGGATGCCCTAGCCAAAGCGAAGCAACCAGCCGTATTGTGTCTATTGCTTTGCGTGCCGGTGTAAGCGTGGAGGCGATCATAGAGCAGTTAAGGGGTATAAGATGTCATTCTACGCTGACCCAAAGGGGTAAAGGGAATAAGGAGATTAAGGTATTATCCTGTCCTGATGCCATCGGAAGAACCCTAGAGAAGGTACTCAATATGCATGTGAAATCCGCTGAGCCCAATGTTCAAGATATGGCCTTGGAGATAGAGGAAGAAGTGGTAGAAGGATGTGCCAGCAACTGTTCACTGTGTGCTATGTCAGAGATGTGTCACAACGAGTATCGAGATGAAGTATCTATTGGGATAGACAAAGGCGACAATGGTTGCCCAGAATGCGGATCAAAAGTAGAGCATGAAGGCGGCTGCATGATCTGTCGAAGTTGTGGATTTTCTAAGTGTGGTTAATGTATTAACATATGATAATAAGGTATTGCATGACAGGCTGTACAGCCTGTCTTCATTTTTAGTGTGGAATAAAGCAGGAACAACAGTTAGTATTAAATCGATATGAAAATGAAAGACAAAAAAGAAAATATGATATTTAAAAAGAGAGAATATATTGGAGTTGGAGAACGGACATTTATTTTATTATGTTCTATCAAATCAGAAAGAGAGATTACCAATTAATGCAAGTATTGCTTGAAATTTAGAATACTTTAGTACTGGTGAATATTGAAGTTCATAGCTCAATATTCTTTTTATTTGGGAGGAAAAATTTGAAAATAAACGAATGTTTTATATATGTTAATAGTTTTACAATTTTTATTTGCTTTTCAGGATTAGCTACTCACTAGATTTAGGGAGGATTTTTATGGCTAAAAAGCCAAGTATATTTTATGTAGTACCTATGATTTTGATTTTAGTGGTTGGTATATATTTTTCGCTAATAAGCGAGGCAGATGTTATTTCTGATCTAAAGTATCACAATAACCCTATATTGACTTTTGAAGAACAGCGGTGGTTAAAAGAGCAGGGATCTTTGATTTATGCTGCTGATAATGATGCGCCTCCGCTTAGATTTGTAGATGGGGCAGATAATCAATATAAGGGGGTTGTGGTGGATTATATCAACCTTTTATCATTGGAGCTGGGATTTAATATTGAGCTTCATCCATTGCTTTGGGAAGATGCTTTGAAAAGTCTTGAAGAAGGCAAGACGGATATATGCGATATGTTTAAAAGCAAAGAGCGTTCTAAGCACTTTCTTTTCACCAACCCTATATATAATCTAAGAGCGGTATTAGCCGTAAAATCAAATGACCAAAAGATTGATCATATAGAAAATATGACTTTAGCTACACAAAAAGGTGATTATGTTAATGAATACCTTATGAATACTTACCCTGGAATAAAGATTGTTCAGGTAGATAATATTAGTCGTGCTCTAGATTTACTTTTATCAGGAAAAGTAGATGCAGTAGCAGGAGACGAACCGGTCGTTCTTTATCAGATAAAAAACAAGGGTGCAGAATTTTTATTACATATAAAAGAAGAACCTCTTTACGAGAACGAGGTTGTCTTGGCTGTGCCAAAATCTAAGCCTGAACTCGTGTCTATTTTAAATAAAGGTATTGCCGCATTAGGAGAAACGAATCAGCTAGAGAGAATCCAGCAAAAATGGTTTGGGATTTCTGCTCCAATTGTTCAGATTCCTGATTATAGGACTAGAATCAAATATATTCTAGCAGCAGCTGGAGCTTTGATAATGATTATAATAGGTATGGTTACTTGGAACTATTTTTTGAAGCAGGAAGTAGAAAAGAGAACAAAGGAATTAATGGACAGCAAGCATGATCTTCAAATAACCTTCGATGGAATGACTGAATATATAGCTGTTACTGATTTAGATTTGAAGATTGTAAATATCAATAAGTCATTTTTAGATTTTCTAGGATATTCAAAGTCAAAGGTGCTAAATGAGCATTGCAGAGAAATATTTAAGGATTTTGGCCCTATGAACATTGAAAAAATAACTGTTGATACAATTACATTAGAAAAGAGTTTGGAAGAAGAACTCTCAAATAAGAATAATTATTACGTAGTTCGCACCTATCCCCTAAAAGATACTACAGGCAGTATGAAAAACATCTTAGTAGTAATTCAAAATATTACGAAAGAAAAGATATCGGAAAAACAGATACTGCAAGCTAATAAAATGGCCGCTATTGGGCAACTAGCGGCTGGTATGGGGCACGAGATTAGAAATCCCCTAGGGATCATTAGAAGTCATAGCTATATCCTTAGATCTTTATATGATGATGAAAGATTAATTTGTTCCCTTGACTATATCGACGCATCCGTAGAAAGAGCCAATAGAATTATTGATAATCTTTTGGAATTTTCAAGACTTACAGGTGATGATAAAGGATGGATTAATGTTAAAGAGTTTATATCTAAACTTTTTGAACTTGAACATAAAACATTGATGAAGCTCAACATAAAATATTCCATTGCGTGTGATGAAAACACAAGGTTGTACTCCAATGTAGAATCGTTAAAACACATTTTGATTAATTTAATTTCCAATGCCAAAGATGCCATAGGTGAAAATGGGAGTATAAACATAAGTGCATCTTCTGAAGAAAATCGAATCGTATTCAGAATCGTAGATACTGGGGAAGGAATACCAGAAGATGAAATTGAAAAAATATTTAATCCTTTTTATTCTACAAAAGATCCAGGCAAAGGAACGGGATTAGGTTTATATATTGTATATAATGAAGTTGAGAAATTAAATGGGCATATCGCTGTTTCAAGTATTCCTAATGTTAAAACAGTATTTGAAATTTCTTTACCCATTGATAGTAAGGAGAATTCTATATGATGGAATCAAGTAAGATATTAATTGTTGATGACGAAGTTGAATACAGAGAAACCTATAGAATGTTGTTGGAAGGCAGAGGCTTTTTTGTCGGAGAAGCTAGTTCATCTCAAGAAGCCCTTGAAATACTTGAAAGAGAGTATTATCCCATCGTGTTGTCGGATGTTATCATGCCGGGCAAGGATGGATTCTATTTATTAAATGAAATAAAGAGGATATACAAGGATTTGATAGAAGTAATAATCCTGACTGGATATGGGAGTATTGAGAGTGCTGTTAAGGCCATGAAAATAGGGGCCCTAGGATATTTTATTAAAAGCAGGAATCCGGAAGAATTATTTACTGAAATAGAAAAGGCTAAAAGATTTATAAAATTAGAGACACAGAATAATATTGTGAAGAGAGAAGTGAGTTCAAAGCTATTTTTAAATCAGACAAAAAATCCAAAAATGCTTAGGGTTTTAAAGGAAGTTGATGCTGTTGCTCAATCTTCGAGTAACATTTTATTGACAGGGGAAACAGGCGTAGGCAAAGAAGTAATTGCTAATTTGATTCATCAAAAGAGTAAAAGATCTAAAGAATTATTTGTACCAGTGAATTGCCAGGCAATATCAGATAGTTTATTGGAATCGGAGCTCTTTGGTCATGAAAAAGGCTCTTTTACGGGTGCAACTTCAAGGCGCATTGGACGATTTGAAGAAGCAAATGGTGGAACAATATTTTTAGACGAAATGGGAGAAATGTCTCTCAGCACACAAGTTAAAATCTTAAGAGTATTAGATAACAAGCAGATTGAAAGAATTGGATCTAACAAACAGATTAATGTGAATTTCAGATTGATCTCTGCCACAAATAGAAATTTACCAAAAGAAATAGAATTAGGGAATTTTAGGGAAGATCTATATTATAGAATCAATACCATAAATATTGAAATTCCACCCTTGAGAGAAAGAAAAGAAGACCTCAAAGGCATGATTGACTTTTGGATTACACATTTCAGCAATGAAATGAAGAAAAATATCAGAGGTATAGACAGGGATACAGAACAGTATTTATTAGAGTATAATTATCCAGGAAATGTGAGGGAGTTAAAAAACATCATTGAACGCATCGTGGTATTAGCTACGGATGATGTTTTAAGACTTGATACTCTAAGCAATAGGAGAATCAAAGAGATAAGTGCCAGTCAAAACAATAAGATTATTCCTTTCAAGGAAGCCAGGCAAAGGTTTGAAATAGACTATATAAAGAATGCATTAGAAAAATGCGATAATAATATTACACAGGCCGCAAGTTTGATGGGTATAAGCAGAAGGCAGTTATTTAATAAGTTAGTTGAATATAATTTAAAAACTAAATATTTTTAGCAGGGCTGATGTCAAGATTTATCCTTAGAACCAGGATAAACTTGGCATTTTTTTTGCATAAGTAAAGGCACGAAGGTGAGTTGTGTACCTCGAATTAATATGGACAAACATGTTTATAAAGGAGGAATTGAAATGGGTAGTGCAGTGAAAGGAACTTGGGTTGAAATTGAAAACCAAGTATTATCAGCGACTGAAAGAGCCTCACAAGTACCTGAAGACACAAAGAATACGCCACTTATGATGTGGACGAGAGGTTTTTTGATGGAAGAATCAGCGGAAATCGGTGATGATGTATCCGTTCGTACCTTTTCAGGTAGAATTGCAAGAGGAAAGCTAGTTGAGATCCATCCAAGGTTTGCACATGATTTTGGAAATCCAGTACCTGAATTGTTAGAAACAAGTGTATCTTTAAAAGAAGATTTTGCGAATATGCAGGAGGTGTAAAATGAGAGATCTATCATATGAAGGGGTAATGGCCAGAAAAAATGAAATCATGAAAGATGCTGTGGGAATAGATTATAGCGTTTTTGAATATGGAAAAATTGCATTTGATTATGAAAAAATGATGGATAATGTGGCTTATTCTATTGAAGAAATGCAAAAAATTCAAAAAGAAACGAAAGTAGGTAATACGCCACTGTTCGAACTGAAAAATATTACAAAACTAGTTAGAAAGTATTCAGAACCTGGAAAAGGCGCAAGAATTTTTATAAAGGATGAAGCAGCAAATGCTTCAGGGTCATTTAAAGCAAGAAGAGCAGCGATTTCTGTTTATCATGCTCAAAAAAATGGATACGAAGGAGTGATTGCCGCAACCAGTGGCAATTATGGTGCTGCTGTTGCATCCCAAGCTGCTCAAAGAGGACTTAAGTGTATAATCGTTCAGGAAGTATATGATTCAAGCAAAAAGGGGCAGCCAGAGATCATTGAAAAAGCCCGTAAATGTGAGGCTTTTGGAGCTGAAGTAATACAGCTTACCGTTGGACCTGAATTGTTTTATACTTTCTTAAAAGTAATTGAAGAGACAGGGTTTTTTAATGCTTCTTTATATACACCCTTTGGAATTGCAGGGGTTGAAACATTAGGATATGAGATTGCCAATCAAGTGATGAAAATGGAAGGAAGGTATCCAGATATAGTTGTTGCAACCCATGCTGGTGGTGGTAATCTTACAGGAACTGCCAGGGGGCTAATAAAGGCGGGAGCAACAGATTGTAAAATGGTAGGGGCATCGGTAGACTTATACGGACTACATATGGCCTCTGATAAGGACTTTAATAGAAAATCCTTTACTACAGGTCATACTGGATTTGGAATTCCTTTTGCAACGAAACCTGATCGTGCAGATGTGCCTAGAAATGCAGCCAGAGTATTAAGATACATGGATAAATATGTAACGATAACCCAAGGAGAGGTATTCTTTGTAACAGAGATGCTTGCAAAGCTCGAAGGCATCGAAAGAGGTCCTACAGGCAACACTTCTTTAGCAGCAGCTATTGCTTTGGCGAAAGATATGAACCAAGATAAGATCATTGTTGTTCAAGAAACTGAATATACAGGAGCTGGAAAGCATCCAATGCCTCAATTAACCTTTGCAAGAAATAATGGTATTGAAGTTTCCAGAGGAAATCCAGAAGGAAATATTCCAGGAAAAACAATTGTGATTCCTACATCTTTGGCGCAAGTATCTGCAAAAGATGTTGATTTGATGAAGCTTAAAACAACATACTTAAAAAATATTGCAAATGATTATAAATTAGATGAACTTGGGACTGAAGATATCAAATTCATATCTGAAGAAATAAAATTACCAGTAGAAAAAGTTATTGAGATATATAGAAATCTATAGTGAGAAAAATGATCCGTTCAAATTGCTATGAAATAAATTTCCAGGTGGAAGAAAATTTCATAGCAATTTTTTTCCTAAATGGCAAAAAGATGAGCTGTTTTACGAAAAAATAAATAAGATAGAGGTCATTTTGAGGATTTTTTATGAAGAGAACTTGGCATAGCATTTGCAATATTAGTATATGACGAAAGTCAATCGCAATGATTCATATATTAAGGAGGGTAAACATGAACAACGAAATGAAGAAGCTTGAGTTTTATGGTGGAGAATGGATGTCATTTATTCCGTTCATAGTATTTCTTGTATTAATTGTTATGACTACATTTGTAGTGGGCTCTATTTCAGATGGTGCATTATGGATTCCAGCATTTATGGCACTTATTGTTGCATTTTTCTTTGCAAAGGACAAGAAGTATTACAGTGAAGTAATTATTAATGGTATGGCTAGCAAGGAAGCCATTATTCCTGTAGTTTGTTGGATTTTTGCTGGCGTTTTTTCGAGAATTCTTAGAGAATCAGGGCTTGCAGGCGGTATTGCAGGTATGGCTGCATCCTTAGGTATTAGTGGTACATTTTTCATAATCGTGTCATTTTTAGCTTCAGCCATATTTGCAACAGCATCAGGTACTGGCTTTGGTACCATTGCAGCAGGTATGGGGGTTTTATATCCTGCAGGCGTTGCCCTTGGCGCACATCCAACACTTTTGGCTGGAGCTATTGTATCTGGTGGAGCATTTGGCGATAATTTAGCGCCTGTTTCCGACACAACGATTTGTTCTGCAACTTCTCAAGGGGTTGATGTTCCAGGTGTTGTAAAGTCCAGATTAAAGTATGCGCTTACTGCAGCGACAATCACTATAATTGGTATAATAGTATTCGGCATGATGTATAGCGGAGACACTGGAGCGGTTGGAGCTATAGAGTATAATTCTACTGCACTAATAATGTTAGTTCCTGTAGCTATTACGATATGGGTCGCCATTAAAACAGGAGATATTATTATCGCAACTACAATAGGTACTGTATTAGCTGGACTAACTGCTGTTTTTGCTGGACTGATTGATTTTATTCAAATTGATCCAGGGCAAGAAGTTACGAAGAGTGCTCTATTTAGAATATTTGGGGAAGGTCTTGATAGAACTGTTGGTGGAGTAATCTATACTGGTATTAATAGTATGATTCAAGTTGTAATGTTGGCAATTTTGCTATTTGGTTCTATTGCTATTATGAGGGCTGGACAAGGCGATGTTAAGTTACTTGAAGCTATTGGTAAAATCGCAAAAGGACCCAAAGGGGCAGAGTTCTCGATCTCTGGTATGACGATAATACTTTCATCATTAATGGGCTTAAATGCTCCAGCTATTTTGGCAGTGGGAACTTCTTTTGCAAAACCTCTTTCTAGAAAACATGGCATCAGTCCATATAGAACAGCAAACCTTTTAGATGCTACTTCCTGCACATTAGTTTATTCGCTACCCTGGACACCTGCAATCATTTATACGATTGGGTTTACGAGAGATGGTATCCATCCACTTACAGCAATGGAAGTTACACCATTTGTATTTTATGCTTTTGCGATGTTAGCAGTTATGTTAGGGAGTATAATACTGGGGATTGGAAGAAATGATAATATGGATCTTAAGGAGACAAAAAAGGAACAAGCAGCATAAGTATATTTCTTTAGTATTGAAAGAAATATTGGAGAAACTCATGAAGAGGTTCTTGACCTAAGGACAGCAAGAAGAGATCGAGATATGGATGGGGTGAAATAAAGTCTCGAAAATATCATAAGTACACAGGAAAGCAGAATAAAAAATCTTTCTAAAATTATTGAAGATATGAACAAAGTGCAGTCTGATCTAAATAGTATTATTTAAGTCGTAACATAGAAAGTAAACGATAGATGAATATATGATATTTTTTACAAGCAAAGCCCGCTTTTTAAAAGACCAGAATCCATAAAAAGTGATATTGAGGGAGAAGACCTCCTGTTGTAGCATTTTGAAAACTACAATAGGAGGTCTTTTTATGGCATAAAGAATGGGGGGTAATCATTAAGATAGTACTACAAATGAAAAGAGAGGGTAAGGTCAAGGACAATTTTAGAACGCAAAATAGAAATTATGTTTCAATATAATATAAATATATTGAAACATAATTTCATATCTGTTATTATGGGAATATAGAGAAAAATCAGAATGAGGTGACGATATTGGAAATTGATTTAAACAAGTTAGCGACAGAGGGAAGAAATCCAGAAACAATTCAAATTGACAGGGTGCCTACATTGGAAATGATGAAAATGCTGAATAATGAAGATAAAAAGGTAGCATTTGCAGTAGAAAAGGAATTGGAAAGGATTGCTAAGGCAGTAGATGTGATCACAGAGAAGCTTGAAGAAGGGGGGAGATTAATATATATTGGGGCTGGAACAAGTGGAAGATTAGGCGTTTTGGATGCATCTGAATGTCCACCGACTTTTGGCGTGGTGCGTACTATGGTACAAGGCGTTATTGCTGGGGGAGATATAGCCATTAGAAATTCAGTGGAAGGCGCAGAGGATGATATGGAAGGGGCTGTCCAGCAACTAAAGGAAATAGAATTAAGTTCTAAAGATGTGCTGGTGGGAATCGCCGCCAGTGGAAGAACACCTTATGTCTTAGGAGCATTACAATACAGCAATAAGATGGGTGCCGTCACCATTAGTGTATCATGCAGCCCAGATTCAGAAATAGCAAAAGTCGCTAATATTGCCATAACGCCAGTTGTAGGACCAGAAGCAGTTACAGGCTCTACGAGATTGAAGGCTGGAACAGCTCAAAAAATGGTGTTAAATATGCTATCCACTGGTGCAATGATTCGGCTTGGGAAAGTATACGAAAATTACATGGTAGATGTGCAGGCATTAAATGAGAAGCTGGTGGAGAGAAGCAAGCGAATTGTTATGCAAGTGACAGGTGTGAGCAGCGTTGAAGCATCCACTGTCTTGGAAACTACAGGATATGATGTAAAGCTAGCAATTTTTTTAATAAAGACAGGACTTGATATTGAAACGGGACGGAGAATCCTAAGTGAACATAAAGGAAGATTAAAAAAGGCCTTGGAGAGTCTTCAAGAGCTAGCCTATTAAAAAGTTTAGCTTTTGTATTGCCAGTACACATATGTGCAATGAGCAATAACAAATTAATATGAGTATGGGTTTAAAGGGGGAAATAGAAGTGAGTGAAAAAATTAGAAGGATCTCTGAAGGCATCCTTGAAGGCGTAGGAGGAAAAGAAAACCTTCAAAGCATCACCCATTGTATGACAAGAGTAAGGGTCACCCTAAGGGACTACGGAAAATATGATAAGGGAAAGCTTGAAAACTCCTTTGGTGTTATGGGCGTTGTAGAATCAAATGAACAGATTCAGATTATTGTGGGCCCAAGCACTGCTACAAAGGTTACAAAGACTCTTGGAGAGATCACCGGCATCGAAGAAGATACACTGGAACTGGGAAATGCTGCTGCTGTAAAACAGCAAGTGACCACGAAATACAAAGCACCATTTAGTGATCTTTTAAAGAAGATTGCTAATATATTCATACCTCTTATTCCTGCATTTATTGGCTCGGGTCTTATTATGGGAATCAATAACATTGTAAAAAAATTTGAACTTATTAGCAATGCAAATATTGTCGGATTATTAGGGATATTTGCAGCTGCAGTATTTTCTTACATGGCCATCATGGTAGGGGTGAATGCAGCCAAGGAATTCGGTGGTTCTCCTGCAATTGGAGGATTAATGGCAGGTATTTTGATTTCTCCCGGGTTGGCAGATATTATATTGTTTGAAAAGAATCTTGTTCCCGGTAGAGGTGGAATTATTGCGGTACTTTTAGTAGTAATCTTTGCATCTTTTGTAGAACGGAAGTTTAGAGAGCTTGTGCCAGAATCATTGGAATTAATCATAACGCCCGTATTGACTATTCTAATATCAGGCTTTGTGGCTGTGGTAGTGCTACAGCCCATAGGCGGAGTTATTTCTGACGTTATAGGGGCGGCCGTTACAGGAGCCATCGAGAATGGTGGTGCTTTGATAGGAGCTGCATTGGCAGGTACTTTCTTACCATTGGTGATGACAGGGCTTCATCAAGGTCTTACACCCATTCATGCAGATCTCCTTGCGAAGACAGGTGTAAATACATTGCTTCCGATATTGGCAATGGCGGGATGTGGACAAGTAGGCGCAGCCATCGCTGTATATGTTAAAACAAAAAATATAAAGATAAAGAAAACCATCGCCAGCGCCCTGCCTGTAGGAATTCTTGGGATTGGAGAACCATTGATCTATGGGGTAACATTACCTTTGGGCAAACCTTTCTTAGGTGCTTGTATAGGTGGTGCAGCAGGTGGTGCTGTGATTGCCATATTCAATGTAGGTTCTATCAGTATGGGTTTATCCGGCCTGCCATTGGCAACCCTAATACAGTCTAGCCAAATACTATTGTATCTAATAGGTGTATTGTCAGCCTATGCTGTAGGTTTTGCCGCCACTTACTTCCTAGGATTTAAAGATCCTGAAAATTATGATGTATAGTAGTCCCCTTACAAGCTGCTGCGGAATTTTGTTCCGAAGCAGCTTGATTTCCATATGAAGAGATTTTCTAGCAGAGAAATATTTAGGAGGAATAGACCTATGATTGGAATTTCAGTATTTGCGGGAATGGGAACTAGCCTGGAAGAAAACTTACAATATATGCAAACCGCCAATAGGACAGGTATAAAGTATCTTTTCACATCATGTCATATCCCTGAAGCAAGAAATACCAGCAAAGACGAATTAGCAGTCATACTGAAGGAAGCTTCCCAACTGGGAATGTATATCATCATGGATATATCAAAAAGCTATTTTGAAGAAAGGGAATTAGAAAAATATCCAATCCACTCTTTACGATTGGATTTTGGATTTAGCACTCGGGAAATTGCTGAGATGACTAGAAGATTTGGATTTAATATTACGCTGAATGCCAGTACTCTAGAGCAGGAAGAAATTGAGAAAATATTGGAATATGGAGGGGAAATAAGCAAGATTACTGCATGTCATAATTACTACCCTAGAAGGGACACAGGGATATCCGAACAACTCTTTGTCCAGCGAAACAACACATTAAAAGGGTATGGCATAAAAACCATGGCCTTCATACCTTCTCAATTTAGAAAGAGAGGACCTATTTATGAGGGATTACCTACCTTAGAAAAGCATAGAGAGATGGAGCCTAGTATAGCCGCACAGCACCTTGTACGCTTGGGTGCGGATATTGTAATGATAGGAGATGCCATGGCCTCTGAAGGAGAATTGAAAAGATTGGGAAAGCTGAGGAAGGAAATCATGATGATTCCAATCAAGCTAGAAAAAAATATAGGAGAGAGTGAGAAAAAACTACTTGGTTTCATACATACAAATAGAACAGACCCAGGAGAGTATGTCATCCGATCGCAAGAAGCTAGAGAAGTAAAGGATGGAAAAATCCATCCTAGGAATACCTTGGAAAGATATAAAAATTGTGTCACAATAGATAATGACGGCTATAAAAGATATGAAGGGGAATTGCAAATTCTTAAAAAGGAAATGGCAAAGGATGATAGGGTGAATGTAGTGGCTGATGCCAGCAGTGCAGAAATATTGGTTCATCTGCTGCAACCAGGGGAAAAATTTGTATTTGAAATCATGGAGGATGAAGCATGAGTACGATTTTAAAAATCAAAGAGCGCAAGGAAGAATATACACAGTCAGAGGTTAAACTTGCGAATTACATTCTTGAACACACTCATGACATATACAATTTGTCTGTTCAAAGCTTAGCGGATCTATCTCAAACCAGCCCTGCCAGTGTAGTAAGATTCTGTCAGAAAATAGGATATGAAGGTTTTCAGGAATTTAAGATTGCATTGGTAAAAGATATTAGCCAAAGTCAGAACAATGATGAGATTATCTATGAGGATATTACGATCCATGATAGTGTCAGGGAAATTATGCAAAAAATATCTCAAGAAAATACGATAGCAATTGAAAATACGCTGAAATTAATGGATGAAACTGAGATTGAGCGAGCCATAGAAGCCATTGCCAATGGGAGAGATATCTATATTTATGGGGTAGGGGCATCAGGGTTGGTTGCCATGGACTTCCAATATAAGCTAATGCGAATTAAAAAGAAGGTAAGTATGTATTTAGATAGTCACACCCAATTGGCTTCTTCTGTACATATTGGAAAAGAAGATGTAGCCATTGGAATTTCCTACAGTGGAAAAACGCTAGAGACATATAAAGCCATGGAAATGGCAAGAAAAAAAGGGGCAATTACGATTGCCATAACCAAATATGGAAAGAATCCGCTAAGTGAAATTGCAGATATTAATATTCAAGTAGCTGGCATGGAAAACAATATTCGCGTCGGTGCCATTGCTTCTAGAATTGCGCAGCTTACAGCTATCGATGTCTTGTTTGTAGGCGTAGCCAAAAAGGATTTTGCGTTGGTCTCCGAGTATATACAGAACACCCGGAAGATTGTTGAAGACTTGAAGTTGAAGTGATATTGCTAGCAACAAAATGTCTGCGAGAAACGTAGCCTTAAATGGTATTTCCTACAGCAGCTTAAACAAGAAAAGTGTAAAGACAGGTGAAAACCTGTCTTTTTCATTGATATTGAAGGATATATGAGAAAAGCTAAGAATTAAATAGATATGGAAAAGAAAGAGGTGATGGGATGAAGAAAAAGCACTTTAAAATAAGTATAGTAACCATCTTGGCTGCATTAGCAATAACTGCTTTGATATATACAGGTGTAATATGGCCAAATAGTATATTCGCTAGTAAGTACCCAGTACATGGAATCGATATTTCACACCATCAGAATGAGATCGATTGGGATAAGGTAAAGGATGAAAACATTAAATTTGTATTTATTAAAGCAACGGAAGGAAAAGATTTTAAAGATAGGCTTTTTGAAGAAAACTGGGTAAAGACGAAAGAAGCAGGATTGATCAGAGGGGCATATCATTTCTTTACCTTTGGAAGTGCAGGGAGTGATCAGGCGACAAATTTTATTCGATCCGTTCCAATTGAAGACAAGGTACTTCCACCTGTTATAGATTTAGAGTTTGATGGCAATTCAAAATCAGTTCCCAGTCCAGAAGTGGTAAAAAAAGAATTACGAAATTTTATTCATAGCATAGAGGAACACTATAAACAAGAACCCATTTTATATCTTACCTATGATTCGTATAGTCAGTTTATAAAAGGGGATTTTTTAGAATATCCTATTTGGATCAGAGATATTGTGAAGCAACCAAGCTTTAAAAATGGTAGGGAATGGCTATTTTGGCAATATTCTAATCGTGGTAAAATAGATGGTATTGAGGGCTATGTGGATGTGAATGTGTTTCATAGTGATTTAACGGAATTGGAGAAGCTGTTGAGCCCCAATAAAGATTAATTTAAGTACATAAAAGGGAAGGTAAAAATATGAAAGTAAAACTAATTTATAACCCGGTTTCAGGGGACGGAACTTTTAAAAATCATCTGGATTACATCATTGACAAATTTCAACAGCAAGGCTTGCAAATAGAGCCCTATAGAACCAATAAAAGAGAAGAGCTAGACCAGATGATTTCGCTGATGGATGAAAAGGAATATAAAAAAGTACTCATTGCAGGTGGTGATGGCACGCTGAATCAAGTGATGAATAGTCTCCTGAAATATGATATTCATCTGCCCATAGGAATCTTCCCTGTTGGAACAGCCAATGATTATGCACAATATTTCAACCTACCCCGTGAAATGGAAGAAATCGTAGAAATTTTGCTTAGAGATAACTATACGCTGTCGGATGTAGGGCTTGTGAATGATAGATATTTCATTAATGTTGCAAGTCTGGGTGTATTGATTGATATCAGTCAA
Source organism: Anaerosolibacter carboniphilus (assembly GCF_014205875.1). Taxonomy (GTDB): domain Bacteria; phylum Bacillota; class Clostridia; order Peptostreptococcales; family Thermotaleaceae; genus Anaerosolibacter; species Anaerosolibacter carboniphilus. Next base: position 17,016 of record NZ_JACHEN010000023.1, read on the forward strand.
AGAACGAATCTGGAACTTAAACACAATTTAGGGGTGTTGGCATATTATTTACATGGTATTGCTGAATTGCCCAAAGTGAAACCAGTGAATATTCAAGTCCATAGTGAAGATATGCATTATGATGGCGAGATACTTTTTATGCTGATCATGAATGGTAGATCAGCAGGTGGATTTCATAAACTTGCACCCACTGCTTCCATCAATGATGGATTGCTAGACGTTTTTATTTTCAAGAAATGTCCCATCTATGAATTAGGGGCTTTGCTTCTCGCAGCAATCAGTGGAGAACATGTGAATAATAACAGCGTCATTCATTTTAAAACACAGTACTTGTCGATTCATACGGATGGGGATGTTGGTACGGATCTAGATGGTGAAGGAGGACCAGCATTCCCTCTCAATATTCGAGTCGTTCCAAACAGACTTAAAATATTAACTCGTCATCATAATGAAGACAATACTATACTGCAAAAAAATCTAGAGTCCACTTACGGGAGAATGGCCTTCGTGAAAGATATTCTAGAAAACAAGCGGTTAACATAGTCGTATATTTTTTTAGAATATAGTGGATCTAGAAAAACCTGCCATGAGAGATATATAGAAAACAGGTCCCAAATAAAAAGAATATGACGTATCCTTTACTAAAGAAAAAGATATAGCTAAAGGGAGGACTTTTATATGAAAAAAGTAATTATATCAGGGCTTGTGGCAGGATTGTTAAGCGTTACGCCTATATTTGCAGATGAGATAAACAACACTGTAAATCCAGGCATCACACCGGATAGTCCATTATATACTGTAGATCAGTTAGTGGAAGATATTCAGCTCTCATTGACATCAAATATTGAAAGAAAAGCGGAGATTCTACTTGCCATTACCCAGGAGAGATTGGCAGAAGCGAAACAAATGACAGAAGAGGATAAGGTTGAATTTGTTAAAAAAGCCATGGAAGCATATGGGGAGAAAATCGAGGAGGCTTTCGAGACGGTATCAGAAGCAATACTAAAGGAAAGTATCGACAGTGCAGCGAAAGAGGCCCTAAGCATTCAGTTGGAAGACTCGACTGAGGTTATCGAATCTGTAGAAGCAGTGATAACGGACGAACAAAAAGAAAAATTAGGCGAAAAGAGAGATAGTGCTTACCTAGTAGCCAATGTGGTAAGAGACTTGGATATGGAGAAAGTAAAGATATTGAGGGAAGAACAGAAGTTGGGCTATGGACAAATCGCAAAGGTATTCTCACTAGCAGATGCCAGTGGAAAATCTGTAGAAGAAATTGCAGACATGATTACTGTCGAAGGCAAAGGCTTTGGTGAGATTGCAAAAGAATTAGGTATTCATCCTTCTGAAATGAAGATGAAAGCAAATAAAAAGAAGCAAGTGAGCCAGATTAAAGAGGCGAAGACAGATCTTGAAGATGTACCAGTAGCGTTGGAAGAGGCAAAAGAAACTGAGGCTGATGAGGCAGAAAAAGCTGCTGATGAGAGAACAAATGAAATTGAGAAAATAACAAAACAAGTAGAAAAGAAAATAGAAAAGATAAATAAAGCACAAGAGAAAAAGCAAAAAGAAGTAGAGAAGCAACAACAAAAAGAACAAAAGGAAAAAAAGGACAGCAAGAAGGATAAGAAAGATGAATAGAGTCATTGGTTAGAAAATACTGGACATATGTAAGAAAGACAGGTTCGATGAGGGACCTGTCTTTTTGACGTTTATGGGGCAAAGAAGAGCAAAGATCTTGTATAGGCTTAATCTGGGCAGTGTACAGTACATAAATATTCTATAGATTTTGTGCAGTGAGGGCATAATTGCACTAGGAAGTGAATACATCTTTTAGCAAGGGACAAGTAATAAAAAGAGTGGTTCGAAATAGGTAGATTTTGTGCATAGGGGGAAGGGTAATGATAGGAATTGTAATCGTATCACATAGTCAAAAGGTGGCAGAGGGAATTAAAGAAATTGCTGAGGAGATGAATAATGGCAGCATTTTGATTAAAGCAGCAGGTGGTGTTGAAGAAAATGATGGCAGAATTGGAACCAGTACCTTTAAAATAAGAGAAGCTATTGAAGAAGTCAGTTTCAAAGAGATTGTATTAATATTTGTGGATATGGGAAGTGCAGCCATGAATGCAGAGATGGCTGTGGATATGCTTGACTTGAAAATAAAGGAAAAGGTACGGATGGTAGATGCACCATTGGTTGAAGGCGTAATCGCTGCAACGATTCAGGCTACCATAACAGATAACCTTGAAAATATTATCATAACGGCCATGGAAAGCAGAAATTTGCAGAAATTCGATGGATGCATATAAAAGCAGGAAGAAAATTATAAAAAAAAGGCAGGACTATCATATATTGGGGACAAGGTAAATAAGAATATATGGGAACTTTATAAAAGGACACAAAAGGAGCTTTTAAATATACTTCAATAATAATTAAAGGGGGATAAGAAAATGAGAAGATTGGTTAACAATCCTTATGATGTGGTGGAGGAAATGCTGGAGGGCTATACCAAGGCTTTTCCCAATCATGTAAAACTTTTGGAAGAAGATGGACGGGTTGTAGTAAGTGTGAAGGCACCAGTAAAGGATAAGGTGGGTATCATCATTGGTGGCGGTTCAGGACATGAACCCTTATTCTTAGGTTATGTGGGGGAAGGATTTGCCGATGCTGCAGTAATCGGAAACATCAATACTTCACCATCACCAGAGCCCTGCTATAATGCTGTAAAAGCAGTAGATGCTGGAAAAGGTTGCCTCTATATGTATGGCAATTACGCAGGAGACGTTATGAACTTTGATATGGGTGCCGAGATGGCTGCTGACGATGGTATCCGGGTAGAAACGGTATTAATTACAGATGATGTTTATTCTTCAGAAAATATTTCTGATAGAAGGGGTGTGGCAGGAGATTTCTTTGTTTTTAAGGCTGCCGCAGCAAAAGCAGCCATGGGAGCAGATCTTGATGAAGTAAAAACAGCAGCGATCAAGGCCAATGATAATACTAGATCTATGGGCGTTGCTTTATCTTCCTCAACCTTGCCTGTAACTGGGAAGACAATATTTGAAATGGAAGATGGAGATATGGAAGTGGGCATGGGAATCCATGGTGAGCCAGGGGTAAAAAGAACGAAGCTTGCGCCAGCGGACGAAGTGGTGGATGAAATCATGAAATATGTTATTGCGGATCTTCCTTTTGAAGCAGGAGATGAAGTGGCTGTCCTTGTAAATAGTTTGGGTGCAACACCATTAATGGATTTACATATTTGTTTTAGAAAAGCAGCACAAGTGCTAGAGGAAAAAGGCATCAAGATTTATCAATCCTTCATTGGTCCTTATGCAACATCCATGGATATGGCAGGGATGTCTATTACCTTGATGAAGTTGGATGATGAATTGAAAGAGTTGGTAGACTATCCATGTGACGCACCTTACTGTGTCATTAAATAAGCAATGGTTTTGAGGAAATGAAGTCTGAGGGGGAGAGACGAAAGCATGTGCGAAGAATTTTTAATAAATAAGGGTTACTTTATAAAAGTAATCGAGGACTTAGCCCAAATGATAGAAGAAAAAAGGGATTATCTCAGCGGGCTGGATTCTGATATTGGAGACGGGGACCATGGTATCAATTTGAGTATTGGCTTTCGTGAAGTCATGAAGAATCTAGGGGATTGGAAGGAGAAGGATTTAACGTTTCTCTTCAAAAAAATGGGGATGGCATTGTTAGGAAAGGTAGGCGGCTCGGCTGGACCTCTATATGGAAGCTTCTTTATGAAGTTCGCTGAACAAGCAGGTGGCAAAGAGTCCGTAAGCTTTGTAGAATTTTATAATATGTTTAAAGCTGGAATTGAAGCCATTGAGATGCGGGGAAAAGCAGTTGTGGGAGAGAAGACAATGGTGGATGCCCTTCGCCCAGGCCTGGATGAATTTACAAAGTCTATGGCAGAAGGCGCAGCACTGAAAAAAGCTTTTGAGAGATTTGTGGATGCGGCTAGGCAAGGATCAGAAGCTACCATTCCTTTGATTGCAAAGAAGGGCAGGGCCATGCGATTGGGAGAGCGGGCTATCGGACATCTTGACCCAGGTGCAGCCTCTGCGGTGCTAATGCTCGAGATATTCTATAACAATCTATAACCAATAGGGAAGAGACCAATTGACGATATAAAGTCGACAATTGGTCTATCTATTCCCCTAAGACTTGAACGATAGAGGTGACTTGGACATGAGAAAAAAGATCATAGGCGCCAGTTGGAAGACCCATATCCACTCCATGTCTGAGGGAAAAGAATTAGCGGAGGGAATCAAAAAAAGGGTAGGGCACTTGGAAAGTGTTGAAATCTTTATTCTGCCTACTTATCCCTTGATTCCTGCAATTGCTGATATTTTTCAAGACAGCAATATCAAATGGGGGGCACAAAATATTTCCCATGCAGATAAAGGCGCCTTTACGGGAGAGGTACCACCTCAAATCTTGAGGGAATTAGGCTGCAGATATATAGAAATTGGTCATGCTGAGAGACGGAATTTTTTTCATGAAACAGATGAGATGGTGGCCAAGAAAGTGAAGCTTATCTTAGCTCATGACATGATTCCGGTAGTTTGTATAGGCGAGTCAAAAGAGGAAAAGGATGAGAAATTAAGTGATGTAAAATTAAAAACCCAAATACTATGGGCCATGAATGGCCTGGATGAAGAAGAAAGAAAAAAGGTCATATTGGCTTATGAACCTATTTGGGCAATTGGGCAAGAGAAAGCGGCAAAATCTGATTATGTAGAAGATGTTCACTGCTTTTTGCGACAAGTTCTCCAAGCAGAATATGGAAAGGAATCTGGAGATATGATTCGCATTATCTACGGTGGATCTGTAAGTCCAGAGAATGCAACGGAATTAGCTAAGAAAGAAAATATAGATGGTTTGTTCATCGGAAGATTCGGATTAAAAGCTGAAGGCTTTGAAAAAATTACACGGGCTGTTCTACAATATCAAAGATGAATAGAATGAGAGATTTTATTTCAAACGATGTATGTGAGGTATAGGGAGTGGGAAGATGAGAATTGCTATCGGATGTGATCAAAATGCGTATGCGCTGAAAACGATCATTATAAATCACCTTAAAAAGGTTGATGTGGAATTCGCGGATTTTGGATGTCATGAGGGAGAAGAGGTACTTTATCCTGATGTGGCCCATACAGTGGCAAAGGAAATTGCTAATGGAAAATATGATAGAGGAATTTTGTTGTGTGGCACTGGACTTGGCATGGCCATCACTGCCAACAAAGTTCCTGGCATTCGGGCTGCCACCTGTCATGATGTTTTCTCAGCGGAAAGAGCAATAAAAAGTAATGATGCCCAGATTATAACCATGGGAGCACAGGTAATCGGTCCAGAGTTGGCAAAAATGTTGATTGACGCCTGGCTTGCATCTGAATTTCAAGGAGGAAGATCAAAGCCAAAGGTGGATCTTATTAATGAGATTGATGGTATCTATCATCAGAAATAAATATTGAAAAACAAGAAATCCATCCATTGCAACCCTACAGGACTTAGTGGGGTTGTTTTTTATAGTATATTTTTAATAATATGATTGTTCGTTTGTAGAAAAATGTGACATAAGATGTTCCGTAGAGGCGCCCATTGGGCGTCAATGATGGGGTCATTACCAGGCAGAACGGACGTGCAATGCACGCCTCTACGATATGTCGCATATTTTATTTAATACGAAATAGAGTTTGAATATAAAAATGCATACTTTGTTATTGTATGGTAATATATGTATAAAAACATTCGAAATAGCAAGAACTTTCAAAGAAAGTGCTAAGGATGAAATGGGGTATGGATTATGAGAATAACAAAGAAACAAGCAAGACGTTATATGCTTGCACATCAAAATCTTCTTTTTCCTGAAAAGCTGCAAGGGAAGGAAGGGATTCTTGACTATATCAGAAAGGTAGGCTGTATACAATATGATCCCCTGGACGTGGTGGGGTATAATTCTCATTTGGTACTGCAGTCTCGCATTAAGAATTATAATATGGCGTATTTGCAGGAACTTCTATATGTAGATCGCAAGCTACTCGATGGATGGGATAAAAATATGGCAATCTATCCAGTAGGGGATTGGCCCTATTTTGAAAGATATCGTCAAGAAGCTTTTGATCGATACGGAGATAAGTTCAAGGAGATGGAGGCAGTATTAGAAAAGGTACGGAAAGTTCTTCAGGAAAAAGGTCCTCTATCTTCCTTAGATTTAGGCTTTGATGGAATGATTGATTGGGCTTGGGCGCCTACCCGTATTGCGCGAGCTGCCTTAGAAAGTATGTACTTCTGGGGTGAACTGATTGTTCATCATAAAATGGGAACCCGAAAGTTTTATGATTTTACAGCTAAATATATTCCCTATGAACTACGATCAAAGTCAGATCCAAATGTAAGCATCGAAGCATACTTTGAATGGCATATAAAAAGGAGAATCGGAGCTCTTGGACTCCTGTGGGGGCGGCCTAGCGATGCTTGGCTTGGTATACACTGGATGAAAAGCAAGGAAAGGGGAGAAGCTTTGATCCGGTTAGAAGAAAAAGGGGAGATTGTTGACATTGATGTCGAGGATATCGAGTACCCACTGTATCTAAGAAAAGAGGATATACCACTGCTATATGAGATATTGAATATGGAGTTTCAGGAGTTTAGGGTATCCTTTATTGCTCCTTTGGATAATTTGCTGTGGGATCGAAAATTAATAAAAGAAATTTTCGGATTTGAATACATTTGGGAGGTATATAAGCCGACCTCTGAACGTAAATATGGCTATTATATATTACCTGTTTTATATGGAGATCAATTTGTTGCTAGATTTGAGCCGAAATTTCATAAGAAAACAGGGGTATTGGAGATTTTCAACTGGTGGTGGGAGCCTGACGTATTGATTACTGGAGAATTACAGGAAGCTGTTTCAACATGTCTTATGGAATTTGCGGACTACTTGGGGGCAAGGAAGGTGGCGTTGAATGGGGAAGGAAATGCAATCGAAAATCTTGATTGGCTTAGGTTTGTTTGAAGGGTGAATGAATACAATTTAAAAATAATTTAACTGGATAAGGCATATTTCGTGGATACGTATCGTATGTTTATTATAGTACGAGCTGTAAATAAAGATTGGATACATAAATTATTAAATATAATTTAATGAAAAAACATACAAAATGAAAAAAAATTTAAAAATGTTAAATTAATAATTAACATTTGGAAGGAAAAGTTAATTCTACGGCGAATGTAATATTATTGTAATATAAATGTAAACAATATTAAACGGGGGTGTAATAATTGAAAAAGGCAATTGCATTAACAGTATGCGCTTCATTCATGTTTTCTTCAGTTGCATTGGCTGCGGATAGCGTGACATTGAAGCAAAAGGGAGTAGATGTTGTAGCAGCAGCTACATCATGGACTCCAGAACCAGCTAAGCCAGCACCAGCACCAGCGGCTAAGCCAGCGGCAAAACCAGCAACAACAAAAACTACTCAAACACCAACTGCCACAGCTACAACACTTAAGTTAGGTTCTAAAGGTAGCGCTGTTAAGGATCTACAAACGAAACTTAACGGAAAAGGTTATCAGCTTAAAGCGGATGGTGTATTTGGACAGTTAACTTTAGCTGCAGTGAAGGACTATCAAAGCAAGAATGGTCTTACAGTTGATGGTATCGTTGGAGCAGCAATGATGGAAAAATTAAACGCTGCTGCGGTTGCGACACCAACTCCTGCTGCAACACCAGCTCCAGCACCAGCACCAGTTGCAACAACAGGTAAAACAACTATAAAAATAGGAAGAACTCAATATGCGCCTCATGGAACAAAATCTTTTGCAGATACAGTAGTTGTATTGGCAGGGGATAAAATCGTTGGCGTTTCCATTGATGAATATCAATTCATGGCGGCGGCTACAACAAAAGCTGTTCCAAACTCAGATAGTGATTTTGGAAAGAACTATGCAGATCCAGCCCAAGTATTAGGATCTAAGAGAGCAAATGTAGCTTCTTACAGCGAAAACATGAAAACAAAAGGTGGCGCAACAATCGCTATCGATAAGAACTTAGATGCTGTTCAAGCTTATGCCATCGGAAAAACAGTGGCAGAGTTAGAAGGAATCCTTGCTAAAAATACAAAAGAGCAGATGGTTGACGTAGTGAGTGGTGCTACATTAGCAGATACTCATGGATATCTTTCTTCAATCGTTGCGGCTGCAAAAGAAGCAAAAGCAAACGGTTCCATTGAGCTAGATGCTGCAGCATTGACTGGCTTGAAAATAGGAAGAACTCAATATGCGCCTCATGGAACAAAATCTTTTGCAGATACAGTAGTTGTATTATCAGGTAACCAAATCGTTGGTGTTTCCATTGATGAATATCAATTCATGGCGGCAGCTACAACAAAAGCTGTTCCAAACTCAGATAGTGATTTTGGAAAGAACTATGCAGATCCAGCCCAAGTATTAGGATCTAAGAGAGCAAATGTAGCTTCTTACAGCGAAAACATGAAAACAAAAGGCGGGGCAACAATCGCTATCGATAAGAATTTAGATGCTGTTCAAGCGTATGCCATCGGAAAAACAGTAGCCGTATTGGAAGGAACACTTTCAACAAAGAGCAAAGAGGAAATGGTTGACGTAGTGAGTGGTGCTACATTGGCTGATACTCATGGATATCTTTCTTCAATCGTTGCTGCTGCAAAAACTGTTCAAAGCGCACCTGCAGTAGATGCCGTTGCATCTGCTTCCATCGTAGATAATGCTGCTGCTTTTGAGCAGGCGATAGGCAAAGATGGTAAGTGGATCATTTGTACATTAAATGATTTAACTACAGACAAGAACCTTGTTTTAGAAGGTGAGTTTAGAGATAAAAACTTACCAGAAAATGATCTTAAACGTAAAATAGCCCTTTATACTCAAGACGACAAGAAAAATGTAACAGCTAGATTTACATTAACAGCACCAAAATTATCAATTAAGAGTCCAAATGCTAGAATCCAAAGCGGAACATTCAAGGGAGACCTGTACGTTTACGCAGCAAATTTCCAATTGGTAGATGCTAAAGTTGATGGAAATGTATACTTCGTTACTCAAGAGGCAAAAGATACATTTACTATGGATGAAAAAAGCTCTGTAACAGGAAATAAAATATTGGCAGACGTAGATGTTGTTGCAACAGCTTCACTTGTACATGATGGTGCTGCTTTTGAAAAAGCAATCAGCAAAGATGGTACATGGATTGTTTGCCCACTAAGAGACTTGACAATTGATAAAGCTCTTGTGGTAGAAGGTGAATTTAGAGACAAGAACCTGCCAGAAAACGATTTTAAACGTAAAATAGGTCTTTATACGCATAACGACCCAAATGATAAGAAGAAAGCAACTCACAGCTTTACTTTAACAGCACCATCTATCACATTTAAGAGTCCAAATTCTACTCTTCAATATGGTACTTTTGTTGGCAATATTTTTGTTCAATCCAATAACTTCTCTTTAGTAAATTGTGAAGTTAAAGGAAATATCTACTTCGCTACACAAGAAGCCATGGATACTTTCACAATGGATGAGAAAAGCTCTGTATCAGGTGTGAAAGAATTAATGAAGTAGTAGTTGATGTAGTTTTAAAAAGAATATAGGAACCCCAAAGCGGGTAATCCATAAAAAGTGGAAGCCAGGAGCGATTGTTCCTGGCTTTTTTCTAAGATGAAAGAAAAGATATAAATTGGGCAGGCTAGAAATATGTATTTGTTGATCAGAAACAATACCCATTTAGGAAAGGAATATGAGTCAAGATGAAGAAAATCGGATGTTTATTGATTCATGGGTTTGGAGGAAGTGTTTACGAAGTAAGTCCTTTGGCTGAGTACCTTGAGCGTAAGGGTTATGGTGTAATCTGCCCTGCTTTAAAAGGTCACACGGGAAGAAAAGAAGATCTACGAGGTATCACATATCATGACTGGTTAGATTCTGCAGAAATGGCCTTAATGGAATTACTTGAATCCCACGATTATATTTTTTTGATTGGATTTTCCATGGGAGGATTGATTGCAATCAATTTGGCTTCCAAGTATAATGTAAGTGGATTAATAACAATTAATACGCCCATATACTATTGGGACTTTAAAAGAATCTACCTCAATATTGTCCATGATTTAAGAAATAAGGAGTATACAAATATTCATCGATATATGAAGTCATCGGGGAACACAACGCTATCAGCTCTTTTTCACTTTAAATTGTTACTTACCCGGACGAAACCGATTATTAGAAATGTCAAATGTCCACTATTTGTGACACAAGCGTTAGACGATGATACGGTGCGGAAGCAGAGTGCCCGCTATATCCATGAAAGAATGAGTGGAAAAAGGAAAAAGCTAAGGTTTTATGATCATGGTGGTCATTTAATTCTGCGAAGCTCCTCAGCATCAAAGGTGATGGAGGATATATGGACGTTCATAAACGAGATTGAATAATTTGAAGGGATGTGGTTTGTATGACAATAAAGAATAATAAGGGGAGAGAGCTTTAATAGGACTGAGAAATGATCAAAGTCTTATTCCGTTCTCTCCCATAGGATATCGTAATATAAGAGATAAAGGAGAGAATATGGAGAAAAATATTCAAATTATAAAGACAGAGAAGTCATGGATTGAAAGCAATGCTATCGAGCAATTACATCAGATTGCCCAATTAAAGGGTATTATAAAAGCCATTGGGTTGCCAGATTTGCATGTAGGCAAGACACCAGTGGGCGCCAGTTATATTACAAAGGATGTTGTATATCCCCATATCGTTGGCAATGATATCGGATGTGGAATGGCATTTTTTGCAACAGGATTGAAGAGAAATAAGTTTAAAGTAGAAAAGATTAAGAACAAGCTGGAAAAGATAGATGGTATTGAGAATGTGGATATCTCCATCTATACAAGGGCTATAGATCTACCTTTCAAAGAAAAGTTAGGAACGATTGGTGCGGGAAATCATTTTGCTGAGATTCAGGAAATTGCTCAGATCTATGATCCTGAAGGGATGGATGAAATCGGGATAGACAAAGAACATGTCTATCTTTTGGTGCACAGCGGGTCTAGAAACTATGGAGAATTTGTTCTTAGGAAATACATTGAAGAATATCATTGTCAGAATGGTTTATCTACTGATAGTCAGGCCTTTGCTTTGTATTGGGAGGATCATAATAAGGCATTGGAATATGCAAAGCTGAACAGAGAGTTGATCGCCCATAGAATCGTAGATATAATCAGTGGGAAGGCGAATCAGAAGCTTCTCGATAGCGTGCACAATGGTATTTTTAAGAAAGAAATTCAAGGAGAGGTCCACTATATTCATCGAAAGGGAGCATCGCCTTCTGATGCAGGATATGTGGTGGTTGCAGGATCCAGGGGTTCTAAATCCTACATCGTCAAGCCCATGGATAACCTAGTTGAATATGGATTTTCTATTTCCCATGGTGCTGGGAGAAAGTGGTCTCGCTTTGGTTGTAAGGAAAAACTAGAGAATTTATACTCAAAGAAAGCCATTAGACACCATGAACTGGTGAGCAATTTGATTTATAGGGACAAAAATGTTGTTTATGAGGAGGCCCCGGAGGCATATAAGAATATTGAAAGGGTAATAGAGGATATGCTAGAAGCAAAGATGATTCAGTTGATAGCCAGCTTAAACCCTCTGCTTACCTACAAGTCATAGCGATTAGTGAATAAAGGGCAGTTCCTGGAGATAGGGGAACTGTCCTTAAATTTTTTAAATGTGAGAAAAATATTTGGTTTTGAAAAAGGAAACATTTTTTTAATGTTGAATATGGATTATTAACATAACTTTAAGCAAACCTATTTTTCAATTGCTGCAATTTCTACAGAAGGATATAGCGCATAAAAATTTTGTAAAGAGGGATGATCAAACGATGACAAAACAGGAAAGAAGCTGGATTCTACAGGATTGGGCAAATTCAGCCTATTCCATAGCGATTTCCACAGCGATTTTGCCTATTTTTTTCAAAGATGTGGTATCTAAGGGGATAGAGGCCAGTCTTTCCACAGCTTATTGGGGATATGGGAATGCCATAGCTACGCTTCTGGTTGCCTTGCTGGCGCCCATTTTAGGAACCCTCGCAGACTATCGAGGGAAGAAGAAAAAATTCTTTGTGTTCTTTTTTCTTCTAGGTACGATTACTACGACTCTTCTAGCTACTTTAAATGAAGGAGATTGGCTAAAGTGTATCATCATTTATGGACTGACAGCCGTAGGTTTTGCAGGTTCTAATATTTTTTATGATGCCTTTCTTGTAGATGTAACTGATGAAAAAAGAATGGATTGGGTATCTTCACTGGGTTTTGGTTTTGGCTACATTGGAAGCACCATTCCTTTCATCATCAGCATCGTCTTCATTATGAAGCCTTCGCTTATCGGCTTAGGATCCACAGTTGCAGCCACGAAGTTATCTTTTGTGATTACAGCGCTGTGGTGGTTTGTTTTTACCATTCCCATGTTGAGGGACGTAAAACAAGTGCATTACATTGAACCCGTTGACCATCCCATTAGGGAAAGCTTTGGAAGATTATGGGGAACTTTAAAAAGTGTACAGAAGAATAAAAACATCTTCTTATTCTTGATTGCCTATTTTTTCTATATCGATGGTGTTTCTACCATCATTAAAATGTCTGGGGTTTATGGCAGAGATGTGGGGATTGATGGAAATACTCTGCTAATCATTCTATTGGTTGTTCAATTTGTAGCGTTCCCGTTTGCTATCCTTTACGGAAAATTGGCCCAGCGATTCTCTGCTAGAACGATGCTATTTGTGGGAATAGGGGTATATATCTTAACAACGGTCTACGCATACTTTATCAAGACGTCATTCGATTATTGGATATTGGCGATGCTTGTAGCCAGTTCACAAGGAGGCATGCAGGCCTTGAGCCGATCATTTTTTGGAAAGATTATTCCAAAAGAAAACGCTTCTGAGTATTTTGGACTCTATAATATCTTAGGAAAATTCTCTGCTTTCATGGGTCCTCTTTTGGTAGGCGTAGTATCTCAGATGACAGGAAATTCTCAGCAAGGAATATTTAGTTTGATTCTCCTCTTCATTATTGGAGGATGGGTCTTGACAAAGGTTAAGAATAACTAACCTACTCAGCGTAGTAATATATCATTAGATGTAAAGGGGAGAAAAAAATGAAGGATTGGATCTCACAATCGGATAGGATTTTAATAAGAACCACAGCAGAAAACGATCTTAGCTACGTATTGGAGGCTGAACAGGGAACGGAGAATAGCCCGTATGTAGCCCAATGGACAAAGGAGCAGCACCAAGATGCAATGAAGGACCAGGATATTCTTCATTTGATTATTGAAGATAGGATTGAGAAAAGAGCCATTGGTTATGCGATTATTGCTGGATTTGAGAGCATCCATAAAAGTATAGAGTTAAGAAGAATTGTCATAACAGAGAAGGGGAAAGGTTTTGGGAGGGAGGCCTTACGCTTAATCAAGGTACTGGCTTTTGAAAAATATAAAGCCCACCGACTATGGCTGGATGTACGACAACATAATTTCCGTGCCCAAACGTTATATCTATCAGAAGGTTTTGTAAAGGAAGGCTTACTGCGGGAATGTGTTCTGTATAAGGGACGCTATGAATCGATATGGATCATGTCAATCCTAGAAGAAGAGTATTTAAAAGCCAAGTAGGTATATTACCGGTTAGCTCCATAAATCTATGGAGCTTTTATTTTGTGGATAAATCATTGGTTTCTGTTAGAAGCTATTGCTAAGGGAGTAACTTCATGATATACTGATTAAAAAAGAGCAGGTGATCTTTAATGCAAGTGCAAAAGGAAGAAGTGCGAGAAGCCCTTATCAACAAAGCTGCCGATGAATTTTTCCAGCATGGTTTTGAAAAAGCATCTATACGTAGAATTGCCAAGGCAGCAGGAACGACTATCGGAAATTTTTATAATTATTTTCAAAACAAAGAGGAACTTTTTTATACCATTACTACGCCTGTATATGAGAACTTTATAGATTTATTCAGTGACCACCATCAGGAGCAAGTGGAACACGGTATTCATCTCGAAATATCTAAAGATTTGCGGAATAAAATTCATGAGGCCATGAAAGGTTTTGATAAAGCCTTTAGTAAAGGTCTCGTTATTTTAATTGATGGAAGCAAGGGTACAAAATATGAACATGTAAGGGAGGAAATCCTAGTGTTCATTACGGTTCATTTTGAAAATCATCTAAAAGTTGTTTCTGAATCCGCTCAAAGACAGTTTCATCCATATTTTTCTCGTGCCATTGCTTCCGGATTCTTGGATGGCCTTTTGGATATACTGAAAAAGGAATATTCGAAATCAGAAATGGAGAGCCTAGTAGCAGATTATGTTCTGTTCTATATTCTAGGTGTTGCAGATTTGGGTTGAGAATAGAAATAAGGAAATAAGAAATTTTTTTGATTTAAAAAAGATCAAGCGATCGTTTATAACTGGGGAATAAAGTAGCAACTTAAGGAGGCAAGGGTAATGATTGAGGTAAAAGATCTGAAATTTATCTATCCAAAGACAAAGGAAGAAACTTTAAAGGGAATCAGCTTTTGCATAAAGCAGGGAGAAATATTTGGTTTCTTGGGGCCTAGTGGGGCAGGGAAAAGTACTACCCAAAAAATTCTCATCGGATTGCTAAAGGATTACAGTGGGAAAGTATCTATTATGGATAAGGAAATCAAGGAATGGAGCAGAGATTACTATGAGAAGATAGGTGTCTCCTTCGAACTTCCAAACCTTTACCAAAAACTTACGGCCTTGGAAAACCTTCGATTAATACAATCCTTCTATAGTGGAAAAACGGAAGATCCCATGATGCTCCTAAAGATGGTTGGGTTGGAGGACAAAGGAAACCTAAGGATATCCCAGTATTCCAAAGGAATGAAGATGCGCTTGAACTTTGTTCGATCACTCTTGCATAAACCGGAATTGATTTTTTTAGATGAGCCTACATCAGGGTTAGACCCTGTTAATTCCAAAACGATCAAAGAGATTATTTTAGAGAAAAAGAGGGAAGGAAAAACTATATTCCTAACAACCCACAATATGGCTGTCGCCGACGAATTATGTGATCGAGTGGCCTTTATTGTAGATGGAGAGATTAAGTTGATTGATTCTCCAAAGGAACTGAAGGTTCAGTGGGGACAAAGGAAAGTAAGAGTTGAATACTTGGAAGATCGTTTTACAGTCCAAAAAGATTTTGATTTAGATCAGATAGGCTTCAACGAATCTTTTATTCAATTAATAAAGAATAAGCCTATCAAAACAATGCATACCCAGGAAGCAACCTTAGAGGATATTTTTATCCAAACAACTGGGAGGGGACTATCGTGAGAAGATTGCGTGCTTGTATCAAGGCTGACCTATATCTGCAAGTGAAATATGGTTTTTATACAGTATATGCAATTGTTACAGCTGTATATATACTGCTGCTAAAACAGCTTCCATCAGAGAGCCTTAAGATAGTGACTCCTATGATTGTATTCTCAGATCCATCCATGCTCGGCTTCTTTTTCATCGGGGGGTTGGTCTTGCTGGAAAAGGGAGAGAACACCCTGGAGTATATAACTGCTACACCATTAAGAATTGGAGAGTATCTTCTATCTAAAATGATCTCATTAACACTTTTAGCGTTAATGGCAAGCTTTATTGTTACATTATTTTCTTATGGAGATCTGGTCCATGGAATACAGTTGACCATAGGAATTATACTGACATCCAGCTTTTTTATTCTTGTAGGTTTCATTGCTGTGGCGCGATTTCAGACCGTGAATAGATATATATTATCTTCAATAATTTATATGACATTTTTATTTTTACCGTTGATTAGCTATTTTGGGCTGTGGCAGAACTGGATATTTTATTTGTTTCCAACCCATGCTTCTCTCATATTGATTGGAGGCGCTTTTCAGTCTACAGAATGGTGGAAGCTTGGTTATGGTATAGGATACTTAATTCTATGGATTTTCATAGCCTATCCTCTGGCCCATCGAGCCTTCTATCGTTTCATGATCTTAAAGGAGGGAGAAAGATCATGATGAAAAAAATATTGATTTTGACGATGAACGATTTGAAAAATATCATCAGAGAACCGATGTTAATCTTTATCTTGGTTGGCCCTTTACTTCTCTCCTTTGGCATGCATTGGTTCTTGCCCGCAGTATCGGCTTATGCGGCACCTTACTTTGATCTAAGCAGGTACTATTCATTAATCGTAGCGTTTATTCTTTTGATGACCTCTATGCTTATGGGAATGATTACGGGATTTTTGCTGTTAGATGAAAGAGATGACCAGGTATATATGACCTTGATCGTTACACCGCTGGGGACAGAAGGCTACATGATGTATCGGATTGCTTTTCCTGTGATCATCAGCTTTTTATATGCGCTTATCACCTTACCACTAGTGGGACTAATGAAAATATCTTTTGCTCCGCTGCTGCCCATTGCGATAATGTCTGGTCTGGAAGCACCTATTATTGCCTTATTTCTAGCAGGCTTTGCTGCAAACAAGGTAGAGGGGCTGGCTTTATCAAAAGGATTAGGATTATTTATGATTCCTCCTATTGCAGCCTATTTTATCCAATCAAACTGGCGCCTATTGGCAGGTGTAAGCCCTTTCTATTGGCCAGTCCACGCGTTCTTGGCAATTGGGAATAGCAGCGGAACTTATTGGATTCATATTCTTGTGGGAATCTTTGTCCATGGATGGCTGCTCTATGGTCTTGTTCACTTGTTTAAGAAAAGAATGAGATAGCTTTGCTAACATACATTTCTCAATTATATACCTGTAGGATACCACTTGGGTAGATGCTAAATGTAAGGCCTCCTGACATATAGGAGGCTTATTTTTATATATAGGAAATTATGGTCTTCGATTTCCTATATATGGGGTGTGCAGAGGGGATTCCCCCTTTGCCGCTTTCAGGAAGGTGCTCAGGCTGCCTCGCAGCCGTCGAAGGAAACCTAGGGTTTCCTAGCGAAAACAAATTGCCGGTAGGCAACTTTGTTCATCGTTGTTGAATTCTAATGAAATTCTAATCTTGTTTTAAGATATATCTAATTTTTTATGGATATATTAGAATAATATGGCAGTATAAATGTTAAATATTAAAAAAAGATTTTGAAAGTATCCATACAAATGTGAAACAATTTCGTATACAAAGTGTATAAGATATTGGGGAATATTTTGGAAAAATAGGAGGGAGTTTGTGGATAACAAACGTATATTCAGTTAAAGTTTGATAGGAATTATAAAAAATTTTATAGAAGGAAGGGAGAAAGAGTGAAGGAACACGATCAGCAAAGTACTATGCATATTCCAGAGTTGGAGGAACAGAAGAACATTTTTGGAAGATGGTCTGCATTTTTTATTGATCGCTTTAGGATTGTATATCTAATCATTGCAGCCATACTTATATGGGGAATTGGAGCATACATAGAAATGCCAAGGGAATTGGAGCCAGAGGTGGTACTGCCTTATGGACATGTGTTAACGACCTACGTGGGCGCTGGTCCAGAGGAGATGGAGACATTAGTTACCAAGGAGATTGAGAAGAAGCTGGATGAACTTGAGCATGTAAAGAAAATATCTTCTTCGTCAGGATACGGCTACTCATCAATTTTTGTAGAGTTTGAGCAGGGCGTGGATATGGATGATATGCTTCAAAAAATGCGAGATAAGGTATCAACAGCTCAAACGGAGCTGCCAGAAGATGCTGAGACACCTCAGATATCGAGGCTAGAGACCAATAATGCCCCTATTATGATTATCAATGTCAGTGGCGACTACGATTTTGCAACTTTGAAAAGTATCACGGAGAAAATCAAGGAAGAAATTGAAAAGAATAAGGAAATCTCTGAAGTACAGATCATTGGAGGCTTAGAGCGAGAGATCAAGGTCATTGTAGATCCCCAGAAACTTTCCGTGTACAATTTATCATTAGATCAAATCAAAAATGCGATTGCATCATCGAATGTGAATTTTCCTGGGGGAAATATTGTTCTGGACCAGAAGAACTATAATATTCGTACGGTGGGAGAGTTTTTAGATCCAATGCAATTGGAGAATGTCATCATTACATACATGGGAAACAGTCCTTTGTTCTTAAAGGATATTGCTGAGATCGAGGATGGTTATGCTGAGATCGACTCCTATTCGAGAATGGCCTATGGTATCGGAAGCGATCAAGCCAGTGTAAAAAAATCTGTGGCCCTATCCGTGAAAAAGAAGACAGAGGCAGATGTCATCAAAGTCAGTAAAAAGATTCATCAGCTTTTGGATCAAGGAGAAGGGACCCTGTATCCAAAGGATATACAGGTGGAGGTCAGTGGAGATACAGCGGTGTATGTTGAAGATGAATTGGGCACTGTCGTGCAAAACTCCAAGTCAGGTCTTCTTTTAGTCATTATTGTATTGTTCTTATTTATCGGTTTTGGAGAAGCATTGATTGTTTCTTTGGTTATTCCATTATCCATTTTTATTGCTTTTGGCCTTATGGATATAGCAGGGATGACGTTTAACAGTATTACCCTCTTCTCACTCATCTTAGCTGTAGGAATGCTGGTGGACAATGGGATTGTTGTTATGGAGAATATAGATCGCTTGAGGCACATGGGTTTATCCGCGAAGATGGCTGCTGAAGTGGCTACCAATCAGATTGCACCTGCCGTAGCCTCGTCTACCCTTACGACCTTGGCGGCCTTTTTCCCAATCATGTTGACCACAGGAATCATGGGGGCATGGATCAAACCCATTCCCATTACCGTTATTTTTGCTTTGTCGGCCTCTTTTCTCGTGGCGGTAACGATTACACCAGCTTTATGCAGCATGGTATTAAAAGAACATAAGGGTGCAGCAAAAATTGCCAGCCATCCCAAAATAGAAAAGCTAATGAAGTTTGCTTCTGTTTTTCTAGTATGCGGCCTATCCTTATATGCTTTTAAGGATGAAACGGGAGGTGTCTTCGGCTTTGGTACCCTTTCCATTGTATTTGCAGCTCTATTTACTACAGCCATGGCAGCGAAACAGTTTTTAAGAAGAAAGGACGGCAAATCCCACCCGATTATCAGAAGATATGGAGATACTTTATATCAAATCATAGGGGTGAAGTGGAAGAGAAGGGTAGTATTGGGCGCTGTATTTACGGCCTTTGCGCTGAGCATTGCTCTTATTCCACTGGGTATTTTGAAAGTAGAAATGTTTTCGCCTACGGATGCCACACGACTGTATATCAATATTGAAACCCCATTAGGCACAAATATTGATGTAACTTCTCAAATTGCTGAAGAGGTAGAAAAAAGACTATTGAAGTATAGTGAGATCAAGAGTTTTGTATCCAATATTGGAATCACGGGTGCTGACAGTTTGGATACCATCAGCATAGGTTCCAGCAGCACACCAAATAAAGCAAGAATTATTATAGATCTCCATGAGGAGAAATATCGGGATCGGACCAGTATGGAAATAGCAGCAGAGCTTAGGGAAGTCATTAAGGATATTCCTGGGGGAAAAATCCAGGTACAGGAATTGGAGAGTGGCCCACCTTCCAGTAAGCCGGTTTCCATAGAACTGAGAAGCGAAAGCTTTGATGATCTTAGAATGGTAGCGTCAGATTTTGCAGAGATATTGAAATCCGTTGAAGGTACAAGGGATGTAGAGAGCAGCATGCAGGAAGGTGCACCTGAATTGCAGGTAAGGGTAAATAAGGAAAGAGCGAGCCTTCTGGGCTTAGATGACATGACAGTAGCTTTAGGCATCCGAAATGCTACCCATGGATTAAAAGCTACTACCTTTAGGAATAATCAGGATGAGATTGATGTTGTAATTCATACATCAAAGGAAGAACTGAAAACGATCAAAGATCTGGAGAAGATTTATTTTCATTCCCGAACAGGTCAATCTATTCCATTCAATCAAGTAGCAGAGATTGTGGAAACCCAGAGCATGACAGCCATTGCCCACGATGATTTAAAGAGACAGGCCAGCGTTTCCTCAGATGTAGAGGTAGGAATCATTCCAGGAGATGTAGTGAAAGCCTTTCAAGAGGCCATTGCTCAATATCCTATACCAGAAGGCATGACAATGGGATATGCAGGAGAACAACAGGAGATGGAAGAATCCTTTACAGATATGTTCAAGAACATGGCGATTGCCGCGATTCTAGTGTTTCTCATACTGGCAATACAATTTAATTCCTTGTCTCAGCCTTTTATTATTCTGTTTTCAGTACCGATGGCTCTTATTGGTGTCATGCCAGGGTTGGTTCTTACAGGCAATACCTTCGGCTTTGTGTCCTTTGTAGGGGTAGTAGCCTTGGTAGGAATTGCAGTAAATGATGCTATCGTATTAGTAGATTATATCAACTACTTAAGAAAGAGCGGCTATGACCTAAAGGATGCAGTGAAAGAAACGGGTATCACCCGATTTATGCCTGTTATGGCAACCACGATTACAACAGCGGGAGGTATATTGCCGATTACCATAAAACAACCATTCTTTGCGCCCATGGGCTACGCTTTGATCTTTGGATTAAGTATGGCTACGATCCTTACATTGATAGTAGTGCCTGTGTTATATACGATATTGGAGGAATCAAAAATGAATAGAGCAATAAAAAGAGAAAAGGGTCTAGTAAAGGAGGCATAGGAAATGAAAAAACTGCTAACTCTGTTATTGGTCGTTAGTTTTATATTTACAGGCTGTGCTTCAAAAGATGCAAATCCTGTGGACGCTAAAACTGGAGAAGAGACAACGGCAAAGAAAGACGTCACCTACGTGAAAGTAAGTCCTATCATTGTGAAGGATTTCACCCAAAAGCTGTCCTTGCCGGGAACATTAGAGCCCAAGGAAACAGTAGTGATTACGCCTAAGATCAATGGATCTGTGGAGGGAATCTATGGAGATATCGGAAGTAAGATAAAAAAAGATACACTTTTATGTAAGCTTTCGGATACGGAGTTTAGACTTCAATATGAGAATGCTGAGATTAGCCTCAAGAAAGAAAAACTTACCTATGAAAGCATTAAGAGAAATTATGATCGTTATAAGTCGCTGTTTGAAAGCGGAGCCTTGTCCCAGGCAGACTTTGAAAGTAGTGAAGATCAGTATGCGTTAGGACAGGAGCTCCTGAATTTAGCTCAGAATAACTACGAGCTAGCAAAACAAAATCTTGTCTATACGAATATTAAAGCGCCTATTTCTGGTGTGATTAGTCAGAAGGATGTTGCCATAGGTGAGAATGTAAGTCCTGGGAAAATGCTCTTCACGATTGTGAATGTAGATGAAATATATGTAGAAACAGGTATATCGGAAAGAGATATTCCGAATATCAAAGTGGGGCAAAAAGTAGTGGTCAAGGTAGATTCCATGGGAGAGATGGTATTAGAGGGACAGATCACCCATATCGGACCCGTGCCTGATCAGCAGACAAAAGCTTATCCTATAAAAGTTCTTATAAAAAATAAGGATCAGGTACTTAAGCCTGGAATGTTTGCAACGGTAGAAATTCTTTTGGATGTCCATAAGGAAGCCATGGCTGTACCTAAGAGTGCCATTCTTACTGAAAATGATAAGCAATTCATATTTATTGAAAGGGATGGAAAAGCATATAAAAAATTAGTAAAAACAGGATATAAGGACAACGATGATTGGGAGATTATCGAAGGCATTGAAAAGGATGCAAAAGTAATTGTAGTGGGAAAGGATAAACTGATGGATGGTAATCCAGTAGAAATAAGGGAATAGCAAGGATTTGATGACGAAATATAAGAATAAACATATACTAAAAATAGAAGTAAGCGTAAGAAACGGTCTAAGGTAGGCAAGGCTCTTCAAGTTTTTGTCTTTAAATAGAAGATTGGGAAGAAATATGCTTTGAATGGAGTAGGCGCAACCAATATAGAGGGGGGAGTGATACCTGTGGTAAAGAGTTTGCATTATAGAGAAGTAACCAGTCTAGACATGGCGCAAGATCAGCAAATTCAGCAATGGTTAGAGAGCCATCGTCATGAAAAAGGTATTCACTACAAAAGAAAAGGAAAGAAGATATACATCCTCATCAGCGGTGGAGAAAGGCCTACAGGAGGGTATAAGGTCGTCATTGACCAAGCAAGGTTAGAAACCTTAGACAGTGCTTATGTATCTGCTCATATAACAGGACCAAAACCAGGTGTTATGGTAGTACAAAAGCTTACGTATCCCTATGCTTGTATTCAAGTTGAAAGCGAGGATATCAAGAATGTGCAGGGGGCTTTAATGGGCTAGAAATGCTAACTTCCCTAAAAAATATATCTTATTTATGAGAAAGAAGCTATTACAAATGAGTCACCAAAAATGAAATCCTCCATATATTGATATTGGGAATGGACAATCCAAAAATTCCCGAATATGAGAGGAGGAAGAGAACCCATGTCATGTAATAAAAAAATTCCTGGCCCAACCCTAGGCATAGAAGATAGATGCTGTACAGCTACAACAGGCTGCAGTTTTGACGGGACTTTAAGAAATGTAGTAACAGAACCTATTTATGTGCAGAAAGTGTATGATGCAGCATTGTTTAACCTCCAAGGGCTTAGAACTATCGAAGGACAAATTTTCACACCAGCATTAGGCAGAGGGGCAAGAATTATTGCTATTCGAGAAATTCGATGCAGAAAATTCTTTAATCCTCAAAACATCAATGATCCCAGAAACTTAACCGTAACACCAACCACAACCTTGGCTGGTGCTGAATTTGTAGAAGATGGTGCAGGGAGAGATGTTCTTGTAATTGGGCCCGATGGTACAGCTTCAGAGAGATTAGTCTTTGCCAATACAACTGAGTGCGATGAGGAAGGTAGAGGAACACCTATTTTTGGAACACAGAATATCGCCATCACAGGAAGTGTTGTAGTTGAAATTGATGTGGTCTATCAAGATGACTGTGATAGAGATAACAGAGCGACATTGAAAGCAATCGTCCCCATTGCAACACCAGCTGCACCTTTGATTTTGACAAACTTCTTCGAATTATGCTTGCCATCTGTATTCGATAGTGCTTTCTTGCCAAGATTTACTGAATTCTGCAATATCGATTGCGAAGTAAGATTGGCTACCAATAGCATCCGAAGAGATATTATGATCGATCCTGCCACAGGAACCGTAAGAGCAAATCTCATCATCGCTCTTTGCGTGACCTGTGAGAAGAAGATTGTGGTACCTGTTCAGCTTTGCGTATTGTCTACAGGCTTCCCAGTATTGGAGGCTAATGTAGAGCAAATCTGCTCAACATTCCCACAATTATTCCCAAATCAGATTGATGAATCTTCGAAACCTTGTGGTCAAGAGTTCTAATAGTAACTCCCTGGCGAATGCCAGGGAGTTTGTTCTTATTCATTCAGTCAGGAGAGGTTATAATATGGTAAATAAATATGTTTACAAAAAATGGATCATAGGTTAAGACTGTAGAGGCGCCCATTGGGCGTCGGAGAATGGATCATTGCCTACGAACATGGACGTGCAATGCACGCCTCTACTATTATGTCATAATATTAATTATATATTGTTTATTTATAAAGGGCAGAGAGTGCTATAATAGATATAGAGTATATGACATGAGGTGAGAATTGTATGAACAATACGATAAATGTTATCAAGGATCAGACATTAACTTATCAACAAAAGGTTATACAGCTTGCCAGGGAGGCAGAGAACGGTATTCAAGTGCTGAATATCTCTCAGAATGTAAAATCTTATATGGATAAAGGTATTATTTGTGACATGTTTGAAGGCAACGCACCCTATCGACCAAGATACATTCTGCCGGATTATCAAAGGTTCATGAAACAGGGCAGCAACTTCTTAGGGCTACAAGCCCCAGAGAGTTTGGGGGAGGCCATCAATCATCTGTTGATCCTCTATAAGCATGTACCCTCCATTACATCTTTTCCAGTCTTTCTTGGAGAATTGGATCAATTATTAGAGCCATTTATCGATGATGAAGAGGAAGCCTATAAAGCCATTAAATTATTTTTAACCCACATTGATCGTACATTGACAGATTCCTTTGTCCATGCCAATATTGGTCCCAAAGCAACGAAAGCTGGACGATTGATTTTGAAGGCTGAAAAGGAGTTGAAAAATGCTGTACCGAATCTAACCCTTAAGTATAACAAAGATACGGAGAGGGAGTTTGCCCTGGAAGCCATATCTACAGGATTAGAAGTATCGAAGCCGTATTTTGCCAATCATGAAATGTTTGTGCAGGATTTCGGAACAGCCTATGGTACTGCCAGTTGTTATAATGGGTTGCCCATAGGGGGTGGAAGCTATACTTTGGTACGGCTGAATCTGAAAAAATTGGCCGAGGAAGCGGGTAGCTTGGAAGAGTTTTTGAAAGTCTATATTCCGCGGGCAGTTCAGTTGATGAATATTTTGATCGATGAGAGAATTCGATTCCTTGTAGAGGAAAGTGGTTTCTTTGAAAGCAGTTTCCTTGTGGAGGAGGAACTTGTGAGAAAAGATCGGTTTACTGCCATGTTTGGAATATTTGGCTTGGCTCAATGCGTAAATCTACTTTTAGATGCCAAGACCCCAAAAGAACGTTATGGACATAGTGAAAAAGCAATGAAGCTAGGTTATGATATCATTAAAACCATCGAGCGAGAAGTGAATCAATATGAAAGCCCCTATTGCATTGCTACAGGGAAAAGATTTTTACTTCACGCCCAGTCAGGAATCTCCGGGGATGTGGAAGAAACCGCAGGCTGTAGAATTCCCATTGGTGAGGAACCAGAACTCATGGACCATATTCTTCATGCAGCAAATTTTCATCCCCTTTTTCCATCCGGAATCAGTGATATTTTTACATTTGAAACCACAGCAAGGAAGAATCCAGAATTTGTGTTGAATATTATTCAAGGTGCCATGGAAAAGGGGCTAAGGATGTTTGCTTTCTCTTGCAGCGATAATGATTTAATGCGAATTACAGGGTATTTAGTAAAGAAATCAGAGATGAAAAAGCTAAAAGAGGGCCAACAGGTACTCCACGATACAGTAGGATTAGGACTGGAGGCGGCTGAAAAACAAAATCTATATGATCGAAAGGTCACGCAGAATGACTAAGGGTTATGTCCATAAAATCATACCCTTTAGTGCTGTGGATGGACCAGGAAACCGAATGGTGATCTTTCTCCAGGGATGTAATTTTAACTGTATCTATTGTCATAATCCTGAGACCATTCACCTATGCAATCACTGTGGTATTTGTTCAACCTGCTGCCCCTATAGCGCTTTAGATTGGAAAGACGGAAAAGTCGATTGGAATCAGGATTTGTGTCAGCATTGTGATCACTGTATAAAGGCATGTCCCCATACCAGTTCGCCAAAGGTAAGAGAGATGAACGTAGAAGAGGTAATCTCTCAGATTCAAAAGGTAAGACCTTTTATTTCCGGTATTACGGTATCGGGGGGAGAGTGTACTCTGCAGATAGATTTTGTTAAGGAACTTTTTAAAAAAGCCAAAGATATGGGGCTGACTACATTTCTAGACACCAATGGTTTTGTGTCCATGGGTCACTTGAAAATCCTGGGAGAAGATATGGATATGGCCATGGTGGACCTAAAGGCTTGGGATGTAGAAGCGCATGAAATGCTTACTGGACAGGAGAACACTTTGGTTTTACAAAGCATCCGATATCTTGCAGCGCAGCGCAAGCTCTACGAAGTGCGAACGGTGATCGTACCAGCGCTATTGGATAATCATGAAACTGTTCAAAAGACCGGTCAGCTGCTTGCGATGCTAGATCCAGATATAAGATATAAACTCATCCGATTTCGTCCAATAGGAGTACGAAAAGAGGCAGCAAACTTAAAAGAACCCTCCGATGAGTTGATGGAAGACCTCATGGACCTTGCAAGAAAAGAGGGCTGCAAACATATAATCATTGTATAAAACAGACCTTCCCAGATCATCGGGAAGGTCTGTTATTATGTTTCCATTTGAAATTGATGGGAACAGCTAGGGCATGTGACCCGGATTCTTCCCTTGTTCGTAGGGACCCTTAGTCTTGAACGACAGGAAGGACAGTCTAGAATGGTAAATTTCAGTGCGCGTTCAATTTTTTCGGGATTGAAGCCTACGATGGCCTCGTCACCGATGAGAAAAGTGGGGACACCTGTAATTTTTCGCTGTGTCATTTCCCTTGCAGCGGCAGGATCATGGTGAACATCCTTCTCAATAAATGGAATTCCTTTTCTCGAAAGATACTCTTTCGCAGTATGGCAATGGGGTCATGTTTTTGTTGTTAAAACGATGATTGGCTGCATAGAGGATGCCTCCCTTGTATGTCAGATATTTTGCAAAATCACTACTTTCATTATACCCAAAGGATGTAGAAACCAGCAAGCGTGTGATAGAAATGGATGAGAAGCATTTAATCGTTACGCTGAATGACGCCGCAGGCCAGACGCTTTCCAGCATCGCCAGCAGGTTGACTACGATAATCATCGGGACTTTGATGGATGATTACAGCTTTTCCAATGGCATCCTTTACTCTAAATTTATTTGTAAAGAAAGTCATTTTTGCAACTCCGTCATTTGAGAACAATACAGGAAAATCTCCCGCATGATTTCCATGGGGCTGATTGGTGGGATTCCAGTGTTGGCCTGCTGCTTCGAAGGGTTTTTCAGGGTCACCGATGGTACAATCACCTTTTTCATGGAGGTGAAAGCCATGGGGCCCAATGGGAGGTTTCTCTTTACTACCTGGTTGATAAGGTGGAAGGCCAACCACTTGGACATAGACCTCTGTGCCGCCAGGGACATCTTTAAAATAGACCACGCCTCTTAAATCTGGTGCCAAGGGGCCACCTTTGAGATGGGCTATTGCGAGGGTTGGAGTGGATGAAGTATTATTCCCTCGGAAGGAAGGACGTTGATAATATGAAGATATTGGATACATGGGCATATAGGGAGCGGTATCCATATAGTAACCTGGATAATAAGGATATTGCATAAGATGTATCTCCTTTCAATTATATTAGAGTGGTGGGATTTACTGAAAAAACTTGGATGATATGATCTAACACTATTCACTTTATCCTATGCATGTTGAGATAAAGATGTTATAGATAGAGACATATTAGATAAAGAATGCAACATAAATATCACAGATTAAGATTAAGGTTGTAGGGGCGATTCACGAATCGCCTGGTATTTGGGAATATCTATTATAGGCAACATCGTAATTACTGTCATGCTGAGTGCAGCGAAGCATCTAAAAGATTAAAAACAGATCCTTCTCGATGTTCAGGATGACAGCTGGGTTGGTATTAGTGGTCTGCGGGCGAGCACTGTTCGTCCCTACTGCTTTTATTCGATCTCAATCTTATGTCGTATTTTTCTGTGAATAGTCCTATTTATGATTGCTATTATTTTTAAAAAAATATAAAATATATATAATAAAATTTTTATGGAGAGGGCGATAGAGAAATGAATACTTCTGAAATTATGAATGTTGCTTTGGAACTGGCCAACCTGGAAGAAGTACCCTTTGACTCTGGAATTTCTGTTGAAGGAGAGAATATTAAAAAGATATTGATTGGCGTGGATATGGAAACTCCAGAAATCTTACTGGCGAAAGAGCTAAATGTAGATTTGGTGATTAGCCATCATCCTCATACAGGAGAACAAGATGTATACTTCCATAAGGTATTAAACGTACAAATTGATAAAATGATGGAATTTGGGATACCGATTAACAAAGGACAAAAACTCCTGAAGAAAAAGATTGGCCTTTTGGAAAGAGGTGGGCATGCAAGAAATTATGACAAGGTGCGGTCTGCAGCGAAGCTTTTAAAAATGCCTTACATGAACATTCATCTGCCTGCAGATATTGTAACAGAAAGATTTGTCCAGGATCATATCAATGAGAAGATCAAAGACAATCCCAAGGCTACTTTAGGAGACCTGATTACATATTTGCATGAGATTTATGAATATCAGCATACGCCAGCAGGACCAGTGATTCGTGTGGGAAGTGAAAGGGACTATGCAGGAAAGGTAGCTGTGTTGATGGCTGGAGGAACCAATGGAGGGGCAGATGTTTTTAAGGCTTATTTTGAAGCAGGTGTAGGAACGATCATCTGCATGCATGTACCAGAGGACGTCAGAGAAGAAGTAGAGAAACAAAACATCGGAAATGTCATTGTGGCTGGCCACATGGCCAGCGATTCCATCGGATTGAATATATTCATTCGGGAGTTGGAGAAAAAAGGACTTGAAGTGATAAGGATGTCAGGAATTATCGAATAAAATAAGAGGGGAGCTTTGGCTCCCCATTTGCATTACTTACATGTGCAACAATCGCAGCCACAAGCTGCTTCTTTTTTTGCTTCCAGCACGATGAAAACTTCTTTCAATGTACGGATGAATAGTTGATTTTCTTCCATGGTGCCAATGGATACTCTGGCGTAGGTGTCAAACATTGGTCGAATGATGATTCCTCGTTTTTGCATTTCACTAAAAATTTCCTGGGTATCATACTGACAGTTGAAGAAAATATGATTTGCCTCAGAAGGGGCGTAGGTGATGCCCATTTCATCAAAGGCACGATAAATATACTCTTTTCCTTCTTTGTTCAGGGCATAGGCTTTTGATACGAAATCTTGATCTGACAGGGCAGCGATGGCCGCCATTTGGGCAACGCTACTTACATTAAAGGGATTCCGAATTTTATTTAATGCAGTAATGATCTCTTCGTTGGCCATGGTATAACCAACACGAAGGGCAGCTAGGCCATAGATTTTAGAAAACGTTCTCATCACTAGAACGTTAGGGTAACGATCGATGAGTTTATAGGCCTCCCTAGGATAATCATCTCTGGTTACGTATTCATTGTAAGCTTCATCGTAAATGACCATAATATGACCAGGTACTTTATCTAAAAATTCGAGAAGTTTCTTTTCTCCAAACATGGTACCCGTAGGATTGTTTGGGTTACAGAGCCATATGAGCTTTGTCTTGTCGGTGATAGCCTGATAGATGCTGTCTAAATCATAAGTAAAATCTTTCAGAGGTACAACCACAGGAGTACCACCCATCATTTTTGCTGTAGAAATGTACCGAGGAAAAGTCACGTCTGCTACAATTACCTCATCCCCATGGTTTACATAGGCTTTGGAGATCATATCTACCATTTCATCGGAACCGCCGCTAGGGAGTATTTGAGATGGCTTTAAACCAAACTTGGCCGCTAGTGCATCTTTTAACTCTGTGCAATTTCCATCTGGATATAAACTCAAATGATCTAAGGCTTGCCGAATAGCTTCCCCAACCTTTTCAGAATATCCTAAAGGATTCTCATTAGATGCTAGCTTTACCACATGGGTAAGTCCGTATTCTCTTTTTACATCAGCAATGGGTTTGCCAGGCCTATAAGGCTGTAGATCCATAATTTCAGGTCTATGTTGAATTGCCATTTGAGGTGCCTCCTCTCAATTTACAAAAAAAATGTAAGTCATCCAAAATTATTATAACATAAAGATTTTACAGAAGGTATTACATTTTTTAAAAATATGAAAACGTTCTCCTAAAATAATTGCTTACTAATTTTACTAATCTATGAATATGCTACCAGTGCCGTGGCATAATAATAGGAAATATATAGCAAAAGGAGAATGATTCCGTGAAAAAATTAACTTTTCCATAACAAAATATGAAATAATAAAGGAATTTTCTGAAAAGTATAGAATAGTATAAATACTAGTTGTCTAAATATTACAACAATAATGAAGCGAGGGGGAAGCTATATGAAGGGATATCCAAGTGATAAAATAAGGAACGTAGCACTGATCGGTCACGGCGGCTGCGGGAAAACGATTTTAACGGAAGCGATGTTGTATACGACGAAAGTCGTTAATAGATTGGGAAAGGTAGAGGACGGAAATACTGTATCTGACTTTGACAAAGAAGAAATCGCGAGAAAAATATCCATTAGTACATCCCTAATTCCTATTGAGTGGAAGGAACATAAGTATAATATCCTCGATACACCCGGGTATTTCGACTTCGTTGGAGAGGTAAGCAGCGCCTTGAGGGTGGCCGGCGGGGCCATCATATTGTTGGATGCATCATCAGGCATTGAGGTTGGTACGGAAAAGGTTTGGAAATATACAAGCGATCTTAAGATGCCGAAGTTCATTTTCATTAATAAAATGGATAAGGAAAATGTTAATTTTGATAAGTTATTGAATGATTTAAGAGAGACGTTTGGCAAGGCAGTGGCGCCTTTTGCAATTCCTCTAGGTGAAATGAATAATTTCAAAGGCTTTATCAATGTGGTCGATATGATCGGCAGAGAATATAACGGTAAAGAATGTGTAGACATAGCGGTTACCGATGAGATGATGAATGCGATCACCCCTATTCGGGAGATGTTAATTGAATCCGTAGCGGAGAGTGATGAGGTATTGATGGAAAAATTCTTCGGTGGAGAAGAATTTACAACCCAGGAAATCCATGATGGTCTACGTAAAGGTGTATTGACCGGAGATATCGTGCCTGTGCTGGTAGGATCTGCGATAAATAATATAGGTATCCACACATTGCTTGATATGATCAGTGACTATATGCCATCTCCAAAGGATATGAAGCCTTATGAAGGGATTGACGAAAAGAGTGGAAATCCAGTTGCAAGAAAGATCGATCATACAGCACCATTCTCATCCTTTGTGTTCAAGACAGTAGTAGACCCCTTTGTAGGAAAGATCTCCTTACTAAAAGTAGTATCTGGCGAACTAAAGTCAGATATGGAAATCTTTAATCCTGAAAAAGGCGAAGTAGAAAAAGTAGGAAATCTGTTCTTGTTAAGAGGAAAGAACCAAGTGCCTACTGACAGGGTGGTTGCAGGAGATATCGCAGCTATTGCCAAGCTGCAATATGCATCCACAGGAGATACCCTATGTGACAAGAATCATCCCGTCAAGTATCACAAGATCGAATTCCCAGAGCCGACGTTGTTCATGGCAGTGGAGCCTAAGGCAAAAGGGGATGAGGAAAAGATTGGCGTGGGCTTGAATCGATTAACTGAGGAAGATCCAACCTTTATGATCGTGAGAAATGCTGAAACAAAACAAACCCTCATTGGTGGGCAAGGAGATATCCATATCAATGTGATCACCAATAAGTTAAAGCATAAATTTGGTGTCGATGTGCAGCTTGCTGACCAGAGAATACCATTTAGAGAAACCATCAAAGGAAAAGCGGATGTCCAAGGAAAACATAAGAAACAATCTGGTGGACACGGACAATATGGAGATGTAAAAATTCGTTTTGAGCCAGCAACAGAAGATTTTATATTTACAGAAGAGATTTTTGGTGGTTCTGTTCCACGACAATATATTCCTGCTGTAGAAAAGGGATTGAGAGAATGCTTGGATACAGGCGTTCTTGCAGGATATCCCGTGGTAAATCTTAAAGCGGTACTGTATGATGGTTCCTATCATGATGTGGATTCTTCTGAGATGGCCTTTAAGATTGCTGCATCCTTAGCTTTCAAAAAGGGACTTGAAATGGCGAAGCCTATATTGTTAGAGCCTGTCATGCATGTAGAGATCGTCGTTCCTGAGGAATACATGGGTGACATTATGGGCGATATGAACAAGCGTAGAGGTAGAATTTTGGGAATGGAACCGATTGGAGATGGAACCCAGAGAGTGGTTGCGGAAGCGCCACAAGCAGAATTGTTGAAATACGCCATCGACTTACGATCCATGACCCAGGCAAGAGGCAGCTTTACCATGAAATTTGAAAGATATGATGAAATGCCTCAGCATCTAAGCCAAAAAATAATTGAATCAGCGAAGGCTGAGAAATAATAGAAATATGAAAAAGACCTTTTTCACCTCGGAAAAGGTCTTTTTCATTGGGCATGAACAGTGAAATACTGAAAATAGAAATGTATTGAATAATATCTAAGGGTTTACAAAAACTAAAAAAGATCAAAGAAAAGAGGAGGCTTTAGGATGAGTGATCATTATATAAATTATGACAGAGAGCCAGTGGTAAATTCCCATGAAAAGTTAATAGATATTATCAAGGATATTGGACCTGAGGATGAATTGGTCATTACCATGGATGCTTTCGATGCTGATCAATCGGGCTACATTTTTGGCATTCTGGAAAGGCATGGTTTTGAAGTACTTCCCAAGGGAAGCAACGAGGGAGACAAATATCATATTGTTGCTCATCGCAAAAAGAATCATAAGCATTCCTAGCAGATGAAAATAAAATAGACATGGAAAATAGCCAATCAGATGATTGGCTGTTTTATTAAGTGGTAAAAATAAATAGAGAAAAATAAAAATTGAAAGCTATTTTTAGAAAATAACAAAATATGGTGAAAAAACATAGAAAATAAACCTTGAAATCAGTAAGTGAATTCATTAAAATAAAAATCAGAAAGGTCAAAGAAAGTCAAAAATGGAGTGTTGCCTATGTCTAGACTTAGTAATATTATCGAAATGTTTATAAAGGAACTATTAAATGATTCCAACAATCTAGCAGTAGAGATACAAAGAAATGAGTTGGCAGATTATTTTCATTGTGCACCATCTCAGATTAACTATGTGTTAATGACCAGATTTACAGTGGACAAGGGCTATCTGATCGAGAGTAGAAGAGGTGGCGGCGGTTATATCAAAATTGTTAAGGTGAATGTAGACAAAAACCAATATTTAAGGATGTTGATGGATGAAATTGGAGATGCCATTGGCAAGATGAAGGCAGAGGGCATCATCCATCGATTAATGGAGAAGGACTTGATTTCTGAAAGAGAGAAGCGATTGATGCTGGCAGCTATCAGTGACCGAAGTATTAATACGCCGATCAACTTAAAGGATCATATACGGGCCAACATATTGAAAAGCATGGTGGCAACGATTTTCTTAAATGGGAGGGAATAGCATGTTATGTGAGAACTGTAATAAAAACACAGCAACGGTCCATGTAACCAAAATATTAAATGATAAAAAAACGGAGCTCCATTTATGTGAGCAATGTGCGAAGCAGAGTGAGGGTGTGCCCTTTGATACATCCTTCACCATCAACAATTTTCTAACAGGGCTTTTGGATTCTATCCAGGATTCACCCATCAAAGTAGATTATATTAAGACTACGAAGTGTGATCATTGTGGAATGACCTATGGGAAATTTAAGCAGTTAGGGAGACTTGGCTGTGCCCATTGTTACAATGCATTTCAGGAAAAACTTCTTCCCCTTGTAAAGCGTGTTCAGGGTGGTGAGATTCATACCGGCAAGGTTCCCAAAAGGGCTGGTGGAAGCATTCGGTTGAAAAAAGAGATTAAGCGTTTAAAAGGGGAATTAGAAAAAGCAATTCGTAGTGAAGAATTTGAAAAGGCAGCCGTCTTAAGGGACCAGATCCGAGAGACAGAAAGCCAAATCAATCAGGAAAATTAGGGAGGGGTGTACCATGGCGAAGTGGATGGAACAGCTAGGACCTGAAAGTGATATTATTATCAGCAGTAGAATTCGACTGGCTAGAAACATAGAAGAGTTTCCTTTTCCGGTAGCACTGACAAAAAATAAAAGCAAAGAGTTGATTAAAAAGGTAAGAAATGCGATCCTAGAAGGAAATACCACCTTGAAAAATGATTTTGAGGGTTTTGAATTAGAAGAGTTGCCTCAGTTGGAAAAACAGGCATTGGTGGAGAAATACTTGATTAGCGCTGCGCTGGTGGATCAGGCAGAGAAAAGTGCTGTTTTGTTGAACAAGGATGAATCGGTAAGTATCATGATCAATGAAGAAGATCATATACGGATTCAATGCCTATTACCAGGTTTTCAATTAAATGAAGCTTGGAATACTGCAGATAAAATTGATGATGTTTTGGAGGGAAATATAAAGTATGCCTTTGATGAGGAATTAGGATATCTTACCTCCTGCCCTACCAATGTAGGTACAGGTATTCGTGCTTCTGTCATGGTACATCTGCCTGCTCTGACCATGACAGGCTATATCAATCGAATTCTACAAGCAGCCAGTCAAATTGGTTTGGCAGTACGAGGAATTCATGGTGAAGGTACTGAGTTTACGGGAAATATATTTCAAATTTCCAATCAACTGACTCTTGGACGGAATGAAGGAGAGATTATCGCAAACTTAAAGGATGTGACTCTCCAGATTATTCAAAAGGAAAGAGATGCAAGGAATACGCTGTTATCTAGCAACCGCATCCAGCTGGAGGACAGAATGTATAGATCCTATGGAATCTTAGTCAATGCTAGGATATTAAGCTCTCAAGAATTTATGAAGCTTCTATCTGATCTGAGACTGGCGGTAGACATGAAGATTATCGAAGGAATTTCTCTAAATGTCATCAATCAAATGATGGTGATGGCGCAACCAGCCTATTTACAGAAGAGTGCTGGAAAGCCTTTGAGCGTCAATGAAAGAGATATTCGCAGAGCAATGATTGTTAGAGAAAAGCTTACAAGCATGAAATAGAGGCGGCATGCTTTAGAAATGCTTAATAGAAATTTTGATGGAAATACTACAATGAGTGAGAATAAAGAAATATCGTTGGAGGTGTGAAAGATGGCTATGTTTGGGAGATTTACAGAGAGAGCGCAAAAAGCAATTCTCCTCGCACAAGAGGAGGCGCAAAGTCTACGTCACAATTATGTAGGCACGGAGCATCTATTGCTGGGTCTACTACAAGAAGGAGAAGGCATTGCAGCAAAGGTACTCCTAAGCCTTGGAATTGGTGTAAAAGAGTTAAAAACTAGAATTGAAACCATGATTGGTACAGGAAATGAAGATAGTGCCCAACTGTTAGGCTTTACGCCAAGAACAAAAAGGGTATTTGAATTAAGCTTTTCTGAAGCTCGAGCCCTGGGGCACAATTACATCGGTACGGAGCACCTACTATTAGGTTTGATCCGAGAAGGGGAAGGTATCGCTGCGAAACTATTGGTGGACAGCGGCGTAAGCCTTGGAAAGGCAAGAGACGAAATCATCAAGCTCCTTGGCAACTCTATTCCCAACAAGGACGTGGAGGGCAATCATTATATGGCAAACAATAAAGGAACGCCAACATTGAATGAGTATGGTAGAGATTTGACAGAGATGGCCAAGGAAGGGAAGTTAGATCCTGTCATTGGCAGGGAGAAAGAGATTGAAAGGGTTATCCAGATCCTCAGCCGTAGAACAAAAAATAATCCTTGTCTCATTGGTGAGCCTGGTGTAGGTAAAACGGCCATCGCAGAGGGATTGGCCCAAAGGATTGTGGAAGGAAATATACCCGAACTACTAAGAAATAAGCGGGTTGTCACCCTAGACCTAGCTTCTATGGTTGCAGGAGCAAAATACCGAGGAGAATTTGAAGATCGGTTGAAAAAGATCATGGAGGAACTCAGGAAATCAGGGGATGTGATTCTCTTTATTGATGAAATGCATACAATTATTGGTGCAGGTGCTGCAGAAGGAGCCATTGATGCTTCCAATATTTTAAAGCCTGCCTTGGCAAGAGGAGAATTGCAGGCCATTGGTGCTACCACTTTGGATGAGTATAGAAAACATGTTGAAAAGGATCCAGCCTTAGAGAGAAGATTCCAACCCATCACTGTAGAAGAACCAACGGTGGAAGAGTCCATCCAGATTCTAAAAGGGCTGAGGGATCGATATGAAGCACATCATCGGGTAAAAATTACAGATGATGCATTAAGAGCAGCAGCAGAGTTGTCTCATCGATATATTCGGGATCGATTCTTACCGGACAAAGCAGTGGATGTAATCGATGAGGCTGCATCAAAGGTGAGACTACAAATTGTAACTCAGCCACCAGAGCTAAAAGACTTAGAGGAAAAGTTGGAAGAATTGCTAAAAGAAAAGGAAGAGGCCATCAGTGGTCAGGATTTTGAAAAAGCAGCAAAAATAAGGGATGAAGAGAAAAAAATCAAGGATGAATTGGCAAATCGAAAGAACAATTGGCGTGTAGGCCACGGGGATCAAGCAACGGTGGGAGAAGATGAAGTAGCTGCCATTGTATCGGACTGGACGGGTATTCCTGTAAATAAAATGGCTCAGGAAGAGTCAGAAAAGCTCTTAAACATTGAAAGCATTCTTCATGAGCGTGTCATCGGTCAGGAGGAAGCTGTAGAGGCTGTGTCTAAAGCAGTTCGCAGAGCAAGGGTTGGATTGAAAGATCCAAAGCGCCCCATCGGTTCTTTTATCTTCTTAGGTCCTACTGGAGTAGGAAAAACAGAACTGTCCAAAGCGTTGGCGGAAGCCCTCTTTGGTGATGAAAATGCTATGATTCGAATCGATATGTCAGAATACATGGAGAAACATACGGTCTCAAGATTGGTTGGTTCTCCTCCAGGATATGTGGGATATGACGAAGGTGGCCAATTGACAGAAAAGATACGAAGAAAACCATATTCAGTCATCCTATTCGATGAAATTGAAAAAGCCCATCCCGATGTGTTCAATATCCTGCTGCAAATATTGGATGATGGACGATTGACAGATGCTAAGGGTAGAATGGTAGATTTCAAAAATACTGTGGTAATCATGACATCCAATGTGGGTGCCCATACCATTAAAAAGCAAAGTACCTTAGGATTTGCAGGAAATGAAGAAAATGAAAAAAGAGATGCCTACGAAAAGATGAAAGAGAATGTGACAGGGGAGCTAAAGAGAACCTTTAGACCTGAGTTCTTGAATAGAATTGATGAGACCATTGTGTTCCACGCATTGGAGGAAGAGCATATTCAGCGGATTGTGGAATTGATGATCAAGGATTTATCTAAGCGAATGAAAGAATTGAACATTTCACTGGATGTATCCCAAGAAGCCAAGAAACTGTTGGCCGAAAAGGGTTTTGATCAGGCGTATGGAGCAAGACCATTGAAACGTGCTATTACGAAGATGGTGGAGGATGGATTGTCAGAAGAAATGTTAAAAGGCAAGATTAGCAAGGATGATAACATTCTCGTGGATGTTGAGCATCAAGAGATTGTATTTAGGGAAAAATAATAAAAGCTCTCAGGAAGAACTCCCAATCTTGGGATTACTCCTGGGAGTTTTTTTATATGGAGATTGAGAAATAGCTGTAGGGGCGAACAGTGTTCGCCCGTTATTTGTGGTGAGCGCAATTCTGTATAGATGCATAATTGCTGTCATTCTGAACGGCAGTGAAGAATCTCAAAGGAAGATCCTTCGCGATGCTCAGGATGACAGACGGG
Organism: Anaerosolibacter carboniphilus; assembly: GCF_014205875.1. GTDB lineage: Bacteria > Bacillota > Clostridia > Peptostreptococcales > Thermotaleaceae > Anaerosolibacter > Anaerosolibacter carboniphilus. Next base: position 54,343 of record NZ_JACHEN010000023.1, read on the forward strand.
CTAGTATTCCTGGTCTGCTGGCGAACACTGTTCGCCCCTACGATCTTAATCTCTAGTATATTTTTAGAAAATACATAAAAAAACAGTAAAAATATATTGTATACAAGAAAGGAGTATGTTATTATGAATACTATAGTTTTCCACAAGAAAACAAATGTGCTTAAAATACGGACAAAGAGGTGGAACCATGGGCAAGAAAAAGTTTTTAATTATTGACACAGAAATCTTACCAGATGTATATGAAAAGGTTCTTTTTGCCAAGGAGCTCATCCGTCTTGGAAAGGCGAAGGGCGTCACGGAAGCAGTAGAAATGGCTGAGATCAGTAGAAGTACTTTTTATAAATATAAAGATTTTATTTTTTCTACATCAGAGCATGCAGCGGGACAGAAAGTGACGATATCCCTGCTGCTAAATCATACGCCAGGGATATTATCGAATATACTGAATCACTTGGCTAGCTGTAAGGCAAATATCTTGACCATTCATCAGGATATTCCCATCAATAATGCAGCCAATATCAGCCTTACTTTTGATATTTCCAGCGTAATCATAGGTATGGATGAACTGTTGAACAGTTTAAAAGATCAAAGTGGGGTATTGAGAGCAGAGCTAATCGCAATGGAATAGGAGTGAGGAAAGTGGTGTCAATTGGAGTATTAGGATATGGAGTCGTTGGGTCTGGTGTAGTGGACCTGCTCCAAAAAAATGGTGATAAACTACGCCAGAAACTAGGTGTCGATTTAAATGTTTTTAAAATTTTAGTTAAAAATCTAGATAAGCACAAGGGGAGGAGCCCTCTGTTAACCAACAAAGCGGAAGATGTTATCCATGAAAAGGTAGACATCGTGATTGAGGTGATGGGAGGAATTGATCCAGCCTATGCATATGTGAAAAAAGCCTTGGTAATGAAAAAGCATGTTATTACAGCCAATAAGGATTTGGTTGCAGCCCATGGGGAAGAACTTATGGCATTGGCTCGTGAAAATCAAGTGTGTTTTGCCTATGAAGCAAGCGTAGGAGGCGGCATACCCATTATTCGGCCTATGACAGATTCTTTGGCAGCCAATGACATTTCTCAAATTGCGGCAATTCTCAATGGAACAACCAATTATATTTTAACCAAAATGTATAAGGAAAATATGGACTACAAGGCTGCTCTTCAGGAAGCCCAACGTTTGGGGTTTGCAGAATCCAATCCAGAGTCCGACGTCATGGGATATGATGCGGCGAGAAAATTATCCATCCTATCTACCTTGGCCTACGATCAGAAAATTGATTGGAAGGAGATCGATGTGGAGGGGATCACCCATATTGATGCACAAGATATAAAATATGCAAAAAAACTAGGGTGTGTGATTAAGCTTCTTGCCATTAGCAAGAAAAAAGGGGATGGCATATTTGCAGCGGTACGCCCTGTCATGGTCAGTGAAAAGGGACCCTTTGGACAGATCGACAATGAATTTAATGGGATTATGTTTCAAGGAGACGCCATCGGGGAAATGATGTTCATTGGAAAAGGAGCTGGGAAGTTACCTACTGCCAGCGCGGTAGTCGGTGATATTGTCCATATTGTTCAAAACCATAAGGGTAAATATGGGAAAGTAATCGTCGAAAGGAAGCAACCTTGTCATAAGTGGGAAAATCCTTTCCAGTGGATGCTGAGGATCAAGACTGATGATCGGTACAAAGTAATGGGTAGCATAAGTGAATTATTTTCCATTAACAATTTCATGTTTGACGATGCTCAAGACAAAGGAGAAGTTATATGTGTTGTAGAAATAGAGAACGAATTGAGTGGATATGAAAAGCTTCGTCATTTAGAAGCACAAGGATATATTAAGGGCATTAAAAAGATAATGAAATTGGAGGAGATCGCTTCATGAAATGGAATGGCCTAATTCATCAGTATAGGAAGTACTTACCGGTAACGGAGGAAACACCTATTGTAACCTTATGTGAGGGCAATACACCCTTGATTCGAGCAGAGAATCTAGAAAAGGAAATGCCAGGACTAGAGATCTACTTGAAATATGATGGTTTGAATCCCACAGGCTCTTTTAAGGATAGAGGAATGACCATGGCAGTTACCAAGGCGGTAGAAGCAGGAGCTAAAGCGATTATTTGTGCATCGACGGGGAATACTTCAGCCTCAGCAGCAGCCTTTGCAGCAAAGGCGGGCATCCGATGCATCGTTATTATTCCTAATAAGAAAATTGCTATGGGGAAACTGGCTCAAGCTTTTGCTTATGGCGCAGAAATAATAGCTATTGATGGAAACTTTGATGATGCCTTGCAGATGGTAAAGGAAATTTCAGAAAAATATCCCATTACCATGGTAAACTCCATTAACCCTTACAGAATCGAGGGACAAAAAACCAGCGCCTTTGAGGTGTGTGAGCAGTTGGAAGAGGCTCCCGATTATTTATCTATACCTGTAGGTAATGCAGGCAATATCACCGCTTACTGGAAAGGATTTAAGGAATACAAGGCAGAAGGAAAAATTGATAAATTACCTAAACTTTTGGGTTTCCAGGCCAGTGGGGCAGCTCCTATTGTGGAGAATCGGGTGTTTGAGAATCCAGAGACCATCGCTACGGCAATTCGAATAGGTAACCCAGCCAGTTGGGATAAAGCAGTAACTGCCCTCAATGAATCGGAGGGTATGATTCATAAGATTACCGATGAGGAAATTCTTGAAGCCTACAGCATGGTAGCCAGTAGAGAAGGTATATTTGCAGAGCCTGCCTCCTGTATATCTATCGCAGGTATCTACAAATTGTATAAAGAAGGAAAACTGGAGAAGGGCAAAAAGGTTGTTTGCGTTTTAACAGGCAATGGACTCAAAGATCCTGATACTGCTGTAGGACTTGGTGGTTCTATCAAAGAATTAAAGGCGGATTTTGGTTTAATTGAGAAGGAAATCATAGGATAAGGATTGTGAGAACGATGACCTATCATATACGTGTACCAGCAACAACGGCTAACCTAGGACCTGGTTTCGACGCTCTTGGGCTGGCATTAAAGCTGTATAACGAGTTTCGAATAGAGACGATTGAATCAGGTATAGAGATGCTAGGGTGTGATGATATTCCCTTGGGAGAGAATTTAATCTACACGACCATCCAAAGACTGTTTCATGAATATCATCATGAGAAATACGGGGTTAGGGTGATCTCTCATAAGATAGATATCCCCCTTAGCAGAGGCTTGGGAAGCAGTGCGGCTTGTATTGCAGCAGGCATAGTCATTGCCAATAGGGCCATGGGTGAACGACTAGGACTTGAAGATATGATCCGGATCGGCACAGAATTGGAAGGTCATCCCGATAACATAGTACCTGCGCTGGTGGGCGGCATGGTCGCTTCGATTCATGAGGGAGATCAGGTAATATACACAAGGATAAGTATTCCACAGAGTTTATGTTTTGCTTTGATGATTCCAGAGTTTACCGTATCCACTGGGGAAGCAAGAAAAGTGCTTCCAGATCATTACTCCAAGAAGGATTGTATTTTTAATATATCCAGAACTGCTTTGCTGGTGGCAGCCATGCAAAATGGAGAACTGGAAAAACTGAGGGTTGCCACTGGTGATAGAATTCATCAGCCTTATCGAATGGGGCTAATACCTGGATTGGAGGCAATATTTCAGAAGGCCCAGGCGTTAGGCTCCAAAACGGAGGTTATCAGTGGATCAGGTTCTACCCTCATGGCAATGATTGAACGAAACAATATTCGATTTGAAGATGAAATGAATGATTTTCTATCAGCCATGGAGGGTGGCTGGTATGTGAAGATTTTAGAACATGATCAGGAAGGTATACAGATCTATGAATAAGGGCTTTATGGGGTACACCCCTATAGAGCTCTTTATTTTGTCTATTGATAGAAATTGGGATTTTAATAGCATTGACGGGAAAATACCAAAAAGATACAATCAGAGTAGAAAAGAGCATATGACAAGTAGGGGAAAATAGTGGGAGGAAGAAATGGCTAAAAAAAGTAAAACAGTTTTTGTTTGTCAGTCCTGTGGATATGAAAGTCCTAGATGGATGGGACAGTGCACATGTGGAACGTGGAATTCTATGGTTGAAGAGATAGAAGATAAGGGACAAGCTTATAAAAAGTCCCCTACTTTAACCAGTTCATCAAAGCCTCAGTTTCTGAAGGCCATTCAGTCAAGTACCTATGATCGTTTAGATACTCATATTGGAGAGTTGAATCGAGTATTGGGTGGAGGGCTGGTAAAGGGTTCACTGACATTGATCTCAGGAGAACCAGGAATTGGTAAGTCTACTTTGATTTTACAGGCTAGCAGCACTATTGGGGATCAGTATGGTACTGTCTTATATGTGTCTGGAGAAGAGTCTGAAGAGCAGATTAAGATGCGGGCAGAACGACTCCGGGCTGTCTCTGATCGTCTGATGGTTGTATCGGAAACCAATATTGATGTGATAGAAAACTATATAGAAGAACTGAATCCTGTATTTATTGTAATTGATTCGATTCAAACCTTGTTCAAGCCAGACTTGACGTCGGCGCCAGGCAGCGTATCTCAAGTGAGAGAGTGTGCCAACAACCTGATGCGAATCGGTAAAACAAAGGATATACCGATCTTTATCGTAGCCCATGTGACCAAAACTGGAGAATTGGCAGGCCCTAGGATTCTAGAACATTTAGTAGACACCGTGCTCCACTTTACAGGGGAAAGAACTGCCGAGTTTAGAATGGTTCGTGCGGTAAAAAATCGATTTGGCACAACCAGTGAAGTCGGTGTATTTGAAATGAAGGAAGAGGGGTTGGTAGAAGTAGGGAATCCATCGGCCATATTTTTAGAGGGTTTGACTCCTAATGTGGAAGGTGCTATTGCCATCTGCAGCTTAGAGGGAACGAGACCGTTATTGGTTGAGATTCAAGCATTGGTGGCTCCGACGAACTTGGGATTTGCCCGGAGAACAGCTATTGGGATTGATTTGAATCGACTGAATTTGATTATTGCCGTATTGGAAAAAAAGGTCGGTTTGCCTTTGACCAATCAAGATGTGTACGTCAATGTGGTAGGTGGGCTAAAACTGGAGGGAACCTCCTCGGATTTAGGGGTAGCCCTGGCTATTTACTCCAGCATGCGGGGATTACCGATACCAACAACAACGACCATGGCCATAGGGGAGATCAGTTTAACTGGGGAATTAAGGCCTGTTTCCAACGGGGAGAAAATGATCAAAGAGGCAGCAAAAATGGGATTTCAGAAATGCATTTTACCAGGGAAAAGTGGACGAAAGCTTCAAATCAACGATCCTATCCAGCTTTTTGGAGCAGACTCTCTAAAGGATGCGATTGCCATGCTGTTTAAGCCGGAGTAAAAAAGACAGGAAGCTTTGAGGTGCTAAAAAATAAATGATACAGACGAAGGAAACATGCTATAATTGGAGAATAAAGAAGGATATACAAAAAAGAATTCTTTGATGTGGTTGGGAAAATTTTGATAATAGGATAAAAAATGGTCTTGGAATTCAATAAATGGGTATATTATAATGTAATGGCATTTTGTATAGAATTGGGAGGGCAGACAATTGGTGCGTGATGATAGGATGAAGGAAGAAGGAATTACGGGCTCCATTAAGTTATTAGCGCCGGGCACGCCTTTAAGAGAAGGTTTAGAAAACATATTAAGGGCAAAAACTGGGGGGTTAATCGTTATTGGAGACAACGAAGAAGTGATGAGTCTAGTAGATGGTGGATTCTATATTAATATAGATTTTTCTACAGCTTATGTATATGAATTAGCAAAAATGGATGGTGCAATTATATTGAGTGCGGATGCAAAACGGATTCTATATGCCAATACACAGCTCATCCCGGATCCATCTATACCATCTTCTGAAACAGGTATTCGCCATAGAACCGCGGAAAGAGTTGCAAGACAGACGGGGCAGATGGTAATTTCCATTTCTCAAAGAAGAAACATCATAACAATTTACAAGGGATATTCCAAGTATATACTTCAAGATACAAATAAGGTCTTAACCAAAGCGAATCAAGCGATCCAAACATTAGAGAAATACAAAAAAGTACTGGATCAAGCCATGACAAACCTCAGTGCATTAGAGTTTGAGGACTTGGTGACGATCTATGATGTGACCACGGTGCTCCAAAGAACCGAAATGGTGATGAGAATTGTAACGGAGATAGACAAGTATATTGCAGAGCTTGGAAATGAGGGCAGATTGGTGAGCATGCAATTGGAAGAACTGCTGGCCAATGTGAAAGAAGATGGGAAGTATGTGATTGAAGATTATAGAATCCATGGGGATGGCGTAGATTATAATACCATTTCTAGGCAGATTAAAAACCTATCTTCAGAGGAACTTTTAGATTTGACGAATATTGGAAAGGTATTAGGCTACAGTGGCGGCTTGAATGCCTTACTAGACACACCTGTTTCACCAAGGGGCTATAGAATGTTAAGTAAGATTCCAAGACTGCCTATGTCTGTAATTCAAAATGTAGTCATTCACTTTAACGATTTTCAAAGGATATTGAAGGCGTCTATTGAGGAGCTGGATGATGTGGAAGGAATCGGAGAAATCCGGGCTAGGACGATCAAAGAAGGATTAAGGCGTGTCCAGGAGCAAGTGTTGATGGATCGCCATCTCAGGTAGGGAAGATAATAAAAAACACCAATGGTTTTCATTGGTGTTTTTTAAATGATCATATTCTAGTAAAGACTATACTTGCCTAAGGTTTCTAAATGCTTGGCTTGAGTTTGCATGATAGATGCCATGTCTAAATCCAAAGCATTACAAATAGCAGCCATATAGAATAAATGATTCGCTAATTCCTTCTCGATCTTATCCTTACAGATATCACATAACTCGCCAGAAATATGATTAGACATGTACTGGCTTAGCTCTTCATAGGAAATAGCATCTGGCGCATCCTGTTTCTTTGCATCTATTTGAATGCAGCCACAGCTGGTTACAGATTTTACAATGGCACGGTTTACTTTGGCACAGCTTTCTTGATACTTTGTGACGATATCTAATACGCTCTTGTGACGCACTAGGACATTAGCAACTTCTTGTTGAAATTTTATACAAATTGAATCCTTCATATATCAATCACCTCAATAAAATAAATTGAGAAGCATATCCCTTTTACGAGTTAATTGTACCATATAATAACTAGAATGGAAAGAAAAAAGCGATAGAATGCAATATGCAAAATAAACCACAGAAAAAGAAAATGAGCGAAATAAAAATAGATATAAGTTTTTGAAAAAAGGTAGTAGAAGTTCATGAAAGAAATGTGAATGAAGGTGATTGACAATGCATAAACCATATGATAAAATATTTATTTCTTGACAACACTCCCTGGTTTTTGTATACTTAATATGAGGCAATGTATAATTTGGGAGGTTTGCTACATGTTTAATATTGGCGATAAAGTAGTTTATCCGATGCATGGAGCTGGAGTTATCGAAGCTATCGAAGAAAAGGAAATACTCGGGAAAAAGCGGAAATATTATATTATGAAAATGCCTTTAGGTGAGATGAAGGTAATGATTCCTCTGGATAATGTGGGAGATATCGGCTTGAGAGATATTATATCCTTGGATGAGGTAGAGCAAGTGATGGCTGTACTAAGTGATGATACATCAAAGATGCCCAAAAACTGGAATAGAAGATATAGAGCCAATCTAGACAAAATCAAAAGTGGAGATATATATGAAGTAGCTGCTGTGGTGAGAAATCTAATGCTCCGGGATAAGGAAAAAGGATTGTCTACAGGAGAAAAGAAAATGCTAAACAATGCAAAACAGATATTGATCAGCGAGTTAGTCTTAGCAAGAGGTATTGAAGAACAAGCTGCAGAAATCCTCATCAACGAGGCGGTTCAATAAGATAAATAAATGTGAAGCGTCCTGTAGACGCTTCGTTTTTTATCGTATAAGAAAGTGTACTTTCTTATACGATAAAAAAACAGAAATGATATAAAAAAATTGTCTAGTTTCATCTATTTAAGGGTATAAGAAAAACGATAGGGCAAAATTACCAAAAAATACAAATCCTATTGAAAACCAAGGTATTTTAGTTATAAAATAAAGATACCATGGTTATAATTTCTAGATAGGAGGTGAAAAAAGCATGTTCAATAGAATAATACGGGGAGCATTAACCTTAGCAGGGGCTTCAGCAGGTTATGCGTTAGCGATGCTTCTCATGAGACTCGTTGAGATGCAGCAATTGATAGAAGTACCCCAGATTACACCGATTATGGAATTGGTGGCAAATGGTATAGGGGCAATTGCCGGTGGAATCATATTTTTTCTTATTACTCCATGGCTGATGGAGAAAGGCTTGGATTCAGCAAATTGGGTAGAGGGCGAACTGCAAAAAATTCCAACGACGGACATTATTATTGGCTCTATGGGATTAATTATTGGTTTGTTCATTGCCTACTTGATAAGCCAACTTTTATTGGGCATACCGATACCATTTTTAGGAATGATCTTATCGATCATATTATACGTATTCTTGGGATACCTAGGTGTGAGCATTGCCACGAAGAAGAGGGATGACTTAAGTAATTTAACATCTGTGTTCAAGAAGAGTGCTGTAACAAAGGAAAAGACTACGACAAAGGTCGAGTATAAGAGCCCGCCTAAAATCCTTGATACCAGCGTAATTATTGATGGTAGAATCGCAGATATTACGAAAACAGGTTTCGTTGAGGGACCTATCGTAATACCGGAGTTTGTATTGGAAGAGTTAAGACATATCGCTGATTCGTCAGATAGCTTGAAGCGAAATAGAGGAAGACGGGGCTTAGATATTTTAAATCGAATTCAAAAGGAATTAAACATTCAGATACAGATCACAGATAAGGATTTTGAGGATGTGGCAGAGGTAGATATCAAGCTTCTTAAACTTGCTCAGTTCATGAATGGAAAAGTGGTCACAAATGATTACAATTTGAATAAAGTTGCAGAACTGCAAGGGGTACCAGTATTAAACATCAATGAACTGGCCAATGCAGTGAAGCCAGTGGTGTTGCCGGGTGAGGAAATGATTGTTCAGGTCATTAAAGAGGGTAAGGAATCTGGTCAAGGGGTTGCTTATCTAGATGATGGAACCATGATTGTTGTGGAAGGCGGAAGAAAGCATATTGGTGAGACAATGGGTGTTTTAGTAACCAGCGTTCTTCAGACAGCGGCAGGCAGAATGATCTTCGCAAAACCAAAGTCAATGGTTGATAAAACGGCATAATATAATATACTCATTCATACAAGCCCAGCTTATGCTGGGCTTCTCTATAGTATAAGATAAGATTACATACACTAAGGCAGTAGGTATTGAGAAAAGCGTTAAGATTACGTATAATAGAAAGCAGCATGGAAAGAAAAGGAGTATCCACCGATGAATACAGCCATCATATTAGCAGCGGGACAAGGGAAAAGAATGAATGCAGCATCGAACAAACAGTACTTGATCTTAAAGGATAGGCCTATTCTTGCCCATACGATCAGTACCTTTGAAAAATGCACCTTGATTCAACAGATCATTTTGGTGGTACATGAAGACGAGCAAGAATTCTGTAGGAAAAATGTTATAGAAAAATATAAGTATACAAAGATAAAGCGTCTAGTAAAAGGCGGAAAAGAAAGACAAGAATCTGTTTATAATGGTCTTATGGCCATAGATAAGGAGACTAGCATCGTTTTGATCCATGATGGCGCAAGGCCACTGATCACAGAGCAAGTTATTCAACGTTGTATCCATGGGGCGTCAGCGTATGGTGCAGCATCAGCAGGGGTGCCGATCAAAGAAACCATAAAAATTATGGGCAAAGATCGTTTTGTAAGCTATACGCCCAAGCGAGAGGATGTATGGATTACTCAGACACCCCAGGCTTTTCAAAAAGAGATTATCTTAAAGGCCCATGAGTTTGCTATTAGCCAAGAGATTTTAGGCACAGACGATGCAATGCTGGTAGAGCACATGGGCATAAAAATAAAGATGGTGGAAGGAGATTATGAAAACATTAAGATCACAACACCAGAGGATTTAATAGCAGCTGAAGCCATCTTGAATTATAAGAGAAAAAGATAAAGAGCCGTTGTCACATAGACAACGGCTCTTTATCTATATATGAGAAAATAAATAGCATGAAATGTTAATAAATTAACTATTAAAATTTGAAATATTCTGTTAATATTGCGAAAGCGTTTTTAATATACATTGTATTAAGAAAAATGTTCTACTACTGAACAAATGTAAAAATAGGGAAAAGGAGATTGGTTATGAGAAAGGTAATTCATGATATTCGTTTAATGACCAAATGCTGCATGCTCTATTATGAAGAACATTTTAGTCAGCAACAAATTTCTGATATCTTGGGGCTATCTAGACCAACAGTTTCTCGGATATTGAAGCATGCGAAGGACACAGGTATTGTTGAGATCAAGATTGTTCAAAACTCCCAAGGGAATTATGAAGACTTGGAAAGGCAGCTGGAGAAAAAGTTTGGATTAAAGGAAGTAATTATAGTGGATGACAAAACCAATTCCCAGGGACAGAAGGCAGAACTGGGAAAGGCTGCAGCCAAATATCTGGAAAGAACTTTGAAACATCAAGATATCGTGGGTGTTTCCATGGGAACTACCATAAAAGAAATTTCAAATTTTATCGAACAAAATGATCGACTGAATGTAACCTTTATACCCTTAATTGGTGGTGTAGGGCAAGTTTGGATAGATATCCATCCAAATCAGATCGTGAGGGATTTAGCTCAAGTATTTGGAGGTGAAGTTCGGCTGCTCCATGCACCCGCGGTACTATCCAATGAAAGCATCAAATCCAATTTAAAGATGGATAAAAGCATTCAGCAGATTATGAAAGATATGAATGCCATTGAATTGGCTGTTGTGGGCATTGGTGTCCCAACAGATAAAAGATCAACGATGATGGCTACGGGCTATTTTCAAGAAGAGGACATTCGAATTTTTGAAAAGAAAAAGGCGGTTGGTGATATATGCCTGCAATTTTATGACATTAATGGGAATACAGATCAATTTGATTTTAATAGAAATGTATTTGGCATTGAAATTGAACGGTTAAGAAAAATTAATAAGGTTTTAGGCGTTGCCGGTGGGTGTGAAAAGGCAGAAGCCATAATAGGAGCCATTCAGGGAAAATATATTAATATTCTTGTTACAAATTATTCCTGCGGTAGAAAGCTTCTAGAACGATAGGGGGGAAGGTTTTGGATGGAAAAGATATTTATATTTGCTTTTGGATTGCTGATTCTTCAAGGAGTTTTATCCTACTGGCAAATCAAGAACTATAGAGATCGAATTCATATACTGAATAAAGCGGGCATCGTTGGGATCGGTGTGGAAAAAGGACGTATAAGGGCTGGAAATATTACAATTCTTGTCTGCGATAAAACTGGAAAAATAGTCAAAGGAGAAAAAATGGAGGGAATCACAGTGTTTACACGATTTATAGAAATCCCAGATATAGTGGGCGTATCTATTAAGGAATTAAAAGCGGAAAATGAAACACGACAAAACAAAATAGGAGTAAGGGCAATGAGGCAGGCAATAGAACAATTGGAGTGCAAATTGGTGATGAAGTAAGTTGCAGTACACACCAGCAGATGATAGGACATCAAAGGAAAGGGAGTGATATTTCGTAGCCTTTTAAAAATGTCAAGAGGGAAAGGAGTGGAATGATGCTAGAATCACTGGCAGGATTAGCAGAAGGTTTTATTGGATTATTTAACAAAGGTGGAGAAGTGTTTATAGGTTTGATGACAGGAATCTTACCAACGTTAATCGTACTTATTACGGCTGTGAATGCGCTAATCAAAATTATTGGTGAGGAAAAGGTTCATCGGGTAGCAAAGGCGGCATCAAAGAATTTTATTACAAGGTATACTGTATTTCCGGTGCTTGCCGTATTTTTTCTAACGAATCCAATGTGCTATTCCTTTGGTAAATTCCTTGAAGAAAGATACAAACCTGCTTTTTATGATGCAGCCGTATCTTTTGTACACCCAATTACTGGGTTGTTTCCCCATGCCAATGCAGGTGAATTGTTTGTCTACATGGGAATTGCCCAAGGGATTGAACAACTGGGCTTGCCCCTAGGCCAGCTTGCTGTACGCTATTTCCTCGTAGGTGTGATTGTGATCTTTATCAGAGGTATTGTAACAGAAAGAATTACAGCCATCATGATGAAGCAAAAGACATTAAAAGAAAGTAATCAGCCTAGCGCATAAGGGGGGATGAGGATGTATAAGCCAGTAAAGATTGTGAAGGGAAGCAGCGGTTGGGGAGGACCTTTGATCATTCAGCCAACAGAAACGCGAAACAAGGTGGTATCTATAACAGGCGGAGGAATTGATCCTGTGACTCAGAGAATTGCGGAGTTAACAGGCGGGACGCCTATAGATGGATTCAATACAGGTGTGCCAGATCATGAAATTGCAGTCGTAGTAGTAGACTGTGGTGGCACAGCTAGGTGCGGTGTATATCCTAAGAAAAGAATCTTTACAGTAAACTTGACGCCCGTTGGGCAATCAGGGCCATTGGCCCAATTTATTACAGAGGATATATATGTTTCTGGGGTAAAGGAAGAAAATATCACTGTATATGAAGGAATAGCAGATATTGTTCCACAAGAGAAGACAATCCATGATGTAAAACCACCGCAGGAGATCCGATCTAGCAAACAGGCTAAGAGTAGTTTTCTTACGAAGATGGGGAAAGGTGTAGGAAATGTTGTAGGAAAATTATATCAAGCCGGTAGGGAGACCATAGATCAGGTCATTAAAAACATCATTCCATTTATGGCGTTTGTAAGTATGCTCATTGGTATTATTCTGAAATCAGGGATCGGCGATTGGATTGCAAATACGATTTCGCCCTTTGCAGGAACATTACCAGGACTATTGGTGATTTCGGTAGTATGCGCAATTCCTGTTCTATCACCATTGCTAGGGCCAGGTGCAGTCATTGCTCAGGTTGTTGGCGTACTTATAGGTGTCGAAATTGGCAAGGGAAGCATACCACCTCAATATGCATTACCAGCCCTGTTTGCCATCAACCCGCAGGTTGGTTGTGACTTTATTCCTGTAGGCTTGAGTTTAGGAGAAGCAGCGCCGGAAACCGTAGAAATAGGTGTGCCTGCTATCCTAATTTCCAGATTGATTACTGGACCACTGTCTGTACTGATTGCCTTCGCATTTAGTATTGGACTATATTGATGTGCTAAGGTGGTATGTCTGCTGGAGGAGGCATACCACCTCATTATCCCGATAACTTTTATATAGGGGGAAGGATATGAAATATCAATCCATTATTACGGGCATTGGTGCAATGGCATTGAGCTTTTTAGATGAAAAGATGATTATACTTTTTAACGAAAATGCGCCAGCAGCGTTGGCAGAGATATCTATACTTCATACAATAGAAGAATTTCTTCGAGATATTGAAGCGGGTGACATTCTTGTGCTTTCAGGGGAAAAATACGTTGTTACAGCAGTTGGAGATGAGGCGAATAAGACATTTAAGCTGATGGGTCATTGCACGTTAAAATTTACAGGAAAGACAGAGGCTGACCTACCAGGATGTATTGAACTACAAGGGAAAGAGATTCCCGAGATAAAAGTAGGAGATTTGCTGGAAATTCAATACAAATAATGGACTGGAGTGGGAATATGCTTGGCTTGAATGAAAAATTAATGAAACTGGAAGGACAGGGAAAAAAGATACATGCAAGTATCGTAGGAGCCGGACAGATGGGCAAGGGAATGGTGAGTCAGATGATGCTTATGAAGGGCATCATTCCAGCTCTTGTGGTAGATATAAAGATCGAGCATGCGATAAAAGCCTATGAAAATGCAGGTTTATCCAAGGATGAGATCAAATTTGTTGAGTCATTAGAGAAAGCGCAATATTGGATGGAAATGGGAAAATATGTGGTGACAGACAATGTAGAAATCGCTGCAAAGGCGGAAGGTCTTGATGTAGTCATTGAGGCCACTGGCGTTCCGGAGGTAGGTGCTAGGGTTGCCATGGATGCCATCGGCAGCAAAAAACATATTGTTATGCTGAATGTAGAAACAGACATTGTCATCGGTCCTTTATTGAAAAAGCTAGCAGATAATGCTGATGTAGTTTATACAGGCTCGGCGGGAGATGAGCCGGGTGCAGTGAAAGAACTATATGATTTTGCCGATGCCTTAGGATTTGAAGTTAGGGTGATCGGAAAAGGCAAAAACAACAAGCTTGATTATGGATGCAATCCTGACACTGTTTTGGAGGAAGCAAATAGGCGTGGGGTTAGCCCTAAGATGCTGACTGCATTTAAAGATGGTACAAAAACCATGGTTGAGATGACGGCTATGTCCAATGCAACCGGGTTTGTTGCGGATATAAGGGGAGGACATGGACCATCTGCCAATGTAGCGGTTTTGCCTGAAATATTTCGATTAAAAGAAGAAGGCGGCATCTTAAGGCAATATGGCGTGGTGGATTATGTAAATGGCGTAGCGCCAGGTGTTTTTGTCATTGTCACGAGCCGATTACCAGAAGTAAATCGGGAAATGCAATATTTGAGCATGGGGCCAGGACCAAACTATGTACTATATAGGCCCTACCATCTTTGTAGCTTAGAAACACCTTTGTCTGCAGTGAAAGCTGTATTGGATCATCAGTCCACCATTGTACCTCTGGGAGCGCCAGTATCAGAAACCATTGCCATTGCAAAAAAGGATTTGAAGGCAGGCCAGTATCTAGATGGAATTGGTGGATATACAGTATATGGAACCATAGAAAGCGCTATTCGTGCGAAGGAATGTGGCGCTCTTCCTTTGGGATTAATCAACCAGAAGTCTTTATTAAAGCAGGATGTAAAAAAAGGTGAAATCATTACCTATGATATGGTAGCGCTGGATCAAGACTCTTTGATCCTTCAGCTCAGAAAATTACAGGATAGGTTGTTATAGATGATAGAGCATAAACCACTTCTTTTTTTATAGGAATGGGTTTATGCTCTAAAATTTGTCTGCAGGTAAAAGGAGAGCAAGATCAATTCTTGAAGAAAAAGAATTGATAAAGAGGGACAGATGGAGAAATCCATCTGTCTCTCTTCTTATGTTGGTTCTGCTAAAGCGTTATACTGATTTCTGTAGGGATGGACGATGCTGTCCGTCCGTTGGTTTAAGCAAGAACATTGGCGGGTGGACAGGGGCGTCCACCCCTACGGGTATGCAGGAAACTACGACTTTGATTCCCTGTGCATGAGTTGTGCAGAGGAATATCATAAACTATCAGCATAGAATTTTAGCGGAGCTTTTATATCAAAAAATAAAGGACATTTTAGAAGATAGAAGGGCATAAAGATACTAAGACAAAATATACCACTGTGGTTGAAAACGTATGATGAAGAGGGATCCATAGGATTCATGGCATGAAAAGTAAAAGTTTCAATCAACGAAATGGCTGAAAACATTGGAATCGTTTTCTTTTTTAGAGCGAGCAAAAAACCATAGGGAAATTGGCATGAATATTGCTAAATAACTACGTTAGGAGGAAGCTTATGAGGGAACGGGTAAAAGAACTAATTCATAAAGAAGATAGAAAGAACCCATTAACAGATGAACAGCTGTCTGAGATTCTTCATTGCCGTAGAGAATCCATCACGCTTCTTAGAAATGAAATTGGCGTACCAGATTCCAGAGAACGCAGAAAACCAATTTTAATGAAATGTATAGAAAAGTTGCTAAAGGAAAATGAGAATATTTCTGAACGGGAGTTGACAAAGAGAATTATACATCAGGGCTTCGATGTATCGAGATACGCCATAAGAGAATATCGAAAAGAGTTGGCAGAGGAACATAATAAGAAAAGTAAGAATCATGAGAAAGAAAGCATGAAGCATATGGGAAAAGCAATGGAATTCGCGGAACCGGCGAAGACCATAGAGTATCGCGGTTTTTCCAACATTATTGGATCAGAAGGTAGCTTAAAGACTTGTATACAACTGGCTCAGGCAGCAATACTATATCCACCCCATGGACTTCATACATTGATATTAGGGGCCACGGGAGTAGGGAAAAGTGAACTGGCGGCAGCTATGTATGAATTTGCCAAAGAATCCAAAGTAATTCAATCGAATGCATCCTTTGTTGTTTTCAATTGTGCAGATTATGCCGATAATCCTCAGTTACTCATGGCGCAATTATTTGGCTATGTGAAGGGCGCTTTTACAGGTGCTGATGCAAATAAGGAAGGCCTTGTAGAAAAAGCCAATGGAAGTATATTGTTTTTAGATGAGGTTCATAGATTACCCCATGAAGGGCAGGAAATATTGTTTTATCTCATTGACAAGGGGAAATTTAGGCGATTAGGAGAAACCGACAAAGAAAGGGAAGTACAGGTTACCATCATTGCAGCTACTACGGAGAATCCAGACTCCATGCTTTTGATAACCTTTCGCAGAAGAATTCCAATGATGATAGAGTTACCACCCTTAAGCATGCGGTCCTTGAATGAGCGATTAGATATCATCAAAGAATTTTTTAGAAAAGAAGCTTACCGAACCCAGGTTGCGATACAGATCAGCAACGAAGCATTACGTTCTCTTCTACTATATGATTGTCCAGGAAATATCGGGCAGTTACGAAGTGATATTCAGGTGGCATGTGCACGAGGTTTCCTAAACAGAGTTGTTTTAAAAACAAAGATCATGGAAATCGGTATGGAAGAACTTCCTTCAAATTCGAAAAAGGGTATATTAAAGATTCAAACCAATAGACCTGAAATTGAACGTCTCACGGGAAATGCCGATATTATTGCTTATCCTGATAACAAGCCATATAAAGAGTTAATCAAAGAAAATGTCTACATACTCCCCAATGAAATCTATCAATATATTGAACAGCGATACGCAGATCTCCAGAATCAAGATATGAATCAAGAAGTAATCAATTATATCATTGGCAGTGAAATGGAAGAACGATTGGAAAAACTAGTAAAAAAGGTGGAAGACAATGTTAGGCCCCTAGAGAAAAAAGATTTAATCAAGATTGTAGGCATAGAAGTAATCAGTGTGGTAGAAAAGATCATACGCATCGCCAAAAGAAAGCTTGGGGTAGGTGCTGAAAATTTATATTATGTCTTGGCAGTTCACTTAAGCACAACCATTGAGAGATTTAAACAAGGGAAAATGGTGAAAAATCCCCAATTAAGTAAAATCAAAGAAGAATATAAGAAAGAATTTACAGTGGCGAAGGAAATGGTCAACGTTATAGAAGATGAATTTAATATTAGATTGACGGACGATGAAGCAGGCTTTATTACCATGTATTTAAGGATGATGACAAAAGAGAAACAGGGAGCAGAAGAAGGCAGAGTTGGTGTGGTCATCATATCCCATGGAAATGTGGCCAGTGGCATGGCGGATGTGGCCAACAGACTGTTAGGGGTGAATCATGCTAGAGCGATTGAAATGACACTGGATGAGAGTCCAGAGGATGCTTTAGATAGGGCCATAGATACGGTGAAAGACAATGACGAAGGGAAAGGTACCCTTTTGCTGGTAGATATGGGATCATTGATTACTTTTGGAGAACTGATTACCCAGAAGACAGGTATCAAGACCAGGAGTTTAACCCGAACAGATACGGTGATGGTGATTGAAGCTGTCAGAAGAGCGATGCTTCCCGATGCCAATCTAGATGAGATCGCGGATACGCTGGAAGAGAAGCCGTTATATATCAGCAGACTCATGGACACTCAGCAAAATGCTGAAAAACCATCTAAAGACAGGGAAGGCGTGATTATTGCGATTTGTATCACAGGTCAAGGATCTGCCCAGAAAATCAAAGCATTATTGGAGAACGCAACCGGAAAATATGGGAAAAAAATTCGTATTATTCCCATTGGCGCCCTTGACGCAAATATTCATCATATTATTCATGATATACAAGAGGAATATGAGATCCTTGCCATTGTGGGAACGATAAATCCCAATATAGAGAATGTAGATTATATATCGTTACAAGATATTGCGAGAGGACAAGGACTTCAACGGCTAAAACACATACTGGAGAGCAAGAAAATTAAACAGAAAGATGATATAGGAAAAAAAGTTTTTCAAAGGCTCAAAGCTATGATGCAGCCAGAAATCATGATTCTTGATTTAATGGGTAAGGAGAAAACAGAGATATTATCTCAATTAAGCGGGATACTTTTTAGAAATGGATATGTTAAGGAGAACTTCATAGAGGGGATTATAGAAAGGGAAGCGTTGGGATCGACTCATACAGGGAAGGGGATTGCAATCCCCCATGCAGATCCTAGCTATGTAATAAAACCCGGTATTGCCCTTGGAAGGTTAACTGAGCCGGTAGAATGGGATGGGGAGAAGGTAAAGCTTATTTTAATGCTAGCCTTAGACCATAATTGTTTAGCGGTTGTAGAAGAGTTATACACATTTTTAGAAGAAAAGGACAATGTACATCACTTGTTAAGGCAAGATAGCTACAATGATGTCATTGCATTACTGGAGAACAGATCAGGGAGGTAATGGAATGAGTGGGGCAGAGCATATGGCTACTACAGCTTTTGTAATGGATGAAAGATTAATATGCACTGGATTGGAAGCTGACAATGTAAAGGACGCACTGGGCATCCTGGCAGATAATCTTCAGAAATATGATTTTGTAAAACCAAGCTTTAAAAAGGCCGTCCAAGAGAGAGAAAAGAAATTCCCTACGGGTCTGCCTACCATGAGCATTGGGGTGGCAATTCCCCATACAGATGCTGAACATGTCAATATACCAGCAATTTCCATAGGAATTTTAAAGAAACCAGTTGCTTTCCAGATGATGGGGATGCCTGAAAATACAGTCATGGTGGAAATCATCTTCATGATGGCCATTAGACAATCCCATGCCCAGTTGGATATGCTTCAAAAACTGATGGGCATCATTCAGAAAGAAGATGTATTGATGAAAATGAAACAATGTGAAGACCCAGCCCAAGTTGCAGCGATATTTTTAGAGCTTATGGAGTAGTGGATGGAAAGCCTGCAAAGCGGTTATTGTATGGTGGGTAGCATAAAAGAATAATTCCCTATAAAAAACAGCTATAGAAGGAGGTGAAAAAATGGCAAAGAAGATATTAATCGCTTGTGGAACAGGTATATGTACATCTACGATGGCAGCCAATAAATTAAAAACTGAGTTAGAGAAAAGAGGCAAGTTAAGTCAAGTGACGATCAATCAGTGCAAGGTGGCAGAAGTGGTTTCTAAGGCAAATGATTATGACTTGATTGTAGCGACGACCCAAGTTTCAGGTCAAATAAGCATTCCTGTTGTTATGGGTGTTGCATTCCTAACAGGAGTAGGGATGGGCAAAGTAGTGGATGAGATTATTGAAAAGCTTAACATTTAATAAGTAAGGGGGGAGATTTATGGCAGTATTAGATTATATTGTAAATCTAGGTGCACAAGTAATGATGCCGATTATCATCACTGTTTTCGCATTGTTGCTGGGGGCTAAGTTTGGAAAGTCCCTAAGGGCAGGGTTGACAGTAGGGGTAGGATTTGTTGGACTTAATATGGTTATTGGATTACTTGGAGGAAATTTAGGACCTGCGGCGCAAGAAATGGTACACAAGCTAGGCTTGGAGTTAACCGTTATCGATGTGGGCTGGCCTGCAGCAGCAGCCATCGCCTTCGCATCAAAGGTAGGAGCGCTGATCATACCTATCGGATTGGCCATCAATGTAATCATGTTGCTTACCAATACAACACAAACCGTAAATATTGATATTTGGAACTACTGGCACTTTGCTTTTACAGGGGCTTTGGTAGCAGGTGCAACCAATAGTACTACGTGGGGACTCGTGGCAGCTGGCTTAAACATGATTATTGTAATGGTTATTGCTGATTTAACAGCGCCAGGCGTGGAAAAATATAATGGCTTACCTGGTGTTTCATTGCCCCACGGCTTTTCGGGAGCCTATGTTCCCATCGCCATCATATTGAACAAGATATTAGACTATATACCAGGGATTAATAAGGTAAACCTCGATGCGGAGAAGCTTCAAAAGAGATTTGGTCTTTTTGGCGAGCCTATACTCATGGGTACAATTATTGGTTTGCTCATTGGTATTGGTGCAGGGTATGATCTAAAGGGAATATTGACCCTGGGCATCATTCTTGGATCTGTATTGGTCCTGATTCCGAAGATGGCTGCTATGCTTATGGAGGGTCTGATTCCAGTATCCGATGCAGCCCAGGAATTTATCGAGAAAAGATTTAAAAACAGAGGAAAAGTGTATATTGGATTAGATTCAGCTGTTGGGATTGGCCATCCTGTAGGTTTATCTGTATCCTTAGCATTGGTGCCTATTACGATCCTCCTGGCTGCAGTGATACCAGGTAATAAGGTCCTTCCATTTGCTGATTTGGCGGTCATTCCCTTTATGTTGGTCATGGTCGTTCCAGTTACCAGGGGGAATGTTTTAAGAACCTTTATCATCGGATTCTTAACAGTGGCTGTGGGGTTACTGATTGCTACAAATTTAGCGCCGTTGTTTACGGATATGGCGGTGAACGCCAACTTCCAAATGCCTGATGGCGCTACCATGATTTCTAGTATTTGTGACGGAGCCAATCCATTAAGCTGGGCCTTTACCAAAATTATGGGGCTTAAAGCTGCAGGAGCTGGTATTTTGACGGTGATTGCTTTGGGAATGGCTGTTTATAACAGGCAGAGAATTATCAAAGAAAATAGCCAGGTAGAAGCGTAATAAAATCTAGAGATTCCATAGGTAAACCCAGCATGTGCTGGGTTTAGCCTTGGTATTAGAAGAAGATTTTGTTAAGGGGGAATAAGGATGCTATTGGAGAAATTAAGAATTGAAGTGATTGAGGCAGGCAAGCAATTGAAGGAATATGGTTTGATTACCCTTACGGGTGGAAACGTGAGCGGAAGGGATGAAGAAACTGGCCTCGTAGCCATTACACCCAGTGGTATGGAGTATCATGCATTGGCTCCCCAGGATATTGTGATTATAGATCTTTATGGAAATATTCAAGACGGCAAAAGAAAACCAAGTTCAGACATGATTACCCATTTACAGATCTATAGGGCTATTAAGAGAATCAACGGTATTATCCATACCCATTCTACATATGCCAGTTGTTTTGCTATTTTGAATGAAAATATTCCAGTTGTTTCTACCACCATGGCCAATGAAGTGGGCGGCGAGGTGCCGGTGGCATCCTATGGACCTGTGGGGTCTGAGGAGTTAGGGGAGCATGTGATTCATAATATAAAGAATCAGCAGGCTGTGTTATTACAGAGTCATGGTGTCCTTACCTTTGGGGCCGATGTGCATCATGCTCTGAAAGCAGCAGTGATGTTAGAAGATGCAGCCAAAGTATATTACTTAGCCCGTACCATAGGAAAACCTCAATCATTGTCTGAGGAAGAAATAAAACGAGCAAATGATTTATATCAAAATGTCTATGGTCAAAGAAGTGAATGAAGCGAGTCGTAGAAGGGCTAAAAATTTATGAACGATTTCCCAATGAAATAATCATGACGCCAAGAGGGTTATATCAGCTTGGTGGAGAAACAATAATACATAACTTAGTAGATTTGAAGGAGATGGCATAGATGGAATTTTCTTTAAGATATCCGAGTCATATTATTTTTGGGGAGCATAAGGTGCGAGAGTTAGGACAGCAAACGAAAGTATTTGGTACAAAGAGCCTCATTGTCACAGGAAAGAATTCCATGGAGAAGTCAGGTATTCTCCGAGAAATTGCTGATGACCTGGAATACTATGGAATCAAGCATTATGTTTTTGATGGTATTTACGGTGAACCTGATACAGAAATGGTAGATCAAGTCAGGCGAATGATAGAAGAAGAAAAGATAGATTTTGTTGTAGGTTTGGGAGGTGGGAGTGCCTTGGACGTAGCAAAGGCAGCTGCAGGGCTTTACGGACAAAACCTACCAACGGCGGAATATCTAAATCAAAGACCTTTTGAATATCAAGGGATACCCTTTGTTGCCATACCTACAACAGCGGGAACGGGAAGTGAAATCACGCTAAATGCGGTACTATATCATCCAGAGCTAGGAAATAAAAATAGTTTGGCCCATCCTGGATTTCAGTCAAAATGTAGCATTGTAGATCCCGTGCTTACTTATTCCATGGCACCTGAGATTACTGCCATGACGGGAATGGATGCTTTAACCCATGCGGTTGAATCCTATACATCGAAGATGGCCAATCCTGTAACCATGGCCATGGCAGGGAAGGCCATAAGCTTAATTGCGGAAGGGTTGCCTATGGCTGTAAAAGATGGAAGTGACAAAATGGCCAGGTCTAAAATGGCCCTAGGCAGTATGATGGCAGCTTTAGCGTTTGCACAAACAGGTGTAGGTGTCGCCCATGCTATTTCTCATCCATTAGGTGCCCTTTTTCATATTCCCCATGGCTTAGCCAATGCTATACTTTTGCCTACGGTGATCGACTATAACGATCGATGTTGCCATCATCAATATGTAGAGATTGAAAAGATGTTGGGAATCCAGAAGAGATTTGGCGATTTTGTGAGAGATTTGTTAATGCTGCTGCCTATACCACAAACATTAACGGCAGCAGGCTATATAAAAGGGAAGGAAGAAGAGCTTATACGCAAAACCTTTACATCTAGATCCTTAAGCAAAAATCCAAGACTTGTACAAGAGGATGATGTAATGGATATTCTTCAGCATTGTCTATAGTATTCTTCTATTTGTATAAGGCGAAGGAGGCATAGGACAGTGAAAGATTATGTTTATTACCCAAGACGGTATTTTTTTGCAGTTACACTCCCTGCGATACTTATGTTTTTTCTTTTGATCTACGGAATGATCAGGAATTTTCAAAGTGTAACCTTTGATATATATTCTATGATCATCATGGTCAGTGTATATGGATTGTTCAACAATTTTATCTCATTAAGCCAGCCCAGCAGCATTGTCGATGATGGGGAAAGCTTAGAATTCCATGCCTTTGGCAGGAAACATCGATATGAATGGCGTAAGATTCAGTATATACGCATAAAGGAATTCTACAATAGGAAGCTATATATAAGAATTGATAATCCCGGTCTTTTTAGGGGGAGATACTGGATTAAAACTTCCATGTATGATGATGGCGACGAACTGTATGAAAAATTGAGTGCCTTAGAAAGAAAATTGCATCCAGAACAACTAAAATTCAGAACAGGTATGGAAGTAAAAAAAGGATAGGTCATAGACCTGTTCTTTTTTTGTGAGTATTTCACTGGAAAAGATAAATAACAAAAGAAACCATACAAATTATACCAGTTTATGAATACGCCAAAGCGTGAGTTTATAAATTTTATGAATGAACCGCCGAGCCATTGAAAATGCGAGTTGTTTTTTGAAAAAAACCTCTTGATAGAAGAAACTACTGCCAGTGGCATGGTATTTGCTTTATATAGGTTTGGGAGTAGATATGAATGTTCTGGATAGCGAGAGTCATAAGCATGTTCGACATATGAAACCTACTTGCATAGGGTGAATCATTTATTGAATCAAGGAGGGAATACAATGGGTATTGATAAGGAAATATTGATGGGGATGTATAAACGAATGAATGAAGCAAGGGCCTTCGAAGAAAAGGTAAGTTATTTCTTTGCCAGGGGCATGGTTCATGGTACTACACACCTTTCCGTAGGGGAAGAGGCTTCGGGGGTAGCTGCATGCATGGCATTAAACAAGGATGATCTCATTACATCAACCCACAGGGGACACAGTCAAGTGATCGGAAAAGGAATAGACTTAAACCGTATGATGGCAGAGCTATTGGGAAGGGTCACCGGGTATTGCAAAGGGAAAGGAGGGTCTATGCACATTGCGGACGTGGAAGCAGGCAACCTAGGTGCCAATGGGGTTGTTGGCGGTGGGCATGGGATTGCAGTGGGAGCAGCCCTTACCCAGAAGATTCGGAAGACAGGGAAAATCGTTCTTTGCTTTTTCGGAGATGGGGCAGCCAATGAGGGGAGTTTTCATGAAGCTATGAATTTGGCCTCTGTTTGGACATTGCCAGTGATTTTTTTCTGCGAGAACAATCAATATGGTATGTCTTGCCATTTATCAAAGGCGATGAACATCAAAGATATCGTAATAAGGGCTGATGCTTATGGAATGCCTGGTTATCAGATTGACGGCAATGATGCCATAGAGGTATATGAAACAGTAAGAAAAGCTGCAGACTATGCCCGAAAAGGAAATGGGCCTGTATTCATTGAGAGTAAGACCTATCGATGGCTTGGACATTCAAAAAGCGATGCCAACGTATATCGATCAAAAGATGAAGTGGAAGGATGGAAACAAAAATGCCCCATCAAAAGATTGAAAGAATATCTAATCAAGCATGAAATTTGCACCGCACAAGAGCTAGAAGAAGTGGAGAAAAAAGCGAAAGAGGATATTGAGGCTGCCGTTGCGTTTGCCAGCAACAGTAAAAATCCACCATTGGACATCATCATGGAAGATGTATATGCATAAAGGAGGGGTTAAGATGAAGGAAATGACCTATGCAGAAGCAATTCGAGAAGCCATGAGCGAAGAAATGAGAAGAGATGAAAATGTAATCTTCATGGGTGAGGATATTGGCATATATGGGGGTGCATTTGGTGTTTCAGTGGGAATGATTCAAGAGTTTGGAGAGGAAAGGGTAAGGGATACACCCATCTCAGAGGCAGTGATTGCAGGAGCGGCTGCGGGAGCAGCGGTGACGGGGCTAAGGCCTATTGCTGAAATCATGTTTATGGATTTTACGACTATTGCTATGGATGCTTTGGTAAATCAAGCAGCAAAGATGCGATACATGTTCGGTGGAAAGGCAAAAGTGCCCATGGTGCTTCGATGCCCGGCAGGTTCAGGAACAGGTGCAGCTGCTCAGCATTCTCAGAGTCTGGAAGCTTGGTTTTGCCATGTGCCAGGTTTGAAGGTGGTGGCTCCTTCCACGCCTGCCGATGCCAAAGGACTGTTAAAGGCAGCGATTCGAGATGACAATCCGGTTGTCTTTGTTGAACAAAAGTTACTCTATAGGAAAAAAGGTATGGTACCTGATAATCCAGAATTCATCATCCCTCTGGGCAAAGCAGATATCAAAAGAGAGGGTACTGATGTCACCATCATTACCTATGGAAGAATGTTGGAACGAGTGCTCAATGTAGCAGAGGAGGCAGCCCGAGAAGGAATAAGTATTGAAGTAATTGATCCGAGGACGTTGCTGCCTTTAGATAAAGAAACCATCATTCAGTCTGTCATGAGGACCGGGAGAGCGATTGTGGTTCATGAAGCGGTGAAAACAGGGGGCTATGGTGGTGAAATCGTATCGGTTATTTGTGAAAGTGAAGCCTTCGACTATCTGGATGCACCTGTGGTTCGGCTGGCGGGATTAGATGTACCGATTCCTTATAACCCTGAGCTGGAAAAGGCCGTAGTACCTAGCGAAAGACAAATTAAAGAGGCGGTATATAAGGTGATGAATCGATAAAAGGGAGGTGCCCAAATGGCTACAGAAGTGATCATGCCTAAAGCAGGGATGGCCATGGAGGAAGGGACTGTTATCAAATGGTTTAAAAAGGAAGGAGATGTCATAGAAGGCGGCGAGCCTTTACTGGAGATTCTAACGGACAAAGTGAATATGGAGGTGGAAGCCCCTACCAGTGGCACCTTGATTAAAATATTGGCTGACGAAGGTCAGGTAGTGCCTGTAATAACACCGATTGCCTACATTGGGCAAATGGGAGAAATAGTACCAAACCATGAGGAAAGAGTAGAGAAAGTCGAGGAAAACCGTGGGCTATCCAGTCAAAAAAACGTCTATACCCATGTAGAGGACATCACCCAGCCTGTTCCTGGAAAAATCAGGGCTACACCTGCAGCTCGAAGAATCTGCAGGAAAGAGGGGATAGAATTATCAAAGATAGTGGGGAGCGGACCGAAAAATAGAATTCAAAAAATGGATGTGGAAAGCTATAAAGCAGCAATGACGACATCAAAAAAGGCATCTCCTTTAGCAGAGCGATTGGCGAAGGAGAAAGGCATTCCTATCGAAGAGATATCTGGCAGTGGATATTCGGGTAAGGTAATGAAACGAGATGTCATAAGAGCTTCGGATCAGCCTGGGGATCATCTGGAGAACAAAAATATTATGCCGCTGACCCCAATGCGTAAAGTGATTGGTGAACGAATAAGTCAAAGCTTTTTTAGTGCGCCTACCTTCACATTGAATGCAGAGGTAGATATGGGTAATATAAAAGCATTAAGGGAAGAATTGAAGGATCATTTATGGAAACAGACGGGTTGTAAATTGACTTATACAGATTTTATTGTCATGGCTGTATCTAGGGGACTAAAGGAACATCCTTTTATCAATGTGTCTTTGGTAGATCAAGGTATTTTGGTGCATCCCAATGTAAATATTGCATTGGCTGTGGACGTGGATGGCGGATTGCTTGTACCCGTATTGCGAGATGTAGATCGGATGAGTTTAAAGGAAATTGTCATTGCCACAAAGGACATTGCAGAGAGAGCCAAGTCCATGAAACTCACACCCCAAGAATTAAACGGAAGTACTTTTACAATTAGCAATTTAGGCATGTATGGAATATCCCATTTTAATCCCATCATCAACCAGCCCAATAGTGCTATTTTAGGAGTGAGTACGATCCTCGATCGAATGGTTGTCATCAAAGGGGAACCCCAGGTCAGACCAATGATGAATTTAAGTTTAACCATAGACCATCGGGTGATTGATGGGGCGCCAGGTGCAAGATTTCTAAGGGATACGAAACAACTCCTGGAAAATCCAATGCTGCTATTTATATAACAAATTTAAGCCAGTGGATTTTCTTATGGATTAAAAAGGAGGGGATTCTTTTGGCGATTGAGATTATCATGCCCAAAGCGGGCATGGCCATGGAAACAGGGACCATTATAAAATGGTTTAAAAAAGAGGGAGAAGAAATAAGGGAAGGGGAACCTTTATTAGAAATCCTGACGGACAAAGTGAATATGGAAGTAGAGGCAAACGATTCAGGGATATTATTAAGCATCCTACGACATGAAGGTGAAATTGTACCTGTCACAGAAGTGATTGGCTATATTGGCGGACGAGAAGAAAAAGTCCCTATTTTCTCAGGTGAGAAAACACAAGGTGATCGTATCGTTGAGGATAAGGCTGCGGAAGAAAATTTTGATGTTGTTGTCATTGGCGGCGGACCGGCAGGATATATCGCAGCCATCAAGGCGGCTCAGTTAGGAGGCAGGGTTGCCCTTATAGAGAAGGATACGATTGGAGGAACGTGTCTCAATCGAGGATGCATCCCCACAAAAACCTATTTAAAAAATGCAGAGATGATTGAGATGATCAGGCATGCCAAATCAAGAGGGATTTTATTGAAGGATGATACGTTTCGTTTGGACATGGAGAAAATTGTGGGTTTAAAAAATGAAGTCGTTAAAACCCTTACCACAGGGGTTGCAGGTTTGCTGAAAAGCTATGACGTAAAAGTATATAAGGGAACGGGAAAGTTAGAGAAGGATAAGCGTGTCATCATTAATGAGAAACAAAGGATTGGGGGGAAAAGCATTATTTTAGCAACAGGTTCAAAAGGGGGAAAAATAAATATTCCGGGGATAGAAAGTCCTTTAGCGCTTACAAGCGATGAGATCCTTGATCTAAAAGAAGTACCTAATAGATTGGTGATCATAGGTGGTGGTGTGATCGGTGTGGAACTGGCAACCATATACGCCGCCTATGGAAGTGATGTTTCGATCATTGAAATGGCAGAGCGAATTGTACCGAATATGGATCATGAAATATCAGAAGAACTGGGAAATTTGCTTATGAAGAAAGGAATGAAAATATATACCAATAAAAGATTAGAGAGAATCGATGAGCGACTAAGCACCATATATCTTCATAGTGCGGACGGTCAAGTATTAGAAGCAGACAAAGCCCTGCTTTCCATTGGAAGAGTACCTGATTTGGATGCCCTTGGAGAGGTCACTTTACAGTTAGATAGGGGAAAAATCAAAGTAAATGAAAGGATGGAGACCAGTGAAGTAGGGATTTATGCACCTGGTGATATAAATGGACGCAGGATGTTAGCCCATGCGGCCTTTAAAATGGGTGAAGTGGCAGCCATAAATGCCATGGGTGGCGATGCAAGCATATTTTTTCATAATATACCCAGTTGTATTTATACCCTGCCAGAGGTGGCTGCGGTAGGACTGACGGAGTATGAAGCAAAACAAAAACATGAAATCAGTATAGGAAAATTTCCCTTTGGGGGTAATGGAAGAGCCTTAGCTTCTGGAGAAACGGCGGGATTTGTAAAGGTGATTATTGATCGCAAACATGGTGAAATATTAGGTGTTCATATTCTTGGGCCAGGGGCCGCTGAGATGATCAATGAGGCCGCGGCCTTGATGGAGATGGAAATCACTGCCCATGAAATTTCGGAAATTGTCCATGGCCATCCAACTTTTTCAGAAGCGTTGATGGAAGCTTGCGCAGATAGCCTAAGAAAATGTATGCATCTTCCGAAAAAATAGAGAAGACATGGGAGGGGAAACAATGTACAAAAAAGAAGTGATGGTGACCAATCAAACAGGATTGCATGCAAGGCCGGCATCAGAATTTTCCCGTACGGCAGCAAGCTTCAAATCTGATATTCAGATTGAATATGGAGAGAAACGAGTAAATGCAAAGAGTATTATTGGTCTGCTGTCTGCAGGAATTTCGTTTGGAAGTAAAATAGTTATTTCCGCGGAAGGAGAAGATGAGCAACAAGCCGTGGAAGCCTTAAAAGATTTAGTAAAGACAAACTTTGGAGAATGAGCAGTGAATGTCTTGACCGAACAGTGCATAGAATATACTGCTAGGCTAATGGGTGAGAACAAGAAAAATGAGGTGTTTACATGAATATTACAAAGATGCAAGCAGATCTGTTTTGTGTAAACTGTAATCAAGATACGCTTCATGATGTTATTTATCTGGAAGAAAGTATTGAAAGAATAAGCTGTACATTGTGCGAAACGACCTTGGAAATAGATGAAAAACTGGTATTATCAACATATGCCACAGCTTTATTCAAGCGGATCAATACCAAACCAAAAAGGATGAATACTGAAATAAAAAATGACCTTTCCAGATTTCTTTGTTCTATTCCAATTCGTGTTGTAACAAAGCCCTATCGAATGGTGAAAGAGTTCAAAAACATCAAGAACATGATGAAAGAGAAATAATAATGAATCTTAAATCATTTACTTTTAAATCCCTTCCTACGGATTACAGCAAGGAAGGGATTTGCTGTAATGGGCCTAAATGTAAAGATAAAACGATGAGATAGGTTTTAAGAAAGCGGGAGAAGGGGTATGAATAGTGAAAAGTAGAAGGTCTAAAGGAGGTTTTGAAAATGATCTATATTCGAAACGAATCAACCAATCCATACTTTAACCTAGCATTGGAGGAGTATGTATTGAATCACATGAATGAGAGAGAAGATTATTTTTTGTTATGGCAGAATGAGCCGTCCATTATTATTGGTAAGCATCAAAATACTTTAGAGGAAATCAACTTGCAATTCGTGAAAAAAAACAATATTCATGTGGTCAGAAGACTTTCGGGTGGGGGTGCGGTGTATCACGACTTGGGAAACTTAAATTTTACTTTTGTAGTGAAAAATTGTGAAAGCAGCCAGTTTAACTTTAAGAAATTTACGGAACCTGTGATTCGCGCCTTGGAAAACTTAGGGATACAAGCTGCATTTAATAGTAGGAATGATTTGACCATAGAGGGGAAAAAATTTTCAGGAAATGCCCAATATATGAAGAAAGATCGATTGCTTCACCATGGCACCCTTCTGTTTTCTTCAGAGCTAGAACAATTGGTAAAAGCCCTTCATGTATCCGATGAGAAAATCATTTCAAAAGGCATTAAGTCTATTCGCAGCAGGGTAACCAATATAAGTGATTACCTGGATCAAAAAGTATCCATTCAACAGTTTAAGGAGCTGCTGCTCCGATACATGTTTCATGAGGAACTTCAAGAATATACATTAACAGAGGAAGAAATGAATGAAGTGAAGGAAATGATGGAGAAACGGTATTTGACTTGGGAATGGAATTATGGAGAATCACCGAAGTTTAATATAAAGAAGGAAAGGCGATTTGAAGGGGGAAAAGTAGAGGCTTTGCTGGATATAGAAGGTGGAATTATTGAAAGTTGCAAAATTTACGGGGATTTCTTTAGCAATGGGGATATTCATGAACTTGAGAAAAAATTGTTGGGGATTAAATATCAAGAGGAATCGCTGAAAAACTGTATAGAAAATTTAGAAGTAGGATACTATCTGAATAGTATTAGCAAAGAAGAACTGTTAAGTCTTTTGATGTTATGATAAAACACATTTTGGGAAAAATATAAGGAAGAGGAAAGCTATTGTATAAACATTGGTTTTCTAGATGAATACTTTAAAAGCGGAGTAAACCAAAGAGGTGGTTTGTATGGGAATTACGAAGATGCAAGCGGACTTATACTGTGGAAATTGTGAGAAGAATACGCTTCATGAAGTAACCTATCTTGGTGAAAATATTGAAAAGATTACCTGTATGGATTGTGAAGCCTATTTGGAAATTAGTGAAAAGCTTGCCTATACCAATTATGCTGCGGAAATGTTTACACGGATCGCCACAAAGCCTGTTCGAATGACCAAGGAGATCAATGATGATTTATCAAAGTTTCTCTATAGCATACCCTTTCGTGTTGTAACAAAGCCCTATAGAATGATCAGAGAGTTTAAGCAGTTTAAAAAGTTATAGAAAATGTGGTAGAATATACCTTGAAAATGACATGAATCTGGAGGAGAACCACAAATGATGAGAATTGGGCAAGGTTATGATGTACATAGATTGGTGGAGGGAAGAAAACTGATTATTGGGGGTGTAGACATTCCCTATGAAAAAGGACTCTTGGGTCATTCTGATGCAGATGTGTTGCTCCATGCCATTAAAGATGCATTACTAGGTGCTGCTGCCCTTGGAGATATTGGCAAGCATTTCCCAGATACGGATGAACGCTTTAAGGGAGCTTCCAGTATAGTGCTATTGGAGGAAGTGAATCGATTGATTCATGAGAAGGGTTATGATGTAAACAATGTGGATGCCACTATTATTGCGCAAAAGCCCAAAATGGCTTCTCACATTCAACAAATGAGGGAAAATATTGCATTGGCGCTCCAAATCGATGTAGATCGAATCAATGTGAAGGCTACAACCACAGAGGGGTTAGGCTTCACCGGAACTGGAGAAGGGATTGCTGCTCAGGCGGTGGCAAGTATCGTAAAAAGATCAGGAGATTTCCCCGTTGACAAATAAAGGTGAATTGGTTAATATATATGTAAATTCATATCGTAAAGGCTTGGAAGGGGAATAGTAGATTTGTAGATCCCTACAGAGAGCAGCGTTCTTTGGCTGAAAAACGCTGCAGGTGATAGCTCATCAAACCCACCCCGGAGCTTAAGACTGAATGATAGTAGGTTTTTACGGATTTGGACCGTTATCTCCAGAGCAAGGGAATCCCTTAAGGGATTAATTAGAGTGGTACCGCGGAAATATAACCTTTCGTCTCTATTATAAGTAGAGACGAAAGGTTTTTTGTTTCTACATTGAAGTAAAGGTTTTACCCTCAATAGCTTGTCCCGAAAACTACTAATGTCTAATCTCTAACTTCTAACCAGAGTTGATTTAGATTTCGATAAGGATACGCTTTGTTATGAAAATGCTATTTAAGAAATGATATTATCTTGAAAGGAGTTGTATTGCATGTCAAAAAAGGAAAAACAGTTTGTAGAAGATATTACACCAATGGAGGTAGACTTTCCCCAATGGTATACTGATGTCATTACAAAAACTGATTTGGTAGACTATTCGCCAGTAAGAGGATTTATGGTAATTAAGCCCTATGGCTATGCCATCTGGGAGAATATTCAAAAGTATATGGATAAAAGATTCAAGGATACAGGACACAAAAACTGCTATTTTCCTCTATTAATCCCAGAAAGTTTATTGAAGAAGGAAGCAGAGCACGTGGAGGGATTTGCACCTGAAGTAGCTTGGGTAACCCATGGGGGGAAGGAAGAGCTACAGGAAAGACTTTGTGTACGGCCTACTTCTGAGACTATTATTTGTTCTATGTATGCCAAATGGTTAAAATCTTATAGGGAATTACCATACCTGTATAATCAGTGGTGTAGCGTTGTACGTTGGGAAAAGGCTACAAGACCCTTCTTAAGAACTTCAGAATTTTTATGGCAGGAAGGTCATACCCTCCATGAGACGTATGATGAGGCTCAAGCAGAAACTTTACAAATGTTAAATATCTATAAAGAAACAGCCGAGGAACTAATGGCAATCCCTGTGGTAACAGGAAGAAAAAGCGACAAGGAAAAGTTTGCAGGGGCTTATGCAACCTATACCATGGAAGCATTAATGCATGATGGAAAGGCTCTTCAGGCAGGAACTTCCCATAACTTGGGGCAGCACTTTACAAAGGCTTTTGAGATTACATTCTTAGGTAGAAATGGAGAAATACAGAACCCTTACCATACCTCATGGGGAGTTTCTACAAGATTGATTGGTGGTATTATCATGGTTCATGGTGACAATCGAGGGCTTGTATTACCTCCAAGATTAGCACCAATCCAAGTCATCATGATTCCTATTGCGCAACACAAAGAAGGTGTTCTAGACAAAGCATATGAATTGAAAAAGATTTTGGGTGATGATATTCGTGTGGAAATTGATGATAACGATAACTATTCACCAGGATGGAAGTTTAATGAGTACGAAATGAAGGGTGTGCCAATTCGTATTGAGGTGGGACCAAAGGATATAGAAAAGAATCAAGTCATGATTTCACGAAGAGATACCTTGGAGAAGCAGGCTGTACCAATGGAAGGCCTTAGAGACACCGTATTGGCATTGTTGAATGATATCCACAATAACATGTTGGAGAGAGCGAGAAACCATAGGGATGAAAATACCTACTCTATCAGCAGCTTTGAAGACTTTAAGCAAAAGATGGAGGAAAAACCTGGTTTTGCAAAGGGCATGTGGTGCGGCAGCCGTGAATGTGAAGACAACATCAAGGCAGAGACCAGTGCGACGATCCGTTGTATTCCTTTTGAGCAGGAAGATTTAGGTGATAAGTGCCACTTCTGCGGAAAAGAAGCAAAGCATATGGTATATGTAGCAAAAGCATACTAGTTAGAAGAGGTGGTTATACGATGTATAACCACCTTTGTTGTAAGAAAAAGGTTAGCTGTTAGTAGCTGTGCTTTTAGGTCATGGGGAATTAAATAAGATTAAATTGGTGAATGCCGTAAGTGTTTAAGAGCATGAACTTGAATTTGCAACAGAAGAAGACATCATAGGAAAACGAGCTAGTGAAGGGATTGTAGAATTTAAGTTAAGGAAGGAAAAAAACAAGGAAGAATTGGCCTATGACCCTGTAGTCCAGAGGATTATGAGGTTTTTGAAAGAAGAGGGAGCCAAATAGATTTCCTTGATAAGAAAAATATTTTGGGATATAATAAACTAATGTAAAATACGGAAAAAAAGAGCAAAGAGAAATTCTATTGTTTGGGAGGCACGAAAATGACCGTTAAAGTTAGATTTGCACCAAGCCCCACTGGATTTGTACATATAGGCAGCCTGAGAACTGCTCTCTACAACTATTTATTTGCAAAAAAACATGGTGGGAAGTATATGCTTAGAATAGAAGATACCGATCAGACGAGATATGTGGAGGGAGCCATCGAAGGCATGTTGAATTCCATGGCTTGGGCCGGCATAAACCATGAGGAAGGTGCGGTTCTAGAAGATGGAAGAGTAGCAGAGAAAGGGGACTGTGGTCCCTATATCCAATCGGAGCGATTGGATATTTATCAAAAATATATCCAAGAACTTCTAGAGGCTGGTCATGCTTACTATTGTTTTTGTTCCAAAGAAAGACTGGAAGAAGTAAGAGAGCAACAGAAAGCTGCAGGGATGACACCAAAGTATGATGGTCATTGCAGACAATACACTTTGGAAGAAGCCAGAGAAAAAATTACTAAGGGCGAATCCTATGTGATTCGATTGAAATTGCCAGAAAACCGAAACATTCAGTTTTTGGATGTTGTCAGAGGCAATGTAACGGTAAATACCAATGATATTGATGATCAAGTATTGATGAAATCTGATGGCTTTCCAACCTACCATTTTGCAGTGGTGGTGGATGACAATCTGATGGGCATTACCCACGTAATCCGTGGAGAAGAGTGGTTGATTTCTACACCAAAGCATGTATACCTTTATGAAGTCTTTGGATGGAAAGCGCCACAATACGTGCATTTACCTAACATTTTAAATGCGGAGCGGAAGAAATTGAGCAAGCGTCATGGAGACGTGGCTGTAGAAGACTTCGTTCGAAAAGGTTATCTTCCAGAAGGACTGGTAAACTATGTTGCCTTGGTTGGCTGGAGTCCTGAAGACAATCAGGAGATATTCTCTATGGATGAGCTTATCGAAAAGTTCAGCTTAGAGCGGGTATCCAAGAGCGGTGGTGTTTTTGATACAGATAAGTTGAATTGGATCAATAGCCATTACATTAAGGAAAGTCCTGTGGAACGCATTACGGACCTGGCAATTCCTCATCTGATAAAAGCTGGTTATGTGGCGGAGACAGAAGTTGAAGAAAAGTATCAGTGGATCAAAGATATGGTGACAGTGCTGCAAGACCGCCTTTCTTATGTGGGAGAGATTGTAGATAAAGTAGACATTTTCTTTACGACGGAAATCAAGCCGGAAGATCAAGAAGCGGAAGAAATTTTAAAGTTAGAGCATTTACCTCAATTGTTGGAAGTATTTGCTGAAAAGATTGGGGCCGTTGAAGTTGTAGATGAAGAGACCGTGAAAAGTATTTTCAAGGAAATTCAGAAGGAAACGGGGATCAAGGGCAAGAACCTTTTCATGCCTATTCGTGTGGCTTTGACCGGCGCTGTTCACGGACCGGATCTTCCTCTAATTTTAAAAGTAATTGGTAAACAAAATATTTTATCTCGCATAGACTATGTAAAGAATAATTTGTTATAATATATAAAAGACTGTGATTAGGAGAGTACGTTTATCATATCCTGACAGAGAAAAGCTATCAGTGGCTGAGAGTAGCTTGAGGCATATATAAACCGAAATGCACCTAGGAGTCGTTGTCCGAAGTTGAGTAGGCACAATCGGTTGGGCACCGTTATAGGCTCATAAAGCTGGGGAATTATTCCTAAGCAGAGTGGAACCGCGAATAACCTTCGTCTCTGTATGTATTTATGGAGATGAAGGTTTTTTATTTATAAGGAGGGAAGATGGTACATGTCTCAGTTTTTTAAATCCATCAGTGAGGACATTAGGGCAGTTATGGAAAGAGACCCTGCCGCCAATAACTGGGTAGAGGTGCTTCTGTGTTATCCAGGTATTCATGCTGTAATATCCCATCGAATTGCCCATGGATTATACAAAAGAAATTTTAAGATATTGGCTAGGATTGTATCCCAAATCAGCCGTTTTTTCACAGGTATAGAAATTCACCCGGGTGCCCAAATCGGCAGTCGTCTATTTATCGACCATGGCATGGGAGTAGTCATAGGTGAGACTGCAGAAGTTGGTGATGATGTAACGATCTATCAAGGAGCAACTTTGGGGGGAACAGGAAAAGAAAAGGGCAAGCGCCATCCTACCATAGGAAATAACGTGGTCATCAGCAGTGGGGCAAAGATATTAGGACCCTTCAAAGTGGGGGATGACTCAAAGATTGGTTCAGGTTCAGTTGTCCTAAGAGAGGTACCGCCAAACTGTACGGTGGTAGGTGTGCCTGGACATGTTGTGATTAAGGATAATGTTAAATTGAAGAGCATGCATAAAGATGAGATCGATTTGGATCAAGTAAGATTGCCGGATCCAATCGCAGAAGAATTAGAATGCTTAAGAAAACGTATTGTTGAACTGGAAAAGAAAATGTTAGAAAGGGAGAAGAATCTATGAAATTGTATAACACACTAACGAGAAAAAAAGAAGAATTTGTATCGATGGGACCAGGAGAAGTAAAAATGTATGTTTGCGGTCCTACGGTGTATAATTATTTCCATATTGGAAATGCAAGGCCTTTTACGGTATTCGATACCATGAGAAGGTATCTTGAATATCGCGGGTATAAAGTGACCTTTGTTCAAAACTTTACGGACATTGATGACAAGATCATTGCCAAGGCCATAGAAGAAGGGATTAGCCCAAGAGAAGTGAGTGAAAAATACATTGAAGAGTACTTTAAGGATGCAATGGCTCTGGGAGTAAAGAAAGCAGATATTCATCCAAAGGTAACGGAGAATGTACCTGAGATCATAGCCTTTATTCAAAGGCTTATAGACAAAGGTTTTGCTTATGAAGTAGAGGGCGATGTCTATTTTGACACCACCAGATTTGATGAATATGGGAAGCTTTCTAAACAAAGCTTGGAAGATTTGGAGCTGGGAGCTAGGATTGAGGTAAAGGAAGTGAAGAAGAACCCAATGGATTTTGCCTTGTGGAAGGCCCAAAAGCCAGGAGAACAATCCTGGGATAGCCCTTGGGGAAAAGGTAGGCCAGGATGGCATATAGAGTGCTCTGTGATGTCCATGAAGTATCTTGGAGAGACCATTGATATCCATGCTGGAGGACAGGATTTGATTTTCCCTCATCACGAAAATGAAATTGCCCAAAGTGAAGCATGCACGGGGCACCCTTTTGCAAGATATTGGGTCCACAATGGCTATATAACCATCAATGATGAAAAAATGTCTAAGTCAAAAGGTAATTTCTTTACCGTAAGAGATATACTGAAGGAATTTGATGGAGAAGTTATTCGATTCTTCCTGTTATCTGCCCAGTATCGAAATCCTATCAACTTTAGCAGAGAACTGATGGAGCAGGCTAAAAATTCCCTCGAACGTCTTTATAATGCGAAAAGCAATCTAGAGCATCTGTTAGAGAAGGTTGAGGGCTTAGATATCCGGGATGAAGAGAAAGAAATATTGGCAGGTTTTGAAACATATAAGTTAAAGTTTATTGAGGCTATGGAAGATGATCTAAATACAGCCGACGCCATCGCTGCTATTTTCGAGTTGGTAAAAGAAATCAATTCCAATGTGAAAGGATCTGCTTCAAGGGAATTGATTCAAGAGAGCCATGAGCTGCTAATGGAGCTGGCAGGTGTACTAGGATTGTTAAATAAAAAGGATGAAGTAGGTGTTGATCCTGAGATAGAGCGTTTGATTGAAGAGAGGCAAAAGGCGAGGAAAGAGAAGAACTTTGGCTTGGCCGATCAAATTAGAGATCAGCTAAAGGAAAAGGGGATTGCCCTAAAGGATACGCCACAAGGCGTTCAAATCATAAAATTGAATTAGAAATTATAAAGCTGTCGATGAGAATACCGACAGCTTTATAAATGTTGAGATAGGGACTTTGCCTCCTTGTGATTCAAAGCAGATTATGATAAGATGCTTATGTTAATGTATAGGAAGGTATCAACTTTCAAAGCATATTAGGAAAAGAATCTCAATGTGGGAACTTTGGGTTTGATCACTAACTAGCTTGAAGTTAAATTTAAAGTGAATAAGTGAAATAGGATGCAAAAATATACATGACATGCAATAAATATAAATGCAAAGGTTGGTTGTATGATGAAGAAGGATTTTTTGGCTTCCTTGGGGATTGAGGAAAGAACACCAGAAGAAATTCATTTTATCTCTCCCTTGGTCTATGCCTATATAGGGGATGCTGTTTATGAGGTATATATTCGAGACTATATCATAAACAAATATGGGGGCAATGTGAATACACTCCATAAAATTGCTACAAGGTTCGTGAAGGCGGCAGCTCAAGCGGCAGCAGTCCATGGATTGGAGCATCAGTTGAGTGAGGAAGAGTGGAGCGTGATTAAGAGAGGAAGAAATCAAAAATCTGGCTCTGTACCGAAGAATGCCAACCTTGCTGATTATCGTTATGCCACAGGCTTTGAGGCTTTGATTGGGTACTTATATTTAATGGACAAGCATGAGCGCATTGAGGAAATTGTTGAAAAGGCCATAGCAATCATCGAGGAAAAAACGAAGGAATTGGAGTGAAGGAAATGGGAAAAAAGGAAAGAATCTATCTATATATCACACTGCTTCTTGCAGCCATTCTAATTACAAAGTCATTGTTTCTGGATGAGGTGAAAGATTTAAGTGGGGATGAGTGGAAAGTGAAACAATTTGTGGAAAGGGCTGTGGATGAAAAATATAGTGGCTTCCTAAAAGACAAAGGGATGGTAAAATATAGAGTGGTGGATATTAAAAAGATCGAAACAGAAGGAACATCAACCATCGAATATTATGATCCAGAACAAAAAGATTTTGTAAAAGATAATATCCAAGGGAAATATCAAGCAAAGGTAAGAGGTTATTTCTTACACATCATTCCGTATAAAGAATTCAAGGTGGCAACCAATAACGAGCAGTAACAATAAAATGTGGTTAGCTGTTCGCGGTTAGCAGCAAAACCATCGTAGGGAACGACACCCTCGTCGTTCCGAAAAAATTGAGTTCCTTCGTTACACATTTATATTGCCAAGGGGTTTTAGAGCTTGGAGCTGCTAACTGCTAACCAATAGGAGTAAAATTCTAGGTTGGCTTAACCTCATTTTATAGAAAAAATTTTAATTACACACTAAAAAGGGGGATTCTTTTTGAAAATTTCATTGATTCAATATACACCGGAACCTGAAAAAGTTGTGGCTGCGGCGGCAAAGCTTTGCTATTCTGCCACAGGCGTAGATAGTATTATGGAGGACTTACAACCTGAAAAAGCAGAAAAATTTGTGGGTATGTTAATGGGATTAGGCCATGAATCTCCTATTGAACATGTGAGCTTCACCTTTGCAGTAGAAGGGGTAAGTCGTGTGCTAACGCATCAGTTGGTAAGACATCGCATCGCATCCTATTCTCAGCAATCTCAGCGATACGTAAAGCTGGACCAGTTTGATTACATCATCCCGCCAAGCATTGCTGAAATTCCGGAAGCTAGGGAAAAATTCATAGAAGCCATGGCAGCTGATCAAAGACTATATAATGAATTGGTTGAGATTCTGCAGAAAAAACACTATCAACGGCTGTTACAAGAAGGTAAAAATGAAAAGCAAGCCATAAAAATGGCTGAGAAAATTGCGATAGAAGATGCCCGTTATGTTTTCCCAAATGCATGTGAAACCAAAATTGTACTGACGATGAATGCCAGAACCTTAATGAACTTTTTTGACCATCGATGTTGCGATCGTGCCCAATGGGAGATACGAACATTAGCTACCGAGATGCTCCGCCTTGTCAGAAGTGTAGCGCCTAACTTGTTTAAATATGCAGGACCAAACTGTATTAAGGGTACCTGCCCTGAGGGCTCCATGACTTGTGGAAAGATGGTGGAGGTTCGTGAAAAATTTAAACAATTATAGATTTGAAATTTAAGGGCAGAATAAAGGTATAAAAATTAGTTGATATTGAATTACATAAAGAAGATCAAAAAAGTGGATTGAAAATGAATGAACGAGGTGACCGAGATGGTGCAAACAGATAAGATCGAAGGAAGAAACCCTGTGATGGAGGCTTTAAAAGCAGAAAGAGAAATAGACAAGATTCTCGTGGCGAAAGGCGCTGCGGAAGGGTCTATTACAAAGATCATAGGAATAGCCAAGGATAGGGGAATTCCTGTGCAACAAGTGGAGAGACAGAAGCTAGACCAGCTTTCTGAATCCCATGCCCACCAAGGGATTATTGCCTTTGCGGCTGCCCATAGCTATGTGGATGTGGAGGATATATTAAAAGCTGCTGCAAAAAAAGGAGAAGATCCATTTATTATCATTCTTGATGAAATCACAGACCCTCATAATTTAGGTTCGGTGCTTAGAACAGCCAATGCAGTAGGTGCTCATGGTGTGATCATCCCAAAGAGAAGGGCGGTAGGATTAACGGCTGTGGTGGCGAAATCATCAGCGGGAGCTATTGAATATGTTCCTGTTGCTAAAGTTTCAAATCTGGCGCAGACCATAGACAAATTAAAAGAAAAGGGATTATGGATTATTGGTGCTGACATGGATGGAGAAAAAGCGTTTTATGAAAGTGATCTTACGGGAAAACTAGCCCTTGTGATTGGCAGTGAAGGTCAAGGGATTGGAAGATTGATCAAGGAAAAATGCGACTTTATCGTAAATATCCCTATGAGAGGTGAAGTTAGCTCCTTAAACGCTTCTGTAGCGGCGGCTGTTTTGATGTATGAAACAATGAAACAGAAAGCAACAAAAAGATAGGGTGACAGGGCGTTGAAGAAATATTTATTGGTGGATGGGTACAATGTGATCAATGCTTGGCCTGAGCTGAAAAAACTAGGCGTAGATCATTTGCAGGAAGCAAGAGATCGTTTGATTGAGCTGTTGGTAGAATATAAGTCTTTTACTGGAGAATATGTAATTCTTGTTTTTGATGCTCACCTTGTAAAAGGCACGCAAATTAAAGAACAGACTTTGCATGGTTTGGAAATAATTTTTACAAAAGAACATCAGACAGCGGATTCTTATATTGAGAAAAAAGTAGAAGAATTGACAAAAAATAGAAAGTATATGGTACGGGTAGCCACTTCTGACTGGGCAGAGCAACAGGTGGTTTTAGGAAGTGGTGCTACACGAATTTCGGCAAGGGAACTGCATATAGAGATGGAATTGGTGAAAAAACAGATCCGCCAAAAGACGAATGAAATACAGAAAAACTATGACCGCCTAGGGGACCGAATTGATGCAAGTGTTGTTGAAATCCTTGAGAAATGGAGACGAAGACAGTAAACCAACTTGACGGATGTGGACAAACTGATGTATAATGGAAATACAGTTTTTGCACTTGTGAAATAAGTAATCGGGGGCGATGTTGGTGGGAGCGATTGTACAGAAAGAAGTCTTGGATAATTATGAACTAATGATTGATGAAGACGTCGTAGAAGATGCAAGACAAGGAGATGCCAGAGCTCAAGAATATCTGATTAAGAAATATAAAAACTTTGTTCGTGCAAAGGCTCGGTCATATTTCTTAATTGGTGCTGACCGAGAAGACATTATTCAAGAAGGAATGATAGGTCTTTTTAAAGCAATCCGAGATTTTAGGTCGGACAAGCTATCCTCTTTCAGGGTGTTTGCGGAATTGTGCATTACGAGACAAATCATTACAGCCATCAAAACCGCCACAAGACAGAAACATATTCCCCTGAATTCCTATGTATCCCTCAACAAGCCTATTTATGATGAAGAATCTGATAGAACCCTACTGGATGTGTTATCCGGAGTGAAAATCTCCGATCCTGAAGAATTGATCATTTCAAGGGAAGAGTTAGGGAATATTGAATCGAAGATTGGTGAAATCTTGAGTGATCTGGAGTGGAAAGTACTGATGTCTTACCTCCAAGGAAAATCTTATCAAGAAATTGCAGTGGACTTGGATAGGCATGTGAAATCCATCGATAATGCGCTACAGAGAGTAAAAAGAAAGCTGGAGAGATATTTAGAAATAAGAAGTAGCTAAAAACTGGAAATATTTTTACATAGAAAGTCATTGACTTTCACATCATAAGATAGTAAAATATTCTACAGTAATGCCCATGTGGCTCAGCAGGTCAGAGCGTCGCCTTGGTAAGGCGGAGATCGGCGGTTCGAATCCGCTCATGGGCTCCACAAATTTATCTAATACATATAGACACACCCGGATAAGTTTACTTAGTCGCAGTAATTGTTTGGGAGTCATAAAGACATAAAAGATCAAGAGGAGGAAGAAAGAAATGGCAAAAGCTAAATTTGAAAGAAATAAGCCCCACGTAAACGTAGGAACAATTGGACACGTTGACCACGGTAAAACAAC
>NZ_JACHEN010000024.1 GCF_014205875.1 Anaerosolibacter carboniphilus
TCACTTTATATATTCTACATTAACTTCGTAATCCCTTTTTGACACATAAAAAATATCCACCCTTTCGGGTGGACTTTGTCAACAGTCTCAAGAAGCTAGAGTCCTAGCTTCTTTTTTGTAAGTTCAGTATAATAGGATTATCACATGATAATCCAGGAGGAACAGCATGAATAAAAGAACGAGGTATTTTATCATCTCCATATCTTTATTATTGGTGATTTTGACAGGGTGTAAGGGGGAAGAGGTTCCCAAAGATCAAGGAACGAAACCCACATTGATTGTAGAGGACCTTAATGGAATCAACATAGAAAAGGTCAATCTATACAATATAGATGCTGTTTTTTCACCGGAGGAGGCAACGCTTCAGGCAAAACAGCAGGTAAATTATATCAATCAAGAAGATGCTTCGTTGGAGGAAATTTATTTTCATCTATACCCAAATGCCTTTAGAACTGAGGAAACAGCACCATTTCTTTTCGATGATTTTCAGCGGGCATATCCCAATGGTTTCGAGCCAGGGTACATAGAGTTGGAAAACGTAGTTGTAAATGGTCAGTCTGCTCAATATGAGATCTTGGGTGACCAGAAAACCATCATGAAGATAAAGTTGACCGACCCTCTTGCTGTAGGTGCAAGAACAAAGATCGAGATGTCCTATACGATTAAGCTGCCACCAGCTCAAGAACGCTTTGGATATGGAGAGGAAACCTTTAACTTCGGAAACTGGTATCCCGTGGCAGCTGTATATGATGCGTCAGGTTGGAACCTTGATCCCTATTATCCCATCGGAGATCCCTTTTATAGTGATGTAAGTAACTATGATGTGACCATTCGTACACCCAAGGATATGATCGTGGCAGCATCAGGAAATATACGAAAGGATGAAATCCAGGATAAGGATAGACTTTGGAAGATTGAGGCCAAACTTATGAGAGACTTTGCATGGGTTGCCAGCAAGAACTTTGAAGTGGTGGAGAAGGACGTAGAAGGAACTACTTTGAAAATGTACTATATTAAGAACAAAGAATTGACAGATGAGATCAAGGAATTTACCACTGTGGTAGGGGAAGATGCCCTCAAGGTATTCAACAAAACTTACGGAAAATATCCCTATGGACAGTATTCCATCGTCCAGACCAATTTCCCCAGCGGTATGGAGTATCCAGGGATTGTGTTCATCGGCAAGGATTATTACAATGACAACGCCAGAGAATACCTAGAGATTGTCATTGTCCATGAAACAGCTCATCAATGGTGGTATGGCGTCGTGGGGAATGATGAGATCGACGAAGCATGGCTAGATGAAAGTTTGACGGCCTATGGTGAAGTGATCTATGCCATGGAGATCTTCGGAGAAAAAGAAGGTCAGGAATATGAAAAGGTCTATAACGAGGCCGAATACAATGATGTTGAAGCCACAATTCAAGACAAGAAAATGCTAAAATCCTTGGATCAGTTCGAGGGATGGGATGACTACGGACCATTGATCTATAACCGAGGGTCTATGTTTATGAACGAGATTTATGAGAAGTATGGAAAGGATAAACTTTACAATATTTTTGCCGAGTATTATGACCAATATCGCTTTAAGAATGCTACCACAGAGAATTTTAAGGCAGTCTGTGAAGCGGTGCTGGGAGAGGACGTAGAGCCTCTATTCCAGAAATGGCTACATGCCCAATAGAATAGGGAAGACAGGATAAACGAAATAGCACCCTATAAAGTAGACTGTTAAAGAGTTC
Organism: Anaerosolibacter carboniphilus; assembly: GCF_014205875.1. Classification (GTDB taxonomy): domain Bacteria; phylum Bacillota; class Clostridia; order Peptostreptococcales; family Thermotaleaceae; genus Anaerosolibacter; species Anaerosolibacter carboniphilus. The sequence continues at coordinate 1,743 of NZ_JACHEN010000024.1, forward strand.
TGCTTTATAGGGTGCTTTTATTTCACTAACAACAGAGATAACTGGGGAACAAAGGTAATGACCATCAGGTCAAAAATAAGCAGTGCAATAAATGGAATTGATCCTTTAATCACATCGGATATGGATAGTTTGCTTATGCCTGAAGCAACAAACAGATTCAGCCCAAAAGGCGGCGTCAGCATGCCAATGGCTAGGTTTACAATCATAATTACACCAAAGTGAATTGGATTTACCCCTACATTTGTTACGATTGGTAGGAATAATGGTGTCAAGATAAGTACCGCAGCACTTGAGTCCATAATCATACCGACAAATAGAAGAATTACATTAATCACCAGTAGAATTACAAAGGGTGAACTTTCAAGGGATAAAACCACATCGGCAACTTTAATCGGTACCTGCTGGAAAGTGAGATACCAGCTGAATAGCTTTGAAGTTGCAATTACAAACATGATCATTGCCGAAGTAATAACAGATTTTTTTGCAATAGCTAGGATGTCGCCCGGTTTAATTTCTTTGTAAATAAACAGTGAGATGACTAGACTGTAAATAATAGCAATCGCTGCTGCTTCTGTCGGTGTTGCAAAACCGAGATAGATACCCCCTAGAATGATGACTGGCATCATAATGCTGAAAAAAGCATCTTTAAAGGATATAAGCACTTCCCTGAAGGTAGGAAAAGGTACTTTTTCATGTTTCGAAACACGGGCATAAATATAACTGTAAATCATGAGTGTCAGGCCTATAAATATTCCTGGGATAACTGCTGCAATAAAAAGACGGCTGATAGACTGCTCAGATACGACGCCGTAAGACATCATAGTAATGCTTGGTGGAATAATAATACCAAGAGAGCCTGCAGCACACAGTAGTCCCACTGTGAACTTTTTAGGATAGCTCTTCTCTATAAGATTGGGAATCATAACACCGCCCACACCAGCCACCGTCGCTGGACTGGAACCCGATAATGCCGCAAAAAACATGGAAGAAATAATTGCCGTAATCGGAAGACCGCCTGTGATCCAGCCGAATAATTTATTGGCAAAATCAATCAGACGTTTGGAAGCTCCGCCCTTTAGCATGATATCTCCTGAAAAAACAAAAAAAGGAATGGCCATAAGACTAAAGGAATCTACACCTGAAAACATTCTCTGTACTGCAGTTGTCAACCCGAGGTTATCAGTGGACATGGCGATGATCGTTGAAAGTCCAGTGGTGATGGCGATCGGCACGCCTAGGATCAGCAGTACGATAAAAGATAGAAGTAAAATCATGCTTACGCCCCTTTCTCTTTCTTTCTTTCATTGACTAAAGAAGCCATCTTTTCTTTAAGCTTTACGATATAATGCAGAAGCATCAGAAATACACCTACAGGAACTGATGCATAAGGTATATAAAGAGGAACGTTTATGGCTGTTGCCGTAGACCCTAAAGCAACTGCATCTTTTAGCATTCCTATACCTGCATATACGATAATGATACAAAAAACAATATTTACGATATCAATGAGAATTCCTGCCACCGCCTTGATCTTCTCTGGTAGAACAATGAGTAAAGCATCCATACTTACATGGGCATTTTCCTTGACTGCCATACTGCTTCCCAAAAAGATGAACCATGCGATCATCATCCTAGCCAATTCTTCTGCCCAGGATAGGGAATAGTTAAACTGGTATCTTAATACGAGCTGAGCAAATACAAGGATAGAGGTTAATATCAATAATATAGAAGCGATATGTTCTTCTATATTGTCTATAAATCTCATGACAGCTTTCATAAAACACATCCTATCGTTTTAGAGTTCCAATAGTTGTTTTATGTATTAGGAATAGAGCTTAAGCTCTATTCCTAATACATTGGTAAACCTTCACTATTTTAATTATTTTACATACTTCTTAACAGCTTCTAATAGCTCTGGACCCTTTTCCATCTTGCTGAATTCATCATAAGCAGATTTTGTTGCTTCTTTGAATTCTGCTTTTTCTTTGTCTGTAAATTCATCGATGACCATACCTGCATCTTTAATTTCTTGCAGATACTCTACATCTTTTTCAGCTGTTTTTTCCCATTCCCATTCTGTTGCTTCTTTCGCAGCTTCTTTTACCATCGCTTGAAGATCTTCTGGCATAGAATCGAATTTGTTCTTGTTCATGATAAAGGCATAACCCATAAAACCATGATCACTGATTGTCATATATTTTTGTACTTCGTAAAACTTTTTGCTCGCAATATTGGCATATGGATTTTCTTGTCCATCTACTGCTTTGGTCTGAAGGGCTGAATAAAGCTCACTGAACGGAACTGAAATTCCACCTGCATTGATGGCTCTAAACTGGGATACAAGGATAGGACTTTGGCTTACTCTGATTTTTAGCCCGCTTAAATCTGCTACGTTCTTCACTGGTCGAACAGAGTTCGTAATTTGTTTAAAACCACCAGTCCAGTACCCTAAACCGATAAGACCTTTTTCTTCTAAAGCTGCATTAAACTTTTCTCCAACTTCTCCATTCAATGCATTGAATGCTTCTTCGCTACTAGTAAATAAGTATGGCAAATCGAAAAGCTCAAACTCGCTTACAAAAGACGTCAAAGTGGCCAATAGCGGTGTATTCATATCCAGGGCGCCAGATAAGATTTGTTCATTGATCTCCTGATCTGTTCCCATTTGTGAGTCTGGATAAATGGATACCTTAATTCTTCCATTGCTCTTTTCCTCAATAATTCTTTTGAATTCTTCTGCTGCAGCTCCTTTTGGTGTTGTAGGTCTTACTACATGAGCTAACTTTAATTCATATACTGTATCATCTGCTGCTGTATCTGCGCTTTTATTTGATCCTGAACATGCTGCAAGAGATAAAACCATGGAAAGTGTTAAAAGAACCGTTAATATTTTTCGTAAACCTATTCTTTTCATTATAAATTCGCCTCCATTTTTTAAGTTTATTTTTTAAAGATTTTATTCTCTCTAAAATCAGACCATACATTTTCAAACCATGAATCATATTCTGGAATGGGTCGGACATCCACCCAGGTATTGCTAAATTCGATTCTTTCTTGCTGTTTTTCCATATAGGTCTCACAGACTCTATCTTTATAGTCCTGTTCGATGGAAAACTTAAATGTCATATCTGGCCCTTTGATTTCATGGCTTCCATGATCATCTGCAATCAGATAGGAGCCCCTGCTGTCACCGTTCTGCTCTATATATTCAAGCATGGCGCTGAGGCATGCAATTTGGGTAATAAGCATGTCATATACCCGAAAAACAGCTGGCAATTCTTTTATATCTCTGATATGAATGCGTTCATGGAGATTGTTGTAGGTCTTCTTGAACTTCTTCATCGTCTCCAGTATACTATTTTTGTTTCTTATAAAAGCCCCTGCTTTGGACATCTTCTTTTGCAGCTCTTGCTGGAATGACAAGACGTTAGAAGGTTTTTCCCTGTCTATTTTGATATCTTTTATAAATGCGATACGCTTTTCAACATCGAGTATAACGTTTTCTTTAAATGTAGACATTGGTATCGGTGGATCTGCATACTGACTTTTAATATACTCTGCTGCCCGATAGCTTCCAACTTGCGTAGAATTGAGGGCTGTACCACCTGGGCGGTAAATGCCAAGGGTACCGTTTACCTCTCCTACAGGGAAGAAATGCTTGATATTGCTCTCCCACCATATATTGCCTGCTAATCCGCCGTTTTGATGTTGGGCACAGACATCAATTTCCAACCATTCCTTTTCTAAATCAATATTGTTATCTCTATAAAGATCAATAGCTAAAGGATTCATTTTTTTCAAACGCGCAATAGGGCTAGCCAAAAGGGCATTTGAATTTTTCAGATATCCATAAGCTTCTTCACCTAATTGCTGAAAGTCTAGATTGCCATCAACATCAGCACAGCTTGGATTTCTCAGAAAATCCATGAATACCCGTCTTCCTTTGATTTGGGTTTCGATATAGATCAGGAGATCTACGATGGAAGATCCATTGTTTCTCAGTTTCTTGGCGTCGAAGGGCCATTGATATCCTTTTAGGAAAACTGCATTGAGCAGTTCCGTAGGATTTTCAAAATAATCTTCTAAAAACTCTCTTTCATCACCCATATCCTCATCGGTGGAAATATATCTCGGGATGACCTGCTGGTATGTTCCCGATAGATTCCATCTGAATTTGGTGGAGGCAATGCCATACTGCCATTCGGTCAGGTTATTCGCTCTAGCCCCTGCTTCAAGGGCAATTCCTGTGGCACCAGACTGGCTCTTGGGGTAGACAGAGCGGTAATAGATGCTTGCCGGACCCCCAGTGCCGTAAATAATGTTTCGGCAGTTAAACAAGGTGAGACCGTAATTCTGCTCATTGATCTGCTTTGTATCTAAAGCTAAAATACCTATGGCTTCATCCTTGTTTTTTTCTTTTAGAATTCCAATTACCATGAAGGAGTCAAAGATATCTGTCCCATTGTTTTTGACCTGCGCTTCTAATTTTTCTGTCATTAGCTTGGATGTCAATGGGCCAACAGAGCTTGCTCTGCTGTTTTCATCATGGTCTGTCTTGTATCCAACATACTGGCCAAAGGTATCGTGGGGAAAAGGGACACCAATTTCTACAAGATTGTAAAAGCTCTTGAGGGAAAGGGCTGCTTCCACCAGGGCAATATCCCCATGCATGGCTCCCCCGTGAAAGAGGGTCTGAGCCATCTTCAACGGACTGTCAGCATCTTTGATGGATGTAGACTGTTTGTAATAAGTCTGCTTATCAGAGCCCGTATTTCTGGATGTACCTCGATTCATGCCGTCTGTAATCAATGCGATATCCTTTTGCCCCAGCTTATATAAAGAATCTGCTGCATTTAAGCTCGCTGCCCCTGAGCCTACGATAATGGTATTGTACGCATAGATATTTATCGGAATATCATGGATCATAAATTGTTCTTTATATGGTTTCACTATAACCTCCTTAAATGATAGCCGCCATCGACATTAATCACATCTCCAGTTGAATAAGTCATCTTAGGAGAGCACAGAAGGCTCACTACGCCGGCTATATCTTCCGGTGTTCCCCATCTCTTGATAGGAAGCAGCCCGCCTTCAATTGCTTGGTCATACTTTTCGCTTACTTTTGCTGTCATATCCGTTTTAATGATGCCTGGTCTGATTTCATAAACGAAAATACCGTAGCCAGACAGCTTGTCTGCAAAAAGGGTGGTTATCATACTGATACCAGCCTTTGAAATACAATATTCTCCTCTGTTTACAGAAGACGTATAGGCAGACATTGAGGATATGTTGATGATTTTAGGCGGAAAATACTGATTATCTTGCTGAATCATTACATTTGCAACTTTTTGAGTCATAAAAAAGGTGCCTTTTAGATTTGTATCTATTAAAAAATCAAAGCTTTCAGAAGTTGTTTCCAAAAGATCCTTACGCTCCTTAGGTGCAACCCCTGCATTGTTTACTAAAATATCAATACGTCCAAAGGTAGCGATCACTGCATCTACAGATTGCTCAATCTGGTCTATCGAACTGATGTCTGAAGGAATGAATTTTATTCTTCCATCGGAGTTTTCGATCAACTTTTCTACATTTTCATTTAAGCTTCTGCCAAGACACGCGACTAAAAAACCTTGCTCAAAAAGCTCTTTTACGATACCAAATCCAATCCCTCTGGTTCCGCCCGTTACAACTGCTACTTTGCCCATTTATTTCACCTCCGAAGCTTTCATTTCTTTATAGATCGGCAGATAAACCTCCGCATCCCGTATGACACAGCCGCAGGTTCCAATTTTTGATTTCATTTCACTGCATTTGCTGCAGGAGATACAGACACCTGTGCGCTTCATTTCCTGATTTTCTAGGATATCTCTGGCGAAATCTGGATAGGCAATAGATTCCCTACCGAATCCTACCACCTTGCAGAGGCCATGTTTTAGGCTGCCTGCCCCCACATAAGGAGCTAGATGTCTAAACCAGCTGTACCCCAGGCCTACAAAGGTGATTTCAGGAAAGCTTTTTTGCATATTTCCAACCTCGCTGATCAGTCTATTACAACTGTGGAGAGCGTTTTCCGGTGGAATATAATTTCCTAAATCAAAAGGCTTGTTGATATGGGGGAAAGCATAGGGATTACCCATGGTAAGGCTGATTAATTGAACACCTTTGTCTGTTAAACTCTTAATGAGTTTCTTTGGTTCGGTTAAATCTACTTCAAAGCCTTTTCCTTCTGACACACCCCAGCCCTGGGGATATGGAAGTCCATCATAAATGTTGAGTCTGGATGAGATCACCAAACCTTCACATGCTGCATCTTCTTTGATCGCTTCAACAATACTCATCATGAGACGTGTACGATTTTCAAAACTGCCCCCATATTTTCCTTCTCTTTCATAGGCAGAAAGCAGTTCTGACAGCAGGTAACCGTGACATGCTTTAATGTCTACGCCATCAAATCCAGCTTTTTTGCTGAGTCTTGCGGCTTGTACATACTTTTCTTTCAGACTATCCAGATATTCGTCTGTTACGACTGGATAACTTTCGTCAATCCCCAATCTTTCATCTAAGTTTTTCTTATGGGTAGCAATAATGGGACTTGGTTTGCCTTTTACTTTACAGTAACGTCCTGCATGATTGATCTGGATAATTGTCATCGGATGATAGTCTTGTCCGAATTCTTCCTTTGCAGATTTTTTGATGATATCATTTAATGCTTTGAAATCTCTCCAATTATCCTCGGTAATCCAAAGCTGTTTATCATTGGATCGACCATCCTTACATATGCTGACTGCTTCCACCCAAATGAGTCCAGCTCCGCCCTTTGCTATTTTCTTGTACTTTCTAAACGTCATGTCTGTAGGGCTGCCTTTTTCGTCGGCGTCTCCGCCTTCCATGGGATGGGTGGCAATGGCATTTGGTATCACATGAGTGCCTATTTTAACTTCTTGTCTATAAAGAGATAGATCTTCAGAGAGTTTAATATCAAACTGCATCTCTTGGATATCTTTTTCCAGTTCTATCAAGTTTTTATAATTGAATTTTCTGTCATTTGAATGTATGGAATTTGACAACACGCAGCCTCCTTGTTTGGTTTTGATAGTGCACTATCTATTTTTGAAATTTTATGACATAATAAGTATAATATAGTTAAATAAATACCGATATTGACAAGTTGCCAAAAAATTGATAAAAGTTGCGATTGTAGAAAAGGGGCGTTATGAATTATAAAAATATTGATATGAATTATAAGACCATGACTTTTCAAAGTGAAAAGTTAAAAGAACATTTTCATATAGGCTATGAAATCATTCTTGTTACGCAGGGTGAGTCGGTTTTTAAAATAAATGATGAGTTATGCCATTTTGAAAAGTACAGTATTGTTTTTATCAATAATCTAGAGAAACACGAAATGCAGACCCTTAAACTTCCTTATTCTAGGTATATGGCTATCATCGATGCAGATTTTTTTGATAACATCATTAAAGATCCCGTACTTTTATCCATCTTTAAAATAAGGCCAAAGGGCTTTAAAAATGGTTTTAAACTAAAAAAAGAACATGTGGATAGTATAGAGGAAATCTTCTATCAGCTAAGTCTTATCCACAGCAAGAAACAGGAATTTTGGCAAATAGAGTTTAATGCCCTTCTATCTAAACTTATCGTGCTGATCTATCGCAATTATAAAGAGCATTTTCCAATTCAAAATATCGATAAAGCAGAAAAAAGAATTCTCGATATCCAGAGTTTTATCGATGAGAACTTTAAGAAAGAACTCTCCCTTGAATCTTTGTCTGCTCAATTTTATCTAAATAGATATTATCTGGCACATCTGTTCAAAGAAGTAACTGGCTTTACAATTAAGCAGTATATCTTGCTGAAAAAAATTGCTTTTGCCAAGAATGAACTTTACTTTACAGATAAAAGCATTACAGAAATTGCTCTGGATTCAGGATTTAATAGCCAGAGTAATTTCATACGAATTTTTCAAAAAAAAGAAGGAATCACCCCTTTGCAGTTTAGAATGCATTATCGTAAAAATGAATAAGTGCTGTAAGATAATAACAAGATGATTCCGATGAATTTCGGGATCATTTCTTTTTGTCTTGATAAAGAGGACAGGAAAAATATGCTTGTGGCTTTTATGCATCAAATCATTGTAAGCTAAAAAGAGATAGTCTAATCAAAAAGCTTAAAACATATCCATAGAAATAGAGAAATGTTCTTAAAAACATGAGTATCTGATCCCTAGGAAACATCGTTAAAGGCGCATATAGAAAAATATTCCCTGTAGCGGCGATTCACGAATCGCCCTTAAGTCAAATAGACCTTTTAAACCTTTGAATCAAGTAGGGTAGATGCAGATCTGTATGTCTGCCTGCTCTATAGATAAAAAATGAGTCGATAAGCCTGTTCACAAATTTGTGGATAAGGGTATGATTGATATTATATGGGAGGAGAGATGTATATGAAGGGATTGAAAAGAATAGGATGCCTGACATTGATCTTCTCGATCCTCAGCGCATCGGTGGGATATGGCGTGGAGCCAGGGGAAATTCAATCAAAGGCTGCCATTTTGATAGAGGTGGAAACGGGTCAGGTTTTATATAGTAAAAATAGTGATGATCAACTGCCATTGGCTAGTATTACGAAGCTGATGACCTATTTATTGGCTATGGAGGCTGTAGACAGCGGGCAGGTTTCCTTGGAAGATAAAGTGAAAATTAGTCCAAGGGCAGCTAATGAAAGAGGCAGCAGCTATTCCCTCAAGGCGGGAGAAGAAATCCCTCTGAGAGAATTGATAGAAGTGATGTTGATCATATCTGCCAACGATGCTGCCTTTGCCATTGCAGAGCATGTGGGCGGTACAGCAGAAGACTTTGTAGCGAAGATGAATGAGAGGGCTATGGAGCTGGGGATGACAGCTACCCATTTTCTAAATCCCAACGGGATGCCCATGGCCGAAGGTACCAATGTATCTTCTGCCCAAGATATTATGATTTTATCTCGCCATCTAATAGAAGACTACGGAGATAGGATACTACTGGTGACGGATAAAGGCTTCTATGAAAATCAAGAAAGAAAGTTCTTCAAGGAAAATACCAACAAGCTCCTAAAGCAGATCCCAGAGATCGATGGCCTCAAAACAGGTTATACCCAAGAGGCGGGATATTGCCTTTCTTCCACCATGGTATCAAAGGCTAAAGGGGAAGATGAGGAGGATTTCCGTTTGATCGTAGTAACCTTTGGTGCTGCAACAGAAGCTGAAAGAAATACAGATGTGCAGAAGTTATTGACTTATGGTCATGAAAACTATGGAAAACAAAGAGTTATAAAAGCAGGAGAACGAATTGCAGAGGCCTACCAATGGGGGATGAAAGAGCTGCCCATTCAGCTTTTGGCCAAGGAAAATATGGTGGTTTTTGGCCCTGGAGAAGGCTTGATAAAAAATACGGAAGTTCGTATGATGCCCAACTATTCCTTCTTCATTCGAGATGGGAAAAAGCTAGGGGAATTACACATTACCCTGTATGATGATCGCATAGTTGCGGTAGACTTGGTTGCGGAGGAAGACATGATCACCCTGCCTATTGGAATGATTATCGGAAAAGGATGGCATAACATGATTACCTATATTTCTCAGTTTTTTGGCTGGGGTGTGTCGGAAGGATAGATAATTGACAGATTTCTTTTTGTTGGTACAATAGATATAAAGAAATACGCATAGGAAAAGGAGGCAGCGCAGATGGAAATAAAATTGGATCAAAAAGTAAAGCAGCACTTGGAGAAAAAAGGAGAAAAGGTTTTGACTGTGGAACTTGAGGCCAGCCAATCCTGCTGTGTCCATGCCTCTATACCCCATGTATTGATAGGAGTTCCCCAGGAGACCTATCGGTTTGACCGCTTTGAAGTGGATGGATTGGAAGTTTTCGTATACAAAGGAGCTGTGGTCAAGCATGCCCTAAAGCTTACCCTGGCTAATTATTTATTGTTTAAAGAGATTGAGGTAAGTGGCATACAGATTATATAGGAAAAGAAAGACGCTGAAAATATAAATATAGAGCTTCTATGTATAAATAGCGCCATATAATTCAATAATACTGCTGTATATTGAGGTTTTTCAGATTTGCGAGATTGTGCAGACTGTGGTAATATATTTACTGCACATGTTTTCTTGCATCTGTAGCTCAGTAGGATAGAGCGGCGGTTTCCTAAACCGTGTGTCGGAGGTTCGACTCCTCTCAGGTGCACCATATAGAAATGAGAAATCCCAATACTTTGACGGTGTTGGGATTTTTACTGTTGAGTTTTTTCGTCCTCTATTTGCGCTATTATTTAGGGAGAATGTTATTATAGAGCCTGTTGAAACAGTATTGTTCGGGGGAGAGAAATGTACTTTTGCTATTAGATTAAACAGTTGAAAGGTGTAAAATAATGTGACCCATGAAGAAATACATGCGACAGGGGACGGGCGAGCTGGCGATGGAGTTATTTCCCTATGCAATGTTTTAGGAAGTGCTGATGGGTGCAGCTAAAAAATGGAATCTTTAGGATACAAGGAGCCTAAGAGGCTAGAAAAAATGTATAAATATCAATACAATGTCCTAATAATGAGCAAATTTTTGTCTCTAAATTAGGACATTTTTAATTGGAGAGAAGGTGACCAAGTCATGGGAAAGCTTTAAAATAAATTTGAGACTGGCATAAAACTTGCTAAATTTATTTTGAAAATTATAAATATTTAAACAAAATAAATTTTGAGGGGGAAATCTACGTGCTGAAAAGAAGTTTAGCGATTCTTTTATCTTTGTTGATGCTTTTGGGGCTGATGGCGTGCCAGCAAAATCAGCCATCGAGTTCAGAAGCGGAAAATCCAGCGGGGGATGCAGCAGGAAAGTTCAAGATTGGTATCATGACAGGAACCGTATCTCAAAATGAAGAAGAATTCAGAGCTGCCGAGAAGATGAAGAAAAAATACGGGGACATGATCATACAGCAGACCTATCCTGATAATTTTATGAAAGAGCAGGAAACAACCATTGCCAATGTCCTGTCCATGGCTTCGGATCCAGAATGTAAGGCGATTATTATTTGTCCTGCCATCCCAGGCACATCTGCGGCCATTGATAAAACAAGGGAAATTCGGCCAGATATTCTATTTGTTGTGGGTGTTCCTGGCGAAGACCCAGATATGATTGCTTCAAAAGCGGATGTAGTTCTTCAGTCTGATGAATTGGGGATGGGAACTTTTATCATCGATCAGGCGGAAAAGATGGGTGCAAAGACCTTTGTTCATTACTCATTCCCAAGACATATGTCCTATCAGTTGCTTGCCATGAGAAGGGATATCTTTAAGGAAGAATGTGAAAAGAGGGGGATGGCCTTTGTAGATGCTACGGCACCAGACCCCACAGGAGATGCCGGAGTTCCAGGGGCACAGCAGTTCATTCTTGAAGATGTGCCAAGAAAAGTGGCGGAGCTTGGAAAGGATACAGCCTTCTTCAATACCAATTGCTCCATGCAAGAACCCTTGATCAAGGCGACCTTAGAGCAGGGAGCCATCTTCCCTCAGCAATGCTGTCCAAGTCCCTATCATGGTTATCCCGGAGCCCTAGGTATTGAGATACCAGAAAATAAGGCCGGAGACGTGGCCTACATCATTGAACAGATCAAGATGAAAGTTGCTGAGAAAAATGCTTCAGGAAGATTTTCCACTTGGCCGGTACCTATCAACATGATGTTTGTTGAAGGCGGCGTTGAATATGCCAAAGGATATGTGGAAGGAGCCTTTACAAATAAGGTAGATCCAGAACAGTTAAAAGAAATCTTTTCGAAGATTGCAGGGGCAGAGATGACCATGTCTACCTATACCGATGAGAATACTGGCAATACCCATGAAAATTTCTTTATGATCCTATCGGACTATATTACATTCTAATCCCATATTTTTGAAGGATTGATAAAGAAGGAGAGCAAAACTTGAAAAGCAAAAGATTGTCGCGGATGAGGCAATCTTTTGTCATGCTAAGAGGAGGAATCAAAATGTTAAATGAAAAATATATTGTCAAGCTGGCAGGCATCATGGAGATGGAAAAAATGGACGCTGTATATATCGCACCTTCTGAAGAATTGGAGTTTTTAATGGGTTTTTCTCCCCATATGGATGAACGCTTCCAAGGACTGTTTGTGACAAAGGAAAAGAATCTTTTTTATATAGTACCCAAGCTCAACGAAGAGGAGATTCAGGACATCCTTAAAAATCATGGAAAGATCTATGCTTGGAGGGATGGAGAAGGGTTTCTAAGGGCTGTTCAAAAGGCTTTTGAAGACCATGATCTTATCCATAAGACCATAGGGGTAAATGGGGCTGCCCGGGCCATCAGTATGCTGGATATCCATGAGCGGATGTCTGTCATCTTTAAAAATGGAAAAGGAATATTGGAGGAGTTAAGGATCATCAAAACAGAGGAAGAAGGAGACCGACTCAGAGAAGCGGCAAAGCTGGCAGATAAGGTTTTTGAAGAGTTGGTCCATTTCATAAGACCAGGGATGCAGGAAAAAGATATAAAGGTAAGAATCGAAGAATTATTTATGAAGATGGGTGCCGATGGCCTTTCCTTTGAACCCATCGTGGCTTCTGGCCCCAACAGCTCTAAGCCTCACTATAACAGAGATACAAGATATATCGAGGAGAAGGATATTATCATCCTTGATTTTGGGTGCAAATACAGGGGGTTTTGTTCAGATCTTTCAAGGACTGTTTTTATAGGAGGCATATCAGAGGAGGAGAAAAAGATCTATGATATTATCTATCAATCCAATGAGGCTGGAGAAAAGGCTGCAAAGCGAGGGGTGCCGGCGGAGAAGGTGGATCAAGCAGCACGGGAAATCATTGAAAAGGCTGGGTACGGAGAAAATTTTTTGAACCGCCTGGGTCATGGTATCGGATATGGTGTCCATGAGGCGCCGGACATAAAGGAAGGAAACGGGAGAAGCCTTGAAAAAGGGATGGCTTTTAGCATAGAGCCAGGCATTTATTTGCCCGGGAAATTCGGCATAAGAATTGAGGATATTGTCTATATGGGAGAAAATGGTGCAGAAGTGCTCAACAAAGCTTCCAAGGAGATCATTGTCATCAAATAAGTCCTTGCGTTCCCTCTACATAGAAAATGCAAAATCCTCCATGATGAAAATAGAATGAAGAGCTTATTTTAAGATTCAAAATTAAACGACAATAAAGGATATATTTCTTTTAGTATTATTAAGTGATATATACTGATAAATGTTTCTTGGATAAAAAATTTCCTAAACCGTGTGTCGGAGGATCGAATCCTCTCAGGTGCGCCATAAACAAATGAGAAATCCCAATACTTTGATGGTATTGGGATTTTTGCTGCACTTAGCTTCAGACCTTTCTCACCTCTGTAGCTTAGTCAATTAAAGCTATAATACAGACTTATTTCAAGTTGGTCTGATTTCGATATTGGGACATTTAGGAGATTTCTTAATTTTTTAGATAATTGGTCGTATTTCCTTTTTAGAAGTAGAAAAAGGATCTTTTTTTAACTTTCCTATTGCCTTTTCTAATCTGCTTATCCCTTCCAATATTACCTTTTCATCATGCTGAGAAAAGCAGAGACGAAATTCCTTGTCTTCCCCTGTCGTCGCATAAAATGCTTCTCCAGGAACAAAGGATACTCCCATTTTTAAAGCTTCTTGTAACAGTTTTTTTGATGAAATATTTTCGTTGATTCTACACCATATATAAAATCCTCCTTGAGGAGCATGGAAGGAAAGCTTTGATTTTAGCCCCGAGTTAAGGGCATCAGCCATAACATTTCTCCGATTCCTATAGATTCCTCGCATCTTTATCAGATGTTTTTCAAGATATCCATTCTTAATAAACAAGTCAAGCAACCATTGTGAAATATTGTTACTGTGTAAATCAATATATTGTTTCTCTAAAATGATTCTATTAATCAATGATGGATGGGCAGCCATGTATCCTAGCCTTAATCCTGGCATCAGGGTTTTTGAAAAAGTACTTAAGTATATAACTCCACCATAGTTGTCTAAAGATTTCAAACTTGTTGGGGGGACGTCTTCATAGTAGAAGTTGCTGTAAGGGTCGTCTTCTAAAATAGCCAGCCTATAACGTGCTGCAAGTTGGATAAGCCTCTTTCTCTCTCCGGTAGTTATGACAGCACCGTTAGGGTTTCGGAAGGTAGGAATGCAGTACAACAATTTTGGCCTATAGCGGGCTAAATAATCTTCCAATATTTCAAGGGGGAAATCCTCCCTTTGAGGCAGGCATAATATTCTTGCACCCAATGCTTGAAAAACTTGGATAGCGCCTAGATAAGTAGGGGTCTGGATAATCACATAATCACCTGGTTCAATCAGTGCTCTTGCAGTAAGATATAAACCCTGTTGAGACCCTGATAGAATAATAACTTCATCAGAGTGGCATTTGATACCTTCTGAACCTAACAGTTGCGTAATCGTATGTCTCAAGGGTTCATATCCATGAATTGGTATATGTCCAAAATCTCTAGGGTCCAAGGCTTTTAAGTAATCCTTGTGAAGTTTAGAAAATATATCGATAGGATAATAATTAGGATCCGGCATACCGGCATCTAGAGAAATTTTATCCGCCAGCACATTGCTAACCATAAGCTCGCTCATAAGTGAAGTCATGGAGGACTGGATGTAGGGTTTTAACAATTGAGGCCAGGGTATTTCATGGTTGGTTCTATTTTCTAATGTATACCGATCGCTGACATATGTACCACTGCCATTTTTTATGTTTACATAACCATCCTTTTCTAGATGACGATAGGCATTGATTGCTGTAGTTCGACTAACCTTGAACAATGAAGCCAGTTCCCTTTCGGCAGGAAGCTTTTCACCTACTGTCAGGGAACCATCAACAATCTTCGCTTTTATAAGGGTAGCAATCTGTAAGTAATATGATGAGGTAATGTCCAAATTTGTATTCGCGATCAATTTGGATATATCCATTTTCTTATTTTCGCTCCTTTGGTATCCAATTTGACTTAATGATAGTATAATTGGATATTTATTCGGTATTTCCTTCTAAATTATAATAAACAATGAAAGGAGTTGAAATCTCTAATGGATAAAAATACACCTTACACATTGTCAAATTGGAATAGAATTATCTGGAAGGAAGTATTAAAAGATTGTTTACCCATCACCGCAGGAATTGTTCCTTTCGGATTGACCTGTGGAATAATGGGTAGAACTGCAGGTTTTTCAGCTTTTGAGATAATCTTTATGTCTATGATAGTCTTTGCAGGAGCAGCCCAGTTTATGGCTATTGCTATGATTAATTCCGGCATGATCAATTGGGGAGTAATTGTCTTTACCACTGGCTTAATTAACCTGCGTCACTTGTTAATGGGTGCATCCTTATCACCGTATCTTTTTAAGCAACCCAAATTTCTACAGTACCTTTTAGCCTTCAGCATGACAGATGAAAGCTATGCATTGACGATTAATCGAATTGAGAAAAAGGGTTATGATCCATATTACCAACTGGGAGCAAGCTATTTTTTATATATCATATGGGTTTTGTCTACCTTTTTAGGAGCTTTTCTTTATCATAATATACCTAATCCATTGGAATGGGGACTTGACTTTATCATACCATTAACGTTTCTGGTTTTGCTAATACCTCGATTGATTAACCGAACTGCGCTGATTGTAGCCTTAGTTGCTGCTCTAACGGCCGTTTTTGGAGCTTTATATCTGCCTGGTAAGTGGTATATTATTCTAGCTGCCGTTGCTGCAAGTATTGTTGGAGGGTTAACTGAAGGGGGAGGAAAAAAATGAATTTTAAACTAATTTTTATTATAATAGGCATGGCTTTCGTAACCTTCATCACACGTATTGGCTCACAGATTATTTTTACTAGCACTGGAATACCAGCTTGGCTGGAGAAGTGGTTGAAACATGTACCGACAGCATTTTTGACGGCTTTGATAACGCCAGCTATTTTTCTACCCAAGGGTTATCTGGATATATCATTGAACAATAGTTATCTTTTGGCAGGAATTATTGCTGCATTTACTGCGTATAAAACTAAAAACATGCTAATTACCATAATTATTGGAATGGCTATGATGATATGGGTGAATAATTGATCCTGTAAAAACTATATACTCCAACTGTCTGAGTCATTGAAAATAGAAATGTAAGCTACTATATCCAAAATAGTAAATAGAGTACCATTTTGCGACGGGGAACGGTTTGAAAATGTCGCATTTCTTTTCGTATTATTAAGTGACATATACTGATCTTATGGGAAATAGCTGAGTTCCATAGGGGATTTATATGATCAAACTAGAATTATTGATCGCTTTACGTCTACTTTATAGCAAAGCCAAAATGTTTTAAGAGTGATACTGCATCCGGCAATGTAACGATGGTCTTGATTGTCTTATTTTCCAATGGGTTTATTTCATAATCTTTAGCAAAAGAAAAATTTGCCTTTGATAAATTCGAATTAATAAATTTGGTTCCAGTTAGTATTGAATAGGTAAAATCGCTTTCGGATAAGTCTGTATTGACGAAATCGCTTTCTAATATCTTACATCGTTGAAATAGTCCTTTCTTTAAGGAGAGATCTGAAAAGTTACAGTTTTGAAGTAAACAATCTTTAAAGTTCATGGCAATAATAAAAGCATCAATTTTGCTAAAAGTGATCCCTAATAGTTTACAGTTTTCAAATTGAACAGTTCTTAACTTTGAGTTATTAAATTGTGACAAGCTTAAATTACACTCTTTAAATAGGCAATCTTCAAAGGTTGTTGAAGAAAAATCTGACTGAGAGAAATCACAGTTTGTAAATTGGCAATTGGTAAATGTCTTATTGGTCAGGTCTTGGCTGATTGCCTTTATATGTGTAAAAGATATATCTTCATATTCACTTTCGTATAACACATCTATCATTTCTATTCTCCTTTTTGTTTTCAATATCATTAAGGTCATGTTCTTTGAAATATCTTTTCTATCAAATACAACCTATTACATTAAAATATTCCACATAAAGTCGTAAATTTCCTTTATAGTCAAATGTGTAAAACGAACTCTGTTAAAACCGGTGATGGACCCAACTATGTAAGCAAATTATACAGTAATCTCGTTTATGATAGAATTGGAAGAATAAAAGGGTTATAATCTAAGTAATGATAGAGAGGACAAGCTTCAAAGGAAGCTGTTTCGCTGGGAGGCATAGAAATGAAAGTAAGAGAATTGATGACGCCAAATCCTATTCGATTAGCTATGAATGACTCTCTAGGAGATGCAGCAAAATTATTGATAAGCTACCAGGTTGATGGTGCAGCCATTGTAGATGGAAAAGCGAAGGTTATGGGAATCATTACAAAAACCGATCTTGTAAAGGCTTTTCAAAATGGAGTAGGACCCTATACTATTTTAGAAGAGCTTCCGAAAAGAAGGATAAAAACCATTCACCAAGATACAAGCGTGAAAGACGTTTGTGATCTCGAAATGGAAATATTACCGGTAGTAGATGATAAAATGTGTCTTGTGGGAATGCTGACACGGACGGATGTAAGAGATAGGCTGATTGAGAAATCTCAGCAGGAGATAGGACTTTTAAATAGTATTCTGAAAAGTACCAATAATGGTGTAATCATCGTTGATGAGCAAGGTGTTATCGTGAGGATGAATCCTTCTGCCCTAAGAATTCTTGATTTGGAGCAACATACAGTTGTAGGATTTCCAGCAAATGTTGTTGTACCGAATCTAATGCTTGATGAGATCATTCAGACCGGGGCAGAGAAAAAGAACGAAAAGTTAAAATTTAAAGACAAGACGTTAATTTGTGACAAGGTTCCTTTGTATAAAGAGGGGAAGATCCAAGGTGGGGTATTGATATTTCGAGACAGCTCTGAATACCAAAGCATCATTGATGAACTGGATACTGTCCAAAGACTGTCTAAAAAGTTAGATGCAGTGATTGAGTGTTCATATGATGGAATATATATAACGGACGGACAGGCAAACACCCTAAGAATCAATAAATCCTATGAGAGTATTACAGGATTGAAGAGAGAAGAAATGCTGGGAAGAAACATGGTTGAACTGGAAAGGGAAGGATATGTTTCAAAATCTGCAACCCTCATTGTGTTGAAAGAAAGAAAAACCACGACCATTGAACAAGAGTTTAAAACAGGGAGAAGGGTACTTGTAACGGGTACACCTATTTTCGACGACCGTAGTGAAATAACAATGGTTGTAACCAATGTTCGCGATGTTACATCACTAGTGAAGCTTCAGGAACAACTGAAAGAGAATCAAGAGCTTACACAAAAATATTTTACAGAAATTGAAGAAATGCGGTTACAAATCATAGGAGATCAAGACATCATTGCAAAAGATGAAAAAATGATTAATACCCTAAGGCTGGCAAAAAGAGTAGCGAAGGTAGATACTACGGTTTTGATTTTAGGAGAGACGGGTGTAGGGAAAGAGGAAGTTGCAAAATTTATCCATAAAAACAGCAAAAGAAAGGATAAAGCGTTCGTAAAAGTGAACTGTGGTGCGATACCGAAGAGCTTGATGGAATCGGAATTGTTCGGTTATGAAAAAGGTGCATTTACAGGGGCAAATAGAGAAGGAAAGATGGGATTGTTTGAAGTAGCTGATGGAGGTACCCTATTCTTGGATGAAATTGGAGAATTACCAATGGAAATGCAGGTAAGACTGCTTCGCACCCTACAGGAGCAAGAGATTACCAGAGTGGGCAGCACAAAACCCCTGAAAATCGATGTGCGAATATTAGCGGCAACAAATCGTGATCTTAAAGAAATGGTAGATGCCAAAGCTTTTCGGCAGGATCTATACTATCGGTTGAATGTTGTACCTTTAAATATATTGCCTTTAAGAGAACGAGGGATGGATGTTTTTCCCCTTATACAACATTTTTTATCTACTCTTAATGAAAAATATGGGTGGGACAAATCTTTTTCACGGGATGCAGTGGACTGTCTATGTGAATATAACTGGCCTGGTAACGTCAGAGAGTTGAAGAACATTGTTGAGCGTGCAATTGTTATGAGCGACAATAGTGTTATTGCTTCCAGTGATTTGCCAAAAACCGTCATGTGTAACGATGGGGAAAATATCATCGTATCAGGCTCAGAAATTATACCGCTGAAAAGTGCTATTGAAAATATTGAGAAGCAGCTAATAGATAGCGCTTTTCAAAAGTATAAAAGCGTACGCCGTGCTGCCAAAGCATTAGGGATAGACCCCTCTACCTTTGTGAGAAAACGGCAAAAATATGATTGAAAAGATCTGCTGCAAAAATGCAACACCGTTGCAACTGGACAACGGACGGAAAAAAGATAAGTCACATTTGATAAATTCAGAAAATTCTATGAAAATTTCCGATAAAACGGTATAAAAACAGAAGATGTGTTGCATTTCTGCAACGCTTCTTCTGTTTTTATGTTATCAAAGAGCATTAATGAAGAAAGAACCTGATGGTGCAAATTAAGTCTGGGAAAAGGGTATCGCTGGGCACGATGGATAAAAAAATTTTTTGTTATTAATTAAACAAAGTGGCACAAACTTTGCGTATTTACCATACCGAATACAAAGCTATAAGGCTTTGATGAAAATTAATCATATAAAAATAAAGGAGATGGATTTTATGGCATTAATGACAGGTGAGCAGTATATAGAAAGCATGCGTAAACTGGATGTAAAAGTGTATCTATTTGGAGAACTAGTTGAAAATCCTGTAGATCACCCTATTATCAGGCCTTCATTAAACTCTGTTGCAATGACTTACGAGCTGGCTCATCAACCTGAATATGAGGATTTAATGACAGCTACCTCAAATCTAACCGGCGAAAAAATTAATCGCTTCTGTCATCTGCATCAAAGCACAGATGATTTGAGAAAAAAAGTAAAGATGCAAAGGCTTTTGGGACAAAAAACGGCATCGTGTTTTCAGCGATGTGTAGGCATGGATGCTTTCAATGCAGTCTATAGTACTACCTATGAAGTGGATAAGGCCCATGGCACCAGTTACCATGAAAAATTTATAAAGTATATGAAATATGTACAAGAGAATGATCTCACTGTAGATGGTGCGATGACAGATCCTAAAGGAGATAGAGGACTGGCTCCTAGCAAGCAGGCGGATCCTGATTTATTTGTTCATGTTGTTGAAAGAAGACCTGATGGTATTGTGGTAAGAGGTGCAAAAGCCCATCAGACAGGATGTGTAAATTCCCATGAACACTTGGTAATGCCAACCATAGCCATGAGGCCTGAAGACAAGGATTTTGCTATATGCTTTGCAGTACCCACTGACGCAGAAGGGCTTTTCATGATCTACGGACGTCAATCATGTGATTCTAGAAAGCTGGAAGAAGATGCTGACATTGACGTAGGAAATAAAAACTTCGGTGGACATGAAGCCTTGGTCGTTTTTGATAATGTATTTGTACCAAATGATCGGATATTCATGGATGGAGAAACAGACTTTTCCGGTATGCTGGTGGAAAGATTCGCAGGTTATCATCGCCAAAGCTATGGAGGATGTAAGGTTGGTGTAGGGGATGTATTAATAGGTGCCACTGCCCTTGCAGCTGATTTTAACGGTGCTGCAAAAGCTTCCCATGTGAAGGATAAGCTGATTGAAATGACCCATTTGAATGAAACATTATACTGCTGTGGAATCGCTTGTTCTTTGGAGGGATATGCCACAGAAGCAGGAAATTATCAGATAGACATGTTATTAGCCAATATTTGTAAGCAAAACGTAACACGTTACCCTTATGAGATTGCAAGGCTGGCTGAAGATATCGCTGGAGGGTTAATGGTAACAATGCCTTCTGAAAAGGATTTAAAAAATCCTCAAATAGGGCCATACGTAGAAAAATATTTAAAAGGGGTAAGTTCTGTGCCTACAGAGCATAGGATGAGAGTTTTAAGATTAATTGAAAACCTTACATTGGGAACCGCAGCTGTGGGTTATCGAACAGAATCCATGCATGGGGCAGGTTCACCTCAGGCACAAAGAATCATGATAGCCAGACAAGGAAACCTAGAACATAAGAAGGAGCTGGCAAAAAAGATTGCAAGAATTGATGAACAGTCTATTGCACAAAGAGAAGCAGCAGCATCGGAGAAATAGAAAGGAAAGTCTACTGGGAACTGTGATGTACATGGGGAGGCAGATGCCATGCCTCTCCTTTAAAAAGATGGAGGGATAATATGTTAGATGCAGTTAATGAGATCATCGAAAAGAAGATTAAACCTCAATTAAACAATCATCAAGGGGATATCGAATTACTAGAAGTGAAAGATGGAATTGTGAAAGTAAAGCTTTTGGGAGCATGCAGCAGATGTCCTTCTATGAAATATACATTACAGACAGTAGTAGAAGATACGATTAGAACTGATATTCCTGAGGTGCAAGAAGTGTTATTGATTGAAGAAATAAGTCCTGAATTATTGGAAATAGCAAAGCTGATTTTATTAGATAGAAGTAGGAGGAAGGATGTTTGAAGATTGGAATCAAATACTGCGGTGGCTGCAACCCACGTTTTGATAGATTACAGTTTATAGGCAGACTAAAAAATAATATGGAGGAAGACGTTGGTTTTGAAAAGGCGGAAGAAGAATGCATCTATGATTTCCTATTGATTGTGGGTGGGTGTACCCAATGCTGTGCAGAACATGGCCGATTAAAAAGCAGGCATGGTAAAGCATATATAAGAAGTCAGCAAGATTATGGAGAAATTGTGCAGCAATTGAATGCAGTGAAAAATGCCATATCGTAAAGAAAGGATGATACTTGATGGATTGGCAGGCTGTCTATAAAAATAAACAAATTTCTGCTGTAGAAGCTGCAGAGAAGATTAAATCTGGTGATAGAGTCGTGATCGGACACGCAGTGTCAGAGCCTAGTGAAATAATTCAAGCCATGATAAAAAATAAAGAACAATATCAAAATGTAGAAATTGTCCATATGGTCCCCATGGGCAAGGGGGAATATACGAAATCGGAGATGGAATCACACTTCATACATAATGCATTGTTTGTGGGCGGAGCAACAAGAAAGGCTATCAGAGAAGGGAGAGGGGATTATACACCTTGTTTCTTTTATGAGATTCCCAGATTATTTAGGCAGGGTTATATGCCGGTGGATGTTGCGCTGATTCAGCTGAGCTCTCCCGATGAACATGGCTATTGTAGTTTTGGATTATCTGTTGATTATACAAAACCTGGGGCTGAGGCGGCAAAGCTTATCATTGCAGAAGTGAATGAGCAAATGCCGAGAACGATGGGAGATTCCTTTATTCATGTATCGGAAGTAGATTATTTTGTGAATACCTCCCGTTCCATCATAGAGCTACAACCACCAGCACTTGGTGATGTTGAGAGAGCCATCGGAGAAAATTGTGCAACTCTTATTGAAGATGGTGCCACGCTGCAATTAGGTATTGGTGCCATACCAGATGCAGTGCTTATGTTTCTTAAGGATAAAAAAGATCTTGGAATTCATTCCGAAATGTTTTCTGATGGGGTTGTGGAACTAGTAAAAGCAGGTGTGATTACAAATAAAAAGAAGAGCATCCATAAAGGCAAGATGATCGCTACATTTTTGATGGGCACGAAAAAGCTTTATAATTTTGTGGATAACAATCCAGCTGTGGAGCTTTATCCTGTTGACTATGTAAATAATCCTGCCGTTATTATGAAAAACCATAAAATGGTCTCTATTAATTCCTGCATACAAGTGGATTTAATGGGGCAGGTGGTTTCAGAGAGCATTGGATTAACTCAATTCAGCGGTGTTGGTGGACAGGTGGACTATGTAAGAGGTGCGAGCA
The DNA here is from genome assembly GCF_014205875.1 of Anaerosolibacter carboniphilus. Lineage (GTDB taxonomy): Bacteria > Bacillota > Clostridia > Peptostreptococcales > Thermotaleaceae > Anaerosolibacter > Anaerosolibacter carboniphilus. Next base: position 24,638 of record NZ_JACHEN010000024.1, read on the forward strand.
TGGCGGAGAATGGCAAATCAATTATTGCAATGCCATCAACGGCTTCCGGTGGAAAAGTATCGAGAATTGTAGCCTTATTGGATGAAGGCTCAGCGGTTACGACTTCAAGAAATGATGTTCATTATGTTGTTACAGAATATGGGATCGCAGAGTTGAGGGGCAAAACGCTGCGGGAACGGGGGAAGGCTTTAATCAATATTGCTCATCCTGACTATAGAGAATCATTGACGGAAGAATGGGAAAGAAGATTTAAAAGGTAAATATAGACTCTTTTCATGCAAACATTCTGTGTTACTATATGGAAGCTCTTTGGAAGAACCTTTACTGATTACAGCTAGGTCTTATCCGTTCTATTTAGAATACCTCTTATGCCGATTCCGAGAATGCTTGTGAAAAGTGGCACTTAATGATAAATCTATCCAGATAAAGGAGGAGAAAAATCATGACGTTAAAAAGAGAGTATGGTAAGGAACAACCTTATATTCCTGCGGGTCCTTTTAAGATTAGGATACCATTTATTCATTATCGTTTTGAATGGGCAGATTATTTCCAAGGATTGTTGATGTGTGCTGTCTGTCTCGGAGCAATTCCAATGCTGCAGGAGTATTTGGGAATGCCTTTTGAAGTTGCGATCGCAGTAGTCGTATTAAATGGCTTGTTATATTGTGCCCATATTTTCTTGGGGGATCCGGTTATCCCAGGATGGGTGACACCTGCCATCCCATTATTAATGCTGCATGTAAGCCAGTTTGAAATGGGACCTGAAAGGCTGCAGGCATTGATTTCTTTTGAGATGACATTAGGTATATTGGCGATTATTCTTGGGGTTACAGGGCTTGGCAAAAAAATTGTATCTATCGTACCAAATGCAATGCAATCAGGTATTATTTTAGGCGCTGGTTTTGCCGCCGTTATGGTTATTTTTAATAAGGGTGCGAGATTTGATACTTTTCCATTGTCCATTACCATTTGTATCGGACTAGGCTTTTATCTCTTATTTTCGAATCATTTCAAGAGAATAAGAAATAAAAATAGACTACTGCAAATTATCTCTAACTTGGGTATTTTGCCAGTAATCGCATTAGCGATTGTTGTAGGTCCTTTAGCAGGGGAAGTACCATGGCCACAAATTGAATGGGGAATTACAAAGCCTGCATTCACTACACTTTTTAGAGAATGGACATTTTTCGGCGTAGGGTTTCCGCCAGTATCGATGTTTGTTAAAGGATTGCCTACGGTTTTCTCGGCATACATTGTGCTGTTTGGAGATATGATTCAATCTCAAGCTTTACTTGAGGATGCTGGGAAATTCAGACCAGATGAACTAATAGACTATAATCCTAATCGATCTCACCTGGTATTTGGATTGAGGAACCTAATTATGTCAATATTTGGACCAGACATTACAATGTGTGGACCTCTATGGGCGGCAATGCAGGTTGTTGTCTGTGAGAGGTATAAGCATGGCCATGAGGCTATGGATTCTATCAATGGAGGTGCTGGTTCTTTCCGTTTCGGAACACTAACTGGATATCTGATTTTACCTATCGTTACGCTTGTAAAGCCGATATTGGGGATTGCCCTTGCCTCCACCATGTTGATACAGGGGTATGTATCTGTTAGAGTTGGTGTGATGAAAGCGCGTACGTTCAACGACTTAGGAATTGCAGGAGTTATGGGTGCTGTTCTGGCTACGAGAGGAGCTACTTGGGGGCTTGCTACAGGTATCGTTCTTTGTCTGTTAATCAATTTGGGTAATAAAGGAGAATTTGATACATATATCTTTGATCAAGAGAAGCAGGCAGCATAGCGTAATGTGAAGATATCCTGATGGGTATCTTCACATTCTGATTTTAATGAAAAAAGGAGCTGTATTATGAAAATTATCTTAACAGAGGAGATAAAAAGATATATTCAAAAGAATAAAGCTTCTTCGTTGATTGTTGATATGATCCCACAGGAGACGAATCCGGGATGAGGCTATGGAAAAATAAAGTCGTACTTTTCCCCCTCCGTGAGAATGGGGTTTTATAAAGAAATCGAATTAACGGGTTATTTAAAATTTCAAACAGATGGAATTGATGTTTATTTATCACCAAAGATAAAAGCGAAAGAAGGAGAAAACATCACGATTTATTTAGAGAAACTATGGTTTTTTCGTAAATTGGAGGTTACTGGCGTAGATTGTTTATTAAGCTAGGATTAAAACAGATAAAATGGAGCTAACCTATGATAGCTCCATTTTATCTGTTTTAAAAGAGTATTGATTGTTAGAAGGATAAATTTGGAAGTTAGAGAAATATAGATTGTATGGAGGTGGATTAATGGATGGAGTTAAGGTAGTATTCTTTGATATGGGAAATACGTTATTACATTTTCATTATGGAGAATCAGATGAAGAAAAAGATATGCAAGGTTTAATATATTTAACGGAGTATCTAAATAAATTTAATGAGAATATTAAATTTGACGAAGTGAAGCAAGGTTTTTACACAAGCTGGATGAACGGAATCAGAGATAGAAAAATAACCCATATAGAGTATCCAATCGAAGATTTTCTAAATAATTTTCTACAAAAATACCAAGTAAGCCTGGATTTAAAACAGTGTATAGAAGCCATTCATTTATTCTATACAGAATATAGAGAGCAAGTATATTTTGAAAATGATATATATGATGTTTTAAAGATGATAAAACATAAGGGTTACAAAATAGGAATTATATCGAATACTTGTTATTATGATGAAGTCATGAAAGCGTGTTTTAAAAAAGCAAAAATCTATGATTTGATTGATAGTTTTACTTTTAGTTATTCGTTAAGAATAGGAAAGCCAAACAAAGAAATTTTTACAAGGGCTATTGATGCAATGAAAATTACCCCTCAGGAAGCAATAATGGTAGGGGATAGCTTGGAGAGTGACATTAAACCAGCTATAGACTTAGGCATGAAAACGATATGGCTTAATCGCGAAAGTAGAAATATAAATAAGGAAGTTATGGCCGATATTGAAATATCATGTATATCTGAAATATATAAACATATAGAGACCTGGAGATAGAGAAGACGTATAAACCATATATTCTAATCAGGTAATTATTTACTTATTTTCTATATATTGAAGATCCTTCTGCTTATATGATAGTATATGTACAAGGTAATCGGATAAAGCAGGGTGTGGTTGCCACTTCACTTTATTGAAGAAGGGAGGTGGTGTGGTATAAGCGTATATGAAGCAATATCGTTAATGATAATGTTTTCTGCGTTCCTAGTATCGCTTATCTCCTATTTAGATAGGAATAACAACCAAAAAAAATAATCACCCTGCCTCGCCCGCAGCGTGATTATATGATCTTAAACACGTATGCTGGCAACCGCACTATGCGGTGCCGATTGCCTTTTTTATATTATAGCATAAAAATGAAGAAATAAACATCAATCGTTGTAAATTAACAGCTAATCATATCCAGGTTTTGGTAAGTGATACACATAGGGGTTTTGAACAGAGGACATTCAATAATCTTAGAATTTATGCCAAAAACGTCTTTTATTAGCCCTTCTGTGATGATTTCTTTAGGTTCACCCTCTCCATAGACTTTACCGTCTTTTATTGCGATGATATGATCTGCATATCTGCAAGCTAAATTGATATCATGAAGTACAATGACGATGGTTCTTTGCTCGTACTGATTCAAGCTTCTTAACAAGTCGAGTACTTCGATCTTATATTTGATATCCAGATGATTTGTAGGTTCGTCAAGCAGGATGGTGTCTGTCTGTTGAGCCAAGGTCATGGCGATCCAGACTCTTTGCTTTTGTCCACCAGATAAATCTGAAATCTTCTTATGTTGGATATGGGTTAATCCTGTTTTTTCCAAAGCATAATTTACAATTTTTTCGTCTTCCTTACTCCATTGACTAAACCAGCTTTGATAAGGATATCGCCCCTGTTTTATCAGGTTAAATACAGTCAAATCAGAAGGAGCTGTAGGTGATTGTGTAAGGATAGCGAGCTCCTTGGCTATTTCCTTCGAGGACTTTTCAAATATGTTGACATTTCCTAAGAACACTTTCCCTGACATAGGTTTTAAAAGCCTAGCCATAGTCTTTAACAGCGTAGACTTGCCACAACCATTACTTCCAACCAAGATGGTAATCTTATTCTTTGGAATGGTTACATTGATATCTTTCAATACAATATAGTCGCCGTAGCCTAACGTTAAATCCTTTGATGATAAACTCATTTAGATCCCCCTTTTAAGAGCTTGTTGGTTTTTAACCAATAAATAGATAAAGAATGGTGCACCGATTCCTGCGGTAAATATTCCTACAGGTAAATCCAGTGGGAAGAACAGGGTTCGTGCAGCGACGTCCGATAAAACTACGATGATACCACCTACCAAGGTGGATAGTGGTAATATATTTTCAAAAGATGAGTTTGTGAGCTTTCTACATATATGAGGCGCAATGAGACCAACAAAGCTGACTCCTCCGCCGACAGCTACTGCACCACTGGCTAGGGCAGCACTTAGAACCATTAAAATAAAGCGGTTTTTTTCAACGGAGCTGCCTAAGCCTATGGATATGCCATCATCTAAATTTTGTATGTTCAATTCTCTTGTATAAATAATCGTTATAATAAAGAGAACAAAAAACCAAGAGGATAGAAGCTTAACGTGAGACCAGTTTGTGCCATATACAGTTCCTGTGATCCAAAGCTGGGCTTCCTTGATAAATACGACCGGACCATTGATGATGAGTATGGAGGTGACCGCTTTTGCTGCACCAGCGACGGCAATGCCGATCATGATGAGCCGATAGGGAGTAACACCTTTTTTAAATGCAAGCAAATAAACGAATAATACTGCTGAAAAGGCTCCTACAAAAGCAAACACAGGCATGTAAAATATGCTAGTGGTTAAGGCATTATTTTTAGGATCCGTAAATAAGGTCAGGAATATTAAGGCGCCTACAGAACCGCTGTCGGTTATACCAATGATATTTGGTGCAGCCAGCGGGTTCTTTACAACGCCTTGAAGAATTGCTCCCGAAAGCCCTAGTGAAGTACCTACAAAAAAGGCTACTAATGTTCTCGGCAACCGTATAGTATGGATAATCAAGGAATCGCCCGTATTATTTCCGCCAAAAATGATCTGAACAATCTTAAACATCGATATATGCTTTTGTCCCATGCTTAGACTGAAGAGTATGGATAAAATACAGATTATAGCAGCACTAAGTATGATGAAAACACTTCTTTTTTCATATATAACGGAAAATCTTCCTTTTCGAGCGATTAAAAAATTCTTCATGATCTATTTTCCTCCTTTCTAGCAATATAGATGAAAAATGGTGCCCCAATGATAGCCGTTACTGCTCCCACGGGAATTTCTTTGGGATATATGATAAAACGAGAACCAATATCTGCCAGTAATAAGAATATAGAACCAAGTACGATATTATAAGGGATGGCCCACTTAAATTCTGATCCGACGAGGGAACGGGTTAGGTGGGGAATGATTAACCCTACGAGTCCAATAGGTCCTGCCACAGCCACAGAAGCACCCGCGAGCAAAACGACCAAAAGTATCATTTGAATCTTTAAAAATTCCGTATTTAAACCCAATCCTTTTGCCATTTCTTCTCCAAGAGAAAAGATGTTTAGTTTCTTTGAAATAAAGAAACATATAACCCAGGCCCCTAACATGTAGGGAATCACATGAAATAATACATCCATACTCCTTCCTTCCACGGAACCCGTAAGCCAGAACAGAACCTCTTCCATGGTTCTTTGATCTTTGTAGAGTATTACCTGGGTAAAGGACATGAAAAAGGCGGAAACTGCTGCTCCTGCAAGGGTTAGATCAAAGGTCTGAATAGATCCTTTCATGCCGCCGGCTAAAGCATATACAAATAGAACTGCCAAGGCTGCGCCGACGAAGGAAAAGATTATCATGTGGTCTTGGGTAAACTGTGGAAAATAGCTATATGCAAAAACCATAAAAAAGGCTGCACCTGAGTTCACGCCTAATAACCCTGGTGAAGCCATAGGATTTTTTGTAAGGGTTTGCATCAGTGCACCGGATAGGCTTAAGCTAGCACCTATAAAGAGAGCTGTCAGCGTTCTTGGCATTCTTGACGTTTTTATGATGATGTGTTCCGTAAGATCGGAATAACTCCCATAGGCATTTACTAAATCAATCCACGAAGTTTTTATGTAACCTAATAGCAAACTTCCTAAAAGACAAGCCATCAGCAAAGTAATAAATATCAGTAGTACAATGAATCTTGCTCTATTACTTTCCAATGAAAGCTTGAGATCCTTGATATTCACCAAATAAAACATCCTCTCATCATGTAAATTCATAAAATATAATTACAATCAGAGTATAAGCTATTGTCGAAAGAGTGTCAATGATAATGATTGCTATAATTAGATGATAATTACTTGCAATTAAAAAACATTTATGATATGATCTGAAACGTAACAATAAAACTTACAATGGGAGGATTCGTATGAAAGCAAAAAAAATATTAGCAATGTTAACCCTTTTAGTCGTAGCAATTGCATTTACAGCATGCACAACCGTGAAGAAAAATGAGGATGCCCAGCAGGTGTCGAATACAAATGCTCCAGTAAGAGTCATTGAACATGCCATGGGTCAGACAGAAATTGCAGGGGAGCCAAAGCGGATCGTTATATTGACGAATGAAGGTACGGAGGCATTGCTTGAGTTAGGTGTGAAGCCGGTAGGCGCAGTTCAATCTTGGACAGGAAATCCTTGGTATAAGCATATTGAAAAGGATATGGAAGGGGTTCAAAACTTAGGGGAAGAAAGTCAAGTGAATATAGAAGCAATCGCAGCATTAGAGCCAGATCTAATTATAGGAAACAAGATGAGACATGAAAAGATTTATGATCAGCTTTCTCAAATTGCACCGACAGTGTATTCGGATACCCTAAGGGGAGAATGGAAATCCAACTTTGCGTTTTATGCGAAGGTATTAAACAAAGAAGAAGAAGGAAATGACATCATTAAAAAATTCGATGACCGTGTCGCAAGCATTGCAGCATTAGCAGGAGACAAGTTGAAAACTGAAGTATCTATCGTAAGATTTATGCCTGGTAAGACAAGGATTTATCTAGGAGATACTTTCTCGGGTACCATACTGAAGCAAATCGGCTTTGCAAGACCAGAAAACCAAAGAAGTGATGAATTTACAATCGAAATCGGTAAAGAAAGATTGAAAGAAGCAGATGGGCAGGTAATGTTCTACTTTACATATGAAAAGGGAGACGGTGAAGGGACTGCTAGAGAAAAAGAGTGGTTAGAAGATCCGATGTTCAAAACCCTAAATGCTGTTAAGAATAACAAGCTTTATAAGGTTGATGACGTTTCATGGAACACTGCCGGAGGTGTGAAAGCAGCAAATTTAATGCTTGATGATATTGAAAACTTTATAAAGTCAGATAAATTCTAATAAAAAGTCAAATAAGAAATTATGAGAGAGAGTCACTGGAAGGTCGTCAGTGACTCTTTTGGTTGTGTAAGAAAAAGCTATTGGAGAATTTTCAATAGTCCTATTCTTAAGATGATCCTTACTTTCTTTAAGGGATATTGACGGTTATAAATACTTAAACAATCTTTATAGAATTTTTAAAATTGCTTTATGGGCAGTTTAAGTTCATTTTTTATAATGACCTTGTAAATAAAAAAAGGAGGTCATTTGATATGAACAAAATTAAGTTAATGTATGATGTGGTGAAAACATTAAAGGAAAAAGAAATTTTTAAAGGAACTTTAAAAGCAGATGCCAGCAAAGATCAAGTCAAAGTATTTCGTCTAGAAAAAGAATTTGAAAAAAATACTTTAAGTGGTCAAGTGAAGTCTAAAATTAGTACAGAGCTAGACTATGAAGGAAAGAAAGTAAAGCATGAGAGTAATACAGAATTTAACTTGCAGGATTGTTGTAGAGGTGAAGGTTCTCATCCTGGCTTTATGAAGCACATCCATGAACATCCACACCTTCATAACAGGAAATGCTGCGGCGTAAAGGGCAAGCTTTCAAAAATTGCATTTGTACTGAATACCTTGAACAATATGAAGGTGGAGGAACAGGAAGACAAGCGTGTAATACTGTCCATTAGCATTGATGAGATACCTGAAGAATTGAAAGATATCATCCAAGAAAAGATGCAACATAAAGGGAATCAAGAGGAAAAAGGCCCTCATGGCTGCTGCATGGAAGCGTGCTGCTTAACAGAAGACATAAATATTGATATCCAAGCACAAATTAATAAAAACAATGAACTAGAAAAGGTGCAAGTTGCTGTTCGCGGAAAGCAGAAGAAAGAGTCCGGCGAGATTCATGATATCCATCTTGAGGCAGAGCTAAACTTAACATGGTAAGCAAAGAAATAGCGACTATTTAACAAGCAGGTTCTAATGTAAGGGTGTTAGGAAGCCAGGGGGTTTTAACACCCTTATATTCTATTCTTTTTAGGTATAAAAAAGTGGTATAATGGAGGAAATAATCAGGAAGAACAGGTGGTTAATATGTTCAAGCGTCATAAGCAAATTCATAGATATTTTCATGAGGATCATGAGCAATATTGTTGTTATCATGAGGACTTTCATTTGTATCACCGATATGTTAAATGGGGTCGGTTCATTGCTTTTTTATTTAACCTTTCCATTGTGTATTTATTGCTTAAATGGATAGGCAACCAAGGAATAGCCATCTTCTTCGCCGTATTTATCAGTATCAAGGAAATCATACAGTTATCTTTTCTTTGGCGTTTGGAGAAAAGAATATTCCAGCCTATGGACCAGCTGAAAGATGCAGTAGATGAAATCGCAAAAGGAAATTATAACGTAAGAGTGGATGGTGAGATTACCAATGAATTTGGTGTATTGATACACTCCTTCAATGCGATGGCGGAAAAACTAAAACAAAGTGAGAAAATGAAGCTTGCCTATGAAAAAAATAGGAAGGATTTAATTGCTAATATTTCTCATGATTTAAAAACGCCCATTGCATCTATTCAAGGTTATATTGAGGCAATTCTCGATGGTGTTGTTACATCCCCGGAAAAGAACAGCAAATACTTGAAAATCATACAGCATAATGCTACTTATATAAATAAATTAATTGATGATCTTTTTTTATTTTCTAAACTGGATATGGAAAAATTGGATTTTCAATACCAGGACATTCAGATACGCTCCTACATGGATGATCTCATGGAAGAATTTCAGTATGAATTAGAGGAAAGGCGAATTGAATTCAAATATATGGATAGAATGGAATCCAACTATGTTGTTCAGTTGGATGGAAAAAGGATACAGCAAGCTATAAGAAATATCATTGGCAATGCTGTAAAGTATGGAAATGAAGAGTGCTTGAGTGTGTGTGTTGAGTTGTCTATGGAGGATGGCTTCGCACGAATACAGATAAAAGATAATGGACCTGGAATTCCTGAAGATAGGCTTCCTTATATATTTGATAGATTTTATCGAATTGACCTAGAGCGTACAAAAGATCTTATGAGTACAGGTCTTGGCTTGGCAATCGCCAAAGAACTGGTAGAAAGCCATAAAGGGAAAATTATGGTTTCCAGTATAGAAGGACAGGGAAGCTGCTTTACAATAATGCTTCCGGTTGTTAGATAAGGTGAAGGGAGGATTTCAGATGAAAAGTATCTTAATTATTGAGGATGATATTAACATTGCAGAATTGGAGCGAGATTATCTTCAGCTAAATGGCTATAAGGTAGATATGGTACATGATGGTACCCAGGGATTAAAGAAGGCATTATCGAGTATTTACGATGTCATTCTTGTGGATTTGATGCTTCCCAACACAAATGGTTATGAGATTATTCAGGAGATCCGAAAAAAGCTGGAAATTCCCATTATCGTTATCTCTGCCAGGAATGAAGATATTGATAAAATCAGAGGATTAGGGTTCGGTGCCGATGACTATTTAACAAAGCCTTTTAGTCCAGCAGAATTGGTGGCCAGAGTAAAATCCCATATTAAAAGATATGAACGTCTCATGGGAAAAAAGGTAACAAATGAGACAATAAGCCATAAAGGCCTAGAAATCAACACCGCGTCCCATAAGGTTTTTGTAAACGGAAAAGAAGTTCAATTGACGACAAAAGAATATGAACTTTTGCTATTTCTAGCTTCCAATCCCAATAATGTATTTAGTAAGGAACAGATTTTTGATACCATATGGGGAGAAGAATATTATGGGGATTTGGCAACCGTAGCCGTTCATATTCAAAAGATAAGAAAAAAAATCGAAAAAGATTCATCAAATCCAGAATATATCGAGACCATATGGGGAGCAGGATATAGATTTAATGCATAATCAGAAATAGGACAAAAACAGAGAATATTGCTGGGCTATACCATAAAACCTTCCTGTTTTCGAAGATAATGAGGAATTATTTTTTGTTTATTGAGAGGAAAAAATTTGTCTGAGGAAGACATTCCATTGAAAAGAATTAAAGTTTATCTATCACAAAGTGAAAAACATCAGATTCTATGTGAGAATCAAAGACCACCTATAAAAACATGTAGGTGGTCTTTGAATTCTTTAAGCATTCATACTATTGTACTTTTAAAAATGGTCCATGGCCTAAGGCAACATACCTAACTGGCAGATTTAGCAATGTGGATTGTAATGCTTCACGGGCACTGGAGGAAGGAATATTTTGATCTGTAATGCTTTTCACTTCCTCCGCCCATTTTGAATCAACTATAGGATCCGTAATATTACCCATGCGAATAAACAAATCAGCACTAAAAAATATTCCTCGCTTTTCTTCCATAACCAGCAGACCTTCCCATAGGTGCATTTCAGATGGATAGGCGATGAAATTCAGCTGACAATCATCAGTTTCTAGGGTTTCATTTGGCTTTTTTATGATGATTTCATGGGTAATGCCAAAACCTTTTAATTGACGGGCAGTAATTTCAGAGCATATGGTTTTTGCTTGAGGGTAATGTTCCAAGAGAAAACCTAATCCGCCGCACTCATCACTTTCAAAATGAGAAACAAAAATATAGGATAATTGCTGGCTGCCTAAAAGATCCTTTATTTTAGGTAAAAGCTCCTTTGTCTGATCAATGCTACCCGTGTGAACAAGCAGAGGTTCGCTGCCTAAAAGCAGATATTGATTAAAGGTAATGGGAATGAAATCACTTCCACTATTAAATTGATAAAAATCATCAAAGAGTTTGACTTGCTTCATATGTACGCGGCTCCTTTCATATTTGAAAAAATTACACCATTCATAGTTTTCCTTTGTGGGCTCTAAATAATTCTACAGCAGTAGAGTGTTAAAAACAATAAATATAGCTATCGTTCCAATGGAGATATGCTATCGCTGCATATAGCAATCTGGAGAGAGGTGCCAGAAAATAAATATATGGAAAAAGGAAATGATTCATTAATGAAGACAGCCTTGGAATATACTTGTACTAGATATATTTCGGAAAGAGATTAAGGGGGGAACCAGAATATGAAAAGACTAGGTGTATACAATAATAAAGGCGGAGTTGGAAAAAGCACCCTTACGGCAAATCTAGGGGCAGGGCTGGCTGTGAAGTTTGGATATAAGATCCTAATTTTAGACCTGGACTCTCAAAGAGATTCGTCAAGATTTTTAGGGGTACTGGATGCTGCAAAAGCGATTAACGACGTGTTTGAACAAGAGGATGCAAGAAGAAAAGGCAGAGTTGTGGCAAACGAAATCAAACTAAAAGATTGCATCACATATAATGTACGGACAAATCTGGATCTGCTTACAAACAGAGGGTTGAAAGATATTGAAAGCTATATCAAAGATACAAGGCGGTTTGATCTTGTTTTTGGAAAAATGTTGGTCGATCTAGAAAAGATGAATTATGATTGTATCCTGATTGATTGTGGACCATCTCAGACAAGCATCAATGATGCTATTCTTTCTTATATAGATCATGTTCTTGTGCCCATCCAAACAGAAACTGCAAGCGTAGAAGCCATTGGAAATGTATACGCTTATCTAAATGAGCTGGATCTACCCAGTGCAAAAATCAAATTTATTGTTCCCAATATGTTTGATAGCAGATTGCTTGATGCGAAGAAGAACCTGGAACGCATCCATGAATATTTTAAAGAGGATACCAATGTAGTTATTACAGAGCCCATCCAGAGAAAGGTGAAAATCACTGAGGCTGGCTCCCTTGGAAAGAGTACCTTTGAGTATGATTCGAAAGCTGCCGATCAGATTTCAAAAGTAACAGAAATTGTGGCAGGATATCTGAAAGCATAAGAATATAGAGATATACTTAAAATAGAAGCGATATAGATTTAAAGCCCCTGTTGCCTTTTGATTTTTAAAGGAAGCAGGGGTTTTTAAACACAATAGCTTCTTATTGAGATTTTTATAGAATGAAATGAATATAGATAGTTAAGTAAAAAATGAATCATTTCATTTTAGGAGGTTGAAAATGAAGATATTGGTTATTTCTAAGAGGCGTCTATACACTGGATTCATCATCATCGTGATGCTGTGTGCAGGGATCTTGCTTTGGAGGAGTCTTGCAAAAAGTACACTATGGTATACCAATGAAAATGAACCGATACGGAATGTTGATCCAGAATCCAATAAATTTGCCATAACCTGCAATGTAGATTGGGGAAATGAAGTGATACCAGACATACTCAAAACATTGGAAGAAGAAAACGTTAAAATTACCTTTTTTGTAACAGGGCGTTGGGCCTCAAACAATCCAGAAATATTAAAAGAAATATATAGTCATGGACACGAAATTGGGAATCATGGTTACAGTCATAAGATGCATAGCAAAATTGATCGGGAAACCAATCGCATGGAAATAAAAAAGACGGAAGAAGTCATAGAAAGCATTTTGGGGATTAAGACCCATTATTTTGCGCCTCCCTCGGGAGATTTCAATGAGTTAACCCTAGAGGTAGCACAAGAGCTAGGGTATAAAACAATACTCTGGAGTGTAGATACCATAGACTGGAAAGAGGGATCTACCGCACAAGTGATTTTAGATAGAGTGCTGAAGAAACCTCATAAAGGAGGGATTTTGCTGATGCATCCTAAGCCTGAGACGGCAAAGGCACTACCGGTGATTATCAAGAATATAAAGAAAGAAAATATACAGCTAGGAACGGTTTCGGATTTGCTTAACTGAGTATACCGCAAGGTTAGTCAACGAATCTCCCTCCTCTATTCTTAAAAAGGGATTGATGGAGAGCAAAGAGACTTTGGACCTAGCAACGCTACAACCGTGATCGGGGATGATGTATATGTGATGGCTTCAGTCTATCTTGAAGAAAGAGATAAATTAAATAGAATTTACAAGAAAAATTTAAGCACAAATGAAACCACAAAGATTATAGATTTTGAAAGGTAAAATTTTAATGGTTTCATCAGAAAATGCATCCATAAAGATTGTTCAGTAAAGAGACAACATATAAATGCTATAATGCTGGATATTACAAAGAAGTTCATCTTCCTTGGCTTTCAAGGAAGATGGACTTCTTTGTTTTGAGACAAGCGTTGAGTTTTGCATCAAGTAACCATCTAATCTCCATGGATTTTCCAAATTAAATATTGACAAGAATTCCCACCCTACATATAATCTATACACCTTAAGGGCAGTCATTAAATGATTAGCTAATTAGTTAATTCAATTTTAGAAAGGAGTTGTTTTATGGATTTAAAGACACTGAAAGCCACCATAAAAAGAAATTTTATTATCCAGCTGAGGGCATACCCAAAGCATTTCTTTATCGGCAATTTGTTAACAGGTCTATATACTGCCATATCTGCATACTTCATGTATCATTTATTCTTCAAGGGAAATATGAAGAGCTCCTTTGCTGATTATGCGGGAACAGAAGATTATATGAGCTTCGTTATCGTTGGAACAGCGGTATACATATATGTGGTCAGGACATGTCTGAATGTAAGCAGAAGCCTTATTACAGAACTACGGGAGGGAACCCTGGAGAGTGTGATGATTGCACCCTTTAGGAGAGTGCAATATTTTCTGGGGAACATGCTGCAGCAGGTAATCACCACAAGCGGAGAAGTATTGATCATGGTACTGTTTAGTATTCCTTTTGGGCTGAAATTTTCAAACTTTAATGCTTTATCTTTTGTTTTTTCTTTTGTATTGGTCTTGTTTGCTTTCTTTTCTATCTCAATGATTTTGGCCTGCATCATGCTGCATTTTCGGGATACATATATCTCTCAAAATACGCTATTTGCTCTTCTGTTCCTTTTATGCGGCATTACGTTTCCCTATCAGTATTTGCCCAAGAGCATCCAATGGATATCAAAGATCATTCCTGTAACCGATGCAGTCACCTTGATAAGAAGTGCGGTGCTTTTAGGCCAGGGCATAGGGGAGCAGATGGATCGGATGGTTTATTTGTTTATTTTAAGTTCTGTTTATTGTTTTGTTGGTTTTAAGCTTATGGAAAAGATAGAAGGAACTGCCCTTGAGAAAATTCATGGATAGGAGGCAAGAAAATGATTATCGTAGAAAGCTTAAAGAAGACCTATGAAACCAAAATAAAAAAAGGTTTTTTAAAATCAGAAAAAAGATATGTTGAAGCAGTCAGAAAACTAGATATGGAGATAGAAAAGGGCCAAATTGTAGGGCTCTTAGGAATAAATGGGGCGGGAAAAACAACCAGCATCAAGATGCTGTCCACATTGCTTCTGCCCACAGCGGGAAAGATTACGGTGGATGGAATGGATGCAGTGAAGGATGCCATGAAAGTGAAGCAGAGAATAAACATGGTAGCTGGGGGAGAGCGAATGATCTATTGGCGGCTTACAGGCAGAGAGAATCTCTGGTATTTTGGACAGCTCTATGGAATGGAAAACAAGATGCTCTCCGAGAGAATCGACTATCTTTTAAATCTTGTAGGCATTGAGGAGAAAAAAGATGTACCCGTTGAAAACTATTCAAAAGGAATGAAACAAAGACTTCAAATCGCCAGGGGACTTATCAATAATCCCGATTATATCTTCATGGATGAACCAACCTTAGGGCTGGACTCGGTGATATCAAAGGAATTAAGAGCCTATGTTAAGAATATCGCCCGCAAAGAGGGAAAGGGAATATTGCTGACATCCCACTATATGGCAGAAATCGAAGAGCTTTGTGATTATGTATATGTACTAAATCATGGAGAGATCATAGCCCAGGGAACTCCTAAGGAGCTGGCAGCGGTTGGGATGAACAAGAAGATCTTATATCTTGGCATTGAAAGAGGCAGTGCAGAGATAAGTCCGATTATTGATCAAGCATGCAGAGCAGCGGATCATACAGCTATTGTGCAGAATGATACCCATGAAGGGACGTTCATTATCACCTCATCCTTGGATCTAAAAGGTGTTATCTCAAGGACTTGCATCGATCACAGATTGGTTATCAACAGGCTTTTCGAGGATGAGCCGAAGCTTGAGGATGCGATTATAAAGCTCTCAAAGGGGGCTTGATAAAATGAAGAACTTCTTAAAGGTAGTTCAGGCGGAAATGATAAAACAGCATAAAAATTATTTTCATAGCAAAATCATTTATGTCTCTCTTTTTATCTGGCCGATTATCAGCTTTATCTCTTCCTTTTATAGTTTTAAACCCTTTCATATAGAAAATATGCCAGTACCTTATCTCAATCAGGAAAATCTGATTATTTTCATCCTCTTAGGGTATATTTGTATGAATTTTTTTAGATCCCTTGTGCAATCGGCATGGTTTTTTTCCTTTGAAAGGCAGTATGGAACGCTGGAGCTGATCTATCTTTCGCCAACCAATAGACTGGGAGTGATTCTCGGTAATGCCATCTCCTCTGTATTTGAAAGCGTATGGGTTATGGTGGTATTTTCAGGGGGCATGTTCATATTAAAGCATAAGTATCTGAATATGAATCTCTCCGCAGCCGTTATAGTCATCGGGCTAATGATGGTCATGGCGGTGATGTGGGGGATGCTTTTAAATGCTTTGTTTCTGTTTTCACGGGATACGGGATTTCTATTTACCGTATTGGAAGAGCCGATGGAGATATTTTCAGGGGTGAAGGTTCCTACGATGGTATTCCCACTCTGGGCAAAAATGATTAGTCTGATGTTTCCACTGACCTATGCTGTTGAGGCCATGAGAAGAGTGTTTTTGAATAGGGAGAATCTTTACGAAATACAAGACTTCCTCCAGATAAGTCTATTGTTAATCGTGGCTATGGGTACCCTCATTTATGTTTGTTTGAAGCTTGGAGAGCGACATGCAAAGAAAACTGGTAATATGGCGCTGTTTTAAACTATGATATAATGGATCAAAATGGAATTTGGTGATGGGATGAGAGTCTATTCTGGAAGCGATAAGAATTGGAATATAGAGTTTGTTTATTCTCCGTTATTTGAAATGCTGTGCAGCATTCACGTCCTGATAAAGCCGGATCATCATCTGGAGAGGCTGATATGGGCTCAGGCGATGAGAGAAAATATTTCGGATAAACTATTAGATGATCTATTGGAATTGGGTAAAAGAACAGCCGATTGGTGTGTTATCATGGACCTTTGCAATGTTTATGAAGCATGTAACGATTTCAATGTGATGTCAGCCCTCAATTATATGGAAGATCTGTCCTTGGAAGATTTTCGATATGTATTTTCAAAATACCAAGTCTATGGCTTGGAAGACTTTACAGAGGATATCAAAAGAAAAATGATAAGGGCTCTTAAAGAGTACTATCTTGGTTATTTTGAGCGGGAGCTGAGATTTATTGAACCATTGCTGGTGAGATGTCTAAAAAGAGATGCTGAACGATATGAGAAAATAGGGATTATAGATTATGCCAAAAGAATCCACAGCAGAATTGAGGTAACAGAAGAAGCCTTTCTATTCCATAAATACACACTGTTTACCATACCCTTTCATAGTCTCAAAAGAGTGATTGTGAGGATAAGCTCCTTTATCGATCCCCACCTCCTCATGGATTATGGGGAAGGAATGGTACAATTTACCATAAGAGCCCATCTTGATAGAGGGGAAGATGCTGTTCCCAGGGATTTGTTAAGGATCATGAAGGCCCTATCAGATGAAACACGACTTAAAATATTGAGAATCGTGTACAAAGGGAAGACTTCGACCCAGAGCTTGGCCCAAGAACTAAATCTCACAGAGCCATGTATTTCAAAACACTTGAGGCTGCTATATGATGCAGAACTTGTATATAAAGAAAGAAGTGGCAGCTTTATCTATTACGATTTGAATACTTTGCTCTTAGACAGAATTCCACTGGAGATCCATGAGTATTTGAATTTTTCTTTTAGAAAATAATTTACAATATTCAAATACTTTGATACAATGTATCAAATAATATCATAAAGGCCATGAAGAGAAGAGTAATTAAGAAGAAGGATTCTACAGAGAACTCCGGTAGCTGAGAAGGAGGAAGATATCTCTTAATGAATAAAGCCTCGGAGCTGCGTATTGAACTAATTTTAGGGATGGTACGACGTGTTCTCACGTTATAGGGATAGGGTATAAGCATTCTGCCGTACTCGAAGAGGTTGATATGGTGACATATCAGCGAACTGAGGTGGTATCATGAAGTTAACAACTCTCGTCCTCAAGATGAATAATCTTGGAGGTGAGAGTTTTTTATTTTGGAGTTGAGTAAAAAAATAGTAAAGATGAAGGAGTGATAGGATGCATTGGGCGTATAGAACAGCGCAGGAGTTGATTGAAAAACATCCAAATCAAGATATCTTTGTGTGTGCATCAGGAATTAGCCCTTCAGGGTCTGTGCACATTGGCAATTTTAGAGAAGTAGTCACCACATACTTTGTGGTGAGAGCACTACAGGATTTAGGCAAGAAAACACGTTTTATATTTTCATGGGATGATTATGATCGGTTTAGAAAGGTTCCTAAAAATATAGATCAATCCTTTGAGCAGTATATAGGGATGCCCTATTCAGAAATTCCAGATCCCTATGGCTGCCATTCATCTTATGCAGCCCATTTTGAGAAAGAGTTTGAAGAGGCCTTGGGTATATTCGGCATTGATGTGGAGTTTATCTATCAGAGTAAGGAATATACGTCGGGCAGATATAATTACCATATCCTTCATGCCCTAAAGGGAAGAAAGGAAATATACGATATATTGATGGCATTCAAAACCCAGGAGTCCTCTGAAGAGGAAAGGAATCATTTTTATCCCATTACACTATACTGTGAACGGTGCAGAAAAGACAATACAGAGGTGAAGGCTTTTGATGAGATGCAAGAGGAAATTCAATTTGTTTGTAGCTGTGGACATCATGGCACTGTCAAAGTAATGGACGCAAACAATATCAAATTAAACTGGAAAGTAGACTGGCCCATGCGGTGGATGGTGGAAAGGGTGGTATTTGAGCCAGGTGGTAGAGACCATTCCTCTGAAACAGGAAGCTACAATGTGTCAAAAGAAATCGTTAGAAGAATCTTTAACCATAGAGCCCCTGATTACGTAGCCTATGAATTCATAGGAATAAAGGGTAACAGTGGGAAAATGTCGAGCTCATTAGGAAACATCATCACCCCAGGAGAACTTTTGAAAATCTACCTTCCAGAGATAATACTCTTCATTTTCTCTAGATATAAGCCAAATGCTGCTTTCAATATTGGTCTAGATGAGGATGTAATTAGAAATTATTCTGAATATGAAAGGTTTTACGAGAGCTACCGTAATGATACTTTAGGAAATGAGGATCTATATGATTCCTTCAGATTGTTGGCGTTTACCAATAACCAAAGAGTACCATCCTTTAGCCAGGCAGCAGGAATTTTACCTTTGATAAACTTTGATGTTCATATATTAGGGGATGTATTGAGGAAAATTGGAGAAGAATATGCATTAGAGGACATCATGAAGATCAGTGATAGAGTGGAACACTGGATGAAACACTGGTATCCCGAAAAAATGCTCCATCTGAATCAAGAGAAGGATATGGAATACTATGAGCAATTGAAGGATATAGAAAAAAGATGGCTAAGGGATTTATGTGCTGTGATTCAAGAGAGTGAAGCCTTAAGCAGCGACGAGTTGATGAAAAGAATATATGCGGTATGTCATGATGAAGATCATAAAGTGAAGAAAAACAATCAAAAGACTTTATTTGGCATCGTATATAAGCTTGTGTTGGACAATACCAGCGGTCCCAGATTATCCATACTGATTAAGACCTTAGGGATCGAAAAAGCACTCTCTTTATTAGATTTTAGTTCCTGAGCATAGGGAGTTTGAGAACAAACTCCCTATGCTCAGGATTTTAGTTTCAAAATTTTATATATAATTTGACAATATAACAAACTCATGGTATATTTTTTTTAGAAAGCTGAAAGAGGGATAAAGATGATGAATACATATAAAAAAGGCGGCAATACAGCGATTATAAAAAAGAGTAATTTATCCCTGATTGTTAGGCTTGTAAGGGAAATGGGCATGGTTTCAAGAACAGACTTAGCGAAGATTACGGGCTTGAGCAAAGGTGGTTTGACCCCCATCATACAGGAATTAATAAACAATGGAATCATTCGTGAAACAGGTGTGATGGATTCTGATGCGGGAAGAAAACCTATCATGCTTGAGATATGTTCCCATGCAGCTTATGTCATTGCGGTGGATTTAAACAGGAGCAGCGCACAAATTGCGCTGGTGGATTTTTCAAATAAGGTAAGATCTTCTTATGAATATAAATATGCAGGCAATGAGTCTACTCAGGAGATCATTCGAAGAATAAAAAGCATGATTCGGTTTTTTATCGAAGAAAACCATGAGTGCAGCATTGCAGCGATTGGTGTTTCATCCCCTGGGCCCCTTGATTGCCAAGAAGGGATCATATTGAATCCTCCTAGGTTCCATGGATGGAAAAACATACCGATTAAGCAGCTTCTTGAAGAGGAGTTTGGCATACCAACCATCCTTGATAAAGATGCCAATGCCTATGCCATGGCAGAGAAAATAATGGGATTAGGGAAAAAATATAAAAATTTTATTCATGTTACCCATAGCGAAGGTATTGGTGCTGGCGTAGTCATTGATCGTATGTTATATCGGGGTGTAAGGGGGTTTGGGACTGAACTCGGGCACCTTGTTGTCGACTATCGGGGGAGTAAATGCGATTGTGGGAATATCGGATGCCTGGAACAATATGCATCCATGACAGCCATTATTGAGTGGATAGAATCAAGGATTCAACATGAAGTGGATGAGGCAGATGCCCCCATCAAGATGATTTATGAACGACGGGGACGAATAGAATGGGAAGATGTATTGGACGGTCTTGATAAGAATAGCCCCATTTGCTTAAAAGCGGTGGAAAATGCAGCAGTATTTTTAGGGTATGGTTTAATCAATATGCTGAATATATTCGCACCAGAGGCTGTTATTATTGGGGGAAGAGGTATTTCTGCAGGTAAATATCTAGTGAAGCCATTAAAGAAAATGATGGCAGAGAGCACCTTTTATAAGGATTTTTATCTACCGGATATATTGGTTTCAGATCTGAAGGATGGTGCTTTAATAGGCATTGCAAATACTGCATTTGAACATATCATTGATAAATCGACTGAACAATTATTTAAACCCAAAATGTAAAAGGCATAAAAATTTTAAGTAATTAATTAGATAATATAACAAATGAAAATGATCAATATATTATCCGTATTATAATTATAATTACGAAATATATATATTATAGGATACAGAGCTAAATATGAGGGGAAAGGATGAGTTTATCGGTGGAGAAATATTGGATCGGCGTTGATCTAGGGGGGACCAATATTCGAGTTGGGTTATTCGATAACGAGGGTGTAATACTGAGGGAACAAAAGGAGTTGACTGAGGTAGACAAAGGTCCAGCCCACGTCATACATAGGCTCGAAACGATGATTGATAAGGTTAAGGGCAGTAATCGTATACAGGGTATTGGGATTGGCATGCCAGGACCTTTGGATCCTTATGAGGGCGTAGTATTAAATCCTGTAAATTTAACGGGATGGGATGGCATTCCGTTAGCAAGTATCATGAACGATTATTATAATGTCCCATGCTATATTGAGAATGATTGCAACGTAGCCGCTTTAGCGGAAGCAGTAGAGGGTGCAGGAAAAGGATATCCTATTGTATTCTATATTACCGTAAGCACTGGTATTGGTGGCGGTCTGTGTATCAACAGAGAAATTATCTCAGGAGCTACTGGAAACGCAGGAGAGATTGGGAACATTATCGTTAAAGAGAATGGAATTTTGCATAGTTACTTAAATCCTGGCTCCATGGAAGGTATGGCCAGTGGGACGAGTATATTAAGGATGGCAAGGGAAGAGGGCTTAGACATTCAACAAGCCCATGAAGTATTTTTAGTGGCGGAGGAAGGTAACCCTATTGCTTTGGAAATTGTAGAAACCACTGTAGATGCACTGGCGCGAGGAATGGCAGCCATCGCCCATGTGATTGATCCCTATATCTTCGTATTAGGAGGTGGCGTAGCCCTCTCCGTTCCCGGCTTTGTAGATAAGGTTAGAGATCGATTTGAGCAATATATCTATCAAGTCATGAGAGGAAAAATAAAAGTAGAATTAGCCCAACTGTCGGATGCAGGCATGATCGGCGCCATGTACATGATAAGAAAGAAGATGGAGGGGCAAGACCGATGAGGGAGATTCTATTTTTTCAGAAAGTATTTAAAGAGAAAATGTGGGGCAGCGATCGTTTGAAAACTTTGTTCGATATGAATATTCCATCGGATCATACGGGGGAATGCTGGGTGATTAGTGGACATCCAAGCGGACAAACGGAGGTGCTGAATGGCACTTTTGCAGGATGGACCTTACAAGATATCTGGGGCAAGCGGAGAGATATCTTTGGACATATTGAAGGCGAAGAATTTCCATTATTGGTAAAAATCATAGATGCCTGTGATGACTTAAGTATACAAGTCCATCCTGATGAGCACTATGCGATGTCGAAGCCTAAGGATGTCTTTCCAAAGACAGAATGCTGGTACATCCTTGACTGTGAAGATGGAGCAGAAATCATTTTGGGTCATAAGGCTCAGACAAGAGAAGATTTTGAACAAATGGTGCGGCAAGGCAAATGGGAGGAGCTCCTTCAGAAAATACCTGTGAAAAAAGGAGATTTTGTCTATGTCCCCAGTGGGACAGTACATGCGCTAACAACAGGAATATTGGTTTTAGAAATTCAACAATCTTCGGATACGACCTACCGATTATATGATTACGATCGGTTGGAAAATGGTGTGCCTAGAGAACTTCATATAGAGGAATCTCTGGAGGTGGTAAGGGTTCCTCACAGCATAGAGAATCAGATGATACAAGTAGAAACATATCCGCATGCAACGAAATCAATACTTACAGAGACACCCTATTTTTCGGTCTATAAGTTTGATATAGATGGCCAAGTCTCATTGCATCAAGATAAGCCTTTTATGATTATGGGTGTTGTTGAGGGTGCTGGGAGCGTTGATGGATATCCAGTAAAAAAAGGAGATCACTTCATACTTCCCTGTGACTATGGAGATTTTGTGCTGGAAGGGACAATGTCTTTGATTGCCTCTACAAAAGAATAATTTTTGGGAAAATGAAAACGATTATACCAGGTTTGTTTATGGCAAGAGGGGAGTCACCATGATTGTATTGCTTGAATAACGGCACACCCAAGCTCTTTTTCAAGGGAGATGGGTTGTTCAAAGGTTATTTGAGTAGTATATAAATAATAAAAGGAAAAAGGGGGAAAAAACAATGAAAGGCAGTAAAATTTTAGTTTTCATGCTAGCAGTTCTGTTAGTAGTAACGATGTTCGCAGGATGCAGCAAGCCTGCACCAACAGGAGAACCAGCAGCAGCGGAACCATCAGGGGAAAATCAGATTAAAATTGGTTTATCTTTACCTACCCAAAGAGAGGAAAGATGGGTAAGAGATAAAGAAAAGATGGAAGAGGTTGCAGCCCAAATGGGTGTTGAACTAATTGTAAAAGTTGCTGATGCCAATACACAAGAACAAATTACACAAGTGGAATCTTTATTGACACAGGGTATTGACGTATTGATCTTGGCGCCCCATGACGCTTCTGCTTCTGCCACATTGGTAGATAAAGCAAAGCAAGAGGGAATTCCTGTAATCGCCTATGACCGCTTGATTACGAATACAGATAAACTTGATGTATATATGTCCTTTGATAACGTAAAAGTTGGGGAACTTCAAGGCAAGTACATTACGGAGCAGGTTCCAGAAGGAAAATATATTATCATGTCTGGTGCACCAACAGATAATAATGCCAAATTATTTAAAGAAGGCGCAATGAAATATATTCAACCGCTAATCGATTCCGGTAAGATTCAAGTGATCACCGAGCAAGCCGTTGAGAACTGGGTACCAGAAAATGCATTAAAGATTGTTGAAGCTGCACTGGCTGCAAACAATAATGAGGTTGATGCGATCCTGGCACCGAACGATGGGACTGCCGGAGCAGCGATTCAAGCCTTAGCAGCCCAAGGGCTAGCGGGCAAAGTTCCTATCACAGGACAAGACGCTGAAAAAGCAGCTGCAAAAAGAGTGATGGAAGGTACACAATCCATGACAATCTATAAAGATACAAGAGCGCTTGGGAAAAAAGCCATTGAAGTTGCCGTTGCCCTTGCAAAGGGAGAAAAGCTAGAGACAAATGGCGCATTAGACAATGGTAAGATCCAAGTGCCATCAGTATTAATCGAGTCTACAATCGTTACCAAGGATACTTTAAAAGAAGTTCTTATCGATAGTGGTTACATAACAGAGGATGATTTAAAATAAAGCTCGTTTGTTTTAAAACCCTGTGGAGGGATAACTTAGCTGGTTATTCCTCCATCTTTTAGAAAGGTGGGCAGCGGTAGATGAGTGAATATATTTTGGAGATGCAGAATATTGTAAAGGAATTTCCAGGGGTGAAAGCATTAGATCATGTGAACTTTAAAGTAAGAAAAGGAGAAGTCCATGCACTGGTCGGAGAAAATGGTGCGGGTAAATCTACCTTGATGAAGGTTCTAAGCGGCGTATATCCATATGGAACCTATGACGGTAAAATCATTATCAATGGAAAAGAACAAAGATTTAGCAACATAAAGGACAGCGAAAAATCAGGGGTGGGCATTATTTATCAAGAGTTAACGCTGGTAAAGCAGATGAACATATGCGAAAACATTTTTTTAGGCAATGAGTTTAAAAATCATGGTGTCATTAACTGGAACAAAGCAATGGTTGAGGCCAAGAAGGTTCTGAAGGAGGTTGGATTGGCGGAAAGCCCGGACACAAAACTCATCCATTTAGGCATTGGGAAACAACAGCTGGTCGAGATTGCGAAAGCCATATCGAAGGATGTAAGCATATTGATATTGGATGAACCAACGGCGGCCTTAAATGAAGATGATAGTGAAAACCTGTTGGAGCTTATACGAAAGCTAAAAAGCCAAGGGATCAGCTGTATCTACATATCCCATAAATTAAAGGAAGTAAAGGCCATTGCGGATACGATCACCATATTAAGGGATGGAAAAACCATAGATACCTATGCAAACGATGAGCACATCAATCAGGATAAAATCATAACGGGTATGGTTGGAAGAGAATTGACACAGCTTTTCCCAAGGAAAGAGCATAAGCCTGGGGAAGTTGTTCTCGAAATCAAGGATTGGACAGTATACAATCCAGAATTACCAGATCGAAAGGTAATTGACAAGGTGAGTTTTCAGGCAAGAAAAGGGGAGATATTGGGGATCGCAGGTTTGATGGGGGCAGGAAGAACGGAATTAATGATGAGTTTGTTTGGAGCCTATGGCGTCAATCGGTGTGGAAGTATATTCATTGATAATCAAGAAGTAGAAATTAAAGGGCCGAAGGATTCTATCGAGAAAGGATTCTGTTATTTATCTGAGGATCGAAAAAAGACCGGATTGGTATTAATGATGGATATAAAGCAAAATGTAACCCTTGCGAGTCTAAATAAAATATCCAGCTATAAGGGGATTAATGAAAACGAAGAGATCAAAATGGCAAATCACTATGTGAATGCATTAAAAATAAAGACACCTTCTATTGAACAGAAAACAAGAAACCTAAGTGGTGGAAATCAGCAAAAGGTTGTTATTGGAAAGTGGCTGATGGCTGCGCCAAAGGTACTGGTTTTGGATGAACCGACCAGAGGCATCGATGTGGGTGCGAAATATGAGATTTATAACATTATGAATGACCTTGTAGAACAAGGGGTTTGCATCATCATGATTTCATCGGAGCTGCCAGAAGTGCTGGGGATGAGCGATCGGATACTGGTTATGCATGAAGGGAAGCTAGCCGCTGAATTAGACTATAAAGAAGCAGATCAAGAAAAAGTGATGTACTATGCAACGGGTGGAGAATTGGTACATTCATAGGATATAGGAGGATAGAAGGAGGATTTATCATGTCAACAAACACGAAAAGCATACAAAGCCCCATGGAAATTATAAAATTTTCTTTGCGAAACAACATTCGGCAATATACTATGTTTATTGCACTTATAAGTATTATGCTAATCTTTTCTATTTTAAGCCCTAATTTTCTAACACCAAGGAACTTGTCCACCTTGTTCCTGCAGACGGCTCATATCGCCATATTGGCCTGTGGCGTTGTTCTCGTGATCGTGGCTGGCCACATTGACCTATCCATTGGGGCTGTCGTAGGTTTAACAGGAGCGATTGTTGCAATTCTGCAAGCAAAATTTGGCCTGGGCATATTGCCATCGATTGTGATAACTTTGGGTGTTGGTGGCATTATCGGATTGTGGCAGGGCTATTGGGTTGCCTACAAAGATGTTCCAGCATTTATTGTTACCTTGGCAGGTATGATGGTTTTTAATGGACTGCTGCTGGGTGTTACAAAGGGAGAAACCATCGCAACCTCCAGTGCGTTTAATCTAATCGGACAGGGTTATCTTCCAACTTTATTTCTAGAGAATACACCAAAGGATCTGATTCCCCATGATACCACTTTAGTCGTATTAGGGCTTGTGATCATTGGATATCTGTGGCTTGAGTTCAGCAACAGAAAAGAAAGAATCAACTATGAATTTGAAGTTTTGCCCCCATCTTTGTTTGCGTTAAAGATTGGTGTGGCGATACTATTGATTGCATCGGTGTTTATCATCATGGCCCTTTATCTAGGCATACCCTACTCGATTTTGATACTTATGGCAATCGGCGGTCTTTATATCTTCCTTACAACAAAGACTACGTTCGGCCGTCATGTCTATGCCATTGGAGGCAACAAAGACGCAGCAAAGCTTTCGGGTATTAATATTAGACAAAGAACACTATGGATCTTTATTTCATCAGGAATCCTATGTGCTGTAGGTGGAATCATCTATACTGCAAGAGTAGGCTCTGCTGCCGCATCCGCAGGTCAAGGAATGGAGTTGGATGTGATTGCTTCCGCCATCATTGGCGGCACCAGTACCCTCGGTGGAGAAGGCACCATCGTAGGAGCAATCATAGGCGCTTTGGTAATGGCTACACTGAACAATGGGATGCTCCTCTTGGATGTAGGTACAACCCAAAGGCTCATTGTAAGGGGTCTCGTCTTGCTCCTTGCAGTTTGGGTGGATATTTCGTCTCGTAAAAAGAATGGATAAAGCTATTTCCCTCCCATAATGATAGAGTTTTATAAAAAGTCTGCTGCTGTATTATAAGCGGCAGGCTTTTTATTATGGGCTGGAAAGGCGTATTATCAAGGGGATGGTCTTTGTGTGAGTAGATATCGCTGAAAAGCTTCTGATAAAATGCCGGAAGTACGCCATTATTGGCAGTAAATCTATCATATACTGTAAAATGTGGAGAAGTTGTTAATAAGATTTTGATTTTGAAAGAGTTATCAACAGCCCCACAAACATCTCCGAAAAATCGCCGCAAGTGTGCCCAAATTTTAAAACAATCCCTAGTATACTTTAAAATAGGAAAAATTGTTGAAAGTAAATTTTTCAAAAAAAGCTGCGACAAAGTATTATAAATTTGATCTGGAATTTACATCTATATGTATATTCTACATGATGAGGTGGTGGATGTTCATGAATACAAATTGTTTGTATGAAAAGGATCATTTCTATAAAGAAAACAAAATACTAGGCTTAAAAGAACTGGAGAAAATACTCAAGAATCTGAAACAATATGAAGCCAGGATCAAGGAAATTGAAATTCAGATCGAAGAGTATAAGGATATGCAGTGTTTATGCTTAAAGGGGGTTAGCTATGAAAACATCATTAGAACCCATCAAATTTTTTCAAAGACAGAGATGCAGGTGTTGGAAGATTTAGAGCTAGAGCATCAAATAGAATTGCTGGAATTCGAGAAAAGGCATTTGGATCGATTTACCAAGAGAATTCACAATGCCATCGAAAGCTTGTCTGACCTGGAAAAAGAGATCATACAAAAGAAGTACCTGGAAAACAAGATTTGGCGGTACATAACCTATGACATCAACCTAGAAGAAAGACAATGCAGAGAAATCAAGAACAAAACCTTGCGGAAGATACTAAACCTGCTGAAGATGGCCAATTAGTCAAATATATTCAGGAGATAGCCTGTAGGGGTGGACGACCCTGTCCACCCGAAGAAAGAATCGCAGAATTGTACTATATGACATCAAGGATATCACCAGACACAAAACGTGTCGGTGTATCCTCGATATATAATACTGATTAGGAGGTGAAGAAAAGGTGGATGAAAGCAAAGAAAAAATACTCAATCGTATGTTAGGCAACATACAAGGCCAATTTGACAAGTCAGAGGGGTCTTTTTTTTATGACGCTTTAAAACCTATGGCGATTGAGTTGGAGACTGTGCATCAAAGGATGGAAGCTGCCCGAGGGAAATTAAGCATTGAGAACCTTATAGGACAAGAACTAGAACAGTTCATATTTGAAAGAACTGGTATCCAAAGAAAACCTGCAGCCAAGGCCAAAGGATATGTAACCATTAGGGGTACAGCAGGAGCCATCATACAGGAAAACAGCATCGTTGCCAGTGAGACCGTTAACTTCATTATTAAAGAAACAAAAACCATTGACAGCACAGAGTTATCAGAGGTACTGGTGGAATGTGAATTCTATGGGCCTATTGGGAATGTTCCTGCCGGTACCATTCAATATTTTCCTCAAACCCTTACAGGACTTAAAGGTGTAACCAATCATGAGGATTTTACTGGTGGTTACGAAGAGGAAAGTGATGAAGAACTGCTGGTTCGTTACTATGAACGGATTCAGGCTCCTATTACCTCAGGGAATAAGTACCATTATAAAAACTGGGCAAAGGAGGAACCGGGTGTAGGAGACGCCAAGGTGATTCCCCTGTGGACAGGAGATAATACCGTCAAGGTGATCATCATCGACGCCAATAAAGAACCAGCCAGCGAAGAATTGGTACAGAAAGTCCAGCAGTCCATCGATCCTGGCAGTGAGGGCTTAGGTGAAGGGAAAGCACCCATCGGTGCCCGCTGTACAGTTGTTAGTGCCAAGGGGAAGCCTTTGGATATTACTTTTAGAGTAATAAAGGATACTTCTGTAACCGATGGAGAGAGGATGGAAGATATTAAAAATAATATCGAGCAATACATCAAGCAGACCGCTTTTAAAGAGAACATCATAAGCTACAACCGAATTGGCAGCATTGTATTGGATTCCAAAGGAGTCATTGACTTTTCCGCATTGACCATTAACGGGCAAACGGGAAACATCGCCATTGTAGAAGATGAAGTGGCAGTTTTAGGGGTGATTACCATTGAAGAATAACGAGATGATGGCATACTTGCCTACTTATGAAAGAAAATCAAAGGTATTTCAAGAAATCATGAATGCGGCAGCAAAAGAGGTAGAGGTAAGGGATATAGATGTGGAGGACTTGAAAAATCAGTTCTTTATCCATAGCGCTACTTGGGGGCTTTCCATCTATGAACAAGAGTTGGGCATCCCAACGGATGTCAACAAAAGCCATGAGGAACGCAGAAACGTCATCATTGCCAGATGGAGAGGTATAGGGAAGGTAGATAAAAAGCTGATTCAGTTGATCACCGAATCCTATGCGGTAGGAGATGTATTGATTGTATTTAATAATGGAATCAATATCTACCTACTAGGTGTCAATGAAACCCTGACCGGGGTGCAGGATTTGCTCAATGCCATTGAAGAAATCAAGCCAGCCCATTTAAGGACACAAATAATTTATGTCTACATAACCTATGGAGAGTTAAGTCCATCAACCTATGGAAGCCTGGGAAGCCTTACCTATAGACAGATCAAGATTCATGATTTTTAAGAAATATGCAAATGAATGATATTTTGGAGGGAGATGTAAATGAAGTATACAAACAATTTAAATTTAAAAAAGCCCGAGTCAAATGATTTTTTCGATCAGGAGAATCATGCCAATTATAATATGGATGTGATTGACAGTAGTATCTCGTCCCATTCGGCTGATAATGTAATACATACAAGTTATGCTGTTAATACCTCAGCAAGTGATTCCTATATTATTACTATTCCAGGAATTACTGCATATACAGCGGGGATGATCGTAAGCTTTAAGGCCACTATTGCAAATACAACCGCAGCAACACTTAATATAAACAATCTTGGAGCTAAAGCTATAAAGAAAAATGTAACAGCTGACCTTGAAACTGGAGACATTGTGGCAAACCAAATAGTACAAGTAATCTACGACGGTACGAATTTCCAGCTTTTAAGTATACCGAGTGCAAATGTTACAGCTAATAGCGCCCAGACGTTGACAAATAAAACCCTTACGGCGCCTAAATTTGCAAATACTGGATACATAGCTGATACGAACGGTAACGAATTAGTTAAGTTTGCTGCTATAGCATCGGCTGTGAATGAGATCACAGTAAAAAATAATACAGCTGGTAGTGGTCCAGAAATCCAAGCCAGCGGTGGTGATACAAACATTGATCTATGGCTAGCACCCAAAGGTACAGGTGATGTTATAACAAACACAGGATTACATGCGCGGGTTCTGGGTGCAGGACCTACCAATGGGCGGTGGGGTCAGTTTAGTGCTGGCAGTAACGGTAATGTATTACTAGGTCATAATTGTTATATAGATGCGAATGACGCAAATAAAATAAAATACAAACATACTCATGCGAGTCTAGGGGCTAGAGGTATTGTATTTGATTGGGGTGGACAAGGTACACCGATGTACTTTGATATGGGAAATATAGCAACAACCGCGGGTACTGCGTTTACACCCACATTTGTTAAAATGTATCATGAAGGGTCGCCAGGTGTATTATCGTTAGCAAGCAGTGGCGAAGCTGTACTTCTAACCGCTGGACAGACATTTGGGGGGTTAACGAAGACAGGCTTCTATATGGGGGCATTTATGGCGGATAAACCTCCTTCAACGCATGATTGGGCGTATGTACAACATATAAAGCATAATAATGTATGGGCGATGCAAATAGGCAAAGGGTTCCATGATGCCGATCCTATGTATTATAGGACCAAATGGAGTCAAGATGGATCAACAGCAATATGGGGAGGGTGGAAGCAGATGGGAAGCGGTGCATATGTAGTGAGTAATAACGTTAGAGAGACCATATTGGCTACTGAATATAATAATGGTGCTGCCAATTCATTCAGATATATAGGCAAATGGATTCCGAAACGCGATGGAACGGTAATGGTAAAAGCGAACATAGCAAGGTCTGGTACTGGTACTGGTAATGCCTTCTTATATGCTTTATATGATAGGGCTAGTACTAATGTAGAGTTCGGTGCGCATAAGATACACGAGAATATATATAGTCCACTCATAGATTCCATTGCAGTTGGTTCATATTTGACCGCCAACCTAAATGGACTTTACGTCGACCTAGGATATGCATCGGCACCAGGATATATAGAGAGGACAGCACTACTCACAGTGAAGGCAGGTCACCCTGTGGTATTCGTATTATTTGACGGCTACCAATTAGCATACTGTAACTCAATAAAGATCTACTATGATGAAATTTAGGAGGTGCGAATATGCTTATATGTTTTATAGAGAACTCGACCAATGATATAAGACGTGTGCTAGGATATCATGACGCCACCGAGACTATAGAGGATTTAGAGAGATATAACTATATCGAAATCGACTCAATACCTGTAGTTCCGGCGTATGACGTACAAAAACAGTATGTAGAAACGTACATTGATATCGACACAAAGGAATTCACGCACTACATAATAGACCTACCTACGACACCAGAAGATAAAATTTTACGGCTTACTGAGAATTTAACCGATGTACAGATTGAGTTGGAGATGGCAAAATTTCAAAACAAGAGTCTAACGCAGGTTATCACAGACCTGCAAATTGAAGTTGAATTATTAAAGATGGGAGGAATATAAAATGCCTACAACTTTTGATTGGTATACCATAGCAAAGGAAAGATATCCAATTGGAGGGATGTCCCTGGATCAGTTAGACAGAATTTTTTCTTATAGTTGGATTACTGAGGTGCAGTACGATGAAATATTATTAATGAAATAATAGCTTTAATCTCTATTTAAAAAGTGATTTAGTAGATATTATTACTACACAGAATCATTCTATTTTTAAGTAAAGACTGAGAATCTGTACTTTCGTGCCGTGACACGTATAACGTTAACCAGAAGATTGGAGGAGTTCTAATGGAACAGTTAAAAGGACTATTGGGAGAGGAGATATATCATCAAGTCAAAGAAAAAGCTGGGGATAGAAAGCTCATGTTTGACGATGAAAACTTTATTCCAAAGAGTCGCTTTAACAAGGTGATTCAGAAAAAGAATGCCTATAAAGACCAAGTAAAGCTTCTGAATGATAAACTAACAGAAATCCAGAAGATCGTTCAAGACAATGAAGAACTTGTAAAAAATCTTCAAGAGATCAATGAAAAATTGAGCCAACAGAATGAAAAGATCAAGGAGAAGTGTTTCTTAAATGCGATCCATCTTCAAGCAACCAAGATGAATGGAAAAAATATGGATGCAGTCAGCAGACTGATTGACAAAAAGAGCTTGATAATGCTTGAGGATGGTACCATTATGGGCTTGGAAGAACAGTTGAAAAGTTTGCGGGAGAGCAAACCATTTCTATTTGCTGAAGATACCTTGTCTTATCTAGGAAAAATCCATGATTATGTGGAAAGTCTGATGCATACAAGGATGATCGAAAAACTGTAAATCTTTCAAGGTCAATCGAGAAACCAAAGGAGTAGATATGATAAAACTGGTTGAAATTCAAAACGAAATTTACAGCAAACTAAATACGGAATTTCCTACCTACCACATATACGTAGGAGAAATACCGCAGGAAATCACGAGACCTGCTTTTTTTATGCAAATTTTACCCCTGTCTACCATCACGGAAAACCAATATCATCGAACCAGAAAAATCCATATCAGGATCCGCTATTATTCACCAAATGGGACTTATCTGGAAAGTCTGGAGATGGCAGATCAACTGAATGAAGTGATTGGAGCTGTTTTGGTTGCAGGAGATCGAAGATTGATCATACATAAGATTCGAACAAGTATGATTGATAATGTCTTAAATTTTGCCTTCAATCTTGAATTTGAAGACAGCATCGATGAAACAAAAACATACAACTATCAAAATTACGACTATATGCAAGAATTATTAATTAAGGAGGATTAATTTATGGGATTACCAGAGATTTTAATAGAGTTTAAAACCCAAGGAGTAACAGCAGTGCAACGAAGTGCCAGAGGGATTGTGGCATTGATTTTAAAGGATGATACCAAAACCTTCACATCCATCGAATACAAATCCATTGATGAGGTAAGTCCAGAGGATTGGACTGTAGATAACAAAGATTATATTGATAAGACCTTCATGGGAACACCAAGCAAGATTATTGTGGAAAGAATTCCTACAACAGCTGCGGACTATTCTGCTGCTCTTGCAAGGCTAAAGAGTAAGAAGTGGAATTACTTGGCGGTACCAGGTGTACAAAGTGCGGATGTAACTAACATTGCAACATGGATCAAAACAGAAAGAGATGTCAACAAAAAGACATTTAAGGCTGTATTGCCCAATATTACGGCAGATCATGAGGGTATCATCAATTTCGCTACAGAGAGCATTAAGGTAGGGGAAAAGACTTATAGCGCCAGTGATTACACATGCAGAATTGCAGGGATCATGGCAGGGCTGCCATTTACACGCAGCGCCACATATTATGCCTTAAACGAAGTTAAGAGCATTCAAGAGTCAGAGAATCCAAATCAAGATATTGAAGATGGAAAACTAATCCTAGTCAACGATGGAACAGGAATCAAAATTGGTAGGGGTGTGAATTCACTGACAACGCTAACGGCTTCTAAAGGTATGGAGTTTAAGAAAATCAAGATTGTAGATGCGGTAGATCTTGTTCACGATGATATCCGAGATACCTTTAACAATGCTTATGTAGGAAAGATTATCAACTCTTATGACAACAAGGTGTTATTCTTGGCAGCAGTTAATGCATATTTTGGAGAGCTAGAGAGAATTGATGTATTAGATCCTGCTTTCACCAATAAGGCAGAGATTGACGTAGAATCACAAAAGCTATACCTTATGGCAAGAGGGGTAGATGTGGAGTCATTGAAGGAACAGGAACTCAAAGAATACAATACAGATTCAAAGGTGTTTGCAAAGGCCAACGTGAAATTCTTAGACGCGATGGAAGATTTACAAATGCAAATTTACATGTAAATAGGAGGGAAAGAATATGGCAAATAAAATACCAGGATATAGAGTGATTAACGGTACGTGGGGAGAAATTTGGCTGGATGGAGAAAAAGTCAGTGAATTGACTGCATTAAGTGCAAAAATTGAGTTGAAAAAAGAAGATGTGAATATGTGCGGTGTACTGGCGAAAGAAACAAAAATAACGGGCTGGGAAGGAAAAGGAACTTTAAAGCTGCATAAAGTGAATTCAAGGATGGCGATTAAATTAGGAGAAGCTATTAAAAAGGGAAGGGATATCAGACTCACAATTGTATCTAAATTAGCAGATCCAGACACCGATAATGCTCAAGCAGAAAGAATTGCGCTCAAAAATGTTAGCTTTGATGATCTAACATTAATTGATTTTGAAGCAAAGGCACTAGGTAAGGTGGAATGTCCTTTCACATTTACAGATTATGATTTTGTTGATTTAATTAAGCCAGAATAGGAGGAAGATTATGAATACATTAGATTTATTATTACAGATGGATCTTTCAAAGCTTAAGAAGCCGACTAGAGATGTTGAGATTAAAAGATTATCAGCATCTGCGGGAAATCCAGTAATCTTTACATTAGAAGCTTTAACACCGGATAAAATGAATGAAATTCAGGAAATGTGCTTGGATTATGAAGCCGAAAAAATGAATCTTTCAGAACTACAGCTTATGACCATCGTTGAAGGTATAAAAAGCCCTAATTTCAAGTCTAAAGAATTAATGGATAAGTTTGGTGTATATACCCCTAAAGATCTGGTGAAAAAGTTATTACTGCCTGGTGAGATTGTAAATTTATACAATTTAGTAGGCGAGATCAGTGGATTTGATGAGAATGTAGTTGAAGAAATAAAAAACTAATAAACACAGACGGCTTTGTTCAAATGATGTATTACTATTGGAAAACCAAAGGAATCGTTCCGTCTGTGTTTTACAACATGAGAAAAGGAGAGCTATTGGTATTGATGGCTTTCTATGACAGAGAAATGGAAGAATTAAAAGCCAATTTTGATGATATGCCAGCCTTTTAGGCTGGTATAATTTTTAAATAAAGTGTGGTGAGGAAATGAAAAATAGTACTATAACTGATGATAAAGATAAAGAACGCCAAAAGGAGTTATTTTCTTTTACAAATAATGCCGAAACAGTATTCTTTTCTGCTAAAAGGATGCTAAACATCATGTATGGCCCGCAGATAAAAGGGGGAGAAGTAAATCAAAAGAAGACTGCAATAAATAGAACTAAAAATGTCATTGCACATTCGAACTATGCTAATTATACGTTTCAAAAAGTACTAATAGATAACTATGGAAAGGCAGAAGAAAAATTAAAGTTAAGGCAGATCGTCGAAAACGAAGGTGAAGTAACAAAGATTTTTAAAAAAATAAAACAAATGCAGTCTCAAGTTAACAAATTTGATGTTAGGAGACTATTATCATCAGCAAAGAAAACCCAAAAAAGGAGAATAGTAAATAATATAAAAGAAGCAAAAGATATTGTTTCATCAATTATATCAGAAAATAAAAACTTGACGAAAGGAATTACGGATATTCATGATCAGCGAGATCAACTTAAAGTTATTGAAAAAGGAGGGGTACTAGGTCAATTTAAATTAGTAGCAAAAGGGGCATTCAAAAAAGAAGCTTGGAGCAATGCTTTTCATAGCAAAATAGATAGTTTTAAGCCTAAAAACATAATGGATGGTTTTAATCTTAAAAAAGTAAGCAAATCATTAAATCTCGTTGATGATACAACGCGTGTTGGTAAACTACTACCCAAATTAAAAATCATAGGCAATGCTTTGGGACCATTGAGTATAGTAGCTAATATGCATACAATAATGGATCCAAACGAAAGCGCATTTAAAAAGGTTTTAGCAGGAATAGATCTTGTGGGAGATTTTACTCCTTTATCCCCTATTACCTCGTTGGCCAATACAGTTCTACCTGCGATATATGATGGCTTATCCAGTGATGCGAGAGAAGACATTGGCAAATTTGCAGTGCATATAAAAGATTCAATGGCAAATTTCTCTAAAAGCTTTTTAAAGCATGCTAGCCCAATGGCAGAGATACAAGATTTTAAAAATTCAAAAGGCAGTTTAGAAAAGCTACAGGCGATTGAAAATCTTACAAGAAAATTTACACCTGCATCTCTAGGTATTTCTGCTGGAAAAGCATTGTTCGATAGCATAGGAGAAAAAAATAAAGAAAAAATAAGTAGTTCGATAACAACCATTGGAAATTACACAAAGAGTATGATTTCAAGTATTACGAATACTGCCAAACAAGGAGTTAAAGAAGTATTTAAAAAAGCTTTAACCGTAGAAACAAATAGTAATGTAAGGGCATTAAATAAACGGATTCCTTTATATGATCTCGACAGAAAAAATTATACCTATAATAAGAATTCCAATGCAAATACAAAGGATACAAGTGCTATTGGACCAATCAAAACAAAGACAAGTGAAGAATTAATACGAGAGATAGTACCTAGGCTTAAGGAATCATTGTCAAATATGTCATTAGCAGCTTTGTAAAGGAGGGATGAATCATGGATATATATCTTTCAATTAACAACCGGGAACAGGTAATCAAGCTGCCCGTGCTTCCATCAGAATTCAAAATACAGTCTGGTATGAAAAACGATACCTACGATACCATCAGCCAAGGAGAAATCAAGCTGATTGGCATGGAAACCCTAAAATCCATATCTCTCCAATCCTTTTTTCCTTCCAAGGACTATTCCTTCCTCAAGGACAGAGAATACAAAGGATGGGAATATGTAAATCTTATCGAGGGATGGAAGACCAAAAGGATACCTATCAGGCTTGTGATTACGAAAACGCCCATTAATATGGCCTGCACCATTGATTCCTTTGAATATGGATTGCAGGATGGCTCTGGGGATATCTATTATACCCTTACACTGAGTGAGTTCAAGTTCATAGAACTGAACCAAAGGCAGGTGTAATATATATGCATCGAATACTCAATATTTCTAATAACGTTGAAACGGATATTACCCCTTTGATAGGGGATATTCAATGGCGAAGCAATATCAACGAACTGGGGGATCAGCTGGATTTTGATATTGCTTTTAATGATGCCAAATATTTTCCTAAGAACCCAGTGGATATTGGAAATGCCGTTTGTCTAGTGAATCAGGAAGAAATCTTTAGGGGCATTGTTATTTCAGAACAGAAGAATGGCAGACAGCCCATACATTACACCTGTTTTGACTACGCTTTCTATCTCAACAAAAGCAAGGCAGTCTATCAGTTCAACAAGGTGTCTGCTAAGAAAGCCATAGAGATGATCTTGAATGATTTTAAAGTACCGATTGGGAACATCGGACCATTAAGTACTGTGATCAAAAAGATATACGTCAATCAGCCAGTCAGTGATATTATCAGAGATATTATGGATATGGAGAAGAAAGAGACAGGACAAACATACAGGATGGAAATGCGAGGGGGAAAGCTCCACATCGAAAAACAGGAGGAATTGCTGATCAAGGCCACCTTTAAATTGGCTGAGAATATAGCTCCTTATGATGTAGTGCATTCCATCTCCAATCCTTCCCGAAAGCGATCCATCGAGGAGATGAAAAACAGCATAGGCATACTATTGAATGATCAGATAATCGAAAAATTGCCGAATAATGAATTAATCAGTAAGTATGGACTGTTGCAGGAGTTTGTTGAGATAAGTAATAAGGATAGGGTGCAGGCAAAAAATATAGCTAAAAAAATGTTGGAGGACCTGGGGAAGGTGTTTGAAGAAAATTCCCTGGAGATGCTCGGCGATGACCAGATAAGGGCAGGACGAACCATTGAGCTGGAAGAACCCATCACTGGGATGAAAGGGAAATATCTGGTGAAGGATGTTACCCATACCCTTAGAAACGGTATTCATCGAATGGCATTGGGATTGGGGGTGATCTGATGGATGCGATATCTGAATTGGCGATGCTGTTTAAAGAACGAGAAAATGTCATCTATATGGGACCCCAAACGGGAACAGTTATTTCTCCACTACCCAATATCAAGGTAAGTCTAGGGGAAAAAATTATCCTGGATAAAGAAGAATTGATCATCTCTGCCCACGTGCTTGCCGGATATCAAAGAGAGATGGAAATAACCAATATTAAAAGCACTGGGTTTAGTTCTGACAGTGGGGATATAGACTTTCATTTGACGGGGAGTCCTCCTCCAAAAAATTATACCATTACTGGCCTTTCCATACCCCAGAGCAGCACGATGAAATCAGAAGGTACATTAAAATATACAGACACGTTAAAAGTTGGGGATCAAGTGATCCTTATACCATCCAGCGACAATCAGAAATATTATCTTATAGACAAGGCGGTGAAATTGTAATGTTGCCTGAAATTGCACAACTAGAATTTCATGTAGATACTCAGGAAGAACAAGTGGAGCTAGGAAAGTCATTCCTTTTTATCTTTAATAAAGATAACTTTGAGAAAGAGGATTATGCTAAGTGGGGATTTAAAGAAGAGGAAATTGAAGAAAAGGTTAAAGAGGGAGATTTCTTATTAAAAGATGGAAGATTAATCAGAGTGGATGGAATGGAAGCATTGAAGATATGGATTATCAAAGTACTAAAAACAGAAAAATCTAAGTACAAGATTTACGATGATACAGATTATGGGGCTGGATTAGAAGATCTGATGGGACAAACTTTGCCTATAGATTTTGTAGAAAGTGAATTGAAGCGAGAAATCAAATCTGCACTAGAAAAGCATCCGAGGATTAAGAGTATATCCAACCTTCAAACAACAAGGGATGGTGCTAGGGTAATAGTTGAATTTACTGTCAATCTTGTAGAAGGAAATACTTTCAATCAGGAGGTGATTTTTTAATGCTAGAAGATCGATCAACGATACAAAATAGAATGTTATCCGGTATACCGGAGGAATATGACACCAGTGAGGGGTCTTTTTTTTATGATGCAGTGAAACCCGTAGCTGTTGAGTTAGAAGCAGCATATCAGCAACTGGGAGAAATTCTGGATAAGGGATTTGCAGAAACAGCCATGGGAGAATGGCTGGATAAAAAGGCGGCAGAACAAGGTGTATACAGGAAAAAACCTACCAAAGCAACAACTGTCGTTACAATCACCGGATCTGAGGGAGCGATTGTCAATATAGGGGATAAGGTAGCCAGTGATACGGCTACTTTTATTTGTAAGGAAACAAAAACAATCGATGCCACAGGACAGGTAAATGTGATGGTAGAATGCGAAGAATATGGGAGCGCAGGCAATGTCCCAAAAGGCGCCATCAAATCTTTTCCCCTTACATTAACAGGGCTTACCAGCGTTACCAATGGAAATCCGGTGACAAACGGATTTCCGGGAGAAAGTGATGAGGAGCTGAGGCAGCGGTATTTTGACAAGGTTAGGACGCCGGCCACCAGTGGGAATAGGTATCACTATAAAAACTGGGCAAAGGAGTACCCAGACGTAGGGGATGCAAAGGTGCTTTCCTATGAGGAGCTACTGGCAGCGGTGCCTGAGACGCCGCCAGGAACCGTAAAGGTGGTCATCATAGACAGTGATAGAACAGGAGCAGAACCAGAGCTTGTGGATAAGGTGTTTGATTATATCGAAGAACTACGACCCATAGGGGCAAAACTGATTGTTGAAAGTGCAAAAGAAGTAAAGATTCACATCAAAGCTTCCTTTGTAGTGGATGGAAACTATACACAGGAGGAAGGAAAGGCAAATATGGAACAAAAAATGAAAGAATATTTCCGAAGCATTGCCTTTCAGAAACCTTATGTGAGCTATGCCATCTTGGGAAGTCTCCTATTAGAAGCTGAAGGCGTCTTGGAATATTCCAATTTAACTATAGGATTCGTAGATGAATCCACCTCAACCATTAGATGGGGCATGGAAAATATATCGATCAAGGATGATCAAGTTCCAGTATTAGGAGGGATCACCTTTGAGTAATTCACTGTTAAAGCATATGCCCAGCTACTATCGAACCAGTAAGGTCATCGCAAACCTAACCAATATGGAAGAGAAAGAACTCCATGATTTCAAAAACAAGCTGGAAGAGGTGTTAAATCAGTTTTATGTTGATGCTGCTACCTATACCTTGGAGAGATGGGAACGGGAACTAGGGATTCCCATCAACCATTCAAAGCCTATAGAACATAGACGCTCGGCAATCAAGAGCAAGATCAGAGGTTCAGGAACGATTACCGTAAAGCTAATCAAAAACGTTGCGGAATCCTTTACCAATGGGGAAGTAGAAGTGGTAGAAAACCCTGAGAATTATAGCTTTACCATTCGATTTGTCAGTATCAGAGGCATCCCATCTAATATTGATGATCTAAAGAAAGCCATCAAAGAGATCAAGCCCGCCCATTTGGTAGATGAATATTATTATAGGTATTTGATATGGGATGAATTTGATAATGAAAATAAAACATGGGATCAGTGGGATGCATTAAATCTGACATGGGAACAACTTGAATGCTATAAGGAGGTGTAAACATGCCTAGTCAGAACAAAACAACAAATTATGGATTAAATCAATGGCAAGGTAATGAATATGTAAAAAGACAGGATTTTGTTGAAGATAACAGTATCATTGATGCTGCTTTAACACCACAAGCAGATCCCGCAAAAGTACCATCTTCAAATGGTCCTTTTAAAATGGTGGATTGGGTAAGTTATTTTACCAATAGAATGAAATCAATTACAGGGAAAGCGAATTGGTGGGATGGGCCAACAAAATCTCTAGAGCAGTTGAATAGTGATGTTACGTTACATTTGGCTGAAAATGCCTCAACTACAGGGAAAGGACATGTACAACTGAATAATACCGTCACCAGTACATCAACTACGCAAGCAGCTACAGCCAATGCTGTTAAGACTGCTTATGATTTGGCTAACGAAAAAATATCTAAAACTGGTGATAATATTAACAGGAATTTAACAGGATGGGCGAATGCAGTTAATAATGATGAAAATAATTATGTAAATAAAAGAATATTTGGAGCTACAAATAATAATAATGGTTTATTTATTATAGGTGATGGAACCACTAACGCAAGACGATTTGGAATACAATCAGGACACAGTAGTACAGCGTATGCAAGTGCAACTGGCATATTAGAACTTAATCCATTTGGAGGAGAAGTACGAATAAATGGGAATCAAGCACTTCATAAAGGT
Source organism: Anaerosolibacter carboniphilus (assembly GCF_014205875.1). Classification (GTDB taxonomy): domain Bacteria; phylum Bacillota; class Clostridia; order Peptostreptococcales; family Thermotaleaceae; genus Anaerosolibacter; species Anaerosolibacter carboniphilus. The sequence continues at coordinate 65,723 of NZ_JACHEN010000024.1, forward strand.
AATGAGTCTTCAATTAATGCAGGATCAGTAGGCGGTTATACAGCTACTCAATTATTGGCAGCAACTAATAATGATGGTTCATTTACTCCGATGCCTTACCCTACAGCAAATGCTATTACAATTCTCTCTGGTGCTTCTACTCAGACAACATTTACCACATGGTTTACTATTAACGGCTCTTTTAACCTAGATATTTTAAGATTTGCTATGGATACTGGCCTAGGGCCTACAGAATTCAAAGTTATTATTGACGGATCTGTAGTAGCATATTGTCAGTTACAAGGTTCAATTAGTTTTGAATTTATGTCTTCATATGCAATATTGAACTCTTGGATGGACAATTACGGTGCAGTTATTTCAAAAATTCCTGCTAGAGTTGCAGGATCATCAGGTAGTACTTCGATTGGATATCTCTCTAGTATTCATTATAATATACTAACACCTATTAGCAGTTGGCCAGGATCTTCGATGATTGCTTCTTCACAAAATAAAACTTTTGTGTTTAATTACAGACCCAAAGTTAATTCTAGTTTATCAATTCAATATAAAGCTGGTAATAATTCAAGTGTATCAGCAAAGAACTTATATTATAGTATAGGAGGTACATTATAGTGATAACAAAAAAAGAATATAAAATTACAAATGATTGTTTATATTCTATAGAGTATTATGACAACGGATTCTCTACAGAAAATTTAATGTCTTTCAAAGAAAAAATACAAATTATAGCTCCTAAAACAAAACTTGTTATGAACGAACAGACTACTTTAGAGTTACAGCCAGTTTCAATTTCTATAGATGGAACAGAAAATTTGGTTTACACCAATATCACAGAACCAAGAAATGTATTTTATTATCACATAAATAATAGCTCTTTAAATGAATTTAGCACTGAAAAGCAAATGAATATTGCATTTGAAGTTGCTGGAGAATATACGATAGTGTTCATGGACTCTAAAAACAGAATGGGTGCTATTACTTTACAGGTAATATAGGAGGAATCTTATCATGAAAGATGTATTTGTAAAAAAAATAAATAAGAAAACAATTGTTGTTAAGCCTTCTTTAGAAGAGATAAAAAAAGAATTTCTTAAGAGAATCAAAGAAGCACAATTGTTAGGAGATACTTCTGAAGTTGAAAAACTTCAACAAGAATATCTTATTAAGAAAGTAGAATATGAAACAGTGTAAAATTGCTATTGTAGATTCAGGGATATGCTCTCATGCAGATATCCCTGAAAATGTATTTGCTATTAAGCAAAACTTTATCGGCCCGATGAATATCTATGGAGATTGTACTGGTCATGGAACCCATATGGCTGGTATTATTCATAAAACTTCCTCGCAATCTTCGCTCTATGTTGCTAAAGTTCTTGATGAAAGAAATAGTGGTGATGATTATGATTTTATAAGGGCGCTGGCATGGTGTATTGAAAATAAAGTAGACATTATCAATATCTCAGCAGCGAATCCAGAAATTCCTCCAGAACCTACCCATGAACTCATTCAGTGCGCACATGCTCAAGGCATTATTATCGTAGCTGCAGGTGACAACAATCAGAAGACGGTATGTTATCCAGCAAAATATCCTGAAGTCATAGGTGTTACTTCTATAGACAGAAACAAAAATCTATCTGCTTTCGGATATGCGGGAGAGGGAATTGATGTGGCGGCCTGCGGCGAAAATATAGAATCTACTTGGCTGGGAAATAGATATATGACACTGTCGGGAACAAGTCAAGCTGCGGCTATAGTGACGGGGCTAGTTGCTAGGCTTTTAGAAAAAAGAAACGATGTTCATACTACAAATATTAAAAAATTGCTCAGAACTGAGTATCCAGATGAGTTGGTGTTCTATGATGAAGGACATTTTGTATAAACTAGGCTCTATTAAAGTATTGTATTGTTTTGAAAAAGCAAAAATACGTAATTGTCATTCTGAGTGCAGCGAAGAATCTCACCTAAAAGATCCTTCGCTAATGCTCAGGATGACAGATGCTTTTTTAAAAGAACTCTTTAAATTTAGATTTGATTTTTGCACGGTATTTTAATACAAATGCGCATCTATAATATTATCAAATACCAACAAGGAATTTTTTTAAAACCATAAATTAAAGCAACTTAAGGTGTTATATTTACTACAACAGGAGGCTAGACATGAATGAAGCACTTTGCAAGGAACGGCACAAACAGATAGAAGAGCGATTGAATCTCCATGAAAAACGGTTAAACAAGCATTCTGACCAGTTGGATAATCTTTCGGAAGATAGTCGGGAGTATAAGGTTCAGATTCAGAATCTATGTGAGCAGGTCAAAGATTTGGTGACGACGATCAAATGGTTTATGGGACTTTTTGCAACGAGTTTGCTGGGGTTCTTTTTTTATGCAGTACAACAGCTGCTTTTTAAATAGGAGGGGAAAGAAATGAAACCTATTTTAATGATTGATCCGGGTCATGGCGGAACGGATCCGGGTGGAGGTACAAATCGTTATTGGAAGGAGAAAGACCTGGCTCTGATTATATCGCTCTATCAATATGAGCGATTTCAAGAGCTAGGCTTACCTGTATTGCTAACGAGGGATTGTGATATGACCTTACAGTCGAACCAAAGAACCCAACTTGTCAGGGATTCCGGGGCCAGGTATTGTATATCCAATCATATCAATGCTGGTGGTGGCGAGGGTGCAGAGGTGATCTACAGCATTTATGGTGATGGAAAATTGGCGAATAGGATTTTAGATGCTATGGGCAAGGCAGGGCAGGTGAAAAGGAGGGTGTTTACCAGGACCCTCCCTTCTAACCCCTTAAAGGACTATTATTTCATGCATAGAGAGACTGGGTCTGTTGAAACGGTGATCGTAGAGTATGGCTTTGCAGATAATGAAAAGGATGTGAAAAGGCTATTAAACAATTGGAAAGATTACGCAGAGGCGGTTATCATGGCCTTCTGTACCCATATTGGGCATGGATATGTAAAGACTAAGGAAGTAAATCATGATGCATGGAAATATGAAGGAATCGAATACCTGGAGGCAAATGGGATTCTGAATGATCCAGAGGGCTGGAAGAAAAAGATTGATGAACCTATGCCTGTTTGGGCGGTTACCTTGCTGATGAAGAAGCTGCATGAGAATTTGAAAGGAGAATGACGATGCTAGAGCTATTAAAGGAGAACTGGTTGTCTCTGATTCTTTTGCTGTCAGGTATATTAGCACTATGGTATTTATGCCATACCAATAGAGAGGATAGGATAAGAAGAATCGTCCTTGCTTTGGTAATACAGGCTGAAAAACAGCTAGGCAGCGGTACGGGCGAACTAAAGTATGCCATGGTGGTGGAAAGGCTGTATGATGTATTACCTACTGTAGTCAGATGGTTTCTTTCAGAAAAAACGTTGGATAGGATGATTGAAGAGGCTGTGGTGTACTTAAAAGAGTATCTGGCCCAGGGTAAAAATCTGCTGGGATATGAAACAGAATTTAAAAATGAAGCTTAGCTGAAGGATCAAATAACTTTTCAACTCTGCTTCCCTTTATTTTTAAGGGAAGCAGAGTTTTTTATTTTTTGTAGACAAACTACAGGTTCATAGCTATTTCGTTAATAAATTATCAAATAAAAAAGATTTTAAGAAAAAATTAAGAAATATCCTAGATTTCTATTAAGAATTTTACTCTATAATAAAGTTAACCCTAAAAGAAAGCGATAAATTTGGAGAGGATGTGAAAAATGGATAATTACAATGTGTTGGTAGTCGATGATGAAAAGGAAATCAGAGACGCCATTGAGATATACTTGAAAAACGAAGGAATTACGGTGATCAAAGCCAGGGATGGTATTGAGGCAATCGAAAAGTTAAATGAGCATACCATCCATCTCATCATATTGGATGTGATGATGCCTCGTCTGGATGGGATTACAACAACCTTTAAGATTCGTGAAAAACAAAATATACCCATCATTATTCTGAGTGCCAAGAGTGAGAATACCGATAAGATCTTGGGTCTTCAAGTGGGGGCTGATGATTATGTCACAAAGCCCTTCAATTCGATGGAATTGGTGGCTCGGGTGAAATCCCAGCTGAGGAGATATGTAAATCTAGGTACCTATGAGGGAATAAAAAAGGTGATTGATTTGAACGGGCTTACCCTAGATCAATCGGCAAAGGAAGTTGCTGTCCATGGGGAAGTTGTGAAGCTGACGGCTACGGAATACAAAATCGTTGAATTGCTGATGGTCAATGCAGGTCGGGTGTTTTCCATTAATGAAATATATGAGCGGGTGTGGAATGAGCCTGGCTACAATGCGGAGAATACAGTGGCTGTCCATATCCGAAAAATACGGGAAAAAATCGAGATTGATCCCAAAAATCCAAGATATTTAAAGGTGGTGTGGGGAATTGGATATAAAATGGAAAAATAAAATACTATTGATTACATGGGTTTTATTGCTTACTTTTGGATTGAGCGGCATACTGTCAGGTCTGTCTCAAGGGGGAGAGTATCTCGGAAATTACTTTAAAACACAGCAGTTTGAAGATCAGTTGAACCAGTTTATCAATTATCTGAGTATGTTTGAGCTGAATGGCATGACCAAGGAAGAGATGAAAAAGGAAATCACGATTACCGACGAGGAGATCAACGAGCATCGTTATCGATATGGAAATCTAGCCGACCAAATTGAAAATATTAGAGGGCAATACGAGGATAAGATTCAAGATACCCAGCAGGCGCAAAATAAAGAACTTATGGATCTATATATAGCTGAAAGAGATGAAAAAATTGAGGATATCACGAATAACTTTAAAAGTGACGAACATATCAAATTAAAAATTGTGGCAGAGAAAGAAAAAAAGATTGATGATTACTATAGAGATTTAGAAAAATATCGTGGTGAGTTTGCAAAACTTCAAATGGAGTTTAAATACTATCTGAAGGATATTGAAAATGGAAAGGTTTATACCAATCTGAATGTGACGAAAGCTGCAGAAGCAGATCAATGGATGAGCTCGAAAAATGTACTGTTTGTTCGCAGTTATCCAAGCCTAAAATATGGATATATATCATCCAAGAGGAACGCTGGCTATGTGGATAATGGAGATATTGTAGATATAGGGAAGGAAAGATCTTTTGAAGGAAAGATAGCCGTGTCCAAAGCAGTAGTACCGACAGGTTTTGTGCACTCCAGTTACAATGAGTATCAAAAAAGACAAAATTTATTCTATGTCTATATAGGCAGTGCCCTTATGGCACTTTTATTGAATCTTTATTTATACAAGAAATTATCTATTCTTCAGGCCATCGAGATGGGAAAATGGAGATCCCATTACAGACGTATTCCCATCGATGTGGCTGTGGCAGGTTTTGCGATTGTAGGTCTAATTACATTGACAGCACTCAAAGACTATAATCCCCTGTATTTGTATGGATCTTGGTATACTTTCATAACAGAAATTATTTATCATTTAATCATTGTGGGTTCTTTGGTTATGTTGACCCTTGTTCAAGGAAATCTTTTATGGGGGAGAGTAAAAGGTATTCATAGTATTGAAGAGGAGTGGCGCAAAAGCTTACTCTCCAGCGTAGTCCAAGGAATCAAAGAAGCATTTCTGATCCGGAGCATAGGGGTACAGATCATCCTTCTTTTATGTGTCGTCTTTGGGTTTGGTGGAGGTGCGGTGATCGTCCTGCTGCGGCCTAGATATATCCTCCTTTATGCACCCCTCTTTATGATCATAGGCTTGCCGATTTTTGTACTCATCTTAAAGCGAGCTGGTTATTTCAATCGTATCGTTACCAATACCATGGAGATCGTTAGAGGGAATATGGAACCAGATTTACCTGTGATAGGAAAATCAAACTTAGCAACGCTGGCCAATAATATCAATACACTGAAACATGGAGTGAATACCTCTCGAAAGGAACAAGCAAAAAGTGAACGATTGAAGACAGAACTCATTAGCAATGTGAGTCATGATCTAAGAACGCCACTAACCTCAATCATCAACTATACGGAGTTGTTAAAAGCTCCAGATTTGACAGAGGAAGATCGTGAATCCTATGTTCAGATTATTGATCGCAAATCGAAACGACTAAAAGTGCTCATTGATGATTTATTTGAGGCATCCAAAATGGCAAGTGGCAATATTGAGCTGGTAAAAGAGAGGGTGGATTTGGTACAGCTTTTACAACAGGCCCTTGCAGAGCACAACGAAGCTATCGGAGAATCAACGCTGCAGTTTCGGATAACTGGTCCGGATAAGCCCGTTTATGCTGTGGTAGATGGACAAAAACTGTGGCGTGTATTTGACAACTTGATCGGAAATATCCTAAAATACGCCCTTGAAAATACAAGAGTCTATGTCTCTGTAAAGGATGTACGAGGAAAAGCCATCATTTCATTCAAAAATATCACCAAATATGAACTTGGACAGGATATCGATGAACTTTTTGAAAGATTTAAGCGGGGAGATACCTCTCGCCATACAGAAGGCTCAGGTCTTGGGCTGGCCATTGCCAAATCCATCATAGACCTCCATGGAGGAATAATGGATATTGAAGTAGATGGAGATTTATTTAAGATAACCATTGAATTAAATACCTTAGAATAAAAATGACCCTGGAGAGCATGATCCTGCTTTCTGGGGCATTTTTTCTGGAGTGGTCCCTTGCAATGTACCACCTCTATATAATATGGAGGTTGGAAGTATAGAACTTTAGTACTATTTTTATGTTTGTCGACAAAGTATGACATATAGATGAAGTCAGTGACCTTAAAATGATTATATGTTGGTAAGACCAACTAGACCCGCCGCATAGAGTTTTCATAAAAAGAATGACGAAAGGGGCAAGAAAATATGAGAAGGGTTACAAGAATAATCATTTGCTTTTTGGTACTGGCTTTATTTCAGACAAGTATAGGAATTGGAGCAGATGGGGCGCTACAAAATATAGGAAATAGTACCGGGAAGACGATAAATGTAAGGTTGGACAGTGTTCCAAGTATGCTAGATCCCCAATTGGCTGTGGCTGAGGCTGAACAGCATGTGATCAATAATATTTTTGAAGGATTAATGAGAGAAGTGAATGGTAAAATAGAAAATGGTGTTGCCAGCAGTTATTCAATATCGCAAGATGGAACTGTATATACATTTAAAATAAGGGATGCTAAATGGTCTGATGGAAAGGCTGTTACTGCCCAGGATTTTGAATATGCTTGGAAGAGAGGACTAGATCCTAATACGGGGGCTGAATATGCATTTCTCTTATATCATATAGAAGGTGCAGAAGAATATAATCAGGGGGAAGGGTCTGCTAAAAATGTTGCTGTGAAAGCCATAGATGCTAAAACCTTACAGGTTACCTTAACACAGCCTACCCCATATTTCCTGAAATTAACCACATCCCCTATTTATATGCCCATGAGAGCAGATATTGTCACAAAAAACCAAGAAGGATGGGGAACACAACCAAATGCATTTGTATCGAATGGACCATTCCAGATATCTAAGACGAGTATGGAAACCATAGCACTTACTAAAAATAGTAACTACTATAAATCGGATAGTGTAAAACTAGATGGAATCAATTTCATGGTGATCAATGATGACATGGAAGCGTTGAATGCCTATCGTGAAGGGAAAGTAGATATACTTAACATTTTACCTGTCGATGAAACATGGGAATTAAAGACAGGAGATAAGTCATTTAAATATTTAACTTCTACTGGAACATATTATTATATGATAAATGCTAAGAAAGCACCATTTAATGATCTAAATGTTCGAAAGGCGCTAAGTTTAGCCATTGACAGAAAATATATGTTACAGAACCATGTACCTGGATATAAAGCAGCTACTGGTTTGGTGCCACCTGGATTGAACCTTGAAGGCGGACAAGAATTTAGAACAGCAGCCGGGAATTATGGTATAGATCCAAATGGAGCTAATATTGAAGAAGCAAAACAATTATTGGCGAAGGCAGGATATCCTAACGGTAAGGTGTTTCCAGAAATCGAATTGCTCTATAACACCAATGATGGAAACAAGATTATGGCGGAAGCTGTTCAGCAAATGTGGCAAAACAATCTAGGTATCAAGGTGAAGCTAAAAGACTTGGAGTGGCCTACATATGTGGAGACTAGGCATGAAAAGAAGTTTGATATCGCTAGAGGTGGATGGCTTGGAGATATAGCTGATCCTATAGCCTATTTAGAAGGCTGGACCTCTTATGGTGTACAGAATGAAACCAATTGGGAGAACGATCAGTTTGATCAATTAGCTAGTGATTCTTATTATACAACGGGCAAAGAAAGAGACGATATATTATTGGAACTTGAGAAAATGATTATGAATGAAATGGTGGTAATCCCGCTATATTATTATACTGATTCAGCATTGGTAAGAGAAAATGTTCAGAATTGGTATGTTACCAATCTTGGATATTGGTATTTTGGAAATACAAATATCCAATAATTATGAAGGAAGCAGATATCTTTTGATACCTGCTTCCTTTTTTGCGTTTTGTACTATTCTATGAACTGTGACATATGCTTGAAGCTCAGCTTGATGGCCTTCAATACATTTGTTTCACAGTCCTCAAAGGACTTATCCTCAATCTCTACACAGGCAGCATCGCTAAAGCCTATATCTTGTAAAGCGGACGCAAAAGCACCCCAGTCTATACCTCCATGGCCAGGGATTTTTGGAGACATATAATTCAGTGGGTAGGTGAAAATGCCATATTCATCAATTTTGTCTGGATATACTCTCAAATCTTTGATATGTATGTGTTTGATTTTATCTTTGAATGCATATAGGGGGTTGATATAGTCCATTCGCTGAAGATATAAATGGGACGGATCATAGGATAATCCAAAATAATCACTATCAATGATGCTGAATAACTGACGCCAAACATATGGAGCTGAGGCTAAGTTAAGGCCTCCTGGCCATTCATCCATGGTAAAATACATGGGGCAGTTCTCAATACCCACCCATACTTTTTGTTCTGTCGCAAATTCAATGATCGGTGTCCATATGGACTTGAACAATTCCATATTTTCTTCTACAGTTTTATTCTTGTCCTTGCCGATGAAAGTACTTACTTTATTGACGCCCAGCAACTTAGCAGCCTTAATCAGTGTTTTTAAGTGTTCGATGTATACGGAACGATTTGCTTCATTTGGATCGAGGGGGTTGGGATAATAACCCAAAGCGGCTATTTGTATGTCCTTAGAGGAACAATAGCCCAGGATATGGCTGACTTTTTCTTCATCAAGGGATGACGTATCCACATGGGTAACCCCCGCATAACGCCTTTCAGCTTTCCCAAGGGGCCAGCAAGCTAACTCCACGGATTTATAGCCTATATCACTGGCTAAGTCGATGACTTGCTCGAAGGTGTAGTCGGGGAGAATCGCACTGTGCAAGCCTAATTTCATAAGGATCCTTCCTTTCCAATACTAAATTTTTACCCATCTATTTGTTTGTGCACTTTCATAAATCCTTTCGCAAAGAATCATCTGCCGCAATCCATCTTCAAAGGTTGCATATTCTTTTTCCATAGTGGGATCTTCAATGGAGGCATAAATTTGTTTAAAGGTTTGTTTGAAAGCATCGGGGAATCCTTCTACATGGCCGCCAGGGTAGCCGGTAATTTTTGCGGATTGGGGATGAAGTAATCCGGGGTCTTTTGTGAGAACTAGGTTCGGTTCGTCTCGACGTCCGATCACCAAATTGCTAATATCATTGGAATCCCATTGGGCAGACATTTTCGAACCACCTATAAATACGGAGATACGATTTTTTTCACCGGCAAACATTTGAGAGATGGTGGTGTTGCCAAGGGCACCGTTATCAAACTTAAGGAGGATAGAAGCAAAATCTTCCGTATCGATGGGAATATCTTCGTAGGCTTCTCTGGGTTGTTGGGCTTGAGAGAAGGTTTCAACCGGGTGGATAGAGCGTTTCCTTGTGTCATAGAAGGTACGGAATGCAGCAAATACTTCAACGATTTTCAATCCAGTCATATATTCAATCAAATCCAGCCAATGGGAGCCTATATCGGCAACGGCTCGGGTTTTTCCGCTCTTTGAAGAAATCAGACGCCAATTAAAGTCCGTATCAAATAGCAGCCAGTCCTGAATGTAGCCTCCATGGATAGAGAATATTTCTCCAAACTCCGCTTCTTTCGCCATTTGCCGGAGGTGATGGGTAATGGGATAAAAGCGGTTATGATAATTTATTGCATGGACTAATTGCTTTTCTTTTGCCAATTGAACTAATTTCTCTGCTTCTTCAACAGTTGTGGTCATTGGTTTTTCGCACAACACATGAATACCTCGTTCCATAGCATATGTGGCGATTTCATAGTGGGTATGATTTGGTGTGCAGATGTGTATCATATCGAGATCCACTGTGTCGATCATTTCCCGATAATCCGCAAAACCATGAGGTACATTCAAATGAGCTGCCTTCTGAACAGGATCGGTTTCGTTGGTCAATGCAAGTACCTCAACATTGCCTAAACGACGTAGGGCTTCGATATGGGCAACGCCAATGAAACCTATGCCCACTACGCCTGCCTTGAATTTTTTCATCATCAAAATCCCCCAATCATATTTGATATTTTGTGATATAAAATACTTATTTTGCTTTGAATGTATATAGAAATTGTACATAAGATTTATAAAGAACATGGCGTAAGAATGGTCAGATATGTCTTTGGCAATCCATCTTTATGAATCAGAAAATTCGGTAATTAGAAAACGATTACATGAATATTATATGAATAAAAAGATAAAAAATCAATCTGAATGTATAATAAAAATAGAATATTTAGAAAAATTGTCTATTTGTCTTTGCGTATGATAGTGTAGCTAGAAAAGTTAAAAAATGACGTAATCCTTGAAAAATAAGGATTTGAATGAGTTGATTTGTAAAAAGAATATTTCTTATAGATAAAAAGAGAGATTTTATAAAAAAGATATTCACAAAATATTCAAAATAATATTGACAACAAACTGACGAGATTTTATAATGAACATGAAAACGATTACATTTATTAAGGATAAGGTGTGTACATATGACAACAATAAAAGATATTGCAAAGCTTGCAGGTGTTTCCGTAGCAACGGTATCGAGGGTGATCAATGATGACCCCGGCGTAAAAGAAAAATCAAGGGATAAGGTTTTGCAGACCATAAGAGAGACAAATTATGTCCCCAATACAGTAGGTCGCAATTTACGAAAATCAAAAAGTGATATGATTTTGGTGATGCTGCCTACCCTCTCCAATCCCTTCTATGCAAAGATTCTGAAGGGAATTGAGGAAAGGGCAAGCGAGCTAGGCTATGGTGTTTTGGTCAGCGTAACCCATCATGAAGTAAAAACGGAGAAAAAATATCTAAAAATGCTGGAGATGAAGCAGGTGGATGGAGTCATAACACTCTTTTCTACACTGAGTACAGAAGAATTAAACAATTTGGCGACGAAATATCCATTTGTTCAGGGCTGTGAATATACAGAAGGAGCACAGCTTCCTTACGTGATGATCGACAACAAAAAGGCAGCTTATGAGGCCACCAAGTATTTTATTTCCCATGGACACCAGCGAATTGGTATGATCAGCGGTTCCTTTTATGAAAGCTCGGAGCGTGGGCGAGAACAAGGCTATAGGGATGCCATCCTAGATGCAGGATTGATCTTTGATAAAAAGTACATTGTGAAGAGTAATTACAAACCTGAAAGCGGAATGGAAATGTGCCGTGCGCTGCTGAGTTTTTCAGAACCTCCCACGGCCATATTGACAGTTTCGGATACGCTGGCCATAGGGGCCATCAAATACTTGAAAAGCATAGGCGTTGCAGCGGGAAAAGAGGTCGAAATCATAGGCTTTGATAATGCTTCCATCACAAGGGTGTATGACCCTACCATTTCAACGGTGTCACAACCTCGCTATGATTTGGGAAGGGTTTCTGTAGATCTTGTTGTAGAGAAAATCAATGACATAAAAGTGGTTAACAAGGGCATTATTTTACCCCATGAGCTAATCTTAAGAGAATCGACCCATGAGGATGACGAGTAGATCCATTTGTATAATAGGGCGGAATCGCCCTATTTAATAAATACAATTTTAAAGGGCGGAGGGAAATTATGAAAAAGTTATTGGCTTTAATTATGACCTTCATGATGATTTTTGCAGCAGCAGGATGTACCCAAACCACACCAGCAACGGACACATCCAGTAATACAGGGGGACAAGAGAGTTCGCAAGCGAAGGTGCTGGCAGTTGTTATGCCCAATGCTACCCATGGTTTTTTAGGGGAGAGCATTAAACATGCTGAAGATGCAACAAAGAAGCTGGCAGAAAAGAATGGATTTGAATACAAGTTTTTAACATCAGCTGAATCCTCTGAGCAAAATAACCAATTGGACACGCTGATTAATGAAAAGGTGGATTGTATTGTTTTATGGCCCCATAATGGTGACGAGCTTCGATCAGGTGCTCAAAAGGTTGTGGATGCAGGCATTCCTTTGATTATCTATGACCGTTTGATTAACGGCTTCAAGCCAACGGCTGAAGTGATGGGTGACAATGTGACCATCGGAGAAGAAACAGGTAAATATTTAAATGAATACTTTGCTGACGATTTGGCAAAAGGCGAAGTAAACATCCTCGAGTTTAAAGGTGACAACTCAACTGTACCTCAGCAGCGTTCCGATGGATTTAGCAAGACAGCTGACAAGAATATAAAAATTGTTCAGCAATTCAGTACCGATTGGCAGCGGGCAAAAGCACAAGAGCAGATGGAAACATTCTTAAATACCAGTGATGCCAAGGCCATCGAAAGTGTAAAAGCAGTTTTCACCCATGATGATGAGGTTGTACTTGGTGTCTTAGATGCTATTATAAACTACAATGGACCTGCAAAATTAGATATTCGTGTGGTAACAGGTGTTGGCGGTCGTCGTGAAAACCTAGATACTTTCAAACCCTATAAAGAAAAATATAATATTGATCAAGTAACATACTTATTCTCACCCACCATGGTTCGAGATGCAGTGGAATACGGTGCAAAACTGTTAAATGGTGAGAACGTCTCTGGCTTGTATTTAATTGATACACAGGAAATCGACTTAAGCAATGAACAGGAGTTCCGTAAATCTGATATCTATAAAATCCGTTATGAGAGTGGAATTTAATGATAATGGTCAGATGATTGTGGTCGACCAGGAAATTTTCCTGGTCGGTTCTCTCTTTTTAAAGCGAATATGAACGTAGATTGCTTATCACAATGAAGAGAGGATGTGGAAGCATGTTCCTGCAAATGAAAAGTATTACGAAAGATTTTGGTGCGGTAAAAGCTTTGGATCATGTTTCTCTTGAAGTAGACAGGTCAGAAATCCACGGATTATTAGGTGAAAATGGTGCCGGTAAATCAACGTTAATGAATATACTGGCTGGGACCTTTCCACCCACATCTGGTGAGATCTATCTGAATGGAATTCTTCAGGAGAATATGACGACCCGCAAATCCAATGAACTAGGCATTCGATTTATACACCAGGAATTAAACTTAGTGAATGATTTAAAGGTATATGAAAATCTTTTTCTAGGAGAAGAGCTAAGAAATAAATATGGGTTTTTAGATAAAAAAGAAATGATCAACCGATCGGCGGAAGTTTTTAAGCGGATGAACATCGATATCGATCCCCAGGAGACCGTTGAAAATCTAGATACATCCAGAAAACAACTGGTGGAGATTGCAAAAGCACTACTGTTTGAGTCAAAGCTCATCATCATGGATGAGCCTACAACAGCATTAACCAACAAGGAAATAGACAATTTGTTTGTGATCATGCGGGGGCTCAAAGCCCATGGGGTGAGCATCATCTACATATCCCACAAAATGCCGGAGTTGTTTGAAATCTGTGATCGGTATACGGTATTGCGAGATGGTAAATTGATCGCAAGGGGTAATTTTTCTGATATTGATGAAAAAATAGCCACAGAGCTTTTGGTGGGAAGAAGTATTCAAGATGAAAATAAAGAAAATGACAATATTTTGGGTGAAGTCATTCTACAAGTACAGAATTTAAGCTGTATACCTGCCTTTTCCGATGTTAGCTTTGAACTGAGAAAAGGAGAAGTGCTGGCCATTACTGGACTCCATGGAGATGGTAGAGGAGAACTTGCGGAGGCGTTATTTGGTGCTCGGCCTATCTCAGGAGGGCGGATTCTTTTTCGTAACAAACCCTTGCAGCTAAATAGTATCAATCAGGTGATGAAGGCTGGCATAGGGATGGTACCAAGGAATCGAAAGGAACGCTCTATTATTAAAGACATGAGCATCCTAGATAATCTATCCATTGCAGGCTTTGTGAACAATAGGGGACCATTTGTAAAAAAGAATGAAGAATTGAAACGATTTCATCGCAATAAAGAGGCCATATCCATTAGAGTTGGAAGTCCTTATGATTCTATTACCTCCCTCAGTGGGGGCAATCAGCAAAAAGTGATCATTGCTCGCTGGCTGGAGATAGACTCAGATATTTATATCTTGGATAATCCTACCCAGGGAATTGATGTGGGCGCAAAATTTGAAATATATAAAATCGTCCATGAGCTGGCTAAGAAAGGAAAGAGCATTATCGTTTTTAGTGCAGAATTTCCTGAGATCTATAAAGTGGCAGATCGATGCTTGGTAATGTATAAAGGACGCATCACTGCGGAGTTGACAAGGGACGAGTTGACTGAGGTGGAGGTTATGTACTATGCTACTGGCTCTAATATGGAGGGAGTAAGATGAATACAGGTGCAACATTGAAAAAAGAATCCATATCAAAATTTAAGAATTTTTATGCAGAGTATACGTACTTATTTTCCTTTATTGTATTAATCATCATCGCAACCATGGTGAATAATAAATTCTTAACCTATTCCAATTTATCGACGTTGATGCTTCAAGCATCGATTAAGGGTATTATTGCTTTGGGTATGACCTTGATCATTATATCGGGTCAGATTGACCTTTCTGTGGGATCTACCTGTGCATTGGTGGCAGGCTTGGGCGTGGTTGTTTTAAACAATACACAAAATGCCTTTGTGATGCTGCTTTTCTGTATGGTGTTCGGGACATTATTGGGGTTAGTAAATGGCCTGTTGGTTACAAAAGGGAAGATTGCAGCATTTATTGTAACGTTGGCAACCATGAGTGCCTATCGTTCCATTATTGTTCAATTGGGTCAGGGTGGGCCCTTTAATGTCAGTTATGAATTGGTGGATAAATTTAGAATGATCGCTGCTGGTGGGATTCTTGGCATACCCAATCTGGCTTTGATTTTCATCGTCATCACAGCAGTCATTGCCTTTATGATGAGCAACACTAAGTTTGGGAGATATGTCTATGCGGTAGGGTCCAATGAAAATGCGGCGAAGTTGACGGGCATCAACGTAGACCAGATAAAGATTCTGTGCTTCTCTGTCACAGGATTTTTAACGGGTATCTCTGCATTCCTCCTTTCTTCCCGTCTAACATCCATTACGGCGCCAAATGCAGGGGCATCCTTCGAGCTAGATGCCATTGCTGCGGTGGCGATAGGTGGAACAGCGATGAATGGGGGAAGGGGAAAAGTGGTAGGTACTTTTCTCGGTGCCATCATGCTGCAAATGATTGAGGGAATCCTTATTGCGGCCAAAATACCTCCATTCCTTACAGGATTGGTAAAGGGGATCATCATCATCCTTGCAGTGTTGTTCCAGAGTAGAAAGGAAAAGTAATTATATAATTATGAAACTAAAAGCCATATTCTATGATCATAGAATATGGCTTTTATAAATTACCCTCAATCATTCAATAAGATTGATGAAGCATTATTTAATAGTTCCTTTACCATTTCTTTATTTAAAGAGTAATATGTTTTATTGTTTTCTTTTTCTAAAGACACAAGATTTAAATCCAACATATGGTTCAAATGATAGCATACGGTGGGGGAAGTGAGATCTAATTCAGCGGCAAGTTCATATACGTAATAAGGTTTTTTGCTAAGACGTTCAATGATCTCAAAACGTTTTTTGTCAGATAATATCCTGATAAAGTTCTGAACTTTGGCTTTTATAAATTTTTTTCTAGGATAGTATTCTGAGTATATGCCAAGGTGGATCCACTGCGTATCATCGTAGGGGTTAACAGTAAAGAACCATACCCTGACCAGCGTGAAGTAGCTAATATGAATGATGAGCTTTTTATAGTTATCCCTTGGGAGCGTATTATGTAAATATTCATCTGCAAAATAGGCAAGATTATCACTATATAACTTTTCATAGCGTTTTTTTGCCTCATCTAATTTTGATAATATGTAGGCTTCATTTTGCTTATAAGATTTTTCATAAAACTGCTTCATTAGCAAAACCAAGCGAGATTTTATTTCTAAAGGGCTCTCAGCAAATTCAATTAATCTCTCTTTATCAATAGTAGTGTCATCATCCATGTTGAAGATTATATTTGAAATATTATTGGCCATATTCTCATCCATACTCCAATTAGTTGAAGTATTTGCATTTACACCATATAGGGCCTGACTTGTGATATAAGATAAAATTTCATTTTCATGCATTTGTTCTATAAATTCTATAAATGTTGATACGTTTTCTATATGCTTGTGCTCTTCAACAATTCTGCCTAGCGTATGCATCATAGGCTCCCATTGAAAAAAGAATTTTAATTCATTTTGTATATAACGTGATAGTTTTCCCTTCATTTCTTCTACGATCTGTTTAAATTCCTCTGTAGGAATGATATTAAAATCGGAGTAGAATTTATACCGTGCTTCTTTGTTAGCAACAAAATTGAGTGCATGGATAAACTCCAAAGAAGGATTGACTGTGAAAAAAACATTATCTTTTGGCAATTTCATAACAACACCTCGATATTCATAGAATAAATCACTATATTAGATGTATATCTAATAATATATTATTACTTATGTTTTTACCTGTCAACAGATTTTGATCTCGGAGGATACCTTAATCCAGCAGGCACACTCTACGTAAATTAATAGGATTGGGTGGAACCCCTAAAGCTGTGCCGTTTTTAGAAGTTATTGCCGATGAGAAATGTAATCTCTTTGAGGCGGGATGGACGCTGCTTATCCTATAAACAGAAACGACTAGAGAGAAAAATAAGCTAGTAACGAGATGTATAATCGTTAGATATATCAGGTTAAAATGACTTATATTAACATATGAGTAGTTTTATGATTTAGCTTCATGTCCTATTGACAGTATTGGATAGAAGTGTTATATTTACTATAGACCAAATGGTCTAGACCTAGTGGTATATAATAATAGTAAAGGAGGCATAATAAAAATTGAAAGAAAAGTCCTTTGAAAGAAAAGCAGAACTGCTTGAGGCAGCATTAGATGAATTTATAACAAAAAACTATGAAGATGCCTCGCTCAATAACATCATAAAGAATGCAGAGATCAGTAAAGGCACTTTTTACTACCACTTTCAGGATAAACAAGCGCTTTACCTATTTTTATTAGAGTCTTCTGCAAAAACCAAATGGGAATTTGTGAGTAATAGGATTGATGAGTATACAGAAGCATATGAGGGAAAGGACATTTTTGAAAAGTTTAAGATGCAAGCAAGAATTGGTGCAGAATTTGCCATTACTTTCCCTAAATTTCATAGGTTGAGTAAGATGTTTACAAAAGAAAAGGGTAACAAAATATACGATATTGCAAAGGGTGTATTAGGAAGTGATACGGAAAAATTGCTTGAAGAAATGATAGGCAAAGCCATAGAAAATGGGGACTTTAAAAAGGAATTTTCTAAGGATTTTATTGTAAAAACTGTAAGCTACCTGTTTATTCATTTTGATGAGATTTTTTATAAACCAGAGGATTTTAAGCTTGAAAAAATGATTGAAAACCTCGATTGTTATGTGGATTTTATGAAAGGTGGTTTAGGCAAATAGGAAGTTTATCCAAATATAAGATAGGAGTGAATGCTATGAGAAATGTCCAATTCAGACGTTATGACAAAATGTTAGCATTAACTTTTGTGGTGCTTACATTATTATTTCTTGTTTTGGCATTTACGAATAAGAACTTTTTCGATTGGGCTTATGAACGTCACCAAAATCAATTAAGCTGGTATTTAAGACCATTATTCCTTATACCTTTTTGTTATTTTGCATATAAAAGAAGTTGGGCTGGTATTTTCGGAACGGTTTTTCTTCTCTTGACGAGTATGTTTTGGTTTCCAAAGCCGGAAGTTGTAAGTGACCAAGTAAAACAGTTCTTGGAAATGGAAAAGGAATATTTAAGTGGTGATTGGGGCGGGGCAAAAATACTGATGTCGCTTCTTGTACCCATTTCATTTACCGCATTAGGGGTAGCTTTCTGGAAGCGTAGTTTATGGTTTGGATTATCTGTTGTTGTCTTTATGGCTGTGGCTAAAATGATTTGGAGTGTAGCCTTTGGTGGAGAAGCAGGAAAATCCATTTTTATACCTGCAATCATAGGGCTTGTAATTTGTGTTGGTTTCATCTATCTGGGATTTAGGAAACTCGAAAAAAAGAACAAATGGTAGGATTGATGATTTGATGTTGGAAAAGAATATCTATATGGAGCTCTGCTGACCTTGATTTTCAATGGGGGCAGGGCTCTTTTGTGCATATCTAGGAAATTAGGGTCTTCAATTTTCTAGCGAAAATAATGAAAGATTTGGCCGAACATATGTTTGTAAAATCATGGATAGCGTGGTAAAATAAAGATGAAAAACATATGTTCGAGGTGATTTTTGTGGAGGTTTTAGATAAACTAAAGATTTTGTCTGATGCAGCCAAGTATGATGTTTCTTGTTCTTCCAGTGGAAGCAATCGCAGCAATAAAAAAGGAGACATCGGGAATGCCCATATGAGCGGGATCTGTCATAGCTGGTCGGAAGATGGACGGTGCATTTCTCTTTTAAAGATCCTTATGACAAACTACTGTGCCTACGACTGCCTTTATTGCGTGAACCGATCTTCCAATGATATACCCAGAGCGGCTTTTACACCCCAGGAGATTGTGGATCTAACCATTAACTTTTATCGAAGAAATTACATAGAGGGGTTGTTTCTAAGTGCTGCTGTCTATAAGAATCCCAACCATACTATGGATCTATTGCTGCAAACGGTTAAAAAGCTTCGGGAGGAAGAAAATTTCAATGGTTATATTCATCTAAAAGCTATTCCTGGAGCTGATGAGAGACTCATTGAGATGGCAGGAAAATACGTGGATCGGATGAGCGTCAATATAGAGCTTCCTTCAAGTAATGGCTTAAAGTTGCTGGCGCCACAAAAGAAACGAGAAGCCATTATCAAACCCATGGAGATGATTACTTCTAAGCTCCATGAAAAAGTGGAGGAGAAGAAGAAGTATCGAAGTACTCCTAAGTTTGTTCCAGCGGGACAAACCACCCAGATGATTATCGGCGCTACGCCGGATTATGATTTAAATATACTGAAGCTATCGGAGGGGCTTTATCAGCGTTACCAGCTGAAAAGGGTCTACTATTCTGCCTATGTCCCCATCGGTCAGCATCCTAACCTTCCGACCATTTCGGCTCCACCTTTGCTGAGAGAGCATAGACTCTATCAAGCTGATTGGTTGTTACGGTTCTACGGGTTTCAAGCCAATGAGCTGCTGGATGAAATCAAGCCAAATTTCGATATGGCTGTGGATCCCAAATGTGATTGGGCTTTGAGAAATCTTCACTTGTTTCCCGTTGAGGTAAATCGTGCCGATTATGAGATGCTCCTTCGGATACCTGGGGTGGGCGTACGCTCTGCCATGCGGATTGTAGCTGCCAGAAGATTTGCTTCATTAAGTTATGAGGATCTAAAAAAGCTGGGGGTTGTATTAAAGCGAGCGCGATATTTTCTGACTTGCAAGGGAAAGTACTATGGAGAAAACAGTATCAATGAAGAACGGATTCGATATCAGCTGACTTTGGGAGATCCAGTGAAAAAGAATATTCTGGGTGGGGAACAGCTTTCGTTGTTCTCTGTATATCCTCAACTGGCACCACCAAAAGAAAATCTTTTTACTATTGTGAGAGAACAGTCATGATCTATTACATCTACGATGGCAGTTTTGATGGACTACTGACTTGTATTTACGAAGCTTATTATCGAAGGGAGAAGCCGGAAAAGATATTGTTCCGGGAGGATGACCAGGAAAACCTACTGGTGCAGAAGGTGTATATTGAGCAAGATAAGGAGAAGGCTGAGAAAGTCTATACTGCCATTCGAACAAAAATCTCATTGAATGCCTTACAGAATGTGTTTTATACTTTTCTGTCAGAAGATGAGGATGCAGGTTCATTGATTTATAGATACATACAATTGGGATTTAAGGTAGGAAAAGATATTGATGGTCATCTTTCTGATGAGCGAGTGCTGGATTTACATAAGGTGGTACAAAGGGTTACAAAGGAAAAGCATCTCATGCTGGGGTTGGTTCGCTTCCGAAAGGTGGGGGACAATCTTTACTATGCGCCCATCACACCAGACAATCAGATATTGGGCCTGCTGGCCCCCCATTTTTCAAAAAGAATGGCAGATCAGAATTGGATCATCTATGATACGCGGAGAAATATGGCAGCGATCTATGATCAAAAGGAATGGATTCTTATGGAGATGGTACTGGAGCGTTCTCTTGAAGTAGGAGAGGAGGAGCTGTTCTATCAACAGCTTTGGCAGCAGTATTTTAAAAGTATTGCTATTAAAAATCGTATGAACCCTAAGCTGCAAAAACAGCATATGCCAAAACGCTATTGGAAGAACCTTGTAGAAAAAATATAGGGAATTTGGATTGATAAAACATGGAGGATTATGCACTTGGACATATAAAAATGTTTGAGGAGTAGGGGATTGGGTCATAAATAGAAGAAGCTGCAAACAGCTAGGGCAGTAATTCTAGAAAATCATATAAAAAATGCAGAAAAAAATCAGAATTGAGAAAACAATATAGTATAATATGCTTATGCAAAATTTAACGAAAGAATATATCGGAGACCTATTATGAAAATCAATCCATCTAATAATTACTCCCTCGAAGAAAAGTTATTTGTTTATATGCTTGTGTTTTTCATTCTATTATCTGTAGTTTCTATCATAGGAAACATAACGGTGGGATTTGATTTTGCGGTGAACTACAAATGGATTGCCCTCATCGTTCTATCATGCATTGCCTTTAAGGATGTGATAAAAAAACGGCATATATTTGTGTTTCAGACCATAATAACTTGCATAATTATTTTTGTCTTGTTTCCGAATGGATGGATTACTTCTGGTGGCAATAGCAGCATTACTATGTCCTATGCTTTTTTGATCTGTATATGTGTTTGCTTTATATTCCAAGGAAAGACGAGAGTATTTTTCCTTATCTCAGAAGTCTTGGTGGTCCTCTCCCTCATTGTCCTTGAGATGCGATATCCCAATCTGATCATTAATATTTCCCTTGAACAGCAGGATCTATTAATTCAGATGCCTTTGACCCTTCTGGCGGCTGCCTACATTATCATTGTTTTTTCCAAGGCATATCATGAAGAACGAGAATTGTTGAGGCAATACAGCGAGAAGCTTGAAGAGAGCAATCAACTACTCATGAAGATTTCGAGAACAGATGAGTTGACAGGTACATATAATAGAAGATATTTGTTTGAGAGACTCAATGAGATAAAAACTCAAATTAAGGAGAAGAACCAGCCAGTCATCATTATTATGATCGATATCGATAATTTCAAAACGATTAACGATCAATATGGGCATGTGGTAGGGGATGAGGTATTAAAGCGAGTGAGCAATGGGCTTATTTCGGCCATTGAGAATAAGGGGTTTGTGGGCAGATACGGTGGGGATGAATTTATTATTGTTTTAGAGGATACGACAGTGAAGGAAGGGGCGGAGCTGACATCAAAAATCAAGGGAAGCCTAACCAAGCTGTACGATCATGATGAAATTAGGATTACCGTGAGTGGGGGGATGGCACAACTAGCGATCGAAGATGATATTGATGATGTTCTATCCAATGTTGATAAGTTATTATATAGAGTAAAGCATGGTAGTAAAGACAATATTCTTTTTGAAGATGAATGTGAGGCTGTATAGAGGTCGGAGAATTCCTGGTTATCCTTTGAATATTTTCTAGATTCAAAGACAATAGTAATGAAGTAGGAGATGAGGTAGGCATACCCTGAAGAAATGGAGAGGAGTTATAGCAGCAAATCATATATTTATGAATAAAGGAAGTCAGCTTGTAAAGTTGTTGATCAAATAATTTTGTAGTATAATATTAATCGGAGCTTTAGAAAATATCTAAAGTGCTATTGGGAGGAAGGTCTGTGGAATCGTACTTTATGGAAGCAGCACTACAGGAGGCCCAAAAGGCATTTGAGCTGAAAGAGGTACCCATTGGTGCTGTGGTGGTGAAAGATGGCATCATTGTTGGGCGGGGACATAATTTAAGGGAAACAGCGAAGGATCCTACTGCCCATGCAGAGATGATTGCGATTCAGGAGGCTTCCAAGACCCTGGGCGGATGGCGGCTCATGGACTGTGATCTGTATGTAACCATCGAACCGTGTCCCATGTGTGCTGGTGCTATTATGCTATCTAGAATCAAACGGTTGATTATCGGTGCCATGGACCCAAAAGGTGGTGCAGCAGGTTCTTTACTGAGTATCCCAGAAGATGAACGATTTAATCACCAGACCGAGATCATCCGGGGTGTACAAGAGGAAGCGTGCAGTGGCATAATGAAGGAATTTTTTAGAGAGCTTAGGAAAACAAAATAGATATGGAGAGATGGCAGAGTTCGGTTGATTGCGCACGACTCGAAATCGTGTGTGCTGGAAACAGTACCGTGGGTTCAAATCCCACTCTCTCCGCCATTAGGAACAAATGCGAACCCGACCCGATGTTTCTTTGTCGGGGAGGCGTTCGCTTTTGTTTTCGAGTTACAGTCTGGGTATTAACCGGCGCAAAATTCAATCACGAGAGGTGCTTTATGAATCTTGCCATTGCTTTGGCTCCATGCAAAGTCTGATAACGGACGGAGATTGCATGGAGCGGTAGCGTAAACTGCCGTCCGAATCGGGCTTTGCATGTTCATTCTATTTTAGTAATGAAGGAGCAAAGCCATGAGAAAACCGAATATCTTTGCAGGCCTCCGGGATTTCTTTATCCTGTGGGGCTCCCAATCTGTGTCGAGTCTCGGCACACTTGCCGGAGGCATAGCGGTTACGCTTACCAAACCAGCAAAGAGCCGAACTAGAGTGATCTTTTTTACCTGCGGAATATCATTTGTACTCTGCGAGCCAATCATGAGCTTGGGACGTGTGTTGCCAATCTGGGTACTTTCTGCTTTCGCGTACAGCGTGTTTATGCCTTTTTTGACCGCCAACTTGACGGCAGTCATGCGGACGAATGTGCCCGTAGAAATGCAGGGCCGCGTGTTCTCGGCGCGGGACACAATCCAGTACAGCACTATCCCATTGGGCTTGTTTCTTGGCGGGTTCTTAGCTGACCATGTCTTTGAGCCTTTTATGGCGGTTGCGTCGCCCATACAACAGGCGCTGACCCTCGCTTTCGGGACTGGTAAAGGCTCTGGTATCGCCGTGATGTACTTCATAATCGGCGTCGTTGGAAGCACTTCAAGTTTCATGTGCTTGAGGAATCCAGTCTACAGAAGTTTGGATTGAGCGCGAATAGGATTAGGCATAGTAAATACGCTCCCCCACAGCAGCCAACTTGTTGGCTTAACGGAAAACTCATTTTTGAGTTTTCCGAGAGGATCTTAGGGTTCACCCTAACAAGCCCGGCGAGCAAGTATGTGTACACACAAACATGCTTGCCCGGATGGAAAGACGTACATCTTTCCCCTGCTTGCAAAGATTATTCCGACCATTGTGACGACGGCACTTATGTGGTCTTGTAGACAGCGTTCTCTGCCCGCAAGAGCCCAAAAATATTGTTTAATAAAGCACTAATGAAGGTATTAGGCAAACAAATATATATGATTGACGTATTTAACAAAGAGGGCGTACCTACACCTAAAAAATTCACGATTGAATCTAAAAACGGTGAAGATGTATCTGTAAGGGTAGATCAGGTATTAAATAGGCACTTGGAGAAGCTGGCTGATAACCATATGTTAGTCTTTAAATGTCAAAGTATGCTTAATGGAAAAGAAGTATATTACGACCTTAAATTTGGGCTTGATTCAATGGAATGGATGCTGTTCAGATTATATTAAAAAGTAAATCACAGGGACTGAATTTCCTGTGATTTGCTATACCCTTTTATACCCTTATTTCACCCTTACGTATTTATAACATGATAGACAAAATATCATGGAAAAGATTTTTAAGATAATGGGAACGTTGAAAAATAGACATTTAAGAAAATATTATAACTGTTTATCATGAAGGGCTTATATCTCGAAATCTTGTGTGCTAGAGATAGTACCGTGGGTTCAAATCCCACTCTCTCCGCCAGTGAAAGCAAGGACTGTAGGGTTTTTCCTACGGTCTTTTTTCATGGGATTTTTGAGGCTAGAATGGGAAAAAGGCGACGGTTTGGCGCCGTAATAGGAAAAACTTATGGAAATGACTGAGAAATAAATGAAAATAGAGGATAAAGAATTGGAATTTTATTAGAAATAGGCTGACTGAAAATGGTGTATAAACTTACTGATGAAATTAGATTTAAAATTATAATAGGAGAACCATGCTATAAGTGAATAAGCTTTTTTGAATCAATAAGGACAATTGAAAATTAAATATAGGTAAGTGCTTTTCATAATCTGCCATATCATATTTACTCTACCAACCCTTATAATTAAGGCTTATTAATAAATTTACCTTCAACCATCGTTTTGATGTTTTTATAAAGAAACATAACCTCAAAAAATCCGACTCTATGACCTCAGACATATCAATGCATCGTTAATGCTTAAATATGGTGTTTCAGCAAAGGTGGCATCATCAAGGCTAGGGCATTCAAACATTGCAATTACATTGGACCTATATTTACACGTATATTCAGAGGTAGAGAGTGAGGCAGCAAGTAAGATTGACACAGGTATATTTCAGAAGGTGAATTAAGAATAATGATGCTACTCATGTGTATAGAAATGTGTAAGTAAAGAGAGTCCTAAAATAGATAGGATTCTCTTTACTAGTTTTAAGGAAATTTAAAGGCAATTAAAGGAAGGATAATTTGGAAGATTATAGAAGTAGTATCAACGTGTATTATTGCATAACAGTAGGATAAAGTGAATTAAAGGTAATTTATATAATGCATAGGAGGTAGATTTTGAATGGACATAATATTGAGCGAAGCAATTAGAATAGCGAAACTTGCTGGAACGAAAATCAAGGAACTACGAGAAGCAAAACAATACACTGAATCTGTAAAAGATGGCTATGAACTTGTTACAACCGCAGATTTAGTCTCAAATGATATCATTAAAGCAGAGATTTATAAGGTATTTTGTAATCATGAAATTCTATCCGAAGAAGATAATGGGAATAAAAATCAATCTTTGCAGCAGCCTACATGGATTATTGACCCTATTGATGGTACTGTTGGATATGCAAACGACCACTATCAAGTTGCTGTATCAATTGCTTATGCAGTTGATTGCAAAGTCCGCTATGGAGTTGTTTATAATCCATTCCTTGATGAAATGTATTATGCTTCAGAAAATTCAGGGGCGTTTCTCAATGGCAATAAGATTAGTGTTAAAGATGTTTCAGAATTAAAAAGTTGTGTGATTGGAACTGGTTTTCCACATAGGAAAGATGATATTCAAGAAATAATAAGCCGATTAGGGCGTGTTCTACCTCATATAAGAGATTTGAGAAGATTAGGTTCACCTGCTTTAGATATATGTTGGGTAGCATGTGGAAGAATGCAAGGATTTTATGAGGGAAAGTTATCTCCTTGGGATGTTGCTGCTGCAAAATTAATTGCTATTGAAGCTGGAGCGGAGGTAGGCTACTATAAAAAAGAAGATAATTACCCTGTTCTTGAATGTATTAATGGAAACAATATAATCGTATCAAGTCCTAAAGTGTTCGATGAGCTGAAACACATTCTCGCATAACTATTCAGTATAATCATAATATGATATTGTGCTACTTCGTCATATTCTTATAATGTGTCATAACAGTAGAATATGACGAATTATATTTATTTCAGGCTGATGAAAATGAGCAGGTTATTGTTCAACCAGATGAGAATAGTGCTGTCAAGTGGATACCAATCAATGAAATAGATATTTATTCAAGGGAATCTCATATGAAGAAAGTTTATAACAAAGTAATATCAAAATTGAAAACCTACTTATATGAGTATGAAATTATACAAAACAGTAAGACGAATTATTTTTATGCTGTGTCCTAATTGTAGAATATTACGAAATAGAATGTTTCTTTAAGAAATAGACACTTAGTGCGTAAAGTCAAAGTGATAACTTAATATAATTTGATGTTTATTAAATGGGGGGAGATTTTAATTATGACAATGAAAGATGTTTATACAGAATGTCCAATGTACAAAAAGACACTTATTGCATTAAGACAAACAAACATGGAGGATGCTGAAGATTTATTAAAATGCTATTCTGATGAAAAGGCGGTACCATTTTTCAATTCAGATAATTGCAATGGGGATAATTTTCACTATACAACATTGGAAAGAATGAAAAAACAAATTGAAGTCTGGGATTTTTGTTATAAAAATAAAGATTTTGTAAGGTGGACAGTAATTTTAAACAACACAAACGAAAAAATTGGAACCATTGAGATGTTTCATAGAATTGCAGATGATAAATTTAATCACTACGGATTATTGCGAATTGATTTACATAGCGATTACGAAACTCAACCAATCATTAATGAGATTTTAGAGATTGCTAATGAAAATTTCTATGAAGCATTTGATGTTAAAGCAATTCTTACAAAAGCAATTCCAGATGCGACTGAACGAATTACCTCATTAGTACGAATAGGATATCAGCCACTCAATAGTAAACTGATGACATACGATGACTACTTTGTAAATCTTAAGAATAAGTGAATCTAAATATGATGAGTGCTATGCTATAGTATATAAAGGAAATTGGTGCATGTGCTTCTTATATTACGTCGTAGTTGTAGATTAATGCGACGCAACGATAACGGTTGGACAGGGTTGTCCAACCCTACAAAATTGCAGAGAATCATGTTTTTTGTAGGGAACGATGCCTCCATCGTTCCGAAAAAGATAGGGATTCAAAACCACGGAATGGCGAGGGCGCCGATTCCTACGAGATACTGTACACATTGGTAGGGGCGATTCATGAATCGCCCACAGACCCTAGATACCACTCCAACTATCATTCTGAGTAGACCAGCTAACTGCTGTCAAGAAAAAAATTTACTAATGTGTTCTCAAAATAATGATCATGTGAAATGACCCTTAGTTTTCTACGAATGTTCT
>NZ_JACHEN010000025.1 GCF_014205875.1 Anaerosolibacter carboniphilus
TCTCATCACCCGCCTCTTAAAAGAAATGGAACTGAAGCTTATGCCCCAGCTCCATAAGGGTCAAAATCAAGCTGCTATCTACTTACAAACTTGTCCTTCTTATCGTTATATACCAGGTCTATAGGGCTGTGGCAGTTCTTGCATGGCACAACACTGACCTCATTGCTGACTTTAAAGGTAGCACTGGCATTACATTTGGGACATTTGTAGGCGCCATCGGTAATCCCATCCAGCTTTGTTTCAGTTTTGCATCGATGGCATGTCGCCGTATCCCCTTCATGCCCGAATTTATATTGGACTGCGCCGCAATCTTCACACTGAAAGAAGATGAGCCTTGGCTTATCAGCATCATTGGTGCTTATATGTACGGGTTCTTCTTTAACTTCCCGTGGCACCGGTAGTTCAACCCCACGCGGCCAATGGCCATAGGATACAGGCTCTTTTATTTCCCCCGGAATATTCACTTCGGGTGAAATGTCGATCTCAGGTACTGGCGGTGTTAGCTTGCAGCTGCAGCCTTGAAGGTTATGTAAGGGATTCCTCTTTGAAAGCTCTGTAAGCTCTGCTGTACCTTCTTCATCCACATAGCCAAATAAAACCATCTTTGGGTAAACCATTAACCCTTTGCCGTCCATAGGCGTCATGACAAATATGGGTTTGTTCTCTTCCTTTGCCACCGCATTATCGACCCTGTCTAGCAGATCCAAAGCCATAAAAGTGGGCATATTCATTCTCATTTCCATCTTCTTGCCAAAGTTTAATAGCAAATTTAAGGTTGCCATCCTGTTTCCCCCTTTATCTTATTTTTATTTGATTTTCCCGTGTTTTTTCTGGCAGTCTTTGCATAGAGGCTTTCCATAGTAATTCATGGAGTAGGATTGTACAGCCTGGGGAATCTCTATGCTACAATCACTGCATTGACCGGGATTATTTCCCTGGCCCTGACTGCTGTTATTGCCATTCTCACTGGCTGGAGCAGTATTTTTCTTTCCTGCCGGTGCCTTACCGCCTTTCTTTCCATCCGCCTTATTCAGCTTCTCATCCCATTCGTCGGAGCTGATTTTGTCAGGATCTTCTCCTGTCGGTATGGCGAAGGTCCGAAGGAGCATATATTTATAGCTATAGGTCATGGCCTTGCCTACACCCTTATCCTGGGTATCCACTCCCGTACCGCTGCTGACGATGATCTCACTTTCCCCTGTGTCAATGTCCACGATCTTGTATTTGGTGTTGACAGTGGTAAGCACATCATCCTTGAAGTGCTGCTGATCTATTGGAATGATCACTAACCCATGCTTGATCAGGCTGTCTCTTACAGTAGAAGTAACCTTCTCCTCAGATATGGCTTTATATTTGGTTTTCCCAAACTCGATTTGATCATCTTTCTGGAGATATTCAACATCCTTCATGACGGAGTGGATCTTCTGCCAGAGATTTTTCTTATCTTCCAACTACTCCACCGCCCTTTCAATCACCCTGGAGGCCCACATATCTGAGAAGTGAAGGAGCATCAGGAGGGGGGTCTCATTGCCTTTGATCACATAGCCGTCACTGGTATATAGCCCATTGTGATAAAGAATGGCATAGGTCTCTTCCTCTGTTAGATTGATGTATTTGCTAAGGATATGTACGCTGACAATTTGATGTGGTATGGGCAGCCTATCCTTATTTGTCTCATAAGGCTTTGACTTGCTCAACTCCCCGCTCTTTAAAAAATTAGGGATATAGTTTGGCTTTCCAAAATAACTGGCTTTTCCCAGATCATGAAATAAACCGCTTATGATAATGCTCTCCTGAGGAAGCTCAGGGGCGATATGTGGTGCCAGCTTCAACATGACTTCCGTTACATTAAGGCTATGCTCCAAGTTCCCTTCTTCCTTTGCACCATGGAATTGGCTGCTGGAAGGGCAAGTGAAGTACTGATTCTCTTCCAGATGAGAAAGGAGTTCCTCCTTCCCCTTTCTGTCTAGCTGATTAAACAATTGTAGAAATCTATCTCTTAAACTCATCCTTATTCCTCCCCGAATAGTTTCTTAAGTTTTTCATACTCTCTCTTTTGGCTTTCCAGCTTCTTACTTTCTAAGTCAATATCATCAATATCAGCTATATACTGCCCTTCCATCAGGCTAAAATCATGTACCCAAGTCTCGATCTCTCCAGAAGTCTTAATCTTAATATCAACACTTCTATATCCCTGCTGCTGCCATTCACGAAGCTTATATATATCTGGTAACTTGTCCAATACCTTAGGATTAGGACTCTCAAGATACCTTTCCCAGTCCCTAGCTGTATCCTCAATAGCCCTTGCAAATCTTTCAAACTGCTTGTCTCCCTCTTGATCATTGGAAAGATCCGTTTCACATTCTCCAGTCAAATGAATGATCAACTTGATTTTATCTACTAAACTCAAATGACTTGTGGTTTCTAACAAAGTTTTTAATCCCATATTTATCCTCCTAACACTGTATTAAATTCAGAAAATCTGATATAATACAGACAGCTTGTATTTTTTATCTGACTACTGAGCAGTTGCAGCTGCTTGGTGGTCATTTTCCTTTTTGGCTACTTCTTCAATCGCCCGATCTAGTGGGCAGCTCAGACAATCATGTTCTCTCCAGTGCATACCTTGGCACTGTTTACACTTTTCAAATCTCTTCATCCTGCTTAAAACAGTATCCATCTTCATTTCAGCAGCCTTTAGTTGATATGTCGCAATGTCGATATGATCTGGATCTGCGTAACTGAAGTTTTGCTGTGCCTGTGAAAACTGTTCTAAAGCTTCCTGAAAATCATCCAATATAAACCCTCCTATCCTTCAATTTCATTTTTTAAGACATAAATTAATCCGATGGGAAAGACTATACAACAGACTATAAAGAACATTCCCAACTAATTCATTTATCTCACCTCCTTCCCAGTATATTTAAGCCTCTTTTGTTCTTTCTGCCTGTTGATCCAACTAACAAAGTCATTTTTATCTACTCTCTTCGATGCTCCTATTTCAAAGTTTGGAATACCGCCTAACTCAGGAATTATCTGGAACAACTCATATACTCTTCTACGGGAGATATTTAAGTAAGAAGATATATGCTGTGCAGTCAATATGTCTGGCATTTGGTCCAATTCCTTCATGATTTTTCACCCCATTTTGTCGATATTTGTATAAAGGTTTCACTCTCCCTTTGTAGAATTATGGAAATAGAAGGGAGGTGTCTATATGTCGGAAAACGTGACTTTAAATACATTTCCATCTACTAAGGTACAGGCCCTAACTATGCTATATTTGGAAAAGCAAGACTTGACAAATCTTTCTCCACAAGATTTAGTAGAAAAGTATCTTGAAATTGAGAAAGAAATCAAAACAGCTTTTGTTAATGACCGTAAAGAAAAAAAGAATTTTTCTTACTAACTGTTTAATGCTATATACAAATTAACCATAGCATTAGATAGTTCTACTAATGTTTTAGGATCAGCTATTTTGGACTCCTCAGCCAACAGCTCAATCTGTTTGCATAGGAGTTCAGCTGGTTCATATTTTCTTTCCTCATTCATGCCTTTTTTAATTTTATCTTCCAATCTTCTTACCTCACTTTCAGTTAATCTTAAACACCTTCTCCACTTTCTCACCAAGAGCCTGAGATATCTTCTGCATCACATCTAGACTAGGATTATTTCGCTTCCCTTTAGCCAGTAGATGAATATATGTTGGAGTCAAACCAGATTCTTTTGCTATATCTCCATAACTAAGTGCTTTCTTTTTTCTAATAGAGTCTATATTATTCAAATGAACACCTCCTTCAATCTTTACTGTAAGTTAATTTTATTATAAACTACCAGTAAAGTAAAACTTCAAATTTACCTATAGTTTATTTTTATTAAGCAAAATATTAACTATCAGTAATTTAACCTCTTGCTACTACGTTTTTCTAAATATTTCTAACTTTTTCATTGATTTTTATTAACTGTTAGTTTATAATTAACCCATAAAACAGTTTCAAAGTTAACTGTTAGAATCAGAGAAAAGAGGTTTTGATATGCTAGGAGACAATATTAAATATTTTAGAGAAATTAAGGGTTTTAATAAAAAAGAACTTGCTGAACTCATAGGGGTTACACCTGCATATCTAAGCTTGATAGAAAACAACGAGAGGAAAAACCCGGCTATAGACACAATCCAGAAAATAGCAGATATATTAAATGTTTCTGTGGATGATTTACTCAAAGATAGATTAAATGAGGAGATAACTAAGAATAGTGATGAAAAAACTCATATAGATACCATAGCTGCTCACCTGGAAGGGAAAAATATTACGCCTAAAAAACTCAAACTAATTGAACAATATATAGAAGCTCTATTTGAGGATGATGATGAATAATAAGGGGGGACAACTAATGAGATATGAGCAATTATTAATTTCATCAGAACCCAACATCAAAATAAAAGAAAAGAATCTAGAGTATGGATTCAAAGGGATTTATAGGAATGGGAAAATATTCATAGATAAGAAGATACCTACCGCATCAGAGAAGACCTGCATTCTTGCAGAAGAACTGGGACATCACTATACAACAGTTGGTAATATAATAGATCAATCAAAGATAGAAAATAGAAAA
The DNA here is from genome assembly GCF_014205875.1 of Anaerosolibacter carboniphilus. GTDB lineage: Bacteria > Bacillota > Clostridia > Peptostreptococcales > Thermotaleaceae > Anaerosolibacter > Anaerosolibacter carboniphilus. Next base: position 4,615 of record NZ_JACHEN010000025.1, read on the forward strand.
CAGGAATTAAAGGCTAGGAGATGGGCTGTTAAACGCTTGATACGTGTCGAGGATTTTATAAATGCATTCGATGCAGGAATTAAAAATCGCGCTGAACTTGCAGATTTTCTGGAGGTTACAGAAGAATTTATAGAATTAGCAATAAAGCATTTCCAAGGAATTTATGGAGTATCACATACAATTGGGAATTATACGATATTTTTTAGCCCATTATGGGTTTATAAAAATATAGAGTAGTACATAGTTATATTTTTTTACCTACGGCATCGAACATACGTTCAAGGGAAGGAGGTGAAAACATTGAAAGGATATTTCCGAAAAAGAAATTGTACCTGTAAAAAGAAAAAATGCACCTGCGGAGCTAAATGGTCCTTCACCATTGACATAGGTATCGATCCTACAACTGGGAAAAGAAGACAAAAAACCATGAGCGGCTTCACTACCAAGGAAGAAGCCGAACGAAAAGCTACTGAGATATATTATGAGCTCATTCAAGGGACGTATATTGAAGAAAAAGATATTACTTTTGAAGAGTTTGCTCATGAATGGATAAAAATGTATGAAAAAAGTGGCGTAAAGGTTAGTACAATCAGGGTAAGGCAACATGAAATGGGACATTTGATAGCACACTATAAATACGTCAAACTGAAAGACATTACTAGGCGCATGTATCAAAATTGTCTTAACTCTTTATCTGAGCATCTAGCCTATAGTACTGTTTCAGGGATTCATACATGTGCTAAGATGATATTTTCAAAGGCCATGGAATTGGACATGCTAAAAATTAACCCCACGGACTTTGCAAAGGTACCAAAAGAGCAGGTGACAGTAGAGCAGCTGGAAACGGAAGAAGAAATACCAAAATACCTAGAAAAGGATGAATTGATTTTATTTCTAAAGACAGCCAAGGAGAAAGGCATGGAGACTGATTATTTGACCTTTAAGCTACTAGCCTATACTGGTATCAGGGCTGGGGAATTGTGCGCTCTAAAGTGGAAAGATGTCAATATGAAAGAGCATACCATAAGCATAACAAAGACCTGGTACAATCCTAAAAATCAGACGACAAACTATCAATTATTACCTCCAAAGACCAAAAATTCTAAGAGAATAATTGAAGTTGACGAAGGGCTGATTGAAGACCTTAAAAAACACAAAGCAAAACAAGCAAAAGTAAAAATACGCCATGCTGATACGTGGCATGATGGAGATTTTGTTCTTGGTAAAATATCAGGAAAATACTTGGGCTATCCAGAACTGATTAAAGTAATTGAAGCCCGCATGGCCAGGTTGCTAAAACTATCAAAGTTGAATGAAGCGTTGACCCCCCATTCACTACGTCATACCCACACTTCTTTACTTGCCGAAGCTGGGGTAGGTCTTCAGGAGATCATGGACCGCTTAGGCCATAGAGATGATGACACCACTAGAAATGTATATCTTCATGTAACAAAAACAAAAAAGAAAGAAGCTGCCCAGAAGTTCAGTGAACTAATGAACAGCCTCTAACTATTTATCTTTTATGTGGTCAAAAAGTGGTCACTACCCACTATTCACACCTTAAACCCTTGAAATTTCAAGTTCTACAGGGTTAATTACATCATTCCTGGCATTCCGCCTGGCATACCACCTGGCATTCCGCCTGCATTTTCTTCTTTGATATCTACTACTGCGGCTTCTGTTGTTAATAACATAGCTGATACAGAAGCTGCATTTTGTAGAGCTGAACGTGTTACCTTTGTTGGGTCTACGATACCCGCTTCAATCATGTTTACATATTTTTCATTTAATGCATCAAAGCCTACACCCGTTGCACTATTTCTTACCTTCTCAACGATTACAGATCCTTCTAAACCTGCATTTGCAGCGATTTGTCTTACTGGTTCTTCTAATGCTCTTCTGATGATCATCGCACCAGTCTTCTCGTCACCAGTTAATTCACCAACCAATGTCTCTACTGCAGGAATCGCATTGATTAGGGCTGTACCACCACCCACAACGATTCCTTCTTCAACAGCAGCTCTTGTGGCATTTAATGCATCTTCGATTCTAAGCTTTCTTTCTTTTAATTCAGTTTCTGTAGCAGCACCAACTTCGATTACTGCAACCCCACCAGAAAGCTTTGCAAGTCTTTCTTGTAATTTCTCTCTATCAAAATCAGAAGTTGTTTCTTCGATTTGGCTTTTGATTTGTCTGATACGATCTTGGATGTCTTTTTCATTTCCAGCACCATCAATGATCGTTGTGTTTTCTTTGTCAACTTTCACTCTATTGGCACGGCCTAACATATCAATGGTAGCTGTTTTTAATTCTAATCCTAGCTCTTCAGAGATTACTGTACCGCCTGTTAAAATAGCGATATCTTGAAGCATTGCTTTTCTTCTATCTCCAAAACCAGGAGCTTTTACTGCAACGCACTCAAATGTACCTCTTAATTTATTGAGCACTAATGTTGTTAGCGCTTCGCCTTCGATATCTTCAGCAATGATTAAAAGCTTTCTTCCCTGCTGAACAATTTGCTCTAACACTGGAAGTAATTCCTGGATGTTTGCAATCTTCTTATCTGTAATTAAGATAAATGGATTTTCTAATACCGCTTCCATTTTCTCTGTGTCCGTTACCATGTATGCAGATACATAGCCTCTGTCAAACTGCATACCTTCTACTACATCTAAAGATGTTCCCATAGACTTTGACTCTTCTACAGTGATAACACCATCTTTTCCTACCTTTTCCATCGCATCAGCGATTAAGCTTCCAATGGCATCATCAGCAGCTGAAATAGATGCTACCTGCGCGATCGCTTCCTTAGTTTCAACAATCTTAGAAATCTTCTTGATTTCATCTACAGCCACATCCACTGCTTTTTGAATACCCTTCTTTAAAATCATTGGGTTTGCACCAGCAGCAACATTCTTTAATCCTTCTCTGATAATTGCTTGTGCCAATAATGTAGCTGTTGTTGTACCGTCTCCAGCCACATCATTTGTCTTTGTAGCTACCTCTTTTACCAACTGTGCACCCATATTTTCATAGGCATCTTCTAATTCGATTTCTCTCGCAATGGTTACACCATCATTTGTGATCATTGGAGAACCAAATTTCTTATCAAGGATTACATTTCTTCCCTTAGGTCCTAAAGTAACCTTTACTGTATCCGCTAATTTATTTACGCCTGTTTCTAACTTACGGCGTGCTTCTTCACTGAACTTAATTTCTTTTGCCATGTCAATAACCTCCCTATTATGTATGTAGTATTTTTTCGTTGAAACTACTCTACGATGGCTAAAACATCATTTTGTCTTAGGATTGTGTACTCAATACCATCATACTTGATTTCTGTTCCTGCATACTTGGAGAAAATCACTCTGTCTCCAACCTTTACTTCCATTTTGATTTCTTTACCGTCTACCACACCGCCTGGGCCTACAGCCACAACTTCAGCCATTTGTGGTTGCTCTTTTGCCTGGCTTGGAAGTACGATACCACTTTTCGTCTTTTCCTCAGCTTCAAGCTTTTTGATAACAACTCTGTCTCCTAATGGTTTGATGTTCATTAGAAACCCTCCTTAGAATGATTTGTATATTATTTTATTATTTGAGCTTGTTTTATTAGCACTCACTTCGATTGAGTGCTAATCACATTTATAATGTATACCATCTAAAACATATATGCAAATCTCCATTTCTTCCATATTTTAATGGCACTTGATATTTTAGGCAAATATATTGAATTTTATTCTGTATACGCCTTATAGCTTTTTTTTTCTATTTTTTTCTTTTAATCTCTATTTTGATAAGCACGGTGAGCAACTTCTGTACCGATAATGCAGCATATGAGCCAGATGCTTCCATCGATAAAGCCTGCTACGACATCACTAAACCAATGGACACCTAGATAGATTCGGCTAAGACCGATGGCAGCGATCAAAAGACCCGCCAATGTCCATATTTCCCATCTCCACTTACTTTTCTTTGCCTTTCGAGTAATTAGATGGGCTGCCATACCATAAAAGCATAGGGATACCATGGCATGACCACTGGGAAAACTAAACCCTGTTTCAATGACTTCATAGAGATTAGGTCTTTCCCTTTGGATAATTGCTTTTAACAATTCATTCAAGCCATATCCTCCCAGCAAAGTTGTGACGAGGGCAAAGATCTCGATATAATTTCTTCTCTTAAATAAAAACCAAAACAGGAAGAGGCAAAACATCACATAAAATTTTCCCGTACCTAGATACGTAACCACCAAAGCAATTTTTGTCAGGATTGGGGCGTAGAATTCATGGATTCCCTCCATGATCAACTGATCGATATGCTCCATTCTTTTTTCAACCAACGTGATATTCATCCACTGTATAAAGAGATATAGCAGTACAAGGGCTGCCGCCATGCCTATGAAAGCATATTTTTTAAATTCTCCCATCGCCCTTAATAAGTTTATTTTCTTCTTCAAAAGTTATTCCCCTTTTTTCCTTTTCCATTAATCTCTGTCCATACGTAATGTGCAGGAACTGCATAACAGATGTATCTGTTATATCATCGTAGGGACGATCAGTGATCGTCTGATATCTGTCATGGACGGGCGAACACTGTTCGCCCCTACGAAGAATACATTCGTACCTATTGTTTTGATAATATTTTATAAGGATGAATAGATTTATTCTCTTCTCTATAGACAATTCACTTTCTATTCTACCATAATTTAGCTGCCATATACTAACTATGGAACGAAGAAAGACCAGTTTTCTCACTGATCTTTTTCAAACATCAATCTTTTCCCGAAGGTGGCATAAAAGGAATGATATTCTTGGCAAGGTTTTGTATAGGCATGGTTTGCAGCCATACTTTCCCAGGCCCCTTAAGTTTTGCTAAGAATAGACCTTCACCGCCAAATAAAATATTCTTAAAGCCCTTCAACATCTCAATATCGAAGCTGACCGTTGGTTCAAACATTGCCACATGGCCAGTATCCACCTTCATTACTTCTCCATTCCCTAATGTGTATTCTACAACTTCGCCATCGAATTCCATGAAGGCTAAACCGGGTCCTGAGATCTTTTGGAGAATAAAGCCTTCTCCACCGAACAAGCCAGACCCTAGCTTTTTCCTAAAAAATATCTCTAAATTAACAGAGCGTTCCCCACACAGAAAAGATTTCTTCTGGCAGATAACACTTTGTCCGTTCCCTAAAGCCATCGGTAAAATCTTTCCAGGAAAGGATGAAGGAAAAGCAATGGTGCCATTAGGTGACGTACAAGTATAGGTTGTCATAAAGAGAGATTCTCCTGCTAACTTTCTGGCAATCCCCCCGAACAAACCACCCTCCATATTTGTCTCCATGTTGAAATCATCTGTCATCCATCCCATGCCGCCCGACTCCGTAAATACACTTTCTCCCCTTTGGAGCTCCATCAATACCACAGGTAAACTTCCACCTCTGATTTCGTATTTCATAATTTCCACCTCCATGATTAACTTATTCTATATGGAAAATTTTATACCTTCTGGATTATCCTTTTCTTGTGGATATGAAGAAGGCACACCTAGGTGTGCCTTCTTCATATTTCATTATTCACTGGCACCCTCTGCCAGCTCATCGATCTCTACTTTTGCTGTTTCTGGACAATTCACTACATCAAATTTCTCTTGCTTCATAATCATATACATACTGGTACAGGCCATCAATACCATGAAGAATAGGATGGGGAAACCAGCAACGGTTGAAATCTGTTTTGTCGCGTCGATTCCACTAATTTTCCCCCCTGTACTCAACAGGTTAATAATTGCCAAGGAGGACATTACAACACCCCAGAAAATCTTTACCTTACCAGGAGCCTCTTCTTCAGCATTGTTGTGTGCAGAAGTTGAAAGAGATGAAATGGTGGAAGTCATGGAATCCGCCAAGGTTACAATCGATACGAAGATCGCTACAATGTAAATCCAGCTGGTGAGTCCTGACGCAGGGAAGCTCTTTAAGAAAGTAAATACGGCCACTTCATTGCCACTGGCCTGCATGGCTTCAAAAATTTGAGCACCATTCATTTGCAGATGGATGGCCGATCCACCAAAAACAGAGAAACAGATCAATCCAAAGGTTGCAGGAAGAATTAAATTTACCATCATGAATTCCTTAATGGTACGCCCCTTAGATATTCTGGCAAAGAACATTCCTGAAAGTGGCGCATAAGCCAACCAGATGGCCCAATAGTAGATCGGCCACCATCTTGGCCATGGAGAACCGTCAATTGGGCTTAGAAAATGGGTTCTTTCAAAAAAGTTTTGTATAAAATGACCTGTGGATTGGGTTCCAAAATTTAAGATAAATCGTGTAGGCCCAAAGATAAATACAAATGTCATCATGACTAAAAACAACTTGGCGTTGTTATCCGATAACCAACGAATTCCCTTTTGTAATCCTGTATAGCTTGAAATAATATAAGTGGCCACGATCAAAGCGACGATCAATGTCCATAACATCTTTCCTGTTTGTATCCCTGTCAAGATGTTCAGACCGCTACCAATTTGCATGGTTCCTACTCCTAGAATCGCTGCAACACCACCGGCAATAGCAAAAAGACATACATTGTCTACAATGGCACCTACTGTACCTTGAATCTTTTTACCAAAAATAGGATATAGTGTGGAGCTAACCTGGAATGGCAGCTTTGCATTATATACAGCATAAGCAATACCTACCCCAGCAATGGCATACATGGCATATGGAATATAGGTCCAGTGAATCAACGTCTGGGTCATAGAAAACATGGCGGCCCCTTCACTGCCTGGCGTAAGCCCTAGTACTTCTGGCGGTGCATACATGTGGGTCAAAGGTTCAACGACACCCCAAAATAAAATACCTGTACCAATTCCTGCACAGAGGGAGATGGCAAACCAGTTCCAATAGCTCAACTCTGGCTTCGCATCCTTCCCACCTAATTTGATGTTTCCGTACTTAGAAAACATTAGATACAGACACATAAATAAAAAGATGTTTCCTGAGATTTGAAATAGCCATCCAAAATTTACAAAAGCAAATTCGGCAATGCTATTTTCTGCATTGAAAAAGGCCTCAGGTGCCACGATGCCCGTTAAAATTGCCAATAAAAATATGATGGACATGGGCATAAAGATGGACATTCTAAGCTTGGCGTTTCCAATCCTCTCTTTCAATTTTTTAACCCCCCTACTTTGGTTTTTGAACCTTGACTCTTTAAAAAACCAAGAACAGCATATAAAGGTTATTAGATGATAGCAATCATGAGTTTGAATTTTCTAAAAATTCATGGTTCTGGCTATATATTACCAAAAAAACGTCAATAAAAAGTCTAATCTCGCCTATTGATGAAATGATTTCCTTCAAAATCACAATACCCCCAAAATCTCTGTATGTGTGAAATATTTTATATATTACAATAAGGGTACCGAGTAAACATTTCGGTACCCTTATTGTATTTATTTATATGGCTTCCTTCCTTAGTCCGTCCAATATATCTAGTTCATAACAGCCACCAATACTTCGAAGAAGCGTCATTCCCTCATGGGCATACACTTCCACCGACTTTGATAGGTAATTTTGAAAAATTTTCATCGCATCTTGATCCAAATCCATTTGCTTGCGAATTTCCGCCTTAACCCGCAGAATCAATCCCTGCTCGTAAGGGCTCTTTAGCTTCTCTGCATCCATCTCTGCTTTTCTTAATATATCAAGGGCCTCTTGATATTTGCCCTCTTTCATGAACAAAAGTGCCAAATATCCCCTAGCCGTGGATCTTCCCCAAAGAGAATCCAACTCTTCAAAAATAGCTAGGGCATTTTTCAAATAGAATTTAGCCTTCTCATCATCTCCCATATCCAAGGCAGCTTGGCCCGCATTGGTATGAAAGATCGCACAACCCCTCAAAATTTTTCTTTCCTCACAGATATGAATTGCTTTTTCATAATATCCAATCGCATCTCGAAAAGCTCTGCCATACCGCTTGCCTTCTCCTAGGTAATTATAAATAGCAGCTATATTCAGAATATACCTTTTTTCATTGCCCAGCCTTTCAAATATAGCAAGGGCATCCTTCAACAATGCCTCTCCTTCTGAAAATTTCCCCTCCATGACCTTCAAGAGTCCCTTCAATCTTAGCAAAATACCTATTTCCTCAGCCAATCTATATTGTTGAGCAATCTGAAGAGCCTTTTCAATGTTCTCTGCCATGACAGATGTTTTATAGGTATTGATGCAATAGTAAATGATTTGCCGATAGCCTTCCAGGGCATAGCTGATACTTCCAAGGGCCTTGGCTTTCTCAATCATTTGTTCAATAATCATAAGCCCCTGATCATAATCTCCCCGACGAATCAGATTCCGCCCCATCATATGGAGATAAATGATTTCATACTCTATCAATTCTTGAACATCTCCCTCATCCAATTTAGCTTCTGCAATAAGATGAGAAATCTTTTCTAGATCTCTAGCTGCTTGTTCTTCACTTAGATGCATGTAGCTCTTTTCTACTTCATCCTCACTTTGTAATACTGGAAATATTTCGTGATGCATATGAAGGTATTCATATATATTCTTAATCACATATTTTACCGTAGCTCGCTTGTTCCCAGCCCGTTCGAAGTGATAGATCAGCTTTGAATACAGCAATAAATCCCGTTTATTGTTCTTAAGCTGCAGCTCTAAAACCATGGCAATCCGATGATGAAGTACCCTGCGTTTGGAATGGGACAATTGCTCATAGATGAATTCCCGAAGCTTTTGATGGCTAAAGACAAATTCTATCCGCTCTCCGTCCTTGATCTCCTTAAGCAAGTACTTGTCTTGAAGCTCATCGATGAGATCCAACAACTCCAACTCTTGTTTATCGCAAATATCCTTTAAAAGTTCAAAGGATACCTTATCAAAAAACATAGATGCAATCGCCAGCACTTTTTTTCCTTCCTGGGAAACATTTAGAAATCTGCTTTTCAATATATCCTGCATTTTGGGAGAAAAACTCTTTGTGTCCCCATTTTCCCGCAGAATATTTAGGTATTCAATGAGGAAAAAGGTATTTCCTTCTGTTTCTTGGTAAAGATGCTCTCCTACATCATAGGAGAAGGTACCATCCTGCATATATTGGCACGCAAATTCATAGCTTTCTTCCCTGGAAAATGCCTGTATTTCCAGCTTGCCCAACATATTTCTCATAGACAACTCAATAAAAAACCGCTCCAGTTTATCATCATGTCCCTTACGACTTGTTCCAATGACCATCATCGCCTTGCCTTGACTCATAATCATGATATTTTTGAGCAGGGAAAGACTCATATCATCTATCCAATGAAGATCCTCAAAAACCAACATGACCTCTCTCCGATCAGAAACCATCTTGAAGATTTCTATAATCGCCTTTTCCGCCACCTGATATTTTAAATAGTCTATTTCTTCCATGACATTGACTTCTTCGATCTCTGCGTGACCTACAAAGCCTGGGAATACGCAAGCAACTGATTTTCTCAGAAAAATGGGAATCTCTATATGCTCTCTCTCAAGCCATTTGGAAAGCTGTATGAAAATTTCATACCAGGGCTTCAACAAATAGTTTTCTTCCGCTTGATAGCACTGGGTGCTCAAAACACATAGCTTCTGCCTATCTATACATTGTAGGAAACGCTCCAAAAGCTTGCTCTTTCCAATACCTGCATCTCCTGAAAGCAGAATACACTTTCCCTTTTTCTCCTTTATAAAGCGATAATAATAATCCTGCAGCCAATTTAATTCATTCCGCCGACCATAAAAGAAGTCCTCTTCTTGGTATTTTTCAGACTCCTGTTTTTGAGCCCGTTCCCCCATAATATCTTCATATAATTCAATGGTTTTTAAATCCGGTGCCACTGCCAATTCCCTGTTTAACAAACTCGAAAGGCGTTCGTAGTTCTCTATGCTTTTCTCATATTTCCCCATTTTCCGATATACATGCATGAGAATCCGGTAAGCTCTCTCATCAAATTCATCCTCTTTGATCAGAGCTTTACAATAGGCTTCTACAGAGGTCAGTTTTTTTTCCTTTAGGCACCGTTGAATTTCTCGATAGAGCTTTCCAATATAGGTATCCTTCAACTGCTCCCGCAATCCAAACATCCAATCCTCAAAGTTCTCTGCATCTTTGACCAATATGCCTTCTAGAAAGGCTCCTGTGTAAGCTTTAATCCCCTGCTCGTCTGATTCTCTCATAAATACATCTATATCTGTCTCAAATTGAATATCAGGATTTAACATCACCAAAGCCCGTTGTGGTGAAATCAATACATCCTCCTCAAAAACCTTTTTAATGATATAAACCGCATTGCGTAAATTCTTTTTTGCCACATCCTCATCCACATCTGCCCAAAAGAGATGTACCAGATTTTCCCTCGTAGCCTGTTTTCTTACCAAAAGATAGTAAAATAGAGCCTCTGCTTTTCGATAGGGAAACATAACCTGCTCTTGATTTTTCAAAACCATAGGCGTACCAAACAATTTCCCTTGAATGTTAACCATAAACATCCCACCCCCTTGGCGATGTTCTACCCCTTACCTCTTCCTAGTGCCTTTAAAATGTCTATTTCATAGCAATTTTTTGCTTTCTTGAGGAGGTTGATCCCTTGATCACAATATACCTCCACCGTATCTTGCAAATGCTTTTCAAAAACCTTTCGAATTCGATCATTGGATACCATTTGTCCTCTTATTTCAGCCTTTACCCTATAGATCAGGCCCTGCTCATAAGGGCTCTGAAGCTTTTTGCCATATTCCTCGGCATTTTTTAAGGAATCCAAAGCTTCCTGATATTTCCCCTCTCGAATCAGCAGCAACGCCATATACCCTTCGGCCGTAGACCTTCCCAAAAAAGTATCCACCTGTCTATAGGTTTCGATGGCCTTGGTAAAATAATTCTTAGCCCGATCATAGTCCCCCATATCAAAGGCTGCTTGCCCTGCATTGGTATTAAAAAGGGTAATCCCCCGAAATACCTTCTTTTCATTGCAAATGTCCATGGCCTTATCATAGTAATGCAATGCACTGGCAAATTTCATATTATATCGGCGGATTTCTCCCATATAATTATAAGCCGCCGCAATATTTAAGGTATATCGATCCTCCCGCTGACTTAACATCTCGAAAATATGAATGGACTCTTTTAAGATTTCCTCTGCCTCCTCATAGGCGCCTATCATTAGTCTCTGCAACCCTTGCAGTCTTAAAAAAATCCCCATCTCCTTCTGATGCTGCATCTTTCGGGCTAAAGCGATCCCCTTGGTCAAGTATTCCTGCATCAATGTGGTCTGGTGAACCTGTATTCCGTAGTAAACCATTTGCCGATATCCCTTGAGCATATAACCATCATCCGCTATTCGTTCTGCTCCCTGGATCATTTTCTGAATTGCTTCTATGCCCTGGCTGTATTCTCCTTCCTGAATGCAGTATCTCCCCTTTGTATGATAAAACGCAATCTCTAGTTTTGCCAGTCCCTGCTGATCTTTCTCCGTCTTCTGCACGTCCTTTAATTGCAGTTCCAAGTCATTTAAATACTTCATAGACTCTTCTTGATTTAGATAGATGATTTTCTCATCCTCCATATTCTCATCGTATAGAATAGGAAAAAGTTCATGACTAAAATCGGAGTACTCATCCAGATGCTTAATGCGGTATTTTAATGCCGCCAATCGATTGCCACCGTTAGAAAAATGATAAATCAATTTGGAATAAATAAACTTATCTCGATAATCATTTTGAAGGTTTTGTTCCAGTATCTGCCCGATACGATGATGGAGCACCTTTTTTCTCCCTGGTGATTGAAGCCCATAGATAAATTCCCTCAGCTTATGATGGGTAAATTCAAAGCTGATCTCTTCGTTTTGTTCAACCTCTTTCAAAATATACCTTCTTTGCAGCTCCTCCACCCTATCTAAAATCTCCAATTCATCTTTCCCACTGATGGTCTGAAGCATATCCAGCGTAACCCGGTCAAAGAATAAGGCCGCAATGTTTAAGAGCTTCATTCCTTCCTCAGTAATGTCCACGATCCTGCTCTTTAAGATATCTTGTCCAGTACCTGAGATTTCCCCTATCGTCCCCTTCTCCTCCATCGTTTTCAGGAGCTCTATGAGGAAAAATGCATTACCTTCTGTCTCATGATAAATTCGCTCTTTGATCTCCTTTTCAATTTCTCGCCCAGGCAGCGCCTTCTCAATGAAATCCGCTACCTCTTCCTTAGTAAATCTTGTCAATTCAATCTTATCCAACAGCTGGTCCTTCACCATGTTGGTGACAAACTGCTCTATCCTCTTATCATGACCATTTCTACAGGTGCCTACCAGCATGATCCGATTTTGCCCTTGATGGCGCAGCACAAAACTTAAAAGCCCGATACTGGTGGCATCCATCCACTGTGTATCCTCGAACACCAAGAGTATTTTTTTCTTCAAAGCAATCTTTTTCATTATGCCCAAGATTGCTTCCTCCGCCGTATGATATTTCACTCGATCGATTCCTTCCACAGGATTATCGCTCAGCCCTGTAGCCTCTGGATCGAATCCCGGAAATAGGCGGAGAACAATGCTTCTCCAAAGCAGAGGAATCATGATCTTTTCTTTTCTGACAATCTCCCCTAGATCCATGAAAATCTGATGCCAAGGTTTTAAGGGATAGATTTCTTCTGCTTGATAACAATTGGCCTGTAGAATAAAAGTATCCTCTCCAGAGACCTCCTCTAGAAATCGTTCTTTCAATTTTGTCTTTCCAATGCCCGCCTCTCCAATAATCAGTACAGAAGGTACTTTTTGCCCCTGTATAAAACGATCATAGTGTTTTTCCAGCATCCTTAATTCTCCATGGCGTCCATAGAAAAATCCTTTGTTTTCTTGCTTTTCCCTCTGGGTATTTTCTCTGCTTCGTTTCCCTAAGATATCCTCATAGACCGCCTTGGTCTCATGGTCAGGCGTGATTCCCAACTCTTGCTTTAAAGTCGCTTCCAGCCTTTTATAAAGCTCAGCCGCCTTATGATAGGCACCTTCCTTGCCATAGGCATCCATAAGCATACGATAGGCACCCTCATCAAAGGGTTCCACCTCTACCAGCAGCTTTCCATAGTATTTTACACGCCGTAATTCTCCCTTCTCTCGATACTGATACATCCGTTCATATAGCTTTGATATATAAAGGTCCCGATAGTACTCTCTGCTTCGGAACATCCATTCTTCAAACTTCTCTCCATCTTTCACCAAAAATCCCTGAAGAAATTCACCTCCGTAGGCATCCATTCCCTTTTCCTCATCTGTCATGAACTGTTTTAGATCCGTGAAGATTTCAATCTCTGGATTAATCATGACCAAGGACTTCTGCGGTGATATGATGATATCCATATCAAAGGCCTTCCGGATTTTGTACATGGCATGGCGCAGGTTCTTCTTAGCCGTTTCCTCTTCCACCTCACCCCAGAGCAAATCTACCAGTTCATCCCTGGAAGCCTGTCCGTTGACGACCAAATAGTAGAATAGGGCTTCTGCCTTCCGAAAGGGGAAAATCACCTGTTCCTGATCTTTAAACACCATCGGCGCCTGCAGCATCTTTACTTGTATGGAATGCATCTCATCACCAGCCCGTCTAATGGATTTCTTTATATTCATTATATACGATAATGAATGATTAAAAAATATTTTTGAACCAATGGATATCTTCTTTTGTTATACCATTAACCAGTATCAAAAAGGTTACGTATAAAATGCAGATTAAGAGTACTCCTATGGTTAGATTGGTCTTCATCGGCAAATGATCTAGGTTATTGATTTCAAAGATTAGCTTCGTTAAAAATCCTGAAGCAGCGATTGAAGTCATAGGCATCACGATCCAGTGGAGCGTTTTAAATTTTAATCTGGTCACCTTTAACAGCCTGCCGATGCTTAAAAGAGAATTTAAAATATTGCTTATAAATATGACGATGATAAATCCTGTGACCCCCTTCATAGGAATGAAATAATAAATCATTCCGATTCTGGTTAAGGAATCTATGGTATTATACTTTAAAGAGCTCATCTGTTGATTCAGTCCCTTCAACATGCCATCAGCAATCCTGTCTAAATACATGAAGGGAACCAGGGGGGCAAGGAGCTTTAACAGGATCCCTATTTCTTCATTTTTATAAATGACCATCCCCAATTCCTTCGAAAATGAAACAAAGATGCCTGTAACCAGTATTGCCAGCAACAATGTCAACTGAAATACCCTGGATATGGCATAGTTAATCCTATTCGTGTGGTTTAGTGCTCTGGCCTCTGAAATCTCTGGAACCAACAGCGTCGAAAATGCAGATAAGAACACGGAAGGAAAAGTCAATATGGGCATTGCCATCCCTTTTACCATACCGTATTCTGCCAGAGAAGCTCTATTGGAAGCGCCAAACTTTTCGAAACCCGCGGGTATCATAATATTTTCTACAGTCTTTAGTCCTGATCGTATGTAGGAGCTTGCAGCCACGGGTAGAGATATGTTTAAAATCCTTTTAAATACCCCCTTTGGCTCAACCTTCAAAATATCATATTTTACACATTTCCTTTCTTCCCATTGATAAAGCATGAGCATATATCCACAGGACGCAATTTCAGCTGCAGTGGTTCCTACAACCACTGCAGCACAAGCATATTCCAACCCCCTAGGAATAAAGATATTGATTGCATGAACAATGATAAATATCTTTGTAACTTCCTCCAGGATCTGGGCACTAGCAGGCTTGATTACTTTTCTCACCCCATAGAAATAACCCCTTAGGCATGAAGATAGGCCGATAAAAGGCAGGCTCGGCCCAAGAATTTTGAGGGGGATAATGGTTCTAGGATCATGAAGCCATGCTCTGCCGATATAATCTGCATGGATAAATAGCAGTACAGAAACAGTTGTGCTGAGCACTGCACTGAAGGTTAATGCCTTTTTCATAATTCTGTTTACCGTCATGGGGGTGCCTCTTCCCCTCTCCTCTGCAACAAGTCTGGTAACCGCAGTACTTATGCCAGAGGTGGCGAAGGTAGATGCCAGCATATAGATTGAAAGTATGAGTTGATACAAACCCATACCTTCTGCACCTATTTTATTTGAAATATAGACTCTGAATGAGATACCAACGGTTCTTAGCAATAGAGAAGTTCCCATCAAAATAAATGTATTTACCACCAATATTTTTTTCAAATCATTACTCCTTACTTGTTTTTCTATCGATAAACTATATGCAAGGAATAATGCAATTATCATCAGTAAATATGTAAAAGACCACGGCCTGACATGGACCATGGTCTTTACTTTAAAGAACTACCTTCGATAATATCTCTTGCTCGATACTTCCTACCTTAGATTCCAAGGCTTCTACTTCCTTGCTTACTTCTGTTACAAAGCCTTGATCTTTGATAGAGCCTAAGTTGATCTTTACATTATATAAAGCTGAAAGGACAGCGGTTCTTGTCATCATAGCTGCCACAGCACCGTCTGTCACTGCATTTTTATTTCCCTTTTCTACCACGGCTGCGATGGATTCCATCATGCTAAAAGCATCCCTTGCAACCTCTAATGGTACCAATGCTGCCTTTTTTGTGGCCTCTTGAATCGCAGCTTTTCTCGCTTCCATCTCTTCATCGGTAGCCTTTGGCAACTTGAACGCTGCCATTACTTCATTGAAGGCATCAGAATCACGATCGATATCTTCTACAAACTTAGCTCTGAACTTAGCACCATAAGCTGCGATGGACTTCATTTCCTCTTCTACGTCTTCATAGTTTTTTTTACCAATCGTTAGGTTTGCCACCATTTCTGTTAATGCGGCTGCAACGCCTGCACTCAGGGCAGCCACACTTCCGCCGCCAGGTACCGATGCACTGGAAGCTGTTTCATCTAAAAAAGCCTTTACACTCATCTCTGCTAACATATGTATACACCCCCGCTTTTATTTTCGGAACGGCACAGGGGCCGTTCCCTACAATATTTTCCCCTTCTATAACGGTCGGACAGGGTCGTCCGACCCTACAAAGGATATCCTTCCCAACTCTTATCTTTCAACTTTCAACTTTCAACTTTCAACTTTTAACTTTTAACTTCTTTATCAAACACCAATACACCCTTTTTCACTACCTTCTCCACAGTGCTTACGGCAATATGATATGGGATATACTTATAGGATGGGAATTCAAGGATAATGACATCCCCCTGTTTCCCCACATCAATGCTTCCGATTTGATCGGCTCGTCCCACGGCTGCTGCTCCATTGATGGTCAACGCCGTCACCGCTTCTTCGATGGACATCTTCATGTATAGGGTTGCCAAAGCAAATACCAGTGGGATCGACTCAGTAAAACAGCTGCCTGGATTTAAATCCGACGCCAAGGCCACAGCGCAGCCTTGATCGATCATATATCTTCCTCTGGCATAGTGCTCCCGTAAACTAAAGGCTGTGGCTGGCAGCAAAGTCGCCACAACTCCCGCTTTCGCCATATCTGCAATTCCTTGGTCTGAAGCTTGCAGCAAGTGGTCTGCAGAGACAGCACCCAATTCCGCAGCCAGCTCTGCACCGCCCAACTGGACAATTTCGTCGGCATGGAGCTTCACTTGCATGCCCATTTCCTTTGCCTTGATCAACAGTCTTCTAGACTGCTCTACAGAGAATACATTTTTCTCGCAGAAGATATCACAAAACTCTGCCAGATTTCTTTCTGCTACCGTAGGCAATACCTGTTCAATCAAGTAATCGATAAATTCGTCTTCCCTGCCCTTGTAATCCTTTGGTACAGCATGGGCCCCTAGAAATGTTTTTACGATATCTATGGGATGCTCTTGGTTTAACGTATCCATGACCTCAAGCTGCTTGATCTCTGTATCATAATCCAAACCATAACCACTCTTGCCCTCTACAGTAGTCACCCCGAAAGAAAGCATAGAATCCAGCCTTTTCTTCCCTACGCGATGGAGTTCTTCCTTTGTGGCTTCCTTTGTGGCTCTTACGGAATTGATGATGCCGCCGCCTCTTTCCATGATTTCCATATAGCTGTCTCCACGAAGCCTCCAAGAGAATTCCTCGGCACGATAGCCTCCAAAGACGAAGTGAGTATGGGAATCTACAAATCCTGGCAGCACAGCCTTCCCTGTGGCATCAATCACTTCATAATCCGATTCATTATAATTCTTTAAAATTTCCTCCGTAGTTCCCACCGCTTTGATGATGCCTTCTTCCATCACCACAGCGCCCTGGGGAATCACATGGAGATCATTCATTTCCTTGCCTTTTTTTGCTTGAAAGCCACTGCAGGTAACTAATTCTGCAGCATTTTTGATCAACACATTTCCCTTCTTCATAGGCTTACTCCATCATTCTAGATTCAAGAATTTGCTCCATGGAGAAATCCTCAACACCTAAGTAATATACCGCTGTATCAATCAATGCTTCCATTGGTACCAGTCCGATAATCTCACTGCCCACAATACTCACACCATATCTTCTAGCTTCGATTCGAATCAATTCAAATGCTCTGTAAAGGGCTGTTTTTGTATAATCCGTCATGTTCATGGAGATTTGCACAATGCCTCTGTCCTTTAATTCAATACCGATAGCCTTGCAGAATCGTAAGCCTCCGTTTAAGAAGCGCACATTCTTGGCAATTTTGTTGGCAATCTCAATATCATTGGTATTTAAGTTTACATTGTAAGCTACCAATGGCATCCTAGCACCCACTGCTGTGGTTCCAGCTGTTGGATGAATTTCAGCAGGACCATAATCTGGCGTCCAATCTGCCTGCTTGATCTTATCTACCATTCCTTCGAATTCTCCCTTACGGATATTGGCTAAGTTCTCCCTTGTAGGATTGGTAGCTGCCTTTTCATAGAGGAAGATTGGCAATCCATACTTTTCAGATGCTTCTTTGGCAACTTCCTTAGCCAATTCAACAGCCTCTGTCATGCTTACATTTTTCACTGGAATAAAAGGTACCACGTCTACGGCACCCATTCTTGGATGCTGGCCTTGATGCTTTGTCATGTCGATTACTTCAACAGCTACGCCCATTGCTTCAATCACTGCATTTTTCACAGCTTCTGGTTCTCCTACAACGGTAACCACCAATCGGTTGTGGTCTTCATCCCTGCTATAATCTAAAAGCTTTACCCCATCTTTTCCCCTGAAAGGGCTCACGATTTTCTCGATTTTTTCTAGGTCTCTACCTTCACTAAAGTTTGGCACACATTCAATGATTTTTTTTACATTACTCATGGATACTCCACCTTTCGTATTAGATGTTAGTGGTTAGTAGTTAGTGGTTAGTAGTTTTTAAAACCTTTTTCTAACCTCTAACTTCCAACCTTTAACCTATCTCCTATCTCTTTTCTCTAATCCCAATCTTATTTCCTAAACGCTTTTTCTACAAGATGCTTCACTAAATCTTCTTTTGGAATGTATGGAAGGGTAATATGATCCGTACCCATGTTATCCTTATTGAATTCCATGCTTGTGGAGATGGAGTTTTCATTTCTCGCCCAAGCACGTCTTGCCACACCGCCCATCACATCCCATGGCATGGCAGTCTTCAAAATATTGTCTACTCTTTCGCTGCCATCTAGTACCATGCCAAATCCACCATTGATGGATTTTCCGATACCTACACCCCCGCCGTTATGGAGGGCAATCAAGCTCATCCCTCTGGCTGCATTTCCAGCAAAGCACTGGGTCGCCATGTCTGCCATGACATTGCTGCCGTCCTTGATGTTTGAGGTTTCTCTGAAAGGAGAATCCGTTCCGCTGACATCATGGTGATCACGACCTAGCATGATAGGTCCTACGTCTCCATTCCGCACCATTTCATTGAACTTTAGTGCAATCTTTGTTCTACCCATGGCATCCTGATACAGAATTCTTGCCTTGGTACCTACCACAAGTTTATTTTTCTCCGCATCTCGAATCCATACATAGTTGTCTCGATCTTGTCCTCTGCGATTTGGATCAATACAATCCATGGCTGCCTTATCGGTTTTTCTGAGGTCTTCCTCTTTACCGCTTAAGCATACCCAGCGGAATGGCCCATAGCCATAGTCAAACAATTCAGGACCCATGATATCCTCCACATAGGACGGCCAAATAAATCCATCCTTGTCATCAATACCATTCTTTGAAATTTCTTTTACCCCTGCATCATAGATGGATTTCATGAACGCATTCCCATAATCAAAGAAATAGGTTCCCTGATTCACAAGGGTCTTTATCACCTCAAAGTGACGCTTCAAGGTCTCATCTACCCGCTTGATAAATTGTGCTCTATCACTTTTTAACATTTCTGTTCTTTCTTCAAAGGTCAATCCTTGAGGACAATATCCGCCCTCATATACTGCATGGCAGGAAGTCTGATCAGATAACAAATCAATTTTAATGTTATTCTTAGCCGCATACTCTAGCAGATCAACGATATTTCCATGATAAGCAATGGACATGGCTTCTCTTTTCTCCATATACTCTTTGGCAATATCAAAAGCCTCCTTCATATCAGCTGTCACCCTTTGTACCCAGCCTTGGCTGTGTCTGGTTTCTATCCTGGAATAGTCTACCTCTGCTACGATACCTACCCCATTGGCAATCTCCACTGCCTTTGGCTGTGCGCCACTCATACCACCTAGACCAGAGGTCACAAATAGCTTGCCCTTCAAATCTTCATCTTCAGGAATACCCAATATCTTTCTTCCCGCGTTTAGCAGTGTATTAAAGGTACCATGGACAATCCCCTGTGGTCCTATATACATCCAGCCACCAGCTGTCATCTGTCCATAGTTCGCCACACCCATCTGCTCTGCGATGTCCCAGTCCTTTGGATTGTCAAACATCCCTACCATTAAGGCATTGGTAATGATCACTCGAGGAGCATCTGGCTTTGATTTGAATAATCCCAAAGGGTGGCCAGATTCAATGACCAAGGTTTGTTCATTGGTCATCACTTCAAGGTATTTCTTAATCAATTGATACTGCATCCAATTTTGACATACCTTTCCCGTTTCCCCGTAGGTAACCAATTCATAGGGATATAGGGCAATATCAAAACATAAATTGTTGCCGATCATTACCTGGAAGGCTTTTCCTTCAATACAGTTTCCTTTATATTCATCAATAGACTTGGCTTTCAGATCTCCTGCCGGGCGGAAACGATAGCCATAGATTCTTCCTCTTGTCAACAACTCATCTAAAAACTCTGGCGCCAATTCCTCATGAAACTCCTCAGGTATATAGCGGAGAGCATTTTTCAATGCAGTTTCCGTCTGAGCAGGTGTAAGCTTAAAGCCCCGATCAGGGGCTCTTCGAATCCCTTCAATAAACTTTGGATATTCAGGCAACACGCTATCTAACTTTATGGTCATGGCCTGAGAAATATCATAATTTGTAATCATTCTATTTACCTCCTTGTTTATATAAGCTAATAGCTGATAGCCAATAGCTCGTAGCTATAATATTTCTTATATTTTAATGATTAGGCATTAGTAGAAGTTAGAGACAAAAGGCTTCGGATGCGCTTCATCCTTTTACCACTAACCTCTAACTTCTAACAACTAACCCTTTAGAACAATCCTGTAATCACACCATTTTCATCGATATCGATTTTCTCTGCCGATGGTACCTTTGGCAAACCTGGCATGATCATAATCTCTCCAGTAAGGCACACGATAAATCCTGCCCCTGCGGATACCCTTACTTCCTTTACATTAATCTTAAATCCTTTTGGTGCACCTAGGAGATTTGGATCATCCGATAAAGAGTATTGGGTTTTTGCCATACAGATGGGCAGCTTATCCAATCCCAGCTCTTCTAGTTTCTTGATTTCCTTTAGCGCTTTGGAAGAGAATACGACCCCATCGCCGCCATAAATCTCTTTTACAATGGCGTCTACCTTCTCTGGGATAGAAGCCTCCGTTGGATATAGGTGCTTGAAATCTGGTGACGTACCATCGACGATTTGAACCAGCTTCTCTGCCATCTCAATGCCGCCTTCGCCGCCTTTTGCCCAAACTTCATTCAGTGCAACTTCCACACCATATTCCATACATTTTCTTATCAATACTTCGATTTCAGCTTCAGTATCGCTGACAAATCGGTTCACTGCCACCAATACAGGTAGCCCGAATTTACGAATATTCTCCACTTGCTTTGCAAGATTGGCAAAACCTTTCTCAATGGCTTCTACATTTTCCATGCTTAGATCAGTTTTCTTTACGCCGCCATGCATTTTCAGTGCACGGATGGTTGCTACAATTACAACAGCAGCTGGTTTTAGACCACCATAACGGCACTTGATATCTAAGAATTTCTCTGCTCCAAGGTCTGCACCGAAGCCTGCCTCTGTTACAAGATATTCACCCAACTTTAATCCCAGCTTTGTAGCCATAATGCTGTTACAGCCATGGGCAATATTGGCAAAAGGTCCCCCATGGATTAGGGCTGGCGTATTCTCAAGGGTCTGTACAAGATTTGGCTTAATAGCATCCTTTAACACGGTAGCCATGGCACCCTGAACTTTTAAATCCCCACAAGTAACAGGTTGCCCTTCATGATTGTAGGCAATAACCATTCTACTTAATCGATCCTTTAGATCCATTAAATCAGAAGACAAGCATAAGATCGCCATCACTTCTGAAGCCACGGTGATCATAAAACCATCCTGCCTTACAAATCCATTGGCTTTACCCCCTAAAGCGACAACGACTTCCCGTAGGGCTCTGTCATTCATATCCAAAACTCTTTTCCAAACAATTTGTCTTGGATCTATATTCAATGTATTTCCATGATTGATATGGTTATCGATGGTCGCTGATAATAGATTGTGGGCTGTAGTAATAGCATGCATATCCCCTGTAAAATGAAGATTGATGTCTTCCATAGGCACCACCTGAGCATATCCACCCCCTGCTGCACCACCCTTTACACCAAATACTGGTCCTAAAGAAGGTTCTCTTAGGGCAATAACAGTTTTCTTGCCAATCTTGTTAAGGGCTTGACCTAATCCTACAGTGGTCGTTGACTTTCCTTCTCCTGCTGGCGTAGGACTGATTGCTGTTACAAGAATTAATTTGCCATCTTCCTTGTCTTTTAATCGGGTAAAGATACTGGAATTGATTTTGGCTTTATATTTTCCATAAAGCTCCAACTCATCCTCCAATATGCCCCAATCTCTCGCAATGTCTCCAATTGCCTTCATTTTGGCCTGCTGTGCGATTTCGATATCGCTTGGTACCTTGTTTACCATCATAACCACCCTCTCTATGTATTTTCCCAATATTTCATGTTTGAATTATACTATAGTCCTCGTCACCAAAGCGTCGAATTTTGAAAATAGGCAGAATATTTCTCCATCATCCGGCCTTAGTATATCCGTTAAAAATGTTTTTTATTTTTTTCTTAACTAACGCAAAAAACCGCCTGGGTTCTATGCCCAGGCGGTCGGCTTTTCTCCGTCACACTCCCCGTGGTTTATTCCACTTCCGCCAGTCGTGTGACTTCATTATGTTTTTAATTATAAAATAATCTTTCATTTCAATCAAGGAAAAAATGCCACGATCATTGTATGTGCAATTACATGTACTTATCATTGAGCTGTTGTCTCATCTGTAACTGGCTCAACATTTGCAACCGTTGCATCCTCCGTGTCTGTATCAGTATCCGTATCTGTATCTGTACTTGGCTCTACGGTCACCGTTGTATCATCATCCATTGTCCCATCTGGTTCCACAGTTACAACAGTCTCTTCTTGATTTTCAACATCTGTGTCATCTGTTTGTCCTTCTTCGATGTCAATAACACCCGTTTCCTTATCATATTCTACATTTAGGCCTAGGGTTTCTGCTATAAATCTCAAAGGTACCATCGTTCTGTTATTAATCATTCCTGGGCGTACATCAAGTTCCTTTTCTTCGCCATTTACTAATACTATACCAGTTTTTAAATTGAAAATAATCACTACCCCATCCTTCTCGATGGTTACTTCTTGTGCTTCTCCATTCCATTTTACTTCTGCGCCAAGCCCTTCAGTGATGGCCCTTACTGGAATCAATGTTCTTCCCTGCTTGATCACTGGTGGCACATCAAACTTGAAATTTCCTTTTTTAGAATAAATATTTTCCACTGGAATCACTTCTACATCTGTCTCTGCCTGTTGGATTTCCTCTGCCACCTGCTTTAAAGCATCTAGTTCTTCTTGAGTATATTTATTCTTAATCACTTCTTTCATTTGCCCTTTAATGTCATTCATTTCCGCTTTAAGTTCTGTCATTTCAAGCTTAGCAGCAGCCACTGCTTCTTGAGCAGCTTTTATTGCAGCCTCGTCACCACTGGCCTTCGCAGCTTCATAAGCAGCCTCTAATTCAGCTAACTTACCTTCAACCTCCTCTTTTGAGGCTTCTATCGCATCTTTATCAGCTTCTAACGCATCTTTTACTGCCTTCCATTCTATATTTTTCACTTTTTCTTTGATCGTTTCACTTGTTGATTCCACTGTGCTCTCATCAGCTTCCACTGTGCTCTCACTATCTACCTTTACTTCTTTTTCAACTTTTTCCTTTGGAGCTTCTGTCTTACCTCCCTTTGCCATGGCACTAGCTGGCACTGAGAACATACAGGCTGCAATAACCGTCAATGAAACCACTTTTCTCCAATTCATCTTTTCATCCTCCTTTATGTATTTCCGCTTTACGTCATAGGAATACGACTTTTCTTAATTTTTTAGGTGCCTGTTTCATATTTTCAAAAAATTTGTTTGTAAGTGTCAAAAAACTTGTAGCCATAGCATACTACAAGTTTTCTTCATGGACAATGCGCCCTATTTCCTAATTTCTATTTCTTCTCTTTTATTTTTTCCTTTTCTTTTTCCTTCAATTTTTCGTTTTCTTTTTCTTTCTCTTTTTCTTTCATTTTTTCTTTTTCTGCTGATCTCTTTGATTTTTCTGATTCCTCTTCATCCTTAGATGCTTCCTGCTCTTTTTCCTTTTGTGTCCCATGCTTTTCTTCATCTTTTTTTTGCTCTTGAATCATCTCATCCTTTTCCAATTGTTCCTGATCACTCTTTTTTTTATCTTCATCTTTCTTTTCTTCTGGAGGGGCTATTTTTTTCATTTGACCCGGAGCTGTTTGCAATCCAGGAGCTTTTTGGAGACCTGGAGCCGTTTCTTGTCCAGGAGGATGATTTTCCTTTTTCTCCTTTTTCTCCTTTTTCTCCTTTTTCTCCTTTTTCTCCTTTTTCTCCTTTTTCAGTGGCATCTGATCTTCTGGTTCTTCTTTATTATTGTCTATTTCTTCTGAGTTCGTCCTTTTCTTTAATTCTTTCGCCTTTAATTTTCCAATACCCTTGTCTAGGATTTGTTGTGCCTTTAATTCTTTCACCTCTTCAATGGTAAGCTTCTCTCCATCCTTTTCCGCTCTTTTGAAAACCCCATACTTTCCAACAGATATATGCTGATCTCGAGCTTTCTGAACATCTTCTGTTTTTCCCTGGAGATGGGCGACTTGAATCTGCTTCATTTCTATTTTTTCTTCCAGCTTCTGCTCTATTTTCTCTACAATTTTCTTCCCATCAAGGAATACTTTTTCTGATGTCATAGTCGTAGAAATCAATACCGTATTCCGCTCTTCTGTCAGATAGTCCAATTCCCTTGCGTTGCTCACGATGGTCAGGACTGCCTCATCAATAGCCATGCCTACAAGACCTTCTGATATAACCTTCTTTCCGTCCTCATTGATAGGAATTACTTTCAAAACTTCTTCTTCCTGATTGATTTCAAGCTCTACACTGGGGTTGATATCTACACTGACAATAGCCGCTGTACTGGCAAGAACCCTTGTGGTATTCCATGAATTTAACCAAGTCATGGAAACAATCATAACCAGGAACATGGCAGCGGCCAAACCAATGGTTCTCACCGAAATCTTCTTTTTTCTGTAAATGTCTTCATGAACAAAGATAATTTCTTTTCCTACATCCAGTCCATCTTTTTTTACAACCTTCAGATATTCCATAGTATTTGTCAAAACAACCGCAAAATCACTTTCAACCTTCACCACGCATCCTCTGTAGACCATCCGCAACACCCCCTTCTATGGCAAGAATATAATTTTTTAAAAGTTCTAGATCGCTATCTAGAATCAATATGGCGGCAATGATGAATTTCCTACTGCGTTTTAACATTTTTAATGTCACATTCAACTCTTTCGTAATTTTGGTGCCAGGCAATGTTTTTTTACGAAACAATTCTTCCTTTAAACCTTGATGGGCTGCAACATATTTTGCGATCTTTATGCTATTTATCCTGGTATCTACATGCTTCGGTGCTTCATTGACCAAGTCCGAAAAGGTAATATCAAACGCCCTTAGCTGTTCTTCAAAAGCCCTCATCTCATCCTTTAATTCAAAAGCATCTGTAAAGTCCTCAGTTTTTAACTGAGCCTCGATCTGCATTTCTTGCTCCTCATCATACTGACTTATGGGAACAGCCACCATATGCCTGCTGGCCCTACGCAGACAATCGGTTACCCTGCTTTTGATTACCAACTCAGCAAATCCGATAAATGTACCTCTAGATCCCTCATATTTGTCAATGGCCTCATTGAAGGCCTCCAATCCAACACTATACTCCTCGCTGTTCTCTGATTCTACGTAGCGATTGGTCGTATTGGACACGGTTTTTATAATAAAGGGTATATATTCTTCAATAAAAATTTCTCTTTCTTGTGAATCTCCATCCTTAATTTTTTTCAGTCGATTTGTTAAGGAGTCTTTCCTGAGAAAATTCAATAGGCGCGCCAACCTGTATGCACCTCCTTACATTATAGATGTACGCTGCTCTATCTTCTTTTAGGTCCCTGCTTCTAGTTTCTTAGAGGGAATTATTCCCCAATATTTTCATGTTCTAGATAGAAATTGAAAAAGAGACTGCTTTGTCTCTCTCAAGTTCTATATCCTTATTCCATGACGATGGGTTAAAATATTTTGAAATATAATAGTTTCCCTATGTAGTATACACATGGAATAAAAATCCCCGGAAGCATATTTCCTACTTTCAATCGCTTTACCTCAATCATATTCAGGCCAATGGCAAGGATCAGTAATCCACCTACCACCGACATTTGACGGATTACCTCATCAATCAAAAAGACCTTCATCACAGAGGCTGTCATGGTAATCAGTCCTTGATATACAAAAACTGCCACAGCCGATAGCATCACACCGATTCCCATGGTGGACGTAAATGCGATGGAAGTAATCCCATCCAGTACCGCCTTGGTATACAATGTTTGATGATTTCCTACCAATCCGCTTTCCAATGAGCCCACGATAGCCATAGAGCCCACACAATACAGCAAGCTAGCGGTAACAAACCCCTTGGCAATGCCGCCTTCAGCTTTTCCCATCTTTCTTTCTATCCATTTCCCTAAACTTTCAAGGTGGTCCTCAATGCATAAATACTCTCCTACCAAACTTCCTATAGCTAAGCTAAAAAGTACCAGTAGTACATCTTGATCCTGAATCTTTAATCCACCCAATAATCCCAATAATATAATCGCCAAACCCATGGATTTCATCACAGTATCATTATATTTTTCAGGGATTCTTCCACCGAAAATCAAACCTATAATAC
Source organism: Anaerosolibacter carboniphilus (assembly GCF_014205875.1). Lineage (GTDB taxonomy): Bacteria > Bacillota > Clostridia > Peptostreptococcales > Thermotaleaceae > Anaerosolibacter > Anaerosolibacter carboniphilus. Next base: position 31,264 of record NZ_JACHEN010000025.1, read on the forward strand.
TCCCCCCCACAATGGCCAATGCATTTACGATTGTTCCCAGCACCATTGTTTCCCCCTTTATATATGTCTCTTTCGTATATCTAACTATATATTCTTTGTGATCCAAAAAACTCCTTCTTGAATTATTTGCCTATTCCTAATTCCCTGGCATAATAGAAAAGATACTGTTGGGCGAATCCCGCATATTCACCAAAACGTTTCTGTCCATAATCCTGAATAACTTTCAAGGGCATGTCTTCTTGCAGATAAAAATACTCCATCACCCGCTTTACCCATACATCAATGGGAAAGGCATCAAATTTGCCCATAGAAAACAGCAAAATACAATCCGCTACCTTTGGCCCTACACCACTAATTCTTAAAAGTTCCTTCCTCGCCATATCCGTATCTAAATTATGGATATTATAAATATTCATCTGTCGCTCTCCTACGATGGCTGCAGCGTCTAGGATGTATTTCGCTCGATAACCCGTACGGCAAAGCCGAATCTCTTCGATCGTTCTGTTCAGCAATGCTTCTGGTTCAGGAAAAGCATAATGCCCTCTTCCCTTATACGTCCCGATCAGCCGTCCATATTTTTCACTGAGTTCCTCAATAGATTTTTTAATCAATGGAATCCCTCGATTAGAGGATATGATAAAGGAAATCAAGGTTTCCCATTCATCCTGTTTAAGTATTCGAATCCCATATCCTTTTTCAATGGCTCTTTCCATGACAGGATCATTTTTACAGAGGGACTTTTTTATCGCTCCATAGTCCTGACCCAAGTCAAAATATGTCTTCCAAATCCCATAAAAATCTTCAATATTCGTATTATTAAAGATGATTTGATCTTTCTCCTTCGCCACATTCAATATTTTTTTATGAGCTACCAATGTATAACTGCCATCGACTTCTCGATTCCAACGAAAGCACTGGCCACATTCAAAGATATGGGATAATTCGAAATCCGCTACGCCTTCTAATATCACTTTATCTTTTTCTTCAACTATTTTATAGTTCAAGGTATTTCCTCCTTCTTATTCCAATAGGTCAAGTTATAAGCTTGTCTCTATCTTTACCCTATAATCTAGCTTTTAAAAGTATTCGAATCCAAAATTATTTTTTCTATCTCATCTGTTTTCAACCTACAACTTTCAACTTCTAACTTTCAACTTCTAACTTTCAACTTCGAAGAAGGATATTTTCCATTTCCGTCGAATATATTGTTTCATAGAAATGTTAGAGGTTATAGGTGCCCCAGAGGGGAGAATAGGGAATGAAGTGAAAATCTTCAGCGGTCCCGCCACTGTAGGACGGAGTCAATCACAAGATACCACTGGTTTTCCGGGAAGGTGTGAAAGACGAAGATGTCAAGCCAGGAGACCTGCCTATAAGCTTTAGAAGTACATGAAGGATGGTAAAGTTCATGGTTTTTTGCCTATGCAAAAAACTATGGACTTTTTTTATTTGTCTCCCTTTCCTTCAACCTTTAACCCCTAACGAATAAAAGGAGGAATATCAAATGGAAAAACTTAAACAAACCCTAGGGATGATCTCAGCGCTAGATCAAGAAGCAATGACAAAAACACGGAGTCGTGTAGATTCCCTCATCAAACCGCCGGGAAGCCTCGGAAGATTGGAAGATCTGGCAGTCCAACTGGCTGGCATCACAAAAAAAACTTATCCATCGGTAGACAATAAGGTAGTCATTGTCATGTCCGCCGATCATGGCGTATACCAAGAGAAGGTTACGCCAAATCCGCAAGTCGTTACAGCCATACAAACTCCTAACTTTGCCAAGGGTGTAACGGGTGTTTGTGCCTTTGCCAAGCAAGCTGGTGCTGAAGTTATCATCGTCGATATCGGCGTGGCTGTTGATATAGATCATCCTGGAGTTCTTCAGCGCAAAATACGTTATGGAACAAGCAATATGGCAGAAGGTCCTGCCATGTCCAGGGAAGAAGCCATCCGAGCTTTAGAAATAGGTATCGAGGTTGCAGAAGAACAGATAAAGACTGGAAAAAATCTGATTGGTACAGGAGAAATGGGCATTGGAAATACCACCCCTAGCGCCGCCATTGTAGCAGTTATGGGGAACTATGATCCATTCGAGGTCGTAGGCATAGGCGCTGGTCTAGCTGCGGACCAGCTAGACCACAAAGCAAATGTGATCCGCAAGGCCATCTCACAAAATCAACCGAATCCCCATGATCCAATTGATGTACTTTCAAAGGTTGGAGGCTTTGAAATTGGTGGAATGGCTGGTACCATGTTGGCCGCAGCTGCCCATGGCGTTCCTGTGGTAGTCGATGGTTTCATCTCCACAGCAGCTGCTATTATCGCTTGTGCCATTGAACCGAAGGTAAAAGACTATCTGATCCCCTCCCACTGTTCTGCAGAAAAAGGTGGAAAAACAGCCTTAGACCTCATCGGACTGCAACCCATGTTTGATATGGGAATGCGTCTAGGCGAAGGTTCCGGAGCTGCTATCGCCTTCAACATTGTGGAAGCCGCTACTTATATGGTGAAAGAAATGATTACCTTTGAGGAAGCAGGTATTGCATTATAAAGAATGTTTTTCTTCATATAAGTCCTGAAGTTCTCAAGGGCTTCTGAATACTTTAAGGAATCTATAAAAGATTCCTTTTATTTTTTACTTTTGCTAATCTTCAGTTTACAGGTTTTGTTGCAACCAGTTTCTTTTCAATGAAACATACTGCCAGATGGTTTCAATAAATTCTTCATATTGAATATCTTTTCCTAAGCAAATATTATGAGCAATCAAATGTCGGATTACCTCTCCTAAGACCTCATTCCATTCCTCTTCATAAATATAAAAACTGCTATCATATGCTCTTCTTATTTGTTTCGTTACTCTTTCTCTCAGTTGGTTGATCATATTTTTTCCATCCTTCAAATCTCCTAAATTTTTACACCATTATTCTCATTATATGCTACATTACATGTCTTTTTCAAGTATTGTACACGCTTTGTTTCATCTATATGATATAATTTTTCTTTGTGCTACCATATATCCAAGAGGTGATAAATATGTCCTTTGCAATCCGACTGAAAAAACTTCGAGAAGAAAATCATATGACCCAAGAAGAATTGGCTAATTATTTAAAAATCACCCGCCAAGCCGTAGGCAACTATGAACAAGGCTCTAGATTTCCGAAAGATGAATATACCCTGAACGCTATTGCAGATTTGTTTCAGGTTTCCATAGATTATTTGCTTGGCAGAAATGTACAAGATGTAACAACCTCCCTGATCGATCATGTCCTGGAAGGCAAGGAGATCTATGATGATGAAAAGTATGCTGCCCTATCTCAATTATTATCCTCTGTGGATGACTTACCTATCGATATCCTCCAGAAACTAAACGATATTATCATTTTTTTTAAAAAACAACCTACTAAATGCAAATAGCATGGAAGCGAAAGTCATTTCATTTCCATGCTATATTAATATATAGAAAATTATGCTCCCCTGATTTTCTATATATGGGGTGTGCAGAGGGGATTCCCCTTTGCCGCATTCAGGAAGGTGCTCAGGCTGCCTTGCAGCCGTCGAAGGAAACCTAGGGTTTCCTAGCGAAAACAAATTGCCGATAGGCAACTTTGTTCCTATAACGCAGCCAACAATCCTTTCACAATGACTGCGGCTTCTGCTCTGGTGGCATAATCCTTTGGTGCAAACTCATTGTTTAATCTTCCTCTCATAATTCCCAATTGAACCACAGCTTTAATATCTCCCAACGCCCAAGGACTAATATAATACTTATCCGCAAAGGTAATGGCTGGCAATTCCTTGATTTTTTCCATATTTCCTTTTTTCTCATAGGCTCTCATAACAAGGGCAGAAATTTCTTCCCTCGTAATCCATCGGTTCGGTGCAAAGTTTCCATCCCCCACACCTTTAACGATGCCAGTCCGATAAGCGGCCTCGATAAAGGCAGCCTTATTGGCTTCCTTTGCCACATCCTTGAAAATTCCTTCATAATCCTTCACAGGTATATCTAAGACATTTACCACAAACTCAGCAAATTCAGCCCTGGTAATCTTATCATCAGGTTTGTATTCCGTACCTTTTTTAGGCGTAATGATCTTCTTACTCCCCAAGTCAAGAATATCATTTTTTCCCCAGTGATCAAATACATCTGTAAACACTGATGTTTCAAAGGTCCAAGTCTTATCAATCTTTTTCTCGGTCTTGTCTTCAAAAACGATGGTTCCTTTCACCACAGCCGTATATTTCTCACCCATACTTAAAGAATCTACAGGAATCATAATAATACTGTCTTTTAGATTGTCATCATTCTGCGGCGTATTTAAGAATATCTCAGCATTTTTTCCTTGACTGTCGTTCAACGTCGCCTTGTCTATAGAAAACTTCGTAATATTTTTTCCTGTAAAATAAGACAAGGTAACAGGATACCCAACCCTTTCCTTTTTCCTATGCATTCTTAGAGGATCGGGTGTTTCATTTCCATCCCACGAAATCGCTACACCTTTCTGATTATCCAGGGGATATACCACCACCTGATCTTCTTTCACCTTCTTCCCTCCAAATAGGAAAGAATAGTACTTTTCTCGACTGCTGTAGCCTAAATCAGAAAGATTAGGATTTAGCCATGACAATCGATGATATGGCGCATCCACCAATCCATTAATCGCTTCCTTATAATCCTTTTGTCCACTACTAACATTCTCACTGATATAACCGCCGGTATAACCAAAGCTCCCCGCCCGATCCATAGGGGTTGCTCCCACAAAGCCTTTTTCCTTTGCTGATTCCAAGTGGGTGGTCTCCTGATTGATGGTCATATAATCGGCATGGGCTGAAGCCGCTGCATTTAATGATGGCTCCAATTGAAAAGGTTTCAATTCAAACTGCCCACGATATTGATTGACATAATCTAAAACTATTTTTTGCTCTACACTACCCATTGGAAGTTGCTCTACAGCCTGATCACTCACAGTGAACTGCCAGCTTCGACTAAGGGGCTTAGACCATCCCTGTAGCCCTACATTGACATCAATGGTATGGCGTCCTCCTTTGATTGGTTCTGATGGTATGTATTCAATAGATTCTGTTTCTTTGTTGTATTTTGCCTCAACCTTACTGCCATCTAGTTTCATATCTATGGCTTCTATCGTATTGTTATTTAGGATAATTTGCCAACTGATCATTGGTTTTGAAACCATAACATTCCCTTGGGGTCTTGGCGTATAAAAGGATACACCTTCACCATAAGCAGTTCCACCCCATGCAAAAATCAATATCATACACGTCATAAAGACTTTATAAATCCATTTATTTCTCATTGACATCCCTCCTTTCTTCTATTGTAATATAAAAACCAGTCTTTTTTTCCTATTGTCTTAGAAATTTAATATTCGTTGCCAAACTGTAAAAATCGCATGTTACCAACGAAATTTCTTCGAGCATGGCTCTTGAAACTGCTATAAAGAAGTGATTGTCATCCTGAGCGGTAGCGAAGGATCTCACGCATTTAAATCTTCCCTCTGAGTTCCTTCGCTGCGCTCAGGATGACGATTGAGTTTGCTGTCTTTTCAAAAAGTACATATATAAAAAAGAAGAACCCGAAAGGGTTCCTCCTGTTGATCTTGATCTTATACTAAACCTTGTGCTACCATCGCTTGAGCAACTTTTAAGAATCCAGCGATGTTTGCGCCTGCTACTAAGTTATAGCCAAAACCATACTTTTGAGCAGCATTCATAGAATCTCTATGGATGTTGATCATGATTTGGTGAAGCTTTTCATCTACTTCTTCAGCTGTCCAAGCCATTCTCATGCTGTTTTGAGACATTTCAAGAGCAGAAGTAGCAACACCACCAGCATTTGCAGCCTTCGCAGGACCTACAATTACCTTATTTGCTAATAAATATTCAACCGCTTCGTTTGTTGTAGGCATGTTTGCACCTTCAACAACATACTTAATACCATTGGCAACGATTGACTTCGCATGCTCGATTGTAATATCATTTTGGATCGCACAAGGCATGATGATATCTACTTTTACGCCCCATGGCTTTTGTCCTGGGAAGAACTCTACGCCATACTTGTCAGCATAAGGCTTAATGCTTGCACCTTTGTTTTCATTTAACAATTGTGCAATAAATTCGATCTTCTCACCAGTTACACCAGCTGGATCGTAGATGTATCCATCTGGGCCAGAAAGTGTTACAACCTTTCCACCCAATTCAGCAACCTTAATACATGCACCCCACGCTACGTTACCGAATCCTGATACTGCAACAGTTTTGCCTGCGAAAGTATCTCCTTCATGCTTTAATATTTCTTCAGCAAAGTATGTTACACCAAATCCTGTAGCTTCTGGTCTGATTAAGCTACCACCATATGTTAAGCCTTTTCCAGTAAGTACTCCGTTTTCGAATGCACCTTTGATTCTCTTATATTGTCCGTATAAGTAACCGATTTCTCTTCCGCCTACACCGATATCTCCAGCTGGAACGTCTACGTCTGGTCCGATATGTCTGTATAATTCTGTCATAAAGCTTTGGCAGAATCTCATGATCTCAGCGTCAGATTTACCTCTTGGATCGAAATCAGAACCACCTTTACCGCCTCCGATTGGAAGACCTGTTAAAGAGTTCTTGAAAGTTTGTTCGAAACCTAAGAATTTAATGATTCCAAGGTATACAGTAGGATGGAATCTTAAACCACCTTTGTAAGGTCCGATTGCGCTGTTGAATTGTACTCTGAAACCTCTATTTACTTGTACTTTGCCATTATCATCTGTCCAAGGTACTCTGAAAACGATTTGTCTCTCAGGCTCAACCATTCTTTCTAGGATACCTGCTTCTTGATATTCTGGATGATTTTCAATTACAGGTGTTAAAGAGTGCAGTACTTCTTCAACTGCTTGTAAAAACTCAGGCTCATTTGCATTTCTTTGTTTTACAGTTTCAAGCACTTGTTGAACATAAGTATTCATGACATCACTTCTCCCTTTTTATATTTAAATAATTACACGGCATGTACCAGTGATTTAGACATCCATGCAAGTTTCTTATCCGTAAGCTTCGTCTAAATGGGATACGCTACCATGTTGATGCCTCAAAACTTTGAAAGCTCTCAATTCCACACCCTAACTAAGTTATTCTTTTGATTAGTATTGCATTTTTTATCCTAAGTTATTTCAATTATCTGAATTTGTTAATTTTTTAACCTAGACCAATTAAAAAAAAGCAAAATGCATACAAAAAGGGTGTGAAAATGTTTTCCTATGAGGATTATCATCTTGTCCTCATTTCCTAGATTATAATATCACACCCATTTTTCTTTGTAAACACTCTAACTTAAAACGACTAAACTTTTTATCGTGATGTTAATTGCCAGAATATTCAATGCAGTCATGTATTCAACTTCCTTTTTTACTTGCTCTTGAATCTGTTTCGCCAAGGTTCTTAATGGATTACCATAAACCATGATTGCATCCATAGTAATCACTACACCATTAGGTCCAGTCATCACATCAATTCTGGCTACCTTTGAAACACCTATAATCTTCGAAGACGCATGGGCAACGAGATCACAGATGACTTTGTCTGAAATTGTATATCTGCCCATATAACTGAAGGTCGGCCGCACTACAGACTTTTCCGAGACATCTATGGTATTGTCTTTTCTTCGTCTTAAAATCTTAAGGGGATCAATAAAATACCCCGAGAAATCTTGCTTAATCTCAAAGGTTGGTACTGGAATAACATGCTTTCCAAGATCGCCCCGCTGTTTTCTTGCCATCTTTCGTTCCTCTTCCGTGGAAATATCCTCAATATATACAAATTCCTGGATTGGCCCGATATCCAATCGCTCCGCAATCTTCTTTACCATTCTTTCTGAGGTTCCCAAAATCAAAATCCCTTGAGGTTGTCTTCCATGGATGGCCTGCTTCACCAAATCCCGATGATCATCATCATGAAAGAGAGCTCTCTTTACAGCCCCTACTGCCGTTGACTCTCTTTTGGCAGACTTTCCTGCAATTATCTTATTTTTCTGAACAAACAAACCATCATCAATGATACAATCCAAATCCTTCTCATGTGCCAAAGTGATCGCACGATAGCTTTTTCCAGTACCACTTTCCCCAACCAATGCCACAACTTTCATGGAAAACCTCCCTTTTTGGAGGTTAGATGTTTGAAGCTAGATTCCTGACCCCTAAATTTGAGGCAACCACTAACTACTAACTACTAACCACTAGCAATACTATTATTCTATCATATTTTCTAATCTAACTAAATATATTGTGCATTTTCACGAATAGATATACAATGATAATCATTATATATTAGCCTTTTTCTCCTTTTTTTATTTGTTCTTTGTTGTCCTTCCTATAGCCTTTTGCTATAATACAATTGTCGTCTTAGACAAATATTATGATGAATATTGAAGGAGGAATATATTATGGCTTATGTAATTACAGATGCTTGTATCAGTTGTGGAGCTTGTGAACCAGAATGTCCAGTAAACGTAATCAGCGCTGGTGATGACATTTATGTGATCGATGCTGATGGATGTATTGATTGCGGTGCATGCGCTAATGTATGCCCAGTAGATGCTCCTGTTCAAGGTTAATTCGCTCTACATAAATAAAAACCTCCGCCTATTGGCTGAGGTTTTTTTCATTCCCATTGCGAAGCAGTGTTCTCTGATTCATTTTGCTTAGAAACTTTAAGATGGCCTTTTCTTCATTTAAGGTTACATCCCCTAATACAGCGTTCAGCAGATCTGAATGCACTTTCTGGTTCTTTTCCCATAAGTGTCTGCCTTCTTCTGTCAACCGAAGGATAAATACTCTTTTGTCCTCCTGAGATTTTTCCTTTTCTACAAATCCGCAGGACACAAGCTTATTGGTGGAAGAAGCCACGATGCCACGATCCATCTCCATTTCATTCACCAATTCATAAATTTTTTTGGACTCCACCTCTCCGATTTTCTTCAATATATATATATCTAGTAGGGATAAGGTTTCCGCTTTCATACCCGCTTTAAAGCCAGTACGATCATAAGTTAAAACGCGATGTACCAGTCTCTCTATCATTTTATTGATTTCCTTATGGTAGTTTGCCATCTTCATCACCTAACTCTATAGACTGGTGTAATTATATCATAACTGAGAATGTGTTTCAAATAAATAAAAAAAGCACCCTCCTTGGTACGGCAGGGGATTTCATCCCCTACAACCCCTATTTTTTATTGTCTGATTTTCTCAATCTTTACATCCATTGTGCTTACTTAATTTGAACTTACTTAAGATTTATACTTTCTTAGACAATAAAAAACGGGTCAGCTGTCACCACGATCAACTGCCCGTTCTTCATATCCTAAGTTGTAAGTTGTAGGTTGTAAGTTTTTGTTACTCTTTCAACTTTCAACTTTCAACTTTTAACTTTTAACTCCAAACGTCAACTATTCTGTCACTGCTACTTCCTTCAACGCACTCATCAAGTCGTCTACACGGTCTAATGCGTCAACTAATGCAGGAACTACATCGTAAAGGTCTCCCACGATGCCATAATCTGCTACTTGGAAGATAGGCGCTCCTGGATTTTTATTGATTGCAATAATCACATCAGAACTTTGCATACCTGCAATGTGCTGAATAGCACCAGAAATACCACAGGCAATATAGATTCTTGGCTTTACTGTTTTACCAGTTTGACCAACCTGATGGTCATGATCAATCCAGCCTGCATCTACCGTTGCACGGGATGCTCCAACAACACCCCCAAGCTTATCCGCCAGTTTCTTCAACAATGCAAATCCTTCAGCTTTACCTAAGCCTCTACCACCAGCGACGATGATCTCTGCCTCTTCCAAAGCAACTTGTTGTTTATCAGCCTTCACAATCTCAAGAACCTCTGTGCGGATATGGTCTTTCTCCAAAACAACTGAGAAAGGAACAATCTCACCAGCGCCATTCTCCACTTTTTTCGCCTTGTCCATAACCCCTGGACGTACAGTAGACATCTGTGGTCTATGATTTTGGCAAACGATGGTTGCCATGATGTTTCCACCAAAGGCAGGACGTGTTTGTAATAGCTTTTTATCCTCTGGATCAATTTCCAGTTTTGTACAGTCTGCTGTTAAACCTGTATCTACCCTAGCCGCAACCCTAGGTGCCAAGTCTCTACCAATATGGGTAGCGCCCATCAGCACAATTTCTGGCTTCAATGCTTCTATCATATCACTGATTACTTTTGTATACCCATCTGTCGTATATTTATCCAGCAATTCATGTTCAGCCAAATACACAGTATCTGCACCATACTGAGTAAGCTCTTTCGCCAATCCTTCTACCTTATTTCCTAACAATACGGCACAGAGTTTTACCCCGATTTCATTGGCTAGCTTTCTACCTTCTCCTAGCAGTTCAATGGCAACAGGCATAATTTTTCCCTGTCTTTGTTCTGCAAATACCCACACATTCTTATACTGCGTAAGATCTTTCTTTTCTTTTCCTGACTCTTCCTTAATAATGGCTTCAAATTTACATGCCTCAAGACAGGCACCACATGCAACACATTTATCTGTAATCACTGCTTTCTTACCCACCATCTCTATGGCATCAAACGGACAAGACTTTAAACAGAGCTTACATCCAATACATTTATCTTCTAATATAAAAATTGCCATCGGTCTCCCTCCATTTCTCCCCTATATCACATGTTTTTTCTTTAAATTTACAACAAGCTGTTCTACCATTTCCTTCGTGTTACCTTTTAACATAATGCCTTTTCCTTTTGGCTCTGGTGTGAAGGAACGTTTTACCTGGGTAGGTGAAGCTTCTAAACCTACGTCATCTTTATTGACATGGATATCGGACAATGCCCATACCTTTACCTCTTTAGATCGGTAAGCATCGTAGATGCCTCCAATGGACATATATCTTGGATGATTTAATTCTTTGATGGCTGTTAGGAGTACAGGCTTTTTCACTTGAATCACTTCATAACCATCCTCTAATGCTCTCTGAACCTGAATCACATCTCCTTGAACCTCAAAATTCTGTACATAGGAAACCTGTGGGATTCCCAGTCTTTCTGCTAACTGTGGTCCTACCTGGGCAGTATCTCCGTCGATAGCTTGACGACCGGCAAAAATGATATCATACTCACTAATTTTCCGTACAGCTGCCGCCAATGTGTTGGAAGTAGCCCATGTATCAGCACCAGCAAAAGCTCTGTCACTTAAAAGAACGGCTTCATCAGCCCCCATAGCAAGACATTCTCTCAACATTTCATCCGCTTGAGGTGGCCCCATGGTAATAACTGTTACATGAACGTCATCTCTTTGATCTTTTAGTTTTAGCGCCTCTTCCAAAGCATTTTTATCGTCTGGGTTCAGAATACTTGGAACACCATCCCGAATCAAAGTTCCTTTCACTGGATCTATTCTAACCTCATTTGTATCAGGTACTTGTTTTACACAAACAATTATTTTCATGAATGAACCCCCCTCTACTTAATCACTGCTGCCGCAATGACCATTCTTTGTACTTCCGATGTTCCCTCATAGATTTCCGTAATCTTTGCATCACGCATCATTCGTTCTACAGGATAATCCTGTGTATAGCCGTATCCACCATGGAGTTGAACAGCCTTCGTGGTCACAGCCATCGCTGTCTCTGCAGCAAACAGTTTCGCCATAGCTGCCTCTTTCCCATAGGATAAACCTGCTGATTTTCTCCATGCAGCGTTATAAACCATCCATCGTGCTGCATTAACCCTTGTCTCCATATCTGCCACATCAAACTGCAATGCCTGGAACTTACCGATTGGTTTTCCAAATTGCTCTCTCTGTTGAATATACTTGATTGTCTCATCCAGTGCACCTTGGGCGATACCCAATGCTTGGGCTGCGATACCGATTCTTCCGCCATCTAGAGTAGACATGGCAATACCAAATCCTTTGCCTATAGAACCTAATAAATTCTCTTTTGGAATCCTACAATTTTCGAAGATTAGTTCTGTCGTTGCAGAGCCCCTAATTCCCATCTTCTTTTCCTTTTTACCAATGCTGAACCCTGGCGTTCCCTTTTCTACAATAAATGCAGATATACCTTTTACACCCTTAGAGCGATCTGTCATGGCGAAAATAACATAAGTATCTGCAGCTCCACCATTGGTAATAAATATCTTGGTACCGTTTAATACCCACTCATCGCCATCTAACACTGCAATGGTTTGTTGTCCTGCTGCATCTGTACCTGCATTAGGCTCTGTTAATCCAAAAGCACCAATTTTTTCACCCTTTGCCAAAGGTACTAAATATTTCTTTTTCTGTTCTTCAGTACCATACTTAAGGATTGGCCAACAAGCCAAAGAGTTATGGGCAGAACAAATTACGCCTGTAGTCCCACATGCTCTTGAAAGTTCCTCTACAGTAATTGCATAGGAGACCTCATCAGCTCCTGCACCACCATACTCCTTAGGCACGATCATCCCCATCATTCCATAACGATTCATTTTCTCAACGGTTTCCACTGGAAAACGCTCCGTTTCATCGACCTCAGCTGCCAAAGGTTTAACCTCATTTTCCGTAAAATCCTTTAACATTTTTCTAACCATTTCTTGTTCTCTGGTTAATTGAAATTGCACATCGATTCCCTCCTCTATATTTTAATATGAACATTTTTTTAACAAATTCCAGGGATATATTATGCATATTCTGTGCCAAGTTAATAGATATCGTTAAAAAATAATCAGTTTTATTCAAGGCACTATACTCCTTATTCCTGTCATTCACCTCGTAAGCGGCTATCCTACCGATGGATTTATTTTATCTTTTATGCAAAAAGAGTGTACAAAATAATGTACACTCTTTTAAAAATTTTGCAATTCCATGTCTATTTTGTTAAATACATAACTAACAATTGTCCATTTTATCGCACACTGTCTTTTTTTCCAGACAACATTTTTTGCGATTTTTGCTTTTCTTCTATCCCCTATAACTCCACCCCAACACCACTAACCATTAAAACAAAAGTCCACCTCTAAGAGATGGACTCCTCCACTTATAACTGGTTATGCCTTAGTAAGAAGGATAGTGTAAACAAGCTCTCACTCAAATGAACATTTTCTACCACGATTTCATCCGGTACCGTTAGATCGATGGGAGCAAAATTCCAAATCCCTTTTATTCTACCCTTAATTAATCTATCAGCAACACTCTGGGCCTGCGGTCCAGGGGTACAGATAATTCCGATATCTATATTATGCTCTTGAATGAATTTCTCTACCGTATCAATATCATGGATTTCTATGTCTCTAATTTTCAACCCTACTAGCTTGGGGTTCATATCAAACATGGCTTTTGGTACGAAGCCTGACTTTTCGAAATTTGTATAGTTGGCAATGGCTTGCCCTAAATTTCCTGCACCAATGACAATGGTGCTATAGGTTTTATCTAGTCCCAAGATTTTTCCAATTTCATCGTACAGAGCATCCACGTTATAACCATAACCTTGCTGACCAAAACCCCCAAAATTATTTAAGTCCTGTCGGATTTGGGATGCAGTAAAACCGATAACTTTACTTAGTTCTTTGGAGGATATTCTTGTAATATTTCTATCCAATAAATCTTTTAGATATCTATGATACTTAGGCAATCTTCTGATTACAGCCATGGAAATTTTTGCGCTATCTTTCTCCATCCAAATCTTCTCCTATTTTTATATAATTTTTGATTAAAATTATAACATTTTGCTATAATTCTGTCAATTTTTAGGTTGCATAAAAATGCTTCCTATATATTCTACCGCTTTATGACACACATTATGAGAGCAAGGATTTTCTTCGTATCTCTTTTTTGGTACAATAATATTGTGCATTGACTTAAAAGTTTGGAGGATTTTTATGATTATTTTATCATGCAACAACCTATCGAAATCCTTTGGTATAGATGTGATTTTAGACCAAATTTCCTTCTCTGTCAACCAGGGAGATAAGGTAGGAATCGTAGGAGCCAATGGTGCTGGCAAAACAACTCTCTTTCGGATACTCACTGGTCAATATCCCCACGATGCTGGCGATATTTATCTGTCTAAAAATCTTTCCATCGGTTATTTGGAGCAAACCAGCACGCTGCAACAGGAAAACACCATTTTTCAAGAAGTACTTCAGGTGTTTCAAGAGCTTATTACCATGGAAGAAAATCTTAGATCTTTGGAACAAGATATTGCAAGAGCTAGTGAAAGCAGCAACAGCGATGCATTGCATTCGCTGATGGAGACCTATGCCCACTTGTCCGATGAGTTTCAAAATCGAAATGGCTATGGCTATCGAAGTGAGCTTCGAGGTGTTCTAAAAGGTCTTGGCTTCCGAGATGAAGAGTTTGATCAACCCATTTATCAATTAAGCGGTGGCCAAAAAACTCGATTAAACTTGGCCAAGCTCCTATTGAAGCAGCCAGATATCCTCATGCTGGACGAGCCCACAAACCATCTGGATATCGAAGCTACTGAATGGTTAGAAGCCTTTCTCAAAGCTTATAAGGGTACCATCCTCATCATATCCCATGACCGATATTTCTTAGATGAAATTGTTGACAAGATCTTTGAGATCGAAAATACTTCTTTGACCATCTATCAAGGCAACTATAGTGATTATGTGGACAAAAAAAAGGTTCTATTTGAGCAGCAATTAAAAGAATATGAAACCCAGCAAAAAGAGATTCATCGTCAGGAAGAAATCATTCGTCGTTTCAAACAGCATGGTACGGAAAAGCTGGCCAAGAGGGCAAGAAGCCGTGAAAAGCGTTTGGATCATGTTGAAACGATAGACCGTCCCCTATGGTACAACAAGCGGACAAAAATCCGTTTTGAAACCCAGATCAAAAGTGGTGACGATGTATTAAAGGTAGAAAATCTGAGTAAATGTTTCGAAGATAATCGACTTTTTCAAAATGTGGATTTTGAAGTTTACCGAGGAGATAAAATTGGTTTGATTGGCCCAAATGGCATAGGAAAATCTACCCTATTGAAAATACTGTTGGGAAAACTAAATTATGACACAGGCATGATGAAGGTAGGACATCATGTAAACCTTGGCTACTACGATCAAGAACAATCTGATTTGAACCTCTCCAATACCATTATTGATGAGATCTGGCAAGAGAATATTCGTTTTACTCAGACGGAGGTTCGTACCCTTTTGGGTTCTTTTCTTTTCAGTAGTGAAGATGTCTTTAAAATCATTTCCACTTTAAGTGGTGGTGAAAAAAGTCGTATAGCCCTTTTAAAGCTTGTACTATCCAAGGCAAATTTTCTCCTTATGGACGAGCCTACCAATCACCTGGACATTGCTTCCAAGGAAGTTCTGGAGGATGCGCTCCTGGGCTATGATGGTACTTTGTTGGTCATCTCCCATGATCGTTACTTCTTAAATAAGGTCACCAATAAGATCTTGGAGCTTTCCCCAGATGGCGTTCTTCAGTATCTCGGCAACTATCGCTATTATCAAGAAAAAAAGCTGGAACTTCAAAATCCCATAGATGAAGAAAATGAA
Source organism: Anaerosolibacter carboniphilus (assembly GCF_014205875.1). Classification (GTDB taxonomy): domain Bacteria; phylum Bacillota; class Clostridia; order Peptostreptococcales; family Thermotaleaceae; genus Anaerosolibacter; species Anaerosolibacter carboniphilus. The sequence continues at coordinate 46,807 of NZ_JACHEN010000025.1, forward strand.
ACGTTGAAAACCAAAACCCAAATGAAGGATGAAAGAAAAAAGGAACGAGAAAAAAGGGAAGAAACAAAAAAACGCAAGCAGGAACAGACATCCATCGAGACTAGGATTGCTGCTATCGAAGCACGTATTGCAGATCTGGAGACCCTCATGTGTCAGGAAGAAATCTATTCAAATCCGCAACGCAGTCGAGAAATTCATGATGAAACCACCCAGCTTAAAGGAGAACTTGAAGCTCTTTATAGCAAATGGGAGGAATATATTGATTGATAAGTACACACTACCAAAAGGGACAGGCTTGCTTGTCCCTTTTTTTATAGGTATAGGCATTGTTAAGTCATCATGTTGATTTTTGTAGGGACGGACGACTCTGTCCGTCCGTTGATGTCATCAAAAACATTGGCGGGTGGACAGGGGCGTCCACCCCTACACTCATTACGTTCTGCATTGTAATACTATAAAATATAAACATATAATCTTAACAATGTCTTCTTATAAGTAATTATGCAATGATTAGAATATTTATTGTAAAAGTCCCTAAAATATATTAGAATTACTCATAATATATTAATTTAGGAGGCCCACTATGTCCAAAGACCTTATCAAAGAAGCCCAACGCTGTTTACAATGTAAAAACCCACAATGCCGAAAAGGCTGTCCCATCGCCACAGATATTCCTGGATTTATTTCAGATTTTTTAAATGGCTCCATTGACGAGGCTGGCAAGAGAGTTTTTGAGAACAATCCTCTTTCCATCATATGCTCCCTTGTGTGTCCCCATGAACACCAATGCGAAGGTCATTGTATCTTGGGCAGAAAAGGAGAACCCGTAAGGATTAGCAATATTGAAAATTATATCTCCGAATATTTTTTAACACGGGTTTCCGAGGATCCAGCAACTTCGTTGCATAGCCGCATTGCCGTCATCGGCTCAGGCCCAGCAGGCTTGACTGCTGCCTTCTATTTGGCAGGCAAAGGCCATAAAATAACCCTCTTTGAAGCCCAAGATCGGGTAGGAGGTTTCCTCCGCTACGGTATTCCTGAGTTCCGATTGACAAAAACCATCTTAGACAAAATCGGGCAAAAACTTCTATCTATGGGTGTCAAAATTAGACCCAATACCTTAATCGGTCCTGTCATTACCATCGACACCCTTTTTGAAGATGGCTATGATGCTGTCTTTATTGGTACTGGTGTTTGGCGACCCAATGTTCTTCGCATCAAAGGGGAAAGCTTGGGCCACGTCCATTATGCCATTGACTATCTACGCAGTCCAGAAGCCTATACATTGGGCAACAAGGTATGCGTCATCGGAGGCGGTAATTCAGCCATGGATGTAGCAAGAACTGTCATCCGCAATGGTGCCAAGGAAGTCATGATCCTTTATCGTCGAGATCGGGAAAGTATGCCCGCTCGAGATATAGAAATCGACATGGCAAAAATTGATGGTGTAAAATTCCAGTTCTTCACTTCTCCTATAGAGATTCTTGATGGAGGCATAAAATGTGTAAAGACAACAATCCTCGACGAGAAGCTTCAAATCATACCAGACTCAGAATTCATTATTTCTGCCGATAGTGTGTTGATCGCAGCGAGTCAAGGTCCTCAGAACAACATCGTTTCTACCACGGAGGGCATCGATATCAACGACCGAGGATTATTGGTTACAGACACCCACGGTATGACCACGCGAGAAGGAGTCTATGCTTCTGGCGATGTAGTAACAGGCGCTAAAAACGTGGTGGAGGCTGTTCGAATGGCTAGAGATGTGGCAGAAGAAATTCATCACTACGTTACTGAAAAATTCAAATAGCTATAGAAGCTTACCACGCCAATTGATCCCCTATGGCAATACGGCTGGAGAAACTGTTGACCTTCGATTCAATGGCATATTCACTGCCTTTAATATAGCCAATATATCGCCATGGTGCCATGTTTTTCACAATGCAAAGCACCCGCTTGTAGGGATCTAAAAAAATAACATCTATGGAAAATTTCATATACCAGGTATGAATCGATTGACAATGATATATAATCATAGCATAGTTGTCTTCGATCCTACTTCTTCCTAGCAAACCTTGGACTGCTTTCGCTGGTGTATCAGCATGCTCTAGCTTATGAACCAGCATTTCTCCCGTAGTTATATTTTTTAGCATAGGATCACCTCTTTCATTTCTAGAGGATGTAACTATTGGGATATGTTTTCATACGGTCCTTTTATCCTATATTCATGGTATTATTTTCATCGTATGTTTGTAACTACTTTTTTAAATCCTATTGTGGAGAGATACGAATTCGTCCATCATGCAACCGCATTTTGTCAACATTTCTCGGTATGTAGGATAAGAAATCCTAAGAAGCGTCGAAAGAAAAAGATGAAAAATGGATGTATAGTTGCCAGGTTATATGTTAAACTTAATGTAAAGAATGACAAGTTTATTTCTCCTTGGTTTTACGAATCTTTCTATAGTATTTTTCATACATATATGGTAAAATAAACACGTTAAACCCCACCGCGGTGGTGATATATACAAATTTTAAAGGGAGGTATATACAAAATGGTATTTGAAAAAATAAAGAACATTATTATTGAGCAATTAGGATTGGATGATGATGCAGAGATCGCAATGTCAACTTCTTTAATGAAGGATTTAGAAGCAGATTCTTTGGATGCAGTAGAGATCATCATGGCAATTGAAGATGAATTCGATGTAGAGATTCCAGATGAAGATGCTGAAGGATTCAAAAACATTGGTGATATCGTAAAATATGTTGAAGAAAAAATGTAGTTTGGTTAACCAAACTACATTTTTTTACCTTAAAATACATGAAAATACATGTTATATTTTTCATATTTAGGGCATATATATCATAAGTGGATTTCTGCATACTTTTATCCACACTTTTTCCACAGAATCCACATATTTATCCACATAGGAAAGTTGTTTTTCCCCTATGTTTTTTTATTTGTCCACATTATCCACAATTTCATCCACACAAGTATTCACATTTTGGTAGAAACAATAATTTCTTGTAAACTTTATCGCAACAAAGTTAATATTTGGTTAAAATTCTATAAATACTATGGATTTCTGATATTGCATAGGGAACGCCAAAAACTGTCGTTCCCTTCAATATATTACATATTACCTATGTTTTTCATATAACTGCCCAAGCTTTAGATTGGGTACAGCATTCAAATACAAATCTGCCGTATTGCCCTTCAAATAATTATAGTATGCAGCACATCCGATCATGGCAGCATTGTCTGTACACAGCTGCAAGGAAGGATATTTTACATCAAATCCTAAGGCTGCTGCTTTCTTCTTTAATCCTTCTCTGAGCGCACTGTTGGCGGCTACACCGCCCGCTAATACAATTTTATCCACATTCTTTTGTTTCGCTCCCTCTAGGGTCTTGTGGATGAGCACCTCCATCACAGCCTGCTGAAAACTTGCAGCCACGTCCTCTACTTTGATCCCTTCACCCTTTTGCCGTTGGGAATTCAGATAGTTTAGCACCGCTGACTTTAAGCCACTGAAGCTGAAATCGTAGCTGTCATTTTCTAAGTATACGCGGGGAAAATGGATGGCGTTGGGATCCCCTTGCTTTGCCAGCTGATCAATAATAGGTCCACCAGGGTATCCTAGTTCCATGGCCCTTGCTACTTTGTCAAAGGCCTCACCCACCGCATCATCCCTGGTTTTACCCATGATTTCATATCGACCATAGTCCTTTATATAAGCCAAATGGGAATGCCCTCCTGAAACGATCAAACACAAAAAAGGAGGCTCCAATGTTGGATCTTCAATAAAGTTGGCATAGATATGCCCCTCGATATGGTTGACCCCAATCAAAGGTATATTTAAAGCATATGCCATGGCCTTTGCTGTTGACACGCCTACCAACAACGCCCCTACCAGACCTGGGCCATAAGTAACCCCAATATGATCAATTTGTCTGAGGCTGACACCTGCTTCGTCCAGGGCATCCTGAATGACCATATCCACATTTTCCACATGCTTTCTAGAGGCCACCTCCGGCACGACACCACCAAATTTTTTATGCTGCTCTATTTGAGTGGATATCACATTGGATAGAACTTCTCGCCCATTCTTTAACACAGCAGCAGAGGTCTCATCACAGCTTGTCTCTATGGCCAAAGTCAATAAGTATTCTCCGTTTTTCCCTCTTCTATTGTCCCTCATACGACTCACCTGCACTTATCTTTTGTATGTCCTTTTTATTATATCCAAATCATTTGTAAATAGCAAAACCATTTATATTTCCTAATGCAATTCTCCCCTCTCCTCCATCTGGATTGGTTCCACTGCCTTCGGCTCTTTTTCCTCTGTCACGGCTTGCGTCTGTAGTCTTTTTATTTCCTTTTCCTTGGTGAGGTTCAGTACTTTGTAATTTCCCATGGATAACCCGGCAATCAATATGGTATTTAAAAAGACGAGGAATACAAACTCTATCAGAGATTGATTGAAAACAGCTGGGTTTTGTGTCCATAGGGTATAGTGATGCACACCGATTACTATAAAAGATGCCATGAAGGAAATCAGTTTAGGGATCATTTCCTTTGTTTTTTCGTCTAAAAAGATTTCTTTGATCACTTGTGTAATTAGATTTACTGCCAATACCATGGTAGTTACTGAAGATAGATAATCCATGTTGAACAAGCTGATCGCTTGCCTTGCAACTTCCTCTCCCATATTTGCAGCTCCTTTCCCTATCCATCTAGAAAAAACCTATCATTACTATATATGCAATAAAAAAAAATTTGCTATTGTCCCTTTCTTTTTTTCTATTATACTTCTTCTTTTTTAAGAGATACTAATATGGACAAGGAATTCAATATGAGGAGCTGATGTCCATGGAAAAAGATAATCATCCCCAATTTCAGACGGAAGAAAAGGAAGCAAATCAAAATGAAGCAAAAAATCCTGATGCCTTAGATAACGATGTATCAGGGGAAAACGAATCCTTACTACATCGCCTTGGTGAGGTGAATGTCATGCCTGATGGCATGTTATCCGCTGTAAATGAAACAACCTATGTGAATTCAATCATCAGTGAAAACGCAGAAGAAATCAATGATGATAGCGAAAAAAAATAAGCAACAGAAGTTGCTTATTTTTTTGATCATCGTGTTTACGTCTGATCCATGTTCACAAGAATCTCATCTACTAAATCGATATCACATTTATGCTCCTTCGTGAAGTGTCCACAATTTTCACAGCTGATGGGGCACTGGGTCGAGGAGGTAAGTCCACTTCCGCCGATTGGGCGATACTCACTACATAGGGAGGCTACTGCATGGAGTTGTTCTTTACTTGCCATCTTATGTCACCTCTTTAGTTCATTGAATTGAAATCATCTTCCCATCATTTATTATTTGTAAACGAACTAGATATATACAAATCTATGACTTAGAACCCTAATTCTCTTGCATAATTAATAAAAGATGCGTCACAACCGTAGGGATCGGCGCATCGTTCCCTACAGAAAACATGATTCTCTGAGGTTTTGTAGGGTTGGACGACCCTGTCCAACCGTTATCGTTGCGTCGTATTTTTCTACAATTCTGTCTTAAATGATTTAACATCCAATTTTAACATTTAATATCATGATAAAACAACACTATATGCAAAAACGGGTGATATTCCATCACCCGTTTTCATACAGCCTACTCTTCTATCACTTTGAGACCTTTACTATTCTGAATAGCATCCACAATATTTATCAAATATGCACCCATCCCAAAAGACACCGCCAAGAAAGAGACAAATCCACCTAGATAAGGAATGAAGGATACCAGCCTTAAAATAAATACACCAAGCAAGATAGGAAGCAGCGGCTTTTCTTCCCCTTTCAAAATCAGCCTTCCAAGCCAGAGTGCGCCAGGCAATTGGGCCAAATAGATGGCTAGACCATATAGAACAAAGGATATCACACCCAAAGGAATGCCGATCACCGTAATCATGAAAAGAATGGCTGCCACTGGAGTCACGATCAATGCCACTAGGCCAATTCCTATGGCATGCCATGGCTTCCTTTGGATGGTATCAGCTGTTCCCAGCATAAATCTGCTAAAGAGCAGGGTAAGAATCGTGGCAATAATCAGATAGGCAGCTATACCAGCAGCCTTCCAGACGATATGCATCACCTTAATACCTTCCTCAGCCTTTTTCTTTGCCTCGTCATTTATACGAATCTGAGATTTTTTATATTCAACCTTTCCTGCCACAACACCTTCAGGAATCTGCAGTTCTCTTTCACTGCTATAGACAAGATTTCCTTCTATCTTCCCATTGGGGCCAAAATTGATTTGATCTGTCTCTAGCCAAACATCTCCTTTAACAACACCATTGATTTGAGCCGTTCCTGCGCCACTTCTTAAATCTCCACCAACAATGCCATCAATAATGATATTCCCTGCAAAAACATTGATGCTTCCATCTACTGCAGCACCCTCTGCCATGGAAAAATCTCCTGCAAAAGCTGTTACATTTTTTTCGACCTCTCCCTCGATGACCACGGTACCTGATGCTACCCTTACGTCACCTTCTACCATTCCATCGATGACGCTGCTCCTACCGACTGCAAGAATGTCACCCTTCACAGTACCCGTGTTTTCAAACTCTCCACTGGCTGCAAATACATCACCCTGAACCGTTCCATGATTTCTTATACTATCTCCAGCACCAAAGAAGTCTTTGGGTAAGCTCTCATCCTGCTTTATCACAATATTAGTTGTCTGATCATTGTCGGCAAAGGCCACGATCGGCAACGAACTTATCAAAAGCACCAAAATGAGTAGGTATATCCTTCCCTTCATACATTCAGCCTCCCTTTCTAATTGTCACTCATCCTAGGTGGTTCTAAGGAGAGGATTGGTTTTCCAAATTTGCTATCAATGACTGCACCAATACCAATAGCTTTTCCTACAAATATCAAGGACTTCCCTATAAGGGTTAGCTCGATAACCCCATAGATTAAGGTTCCTATGAACAGCTCCATCATCTGTGACCAATCCTTATTCAATGCTGCTTCAATCTTTTTTCCGATGGCAAGCTTCACTGCCGTATTACCCGTAAAAGATAAAAGTCCCATCAATGGTATCAGCAGCAATAAGAAAGGAATGCCTATGACGACCATCACCAAAATGGCTGCCAATACATAGAAGCCTACAATCACTAAAATTCCAATGATGAAATTTTTTCCTATATCATAATTCACTGCCAAAGCCATATGGTCAAAGCGATCTGGCAATAACAGGATTGCTAAGATTGAAAAGACGTATCCAATGATAACCTTCCCCAAGGTTAGAGAAAATATCAGTGCCAATAAAGCACCCAAACCAGAAAGGCCTCCAATACTAAAACTTGCAACACTTATTTTTTCGCCGCCCACTCTAGCCCCTGGCGCTGTAACCATTTTACCGCCCAGCATTTGGATGGCATTGCCTCCCACACTACCTTGCGCTGTAATATGAATGTCGCCGAAAATCGCCACCGTATCTCCACTCACACTGCCGTCGACCTTAATATCACCAAAGATTGCAACGACATCTCCATTTACCTTTCCTTCCATAAGGATATCTCCAAAGATTGCAACTGTACTGCCATAAACCACCGTATCCTTAGGTACATGGATATCCTCGAAAATACCCATCATATCGGATACCTGTCTTACACTGCTGCCAAATACAGTGCCTGTTATCAAAATCATAAGGATGATTGTCACGATCATGATACGAATTCCTTTATTTTTCATAGGATCTGCCTCCTCTATGCCCATAGATATCTGTAAGCTTTATTAACACATACTGGGTGAGCATCAAAATACTGCATAGAAATGCCACAATGGTCAAATAAATCCCCATTCGGCTGTTTAAAAAGGTCGACATATATTTGAATCCCTTTACAAGTACAAAGAGCGTTTTTCCTATGGTCTTTCCTGTCAGGCCCAGTAAAGCATACAAACGATTCCCCAGGTCGATGAATCTCATAAACGCAACAATTCCTGTATATCCTGACTTCCAATCAATCGTACCATAATGAATGTAAAGTCCGATGCTCAATAAGGCAAATAAACTGGGCACCGTCAAAGCCAACCAGAATTTCGTCTTGCTTGGAACCTGCCTTGATCCATAACGATTCAAGTCAAGCTGTTCAAGGATTTCCACCTCAAAGTTTTCTGGCGCTTCAAAATTTTCTAGTTCCTGGACACCTTCCAAAGCTTGCTTCATCCACTGGAATTCCAACCTACATGTGCTGCACGCATTTATATGAAAACTTAATTCTTCTTTTTCAATGTTATTGATCGCTTGATCAAAATATTTCATCATTAGATCTGAAGCTCTTTTGCAGTCCATATAGATTCCTCCTCCTTTATTTCCTTTAATCGTTCCTTCAATATACTTCTGGCACGATGGAGCCTGTTTTTCACCTTTGACATGGGCAAGTTCATCACATCGCATATACTTTGGTAAGATAATCCTTCCTTATGATATAGTATCACCAAAGCCTTATAATCATAGGGCAACTCCTGTATCACACGCTCGATTTCATTCTTATTATAATGATGCAGGTACATATTCTCCGCGCTGGCCGTATCATAAGGCATACTTAGTTTTTCATCCAGAGGCAAAGCCTGATGTTTTTTCTTTCTAAGATGGTCGATAGAGAGGTTCGTTGCGATTTTAAAGATCCATGTAGAAAATTTGTACTCCGGGTTATACCTTTGCAAGCTATTGTAGGCTTTGATGAATGTCTCCTGAGATAAATCCCTGGCTTCCTCCGCATCCCCCACCATTCGCATACAGACGGAATACACACCATTTTTGTATCGCCCAATGAGCTCACCAAATTTGTCTCCATCGCCCTTTAATACAGCCTCTATGATCTTATGGTCTACATCCTCCAACATTCCCACCTCGCTTTAGCCTTTCATTCATAACTACGTAAGCGTTTTCATTTTGTATGAAGAAATCGTAGCTCAAAATAAATATAATTATATCCTATTCATCATTAGAAAAAAATACCCTCTGATTTTATCTGTCAGAAGGTATTTTTATTCTCATAAATTCTTATGTACGGTGTCTCACCTTTATTATTTATCTAATGCTGTGATGAAATCCTCGACTTCTTTCAAGGATGGTATTGAACAAGCTGCTCCCAATTTAGATACAGCTATGGCTGCAGCAGCGATCATTGGAGGAAATCGTCTCCCCCGGTGATACAAAATGCTCAACTTCATATACATAATCCACATTCAGTGAACCAAAATTTAATATTTTCATTGAAACCACCTCAATCTTTGTATGATATTTACCTTATGGATCACAAAGTTGATCGTCTCACAATAAGCTTTATCTGTAGTCTTAAATCAAATCAGCAAGCTGCTCACCAATCTGTATCAAGTCAATTCCCTTGGTGAAAGTGAGGCATGTGCCAGATGGAAAGCGTGTTTTCGCTACCCAGTGAGCAGGAATTTCTGTTACGCTGTATTTTGCACCCAATATCGCTCCAGCGACAGCACCTATGGTGTCTGCATCCCGTGCAAAGTTACCGGCTAAAATTACGCCTTTCTTAAATTCACTGTGGGCCATCTTTAAGCAAGCAAAGGCAGACGGAATGGCCTCTGCGGTAGTTGCCCATGTACTTGCACGCAGGGCATCATGAAGTGGCATCCATGCATCGATGATAGAACCATTGGCTTTTTCTACAATATCAAAGGCTGTATTCATTGATGCGTACAGCCATGAATCCTTTGGAATAACCTTCATAGCAGCATCAATGATTTCCTCCATCGTGCCGTCTACCATGGCAACGGAAACAGCAGCAGCAACAGCCTGTGCACCCCAGATACCATCTGCATAATGGCTGATAGAAGCGTCGATCTCTGCCATTGCAGCAGCACGCTCAGGATCCCCTGCACAGATAATGCCCACAGGTGCAATGCGCATTGCTGAACCGTCACTCATATGGAAAGTACTGAACTTGCCGGACTCCGGTGGTCGAATGCCACGACGCAGGTTGTTGGCAGCAGAGATTTCGCTTGCCCCACCACGCTTAAACTCATCCTGAACCACAACATCCTCAAACCATGCCTTTACAACATCATCAGTCGTCAGCTTGCCCTTACAGCCTATCAGTATCTTTGCTGTCAGCAATGCAAACTCTGTGTCATCCGTACTCCAGGAGGCGCCGCTGTTAAAGTCGGTAGTAATCCCATAGTTTTCGCGGTTGCTTTGCATTCTGGATGCATCACCAAAGGAATCACCAATAGCAAGTCCACTGATGCATCCTACTGCCTTACTCCTCGCAAGGTCTTTATTGGCTCTTAAATCAGCAGTTGTAATCATATTTTCCCTCCTCCAATTATAGTTCTTCTATTGATAAGTTGCCAAAGCTGCTTCTTCCCATCTCGTACATGGCGTAGCCTGCCATTCCATAGGCATGGGTATTGTCATGGACCTGCAGCACCTGCTTGCCATCCACGGAAAAGGTCAACAGATCACCTTTCACTGTAAATTCCACCAAATATTTTCTGTCGTATTCCCAATCAAAGGGGTAGGTCGCCAAGCTTTTCATGCCATTGTTATTACAATATATCGTCACGCCATCAGCAGTGAATCCACCGTAATAGCCCCGCAGTACACCCTGCACCCTTGCTGAAATTAAATGACTTTTCCCTGTGTGAGGGATAATTTCCCCAGTGACCCTCACATCTGCCATATAGTAATTGCCAGTCATGGCCTCGGCATGCTCAAGGCACATGGCTTCCATCACACCCTGTTCAATCTCCCACGCACCGTGGTTATGGGAAAATGGAGTAATCGAAGCAAACTCTTTCTTCTGTTTTGAAATATCTATTGTGTAACTTGCCTTGCCAGTTATGGAGAAATCGTCAATATATAGGCAGCCAAAGTCTCTGTTCTTCTCCGGAGAGTTCGCCTCAAACAGCAGTCCAATTTCATCCACCATGGCCCCATCCAGCTGGGGAATCGTAAATGTTATGGGATTCCATCCAGCAGCTTTGATAACCATTCCGCCTAGCAAAACATCCTCCTTAGTTGAAGTGTTGCGCACATATGGGTTTAGAATGATGCTCTCGCCGCTGTAGCGATCTACATAGACCATCATGGAAACGGTTTGACCTGGGTAAGCTGTCGGTGAAAACACAGGCATATATCGCTCATCGTCAAAGTCCTCACGGCGATAAAACGGCTTATAATAGATTTTACACTTCTGACCCCTGGCCATACGATCAAAAAGTATTTCTGCCGAACCGCTGCCGCTGTATGCTCGCTCTGTAGAATGTCTCAATGAGCAGTCTATGTTATTAGAAAGCCGCAGATTGTGGGTAGAGCCAGGAAGTTCAAAATCAAAATGAACCTCACCTGGCTTCATGCTTTTTTCTAAGTCCTCTGGTGCAGATTCGCCTGCCAGCCTATATCCCAGCAGAACAAGTTCTTTGGCATAGGTCGGTATATCCAAAATATTAAGATAACCGGAAATACCAGAAAGTACAAGGCTATCGTTGATTGGATTGCGATAATGGGGTGCAATACCCTCAAGGCCCCATGCAACACCCATGATCGTGCCTACATTCCCTGCATTGCAGTCAGTGTCCCAGCCACACATTGTTGCAATCTCTATGCTTCGGTTAAAATCTTTTCCGTATAGCATAGCAAGTGCACATACGCCTGCATTTGGAATGATGTGGCATACCCCTGTGTATTTGTCATACCCCCAATTGTCCTGCAAGTACTTGAGACAAAGACGAAAATCGTCGGGATTCTTCTTATAAAAATCTCGCACTGCATTTACTACCTTTGCATAGGTACAGTCTGCTGGAATCTGGGAAAGTCCTGCGTCAATCAGTGCTTCCACATCTGCGGTGTTATATGCAGCTGCTATACATGCAGCAATAAACGCTGCACCATAAATACCATTGCCATCATGCGAGACACTGGCGGCGATCGATGCATATTCTGCAGCTTTCTTTACATTGCCAGGAAATACAAGACCCCAAGTGTCAATAAAAATCTGGCCGCCAATCTGCTCTGCCATGATTATCCCATTGGTTGCCGCTGCACCAGACTGTGGAGCAGGGATGCCTGTCTTCAGATTCAAGTAGGCGGTATGCTCAGTACTCACACCGTAGCCGCCCCACCAGAACATGCCCACACCTTCTCTCGTGTAGTTCAACCACGCATTTGCCACATCTTGCGCAGTCAGTTCTCGATCTTTTGCATCATCATACAGTGCACGAAGAAAAAATACAGGGCCATTCACATCATCATCAGCAGCAAAATTTTTAAAATCCTTTATATATCCCGTAATATTGCCATAGAATCGCTCAATGCGTTCACTGGTCCAGGCAGTAGGCTCAACAGGTGCGCCCAGCCGTATACCTACATTCATTCCAAGAAAACCCGCATAGGTTTTTTCCAAATAGTTATTGGGAATCATATCGCACCTCGCTCAATTATTTGTTATGTAAGGAGTGCCTCCCCCTGTATGTGTATACAGGGGGAGGTACTATCTATAAGCTATTTCAATTGTTCTGCTAAATATTTGCTAATTTCGTCGCCCCCCGCAGCATTCCATTTGGTCACAAACTCATCAAAGCTGTCAATGCTTCGAACACCTCTGATGATATCGGTAGAATACTCGGTATACAGCTTATCCATAGCATCCTTTAAAGGTAGAAGATCATTGGGAAGAATCACGTTGACATCACCATAGTAATATTTTGCTGCTGCATCGAGGGATGCAATTCCAGGATCAGTCAGCACATCGCCGGTGATCGCAGTGGTATCAAGTCCCTCCATCGTCGGCCAGAAGCGTGCCCACCATTCTGGGAATTTTTCAGTCAGTGTAATTTTTCCATCTGTTTCGGTATAATGTATATCCTTTAGACCTAACTTGTCAAGCTTTCTGCCCTCTGGTCCTGCCATGTACTCCAACACTGCCCAGGCAGCATCCTTGACTTTGGAATCTCCATTGATTGCAAACCCCCTGGACTCCTTTGTGACATCGATGGATTGATAAGCCTGAGATAATCCCTTAGCTGGCGGAAGAACCGTAAGCTCGGCCCCTTGACCATTCGTTTGAATCATTTTGTTGTTGTATACATTGACCACATCGCCTGCGGTGCCAGCAACGAAGCCTGCTTTCCCCTCATAGAAGGCCTGTTCCATGGTATCCCACTGCTTTGTGACATACTCTTTATCCAGTAAACCTTCTTTATATAGTTTTGCATAAAAAGCAAGCTTGTTTTTCTCGAATTCTGTTGCCTTCGCATAAACATATTTGCCATCCACCTTCATGATGGTGCTTGTTACACCGAATGCATGATTGAACACACTGTCCAGCTTGGCGATAGTCCCATCAGTGGTTATAGGATATTCACAGATCCCCTTCTCCTTCATTTCTTTAAACATTGCATAGTAGTTTTCAGGTGTTGGATTTTCAAGCAATGCTTTGCTAGTCTCAAGAGAATTGAACCAGTCACTTCTCATAACAGGAATTTGCACCCTAGCTGGCGCCAACCATAGCAAATATGGATAGTTCTTGATTGATTCTGTGTTATGACTTTGCATGATCGCTTTTACATTGGTTGAACCATTGATATACGGAGTGAGATCCTCCAGCATTCCTTCCTGTGCGATGGGAAGATCCCCTCCCTGGAAGTATATGATGTCAGGAGAAATTTGACCAGTTCTAAAAGCTATAGGAACCACATCAGCATATTTGCCCGCTGGTGCTTCTAAAATTTCAAGCTCTATGTAGTTGCCTTCAGCAGCCATTCCTGCTTCAATTTCATCTACCAGCTTTTGTACATTTTCTTCAGTGGGAACAACATCCTTGCAAAGATAAGTAACCTTCACAGGAGCATCCTTCATCCCAATCTTTGCTGAACCTATCGATGCGGCGTCTCCAGATGTTCCATCTGCAGGTGTCTCCTGCTTAGGAGTGCAGCCTGCAAACAGGGTAAGAACCATCAATAATACCAGGGTCAAGCTGATTAACCGTTTCATTTAAAGTCCTCCTTTTATTTGGTTCAATTTTACTTTCCTCTATTCTTTTACGCCTCCACCCATAACATCCTTTGCATAATATCTAAGAACGATTGGGTAAAGCAATAAAATCGGTATAATTGCCACGATAATGGTGGCACCCTTAAGGGCTGCATAGTCTATGCGTGCCAAATCGTTATAATTAAAGAGATTCTGCTGACCTACAATCGAGGCCGTATCCCCCAGCACAACAAACTGCCGCAAAACCACCTGGAATAAGGTATCCTTCGCCTTGACAAGGTAGATGCTTGCTTTAAAAAACTCGTTCCAACGCAACACCGCATAGAACATGGTTATGGTTGCTATGCCCGCCTTGGCCAACGGAAACACGATGGAGAACAGTATCCGCATATGCCCTGCCCCATCTATCTCCGCCGCCTCAAAAATCGAGGCTGGAATTTCTTCGAAATACCGCATCATAATGATGAGATAGTAGACATTCACTGCTGTAATCAGTATGACGGACCATTTGCTTCCCATCAGCCCAAGTTTTTGTACGACCAGATACTCTGGCACCAAACCGGGTTCAAACAGCATCATAATAATGAGAAACACCATGATAACCTTTTTGAACATTAACTTGGGCCTTGTCAACACATATGCTGCGGTGGTAGTGAGTATGATATTGATTGCCGTACCTACTACTGTAACAAAGATAGAGTTCCCAAGGGCAGACATAAGTGCTGGATGGCTGAACACAATACGATAGTTAATAAGGCTGAAATCCTTTGGAAAAATGTCAAGTCCACCCATGGCAGCCGATGCTTCCGGACTGGAAAGGGAACGTGCCAAAATATTGAGCAGAGGAACAATCATCGTGAGTGTAACAGCTCCAAAAATAAGCATGAGCATGATCTGTCCAAAGGTGAATTTTTTGTATCGTTTCATCACTACCACACGCCCTTTCCTGTAACCTTTTTAGAAATTATATGGGTTGCCAATACAAGGAATACACCCACAACGCCTTTGATCAAGCTTACTGCTGTAGACAGTGAATACTGTGCATTTTGAATACCAATACGATAGATATAGGTATCTAAGATATCTACCGTACTCAGCACGGCATCGTTAGAAAAGTTTAACACCTGATCAAAACCCGCATTGAGGAAAAAGCCTAAGTTTAGGATAAATACTGTCACCATGGGCGTTACAAGGGCAGGCAGGATAATATATCGAATGATGCCGACGCGGTTTGCCCCATCTATCTCTGCCGCCTCATACAAACTTGGTGAGATACCAAGAATAGCGGTAAAGTAGAATATGGAGTCCCACCCAATGCTTCTCCATGCCTCCGACAACATTAAAATCCAGCGAATTTTTGTTTTGTCCGTCATAAAGTCCATGGAGGGGAGGTTGAAAATGCCGAGAATTTGGTTCACCGAACCCGTAGACGGCGAAAGTGCCGCAATCCAAATACCTGCAATAACAACCCATGATAAAAAGTGGGGTAGATAGGATATTACCTGCACATACTTTCGAAACCCTATCACCCTCAGCTCGTTCAGCAAAATTGCGAACAATACGAAAAATGGAAATAATAGAATAAATTTCATAAAGCTGATGATCAAAGTATTGCTCAAAATATCCATAAAGGCTGAGGTCTTAAAAATCATCTTGAAATACTTCAATCCCACAAATATCCATGGACCACGGGCTTTATAATCATAAAACGCCAACCGCATTCCAATAATCGGCCAAAGACGAAATATCAGAAAATACAGTATTGTAGGCAGAAGGATTATGTAGAGCATCCTATCGGCATACAAGCGCCTCCATATTTGGTGAAGATCCAGTTTTTCCTGGGGAGATTTTCTTCTTTCTTCTCGCTTCATAACACCCCTCCTTTATGGAATCAAAATATCCATCAGCGGAGCATGCTGCTGTGCGCCGTACACATCCCGATCACGGAAGGTACCTGATGAAACCGTTCTGTTATATGTAACCTTAATACCAAGAGCTTTTTCAAAAAAAATAATTTTGCTTATGTCTGCGGGTTCTAAATGATACAGTTGGCAAATCGTTTGAACATTGATGATACCACTCTCTGCCACCCTGTTATAGCTTGCAGGATTATCAAACAATATATCTAATGTAATCTCGAAGGGGCCACTGTTTTTGCTTCTTAGTACTTTGGCCAAATCTACAAGTCTGTTCATATTTGCATCTCCTTATTTCATTCTGTATTCGATGGGGAACAGCGCTTTTCCATTCACGGTCTCCATCAGATGATAGACCGAAAATTCATACACTGCGCCAAACTCCACATCGCTTGGTGCAAAAGGAAATGCCAGATTGCCCGCCGTAGATTTTCTTCCTTCATAGCCATAATGCATAAATGTCGAACGTACTGAACTGCACAATGCCGACGCCTCACTTTGGGTTTTGGCAATCACCTCAAACAATACGCCCAGCTCATGGCCAGCCACATTATGAGGCTCCAGACTACCCATTACACCGTTTTTACCGTAGTTGTAAAAATTGATCTCATATTGGTCCCGAGGAATTTCTGGGTACTGCTCAATTACACTGTTTTTCACCAACGCCTCTACCTCTTCTATCTTTTCCACGAGGAGTGGATCTCGAATACCTGCGACAACAAAGGTTCTATAGGCTACCTTTCGGGCACCCTCCAGCTTTATTTCATACACAGGTGTTTTGCTCATCTTACTACCGCTTACACGAACGCGCCCGTTTCCCACATCAGCAAATTCACAGTTTTCCAAATCCAGCACGATGCCGGGTCCCCGCAGAATATAGGGATGATCCTTCTCATAGAAGGTGTGAGCTGCAACACTTACAGGTGTGCATTTACGCTGAGGATTGGTAGAATATACCTCAAAACAGTCTTCATAGAGGACGCCCATCATACAGTCCTTTGTGGTACCAGGCTCGCAGCACAGCGCACCGCATTCCAGTACCTTGCCCATGTGGTATGCCATCCCCTCATCGAAACCATGGAATATACCTACAGCCGCAAAGGGGGAGGGGTCATAGGCTCTGCCACAGACAATAATTTGCGCACCGCATTCCAATGCTTCCAAAATCGGTTCAGTGCCCATCTGGGCAACTACACCGGTGGTTTCCGCCAAAGCCGCTTCAGTAAGAACAGGTACTGTATCTCCCAACGGGGTAACCTTTTCCTGCCGCATATGCTCGTGAATAACATCCTTCGGAATATCCGACCAGATGACCGCCTGTTTCTGGGGAGAAAGTTCACGCTCAGCAATAATCTCATCAATGATGCTGAGGGTCCATTCTACATGGGCCCTGGCGCCGCTTCCGCCCGCTGAGCCTATGATCACTGGAATGTTATGTTCGAAGCCTGCTGTGATAATATACTCCAAATCTTTTTTACAGGCCTGACGACTTACAATTGCTGCATTTGCACCCAATTTATGGGGCCCTGCATCCGTAGAGCCTGCATCCACTACAATAGCATCGGGTTGATCCTTCATGGCATTTGCGAAGGACTCTGGTGGAAATCCGTATCCCAAAATGCCGCAGGGTGATAGAATTTTAATATGCTTTTTCATTTCTCTTACTCCTTATGTCTATTTCATACTCTCAACTTTCTTATCCACCATCCTCATATGGTGAAGTACTGCCTGCCTTGCTCCCTCTTTATCACGATTAGCGATCGCCTTTGCAATGGCAAGATGTTCTTCTGCAATTTGATTGCGTCTCTCCTGATCACGATGGCTCCTATTGGCAATCTCGCTGATTAAATCGTAATAGGTATCAATAAAGTTCATAAAGAAGATGTTTCTAGATGCCTGTGCCAGCTTGTAATGGAAGTAATGATCCATATTATGCTGAATCTCTGCGTTATCTGCAACGCCAAGTCCGTCAAACAGCTCTTCAATCTCTTCATCACTGGCGCGTTCAATGACGCGCTCAACCATCTTCATTTCCAGCGTCTCTCTAAAATCCAACAAATCACTGTAGGTAGCCTTTTTCAGTAACTCATTTACTGATTCATTCATGAGCTTGCTCTGAATATCCTCCTGAATATAGGTGCCATCCTTGGGTTTTCTGCGTATATATCCCTGGGACTGCAGGCGGGTTAAAGCTTCTCGCAGTATTCCCCTGCTTACTCCAAATTGCTCGGATAAAATAGTCTCGTTAGGCAACTTATCCCCTGCCTTCAAGTTACCCTCCCGTATCATATTAATAATCTGATTGACAATTCTGTCCGAAAGTCTGTCATTATTCACAGGTGTTATATCCATCTCTACCATCCAATCCGCCGTTTTGGCATGATATTGTTTTATCGTTTAATTGTTTAACAATTTAACTATATGTTAACACTACTCTGGAATATTTTCAATACTCTTTTTTTTGGATAAATTCACACAAAAATAGATGCTTTTGTAATTCAAAAGCATCTAAGCAGAAAGAAACACCCATTAAGAGGACTATTAACCATGAAATTATTTTTCCTTACGTATGATCCAAGCCAACTGAAACAGCCAGCAATCCGAAAAATTTTTCAAATCATAACCACTATGCCTATGGATTTTATCTAGTCTGTACAGCAACGTATTTCGATGAATAAATAATCTGGCAGCTGTATCTGTCAAATTTAAGTTATTTCTGAAATATTCCTCTACAGTTGTAACCATTTCGTGATCCAATACTTCCTCGAATTTTCTGTTAAATACTTTTTGATAGATACTCTCTTTTAACTCTGGATTCATATCCGCCACAACACGGTAGAAATCCATTTTTTCATAATGATATACGCTTGCAGGGAGTTTAAATCGTCTTTTTAATGCTATGATCTCTAAGCAATGGTTGTAATGGATATGCAAATCCTCACTACGCTCTGGGGTGCCTCCAATGGCAATCGTGCAATCTATAAGCAGCTCTGTCATAATATTTGTCCGTATATCTTTGCATAGATCCTCTATAGCATCTTCTCTGGACAGTAACAACACATGATCTTCATATATCAACTGGAGCTGGATATCGATATAGTTTGATGTTATTTCCAGTACTTCCTCAGTATATTTCCCTGAGGTATCTATCATCATCAAGTAAGCAGGCAGCAGCTTCCTTTTCTTCGCTTCAAGAGCAAAGATTCCCTCGTCCTCTATATTTTTATTTAAAACGCCTCTCATCAATTCCCGTAATATCGATTTTATAGACTCCATAGTATACCCCTTAGCGTACAATTTTAAATAATTCTCTTTTCAGTTTCAAAATCGAATAAATGAACCTTATCCCAATGATAGTTTAATTCAATATCATCCCCAGCTTTTTTCGCAGACTTTGCATCCACCCGAGCAATGATTTGTTTCCCACTAATGATCATATAGAAATACTTCTCAGCACCCATGAGTTCGGCTACTTCAATTTTCCCATAGATACTTGAGAAATTATGATGTAGGCGTTGGCTATCTTGCTCATGAAGGTGCTCTGGCCTAATCCCAATATAGACTTTTCGTTCTAGATATCCCCGCTGTTCAAGAATTTTTCCCATTTCTTCTGTAATATGTATATACGTATCATCATTCAATCTTAATTCAATTTTATCATGGCTTTTTACAACTGTCCCATGAAGTATATTAATTTGTGGGCTGCCAATAAATCCTGCTACAAATAGATTCTCAGGATTCTCATATACATTCTGTGGTGTGTCAATCTGCTGTATTTCACCATCCTTCATAATAACAATTCTCGTTCCCATCGTCATCGCTTCCACTTGGTCATGGGTTACATAAATAAAAGTGGATTGAAGTTTCTTGTGCAGCTTTGTAATTTCTGTCCGCATCTGTACTCTGAGCTTTGCATCTAAATTGGATAGTGGTTCATCCATCAAAAATACCTTAGGTTCTCTGACAATAGCTCTTCCTAAAGCTACACGCTGTCGTTGACCACCTGATAATGCTTTTGGCTTACGATCAAGTAAATGTTCAATTTCTAAAATTCTTGCTACTTCTTTCACTTTTTGATCAATAACGTTCTTTGGCAGCTTCCTTAATTGAAGTCCAAAAGCCATGTTGTCATATACACTCATATGAGGATATAGGGCATAGTTTTGAAATACCATAGCAATATCCCGATCTTTTGCAGGTGTATCGTTCACCAAGCGATCCCCAATATATAACTCTCCTGCGGATATTTCCTCCAATCCAGCAACCATTCGAAGGGTCGTCGTTTTGCCACAGCCCGATGGCCCTACCAAAACAATGAATTCTTTGTCTTCAATTTCCATATTGAAATCTTTTACTGCATGTACATTTCCAGGATAGATTTTTTTGATATGTTTTAATATTACTTTCGCCATATGTTGTTCCCTCCCAATATTCTTTACCTCGAGTATACAAGAGCAAAATAAAAAATTCCATTGTGAGAATTCACAAAATGTATTTGTCCCCATAAGCATAAAAAATCCAGGCACTTTGCCTGGATTTTTATGCTAACTCTTTATTTCATCAACGCAGATCCCACACTAAACATCACAACCAAAAGCCAAGATCCAAACACAATCGCCCCAGCCTTTTTTCGGCTCATTTGATGGACATAAGATAGACCTATGGTCACAATGGCTAAATACCAAATACTGAACACATCCAAAGCAGATAATAGGGTATGGAGTGCCGTACCCTGAGCAGCATCCGGCAGCAGGACAGCTGGAGAAGTATAAACAACATAGTTTTTTGTGATCATGGTGATTACGGTGCGAATCCCTTCTCCCAAAAAGTTAATAAGATATCCATACCCTACTACCGAAAGAACTGTCTTAAACTTTCCTTTTCCTCCTGTAATTCGAGAGATGATATGTACAACCACAGACTTTACAAACATAGCAATGAATGGCATCACTACCGCTGTTCCAACGGCAAAGCGAAAGGCTATTTCTAACGTACCAGCAGGAAGATTATTTATATCATTTCCCTGGGCAGCCATTTGTGTCATTATGGCCTCTTGCGTAAAGTCCCTAAAGATATCTATCCTGGGCAAAATCAACAATGGAAATCCAAAAAGTAGGACCAACATAGGCCATAAAACCTTTGGTTGTTCCGATAAATATTCCATGGTTTTAGAAGGCTCCAGTAATAAATATTTTAGCCGTTCCCACCAAGAAAGTTCCACAACCTGTTTTTCCTCTTGAATTAGCATAGCTTCATTATTTTCTGACTCTGACATCGTGCTCCCTCCTTTTCGTGCTATCTAACAGCTGATGATACGAACATGTACCTACTCATACCGCAACGCCTCAATAGGATCTAGTTTTGCTGCTTTGTTGGCTGGATAAATTCCAAAGAAAATCCCTACCCCCGCTGAGAATAACCATGCAACCATAATCGTACTTATCGATACCGCTGGCGGAATCTTGATAAACATAGAAATCAACAGGGAGAATCCTATACCCAGCATGGTACCGATAATTCCTCCAATGACAGAGATGATCACCGCCTCTACAAGGAACTGCATCAGGATATCCTTGTGTCTTGCCCCAATCGCTTTACGGATCCCTATTTCCCGTGTTCGTTCTGTCACGGATACCAACATGATATTCATAACGCCAATGCCCCCTACCAATAGGGATATGGCTGCGATCGCACCTATAACACCCGTCAGGATTCCCGTAACCTTATTTACCATTTCCATTTCCCCTTCAGCAGTATAGGTTCGATATTTATTTTTCCCTACATTATCGTGTCTTCTTTCTACGAACCTCACAATTTCCTTCAAGGTTTCTTCCACATTTGCATCCTTTTCAATATTTAATTCTATGCCATATACGCGATCACCAATGCCAAAAATTTTCTCCAAGGTAGATACGGGCAGATAAAGGGTGGCTGGTTGTTCAAAGTTTGCCACATTGCTGAAAGGAAGCTTCGGAGTCTTATATAAGCCTACGACCACCAAAGACAAATTTCGATATGGCATTTGCACCAAAATACGCTCTCCCAATACATTGGTTCTGCCAAAAACCTCCAAGGCTGTCTTTTCATCAATGACAACAACCTCTCGTTTGGCCTTCATATCTCCTTCCATCAAAAATCTCCCATCCATCATTTCTATGGTTTCAATCTTATTGAACAACTCATTGACCCCATTCAAAGAAGCATTTAGAAGCTCCTTTTTCGATACGATTTTACCACTATCCTGCAAACTGGGGCTAATGGCTGCAATTTGATCTGAGAAGGCCTCCCTAATCGCATCCACATCTCCATGGGTAAAGTAATCCCGGTCCGTAGGTGTCTCCTGCCAGTTGGTGGACATGAACGCCCGGTTCACACCAAATTGCTCAAATTCTTTACCAATAGCACTCTGACTTCCTTGACCAATAGCCACTACTGCAATTACTGATGAAATGCCAATAATGATGCCCAACATGGTCAGCAAGGATCTCATTTTATTCACCCAAATCGCATTGATGGCTACCTTTACACTCTCTATAAAATTCATTTCATCACCTCGATTGGCTAAACTCTTGTATTCAACGAAATTATAGTTCTCTGCTCCACCAAGCGATCCTCTACAATCTCTCCATCCCTGAAAGATACAATCCTTTTTCCATAGGCAGCAATATCTGCTTCGTGAGTAACCAATATCACTGTAGATCCTTCTTCATTGAGTTCCTGAAAAATTCCCATAATCTCGTTTCCTGACTTTGTATCCAAGTTACCTGTAGGCTCATCAGCCAGTATGATTGCTGGATCGTTCACTAAAGATCTGGCGATGGCCACCCGCTGGCGCTGACCACCGGAAAGCTCATTGGATTTATGGTGCATGCGATCTCCCAATCCAACCCGTTCTAACGCGGCTATAGCCCGCTCTGCCCTTATCTTTGGAGAAATGCCTGCATACATCATAGGCAATTCCACATTTTTTAGGGCAGACATCCGGGGCAGGAGGTTAAAGGATTGAAATACAAAACCAATTTTTTTATTTCGGATGGCAGCCAATTGTACATCATTCAATTCTTCAATTTTCTCTCCATCCAAGCGATACTTTCCACCAGAGGGTCGATCTAGACATCCAAGGATATTCATAAAAGTAGATTTTCCAGAACCCGAAGGCCCCATGATCGCCACAAACTCTCCTTTATCAATGTCAAGGTTGATCTTCTTCAATGCTTCCACCTGAATACTTCCCGTATCATAGACTTTGATAAGATTATCAATTTTTATCATTTTTCATCACCTTGTTTTCTTTCACCGGATCCCCATCCTTTAGTTGTTCCGTTGGGTTCATAATCACCAAATCCTTCTCGTGAAGGTCGTTGGCAATTACCTCTACTGCCAATTCACTCTCGATGCCCGTTTTGACTAGATGTTCCTTTGCCTTACCCTTTTCTATAGTGAAAACCACCTTTTCCCCATTCTTCTTTGTGTAGATTGCTTCATAAGGAATCACCAGGGCACCTTTCTTACGCTCTGTAAGGATATCAGTAGTCGCTGAAAAACCTGGCTTCAATTCCGTATTCTTATCAATGACTTCAATCTTCACCTTTACTACCGTTTCCTTTCCTTGTCCTGTCTCATTGGAAAAAGCCGTAGCATCTATGTATTTTACAGTTCCTTTATACTCTTTTCCTTCAAAGGCATCGCCTGTGATCTTAACCTGCTGTCCAAGGGCTACCTTATGAATGTCATATTCACTAATATTTGTAACAATTTCTAAACTGTTGGTGTTCACAACCTTCATGATTGCCACATCAGCTGCTGCTAGACTGCCTTCTACCCCATCTACATTGGTCACAGTTCCAGATATGGGACTTTTCACAATATACTTTTCTAACTCTGTTCCTATCTTTTCCATGGCCAATTCCGATAGTCTTACTTGTTTTTCTTGGGCCGTTACCTCGGAACCTGTTTTAAGATTTTCTAGATTTTTCTTAGCCAATAAATAATTGTTATAGTTTTGATCTAGGTTGCTTTTTGCTGTGTCTAACTCACTTTTGCTTACTGCGCCTGACTCATAAAGCTTTTTATTGTTCTCATAGGCTGTTTGGGCGTCACGATATTGGATTTCTGCATTGCTTAAAGCGATCTCCATCTCCGTGTAATTCTCCTTGCTCAGCTGTTGAAGGTTATCCTTCTCCATAGCCAGTTTGATCTCGGCCTCTTTCATTTGGTAATCTAAGTCACCTGATGCCAGTTTGACGAGTTCTTGTCCAGCTTCCACCTGGTCTCCTTCCTTCACAAGAATCCGCTCTATCTTAGCCGACACGTCCGGCAGGACCTCCCTTTTTTCCATAGAAACTACTTCTCCACTGGTAAGAATATGAGCTTCTATATCCTGCTTCTCTATGGTTGCTGTTTTCACCAGTGTCCCCACATCCTGCTTTTGCTGACTTGCCTTTACGGCTGCTGCCCCCACAAATAATACAACAATCAGGGCTACACCAATCATGATGAACATTTTTTTCCTCGACTTTGCCATTTCTGCGACCCCTTTCCTCACATATTTATACGATGGCATGATGATATTGGCCTCAAAAATATCATACGTCTTTTTTACTCAAAAGTCTGCGTTTATTTGGAAAAATATTCCCAATTTTGAACTACAAGCTCTTATCAAAGCTCTCCAATGATGTTTTATAATGCTATTCATCAAAATTTGTAGGATGTTAAGACATACGATCGAGGATTGTAGGGGCGATTCACGAATCGCCCGTTGACCAAAGATACCGCCTACTTGTCATCCTGAACGTCGTGAAGGATCTGCATTTAGCTATATAAGATGCTTCGCTGCGCTCAGCATGACGATAACCGTGGCATTACCTATGCTAGATATCGGGCGATTCGTGAATCGCCCCTACCTTTTGTAAACCTCAATCTGGATACTTTATTACACATTTCCTTAAACATGCAACAAAGGGAACTCTAAATTGAGTTCCCTTAAAAATGGCATACTATTAATAACTGTCTTACGTTTGTCTCCACATAATGACAGCATCCTCATTATTGTCTGCATAATATTTGGGGCGAGTCCCGCAGGATTCAAATCCGAACTTCCGATAGAGATTCTGGGCCACATGATTGGATGCCCTAACCTCCAGCGTCATTTGATAAATATCGTGGGCATCAGCACGCTCCACCATGGCCTCTACGATTAAATTGCCATAGCCTTTTCCCCTATATTGAGGATGAACGGCGATATTGGTTACATGGGCTTCGTCTACAATAAACCACATTCCGCCATAGCCAGCTATTCTTCCATCCACTTCGGCTACAACATAATGGGCAAACTTGTTTTTTGTTATTTCCATTTCAAAGGCCTCCGGTGACCAGGGAACTGTAAAGCATAGGTTTTCAATCTCTAAAACTTGTGGTATATCCTCCACGGTCATGCTTCTAATCTTTACCGCATCCATCCTGATCACACCTTTTCATTTTCTCTTCATACTGTCGTTCTGCCTCGGATTTCCTGAGATAATTAGGGGTTAATGCATAAAAGCTCTCTATTTTCCCTTCCGCCGCCTTCTGTAAAGCCAATTGTGCTATGGAAGAAGCCCTTGGCATTTTCACCGTGTTGGGTGAAAATACAACCCTGTTTCCTAAGCTTTTCGTCAACACCTCGGCGTTCTTCTCCATGCCATCCCCCATAAAGATGACCCTTTCTGGCCTTACCGACAATTTTTCTATAAGTTCATCAAGGGTTATGGCCATAGGTCCATCAATGCTAAGGAAGTCACCTTCCTCCCACTTATAAATAGCAGTATACACTTGATTTCTTCTGGCATCCAATAGGGGGCAAATCAAACCTTCGCAAAATGGCAGATTAAATGCCAACGCATCCAAAGTGGATATCCCTGCCACAGGAATATTCATAGCGTGGGCTAACCCCTTGGCGGTGGCGACCCCGATTCTCAGCCCTGTGAAGGAACCAGGGCCCTCGGCCACAGCAATCAAGTCGATATCCTCCATGGTTAACTCACAGCTTTTCAGCAAATCATCAACCATGGGCATCAGCTTTTGAGAATGAGTTCTTTCATGGTTAATGATGTGCTCTCCGATGAGCTTCTCATCATCCATTACCGCCACTGAAGCAACAATGGATGATGTATCTAATGCCAGTACCTTCATATCTGCTTCAACTCCTCGATAATCCATTTGAAATGTTCTGTTGTACCCTTTATTTCAATCTCCCTGTTCTGATCCCCATCTCCCTTGGTGATATGTATCCATAGATGTTCTATTGGAATCAATTCTTCTATGAGAGACGCCCATTCAATCAAGCAAACGCCATCTCCATAAAAATACTCTTCATAACCAAGTTCGTCCATCTCTTCGATTTTTCTAATCCTGTATACATCGAAGTGATACAAGGGTAATCTACCCATATACTCATGGATCAATGTAAAAGTTGGACTGGTAACATCCTCTTCTACGCCCAATCCCTTGGCTATGGCTTTTGATAAAGTCGTTTTTCCAGCACCCAGATCCCCTGTCAAACAAACCACATCTCCCTTTGACAACAGACCTCCTAATTTATATCCCAATTGGAAAGTATATTCCTCTCCAAGACTAACAATCTTAACCACATCTACACCTCAATTCGTTGATTATGCTATTTAAATCATATGTATATCTATTTTCACTATTGCTCTAACTTCTATTCTATCCAAAATCATATCATAATTATATATTTTATGGAAATATGATGCAATGGAAAAAACACTCCACAGAGGGAGTGCTTCTATCTTCTTGCTCTGCTCGTTAGAATTGTCACTATGGCAGCAGCTACATAGACACCCAATAGGAATAGGATTGCTGAAGCTATGAAATGCAATGCATCACCTTCTTCAAATCAACGCTACACTACATTATCATTATATCCTTTTCCTTTCATTATGTGCATCCTTCGTACTTTTCCTTTCATTCCACATACACAGTAGTATCCATCCATTGCTCCATAAAAAAAAAGCTGCTTCTTTGCAGCATCATTGTCCTTCTGTTTCTGATTCATTCTTCATATAGTATTGAATAATCAGTTGATCCAATCTTTGACTTAATATTACGACCTCTTCATCTGTGACCATACCTTTATGGATCATTAAATCCTCTAATTGACCTCGAACCTCGTCTATCTCCATACATAGCCTTTCCTGGTTGCCATTGGTCATAATATTCACCTCCATATATGTAATATATACCTTGGCACCTCATTTTATAAACAGTTTTTGCCGTAAAATATTTATAATTTTTAGACAATTTTTATTGTAATTCAATAAAAAAGGCCTAACATCATGTTAGACCTGTTTTTTGTTATTTTAAAATTGGTGATAGCTTTTTATAAAATAGTCCTGTAATGATGGATACTACCGTGCCTTTTAGTATGTTAAATGGTACAAAAGCATATAGAATCAATGTTTTCATATCCACGATGGCACCATTAGCTGCTGCACTCATGGCAATAATCTTATCCATCGGCATAAATTTGGTGTAGAAAGGAAGCGTAATATAATAGTTAGCAATCACACCCATAATTACCATGGAGAGGATCCCTACAACCATTCCTAACACTGCTCCATGTTTTGTTTTGTTCTTTAGATAAATAATGGACGCAGGAACTACAAACGCTGAACCTACAAGGAAGTTTGCAAGCTCTCCAACCCCGCCTGTAGTGTTCTTCGTAACAAGATGCAGTATATTCTTAACCAATTGTATGGCAATGGCAGCCCCTGGACCCAAGGTAAATCCACCAATTAATGCTGGGATGTCACTCAAATCGATGGTTAGAAATGATGGAAAGAAAAATAGCGGAATCTCCACTAACATGATAATATAGGCCAATACGGAAAGTATCGATACCTTTGTAAGTGTCTTCGCAGACGTTTTTTGCGTCATTTGACCGGTTAATGTTATTTTGTTTGACATGATCGTTCCTCCTAATTTCAATAATGGATTGATGGAGAAATAATAAACACCTGAAGAACATATCCTCAGGTGTTAAATCACTACAAAACATAGCAATTATTATCTTCTTCCATCCAGACTTTACTGTCGGTACTGGAATTACACCAGTTCTGCAGCTTTCGCTGCTCGCGGACTTTACCGCCGGTCGGGAATTTCACCCTGCCCTGAAGACCTTCATTCATTCAGTTGTTTGCTTTATTTCTTCACAACTATTATATAGCAGCATCCAGTTTCTTTCAATACCTATTTTACGATTTTACTCAAAAATGTGAATTCTTGCTGTAAAGAGATGTTCTTCTTCCTACATAAGTATCCAATGACAGCTAAAATACTGTTGTGAGGAATAAAGAACAATAATCTTAACCATTCATCGGACATGATATAGGCAATATTCAAATCGAAAAAGATATATATACATCCCTCTGTGATAATCACGACAGCATAGGAAATCAACGCAGCAATCAATGCTGTAGGAAGATTTACCCCAATCAAGATACACATATAGGTTACAATCGTTATAAATTGTGCCACAGTATGTACGCCGAAATCCATATATCTCCGAATAAAATATGCCGTTAGACCTTGCAATATCCCTGCCAAAATGATTTTTTTCCACGATGTTCTTACCCCTAGAAGGGATAATCCTGCCCAAAGAATCAGGATTGCCTCCGGTATTGCCCCCAATAATAAAACCTTTACCGGTAAAATATCCATATTCCTATATCTCCTTTATATGTTAGTGGTTAGACATTAGTGGTCAGTGGCAAAAAACTAATCCTACATCATTTACTATTCACATGGTCTTGCCCTAATCCGCTTTCTTGTTTTTTTATAAACTACTAACGACTAACCCCTCTTATAAACCACTTTCCCATCGATCACTGTATAATCGACCTTGGATTGCAATGCAAATGGATGTCCATCCCAGATCACAAGGTCCGCATCCTTTCCTTCTCGAATGCTGCCTATCCTATGATCAATACCCAGAATCTCCGCAGCGTTGATGGTAATTGCTTTCAATGCTTCTTCCTCATCCATACCAGCCTTTACAGCCAAAGCTGCACACATGGGCAGGTATTGGAGAGGAATCACAGGATGATCTGTCATAATGGCAATCTTCACCCCTGCCCTACTTAAAACGCCTGCTGTTTCAAAGGTTAAATTCTTCAACTCATATTTTGAACGCTCACCAAAGCTTGGCCCTACTACGGCATACAAGCCTTCCTCTTTGATATGTTCTACAATGAGATGCCCTTCTGTACAATGCTCTAAAGTAACCTTCACATCAAATTCCTTTGCAATACGTATCGCTGTAAAAATATCATCGGCACGATGGGCATGAGCCTTTAGAGGAATCTCTCCCCTTAGCACTGGCTGAAGCGCCTCCATTTTCATATCGAAGCTCGGTTTTTTAGATGGATCCTCCAAGGAAGCCTTCAATTTTGCCCCATATTCCTTGGCCTTAAACAGTGTATCTCTCAAAATGGCTGCTGTTGCCATTCTTGTACTGGGTGATTGTTTTTTATCATGATATACTCTTTTGGGATTCTCTCCAAAAGCGCATTTCATGGCAATCGGATCCTTAATAATCATATTATCTATCCTATCTCCATAGGTCTTTATAGCAACAAATTGCCCCCCAATCACATTGGCACTTCCCGGCCCCGTAGCTACGGAAGTGACTCCTCCTTCATAAGCCTCCCGAAAGGTTCTATCCATGGGATTGATGGCATCAATAGCGCGCAAATGGGGTGTTACAGGATCTGTCGCCTCGTTTCCATCTGCACCTTCAAACCCTATGGCATCCTCCCACATCCCTAGATGACAATGGGCATCTATAATCCCCG
Source organism: Anaerosolibacter carboniphilus (assembly GCF_014205875.1). Taxonomy (GTDB): domain Bacteria; phylum Bacillota; class Clostridia; order Peptostreptococcales; family Thermotaleaceae; genus Anaerosolibacter; species Anaerosolibacter carboniphilus. The sequence goes on from NZ_JACHEN010000025.1 coordinate 76,629, forward strand.
GAGTGATAATCTTTCCTGCCGCATCAATCACCTCAGCATCTAAAGGTACCACCATATCTTCTCCAATTTCTTTGATTTTTCCATCCTCAATTAAAATACTTGCCTTGTCATAAACCCTTCCCTCCATGGTCAGGATCATTCCATCTTTAATCAAAATCATATGCTTTCCTCCTAATCTATTACAGTATAGCTTGCTTATATTCCATGGAAAGAACTCCATCTACAAGCTACACAGAAACTACTAATAATTGTAAAACCATACTGTTACTTTTTCTACACTGATTCAATAAATCCTTCAAAGAATCTTGTTTGGAAAAATAATGCATTAGCTGTCAGTCGCCAGTCACCGGCTTCCAGCTATAAAGTAAGCCTTTGTAGCGGGGACTTCAGTCCCCAAAAGGACTTTTAATGAATTTAAACCAGTTTTTTACAACTGGCAGCTGGTGACTGACGACAATAAAAAAACTATTTTTACATCTATCAAAATGTATTATAATATAACTAGACTTATTAAAAATTTTTAAACGTTACAAAATAATAAGCTATTTAATAGCAATGGATCTGAAAGGAGTTTTTCAATGAAAAAGGGAGATTTTTTGTGGTTATTATCCTTACTTGCGGTATCCGCTATCTTACTTAGTCCCGCAACCCATGGTGCTTTCATTGCCATGACAAAGGCCCATCCCTATCTTATGGGATTTATCAAAGTAGCGATCCTTGCTACCATGGGTGAGCTGCTTGCCATTCGCATTGTGGTGGGGAAATGGGTTCAACCCGTAGGGCTTTTTTGGCGCATGGTGATTTGGGGCTTCTTTGGTATGGCCTTTGCCGTAGCATTTCCTATCTTTGATGCCGGCGTCCGCGGCGCCATCGGTGCAGGATTGATCTCTGATTTCGGTGGTAGTAAACTTGCAACTGCTTTTTTCATCAGTACATTTATGAATCTCATTTTTGCACCAACTTTTATGGGATTACATCGTATCACAGACACCTATATCGAACTATGTAATGGCAAGGCTGCCAACTTAAACAAGGTTTCTATTCATCAAGTAGTTGAACATATCGATTGGAAAATCCTTGTTTCCTTTGTATATTTAAAGACCATTCCACTTTTCTGGATTCCTGCTCACACCATTACATTCCTGCTTCCACCAGAGTATAGGGTATTGATGTCAGCATTCTTGTCCATCGCCCTTGGCGGTATCCTTTCCTTTGTTAAGAAAAAGGGACAGAAGGCATAAGAGCAGTTGAAAGTTGTAAGTTAAAAACAAAAGAAAAACATACGTGAGCGGGGCCGAAGCCCTGCTTTCTCTATGTCTAGTCTCTATCCATCCATCATTATATTTCTGGACAAAACGGTCGGACAGGGTCGTCCGACCCTACGAAAAATTTAGTCTAGTATGCTTGGTAGGGGCGATTCATGAATCGCCCTTTAACCGCAGCAACCACCTACCTGTCATCCTGAGTAGACCATTGGGCGTCTGCAATGGTCATTGACAACGAAACGGACGTACAATGCACGCTCCTACGATTTTTCGATCTTAATCTGGGCACTTTATTATGCATCCTTTATCTGATGCATTAAGAGCCTGCATGAAAAAATGCAGACTCTTGTGTTATTTCCTATTCAATTCCTCAATAATCTCTACCAATTCCTCCATGCTGTCAATCACATAATCCGGTTTGTGGACCATATAGATCTCTGGCGGCAGAGCACTCCAGCTTACGACCGCAGAAATGATGCCTGCATTTTGGGCACATTGGATATCAAAGGGGCTATCCCCGATCATGATAGCTTCTTCCGGCGTTCCACCCATGGCCTCAAGTGCCATTCGTGCTGGAGTAGGATCTGGTTTGTGGCGATCCGTATCATCGGCACCGATCATACATTCAAAATATGACTCTAGATGGAAGTGCTTTAGCCCCCTCAATGCCGATTCATTGAGCCTGGAAGTTACCACAGCCAATTTATAGCCCTGTTCATATAGGCTTTTTACAACTTCCTTTACCCCCGTATGGATGGTAATCAGACGATCAAAATTCTCAATCTGATAACGCCTGTAAGTTTCAATAGCTTCCTCCACGCAATCCTTGCATTCCCGCTCTAACGTTATTCTCAAAATCTCGCCGAAGGATTCCAGTATATATTCCCTGGTAACCTCTTTATTTAAATGCTGCCGATATGTATGCTGAAAGGACTCAATAATTAGATTATTGGTATCTAACAAAGTTCCATCCAAATCGAATAATATGTATTTTATAGTCATAATTATCTCCTTTCCGCTGTTATTCTTCTATCCCCTTCATACTCAAGGATACCTTGCCTCGCTCTAAATCTACCTTTAGAACACGCACCTTCACCACGTCCCCTACTGATACTACCTCCATAGGGTTTTTCACGTATTTGTCACTTAATTCCGAAATGTGTACCAATCCATCATTCTTCACACCTATATCCACAAAAGCACCAAAATCAATAACATTTCGCACCGTACCCGTCAAAACCATGTCGGCTTTTAAATCCTCCAGCTTTAATACATCATTTCTCAGGATAGGCTTTGGCATTTCATCCCTTGGATCCCTACCTGGTTTTTGGATCTCTTTCAAGATATCCCTTAAGGTTGGAATACCCATTTCCAGTTCACCAGCTAAGGTTCCCAAGTCTACCTCTCCCAATTTATCCTGAAGGTCATTCAATTTTCTATTTTTCATATCCACCAATGTATAGCCTAGTTTATCCAAAAGCTTTTCCGCTGCTTCATAGGACTCAGGATGTACCGCCGTATTATCTAAAACATGCTTGCCTTCTGGAATTCTTAAGAAGCCTGCACATTGCTCAAAGGCAGCAGGACCTAGTCTTGGAACCTTCAGCAATTCTTTTCTATTTGTAAATTTGCCATTATCTTCCCTATATTTTACAATATTGGTGGCAACGGCCTTACTAATGCCCGCAATATATTGAAGCAAGGAAGGGGAAGCCGTATTTAAATCCACTCCAACACTGTTTACCGCATCCTCTACCACGCCTTTTAGGGTTTCGCTTAGACGAGATTGATTTACATCATGCTGATACTGACCTACGCCGATGCTCTTCGGATCAATCTTCACCAATTCCGCCAGTGGATCCTGGAGCCTTCTTCCAATGGAAATGGCACCCCTTAAGGATACATTGATATCTGGATATTCCTCAGCAGCCAACTTAGAAGCCGAATATACCGAAGCACCAGCCTCATTGACGATCAAATAATAGATTGGCATCTTTATAGATTTTAACATCTCGGCCACAAACATTTCAGACTCCCTGGAAGCAGTTCCATTTCCTATGGCGATGACATTGACTCCATGCTTTTCAATCAAAGCCAGCAATTCTTTTTTTGCCTTCACCTCATCGCTTTGGGGGGCTGTAGGATAAACCGTCGTTGTATCCAAAAGCTTGCCCGTTTCATCTACTACAGCAATCTTGCATCCCGTACGATATGCCGGGTCAAAACCCATGACCACCATGTTCTTCACTGGTGGTTGGAGAAGTAGGTTTTTTAGATTGGTACCAAATACCTTGATGGCCTTTTCTTCAGCCCGTTCTGTCAAGTCATTTCGGATCTCTCGCTCTATGGATGGGGCAATCAACCTCTTGTATCCATCTTCGGCCGCAAGGGCAACATGGTCTGCGCTAATGCTCCGCTTGGCTTTCACAGTTTCTTTTTTCAAGAAATATAAAATATCCTCCTCCGGAGCATGGATCTTTACCTTCAAAAACTTCTCTTTCTCTCCTCTATTGATGGCCAATATCCGATGATCCGGGATCTTTTTGACAGGCTCCTTATAATCGTAATACATCTCATATACAGACTGAGCTTCTTGATCTGCAGCATTGGAAATCATGGTGCCTTTCTCAAAGGTTAAGTTTCTGATTTTCTTGCGATATTCCGCATCGTCGGCAATCATCTCAGCAATGATATCCAGGGCTCCTTGGATAGCCTCTTCTACGGTATGTACCTCTTTTTCTTCGCTGATATAACGCTTTGCGATCTCTTCCATAAATCCATCGTATAGGTTTTGCTCCCACATGATCTGGGCTAGGGGATCCAGTCCCTTCTCTTTGGCGATGGTTGCCCTCGTTCTACGTTTTGGTCTGTAGGGGCGATATAGATCTTCCACTTCTGTCAAAGTTACTGCCTTCTCGATCTTTCCTTGCAGCTCATCGGTTAGCTTATCCTGCTCACCTATGAGGCGAATTACTTCTTCTTTTCTTGTCTGCAGGTTTCTTAGATACGTTAAACGGTCGAACAAATCCCTCAACACCGTATCGCTTAATTCTCCCGTCTGCTCCTTACGATATCTTGCAATGAAAGGAATCGTATTTCCTGCATCAATCAACTCTATGGTATTCCTAATCTGATGTTCCTTCAATCGAAACTCGGATATCAACTGCTTTAATATCAAATCCACTAAAATCACTCCTTTATTAGTCACCAGTTGCCAGTCTCCAACTACCAGCCATTAATCTATCCCTAATTATATAGTTGTATCCCCATGGAATCAAGGGATAAATATGTTCATTAAAATAGCCGGAAGTCTCCGGCTATTTTCTATACTTCTTTCTCCTCATCCTCTGTATCCGTGATTTCTTCTTCCATATCCAGGGTAGCAGCGGCTTCATCCTCTTCCATTTCTATAAAAGATATCATCTGCTCCTCTTCCTCAACATTTTCTTCTTTCGCTATTTTTTCTTCAATGATTTCTTCTTCAGCAATTCCTTCTTCGATGAGTTCTTCTTCCAAAACTTCTCTTTCCTCTCCATGTTCTGCTTCATCAGTCCAGATATTCTCATCTTCTACAATCACTATGGAAGACTCTGTTTCTTCCTCTACGGTATCCTCTTGTACCTGGGAATCTTCATACTGTATTCTTATATCCCGCCGCTCCTCAATATCAAATCGTTGAATAAAAGTATCCAAATGATGTGCCATCTCACCAAGCCCTTTGATGGCCTCAGTAATCTGACGAATGGCCTGATCTTGCTCCTCCGTGCTGGCAAGAACCTCTTGAGAGCTGGCAGCAGTAGATTGGGATACATGGTTCACTTCAAGAATAGATTGCTCTACTAGGTCCATACCCGCTGTAAGCTCCTGGATGGCCCCTGTAAAGCTTTCTACCTCATGGGCCACTTTTTGAGTTTCTTGAATAATATCATGGAAGGATTGAGTTGTTCCACGAACCACCTTGGTTCCATTCCTTGCACCCTCCAAGCTGGATTCCATGGCTTTTACAGCTCGGTCTGTCTCTTTTTCGATTTTCTTAATCAATTCCACAATGCTGATGGTTGCCTTCGCTGACTGCTCCGCCAGTTTTCTAACCTCGTCAGCCACTACAGAGAAGCCTCTACCATGCTCTCCCGCCCTGGCCGCTTCAATGGCTGCATTGAGTGCTAATAAATTGGTTTGATCGGAGATTTGCTTAATCAACTGGACGATGTCCCCAATTTGGTAAGTGTGGACGCTAAGTTCTTTTATTAACGTTGCCGATTGCCCCACAGTTTCATCAATAGACTTCATCGTCTTCACAATTTCCTCAATATCCTGGGCGCCATTCCTTGCTAATTCTGAGGCATAGGTGGATGACTTCAATATTTCTGTTGCATTATCTGATACACTACGAACCCCTTCAATCATTTGGTTAACAACCTCAGTGCTGGTTTCAACGCTATGCATCTGCTTCTCCGTGCCCCCTGCAACGTCATTGATGGCAGCTGTAATCTCCGAAGCCGCTTCTGCCATAAGCTGGGCATTGCTTTCCAGCTCCTTTGTTGAACGATTGATCTGCAAGGAAGCATGGCTTACATCCTGAATAAGCTCTGATAGCGAATCTACCATGTCGTTAAAAGCTTGCTGAAGCAAGCCCACCTCATTCTTGGCATTCACCTGAATACGCTCTGTGAGCTTTCCTTCCTTGATTTTATTAACCACCTTCAACATGTCAGTAATAGGCTTGGTAAATGCCCTAGCAAAAAAGCTGCTTCCCAAAATACTTAACAAAATAACAACCAATGAAATTACAATGACTCTAATTAATGCTGCCATGCCTTGAGATATAATTTCACTGTATTGCTGTTCTACCAGTACACCCCACCTGGTGGACGACACTGGTGCATAGCCTCCAACCACTTTTCGTCCTTCATCATCCTGATAGATTTCTACATCACTTTTTCCTTCGATAACACTGGCCACTCCTTTAATCCCCTGTTCTAAGGCATTTTGCTTTGCTAATACCTTCTCTTTAAACTGGGGATGGGCAATGATGTTTCCTTTCTTGTCTACAATATAGCTATAACCTGTCTCACCCATCTTCATATCTTTGGTAAGATAAAAGAGTCGGTCCAATCTTAAGTCAACAGCAATCACACCTGTCTGTCCTGAAACCATGCTTTCTATGGGCATAGATATAATGATAATTGGCATCTTTGAGTCTTCATCAATAAATGTATCTGATATGTAAGTTTTCCCCGCGGCAGACTCCTTGAACCAATCTGTATTCTTATAATTTTTTCCATCATCTCTTCGTGAGTTGGTAGATGCGGCAATATTTCCATCCATGTCAGTAATATATGCAGATTTAAATTGTACGTTTTTGCTGACTACCTTGCCAAGGGAAATATTTTTTTCATATTTGTCCAGATTCTCAAAGTCTATGATGGCAGCCACCGTCTTCATCGCATCAAGAGAACTGGTTATATATAAATCTACCTGTTGGGCAACCACCTTGGCCATTATTTTGTTCGCTTCTTTTTTATTTTCCAGCAAATCTTGGACATCACTACGATAGTTCATGATTCCGATGGAAGTGACTGTCAACGTAATAATCAGAACAATCACTGCAGCAAGCTGCACAACCATTCTCGACGTTGCTTGTGCGCGTATTCCTGTGTTTACAGAAATCGCTTTTTCCTTCTTCATTCCCTTAATCTTCAACTTCATCTTATCCACTCCCCTTTTTGCGGTGCCCTATCCTATACATTACTGACGAAAAAATTATTTTTTATATATATTCTCTACATAATCAATTTTCCCTTTCAAAATTGTCAATTTATTAAATTCTTTGTAATATTGTGTCTATTTTACTAGAAAAATTCATAAAAAAACTCGGCATTTATACCGAGTTTTTGTTTTTTAGATACTCATCAATAAACAAATCAATGTCTCCATCCATGACGCCTTGCACATTGCCGATCTCCGCGTTGGTTCTATGATCTTTTACAAGGTTATAGGGATGGAATACATAGGAGCGAATTTGACTGCCCCACGCGATCTGGTTATAGTCACCTTTTAAATCCTCAATCTTTTCCTTTTGTTCCCGTTCCTTTAATTCTATCAACTTACCCTTCAACATTTTCATGGCCGTATCCCTATTGCTGTGCTGTGAGCGCTCATTTTGGCATTGAACCACGATCCCTGTTGGAAGATGGGTAATACGTATGGCGGATTCCGTTTTATTTACGTGTTGTCCTCCAGCACCGCTGGCACGATAGGTGTCCACCTTCAAATCGCTGGGATTGATTTCAATATCAATGCTTTCATCAATATCTGGCATCACATCCACAGAAGCAAAGGAGGTATGCCTTTTTCCCGACGGATCAAAGGGAGAAATCCTTACAATCCGATGAACGCCCTTTTCGCTCTTCAAATAGCCGTAGGCGTTTTCTCCTTCAATCAACAGGGTGACACTCTTGATTCCAGCCTCTGTATCCGGTAAAATATCCAGCGTTCTCACCCGATATCCCCTTTTCTCCGCCCAACGGGTATACATGCGCAGGAGCATCTCTGCCCAATCCTGTGAATCCAAGCCACCAGCGCCTGCATGGATGGATAAAATGGCATTGCTATGATCATATTCTCCAGACAAAAGGGTTTCAACCTTCATCTTATCGATATCCATCTGGAGTTTCTCCACGCCCTTTTGAATCTCATCTTCAAGAGATGGATCCTCTTCTTCCATGGCCATCTCCACCAATACCAGGAGATCCTCCCAGCTCTGGTATAGTTCAGCAAATCTTCCCTGCCTATCCTTATACCCTTTCAACTGCTGTAGTATTTTTTGAGCCTCTTGAGGATCATCCCAAAAGCTTTGTTCTACAGCCTTTGCCTCTAATTCTTCAATACGATTTTCTAATGTAGTAATGTCAAAGAGAAACCCTCAAATCTTTTAAAGGCTCCTCCAGCAGATTCAATTCATACTTTATTTGCTCCAACTGGATCACTTTCTCACATCCTTATTTCGTTAGTTGTAAGTCGTTAGTGGTCAAATATATATCTACCAAGTGGTTTTTGCCACTATCTACTAACCTCTATCCACTAACCCTTACTGTCCGCAGCACTTCTTATATTTCTTTCCACTACCGCATGGGCATGGGTCGTTTCTGCCTATGGTGTCCTCTTTTACCACTGGCTTGTTTTCAACCTCTGCATCGCCGCCGCCGCTGGTTCCTGTTACCTGCACTACCTGCTTACGCTGAGCATCGGTTTGCACCGTCACATTGAAGATATATCTCAAGGTATCCTCTTGAATGTTCTTGATCATTTCCTCAAACATATCAAAGCCCTCTGTCTGATATGCTCTCACAGGGTCTTCCTGTCCATAGGCTCTCAATCCGATTCCTTGTCTTAATTGATCCATGGCATCGATATGATCCATCCATTTCGTATCAACCACTTGAAGAAGCATCACTCGCTCCAGCTCTCTCATGCGGTCCTCACCGATTTCTTCTTCTTTGGTACGGTAGATGTTTTCAGCGATTTCCATAATTCTTTCTTTTAGAGCTTCCTGAGTTAAGTCCTCTACCTTTTCAAAGTGTAAGCTGTCCTTTGGCAAGAAGACATTATGGAGATTATCTTCAATCGCCTTTAGATCCCATTCTTCAGGATACTTTGCATCAGCTGTATATACCTCTACCACACTATCTACCAAGGAGTTCAGCATATCCATGATATGATCCCGAAGATTTTCTCCTTCTAACACTCTTCTTCTTTCTCTATAGATAATCTCTCTTTGCTTGTTCATCACATCATCGTATTGTAGAACGTGCTTCCGTATAGAGAAGTTTCTTCCCTCCACCTTTTTCTGGGCACCTTCGATAGACTTGGATAAAAGACTAGCTTCGATAGGTTCATCATCATCCATACCTAATTTTTCTACCACACCTTTGATGCGATCACTACCAAATAAACGCATCAAATCATCCTCTAAGGAAATAAAGAACTGGGATACCCCAGGATCTCCCTGACGTCCAGCACGACCACGGAGCTGATTGTCGATTCTTCGTGATTCATGACGCTCTGTACCAATGATATACAAGCCGCCAGCTTCTTTTACCTTTCGATGTTCTTCATCCGTTACTTTCTTCATTTGCTCATAGATTTCGTTATATTTCATTCTAGCCTCCAGGATTTCCTCATCCTCTGTAGGCACATGGCTGGTTACCATAGACAGCACATAATCATTATAACCCAATCTTCTAAGCTCTTTCTTCGCCATGAACTCTGGATTTCCACCCAGTACGATATCGGTACCACGACCCGCCATATTGGTGGCGATGGTTACTGCACCCAAATGTCCTGCCTGAGCTACAATTTCAGCTTCCCTTTCATGATGCTTGGCATTTAACACCTCATGGGGTACCCCGTATCTTTTTAACACTTTGCTCAACAACTCAGAGTTTTCGATGGAAATCGTACCTACCAATACAGGCTGTCCCTTCTTATGTCTCTCAATGATTTGATTCACCACGGCCTTAAATTTGCCCTCCATGGTTTTATACACAGAATCGGACTGGTCTTTTCTCTGAATCTCTCTATTGGTTGGAATCACCACAACATCCATATTGTAAATATGCTTAAATTCCTCTTCCTCCGTTTTCGCTGTACCTGTCATACCTGACAGCTTGCGATACATTCTGAAATAATTTTGCAGGGTAATGGTAGCCAATGTCTTAGATTCTCGCTGAACCTCTAAGCCTTCCTTGGCTTCAATGGCTTGATGTAATCCATCGCTGTAACGTCTTCCAAACATCAAACGTCCTGTGAACTCATCTACAATGACGATCTCTCCATCCTTCACTACATAGTCCTTGTCTAATTTCATCAGATTACGGGCTTTTAGCGCCTGATTGATATGGTGAGAAATCTCCATGTTCTCTGGATCGGCAAGATTCTCCAATGCAAAGAAGCTTTCCGCCTTCTGTACTCCATCATCGGTTAAAACAACCGAATGGGCTTTCTCATCCACAGTAAAGTCTACTTCTTTCTTAAGCCCTTTAACAAATTGATCAACGATGGCATACATTTTTGTAGATTTCTCTCCAGCACCTGAAATAATCAGCGGTGTTCTGGCTTCATCCACCAATATGCTGTCCACCTCATCCACGATGGCATAATTTTGCTCGCGCTGCACCATCTCTTCCTTATATAGCACCATGTTATCCCTTAAATAATCAAAACCAAACTCATTATTGGTTCCATAGGTAATATCACTATTGTATGCAGCTCTTCTTTGTTCATTGGTCAAACCATGAACAATACATCCCACTGAAAGTCCTAAAAACTCGTAGATTTTGCTCATCCATTCCTTATCACGCTTTGCCAGGTAGTCATTTACAGTAACAACATGTACTCCTCGTCCTTCCAAAGCATTTAGATACACTGGCGCAGTAGCCACAAGGGTTTTACCTTCCCCTGTCTTCATCTCTGAGATGCGCCCTTGATGCAAAACAATTCCGCCGAGAAGTTGAACACGGAAATGTCTCATTCCCAAGGTTCTCCATGCAGCTTCCCGAACTACAGCAAAAGCCTCTGGCAATATATCATCTAAGGTTTTTCCATTTTTCAGGGCTTCTTTAAATTCAATCGTCTTATGCTTTAATTGCTCATCGCTTAAAGGCTTTATCTTCTCTTCGAAAGCATCTATCTCATCTACGATCTTGAATAAGCGCTTTACTTCACGTTCATTAAAGCTTCCAAAAATTTTATCTAAGAAACTCATTCGTCTCATCCTTTCTATGGCAGTATATAATACTCCAAGTTTCATTGTAACACAACCATTTTTCTGATAAAAGCTATATCCCATATATTTTATGTTACAATTATGTGAAAATATAGATAAAAACAAAGTTGCCTATCGGCAATTTGTTTTCGCTAGGAAACCCTAGGTTTCCTTCGACGGCTGCAAAGCAGCCTGAGCACCTTCCTTAATACGGCAAAGGGGAAAATCCCCTCTGCACACCCCATATCTAGGAAATCGAAGACCATAATTTCCTACGAAAACATATATTGTATTTTACCGGGCTTAGACAATAACAATC
>NZ_JACHEN010000026.1 GCF_014205875.1 Anaerosolibacter carboniphilus
AACACATCAAAATTTGAATTATTCTTCAAATTTTGATGTGTCTTATTTTGTACAATTGATTTAGCTGAAAAACTATCTATTTTTCAGCGGCCTCGATATTTCTGGGGTTTTTCTATATCTTGCAATAATTGGAAGGCACTTAAACTTGTGATAGAATGATAGTATCAAAAAAGTGGGAAATACATAGATAGAATAAGGAATGAAGGATGGGGTCGAAATGTGGGAGGAGATTATAGAAAGTGGAATGCCAAGGGCATATATAGAAGCATACCTTAACAGTCTAGGCGGAAGCAATGATGAAAAAGGCTTATATCAAGGCAATGATTGGGAGATTCAAATCTATGAGGAAGCGGATCGATGCTTTGGAAAGCTTTGTCTGCCTGCGAACCGGGTGCATTTCAGGGGAGAAAAGTCTAAGTGTATGGAAATGGTAGAAAGGTTTCGGCTAAATTTCTTGTCGGCAGGTGGATGATGAGTCAAGGTATGGAAAGGAGAAAAAAGTGGGAAAGAGAAAAGTCATCATAGGTTTGCTATTATTACTGATGGCATAGGTTTTGTTGGAAGTTTTATCTTATGGTGAATTATAGGATGTCCATCTTTATGGCATTTTCCATCAATATAAATATCCAAATAGCTCCTTTCTGGATTGTATTCATCATCGCAGGATTGGCAGCAGAACTTCTATTTATCGGGTTGATCCGACATGCTGGCAAGGTCCTGGGAAGCCCTATCGAGCCAATTCAGGATTGAAAGATTGAAAATATGGATACTTCATTGTATTGTGTCAGATATGTAGAAAATTGCGACATAACAATAACGGTTGGACAGGGTCGTCCAACCCTATAAAACCACAAAAAATCATGTTTTTGTAGGAAACGATGCCCCCATCGTTCCGAAAAAGATAGGGATTCAAAACCACGGAACGGCGAGGGCGCCGATCCCTACGAGATACTGAATACATTGGTAGGGGCGATTCATGAATCGCCCTTTGACCTTCGCTACGCTCAGTATGACATGATCTAGGGATTGACACATATACGACAAATACAGGCGAACAATGTTCGCTAACCTTATCTTACGTGATTCATCATGTTGCATCTTTTATTTATTACGAATCAAGGTTGCTAATACTACATCCAATCTGTGAATCTATAATTTTGCCAATTCTACTGCCAATTGGGCACCTACCTTGGCGTTGTTGGATACCAATTGTATATTGGACTCCAAGCTCTTGCCCCCAGTCAAGGCCTTTATTTTAGAAAGGAGGAAGGGGGTTGTTTCTTTTCCTTTAATTCCTGTCTCCTGTGCTTCCTTTAATGCATCTGCAATGGCATGGTGAATTGTATCATAGTCCATCTCAAAGGCTTCTGGAATGGGGTTTCCAATGACCATACCACCTTTTAAATTGAGATCCCACTTGGCTTTTAATGCCTTGGCCAATTCTTCGGGGGAATCAACGCGATAATCAGTTTGAAAGCCGCTTCTTCTCGTATAAAAAGCAGGAAATTCTTCTGTCTGATAGCCTATAACAGGAACTCCATGAGTTTCTAAATATTCTAGCGTTAATCCAATATCAAGAATAGACTTGGCTCCTGCACAAACGACAGCTACATTGGTGTTGGCTAGTTCTGTTAAATCAGCAGAAATATCGAAGGTTTCCTGAGCATCGCGATGCACGCCGCCAATGCCGCCGGTAACAAATACTTTGATGCCAGCTAAGGCTGCAATGATCATAGTAGAAGCCACGGTGGTAGCACCATTTAACTGCTTTGCCACAACAAAAGGCAGATCCCTTCGGCTAACTTTCAGAATATCCTTGCCTTTACCCATATATTCTAACTCTTCATCGGTTAGACCTACCTTTAGCTTGCCATGCAGTATGCCGATGGTAGCAGGTATTGCTCCATGCTCGCGGACAATTTCTTCAACTCTTCTGGCAGTTTCAATGTTTTGGGGATAGGGCATACCATGGGAGATGATGGTGGACTCTAAGGCAACCACTGCTTTGCCAGCAGCAAGAGCCTCTTGCACTTCGGGATGTATTTCTAAATATTGTTGATACATTATTTCAACTCCTTCATTATATTTTGAACGCTGTGAACAGACATCATAGGATGGATGGTATTTTCATGGGATATAGCTAAAGTAGAGGCAGCCATGGCAAAACGAACACTTTGCTCCAATGAGTATTCTTGTAAGAAGCTAAATACCAAGCCTGCCATAAAGGCGTCTCCGGCACCCGTGGCATTGACTACGGCTGCCTCTGGCGCTGCTAAGAAACGGATATGCTGATGATTTCCGTAGCAGATGCCCTCCTTACCCATACTGATAAACACTTGTTGAACACCTTTATTCAGAAAATAGTAGCATGCTTTTTCTGCATCCAATTTTGAATCAATGGAGATCCCCGATAATGCCTCTGCTTCATACCTATTTGGCTTAATGGTATGAAAAGCACCGATGATTTCTTTGACTTTGATTGCCTTACTGGTAGACACTGTATCTAAGAAGAATAAACGATCTTTAAACTGGGTAGTTACAAATTCGATGGAAGGTTGGGGTATATTGGTATCAAGGACAATCAACTGAGCATTATTGAGGATCGGCCCATGACTTTTTAAATAATCAACAGAAAAATTATCGAAGATATCCATATGGGATACGGCTACGGCCATATCTCCATCGTGATCCAGAATAGAAAGATACGTAGAAGTAGATGTGTTTTGCAGCATAAGACAATAGTCCATATCTATTCCAGATCCTCTCGATTCTTCCAGTAGTTTTTTTCCGTAAACATCGTCACCTATAGCAGAAAAAAGTTTTGTTTGGATATCAAGCTTTACTAGATTTTCTGCAATATTCCTTCCCACGCCCCCAAGGGAAATGCGAACATAGCCTGGATTCGAATCTTTGAGTATCAAAGGTTTTGGAACAAAGCCTTGGATATCAATATTTGCTCCTCCAATTACAGCCACATAGTCTGCTTCTTTCAATATATAGCCTTTACCAGCAATAAAGCCCTTCTTTACTAGATTTGTAATATGAACAGCGGCAGAGGAACGGGTAATTCCTAAGGTATCCGCCAGATCTTGCTGAGAGATCATGGGATTTCTTCGGATCAAGTCTAATATTTCTTTTTCTCTTTCGGTCAAGGAATTCACCAACTTTTGCTTATAATATAAACATATGCTTATTTATAGTATAACCTATTCTATAGGATTTAGGAAGAAAAATTTAAAAAATCCCATGATTTTTCATGGGATTTTTAGATTCTTTTCGACTATTCTGCTGCCACTGGGGGTGTAAAGACTCTCTGGGCCAATTCAGCATCCAGCATATATAGGGCATTGGCATTGTCACCAATTCTTTGAAGTTTTTTAACTAAGCCATTAAACATGGATTCTTCCTCTACTTGCTCATCAATAAACCATTTTAGAAAACTGATAGTGGCGTGCTCTCTTTCCTCCATGGCCAGATCCATAAGGGTATAGATTCTTTTGGTTACAAATTGTTCGTGCTCATAGGCATGCTCAAATGCATCTAGTACAGAAGAAAAATCACTCTTTGGTTCATCTAAAGCTGAAATCTTTGCTCTGCCGTTCCTTTCGATAATATAATCAAAAAACTTCATCGCATGGAATTTTTCTTCTTCCGCCTGCACTCTAAAGAAATTAGCAAAGCCCATTAAATCTTCATCGGCACAATAGGAAGCCATAGATAGGTAAAGATTTGAAGAAAAGAGTTCATGCTTGACTTGTACATTTAATTCATTCATTAGTTTTTCACTGATCATATGTAATCCTCCTTCTTTCTCTTATGTATTTCATACCACAAATTATTGCCATAAAACAAAAAACCAATTCCTTCAGAAGAATAGTTTAACACAAACGACATCTTTTGTTAATCAGAATCGACAAAAATAAATATCTCAATAATCGGAAAATTCCAATGAATTTTAAATTTATTGATGAGAGATTGTTTTTTATCAAGAATATTTGTGGTACAATGCTAATAAGTATAGAATGTGGACAAAGATTCAAAAGATCTCTTAGGGGGTGTGATAATGGAGATAGTGCATCTAAGGGATATCATTGACGTAGAGATTTTGCAGGAAATTCAAGATCGGTTTTCCGAAGCTACGGGGATTGCAGCAGTAACAGTGGATTTTCGGGGTAAGCCTATCACCAAGTACAGTAAGTTCTCTCGATTTTGCAGCCTCATACGTGAAAATGGTAGATGCAGAGATGCATGTTATCAGTCTGATGCCCATGGTGGGTTAGAAGCGGCAAGACGAGAAGAACCGTATATTTATCGTTGTCATACTGGATTGGTTGACTTTGCGATTCCTATCACTGTGAATGGGCAATACATGGGATCCATTATGGCTGGACAAGCTAAGATAGAAGAAAGCGAATTAAATCGACTGGATCAGATTGTAAAGGAAGTGCCTGGCTGGAAGGATAAGGAAGAAATCAAGGCGGCCTATGATGAGATTCCAGTAATTTCCTATGATAAAATTGTGGGCGCTGCTCGGATGATGTTCTTAGTATCCAATTATATGGTAGAAAAAGACATGATGAACTTAATGCAAGAAGAGCTCAATGCGAAAAATTTGAAGCTCATGGAGCAGGTTAAGGCTCGAGCTGAATTAGAAAGAGCATTAAAAGATACAGAAATAAAAGCTTTACAATCTCAAATCAATCCCCACTTCTTGTTCAATGTGCTCAATACAGTAGGCAGATTGGCTCTGATCGAGAAAGCGCCTAAGACTCAGGAAATCGTTTACGCCTTGGCTGAATTGTTGCGGTATATATTAAAGAATATCAACCAAATGGTAAAATTAGAGGATGAGATCGCCCACATTGAAAGATATTTAAAAATACAGTCTGTACGATTTGGAGATCGTATTCAGTTCATGTTAGATATTCCAGAGTCTATTCGAAATATTTGTGTACCTTCTATGATTTTACAGACCCTCGTCGAAAATGCCATCAATCATGGATTAGAACCTAAGGAAGAACCAGGGACCATTAAGATTATTGGGTATACCTTGGAAGATGACGCAGTGATTGAGATCATTGATGACGGTGTAGGTATGTCAAAGGATCGATTGCATATGATTCAGGATGAGTATCTCGATATGGGTGCTATCAGCGATTCTACAGGCATTGGCATCAACAATGTAAACAAGCGATTAATCTATCACTATGGGCCAGAATATAAGATAAAAATCAAAAGCAAGCCCAATGTGGGTACTACAGTAAAGGTAAGAATTCCGATGAAAATAAATGCTAGGAGAGTTGCCCATGTGCAAAGTGCTATTGGTCGATGACGAATACTTAGAACGAGAGGCACTGAAGATTATACTCCATGAAGAGCTGGAGGGAATGATGATTGTAGGGGAAGCATCTACTGGTAGAAAAGCCGTAGAACTGTGTGAGACTCATAATCCAGATATGATTTTTATGGATATTCGGATGCCTGGAATGGATGGATTAGAAGCCACAGAAATTATTAAAAGTCGAGACAAAGAGAAAGTAATTATTATTTTGACAGCCTATGACGATTTTCGTTATGCCCAGAAGGCAATAAAATCGGGTGCTGATGATTATATATTGAAACCTGCGCGGCCTGCTGATATTGTTGAAGCCGTGAAAAAACACAAAAAATTAAAAGAGAGTTATAGAGAAGCTCGGGAATTAAAAATTGATGAATTGATACATCAGATTCATATAGAGGATTATAAGTGTGCCAAAGAAAAATTAAAGACAGTTGTCCATCAGTTGATCCGTTTGTATGGGGAACAACAAGAGCAGCTCAAGGAAAATGCCCAGATGATTGTAAAAAAAATGCTGGAGACCTGTGAAGAAAAAGATTTAAAACCTATGCAGCACTGGAGCAAAGGAAGTAGTCCTCTGGAAGGAATCACCCTATTTACGGTAAAAGAAAGACTATTTAAGGTCTTGGATCATATATTTGAGGAAATCGTTCACGGGAAAGCTGTGGAGGACAACAAGGAGATTTATGCCATTTTGAATTATATCGAAAAAAATATCCATCGCCCCATTACCTTGGAGGAAGCCGCAGAATATGTACATTTGAGCTCCTTTTATCTCAGTAAGCTCTTTAAAAAGGAACTCAACGTGAATTTTATCCAATATGTGACGGAGAGAAGGATGGAACGGGCCAAAGAACTATTGGAGAACACAGATCTGCCGATTTTGAATATTGCATTAGAATTGTCATATCATGAACCCAATTATTTCAGCAAGGTTTTTAAAAAAGTCGTAGGGATGACACCTACGGAATACAGAGAGTCGAAAGGGAAAGAAAAAAGTCAATCATAAAATCGACAAAAAAACACCCAAAGGATACGGAATATCCTTTGGGTGTTTTTTTGTCGAAAAGTTGAGGCTGTAGGGGCGAACAGTGTTCGCCCAGCAGACCCAAGAGATCACTCTGTCTGTCATCCTGAACGATCGTGAAGGATCTATTATGAGGCCTTAAGATACTTGGCAGCGCTCAACATGAGGTAATCTAGGTGTTGCCACAAATGGGGGAATATTAGGCGATCACTGATCGCCCCTACGGGTTTTTTATATCTAGCAGGAAATTATGTGGCTAGGAGTTCTGTGGATGAATTGAATTAGAATATCGAAGCTGTTTAAGCAACGGAAATTACGAGAGTTCGTCTCGAGTAATTTTGTTGGCGCCACGAAGTTTTAAGCAACGGAAATTACGAGAGTTCGTCTCGAGTAATTTTGTTGGCGCCACGAAGTTTTAAGCAACGGAAATTACGAGAGTTCGCCTCGAGTAATTTCGTTGGCGCCACGAAGTTTTAAGCAACGGAAATTTCAAGAGCCTTGCTCGAAGGAATTTCGTTGGCGACATGAGGAGATGCGGTAGCAGCATCCGAATTTTTTTCTCTTAGCGCTGATTTGCACAAAAAAGTATCCAAAGATAGCAAGAAAGTATCATTTCCAGCAATAAGACAAAATGTTGTGGTCCTATGGTAAAAAGATGCCTGTATCGTGTATACACGCACACAAATCATTATCCCTTGAGGACAAATACGTATCAAGGCTATTGGCACTAAATATCGAAATTTATAAATACACATATAGCAAGTCGCTATAGACGAGCCTGAAGGGCAAACGTTTTGCGATAGACATATGTTATAAAGCCCTAGGGCTTAAATAAAAAAACAAAAAGGAGGCATTTCAAATGACCAAGGAAGCATTAGGCATGGTAGAAACAAAAGGATTGGTAGGCGCCATTGAAGCAGCAGATGCTATGGTGAAGGCAGCCAATGTTGCATTAGTTGGCTATGAAAAAATCGGATCAGGTCTTGTAACCGTTATGGTAAGAGGAGATGTTGGCGCAGTAAAAGCTGCAACAGATGCAGGTGCTGCAGCTGCAGAAAAAGTAGGCGAAGTTGTTTCCGTTCATGTAATCCCAAGACCACATACAGACGTAGAGAAAATACTACCAAGATAGTAGAAATGTAAATTTAATGGAGGTGTAAGAAAATGAAAGACCAATTAATTGAAAAGATTATGGAAGAAGTAATGAAAAAAGTTGATCAACCAAAGGCAGAGGCAAAGGCTGAAGAATGCAAACCACAACAAAAATTCTGCGGACTAACTGAATTTGTAGGGACAGCCATTGGAGATACTATTGGTTTGGTTATTGCTAATGTAGACAGCCAAGTCCATGAAGCCATGGGCCTTGATAAGAAATATCGTTCTATCGGTATCCTAGGTGCTCGTACAGGAGCAGGTCCTCATATCTTTGCAGCAGATGAAGCTGTAAAAGCAACGAATACAGAAATTATCAAAATAGAATTACCAAGAGATACAAAGGGCGGCGCAGGACATGGTTCCTTGATTATCTTCGGGGCTGAGGATGTATCCGATGCAAAGAGAGCTGTAGAGGTAGCGTTAAAAGAATTAGACAGAACTTTTGGAGATGTTTATGCGAACGATGCAGGTCACTTGGAGTTCCAATATACAGCGAGAGCTAGTTATGCATGCAATAAGGCATTCAATGCACCAATAGGAAAAGCATTCGGTATCATCGTAGGTGCTCCTGCTGCCATCGGTGTTTTAATCGCAGATACAGCTGTAAAGGCTGCCAACGTAGATGTTATTGGTTATGCTTCCCCAGCAGGCGGAACAAGCTTCTCCAACGAGGTAATTCTATTCATCAGTGGAGATTCAGGAGCTGTAAGACAGGCAATCATCGCTGCAAGAGAAGTAGGCGTGAAGCTTCTTGGAACGATGGGCGAAGAACCAAAGCCAGTAACAGTTCCTTATATATAAAAAGTCAGTAGCATATAAAGGAGGGAAAACGGATGAAATCAAAACGCTTTCAAGTTTTAGCAGAGCGTCCTGTAAATAAAGACGGTTTCGTAAAAGAGTGGTCAGAAGTAGGTCTAATTGCCATGAACAGCCCTAAGGACCCAAAACCAAGCATCAAGATCGTAAACGGAAAAGTAACAGAGCTTGACGGTAAAAGAAGAGAAGATTTTGATATGCTTGACAGCTTTATCGCAGACCATGCCATCAATTTAAGTAGAGCTGAAGAGGCAATGGCAATCAACTCCCTTGAGTTTGCAAGAAGACTTGTGGACATCAACATTCCTAGAGGGGAAATCGTAAAATATACAACAGCGATGACACCTGCAAAAATTGTAGAGGTTGTAGGACACTTGACTGTTTTAGAAATGATGATGGCAGTGAATAAGATGAGAACAAGAAGAGTTCCATCCAATCAATGTCATGTTACAAACTTAAAGGATCATCCTGTTCAAATCGCCGCTGATGCTGCAGAAGCAGCAGTAAGAGGATTTGATGAGCAGGAGACAACTGTAGGGGTTGCTCGATATGCTCCTTTCAATGCCTTAGCATTAATGGTAGGTGCGCAGGTTGGTAGACCTGGTATCTTAACACAGTGCGCAGTAGAAGAAGCAACTGAGTTAATTCTTGGTATGAGAGGACTTACTGCCTATGCAGAAACCGTTTCTGTATATGGTACAGAACAAGTATTTATCGATGGTGATGATACACCATGGTCAAAATCCTTCCTAGCTTCTGCCTATGCATCTAGAGGATTGAAGATGAGATTTACATCCGGAACAGGTTCTGAGGTACAAATGGGTTACGCAGAAGGCAAATCCATGTTATATCTAGAAGCTCGTTGCCTATATGTAACAAAAGGTGCTGGTTCTCAAGGTACACAAAACGGTTCTGTAAGCTGCGTAGGGGTACCTGCAGGGGTTCCTGGTGGAATCAGAGCCATCTTGGCTGAGAACTTAATCGCCATGATGTTGGATCTTGAGTGTGCATCCAGTAACGATCAAACATTTACCCACTCTGATCTTAGAAGGGTAGCAAGATCCTTGATGCAAATGGTACCTGGAACAGACTTCATCTGCTCTGGCTATAGCGCAACACCAAACTATGATAATATGT
Source organism: Anaerosolibacter carboniphilus (assembly GCF_014205875.1). Lineage (GTDB taxonomy): Bacteria > Bacillota > Clostridia > Peptostreptococcales > Thermotaleaceae > Anaerosolibacter > Anaerosolibacter carboniphilus. The sequence goes on from NZ_JACHEN010000026.1 coordinate 9,474, forward strand.
TTGCTGGTTCCAACTGGGATGCAGACGATTATGACGATTGGAACGTTATCCAAAGAGACTTGAGAATCGATGCAGGATTAAAGCCAGTAACAGAGGATGTTGTCGTAAAAGTAAGAAATAAGGCTGCAAAAGCAATCCAGGCTTTATTCGAAGAACTTGGACTTCCTGCAATTACCGATGCCGAGGTTGAAGCAGCTACCTATGCCCATGGAAGTAAGGATATGCCAAACAGAAATGTAGTGGAAGATTTAAAAGCGGCTGAAGAAATGATGGCAAGAGGCGTAACAGGTCTTGATGTAGTTAAAGCCCTTTATAAGAGAGGATTTGAAGATGTGGCCAATAGCGTATTCTCTTTGTTAAAGCAAAGAGTTGCTGGGGACTACCTTCATACTTCTGCTATTTTAGATAAAGACTTCAAGGTAATCAGCTCTGTAAACGATCCTAACGACTATCGTGGTCCACAAACAGGATACGTCATCAGCGAAGAAAGATGGGAAGAAATCAGAAACATTCCTAACGCTGTGAATCCAGAAGACTTTTAGAGACTAATAAGGAAAGGGGTGCAACGAAATGAATTTAAATGAACAATTAATCCGTAGTGTAATAGAAGAAGTATTGAAGGATTTCAATTTAGATACAGCTGCAAAAGGAAGTGCTGCTGTTTACGTTCCAAGCAATGTGGATGGACTTACCCTTGTAGAGAAAGGTGAGGCAAAAAAAGGCACAAAGAGTGATGAAGTTGTAATTGGTCTTGCGCCAGCATTCGGTGTTCATCAAACAAAGACAATCATCGATATTCCTCACTATAAGGTTCTTAGAGAAATCATTGCTGGGATCGAGGAAGAGGGCTTAAAAGCAAGGGTTGTCAGAATTAAAAGAACATCTGACGTGGCATTTGTTTCCCATGATGCGGCGAAATTAAGCGGTTCTGGCATTGGTATTGGGGTGCAGTCCAAAGGAACGACAGTCATCCACCAGAAGGATCTATTCCCATTAGGAAACTTAGAGTTATTCTCTCAAGCGCCATTGATCGATGAGGAAACTTACCGAGCGATTGGTAAAAATGCAGCCAAATATGCAAAAGGTGAGAGCCCAACACCAGTACCTGTAAAAAATGATCAGATGGCAAGACCAAGATATCAAGCAAAAGCAGCTTTATTGCATATTAAAGAAACAGAACACGTTCAACTCGGAGCAAAGCCTGTTGAGTTGGATGCTCAGTTTAAATAATGGAGGTGAAGTTCATGAATCAACAGCAATTAATTGAGCAAATGGTGAGAGAAATCATGGCTTCTATGGGTACAGTAGATAAAGCAAGCGAAGTAAAGAGCGCTTGTGCAAACGCTGTTTCGAAGTCAGATTACCCATTAGGAGAAAAAAGGCCTGAATTATTAAAAACACCAACAGGAAAGTCCCTGAATGAAATTACTTTGGATAAGGTAATCGATGGAAAGGTAACTGCTGCAGATGTAAGGATTTCTCCAGAAACCCTTGAACTTCAAGCCCAGGTTGCTGAGTCTGTAGGTAGAGATTCTTTCGCAAGAAATCTTAGAAGAGCAGCAGAGTTGATTGCCGTTCCTGATGAAAGAATTCTTGAAATTTATAATGCATTAAGACCTTATCGTTCATCAAAAGCGGAGCTTCTTGATATTGCAGCAGAATTAGAAAACAAATACAGTGCAAGAATCAATGCCGCTTTCGTTAGGGAAGCAGCAGAGGTTTATGCCATCAGAAATAGATTGAGACAAGAGTAGAATCTTGGATAAAATCCAGGAGGTAAAAATATGAAGCTAATTGCAGGCGTAGACATTGGAAATGCCACCACTGAAGTAGCCATCGCTCAGGTATCTCCGGAAAAAGGTGTGAGCTTCCAGGCCAGTGGTACAGTATTTACAACGGGTATCAAAGGAACACGACAAAACATCCATGGTGTCTTTGCCGCTTTAAAACAAGCTTTAGACAAAATCAACCTTAAGATTGAAGATTTGGATCTGGTGAGAATTAATGAAGCTGCTCCTGTGATCGGGGATGTGGCCATGGAAACCATTACGGAGACGATTATCACAGAGTCTACCATGATTGGTCACAACCCCTCCACACCAGGAGGAATCGGTTTAGGCATTGGAACAACTGTTGATATAAGCAATCTTGAGAATACAAATCTAAAAGAACCCGTTATTGTTCTGATTGGAAAAAGCGTGGATTTTGCTGATGCAGCAGAACGAATCAATCGGGCTGTTGAAAAGGGAGTCCAAGTGCAAGGAGCTATTGCTCAAAGAGACGATGGTGTATTGATTCATAATCGGCTCAAGCAAGTGATACCTATTATTGATGAAGTATCTCTGTTAGAAAAAGTACCGATTGGTATGAAGGCAGCGATTGAAGTCGCGCCACCTGGTGGTGTGGTGGAAGTCCTTTCCAATCCCTACGGTATCGCAACGGTTTTCGCGCTAAATGGAGAGGAAACGAAGCTGATTGTACCCATAGCGAGAGCCCTTATTGGCAATCGTTCCGCTGTAGTCATCAAGACACCTAAAGGAGATGTACAAGAGCGTAGAATACCAGCAGGTCAAATACACATTTTGGGTGAAAAACGAAAAGGTGTTGTAGATGTGGATGACGGGGCTTCTAAAATCATGGAAGTGTTGAGATCATCCGCTCCCGTTGAAGATATCAAAGGAGAACCTGGAACCAATGCAGGCGGCATGCTGGAACGGGTAAGGCAAGTCATGTCCGAGCTCACAAAGCAGCATCCAAATGACATTAAGATTCAGGATCTTTTGGCAGTAGATACCTTTGTACCTCAAAAAGTCAAAGGCGGATTGGCAGAAGAGTTTTCTATGGAAAATGCTGTGGGCATTGCAGCCATGGTAAAAGCCGACAAGCTGCAGATGCAGATGATTGCCGATGAATTGAGAAAAGAAATCTCCGTAGATGTTGAAGTCGGCGGTGTAGAAGCAGACATGGCAATACGGGGTGCCCTGACGACACCAGGAACCAATGTACCTTTGGCCATATTGGACATGGGAGCGGGCTCCACAGATGCGTCCATCATCAATAGAAATGGTGAAATCACTTCCGTCCATCTGGCAGGGGCAGGAAACATGGTAACCCTGCTGATTAATTCAGAATTAGGACTGGATGACCTAGCATTGGCAGAGGATATTAAAAAATATCCCCTTGCAAAAGTAGAAAGTCTATTTCATATACGTCACGAGGACGGTACAGTAGAATTTTTCGACAAACCGCTGAATGCCAATGTTTTCGCTAGAGTTGTAATTCTAAAAGAAGGAAATATGCTGCCCATTCCAGGCCAGCAATCTATCGAGAAAATTAAATATGTTCGTAGAGGGGCCAAGGAAAAAGTATTTGTAACCAATGCACTAAGGGCCTTGAGTATGGTTTGTCCCACCGGGAATATTCGTGATATCGAGTTTGTGGTGTTGGTAGGAGGATCTGCATTGGACTTTGAAGTGCCTCAGCTTGTGACCGATGCACTATCACAATTCGGCGTTGTGGCTGGCAGAGGAAATATCAGGGGAACGGAAGGACCACGAAATGCTGTGGCTACAGGTCTGATATTAGCACTAAAAGAAGGGAGAGGAATTCAGTGAAAATAAACTATGGAAATCAACAACCGGCAATCCATATTTATTATAGTTCACTGGGAATAACCCCCTCCCTTTTCAGTCAAATGCTCTTTGGTATGGAAGAAGAAAGTGTTCCTTATTTGGTACAGAGCCAAGATGAGAAGTCAGCCTTGAAATTAGGTTACCTAGCTGCGGAGGATTCCAGTCTTGGGGTTGGCGTTGGTATTGGTGAAGACGGCACAGTGATTCTTCACTATAAAAAGTTGAAGGAAGATGAACCCTTATTTCAAATCCATCTTCAAAGAGATATGCAGAAACTTAGACAGCTGGGAGCCAATGGGGCTCGACTGGTAAAGGGTATCCCCTTTAAGGATCTGGAAGAGCAGGAAAGTGAAAGGGATACGCAGGAAGAATCCGTGACCAGAGAGGATATGGCCCTTTTGGTAGCAAAGGTACTAAGTAAAATGAAGGAAATTGTATAGATAGATGGGAGGTGTAGACTTTGCCAAAGCTTGCTTTAGGAATGATTGAAACTGTGGGCTTAGCAGCAGCCATGGAGGCGGCGGATACTGCTGTAAAATCTGCCAATGTAACTCTGTTGGGCTATGAAAATTCCAAGGGTGGTGGGTTAATTACCATTAAAATAGAAGGGGATGTGGGCGCTGTGAAGGCTGCTGTGGAAGCTGCCTGCGCCGCTGCCAGTAAAATCAACAAGGTTTTTAGTAAGCAAGTGATTCCCAGACCCCATGAGGAAATTGAAAAATTAATATATACCAAGGATACAGTAGGAATCACACAGCCAATGGAAGAGGATAAGCCTGAGATTGAAACCGAGATCGAGGTTAAGGTTGAAGATAAAGAAGAGGTTGAAATTGAAGAAGTTAGGGCTGAGGTTGAGGTTGAAGAACCCGTCATGGAGGTATTAGAAGAGAATACGGACGATGATGGGGAAGAGGCCCTAGCATTTATAAATAGCAGTGAAGAGGTGTGCAACCTATGTAAGGATCCAAAGTGTACGAGAAGAAAAGGTGATCTAAGGTCCACTTGTATCCATTACGATGAATTGAAGGAGGAATTATCATGAGTGATGCACTAGGAATGATTGAAACAAAAGGCTTAGTAGGGGCAATAGAAGCTGCTGATGCCATGACAAAGTCTGCCAATGTGAACTTGATAGGCTATGAAAAAATAGGCTCTGGCCTGATTACTGTAATGGTCAGAGGAGATGTAGGCGCTGTAAAAGCCGCTGTAGATGCTGGCGCCAGCGCAGCAGCAAAAGTAGGAGAATTGGTTTCCAGCCATGTGATCGCAAGACCTCATATGGATACTGAAAAGATATTACCAAAGACAGTGGAGTAGTTCCCTATGAAGAACAAAAGCATTTCCTTCCATTTCAGACCATGGAATGCTTTTGTTCATACTTTAGGAGGCGTTTGAATGATGATAGGCGATAATCAAGCATTGGTTGAAAAAATTGTATCAGAGATCGTAAAAAGGCTGCAGTCTTATGGAGAAGAGCCTATGGTACCCATCGGGGTTTCTAACCGCCATGTCCATCTGAGCAAAGAGGATCTGGAAATACTCTTTGGAACAGGATATGAATTGACAAAAATGAAGGATTTAAAGCAGCCAGGCCAGTATGCTGCTCAAGAAACCGTAACGGTGATCGGACCTAAAGGAAGGTTTGAGAGCGTAAGAATCCTAGGACCGGTGAGAAAGGAAACACAACTGGAAGTCTCCATAAGCGATGGGTTTGTTTTGGGACTGAAGGCTCCTGTACGAGAATCCGGTAAAACCCAAGATACACCTGGAATCATTTTGAAAGGACCGAAGGGTACTGTTGAAAAGGATTATGGCGTAATTGCTGCTTTAAGACATATCCATATGCCGCCTGATTATGCAGCTCATTTTGGATTGAAGGATAAGGAAATGGTAAGTGTAGAAGTGGGAGGATTACGGAAGGTCGTTTTCCACAATGTACTGATTCGAGTTTCAGACCAATATGTGCTAGAGATGCATCTAGATATTGATGAGGCCAATGCAGGGGAAATCAGAAACGAAGCCCTAGGGAAAATCGTGAAGGGTTAAAGGAGAATATGTCTATGGATCTGATAAGAGCAAACGAATATGTAGAAAGCTTTGCCAAGCTGATTGAAGGGCAGCAGGTGAATGGATATAAAGGAAATCTAAAGGTAGGCGTCGATTTGGGAACGGCCAATATCGTACTATCCGTCTTGGATGAAATGGATCAACCAGTGGCAGGAGCTTTATATCCTGCTTCGGTGGTGAAGGATGGACTGGTGGTGGATTATGTGGGTGCAGTACGGATTGTTAGGAACCTAAAGCAGCAGGTGGAGAGCTTGTTGGGTGTAAGGTTGACCCACGCGGCCACGGCTGTTCCTCCTGGGACCATTGGAGGCAATGCAAAAGCCATCGCCAATGTGGTAGAGTCATCGGATATGGAGGTCATCAATGTGGTGGATGAGCCAACGGCAGCAGCAGCAGTACTTGGGGTTACCGATGGCGCTGTAGTCGATGTAGGTGGCGGTACCACAGGGATTAGTATCCTAAAAAATGGTGAAGTCATCTATACAGCAGATGAACCTACAGGTGGTACCCACATGAGCTTGGTAGTGGCAGGAAACTATAAGGTTTCCTTTGAGGAAGCAGAAAAATTGAAAAAAGATCCCAATAGGCAAAAAGAGATTTTTGTGGTGATTAAACCAGTCGTGGAAAAGATGGCTTCTATTGTAAAAAGACATATTGCATCCTTTGATGTAAACAAGATCTATGTGGTAGGAGGCGCTTGCTGTTTTGAGGAATTCGAGAATGTGTTCTTTAAGGAAATCGGTGTACCAACGGTAAAGCCTGAGAGACCCCTCCTAGTCACACCCCTGGGTATCGCACTGAACTGTAAGAAGTGAGGTGAGAAGTATTGAATGTGAATGAGGCATTAAATTGGATTATTGAAGAGGTAATTCGTAGGTTGGAGGCTAGAAGGAAGAAGGCGCTGGTTATTTTTACTGGGGCTGCCATTGGCTTTCAAGAGGCAGTGCCTCAATTGAAAGCCCTTTTGGCTGAAGGCTGGGATTTTAAAATATTACTTTCCAACAGTGCAGAGTATGTCTTGACACTACAGCTGGTGAAGGAACAGTTAGGTGTTAAGGAAATTTATCTGGAAAGGGAAGTGAAGGGGTTAAAACCCTTATATCAGGATATTGGTCAAGTGATCATTCCAACATTGACATTAAACACTGCGATAAAAATCGCCCTAGGGATTGCAGATACCCTAACAACCAATGTGGTAGCCCATGTGCTTATGGAAGGAATCCCTATCATCGCAGCCAAGGATGGATGTGATTTAAAGAATCCTACACGACTGCAGCTGGGGATGAATAAAACGCCAACGCCTTATTTGATGAGAATGGAGCAGTATCTAAGTACCCTGGAAAGTTATGGTATTCGTCTCGTGGAAGCAAGTCATTTATACAGCAATATCAAGGATGGACAAATAGCTATTTCTTCAGTAAGACAGAGTCAAGGGGAACCAAAGACCTATACATTAAACAAAAAGGTCCTCAGCAGGGCAGATATTGTGGAAGCAAAAAATAGGGGCAACGCACTTCATGTACCAGCTACCACAATCATTACGTCATTAGCCCGGGATACCGCGAAGGAGTTTGGCATTCGAATTATCCAGGAATAATGGCGTCTTGGAATGAAATGCAGTGGATCATAGAAAGAGGCAGGTGTTACGAATGTATGTTGGAAAAGTGATTGGCATGGTAGTGGCTACCAGAAAAGATGACAACCTAATAGGGAAGAAGCTCATGGTCGTTCAACCGACAGATACAAAGGGAGAACCTATTGGAAAAGTGGAAGTAGCCATCGATTCCGTAGGAGCAGGGACAGGAGAATATGTGTTGGTATCCAAGGGCAGTTCTGCCAGACATATTTTTGGCAATCCCAATTCTCCTATCGATGCTGCGATTGTTGGCATTATCGACAGTATAGAAGTTCAGCCGTAGAGGAAGTGAAGCTATGGGTATTTATACAAAAAAAGGCGACAAAGGAGAAACAGGCTTATTAGGCGGCAGCAGAATTAGAAAGGATGATCTCAGGGTATCTTGCTATGGTACCTTGGATGAAGCCAATGCCGCCTTGGGTGTGGCCTACTCTCTAATAGAAAGTAAAAGTATTCAAGGAATCGTGAGAGATATTCAAAAACGATTGTTTGTGGTGGGTGCTGAACTCGCCAGCGATGAGGCCGGCCGTGAGTTTTTGAAAGATACTGTTCAGCAAAAGGACATTGAAGCTTTAGAAAGCATCATCGATCGGTATGAAGAACAGTTGGGACCTCTGAAGGAATTTATCATTCCTGGTGGAACGACAGCCTCGGCATCTATACATTTGGCCAGAACCATTATACGAAGGGCTGAACGACTCATTGTAGAACTCAGCCAAGGAACGGATGTACGACAAGAATTGATTCGATACGTCAATCGATTGTCAGATACATTGTTTATGCTGGCTCGGGGCGAAGAACAGTATAGCTTTAAGGAAGCGGTGAAGCGTAAGGTGTTGGAGCGATTAGGATACAAAGCAAACCGTAAAAATCTAAACTTAGATCTGGCGAAAAAGATGGCTGAGGCGGTGGAAGAGAAAGCAATTCAGATGGGCGTTCCCATCGTATTCTCTGTTGTGGATGCCGGGGGAAACATGATCTTACTTCATCGAATGAATGATTCGTTGCTCGTAAGCTTGGATATTGCCCAGAATAAGGCCTACACAGCAGCGGCATTAAAGATTCCTACCCATGAAGTTGCACCATTGATACAGCCTGGAGAAGTCTTATATGGATTACAGTGGACCAATCAAAATAGGATCGTAACCTTTGGTGGTGGATATCCTCTGAAAATTCACAACGAGATTGTGGGAGGCATCGGTATAAGCGGCGGCACTGTGGAAGAAGACATGATGATCGCAGCCCAAGCATTGAGAGTATTTGAATACGAAAGGGGGATCTAAATTGAACGTGGAAGCGTTGAAGATAGAAGAAATTGTAAAAAAAGTATTACTAGAGATCAGCAATAAAACGGAAACCGTTGATGAGCAATATGGCATATTCCAAGATATGAACGAGGCTGTAGAAGCAGCATGGCATGCCCAAAAGAAGCTGGTCAAGTTCAATCTGGAAACCAGAGGAAAGTTCATTGAAGCGATGCGTAAAGAAGCAAGGAAGCATGTAGAGCTCTTTGCGAAGATGGCTGTAGAAGAATCTGGTATGGGAAGATATGAAGACAAAGTATTGAAAAACATTGTAGCGATTGAAAAGACGCCTGGAATCGAAGATTTAAGATCTGAAGCCTATTCTGGGGATGATGGATTGACATTGATTGAATTGTCTCCCTTTGGCGTGATCGGAGCCATTACACCTACTACCAATCCTACAGAGACAGTAATCTGTAATGCCATAGGCATGATCGCGGCAGGCAATACGGTTGTATTTAGCCCCCATCCCACGGCAAAGAACACTTCATTGAAGTGCGTAGAAATTTTAAACCGTGCCATCATAGCAGCAGGAGGACCAAGCAACCTCTTAACAACAGTAAGCAATCCTACGCTGGAGCAGGCTGAGATCATGATGAAGCACAAAAAGATCAATATGCTGGTAGCTACGGGTGGCCCTGGTGTCGTAAAGGCCGTCTTATCCTCAGGGAAAAAAGCTATTGGTGCAGGTGCAGGGAATCCACCAGCAGTGGTGGATGATACAGCCGACATTGAAAAGGCAGCTAAGGATATCATCTCAGGGTGCAGCTTTGATAATAATTTACCTTGCGTTGCAGAAAAGGAAGTTATTGTGTTGGATTCTGTGGCAGACTATCTGATCTTCAATATGAAGAAGCATGGAGCCTATGAAATCAAAGATATAGATGTTTTAAATAGACTTCAAGTTTTAATATCTGATGAAAAAGGTAATCCCAATAGAGATTTTGTTGGGAAAAATGCCGATTATATCCTAAAACAAATTGGTATTGATTGCGATCCAAACGTGAAGGTAATCATCATGGAGGTTGACAGAAGCCATCCTTTTGTGGTTGGAGAGCTGATGATGCCTGTACTGCCTATCGTGCGAGTAAAAGACATTGATGATGCCATTGAATTGGCTGTGAAGGTGGAACATGGATTTAGACATACAGCCATTATACATTCAAAAAATATTGACCATTTGACCCGTTTTGCGAAGGAAATTCAAACAACCATTTTTGTGAAGAATGGACCATCCTATGCAGGTATTGGTGTAGGTGGCGAAGGCTATACCACATTTACCATTGCAGGGCCTACTGGCGAAGGTCTGACTTCCGCCAAGAGTTTCGCCAGAACAAGACGATGTACTCTTGTAGGAGGATTCTCCATTAAATAGATGAGGTGGAAAACATGGATAAGCAGCTGATTACTTTCATTCGTGAAGCAGGAATCGTGGGTGCTGGAGGAGCAGGATTTCCCACCCATGTGAAAGTAAATGGAAAAGCTGACTACATCGTGGTGAATGGGGCTGAATGTGAGCCCCTGCTGCGAGTAGATCAGCAACTGATGACCTATAGGGCTACTGAGGTCCTGGAAGGATTAAAGGCCATCGTAAAGGAAGCAGGAGCGCAAAAAGGAATCATTGCTTTAAAGAAAAAATATAAATTGGCCATCGAAGCTTTAGAAAAAGAGATTCATCCGGAAGATCCCATTGAACTTTTCGAATTGGGAGATTTTTATCCAGCAGGTGATGAACAGATTACGGTTTACGAGGTATTGAAACGTATTGTTCCTGAAGGTGGTATCCCTCTACAAGTGGGTGTGATCGTAACCAATGTAGAAACCTTGTTAAATGTTTGTAATGCCATGAAAGGAATACCTGTGACCCATAAGTATCTGACTGTTACTGGAGCTGTTAAGGAACCCATTACAGTGAAAGTGCCAGTAGGTATCAGTATCCGGGAAGTGATTGCCTTGGCAGGTGGCGCTACTGTTGCTGGGTTTAAGGTGATCGATGGAGGTCCCATGATGGGAAAAATCGTGGACAATATCGACAAGCCGATTACCAAAACATCAAAGGGCGTTATTGTATTACCAGAGGAGCATCCATTGATTCAGGCAAAGGAAAGATCTATAGAAACCATGCTTAGACAAGCAAGGACAGCTTGCTGCCATTGCTCTCTATGTACAGAAGTTTGTCCAAGAAATTTACTTGGGCATAAGCTCCACCCTGATAAATTGATGAGAATTGCCAGCTACAACAGTACCTGTGAAAACGATACATCGGTTACAGAAGCTTTCCTATGTTGCGAATGTGGGTTATGTGAGATGGCATGTATTATGAGTCTTCAACCTTGGAAATTGAATCGCTTTTTGAAGGGAAAGCTAAGCAGCGCGGGCATTAAAAATTCGAATAACAGGCAGCCTTTTAAAACCAACGAGTTTAGGGACTATCGAAAGTTTCCTGTGAAAAAACTTATTGCACGTTTGGGACTGGAAGCGTATAACGTGGATGCGCCCCTAATAGAAGATATAGATAAAGAATTTCCACGTATCGTATTGGAAAGGAGACAGCACATCGGCGCAAAAACAGAACCTTTGGTTCAAGTCGGTGATGCAGTAAAACTTGGGCAAGCAGTTGCTGATGTACAGGATGGACAACTGGGAGCCAGAATCCATGCCAGTATCCAAGGTAAAGTGCAGAGGATAGACGAAAACGTTATAGAGATATCTAAACAATAAGGGGGAAAAAATATGTTTAGTATGGAATTGATTTTAGCAGCGTTTGGCGGAGGTATTTTAGGTGCGCTTATTGGTGCATTGCCAGCTTTCATATTCACAGGCTTTGTTGGATTGATTGGTGTAGCAGTGATTGCTTCTGGCGGACCTGCTACAATTCTAGGAGATGTGGTTTTCGGAACATTATTAGGGCCTCATATCGCTTTCGCCGGCGGGGTAGCAGCAGCAGCTTATGCAGCAAATAAGAAGAACTTGCTGGCAAGTGGTGGAGACATTTTAACTCCTTTAAAGAAAACCAATGATGCAGGTGTCATTTTGGTTGGTGGGATCTTTGGAATTTTAGGTTACGTAATCAATAGCTTATATGCATCTATTGCATTGCCAACAGATACAGTGGCATTAACCGTATTTACATCAGGGGTACTTGCAAGATTTATCTTTGGTCAAACTGGATTGTTTGGAAAATACAGTGCTCAGGGTGAAGTTGCAGCAGCAACAGAATTGCCAAAAAGAAGCTTTGTTCCTGATGCCAAGTCATTGACCTTTGTTGCCTTATATTCATTGGGTCTAGGCTTAGTGGTCTCTTATCTTGTGGATCTTACACAGATCAATGTCCTTGGCTTCTGTATCAGTGCAGCTCTATTAATCTTTGCACAAATGGGCTTTGATATGCCAGCGACCCATCACATCACCTTGGTAGCAGGATATGCAGCCATTGCTACTGGAAACATCTTCATCGGAGCTGCTTTTGCAGTGATTTCAGGAATTTTATGTGAAATCGTGGCTAGAACATTCAACAGCTACTGTGATACCCATATCGACCCACCTGCTACGACCATCTTTATCCTTAGCTTTATCATTTTCATATTTATGTAAATCTTTTGATGATGAGAGAGGCGATGTCCATGAAAAAGTCAATCGGGCTAGTAGAATTTAAAAGTATCGCAAAGGGAATAGAAGCAACGGATGCAATGTTAAAAGCTGCTCATGTTGAACTGATCCTTTCTACACCAATATGTCCTGGAAAATACGTTACATTGATCAGTGGTGATGTGGGGGCGGTGAAAAATGCGGTGGAAGTCGGAAAACAAACGGGGAGCATATTTACCATAGAGAGCTATGTCATTCCCAATGTCAGTCCTACGATCTTCCCTGCTTTGACAGCAACCATGGATGTAAATAAGATTACTTCTTTAGGGATTATCGAGACCATATCTGCCATTACTTCCATTGTAGCTGGAGATGTGGCTGTAAAATCAGCGAACGTTCAGCTTTTGGAGATCCGATTAGCAAGAGGATTAGGTGGAAAAGGATTTGTGCTTATCTCTGGAGAGGTAGCAGCCGTAAAACAAGCCATTAAAGCTTGTGAAAATAAACTGGAAGAGACCGGCGGCATCATTAGTGCTGTGGCCATTGCTTCACCTAGTCACGAACTCATATCAAAACTATTATAGGATGTTTATCTATAAGCCTTAATTTATCCTTGGATGAGTTAAGGCCCAATATTTTATGGGGCTTCATAAATCGTGATTTGTTAAAGGATTGTATCGATATATTTTAAAATATACATTAGACTTTGTTTGAAAACCTGGAGGTGTATGCGGAAATGAAAAGGTTCTTGGTAAGGCCCGAAATATATTATGGAAGCAATGCGTTAGGGTATCTAGAAGGAATTGAAGGCAAGAGAGCCTTTATCGTAACAGATGCTTTCATGGTAAAGCTTGGTATGGTTACAAAGATTACCGATATTTTGGAGAAAAAGCATATAGAATACGAAGTCTTCTCTGAGGTTGAACCAGATCCATCCCTGGATACAGTAAAAAAAGGCTTAAATCAAATCATCTATACGAAGCCAGACCTGTTGATTGCCATTGGGGGCGGATCTTCTATTGATGCAGCCAAGGCGATTATGTGCTTCTGTATCCATCTGAAGGAAAAATTTATTGACACCCATAGTATCAAAAAACCATGGTTTGTTGCAATTCCAACGACCAGCGGTACAGGATCTGAAGTTACCTCCTATGCTGTGGTTACGGACAAGGTAAACAATATCAAAATTCCATTGAATGAAGCCCTCATGATCCCTGATGTAGCCATTCTGGATGAAGAGTTGACAAAAACGGTACCCCCTGCGGTGACAGGAGATACGGGAATGGATGTCTTGACCCATGCGTTGGAGGCATATGTATCTCTTCAAGCCTGTGACTATACGGATATATATGCGGAGAAAGCCGTTCAGAGTGTTTTTGGATATTTGCTGCGGGCTTTTAAAAACGGCGGGGACATGGAAGCAAGGGCAAAACTCCACAATGGATCTTGTATGGCAGGAATTGCATTTACCAATGCAACATTAGGCATTAACCATAGTCTTGCCCATGCCTTTGGCGCCAAGTTTAAACTTCCCCATGGAAGAAGCAATGCCATATTTCTACCTTACGTAATTAAGTTCAATGCTGGACTTGAAAATGGAATGGTGAAAAACCCAGCCGTGGCTGAGAAATATGCAGCCATTGCAAAACAATTGAATTTTCCTGCTGCAACAGCCCCAGAAGGCGTTCGAAGCCTTATAGAAGGAATAAAAGTATTAAATAGGGTGTTAGGTATCCCTACAGCCATAAAGGATATGAATATTTCAAAGTATGAATTTGAAGGAAGTATCGCTGAAATGACAGAAGGGGTTATGAAGGACATCTGTACACCAGGAAATCCAGTACAAGTAACAGAAAAGGATATTATACGAGTCTTCAAAGAAGCCTATGTTGGATTGGAAAATTTATAGAAGGTAGATAAAATAGAGCTATTGGGTTCAATTCTCTAAACCCAATAGCTCTTTGATTTTATTCCTGAAGCAGGAGCCATTCTTCCATCAAAACATCTAGATTGTTCTGAAAAGTTTCTTTTTCTGCGAATGCAGTTTGGAGCTTTTCATAATCGGATGAAAGGGCCTTGATATATTCGTCCTTTTCCTGGATCAATTTCTGTAAAGCTTCTATTTCCTGTTCAATGTTAGAAATGCGGTGCTCCTTTTGTCTCTGGTCATCGACAGATTTGACAGGTATCTCTTTGAAAGGCTTAGGAGTTTTATGGACAATTGGTGCAGCTTTTACTTGAAACATTCTTTTCTCACGATAGTAGTCATAATTTCCAAGATAGTCTACCAATCTACCCCCTTGTAACTCCACAATGCGATCTGCCAATTTATTGATGAAATATCGGTCATGGGATATAAAGAGTATGGTACCGGTAAAATCATCTAAGGCTTCTTCTAACATTTCTCTAGAGTCAATGTCCAAATGATTGGTGGGTTCATCCAGTATAAGAAAATGAAGGTCCTGCATCATCAGTTGACATAACTTTAGTCTTGATTTTTGTCCTCCGGAAAGATTCTCCACTTTACGAAAAACATCCTCACCACAAAAGAGAAACTTTGCCAGAATACGGCGAGCTTCACCTTCAGAGATGGCCAAATTTTCTCTGAACGCTTCAAGAGCCGTTTGTTGCGGTTTTGGAAAGATGATGTCCTGCTCTAAATATCCGATCTGCACATTAGAACCTACTTTAATTTCACCTGCATCGGGTATATACTGGCTGAGAATTCCCTTAATCAATGTAGATTTACCTGTTCCATTTTTGCCTAAAAGGGCGACTCTCTCTCCGGACCGAATGTGTAAATTTATATCCTCCAGAAGGGGCTGACTGCCATAGCTTTTCTTTAGCCCTTGAATTCTGACCACATCTTTGCTGGATGATTTGATGCTTTGGAATTGGAGCTGAATTTTCCGACGTTCCATGATTGGTCGATCTACCTTATCCATCCTTGCTATTCTTTTCTCCATATTGGCAATTTTTATAAACATCTTAGGGTTACCAGATCGATTTCCCCAATCTCGAAAACGGGCGATGGCTTCCTCCATGGCCTTTATTTTCTTCTGCTGATCTTTAAAGGCATCAAACTGTTCCATCAGCATGCGGTCCTTCTCGGCAACATAGTAGGAATAGTTACCAGCATATGCAGTAGCTTCTCCGTCTTCAATTTCAATAATTTTATTTACTGCAGCATCTAAAAAATATCGATCATGGGAAATAATCAGGACACTACCTTTATAATTGGCAATAAAATTCTCCAGCCACTCGATGGAGTCAAGATCTAAATGGTTGGTAGGTTCATCTAATAATAATATATCAGGATTCAGCAATAGTATTTTGCCCAGCTGAACCGTAGTCTTTTCACCACCACTGAGGGTGGAAAATCTCCTGCTTCTAAAATCTTCTGTAATTTTTAGCCCAGTACATATTTTCGAAAAGGACTCTTCGATGGTATATCCACCTTTGGATTCGAATGCTAGCTGAAGCTCTCCATACTTTTTTACCGCATGCTCTAGGGATAAACATTGTAAAGCAGACATTTGTTCCTCTAATAGCTCCATACTTTTTTTGATGTCCATCACAGTCCCAAAGGCTTCGTATAGTACATCGTTTACAGTAATGTGTTCTTGCCCATCAGGAATCTGATGAAGATAGCCAATAGAGGCACCTTTTCGAACTGCCAGCATACCACCATCATAGTTTTCCAAACCAGAGATAATTTTAAAAATCGTTGTTTTGCCTGTACCATTAGCACCGACCAATCCCACTTTTTCATGGGAAAGTACCTCAAAACTTATGCTATGGAGTACCCTATGGGCACCATAATATTTTTCCAGTTCCTTTAATGCAATTTCAATCATAACAAATTCCTCCTTAAAATCCTTTAAAAAAATAAAGCCTAGGTCAGTAAATACGGCCTAGGCTTAGACAGCAAGAAAAAGAAGGATATAGGAGAAGAAACAACCCACATCATGATTTATTGCAATATAAAAGCCTAGGCAAGCAACCATCTCCCTAGGCTGTGAAAACCATATGGTTTTGTAAAGATGATGTACTTACTTTTAGTTAACATAATATTTAATTTTAGATAGACTTCCCCCTGAAATAGCAGAAATAAAAATAATTCCTGAATTTGAAGCGGGTAGTTTCTCTAAAATTGTGTTAACCAAAAGCTGCTTTCTCATCCTTACACCTCCTTAAAATTGATCTTCTATATTTTACCATAATATGCTGGGAATTATCAATATATTTTTAATATTTACCTACATATTCCCATCCTGTTGGGATACCTGGATTTCCAGGCACCCAGCCCGATGGAGCACCCATGCCTGTTTTCTCTGTATATTGCAGCCCTGCAAGAATCCTCAATATTTCATCAATATTTCTGCCTACAGGTTGAGGATTTACGGAGAAGGCTTGAATGTTCCCCTCAGGATCAATGATAAAGGTAGCGCGATAAGCATAACCACCGGCTTCATCTAAAACACCATAGGATTTTGATACCTCATGGGTACGATCCGATAGCATAGGGAAATTGATTTTTCTCCCCGACGGAGAGATCTCCATAAACATCTTGTGGGAAAAGATGCTGTCGGTACTTATGGCCAGAATCACTGCATTCAAATTGGAAAACTGCTCTATTCGGTCAGCAACTGCCGCCAGTTCTGTAGGTCAGACATAAGTGAAATCAGAACCGTAGAAGAAGAGAACCACCCATTTTCCTTGATAGTCAGAGAGACTGATATCCTTAGGTTCTCCTTCGATTACGGCTTCTAAGGTAAAATCAGGAGCTGGATCTTCTAAATCGAAATAGTCATAGAAATCTTTTCTATATTCTTGGGAACGATAGGAGGGAGTGGATCTATAATAGTCCATTTCGCTGCCTTGCCAGGTGCGCCAATAGGGATTCATCCAATGATGATGGGGAAACTGCATAAGAAAACCTCCTTTGATTTTTTTCACTATATCATATTCCAAAGGAAGATAACTCGTTCGAAGTTTTAAATTTTCTTATGCTTGTGTAGCCAATAAATGAAGAGAAAGCCTATAACAATAAAGGATAAGGTAAAAATACTTTGCATTAGCAGACTCATAAGGTATCCTCCTGTATAAAAGATCAAAAATAATACCACATTATTAGTATGATTTATAACGATAGAATTATCCAGGGAGAGAAGTATATGACGACGATTACAGAAGTTTTTTTACAGACCATACTATCATTCTTTACAATTTTATTCATTACAAGAATTTTAGGAAGGCAGCAAGTAGGCCAGCTTACGCTTTTCGATTATATCAATGGCATTACCTTTGGATCCATTGCTGCTACCGTGGCTACAGATTTGAATCAGCGGACATGGCATCATCTGTTGGGCCTTGTGCTCTTTGGCGGCTTAACCTTTCTCATGCAGTACATTTGTGTAAAGAATAGAAGGGTATCAAAAGTTATTCAAGGAGAGCCAATTATTGTGATTCAAGATGGAAAAATTCTAGAGAAAAATCTCTCAAGGTTCCACTATACTGTTGACGATCTAACCCACTTACTACGAAAAAAAGATGTATTTGATATCAATAGTGTCAAGTACGGTATATTGGAAACCACAGGAGAAATTAGCGTTTTAAAGGTGGCGTCGAAAGAATATGTTAAGGCAGAGGACATGAACCTTCAGACGAAGCAGGAAAGCTTACCTACAGAAGTGATTATTACAGGTAATATTATCTATGAAAATCTCCAAAGAAGAGGATTAACAGTCAAATGGTTATTAGACCAGCTAAAAATGATGAATGTAAAAAGTATGAAGGAAGTTTTCTATGCAACAGTTGATGGGGATAAGCGTGTATATATCGATAAAGAAGAAGATCATTTTAAGAAAAGCGAAGACATTACGGAAGAACAAAGGTGATTGCATCAATTCATTCAGTCTATAATATATCGCTGATCTTTTTACCCATGATATAGGGGTTTTCCCTAGGCACATGAAGGTCAAACACAGGAATTATTTCACCAATGGTTTCATTCAAATTGTTCTTTAATATAGGACGATGCCACTGGCGCAGCTTAGAAAGTTCTGCGTTGCTGAGGATGCCGAGGAACTTTAATATTTCAATGACAACCGGATAAATGGCCCGTTCATTGCCATCTATAATCTTTACGCAAACGCCCAAGCTCCCCTCTTGAATACCTAAGCAATAGACTGCTTCTGAACCTACCTTTCCAATGATCTTGCTTCCAGTGGTCTGCATCAGTTCTGTGCAAAATTCTTTGTCTCCGCCGACCATTTCGGGAAATTGGGTCATAGCATCTACCACAGTTTTGCAAGCACGGTGATATAATTGTTGAGAATCCTTGGACCATTGGATCAGCTTGGCGTAGGATAATGCTATTTTTTCCATGGAGAGAAGGTAAATAGGAATACCACAGCCATCCTTTCCCATTGGAATTTCTTCTGGGTTCTCATTGGTAAAATAGGCGATGGCTTCTAAGATTTCTTGCTGAACTGGATGCGAGAAGTCCTCATAACGATCGATGGAATAACCCCTATATTTGGCTAACGCCAATATGCCAGCATGTTTTCCAGAACAGCTGGAGTGAAGGACGGTAGGCTCAGCAGCATTCCTTAATATTTTTCTATGTTCCTCTTCATTATAAGGGAACATGATACCACAATGGAGATGCTTGGGTTCTAGCTGAAGGCGGCCTAAAATATCAGCAGCAGCCTGCTGATGATATTCTTGACCACTGTGGGAAGCACATACCAAGGCAATTTCTTGGAGAGAGAAGCCAAAGGCCTCTGCAGCACCAGAGTGAAGCAGAGGAATCGCTTGAATCGGCTTGGCAGAAGAACGAAAAAAAATTTTGGTTTTAGGATCTCCAAGGCTATATAGGATCTTACCAGAAGCATCTACAATGGTTATGTATCCATAATGAATGCTTTCGATATAATCATTTCTTGTCGCTACTGCCAATGGTTCCATATATATTCTCCTCCGTATGAAAATTCTTTTCCAATCTCTATCTCTGGGAGCTGCCTACCATGGAGATCAAAGGCTGGCAAGGTATAACCTACAATTTTGCCTTTATGATCTTTTACAGGGGGATAGGCCCAGGGCTGTAAGCCTTCAGGAAGACTACCATTTAAAATGCCCAACTGTCGCAGCAAATGAAGAGATACAGGATAAACAGCCCTTTCATTGCCATCATCAACTTTGATCATCATACCCCAATTCATTTCTGGAACAGCAATAGAATAAATGCCTTCACCGCCGACCTTGCCAATGACCTTACCATGGGTATGTAACATCAGTTCTGTACAAAACTCGCCATCACCACTGATCATGACAGGATAAGACAACATGGCTGTCTTGATTTGCTCTAAAGCAAGAGCGTATGGATGCTGGATATTGGTACCTGCAGCCAAGCGAGCGTATAGCGTCGCACCTTGCTTCATAGAGAGCATGAAATTTGGCACCCCACAACCATCGATTCCAAGAGGGATTTGATCGGTATTGATAGCTAACAATTCGGCCACTACCTTTAGAATAAGCTGTTGAACAGGATGGGCAGAATCTGTATAATTTTCTATGGGATAATGATGATATCTACATAGGGCTAGCATTCCTGCATGTTTACCAGAACAACAATTGTAAAGGGGTGTAGGTTTTTCTTTTTTCTGTATCAGTAAAGCGTTCATTTCTTTATTATAAGGATTGCATGCGCCGCATTCCAATGCATCCTCTGTGAGACCGATCTTGCGAAGAATAGAATCCACAGTACTGCGGTGTATATCCTCTCCACTATGGGAGGAACAGATGATCGCAAGTTCTTCCATGGTAAGACCATACTTTTCCATGGCTCCCGATGCTACAAGGGCTACAGCTTGAAAGGGTTTTGCGGAGGATCGCATGTAAATTTTTCCCTGGGGATCTCCAATATGGGATAGGACACGACCAGAAGCATCTGAAATACATATTTTTCCTCTGTGCACGCTCTCAATGCGATTGGATCTCGTTAATATAACTAAGGAATTCATAGACCACCTCTTGATATAGAATGAATTGTGCAATGTCATTAGTATCGGTGACTTCTCCTTATAGGATTTGTTGAATAAAAAGGTATTATACTGCGAATCTATTATTGGTATAGCAATCACCGATGAGAACGCATTAATTTTTTTACGAAAGGAAAAAGTAAAACAAAGTAGAATTTCTATTACTAAGGAGCTAAGGGAGGTGTTTTGATGGAATTTTATGAAGCTTTAAGTGGCGTGTATGATATTGTTTTTCCAATGAGTGAAGATACCTTGCAGTTTTTGAAAAAGGATTTAGAACCGAGGTCAAAAATATTGGATATCGCTTGTGGGACAGGAAATTACAGCATAGCCCTAGCGAAAGCAGGCCATCATGTGGATGCCATTGATCTCGATGAAACGATGATTCAACAAGCAAATGAAAAGGCACAAAGTTTATATGTTCATTTTATCCAGGGAGATATGACAAAAATTAGGGAGCAGCTGCAAGAAACGCTCTATGATTTGATCTTCTGTATCGGTAACTCCATCGTACATTTAGACAACAAGAATATGATAGAAAAACTCATACAGGATATTTTTGACATGCTCCGTGATGGAGGACAGATGGTGATTCAAACCATTAATTATGATAGAATTATTAAATACAATATTGATCATTTACCTACCATCGAACCCAAAGGGGAAGGAATTACCTTTGTCCGCAAGTATTTCCATAGAAACGATATGGGAAAAGTAGATTTTGATACGGAGCTAACCATTCATCAAGGAACAGAGACTCACAAGTATCATAATTCTATCCCATTACTTGCCCTACAGAAGGGTGATTTGGAAGCCATGATAAAGAAGGCCGGATTTCAAAGGGTAGAATTTTATGGCGGATTTGGGAGTATGCCTTATGCATTAGATGCCTATGCGATGGTGGTAAGAGCTATAAAATAATAAAGAAAAGAGGTAATAAAGATGTCCTATAGATTTAGCCAGAACAGGGCTTGCGAATTTTTTCCATGTCACAAGGTAGCAGACGATAGCAAGTTCAACTGTCTTTTTTGTTATTGTCCTTTATACCTATTAAAAAAGGATTGTGGTGGAAATTTTAAATACTCAGAGAATATCAAGGATTGTAGTTTTTGTCTAATTCCCCATGGGGAAAATGGATATGACTATATCATGGAGAAAATGGAAGAAGTCATTAAACGATGTGGTGAATAAGTATAGGACAGCGAGTATCGCTGTCCTTTGCTATGTTACGCTATAACACCAAAGGAAGGTCGATTTCTCAATCGGGCTACATAGAGCAAATCCTTAAAGAAATCATCAATTCTGCTCAAGATCGTTGTTGATAACAGAATGGCTCCCCAATCCATAAGGTTTAATGGCACCATGGCAAACAAGGAAGCCAAAGGCGGCATATAGATAGATGCTAACATTAATCCTGTGGATAGGATGATAGAGGGCATTAAATATTTGTTTCGCGTGATGGACATAGAGCTGCACTCAAAGGCATGGAGCATTTGACAAGATACGATGTTGGCGAAGGCCATAGTTCTTGCTTTAGCCAAATTGCCCGTTAAGAACAGTGTACCACCGAATACACCCAACGTAGTAAGTCCTGTGGCAATACCTCTTGTGATAATTCTACGCTTTAATTTGTTGTCAAAGATACTCACACTGGCATCTCGAGGTGCCTCCAGCATGATATCCGCTTCAGGAGGGTCTACACCTAAGGACAAGGCAGGAATGCCCTCGGTAACCAGATTGATCATAAGGATTTGGCTTGGAATCAGAGGAACGGGCATGCCAGTGACGGCAGCAGCAAATATAGACAAAACCTCGGCGAAATTCCCTGATAGTACATATTTCATAAATTTCTTGATATTTCGATTGATGGTTCTACCTTCCTCAATGGCCTTCACGATGGTGCTAAAATTATCATCTGTTAAAATAATGGAGGAAGCCTCCCGGGTGACATCCGTCCCAGACTTGCCCATGGCAATTCCCACATGGGCTTCCTTTACAGCGGGGGCATCGTTTACGCCATCCCCCGTCATGGCAACAATATATCCTTTCTTTTTAAAAGCTTTCACGATTTTAAGCTTTTGCTGTGGACAGGTTCGTGCAAATACCTGAACTTGGTCGATAACATTTGCAAGCTCTTCATCGGTCATGACATCTAGTTCTTCGCCAGAAAGAACAATGCCATCTTTTGTGAGCAATTCAATGGATTCAGCAATACTAGCTGCTGTACTTTTGTGATCTCCTGTAATCATGACTACCTTGATACCTGCTTGATGACATTTTTTTATGGCATCCTTTACCTCTGGACGAGGTGGATCCATCATACCCACGAGACCTAAGAAAATCATATGGGCTTCTATTTCAGGATCATCTAGGAGCTCTGGTTTATTCTTCAAAGGTCGATAAGCGAGGCCTAATACGCGCAAACCTTGAGAGGCCAAGTGTTCGTTTTTCTTCATCATTTCATCAATATGGGATTGGGTTAATGTTTCTACGTTATTACCAACCATGATACGGCTGCATTGATGAATAATCCTATCTGCTGCACCCTTGGTAAAGACATAATAATCTCCATCGGCATCAGAGCAGATGGCAGTCATCCGTTTGGTTTCAGAATCAAAGGGTGTTTCATGTTCTCTTTTATAGCAGGAAAAGTCATCTAGAGAGATTCCTGACTTTTCAATGGCAATCAATAGGGCTGCTTCCGTAGGATCTCCTTTGATTTCATATTGTCCATCGACTATTTCTTGAATACTTGCATTGTTACATAGAGCGGCTGAGGTCAGCATCCAGTTCAGGTCTTCATGTTTCGATGCGTCAAGAATCTCACCATGAAGATAAAGGTATCCATGACGATTATATCCTTCCCCATCTATATGAATCTGCTTATCAAAGGTTACAATTTCTTTGACTGTCATTTCATTTTTCGTAAGGGTACCTGTTTTATCGGTACAGATGACCTTGGTACAGCTTAGGGTTTCCACCGCGGGCAATGTTTTTACAATGGCATTTTTCTTGGCCATCCGTTGCACCCCAAAGGCCAATGATATGGTAAGGACTGTGGTCAATCCTTCGGGTATAGCACCTACTGCCAAGCTTACGCCCGTATTAAGCATCTCCAAAAGAGGATGGCCGCCCAAAATACCACCAAGGGTAATGATACCGCAAATTCCTATACAAGCCATAGAAATTATCTTTGCCAATTTATCTAGGTCTTTTTGCAGCGGAGTACGTTCCTCCTCTGCTTCATTTAACATCGCTGCAATTTTACCCATCTCTGTATTCATTCCAGTGCTGACGACAATAGCTTTACCCTTTCCTCGTACCACAGAGGTACCCATATAGAGCATATTGTTCCGATCCCCCAAGGTAAGATCGGCATCCAGGGAATTTGACGGAAATTTTGATACTGGATAAGATTCTCCTGTCAGGGAGGCTTCATCCACCTCAAGACTATATCCCTCTAGGAGACGAACATCAGCAGGAACGCTATTCCCCGCCTCTAAATAAATAGTATCGCCGGGTACCAGATAAATGGCTGGAATTTCTAAGATCTTACCTTCTCGCAAAACGGTGGCGGAGGGAGAAGCCATTTGCTTCAATGCATCAAGAGACTTCTCAGCCTTAAATTCCTGCCATACACCCAAAGTAGCTTCTAATCCAATGATTACAAGAATTGTCGCAGCGTCAGCAACCTGGCCCAGTAGAAGGGAAATGCCGCTGGCTCCTAGCAATAGCTTGATGATGAAGCCATCAAACTGATTGAAAAACATAGACAACAGGGAGCGATGTTTTTTTTCTTGAAAAACATTCATCCCATATTTTTTTAGGCGATCTTCTATGACTTCTTTACTGAGGCCCTCCGAGAGATTGGCATGAAGTTGATCCTGAATATCGTCAACCGTAAGGGTATGCCAAGGGGCATGATCCTTTAGTTGCTGTACATAGGGCAGCATGGTATTCAGATTATAATGATAATATTCATCAGACAATACAGATTTGTTTTTTTGAAAATCTTTTAATGGCAAAGATTTTTTAAATCGAAAATTGGGACGGAGCACCTTGCCGCCGTCCTCTTTCCTTTTTTTGTTCCCCAATAAGGACTGAACTTCATCTTGAATATCATGGATATTGATTTTGTCAATGTCATAGACAATCAAAATCTTACCTGTATAACAATTGGCCGATACCAAAAGAATGCCAGGGATTTTTCCTAAATAAGCCATAAAATGAGTACATAAGAACTTGTTATTTTGCAGAGCGTCAATCTTGATCCTCATTCGCCCGGGAATATTTAGGGTATATTGTGGGTTTTGTAGACTCTGGATATTTGTCTCTCGCATATAAACCTCCTAGATTGCCACGTAAGAGAAAAGATTCAAAATATAGTATAAAACAGTAGAAGGATTGTTATTCTCTGTTTTACTGGTATATTTAACAAAATGCAGTAAAATATTACAAACTACATGGAGATTTAACGAAATATTTACCTATAAATCAGTAGGAAAAGGTGAATAATAAAATGGTATCTGTTCAAAATAAATGAAAGGCTATTTAAAGGAGGTGTATGATGCGTGGAGCCGTTGGGATTTATTCTGGGTGTGGTTACTTTTAATGCTTTCGTAAGGGCGAAGGAGCCCATAAGAAAAGCGACGATCATGGCTACAAGCCAGGTAATGAATATAGCAGAGCATGCAAAGGGGGCAGTCTATGGTATCAAGGAAGAGGTTGAAGACATTATTGCTGAGGCCCATTATGAAAATATGAAGAGGAATATGACGCCCCTGGATTATTATCAGGGAGAAGTAGATCAACAATTTACAGAACACTAAGGAGGGATAGAAAATGATGCTATTAAAAATCGCACTGCTGGGTGCAATCATGTATTTCAGCTCTATGGCAATAAGCATGGTAATGGCAATATAGTTTTAGGAGGTATAGGCTTTGTACTATGCAAATGTATCAAATAACAAATTTGTTCTTCCTGGGAGAGCAAGAATAAAAATCCAGGGATTAAAAGGAAATCAAGCATATGCAGAAAAGATTCATCAGCATCTTTCCAATATAGCGGGTGTATATCAAGTTACTGCCAATCCATATACCGGGAATATTCTTATTTATTTTGATGACAAAGGGTTAGATGTCCTAACTTTAGAGCAGTTGATCCATGCTGCCAAGGATATGGATTACAACCAGAGTCATAGTCTTACTACGGAGTTATCTTATGCCTTGAGAGAGAAAGATGAATTTAGAACAGGACTCCGCAAGGTGGTCATTTGCGGTTCGATCTTGGCAGGTATCATGGTAAAACAATTATTTTTGGGCAGATCGCCTTTAGCTGCAAATTACGGCATTTTTTCTGTAGCCGCTGTAACCACCATCGTCACGGGATATCCTTTGATGAAAAAAGGCGTTGAGACGATGAAACGGAAGGGATTGATGAATTGTGATCTGCTCTTGAGTGCGTCAGCTTTCACTTGCATAGTCCTTCGGGAAAGTACCTTGAGCCTATTTATTATTACCATGACTTATCTCAGTGAGACTATTGTACAATATTTTGATGTTCAGTCAAAGAAGCTACTAGTGGAGCTGTTGCGACACCGAAGCGGCAGCGTATATAGAATTGAAGGAGATCAAAGAATCCGGACTTCCTATGAGGAGATCCAGCCAGGAGACAGAATTGCACTAATGACCGGTGATTTTATTCCTGTAGATGGAAACGTGATCACAGGCAGCGGGGCATTAAGTCATGCGATCCTTACAGGGGAATCCGCACCCCATTATGTGCATATGGGAGATCGGGTTTATTCTGGGACAACCCTTGAAGATGGGGAGCTCGAAATTCGAGTGCAAAATGTGGGAAACACCACAGAATATAGAAAGATTCTAAACTTGGTAAATGAATCATGGAAGGAAAAATTAGAATTTGAGGATAGCGTGGACCAATATTATCACAAATTGATGCCTTTTGCGACCCTTGCTTCCCTAACAGGTTTCATCTTCACTAGAAATCCCATGATATTGCTATCTGTTTTATTGGTGGCATGTCCTAAACCAGCCTATGGAGCTACACCTATGGCCTTAAGGACAGCCATGATGAATGCCTATGCCAATGGTATTTTTGTGAAAAGAGCCCAGTCCCTCGAAAAGGTAAGTAAAATAGATCGCGTCATCTTTGATAAGACCGGTACCCTCACCACAGGAAAACCGCAGATAAAGGATATCATTCGAATTGGTGAAAGCACGGAGGAGAGAATTCTAACCTTAGCTGCTTCCTGTGAAAAGAACAATCATCACCCTGTAGCCAGAGCACTAAAAATGGAGGCTGAGAGGCGAAGGCTTGAACTCTTGGAACTATCTAATGGGAATTACAAGATTGGTAAGGGAGTATCAGGGAAAGTAGATGGGAAAGAGCTTGTTGTGGGAAATAAAGAAATGATGTTAGACCATCATATTCGTATCACAGATTTTAAAGCCAAGGAAAAGAGGTTGAAACAGTCAGGACAGAGTCCCCTCTATATAGCTTATGATCAGAAAATCATTGGTTTGATCGGCATTCAGGATAGCCTAAGAAGAGATGCACGCTCTTCTATAGATGGCATTCGGGAGATCGGTATCCATGATATTGAGATTATCTCAGGAGATGCGAGAGAAATCGTTAATCATGTTGCATTAGAGATTGAGGCAGATTTTTATCGAGGGAATATGTTACCTCAAGATAAGATTGAAAGGATTACACGACTCAAGGAGATGGGAAAAGCTGTAGCGATGATTGGTGATGGTATTAACGATTGTCCTGCCTTTAGTCAAGCAGATGTGAGCATTGCCTTGGTCGATGGCACAAATCATGATGCAGCCAATTGTGCAGATATTGTTGTCACCAATGGTGCCCTGGATTCGATTCCCAGCTTGATGGATCTCAGCAAATATACCATGGGGAATATATATCAGAGTCATATTTTATCCATAGGGTTAAATGGTTTAGGAATAATTTTGGCGCTGACAAATGTCATTGGGCCCTTTGGAGCATCCTTATACAAGGATATTCACAGCTTGATCATCTTGCTTAATGGCATGCGGCCCATAAAATATAAAATGAATTATATAGACAGGTAGGTGAGGCAGTTGGAAAATATTGATGAAATAAAAGAAGGCTTCGAAAAATCTTTCGCAGATTTGCGAAATCTCATAGATTCTAGTTTTTACATCATGGAAAAGCAACCCCAGTATCGAGACCAGATCATTGATATGTGGAAGGAGTCCATTCAGAACTTTTCCACCTATGCGGTACAAAGCAGCGAGAAACATAACAACCGAGATGTATACAAGGCCATTAGCAAAGCACTAATCTTCGGAAAATAATGGAGGAGGTAGATGAAATGAATGATTTGATGAAGCCTTTTGGTTCCCAGAGCTTTTTAATCGGCTTAGGCGTAGCTGCTGTAGGCTATTTTTTCGGACCCCAGATCAAACAAGCAATTCGTCCAGCAGCAGTAAAAGGTGCCCAAGGGGTAATGATGTTTTCAGATAAAACAAAAGAGATGTTTGACGAAGGCAAGCATATGATGGGAAATATGATGGATAAAGCCAGTCATATGGGACAAGAGCAACAAATGGCCGGGCAAATGGGTATGTACGAAATGCTTATGAAGGAGCTAAAGGACGAACGGGAACGTTCAAATCGACTCATGGAGCAGTTGAATATCTCCATTGCAGGACTGAAGGATGAGATTACCTACATGAAGGGCAGCAAGGATGGCATGGCGCCAGAAAATATGTAAACAGACATCAAGGAATCTATAGATGGCGAAGGATTCTCTTCGCATCATGAAAAGGCAATCCGATGATGACAACAAGGAGAAATGAAGAATGCGTCGTTTTGATATACTCTCTGCCATACCAGGTAGAATCAGAATCAGATACCATGATTTGTTTCATTGTCCGAAGAAATCCCTTGTTTTACAAAGGGAGCTTTCTGGCATGAATGGGATTCATGAAGTAAAGGTAACCAGCTGTACCAATGGTGTTTTGGTATTATATAATCCGAAAGCCATTGAAATCAAGGAGCTAATCCAAAACATTTTATCCATTAACTTGAGAAAAACCATTGAAACTCTAGTAGAGGATATAAAAGAAAAAAAGATATTGGAACCTAAGGAGCTGCCTATATCCTTGCAAAAAAAGCAGGTGATTTTGTCAGGAGCGGTATTGGCCTATACCTTCATCAAAACCGTTGTATTTGGCGTGCCGCTGATTAGCTTGGGTCCCCTAAATATTGCTTCAATTACCACTCTGGCCACAGGTTACGCCATCTTCAAAAGTGGAATCCATGGACTGTTACATAAAAGAAAATTCAATAATGATTTTTTGATAGCAACGGCTACCGCATTATCTCTGGCTATGCAGGAGTATATGACAGGATTGGTGGTTATCTGGCTCATCAATATCAGTGAACTGTTTGAAGCCATCACCGTAGATCGTTCCAGAAAAGCCATACGCAACATGCTAAGCAATACTCAGGAAAAGGCATGGCTGTGGGTAGATGGAGAGGAACTTTCAGTGGATGCAAAGGAACTAAAGGTGGATGATATCGTAGTGGTACACAGTGGAGAAAAGATTCCTGTGGATGGAACTATTATTAGAGGAGAAGCCCTGGTCAATCAAGCTGCCATCACTGGAGAATCTGTTCCCATCATAAAGGAAGTAGAAGGATTTGTCTTTGCAGGTACCATCGTAGAACAGGGGAAGATCTATATCTGTGGGCAGAAAGTAGGAGACGATACTTCCATCTCGAGGATTATTCACTTGGTGGAGCAGGCAAGTACCACGCGGGCACCTATTCAGAATATCGCAGACGTTTATGCAGATAAGCTGGTACCCTGGTCTTTTCTCTTATCAGGGTTGGTATATCTGTTTACGGGTGATTTCATCAGAGCTGTAACCATCCTGATTGTGGCTTGCCCTTGTGCTGCAGGTTTAGCAACCCCAACAGCATTGGCAGCAGCCATGGGGAATGCTGCCAAGAAAGGGATCCTCATCAAAGGTGGGAGGTATTTAGAGGAAATTGGACAGGTAGATACCATTTTATTTGATAAAACGGGGACTCTCACAAAGGGAAAACCAAATGTTACTTCTATTTACCCCATCGATGCTTCTACCAACCAAGAGGAAGCCATGTATATTGCAGCCAGCTGTGAGCAGGGAAATCGCCATCCACTGGCTATGGCCGTGGTAAATAAAGCTCTGGAGATGGGGGTTCAGCCAGAGATGCCTGATGAAATACAGGTTGTCATCGGCAGAGGCGTTACGGCTGCATTTCGAGAAAATCGAGTGATTCTTGGCAGTAGAAGGATGATGCTGGAACATAATATTGACTTATCTATGGGGGAACAGTTTGAACGATTCATGGCCCAGGAAGGGGAAACCACCATTTACCTGGCCCAGAATCATAAATTGTCGGCCTTGATCGGTATCAAGGATGTGATCAAGGAAGAAAGTCCCGCAGCGGTAATGGGGCTGAATGAGAGGGGTATCGAGGACATCGGTATGATCACAGGAGATAGCGAAGCTACAGCCCTAGCCATTGCAAAGGAATTGGCAATCAAAAGAATCATGAGTGATGTATTGCCCGATGGAAAGGCAGAAATTGTGGCCTTGGAAAAGGAAAGGGGCAAGAGAGTACTGATGGTAGGAGATGGGGTCAATGACTCACCAGCCTTGGCTTTAGCTGATGTAGGGGTCGCCATGGGAACAGGGGGCACCGATATCGCCATTGAAACTGCCGACATCGTGTTGGCGGGCGACAATCCTGTGAAGATCGTGGAGGCCGTAGATATCAGCCGAAAAACCATGGCCGTCATCAAGCAGAGTTATGGTATTGCCATCGGAATCAATGCACTAGGGATTGTCTTAGGAGCTACCAGTCTGATCTCGCCTTTGGCGGCAGCGATTCTCCATAACGCCAGTACGGTGGGAGTGGTTATCAACTCTAGTAGGTTGTTGAAGTATGAGCCATCAGCGAAAAAAGAGGAAATACAGGTGTAAGAAAAATAAATTGATTCTTTAGTAACCTATGCCACAGAAAGGTAAAAAAGGTTAATCACCTTATATTGCGATTAACCTTTTATAATAAAAAATAGTAGACGATTTCGTGGTAAATTATTTTAGAATATCTATTTTACGAACGCAAAAGCGTGCCCACAATCTCTTTACAGATAGCATCGATATTTTTGTCATGGGTATCGACGATAATATCTGCTGCATCTAGATACAATGATTTTCTTTGGCATAATAGTTTATCAATATAGTCTACACTCATTTTATCCTTTAAAAGAGGCCTGCTTTTATCGTCTTTAATGCGATTATAAATCTCCTCGGCTTCTGTATTTAATAGGATGGTTTTTCCATTTCTCTTCAAATTAACAATATTCTCATTGTTTAGTATGATACCACCACCACAGACAATAATGGTGTTATTTAGGAGGCCCAATTCCATTGCGGTTTCTTTTTCATGCTGTCTGAAAAATTCTTCTCCGTATGTTTCAAAAATTTGCTCAATGGTCAAACCTAGCTTTTCTTGAATGTAATGATCCATATCTACATATTCCATTTCCAACTGTTGTGCCAGTAATTTTCCAACTGTACTCTTGCCGGAACCCATAAAGCCGATCAAAACAATATTACATGGAAACAAAACTTGTGACTGTCGTTTTC
This sequence comes from Anaerosolibacter carboniphilus, assembly GCF_014205875.1. Taxonomy (GTDB): domain Bacteria; phylum Bacillota; class Clostridia; order Peptostreptococcales; family Thermotaleaceae; genus Anaerosolibacter; species Anaerosolibacter carboniphilus. Next base: position 40,456 of record NZ_JACHEN010000026.1, read on the forward strand.
TGCTTAATCTCATGATCTCTTTGAAAAGTTCCTGTATTTCTATAGAAAATTCAGGATTTCGGAGATAAGAAGTGGTCTTTTCGATGACATCATGTTCCCGTTGAGGATGTTGGATAGGGAGCCCCTTTTCTTGTTTATATTTTAGAATATCTAGAACGGTTTCTAAACGCTTTTCTATAATTTCCACTAAAGATTTATCATACTGATCAATCTCTTTGCGCATTCTTTCCAGTTCGTACAAAATTTTCACACCTTTCTTCATCAATTACATTCTTAGACATTCACTGTTTGCAATGGTCTCCGTGCATTTTATCATTCATGATCCGTCATTTTATGCAATATATCAAAGAAATGAGGAAAAGATATATCTACACAGCTAGGATTGTCTATGATAACACCTTCTTCGCTTCTGAGCCCAGCAATGGCTAAAGCCATTGCTATACGGTGATCATGATAACTTTCAATCTGCCCACCATGAAGCTTCTTACGGCCCTGAATAATCATACCATCTGCCGTTTCATCGATATCTCCGCCAATCTTCTTCAGTTCTGTCACCATGGCTTTAATTCGATTACTTTCCTTTACCTTTAATTCCTGAGCGTCTCGAATTACTGTAGTTCCTTCTGCAAAACATGCAGCAACAGCGAGAACAGGTATTTCATCAATCAATCGGGGAACAATCTCACCACCAATTTCAACCCCTCGAAGTGAAGAAGTTTTTATCAATATGTCACCCACCAATTCTCCAGAGAGACTTCTCTCATAAATGATCTTTATATCTGCACCCATTTTCCGAAGTATATCGATAACGCCTGTTCGTGTTGGATTTAAACCTACATCTTTTATTAATATTTCTCCATCTTTTGCTATGGCACCTAAAACCATAAAAAAGGCAGCAGAAGATATATCTCCTGGCACATGAATCTCTCGGGCAAAAAGCTTTTCCACAGGTTTACAGATGACTTTCAGCCCTTGTATTTCGATGTCTGCCCCCATGTTTTTTAGCATGATTTCTGTATGGTTTCTAGATTTTTGAGGTTCTTGGATAGAAGTTATCCCTTCTGCATAAAGGCCTGCCAGCTGTATGGCAGATTTGACCTGGGCGCTGGCAACAGGGATATTATAATGAATGCCACGAAGTTTGCCGCCGCTGATCATTAATGGCGCATGATTTTCTTTTTCAATGCCACAAATGTTTGCTCCCATTTCTCTAAGGGGTTCAACGATTCTTCCCATGGGTCTTCTCTGAATAGAAGCGTCTCCGGTAATCTCGCAGTCAAAGTTCTGTCCACTTAGAATGCCTGATATCAGGCGAATTGTTGTACCAGAATTTCCTGCATATAATCTTTCAGAGGGTTTTTTCAAACCTCTTAATCCTACACCCTGTATCGTTATACATTGCTCTGTGATATCAATATTGACGCCAAGCTTTTGAAAACAGTCTATGGTACTCAGGCAATCTTCTCCCATCAGAAAGTTATATATCTTGCTTTCTCCCGTTGCAATGGAGGAGAACATAATAGAACGATGGGAGATGGATTTATCTCCAGGTACACTGAGTGCTTCTCTGATCCGTTTAGCAGGTCTAATGAACATATGCGATCTTCCTTCCTTATCTATCTACCAATGGGTTGGATTCTTTTCTAAAATCTATTTGAAACGTTTCCATCTCTCCGTAATTTCCTCCAGGGAGTCACCCCCAAACTTTCTTAAGAACTCCTCTGCGATGACGGTGATAGCAACCATTTCACCTACTATTGAAGCAGCCGGAACGGCACAAGTATCACTGCGTTCGATGGAAGCGGCAAAGCTTTCTTTCGTTTCAATATCTACACTGTTTAAGGGCTTATATAAGGTGGGGATAGGCTTCATGGCACATCGTATAATAATTGGCTCCCCATTGGACATGCCGCCTTCAATCCCTCCAGCACGATTGGTTTTACGGTAATAATCCTGTTCCTCATGGCAAAAGATTTCATCGTGGACCTTAGATCCTCTCTCGTGGGAATTTTCAAAACCATGGCCTATCTCTACACCCTTTATGGCCTGAATACCCATGAGGGCATAAGCCAGTTTTGCATCCAGCTTTCTGTCCCAGTGGACATAGCTGCCCAATCCACTGGGCACTCCCAAGACTTGTATTTCGAAAATACCGCCTAGCGAGTCACCTTCATCCTTTGCTTTTTTGATTTCTTCTATCATTTTTTCTTCGCTCTCGGGGTCAATGCATCGAACCGGTGATTGATCAGCCTTTTTCATTGCCTCAATATCCTGTATGTTTTCCGGAAGGCTTACCTTGCCGATAGACACCACATGACTTACCACTTGGACCTCAAAAATTTTCATCAATTGTTTGATGATGCTGCCAACAGATACACGGACAGCAGTTTCTCTGGCACTGCTTCTCTCCAGAACATTTCGAACATCAGTAAAATTATATTTGAGAGCGCCTGTCAAGTCTGCATGGCCTGGTCTTGGACGAGTTATCTTTTTTGTCAGTTCATCGATTTCTATAGGGTTCATATATCTTTCCCAGTTTGCATAGTCCTTGTTCTCGATTTGAAAGGAGAGAGGACTTCCAATGGTCTTTCCACCTCGAATGCCTGATAAAATTTCGATGCGATCTTGTTCGATCTTCATACGATCGCCCCGACCGTAACCCATCTGTCGCCTTTGCAAATCTCTATGGATTTCATCTATAGAGATGGGGACATTTGAAGGAAAACCTTCAATAATGCCTATCAGACATTTTCCGTGGGATTCTCCTGCTGTAAGATACCTAAGCACTTTCATCCCTCCTTAGTTCCCATTGATTGCTGCGATGCGGCTGACCGCTTCCATGAGTTTTGCAAATTTCACGGGTTTTAGTGACTGTGCACCATCTGAGAGGGCATTCTCAGGTTCATGATGTACCTCCACGATCAACCCGTCAGCACCAACAGCTATTGCAGCCTTGGAAAGAGGTTCAACCATCGCCCATTTGCCAGCAGCGTGACTAGGATCAACGATAATCGGCAAGTGGCTCAATTCTTTTATCGCGGGAATCGCACTAAGATCTAAGGTGTTTCTTGTATAGGTTTCAAAGGTTCTGATACCTCTTTCGCACAGAATTACGTTTTGATTTCCTTCCGACATGATGTATTCTGCCGACATCAGCAGCTCTTCAATGGTTGCGGACAAGCCTCTTTTTAGCAGAATTGGTTTGGTGGATTGACCACACTTCTTTAAGAGGGCGAAATTTTGCATGTTTCTTGCTCCAATTTGTAATATGTCAGCGTAGGCCGCAACCATATCAAAGGTCTCTACACACATGACTTCTGTGACAATAGGCATTCCAGTTTCTTCTTTTGCTTTGAGTAGGAGTTTCAAGCCTTCTTCACCAAGACCTTGGAAACTGTAGGGGGATGTTCTGGGCTTAAAAGCACCTCCTCTTAGAAATTGTGATCCATGTTCTTTCACACTGCGTGCGATGGTCATCAGTTGTGCTTCACTTTCTACGGAACAAGGTCCTGCCATAATGGCTATGTTTCCTCCTCCGATTTTATGGCCTTCGATTTCTACGATCGTATCTTGGGGATGGAAGATTCTGCTGGCAAGCTTAAAAGGGTGCTGTACCTTTAAAATTCTTTCCACATAACTGTTGGCTTCAATCTGACTAGGGTTTAGCTTCCTCGTATCTCCAATTAAACCCAGTATGCAGTAATTAACGCCTTCACTAATATGAACCGAGAATCCTTGATTCTCCAGTTTTTCTGTTAATCTTTCGATTTCTTCTTTTGGTGTATCAGGTTTCATAATAATTACCATCCATAATCCCTCCTAAATAGATTCGGTTGACTTCGAGTAATATGCTGCTTATATATCTTCAGCGCGCTTTGAAAATATATATAAAAAAAGGAGGCTCATCTAAGAGCCTCCTTATACCTACAGTAGTATTCATCCTTATGGCGATTACTGCCATTGAATTTGATGATCTATAGATCTTCTTAGAAAGAGTGAATTTATAACTATTTTTTTGAATGCAAAATAACCAGCGCTAAAAAAGTAAAAGCCCCAGTAAAAGTTAAAAAAATAGTTATTCAATTTGCAGCCCTTTCTAATTATTTTTTCCATGTTCATTCATCCTTACCAAAATGTAATATTTTAAAAATTAAAATTAATTATATTGAATGATTTTTGTTTTGTCAACGGTAAAATTTCTCTATGGGTATTTATTTCATTATTTTGTCCTGATCTTTATTATTTATTCTATATTCTTGTAGTATACTAATTATGCGCTTTGGGCTGGTTATGTGACGCTTCGATCAAATAATTTTCTTGACAATATTTTGAATGTTATATATATTCTTTTTTATATCTAGCAGGAAATGATAAGATTGGCGATAGGGGAGTGAACAAAATGGAGAACTTTAGCAAAATTTGTATTGTAGGACTGGGCTTAATGGGGGGATCTATGGGGCTTGGATTAAAACAGAAAGGCTTTCGTGGGCAAATTATTGGCTATGATCTATCCAATGAATCTATGCTAGATGCCAAAACTTTGGGTGCCATAGATGTGATTGCTGAAAATATGGAGCAGGCCGTCGCGGATGCTCAGTTGGTTGTTATAGCTGTTCCAATCGGTTACTATGTTCAAGTTTTAAAAGAAGTGTCCTTCCATATTCGTGAAGGCACTATCATTACTGATGTTGGAAGTGTAAAGAGCTATGTTTCCAAAATTGCTAAAGCCTATCTTCCTGAAAACATCTCTTTTGTGGGCGGTCATCCCATGGCTGGTTCCGAAAAAGATGGCATCAAGGCTGCAAATCCTTTTTTGTATGAAAATGCTTATTATTTTCTGACGCCTGCTGCTGATACTGCAAAGGGCGACATACAAAAATTAGAAAACGTGGTGAAAATGTTAGGCGCTTATCCTGTTGTGATTTCATGTGAAGAACATGATCAAATCGTTTCTCAAATAAGCCATTTGCCACATTTTGTGGCTGTCGTTTTAGTAAACATGGTTACGCAAAATTATGGCATCTCTTATTTGCCTTTTGTTGGAGGAGGATTCCGGGATACAACAAGAATTGCTTCGGGAAATCCTGCCATGTGGAAGGATATCTTTTTCTTTAATAGAGATAAATTGCTGCAGGGGATCGTAAACCTAGAGGAAAGTGTAACAGAATTAAAAGAAATGATTATCAATGATCAGGAAGAAGCGGTGTTGGAATACCTAAAAAACGCAAAGCTGATTCGAGACAGTATTCCTCGTCATGGGCAAGGCTATATGGCACCTCTTTACGAAATTATCGTAAGTGTGGAGGATCGTCCAGGTGTCTTAGGAGAATTGACACAACTGGTGGGCGCAAACCACATTAATATTAAAGAGATCGAAATTCTTCATTCGAGACAGGAAGAGCAGGGGGCTGTTCGGCTAGCATTTGAAACTTGTAGTGATCAGAAAAGGGCTTTAGAGATATTAAAAGACAGTGGATTTTCTTTAACATTTTGTAAGGATAAAGAATAGGTATATAGCAAATTTCGTTTCGATAGGCTGATATTTTCTATATGGAGGGGGAAAAATGAAACTTGGATATTTAGGACCGAAGGGTTCCTATAGCTATGAGGCTGCCTTATCCTACCAAACCCATGCATTACACCTTGGTTTTAAAACCTTTTATGAGATTATTCAAAGCGTGGAGGATGGAATGATTGATATCGGTATTCTACCGATTGAAAATTCTACAGAAGGAGCCGTTAATTCTGTTATGGATGGATTGTTGAGAACAAGTCGTGCAAAAATCACTGGAGAACTTGTTCTTCCCATCGTGCACAATCTTCTAGGGACGGATAAAAGCATAGAAGAAATTCGCTATGTTTATTCCCACCCCCAGGCAATAGAGCAGTGTAGAGAATACTTTCGCATAAATCATCCCAACATGATGCTACTATCTTGTGAAAGCTCTGCTACAGCATGTGTTCTTGCCAAAGAAAAAGGCAGTGGCTATGGGGCCATTTCCAGCAAAACGGCAGCGGAGATTTATGAATTGGATATCCTTGGGGAAGCTATCCAAGACAATTCCTTTAATCAGACACGATTTGTTGCGATCAGTCAAGAGGACGAAGTGATTACGAATCAAATATGCAAGACTTCCATTGCTTTTTCTTTTCATAATGATTCTCCAGGCAGCTTGTATGCTGTTTTAAAAGAATTTGCAGTGGAAAGCATAAACCTAACAAGAATTGAATCCCGTCCTGCAAAGGCTGAACTGGGAAAATACATCTTTTATATCGATCTCTGCGGACATCAAGATGACCCTGAGATTCGTAAAGTGTTATCCAACATTCAAAGGATTACCAATTTCTTCAAAATCTTTGGTTCCTATCCGGTTTTCACGAAACAAGCGAGATTTTAGATATAAAAAATGAAACCATCATACGATGTTCGTGATGGTTTCATTGTAAGCATCTACTGGATAAATTTTATTTTCGCAATCTGCGTAAGTTCTATCTATCCTTTACTTTTGGCCGAGCTGAAAGAATAAAAAAAGCAAGGGACGTTAGGCGATGTGATTGAGAAACTCTTTTCTTTGTTTTGTTAATTCTTCATATTGTGTTTCATTAATTTTCCCTTCGGTGAGCATTAAATCGCACAGGGTAATATAGTCTTCAATCACAGTAATCAATATTTTCTCTAGCATGCTGATAACCTCCATTTTTAGCAATAATGATTGATTTTATGGATAAATAATATAATAACACTAGAATATACGTGAAAAGAAAAAAGTTTTGGTACTATATTCCTATAAAAAAATAAAAATATTGGGACCATTCTCATGTAAAGAAATAAAATAAAACCACCACCCATGTAAGGATGATGGTTTTTATTGCATATTCTATACGGGATAGGTATTTTGGTCTTTATCCACATAATTACTGTCTATCTTATACTTTTGAGCTTGACGATACTTGAAATACTCTATCGCTACCTGAGGGAATAAGGCATAGGATAACACATCTTCTTCCTGTTCCAGATATTCCTTCATCTCATTGCGGATGTTTTCCAGTTGTGGTGGGATAAGATCTGCTGGTCTACAGGTGATAACTTCTTCGTCTCCAATGATTTTTTTACGAATTTCTTCCGATATCTCAACGGTGGTTTTGCCATATTCACCCTTTACATAGGCCTTGATTTCCTTTGGCACCATCTTGTATCTTTCTCCTAGCACCACGTTGAACACGGCCTGGGTTCCTACCATCTGGCTCATAGGTGTTACCAAAGGTGGGTAGCCTAGATCTTCCCGTACTCTAGGAACTTCTTTTAACACTTCTTCATATTTATCCACGGCATTTTGCATCTTCAATTGGGATACCAAGTTTGAAAGCATGCCGCCAGGCACTTGATATACTAGGGCATTTACATCAACACCCAGCACTTTTGGATCTAATTGTTTACTTTCAAGGTATTTATCCCGAATTGGTCTGAAATGCTCTGCGATTTCATTTAGGGTCTGTAAGCTTAATCCTGTATCATATTCTGTTCCTTGTAGGGTTGCAACCAATGGTTCTGTAGGTGGTTGAGAGGTTCCCAATGCCATGGGCGAGATGGCGCAATCCACCACATCAATGCCTGCTTCGATGGCTTTTAGGTAGGTCATGGACGCCATGCCGCTGGTATAATGGGTGTGGAGTTGGATTGGTACCTTTACCGTATTTTTTAGCTTAGATATCAATTCGTAGGCATAATAAGGGGTCAGTATGCCTGACATATCTTTGACACAAATAGAATCAGCTCCCATGTCTTCCATCTGCTTTGCTATCTTTAAATAAAGATCTGTGTTATGGACAGGGCTAATGGTATAGGAGATGGCTGCCTGGGCATGACCACCCTCTTTTTTTGTTGTCTTTAAGGCCACCTCTAGGTTTCTTACATCATTTAATGCGTCAAAGATTCGGATAATATCAATGCCATTGGCGATAGCTTTTTTGACAAACTCAGAAACAACATCATCGGCATAGTGTTTATATCCAAGAAGGTTTTGTCCTCTTAATAGCATTTGAAGCTTTGTATTTTTTACAGTTTTTCGAATCATTCTTAATCTTTCCCATGGATCTTCACTTAAAAATCTTAAGGATGAATCAAAGGTAGCTCCTCCCCACATTTCGAGGGAATGATAACCTACTTTATCAAGGGTTTCTAAAATTGGAGTCATTTCTTCCGTTTTCATTCTTGTTGCGATTAATGACTGATGAGCATCTCTCAAAACAGTCTCAGTTATCCTTATCTGTTTCATCAAACTTCCCTCCTATAACATAATGATATGTATTTCTAGTGTTAGCAAAAAATCGTTTTCCCAAAAATAAACTACTATATACAATTATGATTTTATAGAAAATAGAAATGTATGTACATGGCGTATATAAATTGTTACAATGAAAATATCTTAATATAAAATGAAAATACTGAGTATTTCTTTATTTTTTTAAGGGGGGCATTTCTATGGATTATACTGACTATAAAATTATTGAAATATTGCAAAAAGATGGAAGAATTTCTATGAAAGACTTGGGAAAAGCTGTGAATATGACTTCTCCAGCAGTAGCGGAAAGGGTAAGAAAGCTGGAAGAAAGCGGCGTTATTTCAGGATACAAGGCCATCATCGCTCCCGGAAAATTAAATAAAAACATCATGGCCTTTATCAGCGTAGGGCTTGCACCGGAAAATTATCAAGCTTTCATCGACTATGCAGAGAAAAATGAAAAAATCATTGAATGCCACCACGTGACGGGTGGGGTGAGTGTAATCATAAAAGTTCTTACAGAAAACATGAGCGATCTTAAAAATCTGATTGATGAAATTAAGAAAAAAGGAAGCACTCAGACTTCTGTGATCCTTTCCAGTCCCATAGAATCCAAACTCATAAGAAAGTAAGTCTCTATAGAATCAGCATAAAAAAGAGGTTTTATTTCTTTCCAGTGAAGCTTTGCTTACTAGAAAGAAGTGAAACCTCTTCGCGTCTTTTTACAAAAAATCTCGAAATATGAATGTATGATTATAGAATCCAGATAAAGGTCTAAGCCAGTGTAACCGCTTCTTCAATTCGTCTTAATCCTTCTTTTATATTATCAAGAGAAGTGGCATAGGATAGTCTTACATAATCATCCGAGCCAAAGCCAGCACCTGGAATAACAGCTACTTTGACAGAATCCAACAAGTACTCAGCGAAATCAATAGAGCTTGTAATTCGTCGACCATTTAAAACCTGTCCAAACAATTTTGATATATTGACCATCACATAAAAAGCACCTTCAGGCTTTCTACAGGATAAATTAGGAATAGAATTAATCTTGTCTACCATATAATCTCTTCTGGTAGAAAATGCATCCTTCATTTCTTGAATCGCTTTTTTATCACCTTTAAGGGCGGCGATGCTTGCATATTGAGCAATTGTATTTGGATTTGAAGTGGCATGGCTTTGGATATTTTTCATGATTTGAGCGATCTCTTTGCTGGAAGCGGTATATCCGATTCTCCAGCCTGTCATGGCATAAGCTTTTGACATTCCGTTGACTACGATGGTAAGATTTTTAATCTCTTCTCCTAGAGAAGCGATACTGACATGCTCTCCTTCATAGATCAATTCTTCATATATTTCATCGGATATTACATAAAAGTCATGTTTTACAGCCAGCTTTGCGATTTCCATTAAATCGTTTTTTGTATATACGGTTCCTGTGGGGTTATTTGGGCTATTTACAATGATAGCTTTGGTTTTTGGCGTAATCGCTTTCTCTAATTTCTGAATATCATATTTGAAACCGTTGGATTCAGGCGTTTCTACCAATATGGGGGTAGCATCTGCCAGCTTCACCAGTTCAGGATAACTTACCCAGTAAGGATTCGGAACGATGACCTCATCTCCTGGATTGCAAATTGCTTGAAGTGCATTGAAGAGAGAGTGCTTGGCACCATTGGAAACAACAATTTCTTCAGCGGTATAGGGCAAATGGTTATCTTTTAATAATTTATCGCATATGGCTTTTTTCAACTCAGGTAAACCTGAAGAATCTGTATAGCCTGTAAAGCCCTTTTCAATGGCATCAACAGCGGCATCGCTGATATGCTTGGGCGTTTTAAAATCTGGTTCACCAGCGCCAAAACTAACCACGTCAATACCTTCTGCCTTCATTTTTTTTGCCTTTGCTGTTATGGCTAATGTAACGGAGGTAGATATGTTCCTATTTTTTGTTGATAAAGATTTGGTCATAGTATTAAACCCCTTTCCTAACTTGTTCAAGACAATAAATTTCTCTGTGACAGCAATGATTGGTAAATAAGAGATAAAACTAGTATAAATGATGGAAGCGTTTGCAAGGTAGATATTTCTTCTTTCAATTATAATTTTATATAACATAGAAATAGATGTACACGGAATAGATAAATTATTATCAGTAAAACACTTTAAGTAAATACCTAAATCAGGGACGTTTCTTTATTTTTTAAAAGGCCAGGAGAATATAATCTACTGGGAAAGTGGCTTGTAAAAATTAGACAAAATGATATAGAATATAAGAGAGAATTGTAAAACTTTTTGATGGGGTGGGTTATGGTTAAGACAGTCATATGGTTTATTTATTTTGGGATTTATTTGCTAGGGACAGTACCAGCTCTGATAAAGGTGAAGAGACTGGATCAGCAGGGACGTATTCCAGAAAGGGATAGGATCATTTATGAAACAGCTCAACGATGGGCCCAGCGTTTGGTGAATCTTACGGGAGCTCGTATTCAAGTAATAGGAAAAGAAAATATACCTGCAGAAGGACCTGTACTTTTTGTCAGCAACCATCAAGGTAATTTCGACATTCCTATTCTTTTGGGATTTATTGACAAACCGAAGGCATTTATTGCAAAAAAGGAATTGAAAAAGATTCCAATCCTCTGTACTTGGATGGAATATATGCAGTGTGTATTTATTGATCGAGGAGATCCTCGACAATCTTTAAAAGCGATTAATAGGGGTGCCGAATTATTAAAGGAAGGATATTCCCAGGTGATTTTTCCTGAAGGCACGAGAAGTGAAGATGGCACCATGGGAGAATTTAAGCCAGGAAGCTTAAAGCTGGCATTAAAAGCCAAGGTACCCATCATTCCAGTTACCATTAAGGGTGCCTATGACATGATGCCAAAGGGTGAGTGGAAGATTAGGGCAGCGAAGGTAGAAGTGATTATATCGCCAGCTGTTCTAACAGAAAATCTCTCCATGAAGGAATCAAATGAACTGACAGAGAATGTGAAAAATATCATTGAAAGCAATCTCGACTATGCTTATAAACATTAAAAGGTACAATAACTTCCCTAAAATACATATAGAAAGAGCCCTAAGTAGACTTTTATGTACTTTAGGGCTCTTTCTATAATAATGGGAAATCACTGTAACATTTTCTGGAATTCCTCAAGGTTTCGAATATCATCAAAGGCTTCATCTATTTTGATATACTCTATATTTTCAGGATTAAGCTGAATTGCTTTATCAAGTGATTGGATAGCTTCTTGATCTCGATCTAATTTTACTAAAATCATGGCCTTGATATAGTGAGCATAATCATCAGTAGGGTCTACAGCCAGCGCTTCATCAATAAATTCCAAGGCGTCTTCATATTCCTCGTCATAATAGGAATAGAAAGCATTTTCTATGTCGGAAGTATCTGAATCGGTGAAGGTGGATAGATCATTATTGTCTACATACTGATAGGAAGAACGGGAAATTACTTCATCCTTCCCAGGCATTTGAATAGGCGGTTGTATCCCATTTACGTTGCGCCTATTGGTGTTTCCGTCAATCTTCAAGCTAAATGAGGAACCATCTTGTGGATTTACAAAGTTCATATCAAGGTAAAGACTTTCTCCAACCAAAACATCATTCTGAATTGTAGTTTCTGACTTTAAATCAAATCTGAAAAGACTTTCTATTTCTTTAAGCTCCATAAGTTCAGATAAATTGAAGCTAATCTCTTTATCAGATAAACTGCTAAGACTTACAATAAAGCCTAAGATATCATTTTTGTTTAAGCTGTATTCGTAGACCTTCGTAGATCCCTTTGTCTGCTTTAATTTAAAATTATCACTGTCTACAAGCTTTATAAAGCTTTCAAAGATCACATTCATTTCATGGAAGGTATTGACATTTAAGTTTATATTTCCAGTCTTGTATAGTGCAGTTAGGTTGAGGGTCTGGTTTTGGTTCTGAAGATCCTTCAAGTCTTGATAGCTGGTTACATTGGGAATATCTAGCTCATCATAATCAAATGACAACCATTTGTCACCAATGGAATAGCCGTATTCTTCGGCTTTTTTAAATAGGCTGGACTTTACATAAATATTTTCATTATCAAATTTCAAATTGAAAGAGATATTCTCATAGTCCTTCAAGTCTATATCACTGCCCAACATTCCCTGTAAATGGATGAGAGCATCTAAGGCGCCGCTATTTTCACTCAACTGTCCTTTGATATCAGCTTTTGCAGAAAGATCGATATCTTCTTCATAAGGAAGATCGGTGAACTTTAAATACATATTATATAAGGCTTCTACTTCTCCTGTATTCATGGTGGCGTACTTTTTCATAGCGAATTCGTAGAAAATAGGAGCTTTTGTATGAAGTTGTTCTAAGAAATAGTCACCGTCGATGATAACTACAGTTTTTGCTTCTTGATCCCAATCAACAAGAGCATTGAATGCCTCAGAAATTAATCTTAGGGGCACATACGTTTTATCTCCTTTGATGAACGGGGGAGCCTGAGCAGTAATCTCACTGATTTTGCCATCCTTATTTAAGATTACATTGGTTGTATTAATCGTTAAGGATAGACTGCTGGTATCTTCTGTAACGATGATGGTTTTGGTGTCTTTTTTCCATTGGACAGATGCACCTAGGGCTTCGGCAATATCTCTAATTGGAACGAAGGTGCTCCCTTCAATAACGATTGGGGATTCAGAGAGATTTAAGAATTGTCCATTAAGCTGTACGCTAATATTGCTACCTGTAGCGCCTTCTCCATAGGCAGGGACAAATAAAGAAAACATGAATATGAGGGTCATCATTGCAACTAGTTTTTTTTTCATAGTATACCTCCTTAGATGTTTTATTGGGTACGAAGCGTGATTTAACCTATAGAAAATACTATATGACGAGTAAAGATCTATGTCATGCAAAGAAAAATATCCATGCCGAAAAAAGCATGGATAGATGCATTCTCATCGGCAGCCCGGCGATCATAGCTTACACCTTAGACCCGTAGCTTTGCGTCACCACCTTTCAGCAGCTTTGCCCTTTACAAGTTGTTTGATCACGTATAAATATAATTAGACAAAAAAATACATATTCCTCCAATGATAAACCGACAAAAAACGACAATGAAAAATTTGACAGGGTTTCTTTTAGAGGTGTAAATGGATGATGGTATTTAACAAATCATTTATTAAGTGAATTATAGCTAGCCTTGACATAGAGATGAGGTTTTATTAGAATAAAGTTGTATAGTTTCTTTATAAAATTTATAATCCATAAAGGAGTGATGATATATGAAGACATTCAGCATAGAGGTGATCGTAAAATAACTGAATAGGGTTTAGAAAATAGGTGGCTAAAAATATTCAAGCCTATGGACAGGCTTTATTGTTGTACCTATTTTCTAGAAAACTAGGAACCATCAATAGGTCTATAAGGGAGTCATGTATGACTCAAGCATTGACACACGGTAGGTTTATCGTGTTTTTTGATTTTTTGTCAATGTATTATATCCCATGGTTGGTAAATTTCCATGGGATTTTTATTTTCATTTTTAATAATGGAGGATGATCGCTTGAATAAATATCTTAAAAAATTAGGTTGGGATGATTTTTATCAATCTCATTTTGAAAAGCAGTATGACGAAACCTATAGCGTTGGAAGAGTAGCCATTGAGCATACCCATATGTATACGATCTATAGTGAATATGGGGAGTTATTAGGAGAATTATCTGGAAAGATGCGCCATGGGGCTGTAGGACGTGAGGATTTTCCTGCGGTAGGAGATTGGGTAGTGATTTCAGCAAGACCAGAAGAGAAAAGAGCAACGATTTACGGGGTACTCCCCAGGAAAAGCAAGTTTTCTCGAAAAGTTGCAGGAAGAAGCGTAGAGGAGCAGATCGTTGCTGCCAACGTGGATATACTATTTTTGTTTAATGCTTTGAATGGAGATTTTAATATTCGAAGGATTGAGCGGTATTTGATCTTGGCTTGGGAAAGTGGTGCAAATCCTGTGATTATCCTAAGCAAGGCAGATCTATGTCACGATGTGGAGGAAAAGGTAAGGGCTGTGGAGGAAGTTGCCATTGGGGTGCCTGTCCATGTGATTAGCTCCTTGAAAAGGGAAGGTATTGTCGATTTGTATCCTTACTTGGGAGAAGGAAAAACCATTGCTTTGCTGGGATCATCAGGGGTAGGAAAGTCGACCTTTATCAATACATTGGTGGGAACGGAAGTCCTTAAGACCCAGGAGGTCCGGGAGGGAGACGACAGAGGCAAGCATACGACGACCCACCGAGAGCTGATTCTTTTGCCAGGTGGGGGGCTCATCATTGATACGCCAGGGATGAGAGAGTTGCAGTTATGGCATGGAAATGAAGGGATGGGGGAGACGTTTGAGGACATTGAGGCTCTAGCCACTGAATGCTTTTTTAAGGATTGCAGTCACGAAAATGAACCCCGCTGTGCAATCAAAGAGGCCATGGCAAACGGAAGTCTAAGTGAGGAGCGGTTTAGCAACTACAGAAAACTTCAACGAGAACTTCTCTACTTAGAGCGAAAACAAGATAAGCAAGCTCAGGCAGCAGAAAAGGAAAAGTGGAAGAAGATCCATAAAGAATTAAAGGCGAGCTATAAAAAAAGATAGAGCTGTGGAAGCGCACAGATCAAGATTGAGAAAAAACTGTAGGGGCGTGCATTGCACGTCCGTTTTCCAGTAGGGGCGATCAGTGATCGCCCGCTACTTATCTCTAGGGCCTAAGGGCGATTCGTGAATCGCCCCTACAGTCTCAACCTTAACCTATTGTCAGTTTACAACTTAATTGAAATAATATTTTGAAAACAGTATCAAATTTATGTACAGGCTCAAATCATGCTGTGATATAATGAAGCTATAACTTTGAAGGGGGCATGAGGATGAGAAAAATGGGGGTAGTAGCAGTACTGATGATGCTGTTTGTATTATTGTCAGGCTGTGGGGAAAGTGGAGAGTATTTTACATATAAAGGCTTGGATGAAGATTGGAGTATTCAGCTGCCTAAGACTTTTGAAAAAGCCAATGAAGAAAAAAATGAGCAATTAAAGATGAGCTTAACAATTTTCAAAGATAATCAAGGAAGAATTTTAAATATCGGAGAGATTCTGGATTCAAGTATTGAGGTGAATGAAGAAACCTTAAAGGAAGAAGTAGCTTTGGATTCCTATCTTCATTTGGAGCGAACAGAGACCATCGATTTAAAAAGTGTAGGTACCCTCTATGGGGCCCTTATTGAGGATCATTCTACGGGCCAGTTCATGCTGTACTATAAGCTAAAGCTTGAGGACAAGGTGTTAACCTTTATTCTGCAACAGAAGGAAGAATTTACATTGGAAGAGGAAGCGAAAGTCAAAAGTATGATGACTACTTTGAAAAAACTGAAATAAAAGTACTTCCAATATTTCACAAGATGCCCTTCACCTACAAAGGTGGAGGGTATTTTCTACATATTAGAGCATGAAATGCTTTTGTTCAGATGGTATAATTGAGTTGGAAAAGCAAAAGGGGGTGGAGGATATGAGCATTCGATATATCTTTGGAAGATCAGGAAGGGGTAAGACCCATTATATATTGGAAGAAATCAAGGCGCGTTTGAAAGAAGATCCTGATCATAAGCTGATTTTGATTGTACCTGATCAGTTTACGCTCCAGGCAGAGCGGGATCTAATAGAGAAGCTGAAGCTTCCTGGTATCCTCAAAGTGGAAGTGCTAAGCTTTACAAGGCTTGCCCACAATGTGTTGAATGAAGTAGGTGGCCGTACGAGGGTACATATCAACGACCAGGGAAAAAGCATGGTCTTAAGGAAAGTAATTGATGCTGGTGAAAAGCAACTGACAATTTATCGTAAAATTTCTCAACAGGAAGGCTTTATTGAAAAGTTCTGTCAGCTACTATGCGAGTTGAAACAGCATGATGTGAAGCCTGGAGATTTAGTAATACAAGGAGAAGCGTTAGAGGAGGATAGCATCCTTCGCAGCAAACTCCAGGACATTGCTTACATATATGAACAGTTTGACCAATCTTTACAGGGAAACTATATCGATACGGAAGATTATATGAATATGATGGCGGATAAGCTCGAACAAGCACAATTCCTTCAAGGTGCAGAAATTTGGATTGACGGCTTCAATAGCTTTACGCCACAGATTTATCGTATACTGGAGAAACTGATGCTGGTGGCGAAGCGGATAACTGTTAGCTTTACCATGGACTTTGCAGGACGGGAAAGGGATGGAGATCTCTTTAAAATTTCAGAAACTACCTATGGGCGACTTCATGAGATTGCTCTGAATCTGGGGCTGCCGGGAGAGATCATTGACCTGGAAGCCATGGCTTACCACGATTCCAAGAAGCCACCCGAGCTTCTACACTTGGAGAGAGAGCTGTATGCCTATCCTTATGTACCTTATCCAGGAGAGGTAAAAAACCTTGAACTTTTTGCAGGTATCAATCTCCATACGGAGATAGAGACCATGGCAGCCCAGATTCTTTATTTGATACGGGACAAAGGGCATCGTTGGAATGACATTGCAGTGGTGTGTGGTGATTTGGAAAGCTATGGAACCTTGATCAAGCGAGTTTTCGAAGAGTATGAGATTCCTTATTTTCTAGATCAAAAAAGGCCTATTTCCAATAATCCATTAATTTTGTTTTTATTATCAGCGTTGATAACAATTCAGCGGGGATATCGTTATGAGGATATCTTTCGATTGCTGAAGACAGGATTTGGAGGGTTATCCAGTGAAGAATATGAGGAACTGGAAAACTATGTTCTCCGATATGGGATACAAGGCAATCGATGGAAGGAAGATTTTGATCGGGGAGAAGTAGATGTTATAGAAAGCGTGAACAGTTGGCGTGTACGTCTGATCAATCCCATAGAAAAACTTGAGAAGAAAATAAAGGGTAAAAAGACTGTAGCAGAGATGACTCGGGCCCTGTATGATTATTTAGAAGAAGTAGATGTCCATGGAAAGTTGCAGGACTGGGTGGAGGAACTCCGAGACAAAGGGCAGCACGAGCATGTTAATGAGAATGCCCAGATCTGGAATATTATCTTGGATACCTTTGACCAACTGGTAGAAATTTTAGGAGAACAGCGGATCACTTTAAAGGAGTACATACGAATCTTGGATGCTGGTTTTGCTTCTTTGGAAGTGGGAATCATCCCAACCACCATCGACCAAATATTGATTGGAAATATCCAAAGATCTAAAAGCCATGATATAAAGGCTCTTTTTGTACTTGGTGTAAATGATGGCGTTTTACCCTCAGGGAAGGATGAGGATGGCATTCTTGCAGAGAGGGAAAAGCTCGTGATGAAGGAAATGGGACTAGTGCTGGGAACAGATCGTGAGCGAAAGGCATATGAAGAAAAGTTCAATATTTATTCAGCTTTTAGCCGTCCCAGTGAATATCTATGGCTAAGTTACGCCCTGGCTGATCAAGAGGGAAAAGCCATGCGTCCGTCGATCCTCATGGACAGGGTGAAGAAAATCTTCAAAGGAATTCAAGTAAAGAGTGATGTGGTGAACGATGTGCAACATCAGCTCCATATGATTGCAACGAAAAACAGCACTTTTAAATATTTGGTGGAAAACATGCGTTTGAATCTGGATGGAAAGCCCATGGAAGCTATGTGGTGGGATGTATATGAGTGGTATTATGGACAGGATGAATGGAAGGCAAAAAGAGAAGCCATTGCAGAGGGGTTCTTTCATCAGAACCAGGTGGATTACCTAGGAGACTATCAGGCCAAGGCCCTATACCAAACGCCTATACGTTCCAGTGTATCTAGGCTGGAGCAATTTGTGAACTGTCCTTTTGCCCATTTTGTAAAGTATGGATTGAAGCCCAAGGAGAGGGATTACTTTAAGGTGGAGGCCCCTGATATTGGAGAATTGTTCCATCATGCCATGGAGGATTTCACCAAGGCATTGAAAGACAGTGGACAAAGCTGGCGAGAGTTGGACAAGAATCAGTGTGATGAGATGATAGATCGGGTGATTGATGGGGTTGTACCCAATTATAATCATGGGGTGATGTTCAGTACCCATCGTTATAGATATTTAGTGAACCGATTAAAGCGGATTAGCCGTAGAGCGGTATGGACCATGACAGAGCATCTGAAACGCAGCAGTTTTGAGCCAATGGGGTATGAGGTAAGCTTTGGACAAGGTGGGTACTACCCTCCTATAGAGATTGAGCTGGCTGATGGAGAAAAGCTGTATCTTGAGGGAAGGATTGATCGGGTAGACATCCTGGAGGAGGATGAAGCCTGTTATATAAAAATCATGGATTACAAGTCGGGTAAGAAGGACTTTAGTCTATCCAATGTCTATCATGGTTTTGAACTACAACTCATGATTTATTTGGATGCGGTTTTGTCCCATCACGGGAATACAAACAAGAAGAATACAATACCGGCGGGTGTTTTCTATTTTAGAATTGATGATCCCCTGGTGAAGACCGATGAAAAGATTGCAGAGACCATTGAGAAGGAAATAAGAAGAAGATTGAAGCTGAAAGGATTGGCCTTGCGGGATGTGCGAATTGTCCGAGAGTTAGATCGGGAAATCGATGGGCATTCTGACATTATTCCCGTGGCGGTAAGCAAAAATGGAGAGTTTTACAAAAATTCTTCGGCGATAGATGGTGAAGCTTTTACGGCTTTGATCGGCCATGTGAGAGGACTTGTCAAGGAGATTACCTATGAGATGATGAAAGGTAATGTCCGGATTGCGCCATCGAAAAATAATAAGCAGGTAGCCTGTGAATTTTGTTCTTACAAAGGTATTTGTCAATTTGATAATTTGCTTGAGGACAACCAATATCGGAATATTGAGAAGCTTAGTGACGAGGAAGTCATGAAACGAATGGCACCACGGAGAGGGGAGGTAGATGGAGATGGTAAGGTGGACTGAAGGACAACAGCAAGCCATCGATGCCCGAAAAAGTAATCTTCTGGTAGCAGCGGCGGCGGGCTCTGGAAAAACAGCAGTACTGGTAGAACGAATTATTCAGTTGATCATCAAAGATCGTGTAGATATAGATGGCCTATTGATCGTTACCTTTACCAATGCTGCTGCAGGAGAGATGCGGGAAAGAATTGGAGCTGCGTTACTTCAGGAAATGGAGAAGGGCAATGAAAATGAAGAGCACTTGAGAAGGCAGATGAATCTGCTGAATCGCGCTTCCATCAGTACGCTCCATTCATTTTGTATCGATGTGGTACGAAAATATTTCCATCTCTTGGAGGTAGATCCTAATTTTCGGATTGGGGATAGTACAGAAACTAGCATTATGAAGATGGAGGCCATTGAAGAGCTTTTTGAGGGAGAATATGAAAAGTCTGACGATACGTTTATTGGCCTTGTGGAAAGATTTGGTGCCACCAAGCACGATCTTCCCCTTCAAGGTTTGGTTATGGGGCTTTATGAATTTATTCAAAGTCAACCCTATCCCCTCAACTGGCTGAAGGAAAAAATAGAGGATTTTTCTATGGACTTATTCCAATTTGAAGAAAGTCCTTGGTATCAAGCCATACGAGATCAGATTGAAGTTGAACTCATGGGTGCCAAGGAAGCCTTTGAAGAAGGAAAGCTGGGGTGTGAGAAATCTGGTGGACCGGAAGGATATCGAGAGGCAATACTAGATGACCTGAGGATTGTGGAGGAACTTTTGATAGGAATCCGAACAAGCCTGTCTTGCTTTTATGAGGTTCTTCAAACCGTAAACCACAAGCGGTTGGGAAAAATCCCAAAGGGCGTAGAAGAGACTTTGAAGGATGAGGTAAAGGCAGCCAGGGAAAAGGGTAAGGATATTCTAAAGGGGATTCATGAAAGCGTCCTCAGTAAAAAACCTGAGGCCTATATACAGGATTTGAATGATCTCTACCCCTATATGGTCTATTTGTTCCAGATGATCAACGATTTTCATCAGTTGTATAAAGAGAAAAAGCAGGAAAAGGGAATTGTAGATTTTAATGATTTGGAGCATTTTGCTTTAGATGCTTTAACCCATGAACAGGTAGCAAAAGAATATCAGAGAAAATTTGAGTATATATTTGTGGACGAATATCAGGATAGTAATATCGTACAAGAGACGATTTTAAGTCATATAAAGAAAGAAGACAATCTCTTTATGGTGGGAGACGTGAAGCAGAGTATTTATCGTTTCCGGCTGGCAGATCCGTCCCTTTTCATCCAGAAATATGAAACCTTTGAGCGGGCAGAGGGGACCATCTGTAGAAGAATCGATCTTAGTAAGAACTTCAGAAGCAGAGTACAGATCATCGATGGTGTAAACTACATATTTAAACATATCATGACAAAGGAATTTGGAGAGATTGATTACGACGAAAGTGCCTATCTATACAAGGGCGCCGATGATCAGCCTATAGAAGATCCTTCCATCGAACTTTTTCTGTTGGACAAAGGGAGCCAATTTGATGAAGAAGAACTGTTGGAAGAATTGGAAGCGTTGGAGGATCCCATGATGGAAGCCAGGATCGCTGCCAAAAGGATCAAGGAATTATTGAATACCCAAATCTTTGATCACAAACTTCAGGAGTATCGGCAAGTAGAATATCGAGATATTGTTATTCTCTTAAGAACCACCAAGAGCTGGGCTCAAGGGTTTTTAGAAACTTTCATGGCAGAGGGTATCCCTGCTTATGCCGATGTGAATGCGGGGTATTTTGAAACCATTGAGATCAATATTTTTATGAACCTACTCAAGCTGGTAGATAACAAAAGACAGGATATCCCCCTGCTCAGCGTGATGCGTTCACCCATTGGGGGCTTTACCACAGAGGAATTAATACAGATTCGCATACAAAGCAAGTCTCCAACCTATTTCGAGGCGGTACAGGCATATATGGAACAGGATTCCGATGAACTCCAGAAAAAGCTTCGAGACTTTATGGATCGGTTGAGGTCATGGAAGGATGCGTCCAGGTATCTGAATATTGATGAGTTAATCTGGAAACTTCTCATTGATACAGGCTACTACTATTATGTAGGGTCTATGCCCGGGGGAATTCAGCGCCAGGCAAATTTGAGGATTCTTTTTGACAGAGCACGACAGTTCCAAAAAACCTCAATTAAAGGATTGTTTCATTTTATTAAGTTTATCGACAAGCTTCAGAGCAGTAGCGGAGATATGGGAACAGCAAAGATCTTGAGTGAAAACGATAATGTGGTGCGGATCATGAGTATCCATAAAAGCAAGGGATTGGAATTTCCTGTGGTATTTGTGGCTGGAATGGGAAAGCAATTTAATCTGATGGACATCAATGCACCGGTACTATTTCATAAGGAATTGGGAGTGGGTCCTAAGTATGTAGATCCTGACCTGAGACACTATACCGATACCATTGCTAAGATTGCCATGAAAAATAGGATCCGATTGGAAACCCTATCGGAGGAGATGCGAATTCTCTATGTGGCTTACACTAGACCAAAGGACAAGCTGATCTTGATTGGTTCTATCACCAATGTTAAAAATGCTGTAAAAAGGTGGATGAAACCCATGAATCCTTTCCATCTTTCCAAGGCAAAGCGTTATCTGGACTGGGTCTGTCCTGCTCTCATGCGCCATCAGGATGGAGAAGCCTTGCGGGGGCTGGTAGACACCCACTGGCGTCCAGGGAAAATCATAGAAGATCCTTCCCATTGGAAGATCACTTTGCTGGGGCCCCAAGATGTCCGCAGGGAAGAACGGGAAAAGAATATTCTAAAGAGAGATTTTCAGGAGTTATTAAGAAATTTCAATATGGAAACAGCTTCTGAGTTTAAAGAAGTCATCCATCAAAGATTGAATTGGATATACCCCTATGATGTTGCTACGAAAATACCTTCTAAGCTTTCTGTTTCTGAAATCAAACGGTTGTCATCGAAAAAATTGGAGTACCTTGGCCATACCATACCTCCCTTGACAAGGATGCCTAAGTTTATGGAGGGAAAAAAGCAATTTACGGGGGCTGAAAAAGGTATCATTGTGCATTTTGTCATGCAGCATGTAGACCTAAGAAGAATCCATACCTTGGAAGAGATAGAAATCCAAATCAAGGAAATGGTAGAGAAGGAACTCTTAAAGGCTGAGGAAGCTGCTTCCGTTGATAGGGAGAAGATTGTTAAATTCTTCCGAACATCCATAGGCCAAAGGATACTTCAATCTCCAAGAGTGTTTCGGGAGGTTCCTTTTAACTATATGGGAAAGGCCAAGGATGTGGTGCCTGAGTTAGAAGGTTTAAAGGAAAACCTATTAATCCAGGGAGTTATTGACTGCTATTTTGAAGAAGAGGATGGCATTGTGCTGGTAGATTATAAGACAGACTATATGGGACAGGACAATGTGGAAGAAATCGTGACACAATATCGTGTACAAATTGATCTGTATCGAGATGCCCTGGAGGCTATTTTGAATAAGAAAGTAAAGGAAGCATATTTATATTTGTTCCATTTAGACAAAGAGGTGAAGCTATGAGAATGATACATACTTCCGACTGGCATTTGGGCAGGCTGTTTCACGGCATTCATATGACCGAAGATCAAGCCTATGTTTTGGATCAATTTACAGATCTGGTCCGGGACATCAGACCAGATGTGATTATGGTCTCAGGAGATATCTTTGATCGGGCTGTGCCCCCTACGGAAGCTGTCAACTTATTGGATGATGTGATATCAAAAATATTGATAGATTATCAGGTCCCTATTATTATGATTGCAGGAAATCATGATAGTCCTGATCGTCTTGGCTTTGGCTATAGGCTGATGCAGGGAAAGGGCTTACATATGATTGGGAAATTGAATATGGAGGTAGAACCCGTTGTCATCCATGATCAGCATGGACCAGTGTTTTTTCATGCATTGCCCTATGTGGAGCCTGCTGTGGTAAGGGACAAGCTAAAGGATGATCAGATCCATGTCCACGATGATTCCATGGGGAAGCTATTGCAGCATCTGAAGAATACAATCAATACCCAACAAAGAAATGTGCTGCTCGCCCATGCATTCGTGGCAGGGGGAGAGGAAAGTGAGTCGGAACGCCCCCTTTCTGTAGGTGGTTCTGGCGCGGTTAATGCGTCGTATTTTAAGGACTTTGACTATGTGGCATTGGGACATTTGCATAGGCCCCAGAAGGTAGGGAATGAAAATGTACGTTATTCTGGCTCTCTGATGAAATATTCATTTTCTGAGGCGGAACACCGAAAGCAAGTGGCTGTTATTGAAATGGATGCCACAGGGAAAATTAACCTTGAACCTGTGGAATTAAGACCCAGAAGGGATCTAAGATGTCTTGAGGGATATTTAGAGGAGATCTTGAAAGGTCCTAGAAATGGAGAAAGCAGAGAGGACTATCTCATGGTGACGCTAAAAGATGAAGGTGCTTTATTAGATCCAATGGGCAAACTAAGAAAAGTGTACCCGAATGTGCTTCATATAGAGCGACCCCAAATATTAACGGGGAGTGAACAAGTGAAGCTTGAGGGGAACTTTCGGAAAATGAGAGAAATTGATTTGTTTTCATCCTTTTTAAAGCAGGTGACGGGACAGGAAATCACAGAATCTCAAACAAAAATCTTTGGTGAAATCATCAACCAACATTATAGCATGATGAGGGGGGATTAAGATGAAGCCTATTAAGCTTTCCATGGGAGCATTTGGACCCTATGCAGAGGTGCAGGCCATCGACTTCCGAGAGTTGGGAGATCGGAATATATTCTTGATCCACGGACCCACTGGTGCAGGTAAAACTACCATTCTAGATGGCATATGTTTTGCCCTTTATGGAGATACCAGTGGAGCAGAGAGAAATGGAAAAAATATGAGGAGTCATCACGCAAAGCCTGATCAGATGACAGAGGTTACCTTCGAATTTGAAATCCGTGGGGAGTTCTATCGTATCTATCGCATACCAGAGCAGGAGAGACCTAAAAAATCGGGTACAGGTACAACGCTGCAAACGGCAGACGCTAGCCTATGGAAACGAAATGGAGAAGATGAGGAAGTTTTGCTCAAAACGGGCTGGAAGGTTGTAACAGAGGAAATAGAGAATATCATTGGTTTTAAAAGTAGCCAGTTTCGACAAGTGATCATGCTGCCTCAGGGACAATTCAGAAAGTTGCTGGTGGCCGACTCTGTAGAGCGACAAAATATCCTGGAAAAGCTCTTTCGGACAGAACTATATCGAATGATTGAAGAATTGCTAAAGAAATCAGCCAAGGAGCTTCGGGATGAAATCAAGAGAAATCAAGAGCATCAAAGGCTGCTCCTATCCCAGTCCGGGTGTCAGTCCCTAGAGGAGATGGCAAAAGTCATTATAGATAACGAAGCAAGAATGAAGGGCATGGAGGAAGAATTAAGGGTTAGGGTCGATGTCCTAAAGAAAATTCAGGAAATGTTTATCTTAGGAAAAGCAAACAATGAAAAACTGAAGGAAAAGGACTTGTTGGAAAAGGAACTGCAGGGACTAAAAAACTTTATTCCCACCATAGAGAAAAAAAGGCAGGAGCTTCTTCAGGCGAGAAAAGCAGCAACCTTAGAGGAAATGGAAAAAATCACTCGGCTTATTAGCAAGGATAGAGAAAGTTGGGAAAAGAATCTGGCACTAAAGCAAAAAGAACTTGTTTTGGCTGCAGAAAAATATAAGGATGCAGAAGAAAACTTACGGTTACAGAACCAGCGGGAAGATCTTCGAGAGGGACTGAGAAAAAAAATCATGGAGCTGGAAGGGTTTGCAGAACGGGTGAGAAATCTTGACCAGAGGAGACAGTCCATCCAACAGCTGAAGATTGCCTATGATCAAAGCCTAAAAGAAAAAACTGATTTAGAGGCAAAATTAAAAGAATTGGATGAGAAGATAGTGAAGGAAACTGGGTTGTTGGATATCCTTAAGGAGCATAGACACAAGCTTCCTTTCCTAGAAGCTCGATATAAGGAAGTTGAGGGCTATTTCAATAAAAAGGTGAATTTGGTTCAGCAGGAGAAGCAATGGGCCTTGATGGAGAAGGAATATGAGAAAGTAGTTCTGGAAACTGAGTCTGCTGAAGAAGCTTACATACGAAAGAAAAAAGAATACTTTGGACTTCAAGAGATATGGAATAGGGGGCAAGCTGCGGTACTGGCCCAGGGAATCACCTCAGGAGATCCCTGTCCCGTGTGTGGTTCAACCCACCATCCAAAGCCAGCCATAAAGGAAGAATGGATGCCTACAGAATCAGAATTAAAAGAGAAGCAGCTGGAAGTAGAAAAACTTGAGAAAGTAAAGGAACAGTGGAAAGCTGAGCTTGGAAAAGCTGCATTGGAAAAAGAGAAAATTTTGAACATGATAAAGCTTCTGGGACAGGAATTAGGAGAAAAAGCAGCTATAGATATGGAGCAGCTAAAACAAGAGGCAGAGAATGCAAAAAATCTATGGAAGCAGGCTCTGGACCAAAGTGCGCAGCTTGAAGAGGTACAGAAAAATATTGAAGTTATGAAAGACAGCCAGCATAAGCATAGGGAAATTCTTGAAAAAACTGAAGAATCTTTAAAGGGACTTGTTGAAGAGTATCAAGGCAGTTTGGGTGCTTTTCAACAGGAGGAAAACTCTATACCTCAAGAAATAAGAAGCCTCGATGCTTTGACAAAGCTCCATCAGAAAGTTGTAGCGCAACTAAAATATGAAATGGAAGCCCAAGAGAAAACTCAAAAAGCTTTTGATATTGCAGATAAGACCTTGGAAGTTTTAAAGGTAGAGTTGGCCAATGGGCAAAAGACCCTGGATGAGATCCAAATAAAGTATGGCCAAGAGAAAAAGAAGTTTATAGATCGATTGTTAGGCGCAGGCTTTGAAAAATATCAAGATTATGATCAAGCCAAGAGAAGTGAAGGAGATTTAGAAAGTCTGGAGCGGGAAATCAAAGGATTTGACGGAAAACTTCAATCAATACAAGAACAGTTTGATAAAGCAACCAAGCTTGCAGAAGGTGTAAGCCTAGTGAATCTGGAAAAGCTTCAGCAAGATATGGAAGAGGCTGAAAAGGCAAAGGAAGAGATATTGAAGCTGCAAGCCAACATCTCCGAAAAGATAAAGAATGATCAAAGAATATTCAAGGAAATAGACAGTTTAAATAAACATATTCGCGATTTGGAGAAAGAATTTGGAAATGTGGGCTATTTATCGGATATCAGTAATGGAAACAATCCATATGGGTTAACCCTTCAGCGCTTTGTGCTGGGGACGCTGCTTGACGATATTACCGATGCTGCAACCCAACGGTTGAGGCTCATGAGCAAGGGTAGATATCATTTAAGACGAACCATGGATCGTGCAAGGAAAAATGCTGCTGGCGGCTTGGACCTGGAAGTGTTTGATACCTATACGGGTATCGAAAGGCCTGTCACTACCCTATCCGGCGGGGAAACATTCTTGGCATCCTTATCTCTGGCGTTAGGACTAGCCGATGTGGTACAGGCATATTCTGGCGGAATTAATCTGGATACTATTTTTGTAGATGAAGGCTTTGGCACATTAGATCCAGAGGCGTTGGACTTTGCTATGAGAGCTTTGATTGATTTACAGCAAGGCGGCAGACTTGTGGGGATTATCTCCCATGTACCAGAGCTACGGGAACGAATGGATGCTAGATTAGAAGTCATGACCACGGATTCAGGAAGCCGAGCCGTATTTAAAATATCGTAAATAAAAACAACTGACCAAAGTCTCAACTTTGGTCAGTTGTTTTTATTTAGATGATCATCTTCTCCAAAATGATGAACATATACATCATTGATACGTTTAAAGTAGTCAGGTAACAATTAGGCGGCATAATTAGATAAATAATAATGATACACTTCCTCGAAAGTGAAACCAAGCATTCTACCAAGAGAAATGTACCGTGAGAACAACCTCAAATATACGGATAATGCATCTCCATAGTTTTGAATTCCTAAAGCATATCTTAGATGGGTGATATCTTCATAAATCCAAGAGAATAACTTAATTGTATGTTCTTCTGTGGTTACTGGCGTAAGGACGCTGTCATCGATGATGTTGAAGTCATGGGTATTGCCGATAGATAGCAAAAACTGCATTGCATCTACATATCGGAATAAGAGCTTTTCCCTTGGAATGACTTTCTCTGCCTTCGTATATTTGTAGCATTTTGTGAGATTGGCGATCTCACCAAGCTTGACTTGAAAGGCTAGAAAGCGCAGATCAAATACATTATCTTTTCCTAGGGCATGTTCATCCATATCGACAGCGCTTTTTATTTTGTTTTCCAAGATGTCTTGGATTTTAAAAAGCTGATATAGTTCCATAATAATCCCTCCAAAATAATATTATACGTAGTATTAGTATCTAGTACTAATACTACGTATAATATTATAACCCATAAGTATAGTTAGGTAAAGGATTTAATGCAATAGGTTATTCATACCATGAAAAAATGTACAGCATGGCTTGACGAGCTCGTTCGAGTATGATAGACTAACGGAGTATTAAAAATTTTTTTATGTTTTAGGAGGTTTTCTCGTGAAAAAAGGTACAGTAAAATGGTTTAACTCAGAAAAAGGTTTTGGATTCATCACAGTAGAAGGCGAGAAGGATGTATTCGTACATTTCTCAGCAATTCAAGGTGACGGTTACAAATCATTAGAAGAAGGCCAAGCAGTAGAGTTTGAAATCGTTGAAGGCGATAGAGGTCCTCAAGCTGCAAACGTTACTAAGTTATAATTGAAAAATTGCATTTAGTTGCATAGTATAGAGCGATTATAACACCAACACCCTCATAATTTATGAGGGTGTTTTTGTCTGCCTATAGAGTAATGTTGCTTCCTATACATAGAAAAGGAACCCAAAAGGGTTCCTTTTCTGATTTTATCTTAAACTTGAATTATCTCGATCTTATACTAAACCTTGGGCCATCATTGCATTGGCAACTTTTAAGAAGCCAGCAATGTTTGCTCCAGCAACATAGTTACCAGGTATACCATACTTAGCAGCAGCATCTTTAGAAGCGTTGAAAATGTTTACCATGATAGCATCCAGCTTCGCATCTACTTCTTCAAATGTCCAAGATAATCTCATGCTGTTTTGTGACATTTCTAATGCAGAAGTTGCAACACCACCAGCATTGGCAGCCTTAGCAGGAGCTAAAAGAACACCCTTTTCTAAGAATAGCTTGATGGCTTCATTTGTAGTAGGCATG
Organism: Anaerosolibacter carboniphilus; assembly: GCF_014205875.1. GTDB lineage: Bacteria > Bacillota > Clostridia > Peptostreptococcales > Thermotaleaceae > Anaerosolibacter > Anaerosolibacter carboniphilus. The sequence continues at coordinate 68,961 of NZ_JACHEN010000026.1, forward strand.
TTTGCACCTTCTCCAACTGCAAGTACACCATTCTTGATTAACATTTCAGCCTGTGGTACATCGATATCATTTTGAGTAGCACATGGTAGGGCGATATCACATTTGATTGACCAAATGTTTGAGAAGCCTTCATGATATTCAGCTTCTGGATGATGTTTCACGTATTCACTGATTCTCTTTCTTTCAACTTCCTTAAGTTGTCTGATAGTAGCTAAATTGATGCCATTCTTGTCATAGATATAACCGTTTGAGTCAGACATTGCAACAACTTTAGCACCATAGGACTGAGCTTTTTGGCATGCATAGATTGCAACGTTACCAGAACCAGAGATTACTACTGTTTTGCCTTCATAACTATGTCCATGCTCTTTTAACATTTCTCTTACAAAGTACACTAAACCATAGCCAGTAGCTTCTGTTCTAGCCAATGAACCGCCATATGTAAGTCCTTTTCCAGTTAAAACACCAGCTTCATATGCGTTTTTGAGTCTCTTATATTGACCATACATGTAGCCGATTTCTCTTCCGCCTACACCGATATCTCCAGCAGGAACGTCTACATCTTGTCCAATGTGTCTGTATAACTCAGTCATAAAGCTTTGGCAGAATCTCATTACTTCTGCATCAGACTTGCCCTTAGGATCGAAGTCAGAACCACCCTTACCGCCTCCAATTGGAAGACCAGTTAAAGAGTTTTTAAAGATCTGCTCAAAACCTAAGAATTTGATAATTCCTACATATACGGATGGATGGAATCTTAATCCACCTTTGTAAGGTCCGATGGCACTGTTGAACTGCACTCTGAATCCTCTGTTTACCTGTACCTTTCCTTGATCATCTACCCAAGGTACTCTAAAGATAATTTGTCTTTCTGGTTCAACAATTCTTTCAAGAATACCTGCTTCTACAAACTCAGGATGTTTTGCGATAACAGGTTCAAGTGAAAGTAGGACTTCTTCTACGGCTTGATGGAATTCCACTTCGCCATGATTTCTTTTCTTCACTTGCTCTAAAACGTTTTGAACAACTGACATCAGATCATCTCCTTAAGATTTATTTTGGATCACTCAGATGATTATGCATGATATATGCATAATTTTCCTGATGTGCCACTAGCCAAAAGTGGGAAAAGGATTTCCTTGATCAAAGAAAAATCTTCCCGAATTAAATTATACAACTTATATGATAATTTTCAACATTGAATTGAAAATTATTTTCTACTTCGTTTAAGAACATATATTGCTGATGCATATGGATAGAATTTGTAAGCATTAATAGGCGCTTTAAGTATTATAAATTCTAGCTGGAGAATTTTACTTTGCCTTAAAATTTTAGACAATAGAAATTTCATCTAAAGAATTTTGATGGAGCAATGGACAATGATTGCAGTAATATACGAAATTTTAACACGATTTAGAAAGTTATATTTCGAATGCCACTATATAGTATTGCCTAAAAAATCTTCACATATAAATTGCTTGAAAAGATTTTTTATAAAGGGAAAACAAAGTGAAATATAACATCTCATTGAATATGGAATGGAGGAAATGGAAATAGGAACATAAAAATGAGAATACAGAATATATTGAAAAGGGGGGGATGCCAATGAATACGGATGAAAAGAATTTAAAAGAAAAACAATTGTTCTTGGGCTTAATTTTACTATGGATCATGGCCGTGGGGATTCAACTGACAGGGATGATGACAGCAAACAGCCAGCTTACTAGACAAAATGATGCCTTGATGCTGATGAACCAAGAGCTAAAGACACAAAATACAAAAATAACGGAGATATTAGAAGAATTGGACCACAAGGTTGGAAAGATAACAGAACGTATAGAAAAAGAAGATAGTAAGGATTTAGAACAGGATTTTTTTGTGAAGACCAACAAAAGAAGATCCACAATAGAAAAAGAGCCTATTTAACCTTTGACGATGGACCTAGTCAGAATACCATAAAAATTTTAGATATATTGGCAGCGTATAAGATTCATGGAACGTTCTTTGTCAATGGCACCAATGCTTCTCAAGGAAAAGAACTATATAAGAGAATCGTTTCCGAAGGTCATGCCATAGGAAATCATACATACAGCCATGATTATGAGAGAATATACACCTCCATAGAAAGCTATCTACAGGATCATCGAAAATTAGAAACGTTGATTTACGAGGAAACAGGTATCAGACCTAAAATCATTCGTTTTCCTGGAGGATCCAATAATACAGTCAGTCATCGTTATGGAGGAAAGGATTTTATGAGGAAGCTCATACAGAGAATGGAGGAAGAGGGGTATCAATATTTTGATTGGAATGTCACATCGAAAGATGCCTCATCGGCATGCCCTAGCAAAGATACTATTATTGAAGCAGTTTTAAAGAATGTGGAAGAGAAAGAGAATGCCATTATTTTATTTCATGATAGCGCAGCGAAAACCAGTACCGTGGAAGCGCTGCCTATAATCATTGAAGCGTTAAAAAAGAAAGGCTATAGTTTTTCTACACTTACTGAGGATTCGTATTATGTTCACTTCTAATATTATGCAGTATGTGTGAAGGTACTGGAAAAGTCAAGAAACATTGAATATGATGTATTTGGTAAAACAGGAAAATACCAGCATTGCTGGTGTTTTCCTGTTTTTATTAGCATACGGAAAGGATTTAATTCCAACGCAAATATTCTCGAAAATATATAAATATTCTGATTTTGGTATGAATATTTAAATATTGCATTGACAGAGATCTTAAAAAATGCTAACTTAACAAGAAATACTGTATAATTAGTAAAATATTTATGCATTACAAGGAAGGATTTTAAAAAAGCATAAGCGGAAGTAAATCAAGAAAATGGTGTGAAGTCATGGAGCAAATAAAAAGATCCAAAGACTGAAAGGATTCAGAAAATCATGATGAGGGATGAGGGGTGTGGAATGATGGATTGTTGTATGGGAAAAAAAGAAATTATGGAAAGTGAAGAAATTGCCCAGTTAAAATGGGAAAAACTAAAATCCAAAATGGAAAAATACAGACAAATTCCAGGAAGCTTAATTAGCGTGCTTCAAGAAGCCCAAGAGATCTATGGATACTTACCGAAGGAAATACTTCAGAAAATTGGTGACAGCATGGGAATTAAGGCTGCGAAGATTCATGGGGTAGCTACCTTTTATACCCAGTTTAGATTAGAACCAGTGGGTAAATATTTAATTTCTTTATGCCAGGGTACCGCATGTCATGTGAATGGCTCAAAGCTCATTGAGGCAGCAATCTGTGGAGAATTGGGCATTGAAGCAGGTGGAACTACAGAAGATCAATTGTTTACCCTTCATAATGTGGCTTGTTTGGGCTGCTGTAGCTTATCTCCTGTTATGATGATTAACGGGGATACCTATGGAAAGCTTACGCCAGATAAGGCAAGGAGGATTATTCAGGAGATTAAGGATAGTGAGCAAAAGGGGGTATAAAGAATGAAAATCATTGTGGGACAGGGGAGTTGTGGTATTGCAGCTGGAGCCAATAAAGTATATGCAGCCATTGAGCAAGAACTTCAAGACCGTAATATAAAAGGAGAACTAGCCCTGACAGGATGTATTGGTATGTGTTATCTTGAACCGATCGTTGAGGTTGTACGAGAGAATGGGGAAAAGATAACCTATGTAAAAGTAACACCAGAGATGGCGAAAGAGATCATAGAAGAAAAGAATTCTACCGATATCATAGAAAAGGAGGATGAGGAAATCCTTCACAAACAAAGAAGAATTGCTTTGAAAAACTGTGGTTTGATTAATCCTGAATCTATTGAGGAATACATAGCATCCGGAGGTTATCAAGGGATAGAGAAATGCGTAAAAGAAATGAGCTCAGAGGAAGTCATAGAAGAAATCAAAATTGCAAATCTTCGCGGTAGAGGAGGCGCTGGCTTTCCTACCTGGTTCAAGTGGAATGCAGCAAGGCAATCCCTGGATACTCCTAAATATATGGTGTGTAATGCAGATGAGGGAGATCCTGGAGCGTTTATGGACCGAAGCATATTAGAGGGAGATCCCCACAGTGTCATTGAAGGGATGCTCATAGGAGCCTATGCTATGGGAGCAAATGAGGGTGTAATTTATGTAAGAGCAGAGTATCCCCTTGCGATCCTACGCCTAGAAAAAGCCATTGCCCAAGCAAAGGAAAAAGGATATCTTGGAAAAAACATTATGAATGGTAGTGGTTTTAGCTTTGAATTAAGAATCAAAGCAGGCGCAGGGGCCTTTGTTTGTGGAGAAGAAACGGCTCTGATTGCATCTTTAGAAGGAGAAAGGGGTATGCCTAGGTTAAAACCGCCTTTTCCTGCTCAAAAAGGATATTGGCAAAAGCCGACCAATATTAACAATGTGGAAACTTTTGCAAATGTTCCATGGATCATAAGAAATGGTGGAAAGGCTTTTGCAGAAATTGGCAGTGAAAAGAGCAAAGGCACAAAGGTATTTGCTTTAACAGGAAAAATCAAAAAAGGAGGGCTTGTAGAGGTCCCTATGGGTATTTCCTTAAGAGAAATCATCTTTGATATCGGTGGTGGCATCAAGGATGATAAAGGGTTTAAAGCCGTTCAAATGGGGGGACCCTCTGGGGGATGTATACCAGCCCATCTTTTAGACACGGCTGTGGATTATGATTCCATCAATAAAACTGGGGCCATCATGGGATCCGGAGGGATGGTTGTCATGGATGAAACTACCTGTATGGTAGATATGGCAAGATTTTTCCTGGATTTTACGCGAAAAGAATCCTGTGGCAAGTGTATACACTGTAGAATTGGTACCAAGCGAATGCTTGAAATTCTTACACGAATTTGTAATGGG
>NZ_JACHEN010000027.1 GCF_014205875.1 Anaerosolibacter carboniphilus
CTGCTGGACCTGTCGCTCCTGTTGCTCCTGCTGGACCTATCTCTCCTGTTGGACCTGCTGGACCTGTCGCTCCTGTTGCTCCTGCTGGACCTGTCGCTCCTGTTGGACCTGCTGGACCTGTCGCTCCTGTTGCTCCTGCTGGACCTGTCACTCCTGTTGCTCCTGCTGGACCTGTCACTCCTGTTGCTCCTGCTGGACCTGTCGCTCCTGTTGCTCCTGCGGGGCCTGTCGCTCCTGTTGCTCCTGCGGGGCCTGCCACTCCTGTTGCTCCTGCGGGGCCTGCCGCTCCTGTTGCTCCTGCTGGACCTGTCGCTCCTGTTGCTCCTGCTGGACCTGTCGCTCCTGCAGGGCCTGTTGCTCCTGTTGGACCTGTAACCCCTGTAGCACTTATATATTCTATTATAAGGGTAGGCCAATTAGGAACAATGCCATCGTCATATCCTCTAAATCCCATCAAGCTGGTTTGATTTTCAAAGGTAGTAAGCAGAATTCCATTATTAGGAAATTCTCCTGTATACCAATTTTCTACAAGTCCTGTCAAATCCAAATAGATGTAATTACCTACAAGATTGTCTGCTAAGTTTGTTTCATATACGTATCCGCCTGAGGCTGGCTGTGTATTCCAAGTCACCGTATTTTGTGAAAAACTAGTTAGTAATCCTTGTGCCGTCAATGGTTGTATACCTGGAGCTATCTTTTGAAAAAATAACAGCCTTAATGTAGCATCTGTAATAATAGATCCTGGTGGAATTGCGCTGATGTCAAAATTTAAAAGACTTCTAAATACATCATTTGGCGTATTTGATCGTCCCACAAAAAGATTCTCTTGTGGACCAAAGTTCTGATTTGGCTGCAATTGTGATACAATCGTTGCGTCTATAGGGGTTAAGAGTAGTGTTGGCATAGCATCCTCTCCTTTCCATTTCATACTATGTGGATAAGCTGCTATGGTTACATAATTTTAAATATAATTTAATACAAAAGGACAGCAGTAAAAATAAGGGGAATGGTTCTAATTGACCTTTAACGGCTATACCTTCTTCGATATTAAGCTCACTAAATATGTAATGTCGTGACAACAAGGGGGCGGTTAATAATTCTGTAGGTTTGGAATGGGAGGATCCCCAATCTGAAGAATAGATTCACTTTTAAATTAGAAAAGCTAAAATAAAGGTCAACAGATTTTGTCTGTTGACCTTTATTATTTAAAATTCAGTTTTGTTTATCACCAGCACTGCAAAATGAAAACCTTAAACAATACTACCAAATATATGGTTGATAAATTAAGGACTACTTATGGCACGGTTCACCATACCGTTGAACTAGAAGTGTTTATAAGCCAAACAAAGAGTGCGTAAATTATTTATATAACTATATCAGAGACAGTATACCGATCCCCTCAAATCTGTTTAAATAAGTATTCACTTACTAAATTTCAGCTGTCCTAATTATTTTTTTGCTTTCTTAACCGCTAATAGGCGATCCGCAATATTGACATTTATCAACATTTCCTTTTGCAATTTTATTGTTTGCACCACAACCCTTACATGTAACAACAATCATTTCTAAACTAGAATTTAAATTAACCTTTTCACTTGTATCTATATTATATGCTTTTTGCTCTTTAGGTAAAATAATCTCTTTAGATGTCTCATTAATATATGCACCAGCGAAGTATCCCCTATTAATCATTTTTTGCAGATCTTTTTTAGCAACTTCATATGATGTAGGTATAGCTGCTGCGATATTATCAATAGACGTTTCTTCATTGTTTACAATAATCGCTATGTATTTTTTAAATTTTTCTGCACTTTTCTTTACCTCTCTACCAAGAAAAATCAATGCACCACCTGCAACTATAAAAAATATAATCATGTACACATCGTCACTGCCAATACCTTCTGACAGACTGACTAAGAGCCCAAGACCTGCAATCGCAATGCTTATCCAACCAATTATATTAATTATATTTCCTGAAATCATTGCAACCTTTTTATCAATAGTAGTTCTCTTCCAAATTAAAAATATCCCAACTGGCCAAAATACTATTGTTGCAATGATAATTACTGGCCACGAAAGCCACCAGGATATTTGGGGATCTTTAAACAATTCATCATTTTTAGTATTATAATTGAGATTATTTCCTCCCATTTCTCTTTCTCCTCCTCTTTTTTATTTTAATGGGATATTTTTAAAATGCCCCTCGTTTTGATTGCAGTGTTAGCATATTTCTCTCTTTAATCATTGAAATAATCTTATCAGCGTACTGCTCCATTGTAATTTCCTTTACTTCCTCGTTCTTTAGATAGTCGGATAATATAATTATTTCATTATTAATTTCTTTATCTAGAGCTATATCCGTAGCAATTTTATCACTACTTCTCAATGTTTCATATAACTCGTCAAGATACTGTCTATATGGCTGAAACTTTATGTCATTCTTAAGGGAAAAGATAATATTTTCTCCATTCTGCAACCAATCTCTTCTATTCACATTTTCTTTACTAGAGCTTTGAACATTTGATGATGCTACAAATAAACTTATACAAATAATAGCTGCAATACCCATTATTATAATCTGCGTTGTAATAAATGCACCTAGATTATCAGTGAATATTCTTTTAAAGCACAAGAAAATTAGTGTAGTTAGTATCCAATAGCCACTTAATGTTGTAATCATACCTGCCCTAACAAAAGCAGTTTTCATATAGATATTATTTATCGAGAGTAGAATCAACCCTGTAAACAGAGCAAACTCAGAAATCAACACAAAAACCAAGCCTGTATAATCAAAGATTGTTCTCTCATTTTGTGAGAATCCCACGAAAAAAAACACTAATGTAATAGCTAGTATTATCAAGCATATTGTAATATTTGCAACTAATCTTTTACTCGTTTCCATCTAACCCCTCCTTATTGCAAAGAAATTTCTATATTTTGTTACCACACTCTGGACAAAACTTGGGAGTGCCTTTTATTTCAACATTACAATTTGAACATCTTTTTATTAGACTTATTCCACACTCTGGGCAAAATTTCATTTTTTCTTTTAATAAAGTACCACAGTTAGCACATGGCTTTGGCATTAAGCTTCCACATTTATGGCAATTATCGGCACCCATCTTGACATCTTCTTTACATTCTGGACAAGGGTTATATGGGGTGCCACATTCTGGACAGAATTTTACAGTTTCATCATATTTATAATTACAATTACTACATGTAATTTCTTTTTTATCTTTCGCATTTCCAGCATAATATCCACATTCACTACAAAACTTCTTTTCTATTTCTATAATGGCATTACATTTTGGACAATTTTTTGTTTTAGTTGTAGTATTTATGTTTTCTGCTATTCCACTAAATTGAGAGCCAATAATGCCTCCCATGCCGACTCCCATTCCCAAACCAATCCCAGCACCCATTAGTCCAGTCTGGCTTGAGCCAGGGTTAGTCGCAGCTCCTTCTAAAGTATCAAAGGATCGTTCTTGAGCATAGTTATATCCTATAATATCCATTTCAGCTCGTTTTGCTAAAGCTTCTTTTAGTTTTTTTACAGTAGAGTCATCTTCAGGAATATTTATGTCATTTACATAGAAATTTACGAGCTTTATTCCATACTCTGACATTATAGGGATCATATTTTCCTTTATATGCTCAGATAATTCAATAAGGTATGCATTTATCTCCAGAACACTTATTTTTTTATGTACTAGATAAGAAGATATAGTATCTTTTGCCTTTGTGAGATACAATCCTCTAAAAAAGTTTAGTAGATTATCTTTATCAAATACAGGAAGCGTACCAACTAATTTCATCAAAAATCTTCTTGAATCCTCAATCTGGATTCCAAATTGTCCAAATGATCTAAGCGTAACAAATATGTTGTATTTAGGATCTTGGAGCTGAATTGGCGAAGGTGTCCCCCATTTTACATCCAGAGAGAAAATTTTATTTATATACCAAACCTCCGCAGCAAAAGGTGAACGCCCGCCAAAAGGAAGATTGATTATGTTATTTAAAAGTGGAATATTTGCAGTTTCCAAAGTATGTCTTCCAGCTGGAAATAAATCTAGTGCTTGCCCGCCCTTAAACAAAATAGCCTCCTGTGACTCATTGACAATAAGCTGTGTCCAAGTTCCAAGCTCTTCACTCGGATATTTCCATGCGAATACATCGGGATTACCATTATATTTTACAACCTCAATTATTGCCATTATAAACACCTCTTTTTTAAATTCGTTATTTTTTAAATTTACAAACGCTTATAACTTGAACAAATAGTGATTTGATATTACTATTTATTTTTTATTCAACCTTGTTTGAATCTATGTGATTTTTTATCAAATTTTTATCGCATTATGTATTTCATCTTTACATTTTTTCCTTTAATCTTTTCAACATAGTTTCTGTTTTTTCCTTTACAAATTTAAACTTTTCCGCAAATTTTCAACCGCGAAATTCGACATAAATACATATACCTCTTCAATAGATATTTTAATGACGATGAGTCAATTCTGAATAATCTCTTTGGTATGTCTAAAAGTCGTCTCCAGAATACTCCAACCCAACTATAGGAAAGTGAATACATTATGCGACAAGGGGATGGTTCCGTTTTGTCGCTAAATATGCATTTCATTTAATAAGGCAGGATCAACCATGCTTTTTCTATTGCATATAATGTATCTTGCGTAATGGTAAGAGAATATCTACTTCTATGAAGGGTATTTGTGGATAGTAGAGAAGTAATAAATTATAAGGTTTTAAGGCGCTATTGTAGAACATAGAAAATAAGGATAATTTATTTTTGAGGGGGAAAACAATTATGAACAGAATTGAAATTTTAAGAAAACATATCGATGAAATACTTCTAAATATAATAGATGTGGAAGAACGCCGATGTGCTTATGTGCATTTATATGGTGTGGCTCAATTTTGTACATTAATTGCACTAAAGCGAGGAGAAAACACTGAACTTGCAACAATGGCTGGTATGCTTCACGATATATATTCATACGCTAAAATGGATACAAAAGACCATGCTCATAAAGGTGCCATCTTGGCAAAGGAAATATTGACATCATTGCGGATAACAAATGATGATGAAACTAAAATGATTTGTGACGCTATTTATACCCACAGTGCAAAAGAAGGCGTTCACTCTAGTTTTAATGAAGTTTTAATAGATGCAGATGTATTTCAGCACTGCTTATATAACCCTATGTTTGAAATCAAAGATCATGAAAGAAGCAGGTACGAAAAACTTAAACTTGAATTTGGTATTGAGTGAAATTATGAAATGCGACAGGGGAGAAATTCTATTTCGTCGCTAAATATGTGTTTATGAAAAAATAATGAGTAGGCAAACACCTACTCATTTGTTATTAAATTGCCTTTTGTATAATTTGCTTCTATTACAATAGAATGTCTGCTCTGCGTAAAGGCATAAAAAATACGGCAGGCTTTAACCTGCCATATCGATATATACTTAGTCTATTGCTTTAATTGATTCTGCAGTAGCTTGAACAGGATTAGACTCTTGTACTTCTCCCGTAAAGATGACTTCGACCATACTTCCCTTACCCATCATATCTTCTGATGAATGTCCCATACTTTCATGCTGCAAAAATATAGTATCCTCAGTAATTTTAATATTAGCCTTATCGTACTCAGTATCTGCTTCCTTTTTACCTTCGACATATATGCTTTCTACTTTGTAATTGCTATCAAGGACAACTTTCTTTATTTCTCCTCTAATCCCAATCTTTTTCTCACTAACATTAGTAGCCTTACTACATCCAAGAGTTCCCAAAACCAGAGATACAGCTAGAAATAAAAACAACAGTTTTTTCATAATTTAACCCCCATATTTTTAAATTATTTAAAATGTTTCAAATATAGATGAATTATATCTAGCTCAAAAGCAAAAGTCAATTATAACCATGGGTGATTAACACAGAATTTTTACCCAAAATGAATAAGCCGAGAACTTAAGTCCCGACATTGTTATCACGAAATGTGTATTTAATCTACACCAATAACGCTCTTTTCACTTTGTGTGTCCAAGTTATTGGTGTAAATCCACTCTTATATAAATTAACGCGCCGTCACTCAGAACCTTTAAACTTTAAAAGAAAAAACCGCCCTATCTTGGCGGTTTAATATTCAGCGTTATGTATTATCTAGTTTGATCTTCATGGAAGTTTTCAATAACCTTTTTATATTGCTCATACCATGTTTTCCATTGACTTTCACGGGATTCGAGTGTCTTCTCATTCAACAATGCGTTAATTACATCCAAGCATACATGCCATCCGGCAAGATCTTTTGAAAGATGATCTGTAAATTTGCTAATCTTTTCAATTAAGATCAGTCGACAGCCATCGGACTCTGGATATAGCTCAAATCGCACACGATCATTACCCCATGTATATTCCAAAACGGAATATGCTTTAAGTTCAATAATCTTAAGTTCCTCAAACGTGCCATCTCCCATATCAAATCGAATAGTTCCCCCTTCCCGAAGATCGTCAACCTGCAACTCAGAAAACCACTTCGATAGCTTATCATTTTCCGTCAATGAAGACCATACTTTCTCAACTGAGTGTTTAAAGTGACGTTCAAAACGAGCAATATACCCGTCTTGGACTTGTTGTAAAACAGCTAACATGTCATACCTCCCCAATAATAAGATAGTTACTTTTACTAAGCCAAGCTACTAGTCATCTTCGTCAAGATGCTTTGCTAGGTCATCCAGTTTATTCGACCAAAATTTTCGATAAGGCTCAAACCAATCATGAACTTCCTGCAAAGGTTTTGCGTTCAAACGATACATATGGCTTTGTCCATCTTTTCGTAAAATAACGAGATTTGATTCTCGAAGAATCCGTAGATGCTTCGAGATACCAGGTTGGCTTAATGATAATAAAGCGACAAGTTCCCCAACAGAGCGCTCTTTAATACGCAAACAGTCAAGGATTTTTCTTCTATTTGGCTCCGCCAATACTTCAAATAGATTATTTGTATTCATATTATTATATTACCAGTCAGTTATATTTCCGTCAAGGAATATGATGAACACATGCAAGTATGATTCGTCATATTCAATAGAGATGGTTAATTTAATCCATCTTACTTTTCAGAGACTTTATAGTCCATTATTTGTTTTGGTAATTTGGATATAGTCCACCTATTACCACTGTGAAATCAAAGAAGTTTTCGCATACCTTGCAAAACTCCCCCTTAACCGATAAATCTCTCTTAGCATTTCATTTAACACATATATCTGATAAGTTCTAGAGCGCTACACTTTCTATAAATAACGATAAGTGCTCTAGAAGATTATATTCTGATTTTGAACTTCTTACGATAGGTCTCGACGGCAGTTCCTTGTTTTGTCTAATAACAATTCCGTCTTCACCGTTATTCAATTTTACTGGTAAACCGGTAGGATATACATAAATAGATTTTCTAAATGCTTCATATATCTGCTGATCGAATTTTATATTGACTAAAGCCTGGATACTTTCAAAGCAAGTATTTGGCGTCAAGCTTTTTTGGCTTAACATGTTCTCATAAAAGTTGCATAAGCTTAGTATTTTAATCAGCTCATTTTGATTTTGCATCGCTAACTTCTGCGGTCCTTGTCCATCGATGGTCTCATGATGGAATCTTACTAGGTTATATACAAAAACTGAATGCGTTTTTGTCTTTAAAAAATTATATCCTAACTGTTCATGTCCTACATTGGTTCCACTGTTCTTCATGATTTTACCGATATCATGCAATAAGCTTGCCTTTGCGAGCAATTCAATTTTATCCATACCAAGTCCAGAGTTAATGCCAGTAACAATACACAGTAAGCAAACATTTAAAGAATGTTGTGCAATGTCATAGCCTGATGCTCTCGTACCGATAGGAATGCTAACTGGTTCATTATTTATTTCTGGTATGATACTTAACCGAATAAGCTTACCAAGTTCAAACTCATCAAAAAAGTTCTGTTTAGCAATTTTTTCGTAAATTATATTTAGCTTAAGTAAAATTTCAGCTCTTTTGTCTTCATTGATGGTTTCTTGTAATGTAATATCTGAATTCTCATCCTCTACATAAATAGCATTCATCCCATAATTTTTTAATCTTTCAAGCAGTTTTTCAGATATCTCTGTGCTGCCATTAACTAATTTTTTACCATCAACAGTCTTAATAGCTATGCTTAATTTCTCTCCTATTAATTGTTTATTTAGCTTTGCTAATCTCATAAATCTTTATCACAGTATTAAAACTGTAATATCCACCTCCTATAAACTTGATTATTAAATATAAAAATAAAACACCTATGAAAATCATAGGTGCCTAATCAGTTAACACTATAGCAAGCAGCTAATAAGGAAGTTTAACAGTTTTGGCAACCTGGCAATCATAGAAAAATCTTTCCGTAGACCCATGGCTTTGCGTCCTTATCTTTCAATAAGTTTGCCTTTATCAATGATATATAAACTTTGTGCTATATCGATATATTTTTTATATTCCGCCATTCACTTTTTAAGCAAAAATTAACCAAATAAAAGATGACTAGAATCAAGTCCATTATAATTGACAGTATTTTTGGGGCATATAAATTTTGGACATATAAATCGTCCTCTTTTTTGTTTATTAGAGATTACGTAAATACTATTAATTTTGGGTCCCCCGAAACAGCTTTTAAATAATTTTGATTAAAGGTTTTGCATTTTCAAAGTTCTGTATTCTAACAATACGTATCATTAAATTCGAGCATCATAGTTCAAAAGTCCTATGCTTGGTCAACTCATAATTTAAAAATACTCTAATACAATGCGGCAAAGGAGTGGTTCCACTCTGTCGTTAAATATGCATTTATTATAATCACTAGAAAAAAGCTATGCATATCATAGCTTTTCTTTTTTTATACCGCTATAATTGTATTAACGATTAAATAAAGAAGGTGATGCTATGCAAACCGCTGCCTTATATATCAGAGTAAGTACAGACGAACAAACAGAGTACAGCCCGGTTGCCCAGAAAAAAGCGTTACTGGAATACGCTAAGAAAAATAGAATCCTTGTACCTTCTGAATATATTTTTATTGATGAAGGTATCTCAGGCCGTAAAGCAGAAAAAAGACCGGCTTTTATGGAAATGATCAAGTTGGCCAAAAGGAAACCAAAACCTTTTGATATGATTTTGGTTCATAAGTTTGACCGTTTTTCTCGTTCTAGAGAGGATAGCGTTGTATATAAATCTCTTCTTAGGAAAGATTGTGGAATTAAAGTAATAAGCATTACAGAGCAGATTGAGGACGACAAGTTTTCCATTATTCTAGAATCTATGTTGGAAGCCATGGCAGAGTATTACTCCCTTAACCTATCAGATGAGGTTAAGAAAGGCATGACTGAGAAAGCAAAGCGCGGTGGATTACAAACAGGGGCTCCTTACGGTTATGAAGTGATAGAAAAAGGTAAACTTTCGGTAGTAGAAAGCGAAGCCAAAATAGTACAATACATGTTTGATCAGTTTTTGAAACATAACGAGAGCTTCTATAGGATTGCAAAGAAAATCAATGAAATGGGCGCTTCTACAAAGAGAGGTAAATCCTTTGACAATAGGGGTGTCGAGTATATTTTAAGAAATCCTGTGTATATTGGAAAGCTACGCTGGACACCCACTGGCAGTATGAAAAGAGATTTTGACAATGAAAACACGCTAGTTATCGATGCAGATCATGAGCCGATTATCAGCCTTGATACGTTTGAATCTGTGCAAGAAAAGATACTATCCAGGGCAAGATTTCAAAAACCTAAACAAAGACCTTTAGACGAATGCAAGCACTGGCTATCGGGTTTAGTTAGATGCAGTAATTGCGATTCCACGTTAGTTTATACTACAACAAAAGCGCCTACCTTCCAGTGTCGTGGATACGCTGGCGGAAGGTGTGACATATCCCATAGTATCACAGTTAAAAAAATTGAACATGCCATCCTGAACGGTTTGCTTGAATTTATGGAAAGCGTAGAAATGAAAAACTATAACATTAGGACCAATAGAAACGCTGATCTCGAAATTGAGTCTCTTAAAAAGCAATTGGATAAGATAAGTACCAAACTTGAAAGGGCAAAACAAGCCTTCCTATCTGCAGTAGATACTATTGAAGAATATAAAGCCACTAAGGAGCTTTTACAAAATGAAGAGTTTCAAATAAAGGCAAGAATAGATGAGCTAGTGAGTAGTCAAAATGAAAGGAACGTTGATGAGCACAAAGCGAAGGTTAATTTGGTTTATAACGTCTTGATTTCAGAAGATGTTCCCATGATCGAGAAACAAAAGTCTATCAGAACTATTATTTCAGAGATAGTTTATAATAAGTCCAATGATGATTTAGAAATCGAGTATTGCCTATAAAAACATATCATATCCTGTTGCAATAGGGACCACCTAATTGAGTCATGATATATTGGGCAGTTTTTGGGTCTTTACATGAAATTTTAACGGGATATTCCAATTTTTTTTC
The DNA here is from genome assembly GCF_014205875.1 of Anaerosolibacter carboniphilus. Lineage (GTDB taxonomy): Bacteria > Bacillota > Clostridia > Peptostreptococcales > Thermotaleaceae > Anaerosolibacter > Anaerosolibacter carboniphilus. The sequence goes on from NZ_JACHEN010000027.1 coordinate 10,529, forward strand.
ATAGATCCACATATGCAATTATTCCCCCTCTAGTATTGAATTTCCCAAGGCCAAGGTCCTTCAACCCATTTCCATGGGTATTGGCTTTGAGAACACCCGAAATTCTTCAAAGGACCATATAAGCTCTCATATTGAGTTTTTAACATCATTAACCGATGGGTATATGTGTTGTAATCCATAAGGGCTTTTTGATCCATTGGATGGGTATCTAAATATAAGTTTAGGTCTACACAAGCAAATTCAAGTTCCTGCATTCTTTTTAACATCTCTGCTCTCTCTTTATTCATGAAATTCCCCCCCTATCCTTTATAATCTTCATCATAATAGTATGGTGGCCAAGGTTTTACCAGCTCTGGGAATAGGGTACCTACTTGTAATGCCATGGGCAATGGATACTTAAGCATATACATTTGGTAAGGTACATAAGCCCTGGCAAGCATATATCTCAACTGTTCTATTTCAGCTGGAACAGGATGATGTTCATAGGTTTGATCTAGATATTTCAAGTGCGCTTCCCCCTTTTATATTATTTCTATCTTGCAATACCATCATATTCAAAAAAAGAAATTTAGAAACTTATTCGTAGAAATTTTGCAGGAGTTACCCCTCAACAATAACAGAAGCTGCCTGATCACTTCAGACAGCTTTCATTTTAGCATTCTTTTATTTCTTACGGGAACTCATGTCAATCTGTTGGTCCTTCCATGGCTCTTGTATAAATCTCCCTAGATTCTTTTTTGTATTCATTGAGCTTCCGTAGATTGATAATCCACAGATATAGAACAAATGGAAAGAATAACGCCATTAGAACAGGAATCTTAGCCATCAGAATAAAGTCAAAGATTCCATGCAGTATCACTGGAATAGATAATGCTCTGCGAAGAAAATGCTTTCTTGATGATTCATCTTTGGCGAATCTTGATAAAGATAGATAATATCCCATGGTTACGCCAAATAGCATATGGGCAGGTACAGACAAAATTCCCCGGTATAAACCCACATAAGGATTGGCTGCAAATCGAAATACTACATACATGATGTTTTCAATTGTTGCAAATCCAAGAGCAGCGTATACTGCATATATGATCCCATCCAGCTTCTCATCGAAAGCCCTATGGTAATAGGCGGTTCTCAATACCACACTTCTCTTAAAGAATTCTTCTGTAAAACCTGCCACAATAAATGCAGTATAGGCAGCAGACAGTACACCTCCAAAAATGTTAAAAGATAATAAAAAACGTTCGACAATAGCAGTGGGAATTACTGATAAAGCACCTAAGAAAAATACCTTCATCAATAGATGTAGGGGCTCACGATCATATCGGTCCGTCAAATATGCTGCCAAAGCCAATGCAAGTCCTGGAGAAATTGCGATAATAAATAACCTTGTAATCACATGATCATCCTCTCTTTTCTCAACTAGTCATAGTATTTGTATGTGAAAGAAATATTAAAATAGGTTATTATTTACAATCATTTTGCTTTCTCTTTATTTCCCCATCTATGATAAAAAATCCTTTACTTTCCCGTGTAATTTCTGAAAAAATACGGATAATAAATCTATATAGGTAAGGAGGTTTTGCAGATGGACGAAAGAAGAATCTACGCTAGCTACGTAAATAATACTGATGTAAATGGCTATATTAGTGAGTTAATTCATGAGGACAAACAAGTTCATGGAGACAAAGAAAAAAATAAGAAAAATGGGCAATCAAAAAAGGTAATGTTTTGCAGTGATTGTATCAATGATGACCTCACTAGCCTAGATATTACAGTTTAATCATCTCTATGTCAAATGGTGAGATTTACTTCTCACCATTTTTATTTTTATTCCTCAATTCTGATCACATGAAGCTTTTCAAATCCTTCAAATATAATGCTTAGCAGAATGGAAACAATCGTTGCAAGGGCCATGCCCTTTAATTCCAGATTACCAATATTCACATGGATCCCGCTTAGACCGATCACCAGTACTGCTGAGGTTAAAACTAAATTTTTAGAATTACTATAATCCACCTTTTCTTCCACTAACATGCGAATACCCGAAGAAGCGATAACTCCAAACAATAGTAATGATACGCCTCCCATAACTGGCGTAGGAATGGTCTGAATAGCTGCCGTCAGTTTTCCAATAAAGGATAATAAAATTGAGAAAATAGCAGCTCCGCCAATCACCCAAACGCTATAAACACCAGTAATCGCCATTACCCCAATATTCTCCCCATAGGTGGTAGTGGGCACAGACCCAAAAAATCCTGATAATGTGGTTGAAATTCCATCCCCCAGCATCGTGCGGTGCAACCCTGGATCCTTTTTTAAATCATGACCTACAATATTGCTTGTCACAATCAAGTGACCAATATGTTCCGATATAACGACGAGGGTTGCAGGCAGAATAATCAAAATAGCATCCCATTGAAAAATCGGCCGATAAAATTCAGGCATTTGAAGCCAATCGGCTTTGGCTACTGCACTAAAATCTACAATTCCCATAAAAATTGAAAGTACATATCCTGAAATAATTCCAATAAGAATAGGGATTGCAGATAAAAAACCTCTAAAGGTCACTGATCCTATCGTTACGATCAAAAATGTGATAATAGATACAGTAATTACCTTGGTATCTATCGTTTCCCCTGTAAATCCGGCCATTTCTGCAGCAACAGGTGCCAGTTCAAGGCCAATGATCGCAACGATGGCGCCCATGGCTGCAGGTGGAAAGACCACATCCATCCATTTTGTACCCATGGTTCCGATGATAATGGCAACCACTGAGAAAACAACTCCTGAAACAATGAAACCGCCTAACACTGTATTATATCCATATTTCCCCATGATGACCAGAGCAGGAGAAATAAACGCAAAGCTTGAGCCCAGAAACGCAGGAACCTTCTTCTTTGTGATAAAAATAAACAGTAAAGTTCCAATACCATTGAATAATAATACAATAGCTGGGTTGATTTTAAAAATGGCAGGTACTAGTACGGAAGCGCCAAACATAGCAAATAAATGCTGTATACTTAGTGGCAAGGCTTCCCAAAAAGGTAGTTTTTCTTCTACATCAATCTTTCTTCTTTTCATATATGCCCTCCTATTTTCCGTTATCATCCTCATCTTATTTTGACCCTAATGGCTTATAATTATGAGAGTCCATTGGGGCTAGCCAATGGACTCTCATAGTCAATATCTCTCGTTGATATAGTTTTCAATAATTGATTTTCTCTTTCCTTCCAGCCAAACGCCCTCTTCCTTTAAGCGTTCCATCAGCCAGGGGTTTTTTGAATGAAATACTACATTTTCATAGTCCTTTAAAACGATCTCAAAGAGCTTGTCCTTTAAATTCTCTGATTTCACTTTGATATAATACGCCTCTACCTTATAAAAATCTAAATATTCTAGAAGCTTTAGCGTGGACTTATCTTTTTGTTGATAGAAATAATTGGCCTCTTCCAGCATTTTTTTAGCAATATTGGGATGTTTTTGAATGAGCTTTGCATCCTTGGATCGCATGTAGTTGTATTTTGCCAACATATTATAGTACTGATAGTTGTAGATTCCTTTTTCAAAGGAATCAATTCTCTGATACGGTTTGAGGTTTAGGCTTTGTATGAAAGCATAATGTTCTTCAATAAACTCTCTTTTTGTAATATCCCCTTTTTTGAACTGTCGGAACAGAGACTCCCGATGTTTAAAGAACTTGTCAAACACATTTTCTTGAATACGATAGTTCAATGTAAACACACCCGATTTCATCTAGTCTATGCTTATAGCTTGCGGTGAAGTTCTTTATATTATGTATTATCCGTTACAACTATGCAAAGCGTTCTCCATTTTCATAATAAGATTTTTCTTGCAACACATGAAAAAACACTTCTACACTGCTATATCCCATTTCATGCACGATCCGAGTAATCTCTCTGGCCACTTTGTCTTGAACGTCTTGACCTCTATCAAACCAAGCAACTTCTATAAAAGGATCGCCCGGCACAATACTTCCATCACAAATAAAAGTGGAAGGCATCCATTCAATGGTAAAATATTCCCGCGGACATCCAACAATCTTTTCTAGGACATCCACTAGTTCCTTACTAGCATTACAAACTTTTTCCAAGTCAACGCCTCTCATCTTAATCTGGGGCATGTAATCCACCTCCTTTTTATTATTGTATCCTTAAAACTATCAAAAGCAAAGGAAAATATGATATACTTACATGCATAAACGAATGCTTTTATGAACTATCAATGGATAGATTGAACATATATAAGGAGGTTTTGACTTTGTCTAGATTTCAAGGAAAGGTTGTCATTATTACCGGAGGTGCTCAAGGAATCGGCATGGCTATCTCCAGATTTTTTGCCCAGGAAGGTGCTTTGGTGGTGATTGCAGATATTGATCAGGACGCCGCCAGGGAAAATGAAACATATATTCTTCAGCAGGGAGGGAAATGCATATCCATTGCCACCGATGTAGCTTGTGAAACATCAGTGGTTCAACTTATGGATACCGTCGGTCAAAAATATGGTCACATTGATATCTTAGTCAATAACGCTGCTGTGCCTTTTAGCAAGGATATCGAAACTCGTACCATGGATGAATGGCATCATACCCTGGCTGTTAATCTTACAGGGCCCTATATGGCTGTCAAGTATGGCTTGCCTTACATGAAAAATATTGAAGCATCCATTATCAATATCGCATCTACACGCGCTCTAATGTCTGAACCAAATACAGAGCCTTACTCTGCATCTAAAGGTGGTCTTTTGTCACTTACCCATTCCTTAGCTATCAGTCTAGGAAAGTATGGCATTCGTGTTAATGCCATTAGTCCCGGTTGGATCGATGTGAGCGCTTATGGAAAAGAAGGAACCCGCCAACAGGCGCTATTGTCTGATCAAGACCACAAGCAGCATCCTGCAGGAAGAGTGGGCAGACCTGAAGATATTGCAAAGGCATGTCTCTTCTTATGCTCTGAAGATGCTTCCTTCATCACAGGAACCAATTTGACCATCGATGGTGGAATGACGGTAAAAATGATTTATGAAGAATAATGTTCTTGGGGTCTTTTTACCCAAGACCTTATTCAAAATTACTCACAATATAACTGATATTTTGATTTCGCTTTCTTATATCGCTGTCATATTGGATCAAATCCTTCACCCCAGGGATTTCCATCATCAACTTCCAACCGTGGTATATGCCTTCTACAAACTCTTTTCTTAATTCATCCATTTTGTTTAACAAAGGACATTGGTGAATCTGTTCCCTCTCCACTACCAGAGATAATTTATTTCCCTCCAAATGAGGTTCAAAAGGATAGGTTCTGCATTGTATTGGCCTTAAGTCCCGGATACAACCATCATTTTTATCACAATGGAAGTAATATAAATATTTCACCTTAGGGGGTATATAATAATGCTTGCTGGTATGCTTTTCAAAACGAAATCTTCTTTCTAGAGGTGTATCCTTATAGACACTTTCATATTCGTGGGGCATTAAATAAATACCGATCTCCTCTCCATCCTCGGTAAAATTTCTACAGCAATGGCTGTTACAAAGAAGACCACAATCCTCTTCAATCACTTTTTCATTCATATATGCATAGGCTTTTTTATAAATTTCCTTATAGTCCATTCGATCTCCTCCAGCCTTTTATTTACTTCTTGATTATACAATAAAAGGGGTTCCATTTCATGTTTAAATGAGTGTATTATAATTATTCTTTTCTTTATTGCGTAATAGAAGAAATATAAATAATATTTCCTAAGAAATAGTCAAGATATATAAAGAGAGAAAGACTGCCTCCAGCATATAGCCAGAGGCAGTCTTTGAGAAAAGGGAGTATGGTACGTATTTCCTATATAATGCCCTTTTGGGCAGAAACTAGCTCACATGAATATTATATTTACTAAATATATTCTTTATCTTTTCCATGAGTTCCGGTGTGGGAGATTGAACATCTTGAAGTTCGTAATTCAATCCAAGGCTTTCCCATTTGTGAACTCCCATGGCATGATAGGGCAATAATTCAACCTTTTCTACATTTTTTAGTCCTTGAATGAACTGACATAGTTTTTCTATATCCTGATCATCATCGGTATAGCCTGGAACAACTACGTGTCGAATCCATACAGGAATGTTCTTTTCTTCTAGGATTTTAGCAAATTTTAATATTTTCTCATTGCTAACCCCAGTGAGTCGTCGATGCTTCTCATCATCGATATGTTTTATATCTAAAAGAACCATATCTGTGAAAGGAAGGAATTGTTCAGCCTTCGTTTCATCACAATAACCTGACGTATCCAGGCAAGTGTGAATTTCCTCCTCCTTACAGCTTCTCAATAGAGCTGTTAGAAAATCATGCTGCATGGTAGGCTCTCCACCAGATACTGTGATTCCACCCTTTGAGAAGCGAAAGTATGGCTTATATCTTCTCACATCCTCCATGATCGCATCTACGGTCATGCTTTCTCCAACGCCGCCATTCCAAGTGTCACAATTATGGCAATACTTGCATCGGAGAGGACAACCAGCTAGGAATAATATATATCTTATGCCAGGTCCATCCACAGTCCCGCAGGTCTCAACAGAATGAACTTTTCCTTGTACTGCCATATCTATCACCCCAACAATGTTACATCATTTCATGGAAAGTACGATTGATTACATCTATTTGTTGTTCTCTTGTTAATTTTATGAAGTTTACAGCATATCCAGAAACCCGAACGGTAAGCTGCGGATACTTCTCTGGATGCTCCATGGCATCTAACAGCGTCTCTTTATCAAATACATTTACATTGATATGGTGTCCAGATTGTGAGAAATAGCCATCTAGCAGTCCTGCCATGTTGGCAACTTGTGCATCCTTTGTTTTACCAAGGGCTGCCGGTATGATGGAGAAGGTGTAAGAAATACCGTCTTGGCTATGCTCGTATGGCAGCTTTGCCACAGAGTTCATAGATGCAATAGCACCTTTTTTATCTCTCTTGTGCATTGGGTTTGCTCCTGGTGCAAATGGCTCCCCTGCTTTCCTACCATCTGGCGTATTTCCAGTCTTCTTCCCATAAACAACATTAGAAGTAATGGTCAATACACTCATCGTAGGTACAGCGTTTCTGTATGTGCCGCATTTTCTTAATTTGTTCATGAACCTTTTTACAATATCCTTGGCAATTTCATCAGCGCTTGGATCATCGTTGCCATAAGCAGGGTACTCGCCTTCTACGATATAGTCTACAGCCAATCCATCTTCATTTCTCACCACTTTTACCTTTGCATGTTTAATGGCTGATAGAGAATCGGCTACTAAAGATAATCCTGCTATACCGCAAGCCATCGTTCTTAATACATCTCGATCATGAAGTGCCATCTCGATTCTCTCATAAGCATATTTGTCATGCATATAGTGAATGACGTTCAGCGTATTTACATAAAGCTTTGCCAGCCAATCCATCAATGTGTCGAATTTATTCATTACTTCATCATAATTCAAATATTCTGAAGTAATTGGTTCAAATTTTGGTGCAACTTGTTCTTTAAGCTTCTCATCTACACCTCCATTGATGGCATAGAGCAATGCTTTCGCCAGGTTTGCCCTTGCACCAAAGAACTGCATCTGTTTACCAATTCTCATGGCGGATACGCAGCATGCGATGCCATAATCATCACCCCAGTATGGTCTCATCAGATCATCATTCTCATACTGAATAGAGGATGTGTCAATAGATACCTTGGCACAATACTTTTTGAAGTTCTCCGGTAGATTTACAGACCAAAGAACCGTTAAATTTGGCTCTGGTGCAGCACCTAAATTGTATAATGTATGCAGCATTCTATAAGAGCTTTTCGTTACAAGGCTTCTTCCATCGACAGCTACACCACCAATGCACTCAGTCACCCAAGTTGGATCACCACTGAATAATTCATTGTAATCAGGTGTTCTTAAGAATCTTACCATTCTTAGTTTCATGACAAAATGGTCCATCATCTCTTGTATTTCAGACTCTGTATATACTCCATTTTTCAAATCTCTTTCCATATATATGTCTAAGAAGGTAGACACACGTCCAATACTCATAGCCGCACCATTTTGTTCCTTAACCGCTGCTAAATAAGCGAAATATAACCATTGGATAGCTTCCTTCGTATCCACCGCTGGTTCAGAAATATCAAATCCGTAGGTTGCCGCCATCTCCTTTAACTCTTTTAGTGCTTTGATTTGTTCTTGGATTTCTTCCCTTAATCGAATAACATCCTCAGACATGAAATCTACTTCTAACGAATCCAGTTGTGCCTTTTTATCTTCGATGAGCATGTTTACACCATATAGTGCTACTCTTCTGTAGTCACCAATAATACGCCCTCTGCCGTAAGCATCTGGAAGCCCTGTGATCACACCCGTTTTTCTAGCCAATTTCATTTCAGGAGTGTATACATCAAAAACACCTTGGTTATGCGTTTTTCTATATTTTGTAAACAATTCATTGATTTGAGGATTCAATTTGTAGCCATAGGCGTCGCAAGCATCCTTTACCATCTTAATGCCACCATAAGGCTGTACTGCTCTTTTTAGGGGAGCATCGGTCTGGAAACCGACAATCGTCTCTAATTCCTTCTCAATATATCCTGGGCCATGGGATACTATGTTTGCAATTACATCTGTATCGACATCTAATGTCCCATTTTTAGTTCTTTCTTGCTTGAATAATTCCAATACTTTATTCCAAAGCTTTTTCGTTTTTTCTGTAGGTTCAACCAAAAAGCTGTCGTCTCCATCATAAGGCCTATAGTTCTTTAAAATAAAATCTCTTACATTAATTTCTTCTTTCCAATTTCCTTGCTTAAACCCATTCCAACCTTTCACTGCGATCACTCCTTGTATTTGATATTTCTTTCAGTAACTTTCTTATAATGCGTTTAAGTACTTTTCTAGCCTTCCTTTGCTGGTTATCTTTATTCTATGATAAAAAACTGTCCGATACTGTGATATGAATCACAGTAATTGAAATTATTTCTCAATGTATACAATATACTGTGTTTTTTATTATCATACAATAACTTTTATCCAATTGCAATACCTTCCTACATTTTCGAAATCTTTTAAACTATCCACTTTTCTTTTTCTCCAAACAAAAAGACCGCCTGGGCTCTATGCCCAGGCGGTCGGCTTTTCTCTATCACACTCCCCGTGGTTTATTCCACTTCCGCCAGTCGTGTGATTTCATTATATTTATTATAGAATAATCTTTCTTTTCAATCAAGAGAAAAATACATCTATCATTGTAATGTCCTTCCTATTTTGATAATTGATTGTACGATAAGCTTACAGTTCTCTTTTTATAAATAAAAAAGGCACACTACATGTGCTTCGCTAGGGGAACCTAGTTCCCCTTCGACGGCTGCAAAGCAGCCTGAGCACCCCTGCTTTTTTTATAGTATAAGAAAGTATACTTTCTTATACTATAAAAAAACTGCTGATTTTCATCAACAGTTCTACATTTCCTTAATTTGATTCAAAATATCGTTAAGGAGTCCCTTATATTTATCTAATTCAAGCTCCAGGGTACTAATTTTATCCTTTAAGCGTTTTGCTTCTTCTAATAAAGCTGTGTTTCCTATGATATTATCATTTCCTGTAGCAGGCATACTTAATATTTTTTCAAGAATTTTTAAAATGCTTTCTCCATAACCGGTTCCAGGGACTGCCCATTTTCCATTTAGATCTGTAACAGTTGGTGCCGTACCCAATAATCCTGCATTTTGCAAAACAACATATCTTGGATCAACCACAGGTTGCTTCAATGCCACTTTTGTGGCATACCCCTTCAGATGTTGTATATGGGCCCTGACACCAATCCTTGGGGTTGGGAAACTGGCACCCTCACCTTTCTTGTTTCCATTTAGCGCTCCTAAACCAGCATAATTATTTTGTTCAGGAGTCACAATACCGCCGTATCGAAAGAAACCTGTTTCCTTCAGCGCCTGGGCAAAGGCAATATCTCCCCTTACGCCTTCTATGTTTCCCTCTTCTAAGTAATAGTTAATCAAAGCATCTACAGAGCAATTGATCTTAGGAGAGGCATTGATGGAAAGTAAGTACTGCTTCATTTGACCGTGGGTTGCCACAGCCTTGCCCAATATTTCTATCTTGTTCTGGATTCTGTTTAACAGCAAGACTTTGTCTAAGGAAGAACCCGGACATGTTTTCGAGGAATGTTCTCGATGAAAAATAAGATTTTTTGTTTTAAAAATAGTAAATAATCCTCTAACCAACTTAACCATTGCTTCATATTGCACACCTTCAAAGGTTTCCTGTCCCTTATCAAAATTCCCAATCATTTCAATAGCAAAAGCTTTTTGGTTATGACCTGTAATGCTGGCTGGCATTTGATTCACATCTCTGCCATCCCAAATCAGCCCGTCTGGAGACACTGTAACATGCTGACCAATATCCTGCCATCCTAATGTTTCCGTATGGTACCGCCACATGCCATAGATAACCTGCTCCTTGTTGCTAGCCAACTGATAGCTCTTTTTTGTTGGTTTCCACGTATGATGCAAGTGAATATCCTTGATTTCTCGGGTAATTTTTATACTCCTTAAGTACGTCAGATAACTTTCTACCGTATAACTTTGAAACTTTCTCATTTTTACACCCCCTCATAATTAAATATGCGGAGTTATTCAAAATGATATTTAATTTAATAATTTTTTGATAAAAATCATGATTTATCTCTACGAGCTACCTGAAAATGCATTTTCGCCTTTTCCTTTATGGGCATTGGTGCTTGTAGTTGCTCCTTTGCATGTTCCATCTCTCTCTGTATTTCATCCCTACATCTTGGGCAGTATTTATGATTGGCGGAAAGCAGCAAGCAACCACATCTTTTGCATTCAATATTGATAAGATTATTCTCAATTTCAATCAGTCGACCATCACGTACAAAATTATTGACCACATGGTAAGGAATCCCTGTTTCTAACTCAATCTCAAAGGCAGTGGCACCTGGATATTCCTTCAGGTACGCTCTGATCTTTTCAAAAACCTCATCGATAATACGAAAGCAGTCTGGGCAATAATCATGGAGTGATCTCTCATCAATGGCTTTTTTGCATTTTTTACAAGTTCTCACAACGATATTACTATAATTTTTTCTTGTCATCTTCTCACCCCCATATATACTTACCTTCCCATTGTATACAAATGTTTAGGCCCCTTGCTTTGCAATTATTTCCTTTAATCCATTATACAATACTATCCGCATAGAGGCTTGAGTAAATTTGCATTATTTTATAGGTATCTTTTCCTATTTTTGATACAGTTTGGCATCCCTTCATTCATTCAGAATCCTTATGGGTGAAAAAGCAATATAGTCACAGGAGCTTAATATATATTCGATTCCATTTATCATTCCTTGAAGTGCATACTCATGGGATTCACTGCCATGAAGGTGCCCATAAATCACCTTATCCACTCCGTAATCCTCATAAATCTGTGTGAAACCAGAAGACTCCAATTTATCATTGGTTGGGGGATAGTGGGTCATGACAATGATCCTACTAAAGCCCTTTTTTCTCGCTCCATCCAAAGAAAGCTTCAGTCTTTGAAGCTCTCGCTGATAAACTTTTTCATCTTGGGCTTCAAACTTATTTTCATTTGGACAAATCCAACCTCGCGTACCGCAAATAGCATACTCTTTATATTCGTAAAAATTATTTTGCAAAAAAGACATATCTTCGAAAAGAAGATTTAGCTTTGTTACAGAGCTCCACCAATAATCATGGTTTCCTCGTAGGAGAATCTTTTTCCCTTTGAGCTCGTGAATCCACTCTAAATCAACTCTTGCCTGCTCCATATTCATTGCCCAGGAAACATCTCCAGGGATTAATACGGTATCTTCATCAGTAATCAAACGCTGCCAGTTTTCCTTTATTTTTTCGTGATGACGTAGCCATTGTTCCCCAAAGATATCCATGGGCTTATCGACTCCACCACTTAAATGCAAATCACCAATTGCATATAACGCCATATGTTCACCAACTTTTTCTTTCTTTAGTCTTATTATGTATCTTCTTGCTTTCCATTATTGCATAGAAACTTTGTATACTTATCTTACCATAGGAAGAAATAATGGAATACTGAAAATTAAACATTTATTTTTTCCAACTTTAAGATAAAATAATATAGAACAGAAATAAAGCTTGGGAGTGATTTTATGGCAAAGATAACGTGGAAACCCGGCACGATGGTTTATCCTGTGCCGGCAGTTTTAGTAACTTGCGGAGATGCTGAAGAAAATTATAATATTATTACCGTTGCATGGACAGGCACTGTATGCTCTGACCCTGCCATGACCTACATATCTATTCGACCTGAACGCCATTCCTATGAAGCGATCAACCGAACAAAGGAGTTTGTCATCAATCTAGCTACAGAGGATTTGGTAAAAGCTACGGATTTTTGTGGCGTAAAATCGGGCAGAGATATCAACAAGTTTAAAGAAATGCGGCTTACTCCAGAAAAGGCTAGCAAGGTAAGTGCGCCATTAATCAAAGAAAGTCCTATTAATATCGAATGCAAAGTAACCAAGGTACTAGAACTCGGCACCCATCATATGTTTCTTGCCAAGGTTGTGGCTGTAAATGTAGACGATCAGTATATGGATGATAAGAACAAGTTCCATTTGGATTGGGCCAACCCTATTTGCTATTCTCATGGGCAATATTACGGACTAAAAAAATCACTGGGAGGCTTTGGCTTCTCCGTCGCAAAGAAGAAAAAAAGAAAAAGATAGCAACCAAAATATAAATTCTTATACAAAATGAATAGAGACGTGCCTAGGCACATCTCTATTTCTAATCCTGACTTCCTGGTGGGAACGCCACAGGTACCTTTATTTTCTTTGCTTCACCTTGGTCTACCACATTAATAAATAGTTCTTGGACTACCTCTGGGTGGTCCACGGTTAAGTCAGAAAAAAACACTTCTTTTGTTTCACCAGAGCCCATTTGTTTAATTACATCCATTTTAGACGCTGTCGTCTTGGGAGCAGCTTTAGGGTAGTTGTTAAAGCTAGATTCTAGCTTAGCGGTAATCTTTACATTATTCATTTCACGGTCTGTATTATTTTTTACCGTCACAGCCACATTAAATCTACCATAGATATGTCCAACTTTATCTCCTTCTTTATACATATCTTCTGAAATGAACTGAACCTCTTCAATGGATACATCATACTGGGTTTCATAATCTGTAATAATAGCTGTTAACTCTTGAATCCTCTGATCTTTCTTCTGTATATCATCTTTCAAAGCAGTAACTTCCTTTTTAAATTGCTCCTTTTCCTGTTGAAACATCGCTACTTGATCCCGTAATTTATCAAGTTCAGCACTATTGCATCCCGTCAGTGTCACAGAAAGTAGAATCAATGCCACTACTTTTCTTATGTATTTCACATATCTTCCTCCCTGCTGAAGTTTGTTGTATCACTCAAACACTTGATACCTGGCGATTCTATATCTTATACGATCTGCTAGCTCATGGAGCTCCTCAGGGCTGCCTTTTTCCCATAAAGCTTCAAATTTTTCCTGAAAATCCTTAGCATCCGATTTCTTTCCCATAAGACTTAACATCTGAATATTATTTACAATACTGCTTACTGTATTGGATTTGGTTTCGAATAAGGTCTGTGCATTGATAATTTCATCCCTGATTTGCCACATTTCCATATCAAGTCTTTGGGCGGCCTCAGCAGCAATTTTCAATCGTTCTTTAATATTTTCTGGTATGTTTTCCTTATATTTATAATTCAAAGAATGCTCAATCGTAGCCCAGAAATTCATGGCTAGTGTTCTGATTTGAATTTCTGCCAAAATCTCTTTTTCACCAAAGGCTGACTGCACTGGATACTTAATAATCACATGGTAGCTCTGATATCCACTATCCTTTTTATTCTTTATATAATCCTTCTCATATACGATATATAAATCTTTTCCATCTCTTTGCCGAATGAGCTCCCTTACTTTATAGATATCATCTAAGAACTGACACATGATCCTAATCCCGGCAATGTCTTCGACTTTTTCTTCAATCTCATCTGGGGAAAAACCGTATCGCTTTGCCTTTTCTAAAATGCTAGATACCTTTTTCACTCTCCCAGTAACAAATTCAATGGGGGAATATTCACTGGTTGCCCTTAGCTCATTACGAATTCCTTTTAGCTTTACCTTTAATTCCTCAACCGCTTGCTCATAAGGAATTAAAAATTTATTCCATTGAAGATCTTGCACTATCATCCCCTCCATGCACAATTTACAGTTATTATTTTACCATTTTTTCTGGCATTTGATAATAAAATTGTAACAAGAATGAAGGTATTATTTTCTTTCATACAAAAAAGTGATCTGTAGATTTTGATCACTTTTTTTATAATGCTATATCAGATTAATTTTTATCTTACAATACCAAGGAAAACGATCAATGCACCAAACAGAATTCCACCAAATCCAAGCACCAGTAATTCTCTAAATAGTTTTCCCCTGTCCACTTCGTCTCCAGCCGATGCCATTGCAAGAGCTCCTAGGGTAGATAATGGTGAGTTTGTCACCACATGGGCTCCTAAAATGATGGCGGAAACCAAAGCAGTAGGTGTCACTTGGGCACCTAGTTTTTCAATCAATCCAGGTACAGTCGGAATCAAGGTCGGCATTACAACTCCAGATGCCGAAGATACAGCAGACATCAGGCCTCCGATGATTGTCATAATAGGTGCTGCAGTTCTAGCATTCATAAAGCTAGACAAAGCATCTGTTAATGTTGTAATTCCACCCGCTAAGCTGACAACATTTACAAGTACCCCAACCCCACATACCAATAACAACGTTGACCAAGGTACACTAAGAATTGCTTCTTTTTCATCCGCCGCCCTTATAAGTAGCAGTATCGTTGCTCCTGCAAATCCTACGAGTCCTAGATGTGCTTTAAATACGATGACTGCCACTACAACCAATAGGATAACGAAAATCGTTGCTTTTTGTCTTCCATCGAAGGCTTCTACAGCGCTTTTTGTCCCTTCGGAACGCGATGAAAGCTTTAAGCCCCCAAGGACAATGTATATTACTGCAGCAATAATTACTTGGGCAATAACCATATTATAAAAAATCCTCATCCCCACGTTGGCAAGACCTATTTTTTCTGATAGGGTTACACCAATAATCCCTGTAGGTGCAAGGGGTGACAAACCACCAGCATTAGATCCAGCAATAACCATACCGGCCATTAACAACGCTCCGATTTTTTCCTCATGGGCGACACTCATGGCGATGGGGAGCAGCAAGGCACATACAGCAATATTACCAGGTCCTATGGCCGCAATAACTGTTGCCAAAATAAAAAAGATAATTGGAATCAATTTTTTGTTTCCACCAGCAAGTCTAGCACTTTTTCTAGCAATAAGTACCAATGTTCCATTTACTTTCGCAATACCAAACAATAGGGTAACACCTAATAAGATAAAAAATAGAGAGTTTGGCCATCCTGAAACCAAGGTTGTAAACTTGCCCGTTGGATCTGACAAAGGTATTTCTTTCCCCAGTTTTTCATTCATCTCTAGGACAAAAAAACCCAGAATATACGCACCTGTTATACTTACCAATCCAGTATTGATCCCTCTTTTAAAACCAATATAGATGGCGATAACTAATGCTAATAGAGAAATAATAGCAATCATTCAAATTCCTCTCTTTCTTTTGATAGTTTCCTTAATAAGCAGAAAGATAAACTGCTTTGTTTTGAGACCACTAATGATATTATTTTGAGCTTATTTTATTGAAAGTATGTACGCGACCCTTAGAAAAACATGCTTTGCTTTTCTTCTAACAAAAAATACTCCTCTTTCGAGAAGTAATTTTTGTAATTTATTAAAATTAGATATTCATCCATATGAAGAGCCCATTCATCCATTTCTTTGCAATTTATATGTCATTTTCTACAGAAAATACATTATACTTTTTTTGTTTTCCAAGTACCTCTGTGAAAATAAAACCAAATCATTCCTGCTTCTATCATCACAGATATGGCAATTGCCCACCAAACACCATCGGTTCCCATCTCAAGATTTTTTGCAAGAAAATAGGCCAATGGCAGCTTCACAAGGACATTGGCAAATATAGATGAAACCATGGGTGGAAAAGTATCTCCTGCCCCTTGAAATGCTCCACCATAGACAGTTGGGAAGATTACAAAAATAACACCTATGTATACAATCCGTAAATATTCTATGCCTAGTTGAATCACCTTTTCATCATTGAGAAAAAATTGAATGATATATCGAGGAAAAATCATATAGGGAATTGCAAAGATTGCCATATTGATCATGGCTACCTTTAAACCCTCTCGAATAATTTCATCTGTTTTCTCTAGATCTTTTCTCCCCAAATTTTGTCCTACCATTACAGATACTGCCACTGTAAGTCCCGTTAACAATATAAATGTATAGTTGAACAGTTGTCCCCCTATACCAAAGGCTGCAATCCCTTCTTTTTTTCCCACCTCGCTGACGATCCGAAACATCATCATACCAGTAATGGGTCGAGACACTTGCTGAAGACAAGACCATAGGCCGATTCGTAGTATTCGCAGAGTATCCCTAAGACGTAATCTTCCATAGTTAAAGTACTCCATTAGTCGACCTTCGTGAACCTTCTTCAAATAAATATATGATATCATAAAAAATGCAAAAATATTTGAAAGCACTGTTGCGATAGCCGCACCCTTCACCCCATAATCCAGGCTAAAAATAAAGATTGGATCTAATATTGCGTTCAGAACATTAGCTGCACCAAAAATATACAAAGGCGTTTTGGTATCCCCCAATGCCTGTAGTATGCTGCGAATTGTATAGTTTACAAACACGAAAACCGTACCTAGAAAAATTATATTCAAATATGCTGCTGCACTTTGCAATACACTGGTCTCTGGATTGAACATACCTTGCAAGATTCCATAGGTATTCCAACTACAAACCCAACCAATCCCACTGCCTACTATACCGGCTAATATAATGGATTGACTGCCGATTCTCTTTACCTCATCTTGATTATCTTCACCAAAAGCTCTTGCAACAATAGCTACTGTTCCAGAAGCTACCAATGCACTCATAACAAAAACCACACCTGAAGCTGAGTTGCTAATAGAAGCACCCGCACTTTCAGCTGTACCAATCATAGAAATGAATTTCATATCTACCGTACCTAAAAGAGACTGAAGGATCATCCCTATAATCACAGGCCAGGAGAGGTTCCAGATACTTTTAAGCTCTTTACTCAACTTCATTTTCACAATAATCCCTACCCCATTTTCTATATTAAGAAATCATCCATTTTAGTACGCTTTTAATGACAATTGGTAAAATAGTAATTACACTGATCAGCCTCATTAGATGAAGAATCGCTACTTTCGGTGTATCTGCCCCATAAGCCTCCGACGCCAGCGTCATTTCTGTTATCCCGCCCGGAGCACTACTGAATAGCGCAGTAATTAAGTCCATGCCCGTTGTCTTTGCAACCACAATACCCAGGACAACACTCAATACCATTAATCCCATAAGCATCACGATGGCTGGCAGTGCCATCTCCTTCAACCCATATAGAGTATCCATTGAAAAATTCAATCCCAGCATACCTCCTACGATAATCTGGGCTGCAATCTTAAAATTAGCAGGTATTTCCCCTTTTCCGCACCAAATATGGTAGGCCGCCACTGCAATCATGGCACCAATCATTGCTCCTGCAGGGATCTTTAGCTTCATTCCAACGATACCTCCTGCGCAGGCAACCAATAATGTAATCAAGACTCTTTCCATATATAACCCCCATTCTCTATAATATTATTAAGCTTCGTAAGTCAATCCTTTAGCCTTCAAATCTTGCATATAAATTTTTTTGGACATCCTCATTCTATTATAGCATTTTATCTTAAAAGATTTTTTTGTTTTTTAGGAGATTATTGATAGAACTAATGATTAGGCATAGTATTATAAGGGTAATCTATAATTAATCCAATTAAGGTGATATAAGGAGGTTATTTTATGAGAATCACTATTCAATACTGTACAGGCTGAGGCTATCTTCCAAAAGCCATAGGTTTGGCTGAGAACTTGCTTCATATCCATAAAAATAGCATCGCATCCTTAAATATTATACCTTCTTCCGGCGGTGTATTTGAGGTTATGGTAGATGACAATCTCGTCTTTTCCAAGAAAGATTTGGGCCGTTTCCCAGAAGAAAATGAAGTGGAAAATAAGATAAAAAAATAAGTCTTGCATATAGCAAGACTTATTTTTTTATCTTACAACCCCTTTTTTCCCATGTAGGAAGCCAGATCAATTACTCTATTTGAATAGCCCCATTCGTTATCATACCAAGCAACTATCTTCAGCATATTCTCCCCCACCATCATAGTTGAGGGTGCATCGATGATGGATGATCGATAATCCTTCTTAAAGTCAATGGAAACCAAAGGTTCTTCGCAATAACCCAGAATCCCATGTAGGGAACCTGCAGCAGCTTCTTTTAGTTTTTGATTGACTTCCTCCGCTGAAGTATTTTTCTCAAGCTCCACCACCAAATCCACTACAGATACTACTGGAATTGGAACGCGCATGGCCATGCCATTCAATTTCCCTTTTAGTTCAGGAATGACCAAGCCAATAGCTTTGGCGGCTCCTGTCGATGTAGGTATAATCGACTCTCCTGCAGCCCTTGCTCTCCGTAAATCTTTATGGGGCAGGTCCAGTATTCTCTGGTCATTGGTATAGGCGTGAACGGTTGTCATGAGTCCCTTTAGGATGTTAAAGTTCTCATGGATCACCTTGGCCGCTGGTGCGAGACAATTGGTTGTACAAGACGCATTGGATACAACATGATGAGTCTCAGCATTATATTGCGTATGATTCACACCCATAACGATAGTAATGTCTTCATTCTTTCCTGGAGCGGAAATGATTACCTTTTTCGCGCCGCCCTCAAGATGTTTCATGGCTTTTTCTTTATCCGTAAATATCCCTGTGGATTCCACAACAATATCTACACCCATTTCTTTCCAAGGAATTTGTGCTGGATCTCTATACGCTGTGAAAGCGATTTCCTTATCGCCTATGATGATAGATTGATCTGTAGCTTTTACTTCCTGAGGTAATATACCATATAAAGAATCATATTTGAAAATATGCGCATGTTCCTTCGGCCCACTCGTACTATTGATTGCCACGATTTCTATATCTTCTTCTCTTTCCAACCAGGCTTTTAATACATTTTTTCCTATCCTTCCAAAACCATTAATACCTATTTTGATTGACATATTAATCCCCTTCCTGATATTAGTATATGATTATAAATATAATATGTATCAATTTGTATGTCATATTGCTTATTGTGATATACTGCATTCATATATTAACATAATTAAGCTATATTGTATACACCATTATGCTACTTTTACTTTTTTTTAATAATTTTGTCGAAGTAGCATTTTTAACCTACCTGTTGTTCCAACATGGATCCTTTTTTCTACAACCTAGTTATTTACTCTTTTCATAAAATCAACTTCGTTTCTTTGACAGCTTTTTTCACGGAGATTCAGCAAATATTTTAGATCATTTTTTCATTGAAAAAAGTCTGTCAGATTTCTTATGTACAAAAATCGCCATAAATTTTCTCCCCATCGAAAATGCTGTGGTTTTTTGTTTATTAACTTGTCCAAATTTTATGTAAACTCCCCGGGACCATTAAGAGAAAAAAGAAAAAGATTACCATAGTCCCCGAGCATTCTCCTAAGGATTATCGCAATCTTTCTACATTTCTCTTCATTCGATATTTTATTTTTATCGGTGTTTTTCTCTTAATGCTCTTCCATGTAAATAATCAAACCGTTTCCCTTGAAATGAGTCTAATTCTGCCATAGCTTCATCAATACGATCCTTAATCTTCCACCAGCTTGTATTCCAATTACAGAAGAGACTATTTTCTTCTGGTGCCCTGCCAATTAAACGCTGCACCACCACCTCCGGGCGTAAATATTCAAGAAACAGGATTACTCGATGGACATATTCCTCCATGGAGATGATCTCAAACTCTCTCTGTTCATACATCTTGCCCATCACTGTATCCCTGCGAATATATAATGAATGAAGTTTTACTTGTTCAATCCCAAGGGCAGAGAGGAATTTTGCATCCTCAATCACATCCGCTTCATCGTCCCATGGTAAATTTAAAATTAAATGAACACAAGTCTCCAATCCGTAATTTTTTATTCTCAATACTGCATCAAGGAATTCTGCCAAGGTGTGCCCCCGGTTTATCTTTTTCAAAGTGTGATAATTTACAGTTTGCAATCCCAATTCGATGGTAATCGTTAAGTTATAACGTATTTTTAATTCTTGAAGATATTTCAAATAATCATCATGAATGCAATCTGGTCGGGTAGAAATGGCGATTTCAACCACATCCTCCCTGCATGCTTCTGCCATGTATTTTTCGAAATCCATCAATGATAGATATGTGTTGGTATAGTTTTGAAAATAGGCAATAAATTTCTGAGCCTTATATTTTTTCCGTATATAAGCGATGTTGGTCTCCAATTGTTCTGCAACCGGGATAAATTTGGAGAGTGTTTCAAATCCTGCCCCCTCTTCTCCACAAAAAATACATCCACCACAGCCTGCTGTTCCATCCCTATTGGGGCATGTTACAGGAAGGTTTATTGGAATTTTGTATACTTTTTCTCCATATCGTTCTCTTAAATATTGGGAATATACCCGATATCTTTCTTTGCTGTCCATTTACATATCCCCTTATTTTATTGTTTAAGTTTCTTTATCTGCATAATATTCATTTTGTCCAAATAGCAAAATAATAATTGCCCATGATTGCAGAAGTGCATCCCCCTAGGGGATGCACTTCCTTCTATTATACAACTTTTTTCTTCAATTTAGCAGGGACCACTTCAAAAATAACATTCTCATGCAAACGTTTTCCTAGGCTGCTTATAATGCTATTTTCCTCGTAATCTCCTCCGGCTTCGCCCATTACAATGATATCAATATTATTTTTTTCTACCTGCTCCTTTAGGGTGGTTAAGACATCATTCGATCGAAGTACCGTTAAGTTGGCCCCATGGGCTTTTGATTTTTCAAAAAGATACTCCAAAGCATCTCCTTCTTTTGATTTACCAAGGAAATTCCAACCTTCTTGTGTTACATGAACTACAAACAGTTGGCCTTCATAGGCATCTCTTAATTCTGCGCCTCTTCGGATTAATCTTTCACATGTCTTCTGTTGTGTAACGCATACCATCACATTCTTTGCTGATTTCATGTATAGACTCCTTTCAAATGGTAAGAGTAACCCATATACTTTATCTTATACCCATTTACAAGCATATATCACAATAATCTCCATTCAATTTTTATTATACTATAGAATGAATCACTTTTGTCATGTATACATGAAAAACATCCATAGGATTTATGAACCCTTAAACACCTTAAGCCCCCTTAAGGGGGCTTAAATTATACAACCGCAGCCAGCAAAAGCATCTCTTCATTGTCATTATAAATCTTATCGAATTGTTGAATCGGCAACGGATTTCTTCCTCTTCCTACTTCGATGGTGTATCCAGGCCTTCTATATTCCTGAATAAACCAGTCCTTATAACCAGCATAGGATGCAATACCATAGGTTACATCTAATAGGTACCCACTGACTTGAGAAAATAGTTCTCCAATTCTTCTAGCTACAGGTGGTGCCATATTTTGAAAATTCCAATAGATAACCTCTCCTTGACTGTGATATGCCAGGACAAGCCTGAAGTTGTGATTTCTTGTAAAATCAGCCACAGTCTTTGACTCGGGTTCTGATTCTGGATAGGGTCCTGAATACCTTGTTGGACCTGGGCCTGTAATGCCATATTGAGCTTCTGCCTCTTTGGATCGCTGCCAAAGAGCATTATAGTTATGGTTTAAGTCTACACCTCGAATGTTAGCCTGCCATACCTGAGAAAAGTTGGTACTTCCATTATTCCAGCGGATCAAGTCATTATAATATGGATTGTCAGGCTGTAAACCATTTAATACGAGATCAACACCATCTGGATTCACCATGGGTATAATGTAAATGCTACTTTGATCCCAGATATCTCTGACGTCATAACCTCGAATACTTCTCTCTTCAACATAAGCCTTTGAAAAGTTCTCAATAAACTTCATTAAAAGAGGGGAAGTAATCCATTCTAGTGCATGATGGGCACCATTATAAAATACTTGGTTGGGCCCATTGCCAATCTTAATATAATAAAGGTTTTTCCCTAATACACTCTTACCAGCTATGCCCACTTCTAAAAAGGGATATCGAGCTTTTAACCCTTGAATATCTCTTTCCATGATCTCATAGGTGTAATCAATATTGGTATCCACCACATCTATGCCAAAAGGAATAATGACTTGCTGACCTATTCGCAAATTATATGGATTAAGTCCAGGGTTAGCTGCTACAATTCTAGCTGTACTTGTGTAAAACCTCCTCGCTAGATTATATATGGTATCTCCAGCTTGGATTGTATATCGCCTATAGCCCAACAAAAATGGCTCCAGAAAACGATAGGTATTGGGACCAATAATGCCATCCGGCGTTAATCCATTATCTCTTTGAAAAGCAATAACTGCCTGCTGGGTTTGAGGTCCAAAGATGCCATCAATGCTCCCGGGATAATATCCTATTTTTTGAAGGAGCGCCTGGATTTCCATGACATCTGTCCCTCTCATTCCTAATCTTAAGACTCTCAATCATATCACCTCACATACTTTACTAATATCATTTTATCGTAGGAGGTTTTGTTTGGTGTCTTTATTTTTGACTCGTACAGCTAGATGTGCTCATAATTCTCAATATATTATATTTTAGAAAATATGATATACTAACAATGTGAAAGCAATCAAGGAGGGTTACCATGAAACGATGTACAAAAGTCATTCAACTAACAGGATACTTTTTCACAAAGGAGTATGAAAAAAAGAAAAAAAATAAGGTCAAAGTTCGGGAATTGAAAGAAGATACCGTAGCCAAGTACTTTCTTGAGGGAGATACAGAAATACTTGTTTATTTTTTTGAAACAGATCGTGAGGTACTCGTCACGCCAGAAAGCAGCCCTGAAGACATCAAACGGTATTTAGGGGAGAAATTTTTACAAAAATAGCTAGTCATGAACGACTAGCTATTCTTACGAAATCCAAAAAATAATTGTTCAAATCCCGTTGTCTCTTGAGACATAGGATACATATCTACGTTGGTAATCTGCCACCCTTCGTCCCCATGCAAAGCGTTCTTTGCGAAAATGGACACCTCTACCGATTCATTTATCTCTTTTCCTTGTACTTCTTGACGATAATCAGCAATCACGCGCATCTGGCTATACATGGTTTCATCTTCTTCTCGAAAGACCATAGCCACATCTTTTATTTCTTTGATTTTGACATCTGAAATAATTTTGTTTTCAAGAACAAATGCTTTATTTTCTTCATAATTATCAAACAAATATGGAATTCTAAAATTTAAGGAAAAGGCCAATCCATATCGACTAGGCTCATAATTATCATATTGAAAACTCTGCCAGTGTTCAAAGGTCCACTGCACATGTCTCAGCATTTCATCTTTTAGAACTTCCTCGTCCGTCTCATGGTCATCCTCTACATGCATGCTCAGTACTTCACCTGTAAAAGCATTGATAATCAATGCATATGTCAACTGGCTTTTTTCTTCCCTGTAGTGAAGCTCCCAAATAGGCTGCTCTTCTGTGGCTTCAATAACTTCTTCTAGTTTAAGCTTTACATCCCCTAAAGCCTTCAGCTCTGGATGGGCCTCTGCGATCTTAAGGGCTTCTTCTCGCTCAATCATTCCTCCCTTTTCATTGGCGGATGGCTTGATTGCCCCATTAAAATCCTCTTGAGACTTGCTACATCCAACGCTCATTACACCAATGATCAGTAGCATCATCAAACAAAGTATTTTCTTCAAAACCTTCGCTCCTTACCTTTTTAAGAGTTTAAAAGATGAAATATATTCATGACCCTGAATGAGATCATGTTCCTGCCTTTTAAATACACCTGGTATATCATAGGCCTGACAAGCTATTTCTAGATGCTTCATGGCAATACCTAGGTCGATTCGATGCATTTTCGTATCCTCGCTGGACTTCACCGAAATATTGGATTTTGCATATAGATCAATCCTATCTTCTTTAAAAATCATGCGCCAAGGCTGTAAATTTACTGCTGAGGGCGCCAATCGCACGCATGCAAGTATTTCCTGCCACAAGGGATTTTGTTCAAGAAATTCATTTATATTTTTACCAAGTTCTTGATGAAAGGCAATCTCTTCAATCATCTTACGTTTGGCAAAACCCGCAAAGTTTCGAACAGCTTCCCCCCACATCCCTCTTTTTTCATAACCAAAGGCAATAATCACCACGGCCTTTTCTCCTGCAGCCATAGAAATAACCCTCTTAATTAATTCACGATCAAAGAAACCACCTATCCAGCATGTTCCCAATCCTAAGGCTGTCATTCCGAGCACAATCTCTTCCATTGTATAACCCACGTTTTCATGGTAGCCTTCTTTTGTTTCAGAAATAACCACTAGATAATGGGGTGATTTCACCTTCCCGTAGCTGCCTAAAAAACCATTCATGACCTGATGAATTTTTGTACCATCTTGGACCACTTCAATTCGGAGTCCTATATCATTATATAATACTTTTGCAGTATTTACGCAATCCCTCACTTTTTGGAATAATGTTTCGTCAATATCTTGTGCTTCATATTGTCGTACTGATTTTCTATTCTTTATGGCCTCTAACATGCCATTCCCTCCTCAAACTCTTTATATATTTTATTTCGAGATAGATGTATAAATTCCTTTGATGAATTGGCATGTTAAGAAGATTTCATAATCAATCAAAAAGATCTCACAGTTTCTAAACTGTGAGATCTTTCAAGTTTTTATAATCTAACTACATTGGCAGCCTGTGGTCCCCGATCTCCCTGAACAATTTCAAATTGGACTCTTTGACCTTCATTCAAGCTTTTATATCCTTCACCAGTGATGGCCGTATAGTGTACAAAAACATCTGGCTCTCCAGCCACTTCTATAAAGCCAAATCCCTTGTCATTGTTAAACCACTTTACTGTTCCTTCTTTCATTTTACAAACTCCTCCTAATGCGTCTTACTAGACAATAATTTACAGTTTTTTATATCTCTTATTATTACCCTTTCCATAGAAAATAAACCCATATCTATATTTTTTTCTACATGAATGGCGGATGTATTAATATGGATACAATGTTAATAAACAATGATTCTAATTCTGTAAAGATGTTGAGAGGATGATATGATGAATTCAGCAAATCTCAAAGCTGTAGTATTGTCAAACGAGATCAGTCTAAATAAAATTGCAGAGCACTTTGGCATTCACAAAAAATTCAAGTGGGAAGATCCCCTCTTTCTCAATGAAAACTTCTTAAAGGGTATTTTAAAAGAACCGGCAAATAAACTGGTATATATCTATCATTTTGGCAGTATTGTTTTTATTAATCTAACGCACCATGAGATTATGGATATCATTAATTATTTAAAACGAATTGAGAAAAGCTTAAACAACCACGCTTCTTTTTCTTTCGTCGATGATTATCGAATTGATCTTGGTATAGAAGACTCCTTTTCCATTGGTAATGAATTTATGATTGTCCCAGAGGTAAAGAACTATTACTTAGAAATCGTTGCTACAGTTCTTGCAAAATCCGTGGCTTTAGAAAAAATCGAAGCTGGATTAGAGATTCTATCTGATGAAATCGAAGATATCATGGATTTCTTAGCAAAGGGCCAATTAAAGCTATCAGAAGAAAAGCTAGCTAAAATTTGGTCACGCATCTTAGGTTTTAAATACAATACCATCTCTTATATCATGCTTCTGGACAAGCCAGAAATCACTTGGAATAATGATGAAGCAGCCCAACTTTTTAGTCAATTAAGTGAGTTGTTTGAACTAGAAGATCGCTATGGAAACATTCGTCATAAAACAGAGATCCTCGGTGATATCACCGAGGCCTTTGGTAGCTTAACCCATGCAAAGCGGAGCAACCGTTTGGAATGGATGATTATCTTCTTGATTCTATTTGAGATCTTATTTAGTCTTGGGGAAAAACTATTTCATGCATTGCGCTAAACGATCTCTAATGATATCTGCTTATTTTTCTTTACAAATAAAATCTATATAATACGCTTTGTTTTGTATAACAATTTTATATCCTTTGTATTGAAGCTCAAAGTTCAGAAAATGGGATTGCAAATCAATATTTCTTAGGAAATGTACCGTGGCAGTATGGCTATCCTCATGGTCCCAGAACCTTATCAAAATACCCTTTACCTTTGGTAACTGTAACCTTGATATGGGGTTTCCATTGCTCGAAGGTAAAAAAAGGTTAATGACTCGGTCATCCATATCCATATAAAGATCTAGATCCCCCTGTTCTTCTCGAAGCACTCTAACTTCGTAATCACTTTCAAGCTCAAAATCACCTTTTTTATAATTCATCTATTGCTCCAACCTTTCTCTTTTATTCCTTGCAATATAAAATAGGGCTTATGGCCCTATTTTACGCAACAGTATACTCTTTTAATTCCTCAGGCAAATCGTAATCATCGCAGCTTACACTCAAAACAAAATCTATATCAAACCTTTGGGAAAGCGTTTTTATCTCCTTCAAAACACTGGACAACTCATCAATACAAATATTTCCGATTTTCATCAACCCATCAATAAATATTGTTCGGATATCGTGATCTTCAGAAATGACACCACATAAAAATCCTAAAAATCCTTTTGTATCGTTGATAGGGTATTCATGTAAACTAATAAATCGAACTTGATGCTTCAGATCGTACATATGCCGATTGTCATCATCAATAAAGACTATATTGCCTTTCTCTTGAGATGCCAGATTGTTCGCCATTTCAATCATGCATTTCGTCTTGCCAGTACCTAGTCCTCCGGTAATTAATTTAACCATTTTAATCTCCCCCTTTGGAATTATTGAGTACTTACCATAAAGAATATATTATATATTCATAATATTCTTTACAGTATTATTCTATAACCCACTGAAAAATCCTTCCTGAAAATATATTATTTCATCAAAACAGCGACATTTTTTTACAAATTATTTATCCTTGACGATTACTCTGTTCCTTCATATATCTTCTTCTCAATTGCCCGCAAGCCGCATTGATATCACTGCCTAACTCTCTTCGGATGGTAGCTTCTACTCCATGTTTTTTCAAAATGCTTTGAAACTTCCGAACCCGATCCAGCTGCGCTGATTCATATTCTCTTTCATCGACTTTGTTTAGTGGAATTAGATTTACATGACATAATAATCCCCTAATTCGCCCTGCTAGTTCCGAAGCATGCTTTTCTGAATCGTTCACATCTCGAATCATGGCATATTCAAAGGTTATCCTGCGCCCTGTTTGCCCCACATAGTACTTACAAGCCTTTAGTAGCTCTTCAATGGGATATTTTCTATTCACAGGCATCATTGTGTTTCTTAATATATCATTGGGTGCGTGCAGAGAAATCGCCAAGGTAACTTGTATTTTTCGATCTGCCAAATCCATCATTTTAGGAACAAGTCCACACGTAGATATGGTGATGCTCCTTAATCCAATATTTAGCCCTTCCGGGTGATTAACCAAAGCTAAAAACTTCAATACTTCCTCATAGTTATCCAAAGGTTCACCGCTCCCCATGAGAACCACATTGGAAACTCGATCTCCGATATCTCGTTGAATGGCGATGATTTGATCTAAAATTTCCCCTGCCGTCAGGTTCCGAACAACGCCCTCTAGGGTAGATGCACAGAATGTACATCCCATCCGACAACCCACCTGACAAGATACACATACGGTATTTCCATGTTCATATCGCATGAGTACACTTTCTATGATGTTCCCATCTTCTAAAACAAATAAATATTTTCTAGTTCCATCTACTTTTGAAATCAAAACACTCTCTGTTTTTAAATTTCCGATGTAGGCTTTCTGTTGCATCTTCTCCCGTAGTTCCTTTGATAGATTGGTCATCTCCTCTATGGTTATGGTACCCTTATGTATCCACTGAAAAATCTGCTTTCCACGAAATTTCTTTTCACCCAGACTTTCTAAGAATCCCTCAAGTTCTTCTAGTGTATAATTTTTCAAATCAATTTTTTCCATCTGTCTTACTCCTTGTCTATCCATCTTTATATTATTATTTCCTTTGTTGTATAAACAAAAACCTTAGGAAAGAATCTTTCCCAAGGTTTTATTCCTATTCCTCATACTCTTCTTTTTTGTCCTTTATGGCCTCATAAACCTCATCAAGAATGAGCCTATGTTTTCCTAAAATTGCAGCTAACAGGCTCTCCATTCCATCTTGAGAATCCATAAATTCAAAAGACACTTCCCAAACAGGATTATATCCCTCTGACTCTTCAATAGATAAGACAGTCTCTTTCATAACATCCATGTCATAATAATCAAGGACAGCATCGTATTCCCAATCATCTACGTCTCGATCCGTTGTGAGTTTTAGAAACACCAAGTCCTGCTCTTCTTTATGTATCAAATAAATACCTTCGACCAAGTTACCATGCTCCTGGATCGTATAACTTCCGACCTCATTGGAAAATACACCCGTCTCAGGATCTTTTTCCATCAACATCAACACCAAAGCTTCCAACACTGTTTCCTCCTAGATTCTATTCTACATCAAAAAGGGATTCATATTCTTCTAACACTCTTTCGAATTCATCATCATCGTCAACAACCACATATTCTTCTTTGCCATCTACTTCAACAACTTTATAGACATAGGCATCATCCTCGTCTCCTACGGGTGCTAGAAGAGCATATCGGTCATCCTCCAGCTCCACATAATCAACTACTTCAAATTCCACATCTTTTCCGTCCTCATCTACGAAGGTTACAATTTTTTTCTCTTCCATGGTAATCCACCTTTCCTGTTTCTGTATAATGATTATACCTATAAACTGTCCAGAGGTCTAGTAAATTATAAGGAAAATCTTTTTGAAAGAAAGATATTTATAATGATTACTTGCTGTTGCTTAAAACATCCGCACCTATACTCTTTAACTTCGTATTTAAATAGACGCCTGTTATGATAATCACTGCACTCAACAGCTTGATACTCGTAATCTCTTCATGTAAAATCAATGCTGATAAAATGATAGAAAACACGGGTACCAGATTGATAAAAGCTGCCGTTTTGCTGGCACCGATGGTTTTGATAGAAATCTGCTGTACCAAATATCCAATAACAGATGCAAAAATAGCCATATACAATACAGAAGTCCATCCCATCCAGGTTACCTTCGGAAGATATTCCAATGGTTTCTCCCATAGAACAAAAGGAATCAGCAGGATCAAACATACCAGGAAACTATAGGAAGTTAAGATCAATGGGGAATAACGATCCGTTATTTTTCGACTGATAATGGAATACACAGCCCAGCATAATACCGCTAAAAGCATCAATAAATCTCCTATGTTAAAGGATAAAGATGTGAACACCGTTATATCTCCGTTGGAAACCGTCAATGCAATCCCTGAAAATGCCAGTAAAATTGCCCCAAATCTCTTTAGGCTTAAATGTTCTTTTAGAAATATAGCAGCAAGAATGCCAGTGATTAGCGGATTGGTTGCACCAATCATAGAAGAGTTCATAGCAGAAGTATATTTCAAAGCAATAAAAAATAATACATGATAGCCAAACATACCAATAAGTCCCAGGGCCAGCATATATGGCCAATCTTCCTTTTGCAATCTCCAACTTTTTTCTTCATATTTGATCATCACAACAAAAATAACCATGGTAGCAAATAGAAATCTAAAAAATGCCAAAGAAAATGGCGGAAATTCCCTTATTCCTATTTTCCCAGCAATAAATGCGCCTGCCCAAAATACTGTACACAGCACCATCAGCATATGTATTCTATGTTGATCCTTTCCCATACTTCTCCCCCTTTTTATCTATGTCTTCTATCTCTATTGTACCGTATAAAATAAAAATAAAAAGCCCTAATATTTAGGGCCCCGTAATGATTATGATCTAAAGTTTGTAAATTGCAATTCTACACCAAAATCTTTTTCCTTTAGCAATTGGATGACAGCTTGTAAATCATCTTTGTTCTTGCCTGTTACCCGTACCTGATCATCCATGATCTGAGCCTGTACCTTAAGTTTCGAAGCCTTGATAGCAGCTACTACATCCTTTCCCTTTTCCTTTGAAATCCCTCTTTGGATCTTTATAATCTGCCGTTCTAAACCTCCAGAACCAGGCTCTATTTTTCCGTAATCCAATGATTTTAACGGTACATTTCTTTTCACCATTTTTGACTGTACTATATCTATGATGTTTTTAATCCTAAACTCATCTTCTGCAGCAATCTTAATCTCATCTTTATCTAAATCAATCTCTGCCTTACTTCCTTTAAAATCATATCTTTGAGCTAGTTCCTTTTTCGCTTGGTTTACTGCATTGTCTACTTCTTGAAGATTTACTTCTGAAACAACATCGAATGAACAGTTACTTGCCATGAAAAATCCTCCTTGTTTCTTAGTTATCCTTAGTTCTATTTTAATGAATTCTTGGAATAATTACAATTATTATCCTGCTTTTTTTCCATACTTATACAGTTATTAGCTTCTCATCTTCCCATAATTTCACTCTTTCTCTGCAATATTTCCCAAGAAATATAGAATATTTAGATAAAAAACTTTCGTCAGATACTTCCCTGGAAGGCTACAGATAAGTCTTTCTGGATATCATAATTCACGATTTACGTGCTGCACGATATCTTCGACTTATAGGTTTTACTTCCAAAATATCCGACAAAAGTTTCATACAGAAGAATCCATGTTTTAATAATAGCGATGGATATAGTCATTTTCCAATTCAATAATTCTTTTAAAGCTCATTTCATGATTGGGCTCAGCTTTAAACTCTAAATATATAAGATCACCTGGTTTTGCACCTTGGGGAATCATTTGAACTGGTATGATGACGGTATAATTTTTCTCTGTGACAATTGTTGCTGTATCTCCATTGATCTCATGAAGCTTTGCCACCATTTTACCCATCTCCTTCATATGATCTTCTACTTTATCATAGTCGATTCTTTTTAAAAGATGGATTTTATAACATAGAACGATAAAATTAAGGCATAAAATGCCCTTGTCTTGCCATAAAGCTGTCACAGGCCGATTGCATTTCGAAAACCCTTGATGTAAGTTCTGCTTACTGGAATTTGATCCTTACAATTCTTCATTTGGATTAGAAAAGTATGATTGAACCACAGCTTTATCTCATCAATGTTACTTAGATTTACGATATACGCCCTATGGGTTCTAAGAAACCTGTCCTTCGGCAGTTTAGATTCTAAGTCCTTCAGATTCATATAGGCCATGTAGTTTTCCTGCTGGGTATGGACTGTACACTGTCTTCCGTCCACCGAGATATAAAGAATTTCATGATAATCAATGATCTTGATTTTTTCAGCTTCCCACACAGCCAGCTTATCTGCAAGCTTTAGGTTGATCGTCTGATGCAGCAGCTTTTCCGTATCCTTTTCTGATAACCCCTTCGCCATAGTTTTCTTTTTTTCAATTTGATTCATGATCCTGACAATGGTGGCTTCAATACGTTCTTCCCGAAAGGGCTTTAGAAGATAATCTGTAGCATTCAATTCAAAAGCCTGCAAGGCATACTGATCATAACCAGTAGCAAAAACAATAAAAGGTACTGACTTCAAGGTTATTAGTTCCCGTGCCGTTGCAATCCCATCTCTGTTGGTCATATGTATATCCAAAAAAACAATATCAGGTTTCTGTTTCTTTATCAATTCCAGCGCATCTTCCCCATCATAGGCTTCCCCTATAATTTCAATTTCAGGATATTTACTTAACAGGAACTTAAGCTCTCTTACCGCAGGCAGTTCATCATCTACTATAATCGTACGCAAGTGATTATCCCCCTTCTATTATTC
Organism: Anaerosolibacter carboniphilus; assembly: GCF_014205875.1. Taxonomy (GTDB): domain Bacteria; phylum Bacillota; class Clostridia; order Peptostreptococcales; family Thermotaleaceae; genus Anaerosolibacter; species Anaerosolibacter carboniphilus. The sequence continues at coordinate 42,678 of NZ_JACHEN010000027.1, forward strand.
ATCCCTAGGAATCATGAAATGCACTTTTGTGCCTTTTCCTATTTCACTCATCATTGACAATCCGCAGGTGATGCCATAGATCTTTTTAAGGCGTCTATCCACATTACGAATACCAATACCACTATTGTTACAGTTTTCATCTAAAATGTTCTTTATCTTTTCTTCATCCATACCCATTCCATCATCTTCTATGGCAATATGAGTGCCCATTTCATTCTGGCTGGCTATAATTTGAATGGTTCCACCTTCCTTTCGCGGAAGTAAGCCATGTTTTACGGCATTTTCGACAATAGGTTGTATGATCAGGGGTGGTAGTTGGCACCGAATATCTTGTCCGATATCATAATTTACCTTTAATCTATGGCTAAATCGTGCTTCTTCTATGGCTAAATAAGATTGCACGTTCTTGATTTCATCATAAAAGTCGATAAACTCATCTACCTTTTGTAAATTATTTCTAAAGTAATGCCCTAGATCTAAAAGAAGCTTTCTCGCAATGGCGATGTCCGTCCGTGTATAAGAAATAATGGTATTTATGGCATTAAATAAGAAATGGGGATTAATTTGAGCTTGTAATGCTTTAAGCTCTGCCTTTTCCAGTAAACGAATTTTTTCATCTGCCTCACTAATTTCAAGCTGTGTTGAGAACAACTGGGCCAACCCTAATGCCAATTGAATATCCACATCTGTAATACTATTTTCTATTTCCTTATATAAAACCAAAGTACCGATGATTTCCTCTTTCATTTTTAGAGGCACTGTAACAGCTGCCATGAGCTTGCAGTCTCTACAACTGCATCCAATCTCCTTTCTATTCTGAAGCACGCCGTAGATTCCCATTTCCAGAACCGCTCTCGTACTACGATTCATAATATGATCCTTTGGTTTATGGTGATCAATCCCCAGGCCCACATGAGTCAGTATGGTATCCTCCTTTGTGATGGCTACAGCAGAAATATGATCTACCATTTGATAAATAATTTCACCCGCTCGCTGAGCACTATTAAAATCCAATCCATGCTTCAAATAGGGAAGGGTCTTATTGGCGATCTCTAAGGCCAGCTGAGCCGCTTTGGCGCTGATGCGATCCTGTTCCTGATAAATATTATCCAAGATAGAAATAAATATGGCTACTCCAAAGGAATTCACTGCCATCATGGGAAGTGCAATAATTTTTACAAGAGTCCAAGCAGCTTCAAACGGTTTGGCAAAAAGTAAGATCATTCCGAAAAGAAGTATTTGTGAACTAAGGCCTACAATGAATCCATAAGTACCTTTCTTTTTCTGCTTTAAAAAATGTTGATTTAGCATACCACTAACGATTCCGGCCAGCAATGTGGTAATGGCACTGGCAAACGCTACATATCCCCCCATATAAAGACGGTATATACCTACTATCAGGCTTGTTCCAATTCCTACTACTAGGCCGCCTAGCAAACCCGCTGCTGCCACCACTGTCATACTGCTGTTGGCAATGGCATTGTGAATAGGTATTCCAAAATAAGTCCCTATTATTCCGAATATTGAGAAAATAATTGTCAAAAAAAATTTATCCTTTATCATAAATTTACTCTTTACCAATGTCATCCTAAAGAGCTTTGTTTTTGACAGCAAAAAAGCGACCACTAAAATAACGGATATCTTATCCGTCAATGCAACCACAATCTTAGAAACCTCCATGGTCCACCCCCTCGCCTAATTCCATTTTATCATATTCCAGTTTTTTTTAAATGGATATTCAAAAGCAATTGTTTTTTTGCACAATAAAAATCACCAGATGCTCTCTGGTGATTTTTTTCATTACTTCAGTAACTCTTCATTGATTACGATCTCATACTGATTTTTAAGCTGATTGGTATACTCTCTATACAGCTGATTTTGTTTATTTCTAAGGAGATAATCTTGGATCTGTCCCTTTACCTCATCAAAGGCAATTGTTTGAGGACCTTTTCGTTCCTCAACCTTTATAATATGGTATCCAAACTGAGTTTTTACCAAATCGCTTATTGCACCCACTTCAAGGGCAAAAGCTGCCTCTTCAAACTCTGGTACCATTTTTCCTCTTTCAAAGTGGCCTAAATCTCCACCTTGGGCCCTTGAAGGACATTCAGAATATTGAGTTGCAGCATCTTCAAAACTCTTACCGCCATGGATTTCATCCAAAATCATTTTCGCTGTTGCTTCGTCATTGGCTAAAATATGTCGAGCACGCATGGATTCCTCTGCAACAAATTGCTCTGGATGCTGATCATAGTATGCCTTTACTTCCACCTCAGATACGGTTACATCCTTTAACAAATAATTAATGGCATATTGCTTTAGAAGATTTTCCTTCATCGTTTCTACTTCTTTTAAAAAGTCCTCATTGCGATCTAACCCTTTATCCTTTGCATCTAAATACAGCATTTCTTGAGTTATCATTTCACTTAACAAGTATTTTCTACCCTCTGGTGTATTAAACTGCATGGCTTGATTCTTCGGGGCATGCTGCAGTGCAATATTTAAATCATCCTTAGTAATTTCTTTGCTACCTACTGTGGCAATAATCTGTTTTGTCATGCCTAATCTCCTTTATGTATTATTTTTCTACTCTATCATAGCACAATGCTTTGAATCCGTCTAACATCCTTTTCTATCCTTATTTCATTTCAAATCCTCTATTTCTTAGATATTCTTTCATATGAGGTCTTGTTTCCGCTTGCATTTTTTCAGCCATCTGCTGGGTCCATGAATCGCTTCTCTTACCCTGAGTTCGCTCTACATAATAGGCACTGATTTTTTGATCGTAGTCTTCAATTTTCTTCAAATCATTTTCATTGTTATAAAATTCTTCTTTATAAATCACCGCTAAGGGCAGCCTTGGCTTGCTTCCAGGATCTTGCGCAGGATATCCCAAGCAAATACCAAAAACAGGATAAACAAATTCAGGCAGCTTTAGAAGCTTGCTAACCTCCTCAGGGTTGTTTCGAATCCCACCGATATAAACGCCTCCCAGTCCCAGGGATTCAGCTGCTATCATGGCATTCTGAGCTGCTAAAGCTGCATCTACGGTGGACATAATGAAGGACTCCGTGTATTCTCCTACCATCTTCATCCCGTGAACTGTACAAGCCATTTCCAAACGATTTAAATCGGCACAGAATACCAAAAAAACAGGACACGTCTCAATATAAGACTGCTCTCCACATAATTGAGCGAGTAATCTCTTGTTTGCTTGATCTTTAATGCCGATAATGGAATATGCTTGAACAAAAGAAGAGCTAGAAGCCCATTGAGCGGATTCAATAATCTCCCGTATCACTGACTCATCAATTCCTTGATCCGTAAACTTACGGATAGAACGATGGGACTTTAACAGTCTTATCACATCATTCATTGTATTTCCTCCTTTTTCCTATCAATTATGTTCATTATATCCGATTGGAAGAAAAAGTTCAAAGGAGGGTGGTCTATTCTTTTCCTTCACTTAATGCTTAATTTCATGGGGTTTTATAATTATATCTTTATAAAACATCACCATACACCCAGCGGTTGTTCTCTCAGCTAAGGGTAATATACATTTGGTGGTACGATAATATCGGTGTTCATTTTCTTGTATGACTCTAAATTTTTTATATATCTTCATGGCTACCCTGGCATTAAATCTTATATATTCACTGATCGTGTCAAATAATATGGCTCCTTTTTCTGCCTTAAATTCCTTTATATAGCGATAGGTGCGCTTCACAAATGTTTCATATTGACGATGATTATCCAATAATCTAATATTGGCATGCTGAGGGACTGTCATGTCTTGAATGATATGGGTAGCTGCACCAAAATAGAACATGGCCTTGTCAAATTCTCCAATACTCCAAAGAAATAGAGCTCTCTCATAATACTCTTTCCCTAGATTAGCAGCATTTTCCCTTCCATATAATCCTTTTCTGGTATGGGGATTATAAAAATGCCCACTGCTTTTAAAATCCTGATCTGCCCAATAGGCTCCATCATTGATGGGCATAATATGGCTGCTAAAAAAGTTGTACTCTTCTTTATAGCCATCATTCTTCAAAACCTCCAGCGCCTGGACATTAAGGTATTTATGAACCTTACATTGGGTTCTGATCACTGCTTTTTTAAATGGATTTAGTACTGTAAAAGCAGCCTGAAGAAAATTGCCATAGGTTGTTTCTAAAATGCTCATATGATCACCCTTCATTTCGTTTTATTACTGTTAGTATCCCTCGTTCATAGCATAATAGCCAAAAAACTTCTATGCTAAGGCAGAAGTTTTTTGGCTATTATCATCATCAGATTATGTATTCATTGCGAAACGATTACTTTGTTACATCCACATTCAATGCATTGTTGAAACGATTAAAATAGTTGAAGATACCTATAACACAAGCGATTTCAACGACTTCGCCTTCATCAAAATGTAATCTCAATCGATTCCATAGGTCATCGCTAACATTATTAGCGTCTTTGGACATTACCTCTGCAAACTCTAGAGCCACCAGCTCCCTATCCGTAAAAAGGGCTGGATTATCCTCCTTATCTGCCATTGCGTAGATTGCATCTTCTGATACACCAAACTGTTTTGCCAAAACAGTATGAGATGCCAGTCAGTACTCACATTGGTTCAGCTGAGATACTCTCACTGCAACCATTTCCTTTAATCGGATGTCTACCGTCCCTGTATTCAATACTGTAGAAAAGTGTTTATACGCAGTTTTTAAAAGTTCTGGTCTATGGGCTAGGGTTCTAAACATATTTGGTACATTTCCCCGCTGCTTCAAAAAAGTCTCGAATATCTCCTTGCTTTCCTGATCAACCTCTTGCGGTGTCAAGGGCTTAATTCTCGCCACTAGAAATCCCTCCTCGTTTCATGTTTAATTCCTATATTCTATCTTGACATGAAGGTTCTCTCTTTTCAATCATCTCACAAAGCTTCTTATGTGTCAAATCTATGACTTCCATATTTTATGATATAAATGAGTTTATTTTGACTTTTTTCTTTCTTTAGATCTATTGCCCCTCATTCATAAAGATCAATGAAAAAGAATAACCTTTGACGAAAGGTGAAACGATATGACTAGGTTTGGAGTATATCTGGGTTCTTTGGGTAATCATTTCATTATTTGATCCCTCAAGCCTTGTTATCGTTCATAATCACTGGTTTCTTCAATTTACAATCCATAAGCAATTCAATATAATAATAGTATTATTATTACATAAACATGTAAGGGAGATGCATATTTTGGAGCTCAAGCGAATTCAACATGTTACCTATCGAGAAACAGAGGATATTTATCATCGTCTAACAAAACTATCCGCCTATACCCCAAGATTTGACGAAGTTTATTCCTTTTATAAATATCTGGTTGCTGTTTTGGAGGAGGGCTCACGATATTTTTACATCATGGATGACAAAACCACCATTGGTATCTGTTTTCTAAAGAATATTAACCGTACTGATAAGAAGTGTCAGATGGATGTCTATATATTCGATCATGAAAATATAGGAAAAGGATATGGAGGCTTTGCTATTAGGTCCCTATTGTCCATCGCATTCCAAGAAATGCGGCTTCATAGTGTGATTTCTTTTGTTCATTCCAACAATGAGAGATCTATTCGGGCATTAACCTCTATTGGTTTTAAAGAGGCAGGTAGACTTAAAGAAAGTATATTTAGAAACAATCAATTCTATGACGAGATTCTATTCCAGATTATGGAATCCGATTTTATTAAGTAGAGTCATGGGAAAGGGATTTAGAGTATCTATTATTCTAATCACTGCTTTTTTCATTAGTGTTTTTGCCATTATTGAAGCAAATATCCTGTACACAGCTGCCAATGAAAAACCTCGCCCCTCCGATGTAATCATCGTTTTAGGTGCCCACTTATGGGGTGATCAACCAAGTCCTTTGCTTAGGTATCGTTTGGACCAAGCTGTCGCCCTCTATCGCCAAGGGTACGGGAAATATATTATTGTCAGTGGCGCTCAGGGTGACGATGAATTAGCAACAGAAGCCTATGCTATGGCGGCCTATTTGATGCGTCATAATATTTCAAAAGACATCATTTATCTGGAGGAAAACTCCTATAGCACTTACGAAAATATGAAGTATAGCAAGGAAATCATGGATCGAGAAGGTTTTCAGAGTGCTGTCATCGTAACCAATACTTTTCATGTTTACAGAGCCTTAGAAATCGGAAAACACTTTTCCATTCCCGTCAGCGGCTCACCAGCAAAAATGCATCCCTCCATGCTTACAAAGCTAAAGTACTATGTAAGGGAGTTTTTTGCCGTAATTAAATTTCTTATCATAAAAAAATAACAAAGTTGCCTATCGGCAATTTGTTTTCGCTAGGAAACCCTAGGTTTCCTTCGACGCCTGCAATGCAGGTTCCTGAGGACCTTCCTGAATACGGCAAAGGGGAATCCCCTCTGCACACCTCATATCTAAGAAATTGAAAACCATAATTTCCTATATATTAACAAAACCAGCCATTTTGGCTGGTTTTTATTATTAGCGCATCCTATTGATGTTCAGCAATTATCGATCTTTTGTAGGGTTGGACGCCCCCTATCCAACCGATGTTATTTCGCCCTATCATTCTACAAATACGCATTCATTATATTATTCGAGAATGTTAACAGCGTCTTATTTTAATCTCTCATTTAACGCTTTCCCCAAGGATTCATATCCTGGTTTTCCCAAAAGCGCAAACATATTTCTCTTATAGTCCTCTACCCCAGGCTGGTCAAAAGGATTCACTCCTAAGAGATACCCACTCATGCCACAGGCCTTTTCAAAGAAGTAAATCAGTTTTCCAAAATAGTAAGGATTTGCTTCCGGCAAGCCTATGACTAAATTCGGCACACCACCATCCGTATGAGCAAGCATGGTGCCTTCAAAAGCATGATGATTCACTTGATTTAGGGATTTAGCTGCCAAGAAGTTCAATCCGTCTAGGTTCTGCTCGTCTTCCGGAATTACAATATCCTCTCTAGGTGACTCTATGGTGAGCACGGTCTCAAAAATATTTCTTCTTCCATCTTGAAGTAATTGTCCCATGGAATGCAGATCCGTAGAAAATTCTACGGATGCAGGGAAAATTCCCTTTCCATCCTTACCTTCACTCTCTCCATATAACTGCTTCCACCATTCTGCCACGTAACGAAGAGAAGGCTCGTAACTAGCCAATACTTCTATTTCCTTTCCTTTTCCATAAAGAATGTTCCTTAGCACAGCATATTGATAACAAGGATTTTGAAATAGATCGTCTACGCCGTATAGATCATAGGCATCCTTGGCACCCTCCATAATTTGTTTAATATCAATTCCTGCTACTGCTATGGGCAGTAACCCTACGGCAGTGAGAACAGAATATCTTCCTCCCACGTCATCGGGGATTACAAAGGTCTCATAGCCCTTTTCTGTTGCCAGTTGGCGCAATGCACCCTTCTTGGCATCCGTAATGGCATAAATGCGCTCTGCTGCTCCATTCTCTCCATACCTCTGCTCCATATAGGTTCTTAATAAACGGAAGGCAATGGCAGGCTCTGTAGTGGTTCCGGACTTAGAAATAACACAAAGGCTGATTTCCTTGTCCTTTAATACTTCCATCAAATGATTGTAATATGTACCGCTTAAGTTATGCCCTACAAAGTAGATTTCTGGGGAAGTTCTTTTTTCCTTTGACACTATATTGTGGAAAGTGTGCCCTAGTAACTCTATTGCTGCTTTTGCACCAGCATAAGACCCTCCAATGCCTACTACAATAAATACATCTGAAGTTTTTTCGATCTTCTGGGCTGCATTAAGAATTCTGCTAAATTCTTCTCTATCATAGTTTAATGGATAATCCACCCATCCTAAAAAATCATTTCCCGCGCCAGTTTTGTCGTGGAGGGCTCTATGGCACTGCTTCACCTTTTCTCCATAATAATTGATCTCATGATCCTTTATGTTGGCATTATCATACCTAAATTGAATCTCCTTCATCCTTTTTCCTCCTAGCCTTGTCTTTATATAATATTTTCACCGATAAATGCAGCTCCAATGATGCCAGCCTCATTCCCCAACTGGGCTAAAACGATATCTCCATATTGTATTTCTTTACATAATACCAATTTCCGAACTGCATCATCTACCTGTTGGATGAAATAATCCCCTGCCTTGGATACCCCGCCTCCAATCACAACTCGATCTGGATCCAAGCTATTCATGATATTAACTATTCCAATAGATAAATATTTGATCATTCGATCTACTGCCTCTACTCCCAGGGAGTCTCCTGCCTTGGCAGCATCAAAGATAATCTTGGCATCTATATCTTCTATCTTGCCATTGGCCATTCTCAAAATATTTGTATCTTTATACCCCTCTTCAATTCTCTTTCTTGTATATCGAATTAAAGCCGTTGCTGAAGCTAGGGTCTCAAAACAGCCATTGGCACCGCAATTGCAATTATAGAAATTTTCTCCGATAATCATATGACCAAATTCCGAACCAGCACTGTGGCTTCCGCTATAGATTTTGTGATTGATAATGATGCCGCTACCGATTCCAGTACCAATCGTCAAGAAGACAGAATTTTTTATTCCCTTGGTAGATCCAGCAACATATTCTGCCAAGGCAGCCACTGTGGCATCGTTTTCAACATAAACGGGTTTTCCAAAATGTCGTGAGATTTCTTCACCTAGAGGAATATTATACCAGGATAAATTTGTGCAATAGATTACCTTACCTGTGTGGGCTTCCGCAATGCCAGGCACACCGATTCCAATGGATCTTATTTCGTCTATGCCAATATTCACACAATCTATGGCATCTTCAATCTGTTCAATCATGTCACGAATAATCAGTTGAAAGTCCCTTCCCGCATATGTAGGCTTCGAATTTTGATAAAGTATCTTTCCATCTAGGCTAACAACACCTACTTTGATGCTTGTGCCTCCCAAATCTACACCAATAAACATTTTGATTCCTCCTACCCCTTCAACAATTTCCAAAATATTATAATTCATTATATCATATGGTAACAGATAAGGACATATAGGTCAAAAAGTGTCCCAGAAAAATCTTATTGTTTAAGAAATATAAAGAGCAGGATTCTCCCTGCTCTTCAACGTCTACATTCCCCTTTTTGACAGTTCTACGAGAACACATCCCAAATAATTTTGCAAATTTTTTTCTTTACAAAAGTCAATAATTTCTTCGCTCTCAGCACCGGGTTGTATAAATATCTTCTCTATGCCTAATGCAGCTGCCTCTTTGACAATATCCAACCCAGTGTGAGGATTGATGCAAAGATCAATGACATCAATGCCTTCTTTGATCTCACCAAGGGAATGGTATACCTCTGGACTCTGACTTCTTGGATTCACTGGAAATACTTGGTAACCGTTGCCAATCAGCCTATTCTTGATAATGCAGGCAAACTTTGAAGGATTTAACACATCCCCTACCACCGCCCATTTCTTTTCATTCAGCATTTCTTGACCTAGCATAAACACGCCTCCTATCTCAATTTATATATTCTTTATCCCTAATAGCCTTTCTGTAAATCCACCACATTTAGGAGTGCCTCCTCGTTTTTATATCGTCGCAAGTTCTCAAGGATCAAAGCAAATCGTCGCTCATTTCTCATTTCAGATATCCAAGAATTGTGAGGTGTTACAATAACACTTTTATAGTCCCAAAAAGGATGGCTAACAGGTAAGGGTTCCTCTTCAAAAACATCTAAGGCCGCACCTTTAATCTTTCCATTGTTTAGATTTTTTATCAGCGCACCCTCATCCACAATGTTTCCCCGTGATACATTGATAAAATATACTGGATCCTTCATCCAACCAAGGGTTTGATCATTGATTAAGTGCTTGGTTTTCTCCGTATATGGAATTGTCAGTATGACAATATCACATTCTTTAAGCATTTCTTCCATTTCATCCATGGGATAGCAACGAAGGAAAAAAGGTGTGTCTTTACCCGATGTATTCAACCCTAATATCCGCGTTCCAAAACCCTGAAGTCTTTTGGCAGCTTCCCCTGCAATGCTTCCCGTACCAATAAATCCTACGGTTTTTCCATAGAGTTCAAGGAGAGTTGTATCCAAAGCCCATTTTTTCTGTTGCTGTAGTCCATAGAGCTTACCACTGTTTTTCAGCAACTCTAAGATCTTCATGACAATCCATTCTCCTATAGGAATACTATAGCCACCCTTGTTATTTGTCAAAGTAATCCCTGTCCTTTGGATATATGCAACGGGCGCTTGATCAATACCAATACTGGAGAGTTGAATCCATTTTAGGCTCTCCATCCTTTGAATATCCAGGTGAGGGAACGGATTGTAGCAAACGAGAATTTCTGCATCCTTTGTCTGTTCATTCAGCCTTACGTCCTTTTCATAGACATAAACAACCTCATAACCCAAATCTTGAACACAAGACATCTTTTTTTGACCATAATCATAGGTAAACAAAACCTTCATTTCTTTCTCCCCCACTATACATGATTAAAATCGCTAATCCTTCTTCTTCCTTTGAATGATTTTATCCACTGGAACCACTTTACTATTGATAATAGTCACTGGCTTCACTTGTATATTCAATTCTTTCATCATTTTATACATGATGAATTTTTCTCGGTCCTTTACAATGTTAATAACCACACCTTCTCTATGCATTCTGCCTGTTCGCCCCGCTCGATGGAGATAATCAATTTTATTTAAAGGCAGATCCATATTAAAAATATGAGATACATTTCTAAAGTCCATTCCCCTTGTAAATAAATCAGTGGTAACCAATAGCTTTAGCTTTCCTTTTTGAAAAGAAGCCAGCAAATGCTGTCTGTCCTGATTTTTCGTCCTACTTTGAATTCCTCCGATGGAATATCCCTTTCGATGAAGATCCTTTACAAAACGATCCACGTTCTCATTTTTATTAATAAAGATAAGTGCTTTAGAAGGTTTAATCGCTTGTAGCAATTCCTCTAAGGTTTCTGTCTTTTTCGGGGTCTTGCTTACAACATACTGATGCTCAATTTTATTAGGGATCGGTTGCGCTTCATCTAAATTGATATATTGGGGTTCCTTCATCAGTTGATACAAAACCTCCTTGGCTGCGTCGGACATGGTGGCTGAAAAGCTCAGCAATTGTCTATCCCTTAATGTGCTTTGTATCACTGCATTGACCTTTTCACCCAATCCTTGTTCCAAAATCTGGTCCACTTCATCTAAAGCAATAATATTCACTCCATGCATCTTTATTTTTTTGAGACCAATGATATGTACTAGCCTTCCTGGTGTCGCAATGATCACATGAGGCTTTTCTTTTAGCTTTTCCAATTGACGTTCGATATCCATCCCCTCTACGATGGACTGAATCCTGATTTCCGTATCCTGAATGATATTTTCAGCTTCTCTCTGAATTTGTAAGCTTAGCTCACGGCTTGGTGCCAAAACCAACGCTTGTAACTCTCTTTTTTGAGGATCAATCTTCTGAATCATCGGCAGCAAATAAGCCAAAGTTTTACCCGTACCTGTTTTTGCCTTACCAATTACATCTTTCCCCTCTAAAATGGGTAAGATCGTCTTTTCCTGTATTTCGCTAGGCTGTATGATATCTATTTTTTCTAAGTTCTTTGCTATGAATTCCTTCAGTTTATAATCTTTAAATGTTCTCACAGACATTCTCCTTTTCTGCTTTATAAATCTATTATACCCTATAAAGCTTTATACCATATCCACCATGTTTTTGCAAAGTCAAGTTAAAAAACTCTCTATTTTTCAATGAATCTTTTTATCATTTCCTATCTTTTTTCCATACCTCTTTTATAGAATTCTTCCATGAGGTCTTCAGGTACAAAGAGCCCTCCCGTAGCCCAAGCAATATGGGTTGCATTTTCCAGGGCAATTTTTTCTATGGAAGCACTATTCTCTTTAAAACGTTTAAATCCTAGGAGGGCGGCAGCGGAGGATGGCTCAATCTTAATATCCTCTAAATCTTTCAGCTTGGTCACGATGGAATATAGCTCTGAATCATCCACAGTATAAACCCCGTCAATCCAAGGCCCTACCATCCGACTTACCAAAGCTGAGGGTGCTCCTACCGCAAGACCATCGGCTTCCGTCACATTATCCATATGGAAATCCTGAACCCTTGCCTTTTCATAAAGGCCTGTCATCAAACCCAATAGCATACAGGGTGAGTGGGTGGGTTCTGCAAAGAAGCAATACACATCTTCCCCGAAAAGGAGCTTCGCACCAAAGGTAACACCACCCGGAGCACCACCAACACCGCAGGGCAAATAAAGAATCAAAGGGTGATCTTTATCGCTCCTAATATCGTTTTCTTCTAGCTGCTTTTTTAGACGATAGGCTGCAACACTATAGCCTAAAAACAATTCCTTTGATTGCTCATCATCAACAAAATAACTCATGGGGTCCTGATCCGATTGTTTTCTCCCCTCTTCTACAGCCTTGCTATAATCCGACGCATATTCAATCACCTGAACACCTTTTTTTCTCAAAAGAACCTTTTTCCACTCCTTGGCATCAGCAGACATGTGAACTGTTACGCGAAAGCCAATGGCTGCACTGATAATTCCAATGCTCAGCCCTAGATTACCTGTGGAGCCAACGGCGATTCCATATTTCTGAAAAAATCTCCTAAAGTCTTCTGATGCCATGATGGCATAATTATCTTTATGGGATAATAGACCATGCTCTATCGCCAGGGTCTCCGCATGCTTCAGTACTTCATAGATCCCACCCCTGGCTTTGATGGAGCCTGCCACTGGCAGCTCGTTATCGCATTTGAGGAATAATCTGCCTGGAATCTTCATTTCATTTTTACTTTCCAAATATAACTTCATTTTAGAAATCTCCTTTAGAGGAGATTCGATAATACCTTGGCTACCCTCTGTTTCTGGGAAAAGCGCTTGAATTAAGGGTGCAAATCTCTGCCACCTTTTTTCTGCATCCATGATATCCTCTTCTGTCAGAGTTAGAGAGGGAAGGTGATTTTTCACTGTATCTTTTTTAGGGTTCTCCCAGAGGATCGGTTCATATGCCATCAGCTCCTTAAGTAATGGAAAATCTATCCTCCATTCATTTAGGGTCCTATTATAAATATAGCCTTGTCCCATGTATACTTCATCCTTTCTCTGTCTCTTTTTCATTTTTTGAATCCTTACTTGTCTATCTACTTCTTTATTATTTTCTTTCCCACACGAACAGATTAAAATCCTTCTCCTGAGGGCGAAAGCCGCTCTTTTTAAATGTTCCTTGAGATCCAATATTTTGGATAGCTACCAATCCACTAACAAAATCCACACCCAATTCCTCACTATATTGTTTCCCCTGTTCCAATAGCTTGGTGGCTATGCCCATATGCTGATAAGCAGGTGCTACAGCGATCAAATCTACCCATAATCCTCTATAGTGTAAGGTTTGTACCTGTAAGAGACTGATAAATCCTACTATTTCTCTATCTTTTTCTGCAACAAATATCTTATTTCGCTGATCCTTGGCGATTTCGATAATTTTCTCTTCACTATATTTGCAGTCCTGGAATGTCAATTGATCTATTCCCTTTAATTGGGTCGCATCCTCCAGCGAATCGTTAAACACTCTGATCCTCAATGTCATGCTCCTTTTCATCCCCCTCGACGCTATATCTTGAAATGTAATATCCCTATATATATTTCCCTGATTTCTTGTAGATTCCTCCATAATATTTAGTACTTTTTTCAATCATAATGAATATTGTAGTAGTATCAGAACAAAATTGACTGCGTCAATTTATTGAGGAAGCCCTATGTTTTTCTCGATGGCTGCAAGACAGCTTCCTTATGGTTCCCTGAATGCATTTTATGTTTTGTTCTATCTTTGGGTAGTATAGATTTTTTGCGTATACGAGAAATCGAGGTGATAAAATCATGGCTTATTCCGACAGAGAATTGCTGGCAAGAATGATTCGATGTGAAGCAGGTGGCGAAGGAGAAAATGGTATGAAAGCCGTTGCTACTGTCATCATGAACAGAGTCCGGGTTCCCTATGGCGAATACCACCGTATCGGCCAAGGTGATCTCCGAAAAGTAATGTATCAAAAAGGACAATTTGATTGCATGCGCTCTGTTTTAGCAGGTAAACCCAATCCTCAAACGATCTGGTCAAACCCACCAGAGCAGATTCACTATGATATTGCCGATTGGGCCATAGCTGGCAACCGATTGTTTACTGTGGGTTATTCCTTATGGTACTTCAACCCGTTTCAGCCTACATGCATACAAACATTCCCACGCAACGGTTCTGGTACCTTCCAGGTACGTGTAATACAACACTGCTTCTATAATCCAACAGAGCTTTATGCACAGACATAATCAATCATAATTATATTTAAGGAGGATGATATATGTTTCGTCAAGATTATCCAAGCTATTACTACCGTCAGATGCCTATGGGCCCTATGATGCCTGGTATGCCCATGACACCAGGAATGCCCATAATGCCAATGATGCCAATGACCCCTGCCACACCAGGTACCACCGCCGTTCCCCCAGTTCCTTTGCCAACACCAATTGACACTACCATTCCACCTGACTTTGAAATCGAACCAGGCGCCCCAGTCGAGCAAGATATTAGCTATACACAAGGATATCTTAAGACACAAATTGGCAGGTATGTAAAAATTGACTTTCTTATTGGCACAAATATGTTCGTCGATAGAGAAGGTACCCTCGTCGATGTAGGCATCAGTTATGTCATTATCAGAGAGCCTGAAACCGACGATTTGGTATTGTGTGACATATATTCTATTAAATTTGTAAGAATTTACTATTAATCCAATTTTCATTTGTCCATATCATACAGACTACTTTATGATTTATAAAGTAGTCTGTTTCATAGTGGAAAAAAATATATACATGCTTCTTAATCAATTCATGAGAAAGGTGCTGATCTTTTTGTATTATTCTCCATATCCTCCATGTATGTACAGGATGGCTCCTATCCCATCCTATATAAGAATACTCCATGCCTCCCCCGACACCCCAGCGGTAGATGTATATGCAAGCGGCAATCTCATTGCCCAAAATTTAACCTATAAGAATTTTACGCCTTATCTCCCATTGACTCCAGGAAGATATTCAATTCTTATATATCCAGCAGGTACAAAAGTAACACCCCTGATCAATACGAGTCTGGATGTTATGCCCGATTCTAATTATACAATTGCAGCTACAGGTATGCGGAGAGATATCAAAGCCCTCATCGTTCCTGATACAGCCTTACCACTGCCAGCAAATCGTTCTCAGATTAAATTTGTTCATTTATCTCCCAATTCTCCCATGGTTGATCTCGTCACATCCGATGGTACTATCCTCTTTAGAAACATTGAATTTAAAGAAATCAGTAACAATCTGATCATCAATCCAAGTAGATACACGATTCAAGCACGGGTTGCAGGAACTACCCAAGTGATTCTAACTGTACCAAATGTAGTAATTCAAGGGAATAGGTACTATACGATTTATGCCGTTGGACTGGCAGACCAAAATCCTCCTCTTCAGATGTTGATTGCCCTGGATAAAGCATCCTATTAAAATATCTAAAAAGCGAACACGCCATTGTGTTCGTTTTTCTTTTTCGCCCCTATACAAAAGAAAAACTACCCTTTATAATAAGATAGAAATTATATTATTTCTTAGGAGGAAATGGGACTTGAAGCACGTCAGAGGAATTTTTTTTACTGGATTATTAGCATTAATACCAATCGTAGGTACCTTGAGTATTGTGGGATGGTTATTCAATCGAATTGATCTGATTTTCCGTCAACCCTTGGAACAACTTATAGGCTTCCCTCTGGTTGGGGTTGGAATCATCCTTACCCTGCTCATCATATTTGCAACTGGTGTCATTTCAAGAAATTATCTTGGAAGGAAACTGATTCATATCGCAGAAGCAGTATTACGAAGAATTCCTCTTGTCAGTACGGTTTTTGTTTCAATGAAACAGTTGGTGGATCTCATATTCACAGATCAAAAAAGCGCTTTTAAATCTGCTGTTTTGGTACAATATCCCACAAAAGGTATTTATGCCATTGGTTTTGTCACATCGGAAGCTCCACAGGAGGCAAAAACAAAAACAGATAAAAATCTTAAAAGCATATTTATCCCTACAACGCCCAATCCAACTTCAGGTATGCTGGTGATGATTCCTGACGAGGATACCATCAAGTTAGATATAACCGTGGAAGCAGCAATCAAAATGGTGGTTTCCGGCGGTATTCTTATCCCTGATCATTTGCCTGTTGAAAATAAACCAGATGAGACGCGCTAGCGCGTCTCATTTGGTTTATTTATTTTTCTACTTAATGCTCACCTTGTATTTTTCAAACCAAGTGTTTACTTGTATCAAATATGCAAACAACTGAGGCCCATTCATCAACTGGCCGAACCAGGGTTTATTAAAGCCAATATCTCTGGCACTTAGAAGCTGATTTAATTTGTCTTTATTTACAAATTGCAATAATGGAGAATTTGGATTTTCAATGATGGTTGTTAAGCGTTCCCTCACTGCTGCCAAGTAACTAGGATTGTGGGTCTTTGGATAAGGACTTTTCTTTCGCATAATGACATCCTCAGGCAGAATGCCCTTCAAAGCCCTCCGAAGGATTCCCTTCTCCCGATCATCACAGTTTTTCATTTCCCATGGTATGTTCCAGACATATTCCATCAGTCTATGATCACAGAAAGGTACTCTAACCTCTAAACCTGTTCCCATGCTCATACGATCCTTACGATCCAATAAGGTCGTCATGAACCAGATCATATTCATGTAGAATAGAGTACGCCTCGCTGCGTCTTCAGGCTTTTCTCCAGGTAGATGTGGCACCTCTTTTAATGTTTCTTGATACCTGGCGTCTAAATAATCCTTGGGCTGAATTCTTTGATAGAGTTCCGGTGAAAGAAGTTTCATTCTTTCTTCAAAATTTCTTACCCAAGGGAAGGAATTATTCTTAAGCGCTTCAGTATCATGGAACCATGGATATCCACCAAACATCTCATCTGCACATTCTCCTGACAAGGCAACAGTGGCATCTTTTTTAATTTCTTTACAAAACAAGTATAAAGATGAATCAATATCAGCCATGCCCGGTAAATCTCTCACATATAAAGATGCATCTAAGGCATCCACCAACTGTTGTGTATCCACATATATATAGTGATGATGGGTACCTAGGTATTCTGATACTTTTTTTACCCATGGACCATCTGAATTAGGTTGGAACTCATTGGCTTTAAAATACCTATCATTGTCAGTATAGTCTATGGAGTAAGTATGAAGCTGCCCAGTCCCATTCCGTTTGTATGCTTCTGACGCAATGGCTGATATGGCGCTGGAGTCAATCCCTCCTGATAAAAAAGTACAGACTGGCACATCTGCCACCAGTTGTCTCTCCACAGCATCAATTAGTAATTCCCTTATGGTCTTCTCTGTGTTTTCCATATCGTCCATATGGGGTTTACTCTCAAACTGCCAATATCTCCGCAGATGGGCGCCACTTCGATCATAAAGAAGACAAAAACCAGGCCTTACCTCGTAAATCCCTTTAAAGACACCATGTCCTGGCGTTCTTGAGGGACCCATGATAAAGATTTCAGATAAGCCCGCCTCATCTACCTCCGCTTTGATTCTATCATTTTCTAAAATTGACTTTATTTCAGAGCCAAAGACTATGCCGTCACTGGTCTCAGCATAGAAGAGGGGTTTTACACCCAAGCGATCTCTAGCCATAAACAAGGTTTGATTTTTATCATCCCATATGCCAAAGGCAAATATACCATTAAAATACTCTACACACTGGGGCCCCCATTCCATATAAGCTACCAGTAACACCTCTGTATCCGAATTACTTTGAAAGTGATATCCTTTACTTTTCAAAACGTTGCGAAGATCTACAAAATTGTACAGCTCCCCGTTGTATATCACCACATAGGTATTGCCATCTCTCTCTTTGATCATGGGCTGAGCTCCTCCTTCAGGGTCTACAACAGAAAGCCTTCGATGTCCTAGGGCAGCATGGCAAGACAACCATAAGCCTTTAGCATCAGGACCTCTATTTGCCAGAGTAGCCGTCATTTCTTCTAATACATTCCTCTTTTGTGTTAAGTCATGATTCCAATCAATCCATCCTGTAATCCCACACATGAATATTGCCTCCTTAATTTTCAGTTGATAATTATCTTATTTGATTCTGATTATTATTTGTATATGATATATTACTATTTAATAAGGATTTCTTGTGCCTGTACAAAGAAGAGAAGGTTATAGGAATTAAATTCCTATAACCTTCTCTTCTTTAATGGGCATCTATTTCAAACACTTTATCCAGCCGTGTCAATTGAAAAACTCGTTGCACATTTCCATGGACACCAATGATTTTCAAAGTACCTCTATTATCCATACACCTCTTGTATACCCCTACTAAAACTCCTAATCCCGTGCTATCGATAAATTCACAATGCTGGAAATCAATAACAAAATGTATTTTTCCTATTTCAAACATACCATAAATCTCGCTTCGAATCTTTCCGACTTCCTCAACGGAGAAATTTCTAGGAATTACAATATGCTCTGCATTTATATGCGTGTTCATGGTGATCTCCATGCTATTCACCCCTAATAATAAATTTTCTTACCAACGCATCTAGAGAATTGGCCATAGAACTTGCCTCTTCAGCTGTAGCAGCCAAAGTTTCTACAGCTGCCGTTTGTTCTTCTGTAGCGGCCGCCACTTCTTCACCATTTGCACTGGTGGCTTCTGTAATAGTGGCAACAGTATCAATCAATTTTATTACTTGATCTGATGTTGCTACTTCATCCTTTGTAATCTCAACAATTTCTTTGATGTTTTTGACCATGCCCTCCACAGCATAAATAATGCCTATAAAGGCTTGATCCGTTTCTTTTACGACCTTTACGCCATTTTCTACCGCATCCTTTCCATGATTCATAGATAAAACAGCTTTTTCTGTTTGCTCTACCATTTGTTGAATCATGACAGTGATCTCCTTAGCTCCTTGATTGGATTCCTCTGATAGCTTCCTTACCTCTTCTGCCACTACTGCAAATCCTCTACCATGTTCTCCTGCCCTCGCAGCCTCAATAGCAGCATTTAAAGCAAGTAGATTTGTCTGTTCGGCAATTTGATTGATTGTATTGATTATACCCCCAATTTTCAAGGATAAATCATTTAAAACCTCCAGAATTTCAGCCGTATCATTGGTACTGTGTTCGATGACTTCCATAGCAATGACGGTCTCATTTACCTTGCTTCGTCCCTGCTCTGCGGTCTCCATGGTATGTTTGGCGCTATCATTTGTCCCCATGGCTTTACTTTGAGCAAGCTGAACCAAACTGGATAGTTGTACCAGTACCTTAGAGACGTCTACAACTGAGTGATTTTGCTGATCCATGTCCTTTGCTACCTCCTGGATGCTGACGCCAATGGTCTGGGTCGTACCATTTACCTGCTCCGAGGAAGCTACCATTTCCTCCGAGGCAGCCGCCAATTCTTGAGCTCCTGAACGCACTTGAGATACAATGCTTGACTGGTGCTCGATCATCTGATTAAAAGAAGTAGCTAAATCTTGGAACTCATCTTTCGTATCTATTTGAGCAATTACTGTTAAGTCTCCCTCTCCTGCCCGATTCATTAATCCTTGAAGTTTGCGAATCGGAGAAATAATACCGAATTGCCCATAGAAATAGGCAAATATCATAGCAGCAAGAATCGAGATGAATGTAATCAGAATAGTATTCAATCGGATATCCAAGGCTGAGGACATATAATCATCATAGTTTGCTGTTACAGCTACAACCCAGTTTCCTGCAGATTGGAAACTCACAAATTTGTAAACGCCCTCATATGTATAAAACCCAGTTCCTGTCTCTCCAGCTTGCATTTTCTCTGCCAAAGCCTTTAATTCTTGATTATCTGTCTCATAAATATTGAGCTTAAGAATATTCTCTTTATTGGGATGGGCTACCACAAGAGCATCTTTATTGACCATATAGGCATAGCCGCTCTCTCCGATTTTTATTTCCCCCACATGCTTCGTGATATTGTCAAACTTGATGCTTCCGATTAAAACGCCTACTACTTTATTTTCAATGAGTAAGGGCTCTGCAATGGCTACCACCAATTCGCCAGAGATTTTTGATGTGATAACCTCGCTCATGGCAGTAGACCCTTGAAGTGCTTTCTTCACATAATCTCGATCTGTCAGATCCATATCTATAGATGGATTTTCATTGGAAAGGACACCCTTCCCATTGATATCTGCCACAATTAAAGAATCAAGCAAATCACTATTGTCTTTGTATTCCTTACTCAGATAGTTAAAAGCGTTCAGATTCGCTGTTTCTCCCTCACCTGCAGCTGCTCGAATAATATCTTGGTTGTGGCTCAAAATTCGAAGAACTTTTTTGGCAGAATCCGTCGTTTGTTCCACAGCCTTACTAGTCTGACTGGTGGTTTCATGGAGTTGTTGCTCAATGGTCTCCTGTAAAGCATTGGAAGCCATTTGATAAGATAGAAATCCTAAAACACCCAGTGGAACAGTGATTGCAAGAAAAAAACTCAATAATAATTTTACCCTTAAACTAAACCTCATTACGTTAACCCCCATCTTGTCTTTGTAAAATAATACGCCTAGATTTTCATATCCTATGGTTGACAGACAATACTTTTTTCAATGATCAAGGTATTGTTTCGAAATTGAACATGATCTGAAAAGGACTGAATAATAAACAATCCTCTCCCGCTTTCGTTAAGAATGCTTTCCTCTGATAACGCTATCGGTATGCTGACTTCATTCTGCACATCACCACAGTCTTGAATCTCGAACTGAACCTTGCTGTCAGAAAAATCATACCGAAAAAAAATTGGCTTTAAGGTGTCCTTTTGATTACCATGGATAAAAGCATTGGTGAACGCCTCCATCAATATAATCCTTATATCAAAGGAATTTCCCTTCCAGTTCAAGTCACTGATAGCAGTATCAATCACTTCTCCGATCTTGTCCAATCCATAGACGATAATTTCTCTTTTCATCCCATGTGTCATCCTTTAACTATATTTTCATTTACAATCCATTGATAAGATATATATTGGATATTTTCCTGAGAGTTCCTGTCTAATTATGTATTATTTTGTAATTTATTTCTATTTTTTCTTAGATAATAATATTTCTTTCTTATATTTGCAACTTTCATCATATACTTCCTTTTTCTTTGTGGAATTAAAACAGGAGAAAATTTTTTTGTGAAGAACTATTTATATTGATTCTTCTTTCGAGTTTCTAAATATCTGAATATATGAAGGGGGCTTTTCCATGATCAAAACAAATACGAATAGATTGGTGATGCAATCTGTTCAGGGTCAAATTTCCCATCCATCTTCAGTCTACCCATACCGCTTGATGCATGATGGGACTTCCCATATTCTACCTGCCACTGGTGGTATTACTTATAATGTACGAATTGGAGATCCTGCCATGGGTTGGGTTGGGGACCATATTGAGCCAGGGGTAACCATCAAAGCAAAGGACGAAAAATCTAATGGGGCTTTAAACCTTCTGGCTTGTATCGGCAACGAAGCCAAGGTTGTAAGTGGTGATGCAAAGGGTGCGGAAGGCTTTGTTACTGGTATCCATGGTGGTGTAGAACATGTTATGATATACTTTCATCAAAAAGATCTCGAAAAAATGTCTATTGATGATCAGATTTTGATAAAATCTTATGGCCAAGGATTGAAAATTCAAGGGTTTGATGAAGTCATGATCATGAATCTTGACCCTGAACTACTGAAAAAAATGAATATTAAAATAGCTGATGACGGTTGTTTAGAGGTTCCGGTGGTTACGGAGGTTCCAGCCTATCTGATGGGATCCGGCACTGGTGCTGCCACAGCTGCAAAAGGCGATTATGATATCATGACCGCTGATCCTGAGGCCAATAAAGCGTATGGATTAGATCAACTTCGCTTCGGTGATCTTGTCCTCCTTAGAGACTGTGATAATTCTTATGGTAGAGGATATTTAAAGGGGGCTGTAACCATTGGCGTAATCATCCACAGTGATTGTATTAAAATGGGCCATGGTCCTGGCGTAACGACCATCATGACTTGTAAAACCGCAAAAATAAGAGGTATAAAGGATTCTAATGCCAACATAGCCTATTACATGGAAGTTAAATAAAACAGGGTAAGGTCAAAATAAAAAGGAACGTATCTTATGTAACTTCGTAGACGTTCCTTTTTCCTATCATTTCAATTATTGATGCAATATCTGGACTCTATAGATATAATACTTTTCCTCCCGCATCATATGATCTGGCATCAGTGGTGAAGCCATGCCCGTTGCATAAACTTTGCAGTTTGATCTGACTTCCTTTACCTTTTCCAGATAACATATGAACTTTTGAAGCTCTTCTTCCACTTCATGATTAAAATACTGAAGTCCGCCATCTTCAAGTCCTGTTCTTTCGAACATTTTAAACATTTCGAAAGCTTTCTTAAATAGCTGATCAAAGCGCTTTACAAATTTTTCCGCCTTATGAATAAGTTCTGTCTCAATCGGATCCAATTCTGCTGCGATAGCACTGGCATGACCTGAAGCATCTGGTAACCATACCTTATGAAGACGAATATTCTCTAATGCCTTGTTAAACGGAAGAGTTCCCTGAGCCATGCAAAGAACCCTATGATATTCCATGGCTTCATTAATCATGTGATTGACAAAGGATGGAGGAAGTCCTAACGCAATATCGCACTGCATTAGCTTTGTCAATAACACTCTTTTGAATTGAATAAATTGTCCCAAAGCCACCATGTTTTTTGATATCAGATTTGACAGTTCTATAGGTGACAATTCCCCATTGAAAGATTTTACTTCTTCATGGAGTGCCTTAAATAAACTCATAAAGTAGGAGGCAGTCTGAATCGCCTCTACTTCTTTTGGCGATAAGTTTGTATACTGGAATTCACCATGATCTCTCATAATCCCCGTCCAAAATTCTATCTCTTCCTTGATGTCGAGCATATAGCAATCCCCCCCTTATTTTTACATTACTATAACATATGCTTTATATCAGGGTTATGGTATTTGTACAATTTAAAATTTAACGATAGAAAAGACCTTAGATTTCTCCAAGGTCTTTTGGTCATTCTATATATTTGATCTAAATATATCTTTGAACGTCAGCTAATGCTTTCTTTGCTTCTGCTACAATACTCTCAATGATTTCGCTGCAAGACTTTAATTCATTAATCACTGTAAGACTTTGTCCTGCTTGCACAAGTCCCCAATCCACATCTCCATCAACAGGTGCTTTTCTGCTGGTACCAATCACCAGCTTTTCCAGTTCTGATTCAGATGCCCCTTCCTTTTCTAATGTTAAGTACTTATTGGTCATCTGATTCTGAATACCTCTAACAGCATGTCCATGTAGAGCCCCTGTTACGACTGTATCGGTGTCTATCGCTTCTACAATCTTATTTTTTGCATTGATATGGACAGTACATTCTTCAGAAGCATAGAATCTGGTTCCCATCTGAACACCAGCTGCTCCCATGACTAGCGCCGCTGCCAGGCCTCTTCCCTCAGCGATACCACCTGCTACAACGACAGGAATATCAACCTCTGGGATTACCTGAGTCATAAGTGCCATCGTGGTGAGCTTCCCTATATGGCCCCCAGCTTCCATGCCTTCAATAATAAGGGCATCTGCGCCTTTATCTGCCACTCTTTTGGCCAGCTTCACATTGGGAATCACTGGAATAACCTTGATACCCGCATTATGTAGTTTCTCAAAATATGGCACGGGATTTCCTGCCCCTAATGTAGCATATGCCACTTTGGCTTCGCATACCACATCTACAATTTCGTCACAATTCGCGGCCATAAGCATGATATTAACACCAAAAGGTTTATCGGTAATTCCCCTGGCGATCTCTATTTGCTCCTTTACCCATTGAGCCGTTCTGCCTCCAGCTGCAATGGTTCCAGCTCCGCCAGCCGCAGATACAGCACCTGCCAACTTTCCATCTGAAACCCAAGCCATTGCACCTTGTATGATAGGATACTGGATATTCAATAATTCAGTTAACTTTGTTTTCATCATAAATCATCCTCATTTCTTTCATCTTACTTTTTCCTATTGTCTATCATTTTCAACATATACATCAATTATACATCTATAGATGCAGATTAAACAACAGCTTTTTATGAAAAAGACACTTGAGATAAAATGAACGCATTTAATATTCATAAAAATATAGGCTTTTTATTTTACCGTTGCTGCGATCAACACCTTCATAAGTAATATTTATTCTGAAATTTCAATAATAATACATTTAAATATAATTATATTTATCGTTTACCTCTGCTTGTTTTCCTAATTCTCAAGTACTATTTTTCTCAACATTAGTCCAAAATTTGTCAATTTTTGTTGACTATTGTCATTAAAACATATATCATAATATCAACTAACTCTTAATTTTTCATTTTATTTTTCACATCAATTTCATGTCTAAAACGCTTAAAAATAAGGTTCATGTCCGGGGTTTTTCCAATTTCCATGGTGCTACTTGACGGATCTGTCTTTGCCCTTATTGCAAACAGCAAACCATCTATTTTATCCACCTTTAGAAAGGAGCACAAACGAACATGTTCAAACAAATCAAACTTAGCACCAAATTTATCTCTCTGTTGGTTGTATTGATTCTCATTTCAGTATCGGCAATTGGTTACATATCTGCCCGAACCCAGGTAACCCTGATTAAGGAGAACCTTACTTACACCACTACAGAGTTAGTGAAAGGGCTCAGCGATCAAATTGATTCATTTCTTCAAGCCAACGTAGCTCTCCTAGAAGGTATCTCTAACCTCGATGATATCCGTCTCTACAATGCTGAAGATCAAAAACATGTTTTAGAAACCCTCAACAAAAGATATCACAATTTTGCTGTGTTATATGTCACGGATATAACTGGTCTGCAGGTTGCCCGTTCTGACGGCAAGACACAGTTTGACAATCTTTCTGATCGTGATTATTTTACAGGCGTTATATCCCAGAAAAAAACCATCATCAGCGATGTCCTCATTTCAAAAACCACTGGCAAGCCAGCAGTCGTCATAGCTTCGCCAATCTTTAATCCCTCAGGTGAACTAATAGGTATCTTGGGCGGAACGTTAGATCTTTCTGCAATTGAGGAAATGCGAAAGCCAATTACCATCGGTAAAACAGGGTATGCTTTTGTCACAGATTCCAAAGGCCAAATTCTTGCTCACAAGGACCAACCCTTGGTTGATGAAAGAAAAGACGTTTCAGATATTCCTACTGTTGCAAAAGCACTCAATGGTCAAACGGGTGCAGAAAACTATATTTATAATGACAGCAAAGTATTCGGCAGCTATACTTCTGTTCCCTCTGTTGGTTGGGCTGTCGTGGTAAGACAATCTGACCAGGAAGCCTATGACCCTGTTGCAAAGGCTCAAAGGAATACCCTTATTTTAGTAGGTATTATTTTGTCCTTGGCTGCAGCCATCGGTTACGCTTTCTCTAAATATACAATGAAACCTCTTTCTACCTTAAATGAAGCTGCCAAGCAATTGGCACAAGGGAATCTAGCCTATAGCTTCCAGGTAAGTACAAAGGATGAAATAGGAGAATTGGCTGATTCCTTCACGGAAATGAAAAATAATCTAAAGAACTTGATTCAGCACGTGGTGCTCGCTTCGGATAATGTAAGCAACACTGCAAACGGCGTCTTGTTCTCATCCCAACAGGCTGGTCAGGTGGCCACCCAGATTTCTGAAGCCATTAATGACTTAGCTTTGGGCAGTGATGATCAAGCAAAAAGTGTACAAACCACTTCTGTCGCTATAAATAGCATCGTCCGTTCTATCGACGAAATTGCCGATAGCAGTACCCATTCCTATGAATCTGCATCGAAAGCAGCTGATCTCGTAAAAGACGGTACACAGATCGTTGAAGATCAAGAAATAAAAATGGTTCAGAGTACAAAAGCTGTTAATAATGTTTCAGACATCATCTTTACATTAAATGACAAGGCCCTGCAGATCAGCCAGATTATCGAGGTTATTCAAGGGATCTCTGAGCAGACAAATTTATTGGCTTTAAATGCTGCCATTGAAGCTGCTAGAGCTGGTGAACAAGGTAGGGGATTTGCTGTAGTGGCCGACGAAGTTCGTAAGCTAGCAGAAGAATCTCAGATATCTACAGGTAAGATTCAAGATATCATTAAAGATATCCAACATGCTACAAATACGGCTGTAGACACGGTAAAATCAGCTACCGATGCCATTGGCGCCCAAAGCGTGTCTGTACAAAACACATCAAAGGTATTCCAGCAGATTTTAGATGTGGTAGATATGATTACAGATCAAGTGAAGGAAATTACCCAAGCGACAAGTCTTGTGAAGGGTGAAGGTCAAAGTATCCTTCAGGAAGTCGAAAGTATTTCTGCTATATCCCAACAGACAGCAGCCAGTACAGAGGAAGTGACTGCATCTACAGAAGAACAAACAGCTTCTATTCTTTATATCGTTGAAGAAATCGAAAAGCTAAATCAATTGTCTACAGAGCTAAAACAATCTATCAGTATCTTTAAACTTTAATCAAAAAGGCACATAAAATGTTCTAGTGTTGCATTAAGTAAAATATTTAATCTTGACCAATTTAAAACCCTCAGATTGCATGGATTATTCCATGTGATATGGGGGTTTTAGGCT